>JADGFI010000033.1 GCA_016743945.1 Desulfobacteraceae bacterium
AGGTGATCCAGCCCAATATTCTGGTCAGCCTGACCCAGGATAGTTATAACAAATTTTCCCCGATCCTACGGCCGGGGGGGCTTTTATTGGTAGATTCAAAATATGTGACCATTGAAAAAAAGGTGGCTGCACGACATATTTGCCTGCCCATGTATGATACGGTCATGGAAAAAATCAAAAAACCCATTGTCTTTAACATCTTTATGCTGGGTGCCCTCATTGGAATTTCCCAGTTGGTAAAACCAGACTCCATCCTCAAGGTTTTGGAAACCACCATTCCCAAGGATTTTATGGATATGAACAAACGAGCCCTGGATTTAGGCATGAAAATGGGTGAACAACAGAGAGATTAACCGCCTATTTTGTTTTAAATTTTTTTCACCATGAAGCGCATGAAGAATTTTTTTTCCTTCATGTGCTTCATGAAGAATTCTTTTTTCCCAGGATTGATGTTTCCAAAGTAGATTACCCCTTACGAATCCCCAATTTTTTCATCCTGTTTCTTAGGGTACTTGAATTTATTTTAAGCATAGCCGCAGCCCCCTTTGAGCCATGAATCTTTCCCTTTGATTTTTTAAGAGCAAGCTCTATATGGCGGATCACAACACTATTCAAAGGATCTATGTCCATATTATCCACAAATATTGATCCCTGCTGACTTGCGGTTTCAAATTGGTCAAATGTCAAAATATTATCCCGGCATAGAATCATGGCACGTTCAACCACATTCTCAAGTTCTCGGACATTACCTGGCCAATGATAGGCCATCAGCCGGTCGATTACTCCCGGTGCAAGGGCTGGTGAATTGAGTATCCCCAGGTCTTTTGCTTTTTGTTCGATAAAGTGCTGCACAAAGGCGGGAATATCATTTTTTCGTTGCCGGAGCGGTGGTACGATTATGGGGAACACATTCAATCTGAACCACAGATCTTCACGGAATTGTCCGGTTTTTACCATGGTTTCAAGATTCCTGTGGGTGGCTACAATTATTCTTATATCCACCGGCACCGGCTCGGCTCCGCCTATCCTTTCAATTATTTTATTTTGGATCACACGAAGAAGCCGCATCTGGGCATTGAGGGACAGTTCTCCGATTTCATCAAGAAAAATTGTTCCTTTATGGGCTCTTTCAAATTTTCCTATTTTTCTGGAGATGGCACCTGTGAAGGCACCTTTTTCATGGCCAAAAAATTCACTGTCAATGAGGGTCTCGGGGATAGCGCCGCAATTTACCTTAATCAAAGGACCATTGTTTCTGGGTGAAGAATAATGTATCGCATTTGCAATTAATTCTTTTCCTGTACCGGTTTCCCCTAACAGCATTACGGGATTACTCAGCGAAGCGATCAGCCTGACCATCTCCATAACCTCTTTGAGCCCAAAATCTTCTCCTACGATTTTATTATCTGAAAGATGGCGAAGTTCCCGGCGAAGATAGCGATTGTCATCGGCCAGCATGTCTTTGAGCCTTGTGACTTCTTGGTATCTTAAGGCATTTGACATTGCAATTGCAAAAGGATCGGCCACTATGGAAAGCAGATCGGCATGTTCCTTTGTATATCTGTCTCTACCTTTTCCAGAAATAAGAAGTACACCCAATAGTTTTTTTTCAATTTTCAGCTGCATGACAAGGCCCGAATGATCAGATTTATGAATGGCCGGTGTGATTAACCTTGCAATTTCATCAAGCGCCAGCTGATTAATTATCTTAACTTTTTGAAGTTCACTTTCTTTAATTTTGGATCTTGCACTTTCTGGCACCGGGATAAGGACATTCGACAGCATGCCAGCATCTTTTTTTGCCCGGGCAACAATTTTGATTGCACTTAAACCCGGTTCGTATAAAGATATACATATTTCATCTGCCGGCATGTTTTTTCTTAAATACGCGAGGCATCTTACGAGGGCCACTTCAATTTCAAGGCTGCTGCAAATCAGCATGGTGACTGTCCGGAAAAATATATTTTTTTTATCCATACGCATTTCCCCTCATTTTTACGAAAAAAAAGTGCCGTATTCGGTATAGATATATCAAAATTGCCAAATACGGCAATAGTAATTGTCATATTTAATAATTTTGTAAAGATCATAGTTTGTAACTATTTGTTATTTTGGAGTATTATGCATTGGCACAATTTATGCGATTTAAATTTTATCCAATTAACCAAGGAGGGTAAACAAATGAAATGGCTTGAGATGATAAAATTTCGAACATCCGGACAAAACCTTGAAAATATGGTCGATAAATTTATCAAGCCGTTAACAAAAGATTATGAAGGCGCAGGCCTTATATCGATGCAGGTCTATTCCCATGCAACACTTAATACGGATCTTAGCATCCATCTTTACTGGGATACTGTGAATGTTTCTCAACAAAAAACCCTGCTGAGTTCATGCCTTATAAATGTGCTTGAGGAGTTTGGTCTGATTCATTACACCATATGGATAGCACAAAAATTTAATTTTGAATCAATCAAACAAGGAGATTTAAAAAATGGCTGATTTCAGGCAGCTGTTCATAAAAACAATCGTTTTTTGCATGGCAATGATGCTTGTGGGATTTTTTTTGTCTTCATGCAAGGACTCTGATGCCATAGAAACACCCCCCCCAAAACCTGTAAACGTAGCGGTCAGAAAAGTCACAATGGTTTCAGATAATATTTCTATTTTAGTGAGCAGTTTTCTTGAAGCAGAAAAAATAGCTCCCATAAGCTTTCAGATTCCGGGAAAAATAGTGAGGGTAAATTTTGACCTGGGAAACCGTGTAAAAAAAAATCAGGTGGTAGCAGAAGTTGAAATAGATGATTATCAAAGTCATCTTGAGATTGCCCAGGCTCAGCTCATGAAAGCACAAGATGTATTCAACCGGCTGACACCTTTGTTTAAAGAGGGGGTAATACCCGAGAAAACCCTTGTTGAAATTACTTCGGGACTCGCCCAGGCCAGGGCCGGAAAAAATATTGCAAAAAAACAGGTAAGGGATACAAAACTTAGAGCACCCTTTTCCGGTGTAATCGGAATGAAAGCCATAGAAATAGGTCAGATGATTTCTCCAGGAATACCTGTCTTTACCGTTGTGAAAAATGACAAAATTTATGCCTGCGCATCAATTCCTGAATCGGAAATAGGACAAATAAAAATCGATCAAAAGGCTAGGGTAACGGTTCCGGCTCTTGATGATGGAATATTTTTTGGGATCGTCAAGTATCTGAGTGCGGTGGCGACCCCCCAAACAAGAACCTATACGGCAAAAATTTTTTTGGACAATCCTGGATTTATCCTACGTTCCGGAATGATCGCAAATGTCGCCATTGAAACAGAAAATAAAATTGATTTATTGACCATCCCCAGCCGTGCTATTGTGCGCGATTTCGATAATCTGACCTATGTATTCCTTGCGGACAAGCAAAATTTAAAGGCATTTCGCAGGCGGGTCTTCCCGGGATCTGTCCATAAAAACGAAATCAGGATTAAACGAGGCCTGCTGCCGGAGGATATTTTTATCATTGCCGGCCAGCACAAGCTGACGGACGGATGCGATATTACCATCATTGAAAACTGATTATTTTTTCCAAGCCCAGAGCAAAGGTAAATAAATGAATATTGTAGAAGCTTCCATGAAGCACCGCCAGGTGAGTCTGATACTGACATTGATGTTTCTTCTTGTGGGGGTTTATTCTCTCACCCACATGGCCAGACGTGAAGATCCGAAAATGACCATTCGTCAGGGTCTTATCATTATGCCCTATCCCGGTGCAAAGGCTGTACAGGTGGAGGAGCAGGTCACCAAAAAGATTGAACAATATCTGTTCCGCTATGATGAAATCAAGAAGGATGAAACGTTTTCCACCTCATCGGACGGGCTGTGTGTGATAACCCTAGAACTTCAGGGATGGGTGAAAAATAAAGATAAGTTCTGGTCCAAGGTGAGGCACGGCCTTTATGAGCTTAAAAATACCGCCTTGCCCAAAGGGGTGCTCGGCCCGATTATCAACAGTGATTTCGGGGACACCATCGCTCTTTTGATCACGGTTGAATCAGACCGGCATACCTATGTTGAATTAAAAGATTATATTGAAATCATCGAAGATGAATTGCGCCCTCTGCCCGAGGTTTCAAAACTCAAACGCTATGGTGAACAAAAAGAGCAGATTTATGTCACCAGTAATTCCCAAAAGCTTTCTCAGTTTGGCATCAGCCTGCCCCAAATGATTTTGGCCATGAAATCACAGAATACCATCAGCTATTCAGGTGAAATCAAATCTAAAAATTCCGAAGCCCCTATCCACACAAAGGATCAATATACATCCGAAGAACAGATCTCAATGCAGCAGGTCTATGTTTCCCCCCAGGGCGAGGTTGTTCGTGTAAAGGATCTTGCAAACGTGGAGCGGCGCTATGAAGAACCTGATTCTTTTGTCCGGGTTAATGGTCATAAAGTGCTCTTGCTGTCTGTGGAGATGCAGGCGGATTATAATATTGTTGATTTTGGTAAAAAAATCAGTGAAAAACTTAAAATTGCCGCAAAACGGATTCCGTCGGATGTCAGGATCAAGAAAATCGTTGACCAGCCAGGGGTTGTTTATGAGAGTATTCATCATTTTCTCAAGGAATTTTTAATCGCCATTGCCGCCGTCATCATTGTCACCATGCTTCTTTTACCCCTTCGAATGGCCGCAGTTGCAGCCCTTGCGATCCCCATAACCGTGCTGATTACCTTTGCCTTTCTGGATGTGCTGGACATTGAACTGCAGCAAATGACTCTGGCCGGCCTTATTGTGGTGCTCGGCATGGTTGTGGACAATGCCATTGTCATTGTTGACGATTATGTTGATAAACTCGATCACGGCATGGACCGGTGGGAAGCGGGCTGGATGAGCGCCACAGAGCTGTTTGTTCCCATTCTTACAGCCACCATTGCCATTATCTGCGCCTTTATTCCCGTGGACCTTATTTTATCGGGAAATGCCGGGGAATTTTTGTTCACCCTTCCCATTGCCGTGACGGTTGCGCTGATTGTTTCTTTGTTTGTGGCCATTCTTCTGACACCGTTTCTGTGTTATTTTTTCATAAAAACCGGATTGCATTCAAAAAAGAAAAAAAGAGTTTCTTTTCTGGATATCCTGCAGAGGGGGTATGATTTTGTCCTCAAGAACGCCTTTAAGGTGCCAAAGCTTACCGTGCTTATCGGGGTTCTTGCCGTTGTGGGTGCTGGCTTTCTTATGAGCCGGCTTGAGGTAAGGATGTTTCCCCTTATTGAAAGGAATCAGTTCTGCCTTGAAGTCTATATGAGCCAGGGTACAAATCTTGAAGCAACGGATCGTGCCGTGGCAAAGATTGAGAACTTTTTGGAAAAAGACAATAGAATCGTGGATATAGCCAGTTTTATCGGGTGTTCTTCTCCACGGTTTTATTTGACATATGCTCCCCAGCCACCGGATAAAAATTATGCCCAGATTTTGATCAACACGGTTTCAAATACCGCCACAAGGCAACTTGTTGATGAACTGCTGGTGACCCTTGACGGATTTATTCTTGACGGTGACATCCTGATAAAGCAGCTCCAGCAGGGCCCCCCTGTTGATGCACCCATTGAGGTCAGGGTTGTGGGAAATGATATTGATGAAATTAAAAGAATCGGTGGCCAGGTAAAACAGCTCCTGAAAAATACCCGGGGAACCAATTTTGTCCGGACAAATTTCAGGGAGGATTATTACGGAATATCCATTGACGTGGATGAAGAGGTTGCCAACAGGATGGGGTTTTCCAGCGTGGATATCGCCAGGATGCTTGCCGCAAGTTTTAAAGGCCTTCGCGTTTCAACCCTGTGGGAAGGGGATAATCCCATTGATATCCTTTTGCGGCATGAAGCAAAATACAGAGAAGATTTTGATGATATTGAAAATATTTATATCACCTCTTCGGTTACCGGTGCAAGGGTTCCGTTGAGGCAGGTGGCAAAGGTTGTGCCTGAATGGCAGACCGGTAAAATTGTGAGAAGAAACGGTGTCCGAACTATTACCGTGCGCAGCGAAGCCCAAATGGGAAGGATGCCCAATGAAATCCTCAATGAAATAAAACCGAAAATTGACGCCCTTAAAGCCAGTTTCCCCGACGGTATATCCATCAATTACGGGGGGGAACTAGAAGATCAGGTCGAAGTCATGGGGGAGTTCACAGCCGCACTTGTGACAAGCCTTGTCTGTATTTTTCTGGTCCTTCTTTTTCAATTTAAAAGTATCAAAAAAGCATTTATTATACTCTTTACCATACCCCTTAGCTGGTTTGGGGCAATTTTGGGCCTTTACCTGACAAATAACCCGTTTTCGTTCACCGGTTTTTTAGGTGTGATCAGCCTGAGCGGTCTTGTGGTAAGAAACGGTATTATTCTCATGGATTACGCAGATCACCTCCTTGTTCATAATAAGGACACGCACCCGGATATTTTTAAAATTGCAATGGCAGCAGGGAAACGGCGCATGCGGCCTGTCTTTTTAACATCCGTCGCAGCCGCAGCAGGGGTTGTTCCCATGATTATGGGCGGCTCACCGCTGTGGGCACCGCTAGGAGCTGTACTTGCAGTCGGGCTCATTTTTGGCATGGTTCTTACGCTTATTATTGTGCCTGTAATGTACTATCTTGTAATGAAACCCGGGGAAAAAAAAGTTCAAAAAAAACAGTATCACCTTCAAAAAACCATAACCACAGGTATTGTTTTTGTTTTTTTGAGTGTCTCGGCAATTGGTTATTGTAATGAAATACCCGAAACCATACTTTCTTTGCCCCAGGCCATTGATATTGCCATTCACAATAACACATCCATTAAAGAAGCTGAGTACAGAAAACTGAGTTCGTCCCAGAAGATAAAAACGGCAAAAGCACAAATGTTTGCAACTGCTTCTGCAAATTTTTCATACACAGGGCTGAAAAATGATCCTGTTTTGAAAATGGCAACTGGTCCGGAAAAAACACAAATACAGATAGCCCATTCAAATATTTTTCACTGGGATGTGACCTTGGTACAACCCATTTTTACAGGCTTTGCCCTTTCGAGGCAGCATGACATGGCCAAGCTTGATCTGGAAATAAAAAAAGAGGAAAAAAAACAGACCATTTTAGATCTCACCCAGCAGGTAAAAGAGGCATACTTTAATATTCTTTTTGTAAAAAAAATTTTTCTCATTGCCAAAGATGCTGTCGAAAGTCTTGAATCCCATGGAAATGATGCGCAAAAACTGTTTGACCATGGCATGATCAAATATAATGATCTTTTAAGGGCAAAGGTTGCCCTGGCAAATGTACGGCAGGATCTTGAAAAAGCTGCGGCCGGGGTCAAGATGGCAGTGTCTGGTTTTAATATGCTCCTTGATTATGAGATTGAAAGGAAAACAAAAATTGAAGAGATTTCAAATATCACCATGTCTGATTATGAACTTTTGTCCCTCACAAACATGGCCATGGAACATCGGCCTGTTTTTAAAGTTCTCAGGCTTGGTTTGAAAACCCTTGAAAAACGGATGGATCTTGAAAAAAGTGCCTATTACCCCAGTGTCGCCCTCATCGGCAGTTATGAAAGGGAAGGGGATGATTTTAAGGCCTCAAACAATGATTTTGCCAATGATTATAATGCAGGAATAGCCCTGATGGCAACATGGACGTTCTATGATTTCGGCAAGACAAAATCAAAAATTTTACGGGTCAAAAATGACCATAATGCGCTTTTATCAAAACTTAAAGGAATAGAAGATGGGATTAAACTTGAGATAAAAGATGCCTTTTTAAATCTTGGGGTGGCAAAAAAAAATATTGCAACTGCAAAACAATCCCTTGCCCAGGCAAAGGAGAACTGGAGAATTTCAAATCTTCAGTACAAGCAGCAAGTTGCCACCTCTTCTGAAGTTCTTGATGCAAGAGCATTTCTGACGCAAGCGGATACAAACTATTATAATGCCCTGTATGGGTATATGATTTTTTTAAGTAAACTTGAAAGATCCGTTGGCCGCCTCCCTATTTGTGATTGAGAATTGCTGCGGGCCTGCATCCTGTCTTGACTTGTATAGGGATCCAAATTATAATCAAAAATAGCATCCCCTTTTTTTTGTCGCTGCGAACACCCTCTTTCCTATTTTAATTACCAGAGAAAATATAGGAAATTTGTCCATGGATAAAAAAAAATATTTGAGTGAGGACAAAAAAATGGCGTTCAAAATCGCCCTTCTTTATCTGGCATTCTCTGTTTTCTGGATCCTTTTTTCCGATCAGCTTCTTTCTTATTTTGTGAAATCATCCGTGATTTTGACACAGATTCAAACCATTAAGGGCGGGGCTTTTGTCTTGATAACATCTGTCTTGATATTTTTTTTGCTGCAAAAGGAAATATCACAGCAGATGCTCACCCAAAAGGAGTTAAGGTCCAGCGAGGAAAAATATCGGAAGGTTGTCAACAATACCCCGGATTTAATATACCGGACCGATCCTAGGGGGAGAATTGTTTTTATTTCCCCTTCTGTGTATCCGTTGTCAGGATATACCGTGGGAGAGGCCCTTGGTATGAACCTGGCCGAAGAAGTTTATCTTTATCCGGAAGAACGGGAAATATTTCTAAAGGAATTAGCAGAGAAGGGGAGGGTACAAAATTTTGAAGCAAAGCTCACCCGGAAGGATGGATCTGTCTGGTGGGCCTCCACCAATGCCCAGTTCTATCGGGATACAAAGGGAGATATTTTGGGTGTTGACGGCATTGTCAGGGATGTGACGGATAAAAAAAGGAGTGAACAGGCGCTTTTGGAAAACGAACAGCAATTGTGGGCAATCCTGGAAGCCAACCCAGACCCCATGGTCATGTATGACTTAAACGGGCATCCCCAATATCTTAATCCTGCTTTTTCCAGGGTATTCGGCTGGACTTTTGAAGAACTTGAGGGCAGAAAAATTCCCTTTGTCCCCCAAGATCAGGAAAAAATATCGTCGGATAAAATCAGGGAAATCTTTGCCCATGGAACTCCCTTAAGTTTTGAAACAAAGCGGTATACCAAGGAAAGAAAGGTGATTGACATTATATTAAATGCTGCTGTGGCCAAGGATGAAATGGGTTCCCCTGTTGGTATGGTGGTCAATATCACTGATATCAGTGAGCGCAAACTGCTGGAAACCCAGTATGAGCAGGCCCAGAAGATGGAAGCCCTAGGGACGCTTGCTGGCGGGATCGCCCATGACTTTAACAATTATCTGGGGGGAATTTTTGGGTATGTTGATTTGGCATTACAATACACCCGTGATGAAAAGGTTGAAGGTTTCTTATCAAAGGTGCTGGCATCCTCGGACAGGGCCAAGGGGCTGACACATCAATTGCTGACCTTTTCAAAGGGCGGTTCGCCGATTAAGAAAGTGGCACCCCTTGATCTGTTTTTGCAGGAAACCACCCAGTTTGCCCTGAGCGGTTCCAGCGTTTCCAGTAACTTTGTAATTTCTCCGGATCTATGGATGTGTGAGTATGACAAAAATCAAATCGGTCAGGTAATGGATAATATTGTCATCAATGCTCACCATGCCATGCCCTCTGGCGGGAATGTCACGGTGACAGCCCAAAATATTTTGTTAACCCGGGATGAAACCCTGACCCTGGCACCGGGCAAGTATGTGAAAATCTCTATTTCAGATACGGGAATCGGCATTCCTCCCAAATATATAAACCGTATCTTTGATCCGTTTTTTTCAACCAAGCAAACGGGCAGCGGCTTAGGCCTTGCCACTTCCTATTCCATTGTCAAACAGCATGGCGGGATCATTGACGTTGAATCTGAACAGGGTCATGGCACTTCTTTTAACCTTTATCTTCCTGCCACAGGCAGGGCAAAAAAAAGTGAATCAAAAGCCATTCAAGGACGCTATCAGGGCGTTGGCAGACTGTTGATCATGGACGATGAACAACTGATCCGGGAAATGCTTGGGGAAATGCTTGGGGGTATGGGGTTTTTTGTTGTGCCCACCCGGGATGGCCAGGAGGCGCTGAACGCTTTTATAACCGCCCGAAACCAGGGGGACCCCTTTCGGGCCGTAATTCTTGATTTGACCATTCCCGGCGGCTTAGGGGGAAAGGATACCATCCGAAAAATCCGTAAAATCGATCAAGAAATACCGGTTTTTGTGGCCAGCGGATATTCTGAAGATACCGCCATTGCCACGCCTGAATCCTTTGGGTTTACGGCAAGCATTGAAAAGCCCTTTGTGATTTCCCAATTGGCACAGATGCTGGCTAAATATTTATCTTGAATTTCCTAATCAAAATGAAAGATCCGTCTTTCAATACAAGGGGTTTATGATCCTCCCCCAATATTGAGCACTTTAAGTTAAGCTATTTTTTTGAAAATTTGGACCCAGGTGCTAGTATCCATTTTTCAGGTGGTGCCCCGGGAGTTGTTGAGGGCTTCCGGGGCGGGTCTATTACTGCGGCTATCCTTTTTTGTTTGGATCTTCCAGCAGCTGGTAGATAACGGCGCCTTCGGTCTGTTCGGGAACGGGCAAGCCTGTAAGATAGCAGGCCGTGGGCACCACATCCCAAAGGTTGCAGGCCCTGTCCATTCGAAATCCGGATTTGATGCCCGGTCCGTGGAAGGCCAACAGGGGCTGGAGAGTACCAACGCTCCATCTGGCCGTGGGCAGGATATTGCCGTGCTGGCCGGAAAATTCCGGATGTACGGCATAAACCACATCCCCACATTGCTCGCCATAAAGGCCCAGAAGACGGGCATCCCGTTTGCTTAGCGCAAGGGCTACGGGATGGCGGCCAGTTGTCGGGTCTTTAAAAGCATACAGGGCATCAATGATATCCCGTTGAACCGTTTCATATTCTTCATCTTCCACGCAGCCGTCGGGAAATTTACTTTTCAGGTTCACATAGATGAACAGCAGGCGCTGTGGCAGGGCCTTGGATTGATTGAGAATAGGCTTCCGGGTCCAGGTGATACCTTCTGTCTTTTGCATGGCTTCGGGCATGAATTCAAAATCATCGGGAAGATCATTGGGGTCTGCCGTGGTCAGGGTGGTCAGACCGGCTTGGACCAGGGCATCATAGGGATCGAAATGGGACCCGTCGGGCACTGAGCCGTGGTCAGCCGCCACGATGGTGAGAACATCCTCCCCCAATACATCCATAATGGCACCAAGGGTCTTGTCCGCCCCCATATATACCGCTTTGTGAAGCGCCTTGGCTTCTTCATGGCGTTCCGGGCTATCTGCCATTTCCGGATCCAACTGGTTGATCAGATAGTGGTAAATGAAATCAGTGGGATGGGTGTGCAGGTAGAATACATCCCACTCATTTTCCGTTAACAGGGTGATGGCGGCATGATTCAGCCATTTGTTGTGCATTTCAATGAGTTCTTTAAACATAGACTCGTCAAACCATTCCATTGACCGGTGCTGGAATCCGCCCATGATGGTGGGGGTGGACTCAACTTCCAGCAGCTTTGCGGCCTTTTCAGGCGGATGGCACCAGAGTTCCCCGTCCGGGGAGACCATTTCAGTCAGATAGAGAGCATAGTCTTCGGCATCCTCTTCCAATTCAATGAGTTTGGCCATGAAGGATACCTTGCGCATATTGCCGTCTGCCTGTTCCACTTGGGTCTCGATCCTGGAAGACCATTCCCCGGTTTTCAGGGTGCAAAACGCTTTGGAACCGTCTTTTTCCGGAGATAGCATGAGGGTGTCGTAGCCCTCGTCACCCATATCCCTGATCAGCAGATACCAGGTGTTTTTTCCCGGGCGGGTGATGCCCAGGGGCAGATTCAGGGTGAATTCCACCTCAAGGGGGAAGTCCCCCATCTCATCTACATTTTTCCAACCGGAGGCATCTCTGGGCTCGGCCCGGACGCCTAAAGGGTAAGTTTGGGAAGAAATCATATGGGGATAACAAAAAGCCTGGGCCCCGGTGATATATCCGAGGGGAAGACCGCGGTCTTCGGCAAGTTTACCATCGGTGATGGTACCTACGGTAAGGCCGCAACCGCCTACGATGGTAATATTATCTGCTACTTCCGGATTTTTTTCATGGAGGGGCCAGGAGCCGGGATAGTTGAGGACAATGGATTTTTTCCCAGCCTTGGCAGCTGCTTCCCAGATGGTTTCCGCCTGGACATGAAAGGCATTGAAAGCGGCTGATGCATTGGCGCTTGTGGGGTTGTTTCCAGTTTTATGGACCCAGAAGTCGGTGACCTGGTGGGTACCGGCCGTGGCCCCTGTGGCCAGGGTGGCCCAGTTGGGTGGTGTTACTGTGGGGTAGGGGCAATAGGCCTCGTCCGCAATGGTGCCGTTTTTAAAAAGTTTTTTAAAGTTGGGCAAAAGGCCTTCACCGATGAGATCTTCTATGAAGTGGAGCATGGCGCTGTCAAAGCCGAGCATGGCCACTTTTTTTGGGGCTGTCATTATATATCTACTCCTTTGATTTTCGGGTCAAAAAGTTTAATGGTTAAATTTAAGAGCAATCGTGTTTTGTCCAGGGATCGTGTCCTTCTGCTCTTTCCATGGCAGCCTCCATTCTTGAGACCGAATCCTTAAGGCGGTTTATTTCCTTTGCCTTGAGATTGGGATCCTTGAGTACCTGATAGATGACCGCCCCTTCTTCATCACCGGTGAGGGGGATGTCCGCTACGTAGGAAATGGTGGGGATAATGTCGACAGCACTGATTTCCCTGGCGGTGTTACCACCTTTTTTGGTGCCTAGCCCCCCGAACCAGACCGTGGTTTTACCTGCCCATACAACCATGGTTCTCCTGTCAACCACAGCCATGACCTCTGCCATGCAGTCTTCCATATCCGTGTCGGCTTCCACAAATACAAATGCGGAATCCTTTTCAAAGGATTCCTTGATTTTAGCCGGGCCACAAGCAACACCTCCGGTAACGGACTTGGCAAAAGCCAAAAGGTCGCCGCCCTTATAGTTTTCAGCCTTGGCGGCTTTCTTGGTAAATTTGGTCACGGCGTCGCCGCCGGCCAGTTTTGCATCCTGACTGATAATGAGAATTACTTTTTTATCTGCCATGTCTCTCTCTCTCTTTCTTGTTTTTGTTATTGGTGTTATTTATTGGTATTCTTTTGAACATATGCGTCCAGGTCTGCTGCTATGGAAGCATCGCACAAAGGTTCTTTGGCCGTTTCCAGAATTTCGGAAACCTTGTTTTGTGCCCGGATAATGGTGTTATCTTCTTCACTGGATTTGCCCCAGACTGAGATGTCAGGGCTCCAGAGGGATCGAAATTTTTTAAAGGTGTCCTGGTGCTGAATATAGTTGGCCTTGCTGCCCACCTCCAGCATGGTGCCAACGGATTCGTCAAGCACGGAAAAGTCAGGGCCCTTTTTAAAGCGCTGCATCCGGGAGACCAATTCTGCATCAATGACGATTTTCTCAATGGAGGTTGTCATCAGGGCTTCCAGGGTGCCCAGGCACTGGACCATGACATTGGCGCCGCCCAGAAATCCAAACATGAAACTCATCATGGTTTCATACCCGGCCTGGACATTGATCTGGTCTGCCTCGGTGAGGCCGCACATAGTCCGGACCGGCAGGTTGTAATATTCCCGGCCCATCTGAAGGCAGGGCATATTGATGAGCATGGTTTCAGGGCTGCCCGCACAGAATGAGGCCCGTTTCATATCCCCGACCGTGGAAGAAGTGGCGTACATCACAGGGGCGCCGGGTCGGATCAGCTGGGTAAAGACGATTCCGGCAAGGATCTCTGCATTCTGGAGGGCAGACATGCCTACCAGGTCAATGGGACCGGTCATGCCGGCCATGATGGCCGGTGCCATGAGGACTACCTGGTTGGCGGATGAATAGGTTCTGATGACTTCGCAGCCTTCCGGCTCAAAGGCCAGGGGGCTGTGGGGGTTGACCACCACACCTACCCTGTGGTCTTGTCCCAGGGCGGACTGGCCTGATGCCATGGCCGCCATTTCAAGATCCTGTTGGGCCGCTTTTTGGTCATAGGCCCCGAAGATCCAGGGTTTGTCCGTATGTTTCAATGTTTCCCTGGCCTGGAACAGATGTTTGTGAGGGCCGGGTACATCTGAAGGGTCCACCGGGATGGAACCGTTAAGGGAAACTGCATCCAGGTTCTGGCAGACCTTGATGATATTGGAAAAGTCTTTAATAGTGGCCTTACGTTTTCCGTTTGCATGGTCATGGAAATATACGGCCCCGGCATTGGGCTGGACATGGGCGCTACCGTCACCGATGGTGATGTTAAATTTTTCATCCCGGGCTGCCCATTCAAAGGTTTTTGGGACGGTTTTCAGAGCTGCAAAAACCTGTTTCTCTGTGATAAATACTCTCTGCCCCTCATGCCTGAATCCTGCATTCTTAAAGTACTCAACTGCAGTATCGCTCATGAATACTACCCCGTTTTTGTCCAGCAAGGTCATGCTGGCCCTATGCAGGGCGTCTTTCTCCTGGTCGGAAATAGGATTGATCAGATGATTCATGTTAAGTCTCCTGTGTATAATATGGTATTTTATTTATTTTTTCTTGATCTATTCAATATGCAAAATGCGGACCAGATGAAATTAGAAAAATCTTAAAAGGCTGAAAGCTACAATAACAAGGGTTGTAAGGGCTGGATTAACGGGGAAATTCGGGCGAGATTCAGAGCATACGACAAAGTTGTCGTTGAAAATGGGGTGCTGTATCTGGAAGTTTAATGATCTGCGACATTATTGTCGCAGATCGTGAGCCTTTATTTTCCGCTGCAGGGTTCTCAGGCTGATGCCAAGGTCTTCGGCTGTTTTATGCATATCCATGTCCCGGGATTTCAGTTCGGCCTGGATAAATTTTTTTTCCGCCTGGTGCATATAGGCCTCCAGGGTCTGGTTCACCCGGGTGACTTTGTTTGAAAGTGGTTTTGGGGCAGGACCCACTGTCTGTTTCTCCTGGGGCAAGGGCACCGGAGATTCAAAGTCGAATTCAAGGGAGGAAAAAACCAGGGTGCCCAGGGTCACATACCGCTCGATTACATTCTGGAGTTCCCGTATGTTTCCCGGCCAATGATGGGTCTTTAATACCTGGTAGATGTCATTTGGCAGGGAGGTTTGCTTGTTTTGTGTATGGCGGGCCAGAAAATAATCAGCCAGCAGAGTGATATCCTCTTCCCTTTCCCGTAAGGGGGGGAGATGTACATTTAGGACATGGATTCTGTAAAAGAAATCACTTCGAAATTTATTCTTCCGGACCAGGGAGGCAAGATCCTTATTGGTGGCGGTGATGAGTCTGAATTCAGAGTGCTGCTCCCTGTTGGCGCCTACGGGCATGAAGCATTGGCTGTCTATTGCCCTGAGTAGTTTGGTCTGCATGGGAAGGCTGATATCCCCTACTTCATCAAGAAAGAGGGTTCCTTTGTTGGCTGTGGCAAGGAATCCAGGGTTTTCTTTTGCAGCACCGGAAAAGGCCCCTTTTTTATATCCGAAAAATTCACTTTCAATGAGTTCAGGAGAAATAGCCGTGCAGTTTACAGGCACATAATTGCCCTGGCCAGTGCCTAGATCATGGATGGCTTTGGCCAGCAGATCTTTTCCCGTACCTGTTTCCCCGGTGATGATGACGCTGGAGTCGCTCTGGGCTGCTTTGCGGATGAAAGAATATATGGGTTCCATGGATTTACTGGCCGAGAGGATTGAATCCAGGGGATCTTTTTTCGTGGGAAAAGAAAATAGCCGGGTTTTTTTCAGGGCCATGAAGGACATGAGTCGCTGTTTTTTCACCTCACAGAGAATGCCTTTGATCCGTTTTCGGTTAATGGCCTTGTCTTTCGGCAGGATTTTTTCGGGAATCCCGTGCTCAAATACCCATTTGATTCGGCCTGATGATGTTTTCAGTCGGTAGATCAGGCTGTAGGGGGTGCCAAGTTCCATGGTTTTAAAATATGAGGCCCTGAAGCTTGTGAAATCATTTTTCAGGGCCAGTTTTTCAATGGCATTATCTCCGGGCTCCAGCAGGTCATGCCTGGAAAAACCGGTTATTTTTTTACAATTTTTACCCACATCCGTGAGGGTGGGGTGCCAGTTTTCATCCAACTCTCCTGCAAAGGTCATGACTGCCAGCCCTTTGAGAAGGCTTTGTATGGCATTGTTCAAATATCCTCCTTGTGAGGGTTTTCCGGTCATCGGTTTTTCCTTTGGATTTAATGTTGCGACAAATTTGTCGTTGATAAATTAACCTGACTTGAGTGGATTTGTCAATGGGAGATGTGGGAGGGTGGGAAATCTTTAAATTACAGAGGGATATGTCCAGGATGGGGCAGGTTAAGATAAATGGTCCGAGTTTTGCATTTTACCTGCATGGATGGATTATTGCGTACTGAAAATTTAAGGAGAAAGAAGAATGGAAGAAGTAAAGGTTAGTTTTACGGATCATACCCGGATGAAAACCATCATCGGTGATAAGGAAATTTATTCTGATGTACCCTTAGATAAAGGTGGGGCAGGGGAGTATCCCAAACCCCTTGAGCTATTCTTGAGCTCTTTGGCTTCCTGCACAGGGTTAGGGCTTGCCTCTCTGTGCAACCGTAAGGGCATTGATTTGGATGAGGTTAAACTGAGCCTTGAATATGAAACAGATCCCAAGACCGGAATGATTCCTCTGATCCGGTTCCGGCTTGAACTGTCCGAAGACATTGATGAGAAGACGGAAAAAATTCTTAAAAATACGGTAGCGGCCTGTAAAATAAAACGGGTCATCGTTGCCGCTCCTGAATTTGAAGTGATAACAGAATAGATAGGATAGATCTGATGATGAAATTAATTGTGGTGGGCGGTGGACCCGGCGGCTATACCGCTGCGGTCCGGGCTGCCCAAAAAGGGTATAACACAGTACTCATTGAAAAGAATGACCTTGGGGGAACCTGCCTGAACCGGGGCTGTATTCCGTCCAAAATCTTCCGCCGGTCCGCAGATATTGCCGATGATCTAAAAAAAATGGATGCATACGGGTTTGAAAAAAAAGACAGCCCGGCCTTTTCCATGGCTGGGCTTCAGGCCCGGAAACAGAGAGTGGTTCAGACCCAGCAAAAGGGGATCAAAGGACTTTTGGATAAAAATAAGGTGACCCTGGTACAGGGGGAGGCCGTCCTGGGAAGCCCGGGCCAGGTGAACGTCCGGCTTAACTCAGGTGGAACCGAGTCCATGGCATATGACAAGCTGATCCTGGCCATGGGGTCTTATCCCCTGTCCATTCCTGCATTTCCCATTGACCATGGGCACATTCTGTCCAGTGATGATGTGCTGGACTGGACGGATTTGCCGGAATCTTTAGTGATTATAGGCGGAGGCGTCGTGGGGTGTGAATTTGCATTTATTCTATCCTCTTTGGGGGTCAAGGTTACGGTGGTGGAGACCCTGGATCGGATGCTCTGCCTGCCCGGCATCGGGGCCAAAACCTCCCGGCTTGTGGAGGTGTCCATGAAAAAAAATAAGGTCAAACCTCTTTTCGGGCGGACCGTGACCGGGGTTGAGATTAAGGACGGCGGTTGCAGGGTGGAATTGGCACCGGCCAAAGAAAAGGAGGGCCCTCAGTATATTGAGGCCCAAAAAGTTCTGGTGACCGTGGGACGGAAACCCGCCACGGCCGGACTCAACCTCGAGCAGGCTGGCATTGGGTTGGAAAAAGGATTTATCCCGGTGAATGGGGCCATGGAAACCTCGGTAGAGGGAATTTTTGCCATCGGGGATACGGCCTGGGCCCCGGGGAAACAGATGCTGGCCCATGTGGCGGCCAGGGAAGCCGAGATCGCCGTGGCAGCCATTGCCGGAAAAGATGCCTTCATGTCCTATGGGACGGTGCCTGGCGGGATATTCACCAGCCCCGAGATCGCCTCGGTGGGCATGACCCTGGTTGAGGCAAAGCAGGCAAAACTTGATGCTTCGGATGCCATGGTCATGTTCCGAACCCTGGGAAAAATCCAGGCCCTTGGAAAGCTCGACGGACATGCCATTGTCACCTTTGATCCGCATACCCACAGGATCCTGGGGTTTGAATTGGCCGGTGCCCATGCCACGGATATCATTGCCCAGGCCGCCCTTCTGGTGGAAAAAAAGATGACCCTGGAAGATGTCTGCGACACCATCCACGCCCACCCCACGGTGGCTGAGATTATGATGGAAGTTTGCCATAAGGCTAAGGGGACACCCCTACACGGTTAAAAAAAATATAAACATGATTTTGGAGTTCAAAATGACAGAATTAAATTTTCCCGGTGAGCTTGGGTATACACATGAACATATCTGGGTGAGAAAAGAGGGTGACCGCCTGGTCATGGGGATTACTGATTTTGCCCAGACCCAGTTGGGAGAAGTGGTCTGGGTGGAAATGCCCGAGCCCGGAGATGAAATAGAAACAGGTAGTGTATTCGGATCCATTGAAAGCTTTAAGGCGGTATCAGAGCTGTTCATGCCCGTGACCGGGGAAATCGTTGAGGTGAATCCTGCCCTGGAGGATGAGCCCACACTGGTGAATACGGCCCCCTATACAGACGGCTGGATAGCCGTGATTAACAACTTTGATGCCCAAGCGGTCAATGCACTTCAGGATTCGGCCGCCTATAAAACCGGATTATCACTTTAAATGGCAACTTTGTCTGAAACGACAGGGTTGTCGTTTATGGTGTGGGTGTATTGCGACAATCCTGTCGTTATTGCAATGATTTTATGACAAAGGGCCCCTTAATGAGGGATAATAGAAACAAAAATTTATCTTTTATGTTTTGGTATGCTTGTTGCATTTTGACATTAGCAAACTAAAATGCCGCAGCCATGTTCCGGCAACAAAGATGGATAACTTATAACCCTTTGTCCTTTACAAAGAGAAGGAGAGAAGTATATGTCTGAAAATGATTTAGATAGTCAGGGAAGTGATCTTCGGCCTGAAATGCGGATTCTTATTCCTGCCACCTTAGTCATCCTGGGTATTTCACTGCCCTCGATTCTGTGGCCGGAACAGAGCCAGGCCCTGTTCAAATCCCTGAATAATGCCTTTACTGCAAATACCGGTTCCCTGTATTTGTGGGCCAGCTTTATCATGGTCTGCCTGTCTGTTTATTTTGTGTTTTCCAAGCACGGAGATATCAAGTTTGGCAAGCCCGATGAAAAACCGGAATTCGGTAACTTTAGCTGGATTTCCATGATGTTTTGCACGGGTGTTGCCGGTGCCGTCATGTACTGGTCCATTGTTGAGCCCCTCTGGGACATTGTCTCCCCGCCCCAGTATGCTGCACCCATGAGCACGGCCGCCTACGAATGGTCCCTGGCTTATGTGCTCTTTCATTGGGGGCCCCTGACCTGGCCCTGGTATGTGGTTACCTCCCTGCCCATTTGCTATATGTTTTATAAACTCAAACGCCCTGTACTCCGTATTTCTGCTGCTGCAGAACCCCTGCTCGGGACAGAACGGGTCAAGGGGCCACTTGGGCTCGGTATTGAGATATTCTTCGTGGTGGGTCTGGTGTTTGCCAATGCTGCCGTCATGGGGATTTCTATCCCCATCGTCAATCACTCCATTTCCAGCATCTTCGGTATTGAGCCTACCAAGACCATGGAACTTGGGGTGATCCTGGTGAGCACGACCATTTTCTGCGGCAGCCTTTGGCTGGGTCTGAAAAAAGGGATCCAGCGCCTGTCCAACCTCAATGTCATCATTGCGCTGGCCATGATCGTTTTTGCCTTTGTTTTTGGCCCAACACGGTTTATCCTGGATACGTTTACCAATTCCGTGGGCGTGATGCTGGATAATTATTTTAAAATGCAGTTCTGGACTGATCCCTTTACCCCGGGCCGATTTCCCCAGGACTGGACGGTCTTCTATGCGCTGTTCATGGCCAGTTACGGCCCGGTCATGGGGTTGTTTATTGCTCGAATTTCAAGGGGGCGCACCGTGCGCCAGATCGTGTCCATGGGTATTCTGGGCGGTTCGGCAGGGGCTTTCATGATACACGGGGTGTTCGGCTCCTATTCCCTCCATGTTCAGCTCCACGGGATTTTGGATGCCGTGGGCATCCTTAAGGCCAGCGGGGGATCAGCAGCCATGGTTGCGGTGCTTAAATCGTTACCCCTGGGTATTGTAGTCCTTGTCGGTTATAGTATATTTTCAACAATTTTCCTGGCCACAAGTGTGGATTCCTGTTCCCTGGTTATTTCCACCGCAGTAACCCGTCGCTTGAATCCGAGCCAGGATCCCAGCCGGGGACACCGGCTGTACTGGGCCCTTCTCCAGGGCGGGCTCGGGGTCTCCTTGCTGATGCTCGGCGGCTTGGGATCGGTGAGGGTATTTGCCAATTTTGCCGGCGCCCTCATGGTATTCCCCATTATCTTTGTCGTGATCTCCTGGTTTAAGATGCTAAAACAGGATCTGCCGGAATAAAACAAAATTTGAAATACAAACCGACCCGGCTCCTGGGATCAAATATTCAGGACCGGGTCTTTTACTTTTTTAAGGAAAAAAAATGACTGACTTTAATGCAATGACCGATGCCCTGGTGGCATGTGATGCCGGGAAACTCACCGATCTGGTCAACCAGGCCCTGGCTGCCGATGTGCCTGCCGGTGATATTCTCAACAAGGGCCTTATTTCGGGTATGGACGTCGTGGGTGAGAAAATGGAAAATGGAGACATGTTTATCCCTGAAGTCCTTATGGCAGCACAGGCCATGGGATCTTGTGTGGAAATTCTTAAACCCCTGCTGGCGGAAGGCGAAGGCGCTGCTGCTGCATCCGTAGTCATCGGAACCGTAAAAGGTGATCTTCACGATATCGGTAAAAACCTGGTGGCCATGATGATGGAAAGTGCGGGACTGGAAGTTCACAACCTTGGTGTTGATATATCCCCTGAAGATTTTGTGGCTGAGATCAAAAAGAAAAATGCCCAGATCGTATGCCTCTCCGCCCTGCTCACCACCACCATGCCCGCCATGAAACAGACTGTGGATGCAATTGTGGAATCAGGCCTGCGGGACCAGGTCAAAATCATGGTGGGGGGTGCGCCTGTCACCCAGGCCTTTGCAGATGAAATCGGTGCCGATGGATTTGCGGCAGATGCCGGTTCCGCCTCTAAAATGGCCAAATCATTTATCAACTAGGGGAAATAAGATGTTTGAAGTCATTGGAGAACGGATTAATACGTCCCGAAAACTGGTTCAGGCCGCTGTGGCTGAGCGTAATTTCGACTATATCATTGATGATGTTAAAAAACAGCAGGAAGCCGGTGCAACCTATATTGATGTGAATGCCGGTGCCAGGATCGGCCATGAAACAGACGATATGCGTTGGCTTCTGGATACGATTCAGCCCATTGCCACCGTACCCCTCTCCCTGGACAGCCCAGACCCGGCTGTCTTGGAAATGGCCTTTAAGATGGTGGAAAAGACCCCCATGATCAATTCCATCAGCCTGGAAAAAGAGCGGTTTAATGCCATGATGCCCTTTCTGAAAGGAAAGGAGTGCAGGGTGATTGCCCTGTGCATGGATGATAGCGGCATGCCCGCATCCGCCGATGACATTTTGGACCGGGCCGTTACCCTGGTGGGAGAGCTCAACAAGATCGGCATTCCCACGGCCTTTATCTATGTGGATCCCCTGGTCCAGCCCATCAGCACCGACTCCAACAAAGGGGTCATGGTTCTGGATGCAGTCCGGGCCATCAAAACAGCTTTTCCCGAAGTTCACATCACCGGCGGCCTGTCCAACATTTCCTATGGCCTGCCCCAAAGAAAAATCATCAACAGAACCTTTGTTTCCCTGATGATGGATGCTGGTATGGATTCTGCTATTATTGATCCTCTGGACCAAAAAATCATGGCCACCATCAAAACCGCTGACATGCTTCTGGGCCAAGACGATTACTGCATGAACTATTTGAAAGGGGTTCGTTCGAGAGCCATTGAAAGTTAAGCTTTTTGATAGATTTTTAATATGGGTATCTGCTATCCAATGCAAAAGCGATTAGATTATTTATGAACTGAACCGCTGCATGGACCCTTAGATAAATCAGAAAAAATTCCATTCTTATTCCTTTTTGGGGTGGGAGGGGATGAATTGCACCAGACAAAGGGAGATAAAACTAAAGACCGCCCCCGCCAAAAAGGGGATTTTATAATCGATCATCCATAACAGGCCGCCAATAACCGGGAGAATGACCGCGGCAATATGGTTGATGGTAAAACCGACGGCTGCGCTGGCCGCAATATCCCTGGGGTCGGCAATTTTTTGAAAATAGGTTTTAATGCCCATGGCAAAGCTGAAAAATATATGGTCCAGGACATAGAGGACGCCTGCAAGCATCTTTGATTCCACAAAGGCATAGGCAATAAAGACCAGGATGAGAACCAGGTATTCCATGGACAGAAGTTTGCGTTCACCAAACCGGAGGATAAAGCGTCCGATCAAGGGGTTGATAAAAAATTTAATCGCATTGTTGAGCAGGAACAGAAGGGTAATGTCCTGGACAGAAAATCCAAATTTTTTCACCAGTAAAAAAACAGCAAAGGCCATGAAAATCTGACGCCTTGCCCCGGCCATGAAGGTTAAAAAATAATAGAGCCAATATTTTTTTTTAATTACCATCTTCTTTTTTTGGGGGACAAGTGTCTGTTTGGATGGTTTTTTTGTAAAAGCCCAGATGCCGCAGGAAATGATGAGGAACCCAAAGAGAATAAATATGGCTTGATAGCTTAAAAAAGGGGCCATAAGAAAGATACTGATTCCCACAAAAATACTGGCAACAGCAGCAAATTGCTGTTGCTCGGCAAATATGATGGGAGATGTCTGCTTGTCAAAGTATTGAAGGGTCAGTGACTGGCTGCAGGTTTCATAATAGTGAAATCCGAAACTCATGACCATGGTGGTGATGGCAAGGCCTGTGAAGCTGGGCAAAAGACCGGTAAAAAAGATCCCGACCCCCATAAATAGGATGGAAAGGGCGGCCAAACGGTGCTCTTTGATAATCAATAACACATAGGTTACCAGCAATGCCAGAAACCCGGGTATTTCCCTGATGGATTGCAAAATGCCGACATGGTGGCCGTCAAGCCCCACCACGTTGACGCCAAAATTATCAAACAGCGTCCGCCAGCATTGGAGGCCAATAGTGGAGCAGATGGTCAGAACGATGAGATAGGAATACATCCCTTCTTTTCTATGGGCAGGTACCATACGGGTTATTTGATTTTTTTAAGAATGGCTTCCACCACCTGTTCTGCCGTGTCACCAAACAAGGTGTCCACTTCAACCAGGTTTAAGAAGTTATCATCCCATTGGATGTTTTCACTCTCAAGAACCCAGTCTTTTAACCGGGTATATTTTCCCCCCAGGGCTTTTATCTTTTTCAAAAGCGAAACTTCCCCTGGTGTTTTAAAGGCCACATTCAAAGAGAGGATATATTCAATGATGTTCGGGGTTGAGGGTGATTTGGAGATGACCGGAATCACCAGAATGTTTTTCTGGTCCTTTCTTCCCTTTCCAATATAAACATTGCCTTCCCTGACAATGATATTTTTGGTTCCCTTCAGGCGGGGATCACTTTCCACCCGGGAGGTTTCCTGTTTGAGAGAACCGGTTTTTCTAAGGATCGTAATTTTTGTTTCCGGGGTGACTTCTCCCAGGAGGCTAAGCCCAGAGATCTGGTATAAAAGGCCGCCCTTAACTGTTGAGATCACTTCCTGGAGGTTTTTTATGACCAATACATTTTTATTGGTCAACTGGGATATCTGGATATCATTGGCCGTCAGTTGATCAAATATGGCACCTTCAAAAATCTCAGAGATCCGACTGGTACCCACAGTAACGGTTTTTGCCTGGTGTTTAATGGCATCCACAGGTCTTGCCAGGGTATTAATGGCCTTGCCCATATTGTCAAAAAAGGTATTGAGCATGTTAGAGGGGGTGCCCTTTATCTCAAAATCAATTTCAAAATCAGAGACCGGTAACCGGCCGGACAGGTATTTTAACAACAGGGTGATGTTGGCCACCGTATCAAGGCCCATGGAACTAGGGAAAAATTTCCCCCGTCTTTTTTTAGAAAATTTATTGTAAACAATAGCTATTTTTTCCCGGAAATTTTTTTCCAGCAGCACCTCGTATTCATCGTGACCCATGGCGGTATGTTCATCCAGGACATCCTGGATTTCTGCCCTGCAGGTGTACAAAAATCTTGAGCCCTCATTGATGGTAAGGGCGGCATAATATCCCCAGATATGGCCCACCAGGGTGTTGAGCACCGGTGCCAGATGTTCGCTGATTTCCGGGATTTTAAAGACATCTTTTGCATAGAGGTCAAACCGGTCTTCTCCAACCGTCGTGATCACAACGGGCCAGGCTTTATGGGCATGGAAAATAGCGCAGTCTTTGATGATATCACCCAATACACTTTCCCTGGTACCAGCGGCACAGACAATGATCAAGGGTTCAGAGGAAAGGTCAATGTGTTTTTTGTCTTCCACAAAATCAGAAGAAATCGTTTTATAGCATAGCTCGGACAATTTGATTCGGATTTCATCGGCCGATGTTTTGTTGGCACCGGACCCCACGGTTGCCCAATAGTTTTTTGATACTGCCAGGCGGGAGGCAGAGGATTTGATCTTTTCTCGCATGCCAAGGATTGTCTGCATTTTTTCAGGAAGTAAGATCAGTTCTTGTATGTTTTGTGTAATAAATTCATTGGACCTTGCCCCGAAAATTTTTGAAAGGTGAAGGCCCAGAATGGCCCCGGCCGTGAGCTGGGAATAAAAAGCCTTGGTGGAGGCCACGGACATTTCAATATCCCTGCCGGAACTGGTATACAGAACCCCGTCGGTTTTAAAGGTCAGGTCGGAATCCCTTCGGTTGACAATGGCAATGGTTCTGGCACCGCAATTGTTTACCATGTCAACGGCACGGTTGGTATCTGTTGTGGTGCCGGACTGGCTCATGGCAACCACCAGGGTATTGCCCATGGCATTATGACCGTTTCCATTTTCAAGGATACTGAATCCGGATAGTTCCGAGGATTTGAGCGCCCTGATGGTAAGCTCCTTGTCACCCAGGTAATGGGTTAAAAGGGTGGCACAGCCCTGGGCGGCAATTCCGGCGGTTCCCTGTCCAATGAAATAGATTTTCTTAATTTTGCCTTTTCTTAATTGTGTTTCAAGGTCCCCTGGAATTACCTGTTCGCCAAGGTTGGTTTCAAAGAGATCGGTTTCGGGAATCAAGGTAAATTTGTTTTCAAGGGTCTTTGCAACGGACAGGGGAGATTCTGAGATCTCCTTGAGAAAATAATGGGGAAAATCCTGGCGGTCAATATCCCGGGAGGTGATCTGGCTTGTCAATACATCGGCGGTATCCAGAACAATGGGCCGGCTGTCATAATAAAAGGAACGAACCCCATCCACCCCTCCGGCTGAGTTCTGGTCAAGGACAACAATCTGGCCGTTTTCCTCTCCATTGAGTTTGATATAATCTTGAGTTTCTTCAACAACCCCATAGAGCTCCGAGGCCGCAATGTAATGATCCGGGGCAATTCCCACAAAAATGGCCTGACCGCTGCCTCGCTGGGCAAGAAAAAGTTTCCCGGGTGCGAGGTCCGTGTGCATGCTGATGGCATGGGAACCATGGAAATCATTGACGGCCAGTCTGAAGGCCTCTTCAATGGGAGCCCCTTGCTTTAAGTGGTGTTCAATCTGAAGGGGAATGAGCTTTGTATCGGTATTGATGGAGTTGTGGATTTTATCGTACCGGGCTTCATATTCTGTTTTCAGTTCAAGATAATTGTCAATATCTCCGTTGAGGCACACATGGATAATGCCGGTTTTTTCGATCTCTTTGTCCGTGGGGGTATTGTCAACCGGATGGCAGTTGGCCACCGAGATGTCCCCCACCGATGCCCACCTTGTGTGGGCGGAAACGGAGTTGGTTCTTACCGTGTAATTTGTCAGCAGCTGGAGCAGGTGGTCATTTTTTATCTGGCTTCTGATAAAGGCGATGTTATCCCCCAACGCGCCTATCTCTGCTGCAAATTTATAGGCAAAAGAGATGCTGACCAGATGATCCCCGCTCGTTTCTTCGACGGTATCATTGATACTGATGCTATTGTTGGACAGGACCAGGTGATTGGTTCTGGTTTTCAGGCTATCGGAAAGTCCCGCCTGGACGAGTCCTGTGCGGAAATTTTCAAATTCATCCTTTGTAAGGGTAAAGACAACAGAGATTCCCGCAGAGTCCCTTCCCCGTACTTCAAGCCGATCAATGCTGTTTAAAACCGAATTGATCCGTTTGAAAAATATCAATCCTTCGGGGTTGTCTGAGGTTATCCCCCTTGAAAGCGCCTTGACGGCATTTATATTGTCAAGAACTTCTTTTTTCAGGCACCAGAAAATATCCTTGAGCTTTTCGATGCGCATGGAAATGATATCCACATCCGAAGAAGCGAGACGGGGCCCTGTTCGTTTGAATTCATTGTCCTGGTCTGCCAGGGTTTGACGGATAAGATCAATGATGTCGGTGAGCTGGGCAATTTTAGCAGTGCTGGTTTTATCATTGTTGGTTTTATTATTGCAAAAAAATAGGTTGCTGAAAACAGATTCTAGTTTTAAGGTCTGGGCGGTTTTAAATAATAGGTTCAGTACCCGGTCCCCGCCAAGATATTCTTTTTTAATGGAAGGGGCGCAGGTTTCAGGGTTTGTTTCCATTGGCAAAAGAACCGTCTGGCGTAATTTTGCTATCTCTTCTGAAAAAAGATCCAGATCAAACTTTCCATCTGTTTTTTTACCTTTAAAGGCCACAAAGGCTGAAATACCGCATGATAAAACTGTTGGGTGGTATGGAAATAGTATCAGGCTGTTTGTTTTTGCCTTGGAAAGCGATTTCCCAACTTCAATGTGGGCCAATGCCCTGCGGATTAGATTGAAAAGACTTTTTATTGCCGACATTCTTTCTCCTTCACCAAAAGATTTTTTTTGGGGTTAATCCCTATTTTGCTTTGTTTAGGTGTGCTGTTCTTACGGGTATTTCTTTGAAATAAGTTTTCAAAATTTTTCTGGCATAGGTACTGGCCCGGGTTCCAATATATTTTTTGTGACCCACAACAATGGCAACCGCCAGTGCTTTTTCCCCGGTTTTTTCTTTGCCGAATCCGATGAACCAGTCATATTTAACAGTTCTTTTCCTGTTGTACAGGGAACCGGTTTTCCCGCCAATGACAAGCTTTGACAAAACCTTGTCCCGGGTGAATCCACGGAAAGATTTCTTGGCAGTTCCCCTGGTAACCGTTGTTTGCATGAGTTGGATCATTGTGGTTGCTGTTTTGGGGGTTATGGCAGTTTTATAGTATTCTTTTTTCCCTTTGTAAATGATTTGTCCATTGCTGGTTGAAACCTGGTCGATAATACGAGGGACAAGGGAGGCTCCTGAGTTTAGAATGGTGGTTACCAGCATGGCCCCGAACATGGGCGAGATCATTGTTTTCCTGTTAAATCCGCAGCCCAGCTCTGCCAGATGATAATCACTCCCTGTGACGCTGAACCTGCCGGATTCAAAGGATAGTTCCGAGTCCGGGTCCTGGTTAAATCCAAAGGCATGGGCATAGGTATTCAGTCTTGTTCGTCCCAGATAGTTTTTTCCGATTTTACCAAAAATAGGATTTATGGATTCTGCAAAAGCCCTGGAAAGGGAGGTCTTTGAGGTATATTTGTTTTTAACCTCGGTGAGCTGGCGTTTGTAGAGGGTATATTTGTTCCCGTTAAAATACAGGGGCGTATGGGCCGTGTATCCCAGGGAATCGATTGCCGCAGATGCGGTGATAATTTTGAATATACTGGCTGCCGGATAATCCGATACCATACAGGGATTGGCATGGGAATTGTCCAGGTCAAAGCCTGCCATTGCCCGAAGGCTTCCATTTGCAGGATCCATGGCAACAATGGCGATTCGCTGGGGTTTTCCCCTAGTAAGGTTTTTTAACCGTGCCAGGGCCGTTATAAGGGTTTTTTGCAGTCTTGTGTCCAGGCTGGTGGTAAGGGTGTAGCTTTTATCCGGGGTGTCCACAAAAAAAATATTTTTATCGGCATTGAGAAAACCGGTTTTTCCAATCAACCCTTTTAAATCAGCTTTAGGCAGGGTGAATTGGGGGAGAGCCTGTTCCTTTGCGGGAGGTGGCTTTGAAATAGTCTGTTGCGTCTTTTCTTTGAACAGGGTTTCCAAATTTAAGAAATGCCAGGCGCCAAGGATTAAAAGACTGGGTATGACAAGTGCCATGAAGCGCCTGATATATTTTTGAAGCAATCGTTTCCTTTGTCGCTTTAAAATAAAATCAGATTGATGGGCCTGCCAGGAGTTTTCTTTTTTATGGGTATACAAATAATTGTCCGAAGGGCTTGTGTCCGGAAGGATAGCCTTCCGGACAGGTTCTTTTCTGTGAATCTTAACGCAACACTATTTGACAAGATTTCCTGGTAACAGATCTTTTTCAAATCCAGATAAAATCAACTTTTTTTTGTGGCTGGCGGCAAGGACCATGCCCTGGGAGAGTTCTCCCATGATCCGGATCTCTTTTAAATTGGCCACCACAATGACCTGCTTGCCCACCAATTCCTGGGGGGTGTAACTTTTTCCGATACCCGCAATCACCTGCCGGGTTTGTGCCCCCAGGTCCACCTTAAGTTTCACCAGCTTATTGGAGGTTTCAATTTTTTCAGCCGATAGGATCGTTGCCGCCCTTAAATCAATTTTAGAGAAATCCTCAAGGGAAATTTCTTCTTTTAATGCGGGTTTAAAGGCCTTCTCTTTTTTAACGACTGCTTTTTTGGCGTCAGTCTTGATGTCAATTCTGGGAAATAAAATTTCCGGTTTATCAAGAGAATCTCCTTTTTTTATTTGGGCCCAGGGTAAAATCTGGTCCAGGTCAAAAAATCCCTTGGCCGGTATCTCTAACCCGAGTGCCAGCTGCATTTTGCGACTGGTTGCCGGCATCACAGGATAGATGAGGCAGGAAACCACTCTGATCCCTTCTATCAGGTTATATAACACCGTCCCGAGAGCTGATTCTTTTGAGGCGTCCTTGGCAAGGGACCAGGGCTCATGGGTGTCGATATATTTGTTCATGGTACTGATAAAGGCCCAGATGGATGCCAGTCCCTTGTGAAATTGACAGCGTTCCATGGCTTCTTTAAACCCGTCCATGGCTTTTACCGCATTGGGTTCAAGACTAAATTGTGTCTCAAGGGCAGGATCGATCCCCATTATCTTGCCTTCAAAATATCTAGTGTTCATGGAAAGAATCCGTGAGAACAAATTGCCCAGATCATTGGCAAGGTCGGCGTTAATGCGGGATACAATGGCATCTTCGGTGAAATTGGCATCCAGTCCAAAGACCATTTCCCGCATGAGAAAATATCGGAAAGGATCCACCCCGAATTGCCTTGTCACTTCAACGGGATCGGTTACGTTGCCGATGCTCTTGGACATCTTACTGCCTTTTACATTCCAGAATCCGTGGACATTGAGGCCATCATAGATATCAAGTCCTGCTGCCTTGAGCATGATGGGCCAGTAAATACCATGGGGCTTGATGATATCCTTTGCTACAAAATGCCGGGTTGTGTGCCAGAAACGCTTGAACTTATCCCCGTCGGGATACCCCAGGGCTGAGACATAGTTTACCAGGGCATCAAACCAGACATAGGTCACATAGTCCTGGTCAAAGGGCAGGGTGATCCCCCAGGTAAGCCGGGCCTTGGGCCGGGAAATACATAAATCTTCCAGGGGCTCTTTTAAAAAGGAAAGAATCTCATTTTTATATTGTGCTGGTTGTATGAAATTTTCGTGGGTATTGATGTGATCAATGAGCCACTCCTGGTATTTGCTCATTTTAAAGAAATAATTGGATTCCTTTATGGCTTCAGGCACTGTCCCATGGTCGGGACAGCGCCCGTCAACCAATTCGCGTTCCTGGTAAAACCGTTCACAACCAAAACAGTACAGGCCTTCATAACTTGCAAAATAAATATCCCCCGCCTCATGAATTTTGGTTAAAATGGCGGTTACTACTTGTATATGATCTGGGTCGGTTGTCCGGATAAATTGATCATTTTTAATTTGCAGCAGGGGTAAAAGATCCTGGAACAGCTGGCTGATTTGATCGGCATAGGCTTTGGGAGATGTGTTTTGTGTCTCTGCGGCCTGGACAATTTTATCCCCGTGTTCATCTGTGCCAGTTAGAAAAAAGGTTTCCTGATTATCCATTTGTTTATACCGTGTTGCCACATCGGCGGCAATGGAAGTATAGGCATGTCCCAGGTGGGGTTTTGCATTGACATAGTAGATGGGGGTTGTAAAAAACTGGCGTTGTTTTTCCATGGGGTCGTGTCCTGTCCTATGTATTTTTTAATTCACTGATTTTTTTTTCAATTTCTGTTCTATCTTCAAGCCGTATGGTAATACTTTCTTTTAGCACATTCTGCCGGACCACTTTTCCCAGGCCTTCTTCAACGGTAATGATTTTACCCAGTTTCGGCATTTTTCTTTTTAAATGCTTGTAGGTACTGTTTTCAAACGTCAGGCAGCACATGAGGCGGCCGCATACCCCGGATATTTTGGTGGGATTCAAGGAAAGTCCCTGCTCTTTGGCCATTTTTATGGAGACGGGTTCAAAGGTGTGCATGAAGGATGAACAGCAAATTTCCCTGCCGCATTTGCCCAGTCCTCCGCAATGTTTTGACAGATTCCGGATACCCACCTGGCGCATTTCAATGCGAATGCTGTATTCTTTGACCAGCAATTTGACGAGTTCTCTGAAATCAATTCGGCCGTCGGCTGTATAGAAAAAGGTCAGCTTGTTCCTGTCAAAGGTACTTTCAACACTGAACAGGTTCATGAAAAGGCCCAGGTCAGTTATGCGCCGGGCACAAAATTCTTGTGCCCTAATTTCAAGCTGTTCGAGTTCTTCTCTTTTGATGAAATCTTCTTTGGTTGCCACCCGGACAATCTGCTTGAGTTTTTTTTCAATTTTTTCCATTTCAACCGGTGGTCTGGCAATGGTTCCAAAGCCAAGCCCCTGTTCGGTTTCAACAATGACGTGATCCCCAAGACCAAGGACAAAGGCATCACTTTTGAAATCATATATTTTTCCTGCTGTCTTAAATTTTACACCGGCTACTTTAATCATATATATAGGTTCCTATACCATTGACAATTTCAGGAAAAAACGATCCAGGGTCAACCGGATTGAACTATTTGACGCCAGTCGTCGTTCGGTTTCATAAAGATCTTTTACCCATCCAAGAAATGTATTGTAAGCATGCATTTGACTAATATCTTTAAATGCGTCAAAAAAATCAAGGTTAACTATTCGTTCAGGGGTATATTTAAATACGCAAAGATCCCTGAGAACCATTTTAACGATGCTCAGGCTTTCAAAAATAGTGTCGGGATCCATACTTAATCTTTGTGCGAGCATAAGTCCCCTGTGAATTTTTGTCACGTTTTGGGCGGTAACAAGGCCAATGACTTCTTGTATAATCCAGGTGCGCTGTTTTTGCCAGTCCCTTCCTGATATTTTTTCCCCCTCTGTGTCCAGATTTAAAAACATAAGGGCTTTTTTGAGATCAGACCCTGCTGTCCGGGAGAAAATATACGCTTTTTTCGGGTCAATCCCATACTGGTGGACGAGTGTCGTCTGGATTTCATGGGAGGAAGGGGGACAAAACCGAAATTGTCGGCACCGTGAAAGAATGGTGGGTAAAAGAGGAGGGGTATGGGTGGCCGTCAGGATAAAAAATGTATTTTTCGGTGGTTCTTCCAACATTTTGAGCAATGCGTTTTGGGCCTGGACATTCATTTTGTCCGCATCCTTGATCAGGACCATGCGCTTTTTTGCTTCATTTGGCTTTGCAGACAATAATAGACCGATTTCTCTGATCTGGGAGATTGAGATCATTTTTTTTTTTTCGGACAGGGACACCTGGAGAATGTCCGGGTGCATGCCTGAATTTATCTTTTTGCAGGGCAGGCAATTGTTGCAGGGTCTTTTGGTGTCAGCTATACAGTTACAGGCTTTTGCAAATTCAAATGCCCTTTCATTTTTTCCGGTATTTTTTTTTCCGGAGAAGAGAAGGGCATTGGGAATTTTGCCTGCCTGAATAATATAGGCTAATTCAGAATCTATCTGGGAGATGTCGGTTTTTTGATCAAAAGCCGACATCCCTTTATCAATGAACATCGGTTAGTAATCTACCCGCTCCTTCAGCTCTTTTCCACATTTGAAAAAGGGCAGTCGTTTGGGGGGGATCTGTACCTTCTGTCCGGTTTTGGGATTTCTTCCGGTATAGCTTTTGTATTCCTTGATATGAAAGCTGCACAATCCCCTTATCTCAACCCGCTCCCCATTGACAAATGATTCTGCCAGGGAATCGAAAAAAAGTTTAATCACTTCTGCGGCTTCGCCCTTGGTCAGGTTTGCCCTTTCCTTTAACGTGGAAATCAATTCAAGTTTATTCATAGATCCTCAATATACAATTAAAAATGCTTTTTATTTTGTCTGACTTTTATTGAATATTTAATAAAAAGTCAAGGGGTTATGATAGGAAGTCGGGAATTTTTTCAACATTTTCTCCATCCATCTCCACTCCGGCATACTGACCGAGAAGATCAATTTTAATGATGACACGTCCCCTTCCTTTGTGCCGGGTAAACTCTCCTCTTACCCCTGCCATGGGACCCTCTAAAATCATCACAGGGTCCCCTTTCTGAAGCAAGATTGAGCTTCCTGTAATAAGATCCATGTTGGCATTGGTCATAAGCTGCAAGGATTTTATCTGGAAATCGGGAATGGGAAGCGGTCCCTGGGTATTCCCCAACAGCCTGACAGCACCTGTCGTTTTAAGAATAGTGAGCTGGGCTGCGGGTTCTCGGGTAGATCTGACAAATAAATAACCAGGGAATAAGGGGACTTCAATCATTAATTTCCGGTCTTTTCTTTTGCTTTTTTTTCTTGTCCTGGGTAAAAAAGCATCTATGTTTTTCCCGGTAATACTAGTGTAGACGGTTTGTTCAAAATTGCTTCGGGTCAAAAGGGCAAACCAGTTTAAGCATTTGTTCATTGGGTACCAAATCCTCCGATCCCGTTAAGGGTGACCATAACGGAGATACTTGTGTCAGCAGAGGTGTCTTTAAATTCCACACCCAGTCCCCAGCAGGCCTTTTTTATGGTGAATCCCACAATGCTTTCAATGTTTTCATTTATTTTCAAATCGCTCTCATAGGAGCAATAGGCGGCCAGCGTGTCCGTAAGCTGGACATTGAGCCGGGTGTACCAGGTTTCCAGAGATTCATCTGCGGCCGTTTTTAAAGAATCTTTTGTATACCGGTAGTAGGTGCGCAGGGAATCCCCACGATTGTCTCGTATGTTTGCCCCCACCTTGGTGTCTGTGAAATGATTGGTGTAGGGAGACCAGTCAATGTCTGCGGTTATGGAAAAATATTGAGCCGGATTGAATTCACTTTCAAGAGAGATGTCAGACCAGGGATTTGAATATCGATCCGTCAGGTTATAGCTCTGGTATAATTTTATCCAGACAATTTCCTTATACTGGCTTGACGGTGTTCCATCCGGGTTTTCAACTGGGTTTCTGGTAATAAAGCTGTTGGTCAGGGACCAGGTAGCAAGATTGCTTTCCGTAATCTTGTCAAGGGTGTCAAAATAGGGCAAATCGTCCTGGATCACATTGGGTTGATAGGCATATTCAATCTTTGGCACCAGGGTATGCTTAATCTTGTCTGCAAACCCATTGTTCAGGGTAAAAATTTTATTAATGGTTGTGGACAGCTGGGCCCCCATGTCATAGGTCGCCCGTGTTCTGAAATTATCATCATTGCCATCGCCATCGGTATAGTCGTCCGTGAACCATGCCGTTCCCCGGGTGCCGATATAGGGCTCAAAGAAAAAGGACTTGCCCAGCCGGGTGGGAAGGGAGAACTTGGGGTATACATCAAGTCGTTGTCCATTCACAAGGGTGTCTGTGGTATCCTGCCGGTAAAAAGATCGAAATTCCGAGTCCAGCGTATAATAGACACTGGATGTCCCGATTTGTTGTTGGGACGCATCAAATTCAAAGCTGGGAAGGGTTTGCAGGGTGGTGTCTGCTGTGTCATCCTGGCGTGCCACAACATTGTCATACCAGAGGGCCTGGGCATTAAAACTATACTTGGACCAGTTTTTATTGATGACCAAACTGTTTTTTCGGGTGGTGTCATCATATTCGTCCAGACTTCTGCCAAAGGCCGTTCCAAAAAAATCATTGGTCTCATCATACCCGGTGAATCCGTCCCGAAACTCCAGGAGATAATCGGCATCGCTGACAACATCCAGGTCCAGTTTAGCGGTATATCCGTTGGTCAAATCCTGGTCGTGTTTCATTCGAAACCAGTACCGGTCATTGTTGGTCCGCACGGAAGTGGTGTCATAGCTGTACTTTTTGTTTGCCTCTGTGCCGTCGCCTATTTTTGAATCATCCAGATAGTCCATAAACATGGCGCCCTTGGAGGCACTGTCCAGAACATACCTGAATTCACCGGCAACTTTTGTGCCTCGGTCGGACATATAATTGGCATAAACACTGGCATCCATATTTTTTGAAATGGCTAGGTATAAGGGTTGTTCGTATTCAAATCCTTTTTTGTCTGAACTGGTTACCCGGGGGATTAAAAGCCCTGTCTGGCGTTTTGTTTTTACGGGAAAGGAAAGATAGGGAGAATAGAGACTGGGGATTTTTTTTGCCCACAGGACAGTGTGGTTGGCACTTCCATACCCTTCAACCGTCACTTTGATGTTTTTACCGGTAATTTTCCAGTCCGGGGAATCTCCCGCACAGGAGGTGATGGAACCCTTGTCTGCGCTATAGGTAAATTGCCCTGTTTTTTTGATATTCTCGCCATTGATATAAAAATTATTTTCCTGGATAAAGATAGTCCCTTTGTTAATGGTCCCTTTTTCTGTCAAAAGATTGATCTGCATGGCATTGCAGGTGATGGAATCCTGGCCGGAGATAAGCAACACATTGCCTTGGGCAAAGGCATCCTTTGTCTTGTTTGAAAATTCTACATAATCTGCTTCCAGCCGTGTTGCGCCGCCGGTAATTACTACATCATCTTCGGCAATATATAATTTGCGTTCATCGTCATAGGTCACCATTAGAGCAGAAATATGCCAGGAGACCTCCTTGGGATTTTCAGGAAGAGATCCGGCAAGGACACCCCGGGCTGAAACCATACAACAAAAAAAAGCAACTGCCGCCATCAGCGGCAGTCTTCTTTGTAAAAACAAACAAAACATGGCTATCCAGTAATAAATTGCACATCAATTAAAATTATTGTATAAAGCCATTTTATAGTGCAAAAGTCAAGTCAGAATAAGCTTAGAAAGATCCGGCAAGACAGTTTGAATTGATCCGGTAATGGATCCTCGATTGCCAGGATTGAAAGGACATTTATGACCGCTTCCATAATAGAGTCTATCGGTAATACCCCCATGGTTGAAATCACGAGGTTAAATCCGGTTCCCGGTGTGAAAATTTTTGCCAAATTGGAATATATGAATCCGGGCGGGTCCATTAAAGACAGGTCCGCCCTGTATATGATCACGGCAGCCGAGGCGGCCGGTCATCTTTCTTCCGAAAAAACCGTGATTGAAGCCACCAGCGGTAATACCGGTATCGGGCTTGCCATGATCTGTGCAGTAAAAGGCTATAAGCTTGCCCTGACCATGGCGGAAAATGCCAGTGAGGAAAGAAAGCGAATATTGCGGGCCCGGGGGGCCCAGATTATTTTAACCCCCCAGCACCTGGGATCCGACGGTGCCATTGAAGAGGCCTATCGCCTTGCCAGAGAACATCCTGACGCGTATTACCTCACGGACCAATATAATAATCCAGCAAACTGGAAAGCCCATTACCATACCACGGGTCCTGAAATTGTTGCCCAGGTCAAGGCCCAGTCCAAGGGCCGGCTATCCAGTGTCGTTGCAACCGTTGGGACGTCTGGAACCCTCATGGGTCTCGCCCGGTATCTAAAAGAGGTGGATCCAGACATTAATATCGTTTGTGCCGAACCCTATCTGGGGCATAGGATCCAGGGGTTGAAAAATATGAAGGAATCCTATACCCCCGGGATTTTTGATAAGAAACAATTGGATACCACCATCCGTGTGGCGGATGACACGGCCTTTGAAGCTGCCAGACAATTGGCCCGGCAGGAGGGCTTGTTTGTGGGCATGAGCAGCGGAGCGGCCATGGCTGCCGCCATTGAAGAAGCCCAAAAACTTCAAACGGGGGTGGTGGTGGTCATCTTTCCCGATAGCGGGGAACGATACCTTTCCACCGCTCTTTTTTCCGTGGAAAAAAAGGTTGACCTAAGGGTGCACAATACCCTGTCCCGGCAAAAAGAACAGTTTGTACCCATTGAACTAGAGAAAATCGGTATCTATACCTGTGGTCCCACCGTTGACCGGCGCCTGCATGTCGGGTTGCTTCGGCGCTTTGCCTTTACGGATTTATTGATTCGGTATCTTGAGTTTCACAATTTTTCGGTCAACCATGTCATTAATATAACAGACTATGATGACAAGACCATTAAGGGATCAGGAGAAACAGGCCAGTCCCTTGATGATTTTGTTCTTCCCCACATAGACGCCTTTAAATCAGATCTTGCACGGCTGGATATGCGACCGGCCCAGGCCTACCCCAGGGTCTCTGATCATTTTACGGAGATGACGGATCTTTCCAGGACCCTGCTTGCCCGTAACCATGCCTATGAAAAATTGCACTCAGTTTATTTTGATATTGCAAGCCAGCCCGAGTATGGTCATTTTTCAAATGTGGACCTCAATAAGATCAAACTTGGGGCCACCGTTGACCTGGATGAGTATGAAAAACTCAACCCCAGGGATTTTACGCTTTTAAAGCGGGTGAGCCTTTCAGAACTGAAACGGGGGGTGGGAATAAAGACGGAGTGGGGAAATGTCCGGCCATCCCTTCATTTACAATGTTCGGCCATTGCCATGCGCTACTTGGGCAAGCAGTTTGATATCCACACCGGCAGCCGGGAGCTTTTATTTCCCCACCATGAAAATGAAATTGCTATTGCCAGGGCAGCCGCAGGATCCACCCTTGCCAATGTATGGATGCATTGTGACCCGACCCAATATGACGGTTCCCTGGAAAAAGAATGGATAGAAGAAATATCCCTTGATACCCTTACTCAACAGGGGTGGGATTTGAAAACCATTCGATTCTGGCTGATCTTCAGTCATTATAGAAAACAGTTAATCCTGTCCGCCCAGGCATTGCGGGATGCAAAATTTACCCTGGCCAAGATGAATAGATGCATTGAAACCCTGGGTGCCATCACCCTGGCGGATAGGGGGGAAGGGGCTGATGGATCTGAAAATGTGGATATTGAAAACACGGATCAATTGATCTATGATCTGCGCCAGGGAGTCTTGTCGGCAATGGCAGATGACCTGAAGGTCTCGGATGTAATTTCCTGCCTTCTTTCTGGGGTTAAAAAAATAAACCGTCTGATTAACCAGGACCAGATCACGCCCTTTTTTGCCAAACAATTGCTTAATTGTTTCAAGGAAGTGGACGCCATGTTGAAAATATTTGATTTTAACACAAAAATGGAATATTCCAATACTGCTCAGGGTCTCATTAAAGACCGCCATGAGGCCAGGCTTAAAAATGACTGGGTTCTGGCGGACAAGATCAGAAATGAGCTTGTGACCATGGGCGTTTATGTTCATGATAAAAAGGTGTGACCTTCTCATAGGAATGAAATTTTGAATAAAAAGATGACAGAAAATATGCCTGGAAACATGATTGACACGATGTTTTTTCCCTTTTCCCATATCTCAAAAAATCAATTGACCAGTGTCACCGCATTTTTCCAGAATATGGGTTTTTTGCCCCTGGTAAAGGATTTTACCGCTGATCCCATACTGGCCGACCTGGCAGAGAAAAATATTTTGCATCCCATTTTCCCTTTGGCCCAGGAGCTGGGGGAGGCAGAAAAACAGGTGCAATCCTATCTGGACTGGGCGAAGCTTCACAGGGGAAATGAAAAAAACCTGAAAGCATTGCTCAAGGAAGAACCCTATTTTATGGACGCTACCGGGCTTTCAAGTATTCAATCCCAGATCAGAAGAGGGGTAAAACAGTCCTTGTCTGATCAAAAAAAAAAGGTGCCCAATCCGTTATTGTTATTAAAATTTGCCCAATTGTTGGATGTTCAGAATGAAGGGATTGATGATGAGTTGACGGCATTGGAAAAGAGCAACGCCTCGCTTTTTTCCGAATTAATCGGGGAGACCCCAGCAGAAAAAGCGGAAGAAAAATCGGAAAAATTTGATAGGGGGCTGCCAGATTCAGGCTACCTGGATCCCGGCAGGATAATGACCAAAGAAAGAGTCGTGTCCTGGTTTAGATACGCAGCCAACCGAGAGATTTTTAAACAGCCGGGCGCTCCTCTTTTAGTTACCACAAGCCCTGCTGTATTGGATTATATGGTGTCCCAGTGTGAAGGCGTGATAAATGCCCTTGACATTGATTCCATAAAAGTGCATGAAAATGATTGTGAAAAGAAAAGCAACTGGCTTCAGGGCTTTTCTCAATTTTTAAAAGAAACAATTGCAGAGAATAATGCTTCCGGAAGTGCTCAGCCTGAAGCCGATGACACATGTTTTCTGTCGGGCAAAATTAAATTGTGTCTTTTTCCGGAAGGTGGTATGAAGGCGTTTTTAAATATACCGGATCAGTCGATTGCCGTCTGTCTGGTACAACTAAAATCATAAAAAACTTGATTTTATCAAATGACATGTTATAAAAGCGGTTTTTAAGCTCAAGGTTCTATTTAAAAAGTGATTTTATAATACTATTAATTTATTAAGGAGATTGTTAAAATGGCATTTAATCCTATTGTTGATGAAGCAAAATGCGTTGGTTGTGAAGAATGTGTAGACGTTTGTCCCGTAGAAGTATTTGAGATGCAGGACGAAAAATCAGTTCCGGTCAATGCAGAAGAGTGCATGGGCTGTGAAAGCTGCGTAGAAGTTTGTGAAGAAAACGCGATTGTAGTTGAAGAAGACTGATAACCGTTTTCTGTTGGATAAAAATGCCGGGTCTGTACAACAGATACCGGCATTTTGTTTTACCAGGTCTTTAAGTACCCTTTTCTATCTGTCAGGATCCACACTTGTCCGGAATCCCGAAAAATTGGTTAAATAGACGCCTGCAGTCACCAGTACAGCACCGGCCAGGATTTCTTTTGTGACCGGTTCCTTGAGAATAAAATAGGAGAGAATAATGGCAGAGACCGGTACAAAATTAATAAATACGCCTGCCTTCATGGGACCGAGCGTTTGTATTCCTTCATAATACCAAAAAAATCCCAAAACCGTTCCAAAAAATCCCAGATAAAAGAGACAGACCCAGTCCATGGCCCCATAAATAGGTATATTGGAAAAAAGGCCATGGCTTAAGGCCGGGAAAAAAAGCATCAGGGTGCCGGCAATCGCTGAATAACAAACCGCTGCCATTGGGGATAAACTTTGCATGAGGGGCTTGCCCATGAGCGAATAAGAGACCCATGAGACCACACAACCGAAAATAGCCAATTCCCCTTTTCCCATACCTGTTTTAAAAATACTTGTGATGTGACCCGAGGAAATAACCAGCAAAGCGCCGGTTACAGATAAACAAAGGCCGGCTATTTTTAAGAAGGACAATTTATCTTTGAACAGCAAAACCGAGAACAGACTTATAAAAATAGGATTGGTGGCAATGATCAGGGATGCCCGGTTGGCATTGATCAGGGAAAGCCCGGTAAAAAATAAAATATTATAAGAAAAGATACCGGTAAGCCCAAGGAAAAGAATATTGACGGCCTGACCCCTGTTGATGCCGGGCAGGCGGCCTTCGGTTCTTCTGGTCAAAAAAATCAAAAATGCCGAGGCGATGGCAAATCTTAAAAAAGCCGCAGAATAAGGGTCTACACTGCCGGCAATCCCTTTCCCCGCAATAAAGGTTCCCCCCCATAAAAACGCGGTTAAAAATAGTTTGAAATAGGTCATTGGGGATTCCTTGGCTTGTGGTTTCCTATAAAAAACTTCTACTTGCACAGACACGCCGTGAAAAGTCAAGACTTGGATGATTATTCAGCGATGAAATCAATAAAGGGGTATCCAATACATAACATCTGAAAAATCATGATACCCAAAAAAAGAAGTTAACGGCTGATTTTCATACCGAATTTCGGGAATTTTATGGTCTTTCGTAAAATTTTGTGCTTTACTGCCCTTCACTTTTAAATTAATCGCATGTTAAAAAGTAAAGAAGGCCAAATATGAAAAAATGGACAATTGTATTTTTTATGGTGTTGTTGTGGGTCGTCCCTTCCTCCTGGGCATTGGATGGCAGAAACATCATTGAGACCCAGCGGGATCGGCATGGCGTTGAAAGTGCCCAGGATTATTCGGTCATGCTGCTCATTGATAAAAAAGGCAAGCGCAATGTCAGGGAGATCAAACGCTATGGCAAAAAACTTGAGAATGGATTGCATCGCAGCATGCTCGTTTTTACCCTGCCAAAGGATTTAAAGGGTACGGCCCTTTTGACCTGGGAAATTGCCCCGGGTGAATATAAGCAATGGCTCTGTCTGCCTGATAAAAAATCACTCCAGCGGATATCTTCCCAGTCCAATCGGACGCCTTTTATGGGCAGCGATTTCACTTATGAGGACATGCAGCCGGATACATTGGATAATTATTTATTTTCATCACCGGACACACAAGTCTTAGATGACAAGGAGTGCTTTGTAATTGACATCACGCCTGCCACACGGGAAATCGGGAAAAAAAGCGCCTATGGAAAACGCAGGGTATGGATTCAAAAAGATATTTATTTTACCGTTAAAATCCAATTTTTTGATCGCAGGAACAATCTTATGAAGACCCAGACAAGCCACAGCCTGAAAAATTCCCACGGTACGGTCTGGTATGCCCAAAAAGTGCTCATGGATAATCACCGTAAAAATCATAAAACCCTTCTGGGAATCAAAACTAAACAGGTGAACCTTGATATTGCCGATGGTTTTTTTACCGAAAAAACCATCCTAAGCGGAAAACACCTATAGCAAGAATATTCACTACCCCACTCGCGAAACAGGTAAATAAACCATGCAAAAATTAATGTTGTTGAGTCATCGGCATCCCCTTGTCACCTTTCTTGTTTTAATTTGTATCTCACTTGTGGCAGCCATGCAATTGCCCCGGCTCAAAATTGATCCTTCCCTGGACGGATTGAGAACAGGTGACAAGGCGGCAAAAAATAGATATCAGGATGCCGTGGAAACCTTTGGGTCGGATAAGATTAATATTATCTACATAAAAGATCCCCGTTTGTTTTCTCCTGAAAAACTGCTGTTGGTGGACGAACTGGTATACGGCCTGGGAAATATTTCCGGCATCCTCAAGGTTGAAAGCCTGTTCTCAACAAATAATTTTAAAAATAGTGAAGGCGCTCTGGTCACAGGTCCTTTAACCGGCTGGGTGCCGGAAACCAAAGAAGAGGCCGGGCAATTGCTGGACAATGCCCGGGCAAACCCCATTATCAATGGGAATCTGGTGTCTGAATCCGGCCAGAGCATTGCCGTCAACCTGTTTGTAGACGCAAAAGATCAGAATCCTAATTTTTATCGAAAACTGACCCTGGATATTGACCAGTTGATCGAGCCGGTTCAGGGTCAATTCCAAGAAATTTTTCAAATCGGTGACCCATATCTTCGGTATGAAATTTCTGAAATGATGCTCACAGATCAAAAAAACATTACCCCTTTTTCCATACTGATTTTGTTTCTTACCTTGGTGGTTGTCACCCGGTCCCTTGGCTGTGCTGCTTTGCCCATGCTGACATCCTCAACCAGTATATTGTGGATTGGCGGATTTATGGCCTATACGGGGATTCCCGTGAATATTCTGACCGTTCTTATTCCCTCCCTGGTGATTGTCATTGGTTCAACAGAAGATGTACATTTGTTGCTCGAATATGAAGAGGGCGTCCATGTAAAGGGAACAAAATCTTTGGCCATTGACTGGATGATCAATAAAATGGGCGTGGTAATCCTGGTGACCTCCTTGTCCACCTTTCTGGGATTTCTTTCCATTTGCCTGAACAATGTCATCATCCTAAAGCAATTTGGTATGATCGCATCCTTCGGCCTTTTTGTGAATCCGCTGATTACCTGCATGATCACCCCCATCTACCTGCGTCTGTTCGGGAGCAACAAATCCCGGCAAAACAAGGTTTCCGGCCAAGCATACAATCCACCCCAAAAGAACTGGATTGACTTTTTTGTTGATTTTATCGCTGCACACAAAAAAAAAGTGCTCATCGGTTTTCTGGGGCTTACCCTGGTCATCGGCCTGTTCGGATTCCGGGTAAAATTAGAGAATGACTACGTTGCCATGTTTAAAAAAGGGTCGCCGGTTCTGACCCGGCTGGATGCCCTGACATCCGATTTCCCCGGCATGCAGACTTTTTTTATCCGTATCAGCGGCGGTCACAAAGATATATTTAAGGATCCCGAAAATCTCGAACAAATTGCGGATATCCAGTCGTATATGCGCAATGGCAATTCTTTTGACAAAACCATTTCCCTGGTGGATTTTTTAACCCTCATCCATCGGGAAATGAACCAGGGAGATCCTGAAATGCACATCCTGCCGGCCACAAAAGAGCGGGTGGCCCAGTATCTTGCCTTTACCGAAGATGATGACATTAACCGGTATGTGAATGGCGATTTTTCGGATGTCAATATCATGGTCCGGCACAACCTTAATTCCTCCCATGATTTGAAAAAAGCATTGGGGGACCTGGAAAAACAGATTCGTCTCCTGCTGAACCCTCATTTTACATTTGTCTTTACCGGGGACAATATCCTTACCCTTGAAGGGGCGGATGCCATTGCAGACGGGCAGGCAAAGTCGATTTTTTTGATGCTGTTTATCATCTTTATCCTGATGTCGATTATTTTTACCAATATCAAGGCCGGATTTTTATCCCTGGTACCCAATATAATTCCAGTGGCTGTTAATTTTGGCATCATGGGCATATTTTCAATCCCTTTGAATGTGGGTACGGCAATGGTGTCTGTAATTGCCATCGGCATTGCCGTGGATGACACCCTTCATTTCATGACCCGCTACAATGATGAAATGCACCAGGTCAAAAATCAGGATGAGGCCATGAAGCGGTGTATCCGATCGGAATTTAAGGTGGTCGCTGCCACTTCCATTGCCCTGAGCCTTGGGTTTGGGGTATTGGCCTTTTCTCAATTTATGCCCATTGTCCAATTTGGCATGCTTTCGGCCATTGTCATGTTGGTTGCCTTTCTTTGTGATATTATTGTCACGCCGGTGCTTCTTTCCAGCACCCGATTATTGACCATGTGGGATATTTTGAGCCTGAAGTTAAGACGGGAGGCGATTGAGCAGTCCGAATTTTTCAGGGATCTGAAAATGTGGCAGATCAAAAAAATTGTGCTTTTGTCCAGGATTGTCACCAAATTGAAAGGAGAGATGATCTACCGGGAAAATGAAAATTGGGGGACAGATGAAGAGCGATCCCAAAGCATGTACCTGCTTTTGGAAGGAAATGTCCGGCGTTACCACCTCCAGTCAGACACCGGTAAGGAAGTGCCGGTGGGGTTTTATTCCCCGGGTGATGTTTTCGGTTATATTGCAGTTTTGGATAATAATTCGTCAAGATCGGCCAACACCAAGGCCTTGAGCGATATCAAATACGTTGAGATCAACAAAGAAAGCCTGGATCGACTTAACAAAATGTATCCCCACATATGGGGAAAACTATATCGGAACCTGGCCCGCATACTGGGAGACCAGCTGGTTGTCTGGCAGGGTATTTTTTCAGAAAGAGGGGGCCTAAAGTGAAATTTTTCTTCCATTGTCTTCTGGTAGTTTGTTGTATGGGAACATTTTCACCGGGGTTTGCAGCTGACGACCTGCTTGATGAACTTGATGCTTTGATGGAAACCCTCCCCGAGGCGGGAGACAGGGTGTCGGGAGCAAGGGATGCATCCGTCTTTGATGAAAATCCCCTACTCAAACAATTTTCAGATCACCTGGATCTTGATTTGAATGTCACCTATTTCCATTATTTGAATTCACTGGACAATTATGACAGCAATGAAGGTGAGGTCCAGTTAAAATTTAAGACCTGGGGGGGAGTGGAGAAACATTCCTTCCATCTTGAGGGGTGGGTTGAATATGGCACCCAGGACAATACCTACGCCGGGGTAACTCCTTTGTGGAAAGATCAGGACCGGGAACGCAAAATTCTTGAAATAAGTCAGGTCTACGGGCTTTTCGATCTCAACGGGATCGGGGTGACCCTGGGGAAAAAAATTATTCCCAACAACACCAACAGCATCTATCCTTTGTCCCAGGTATATCATCCCCTTGATTTGAATGAGCCTAGTGATCCCAGAGCCTATGGGCTCTGGCAGCTGAGTGTTGACAAGGCTTTTGGAGATGATACCCTGGTGAGAGCATCTGTTTATCCCGTATTCCAAGACCCTAAGGTTCCAAGCGCAACCTCCCGATGGATGACGGTACAGCCGGATTCGGATTATTGGTATTCCGACGAATTTGATCTTTCAAATTTGGATGCCATGACCTCTTTTATCCTCTATTATTTTGGCGGATTTCTTCAAGATAACGATTTTTTAAAAGATCTTTTGGATACAAAAACGGTTGTGGTTGAAAATGACGGGCCCGGCGCAGGACTTGCGGATATGGGATATTCAGGGCTCATTAAAACCATGGTGGGAGATGTGGACCTTTTTGGGTCTGTTTTTCATGGGCCCAACCCCTTTCCCGTCATCTATTTTGAAGACAGGGGAAGCCAAGTTGCATTGATTAAAAGAAATCCAAATGTTTTACGGCTTGCCACGGGCGGTACCTTTACCTGGCAGAATTTTGAATTTCACACCGAAATCTTATACAACCATGCCAAAGATGATACCGATGACAGCTATCTCAGCTATACAGGCGGGGCCTCCATTACAGATGCGGTGACGGCCAATTTGCTCAATATTGACCAGGTACACTGGCGAATTGACTATGCCGGGGAAAGCATTGTTCACCGGCAGGATGCTCAAGGGTATTATTTGAGCTCGGAATATATCAGACCCTTTACCAAGGATATTCTGCTCCAGCTGCTGTTGCAGGTCAATTGTGATACCAACCTATATTATCACATGGATCTGGATATTGGCCGTGATGCTCAATATCACAGGATCGGCGGTTCCTATCGGTTTTATCCTGGTATGGTGATCGATGTGTATACAGAATTTTTTGATGGCGATGACACCTCTTTCATCGGATTGTGGCGTGACAATGATAGGCTTGGCTGCCAGCTAAGTCTATCATTTTAAATTTCTTTGGCCTGCTGGCGTAACAATCAATTAATCCATTAGTCGTTTCTCAAATCGTTTGAGCAGCAGGGAGTTTCCCACAACAGACAATGAGGAGAACCACATGGCGATGCTGGCGAACTCGGGTGTTAGGGTCAGTCCGTAACCGGGGTAGAAAATTCCGGCGGCCATTGGGATCATGAGCAGATTGTAGAAAAAAGCCCAGAAAAAATTTAATTTAATGGTTTTTAATGTCTTTTTGCCCAGGCGTATGGCCCGTTCCACATCAAGGAGGCTGTTTTTGACCAGGATCACCTCACCCGTTTCCTTGGCCACATCGGTTCCCGATCCGATGGCAATGCCGATATCTGCCTGGGCAAGGGCCGGGGCGTCATTGATGCCATCCCCCACCATGGCCACCGTTAATCCTTTGGCTTGCCATTTTTTAACCGTATTAATTTTGTCCTGGGGTAACACTTCGGCTTCCACCTGATCAATTCCCACCTCATTGGCGACGCTAAGGGCTGCCACCTGGTTGTCTCCTGAAATAAGGGCGGTTTTTATCCCTGCTTTGTGAAGCCTTTGGATGGCCTTTCTGGAATCTGGCTTGATGACATCGGCCAGGGCAATAATCCCTATTACCTGGTTGTTCAGGGCAATATAAATGGTTGTTTTGCCTTCCCGGGAAAGACGATTCCCATTTGATTTTATTTCCGGCGGGATATTGTCCCCTGTCATTAGTGTAAGGTTCCCGACCTTCAAGGGTTGGCCGTCTAAAAAACAATGAACACCCAATCCTGAAATTTCCCTGGCACCGGTGGTTTTGTCCGGGGCAATATTTTGATCCCGGGCCATTTTTACAACCGGTATCGCCAGGGGGTGAGTCGAATTTAGTTCCGCGCTTGCCGCAAATCTTAAAAGATCCTCCCGGTTCATGTTCTCTGCCGGGTAAAGGTCGGTCACCTCAGGTTTGCCTTTGGTAATCGTACCTGTTTTATCGAACAAAACAATGTCCAGCTTTGAGATGTTTTCCAGTACAGATCCTTTTTTGAATAAAATCCCCCTGTTCAATCCCACCCCGCTGCCCACCATGATTGCAGTGGGGGTGGCAAGGCCCAGGGCACAGGGGCAGGCAATGACAAGTACGGCAATCATCCGTTCCAAAGAGAAGAGAAAAGGGCCGGTGCCGATACTTTCTTCCAGGCCGGCCAGAAAATACCAATAACAGAATGTGGAAAGTGCAATGGTGACAACCACCGGAACAAATATATTGGAGGCCATGTCCGCCAGCCTCTGGATGGGTGCCTTGTCCGCCTGGGCATCTTCCACCATTCTGATGATACCGGCAAGAACCGTATCGTTGCCTGTTCGCGTGGTTTTTATGGTAATGGTTCCAGACTGGTTGATGGTGGCACCGGTAACCGTCTGGCCCGGTGATTTTTGGACGGAAAAAGATTCTCCGGTGAGCATGGATTCATCCACCTGGGTTTCTCCTTCCAGGATTTGTCCGTCAACAGGGATTTTTTCCCCGGCAAGCACCCTGACCACATCGTTTTTTTCTACCATGGCAGAAGGAACTATTTTTTCTTGTCCGTCTTTTCTTACCCGGGCCGTGTCTGCATTGAGTGCCAGCAGCTCTTTTAATGCCTGGCCGGTCCTGCCCTTGGCCTTGGCTTCAAGCATTTTTCCGATCATGATAAAGGTGATGAGCATGGCTGCGCTGTCAAAAAACACGGGTTTTGCAGGGTCAACGAACAACAGGGAAAAGACACTGTAAAAATAAGCTGCCGAGATTCCCAGGGAAATCAAAACATCCATGTTGGCAATCCGGTTTTTCAGTGAATAATAGGCCCCCTCATAAAAAGCCCTTCCTGAGACAAATTGGACCAGGGATGCCAGCACAAACATCATATAATTGGTGACGGCCATGTCAAAGCGTCCAAAATGCATTATTCCCACCATGGGAAGGGTAAGGCAAAGAGCGAATAAAAACCTGAACTTTTCTGTGTTGCCCTGGGTCGTGGTATTTTCTTCTCCCAGGAAGGCCCGGTATCCTGCCTTTTTGACAATATCCAGAATGCCCTTATCATCCAAAATATCTGGGTCATAGGTGATAAATCCTTTTTCCAGAGGCAGGTTAATGGAGGTTGTCTGAATTCCTTTGGTCCGTTTAAACACCTTTTCTATGGCAAGGGAGCAGTTGGCGCAATGCATTCCTTCAATATTAAAGGTAATCTCACTTGCGTTATCGGGTTTTGCCCGGGGCGGCTCAGTGGATGGGTCATCCAGGTCAATAGACGGCTCGCCCTCCGGGAGTGCCTCCTCTTTTTGGGGTTCCAGAAAATAACCTTCTGCCAAGATGGCTGTTCGCAGATCATCCAAAGAATTTTGCCGGGTATCCAGGGTAAAGCTCACCTGTTCATTTTCAAACGAGGCATTGACATCGTCTATGCCCGGATGCTTTTCCAGTGCGGTTGTCACGGCTTTTTCACAATGATTGCACATCATGCCGTAAACGTTTATCTCGTGGGGTTCTCTCATCTCAAGTCCTTATCATTCAGCTGATTTCTTTTGCCGTGAAACCAAAGGCATTGATCGCTTTTATGGCGGTTTCCATATCCATCTTCGCGTCTGTTCTGAAAACAGCTTCCTTGTTTTCCAGGTCCACATGGACCTCGGATACAGTTTCAATGGCCTCAAGATATTTTTTTACCCGGCCTACACAATGCTGGCATGACATGCCTTGGATGCTCAGTTTTTTTTTCATGATCTGTTCTCCTTTATTTCCGGCTGTATTTATACACTGTTTCGATGAGTTCATTAATTTTTTGCTGACCTTCGCCTTTTTGGATGGCGGAAGTTACGCACGATTCCACATGGCGTTTCATAATGATTTTGCTGACCCCGTCAAGGGCCTTTCCCGCTGCGGTGATCTGGTTGATGATATCAATGCAGTATTTTTCATTTTCAACCATTTTCCCAATTCCCCGGATCTGTCCTTCAATTTTTTTCAGGCGGGTTGCAGCATCTTTTTTGACAGCTTCGTTGATCATATTTTTCTCCATGTTATTTTTTTATACCATACCCCGGTAGGGTATAAAAAAAATAGAGCAGAATATCGGGTTTGTCAATACATGAAATATAAAAAATTAATAGGTTTTCAGCAATCGCAACACCAGGGGACTGGTTATGAATTCCTATTCAAAACCTTTGTTTGTCTTGAGGTGAATCCCTTATGAAGGGTGGGCTTTGGCTGATGCGGATGGGGGTGCCGGAAATACGGATGATTTTGGCCCCCATCAACTTAACAGGTGAAAGTTCGTGGCTTGCCATAAGGATAGTCAGACCCGAGTTGAAATTTAATTGTTTTAATTCCAGGGCGATGCGCTGCTGCCAGGAATGATCCAGAAAGGTGAAGGGCTCGTCCAAAAAGAGAAGGTCTGGATTGGTGACCAGGCTTGCGGCAAGGCCCAGTCTTTTTTGCATACCCCCGCTCATTTCATGTGGCTTTTTATGGGCCGCTTCTGTTAGTCCCATTTTATCCAGCCAGGTGTATATATTTGATTCCTTGTTTTTTTGTCCTGATAAAACAAATCGTAAATTGTCCAGGGCGGATTTCCACGGCAGCAGAACGGGATTTTGAAAGGCAACCCCAAGCTGCTCCGAAGATCGCTTCACCTCTCCTGTATCCGGAAAGGTAAGGCCTGCGGCAATATCTAATATTGTGGATTTCCCAATCCCGGAAGGCCCTGACAGGCAAACGATTTCGCCTTTTTTAAGACGGATATCCACGGATGCCAAAATGGTTTTTTTGTCAAAAATTTTGGACACCCCTTTAAGCTGAAGCATAATTTCCCCCCATCTTTGCGGCCATGATTCGCAAAGGACGGATCAACATAAGATCCATTCCCACTCCTATACCCACAAGAACCAGGGCCCAGGCAAAAAGGGTTTCCATTTCCATCATCCTGTAAGCCCAGTAAATCCTGGCCCCGATTCCCTGGGACGCACCCAAAAATTCTGCCACCGCCGCAACCTTGAGGCTGGAGCCCAGTGCAAAGGAAAAGCCTGCCAGAAAATGGGGGAAAATACCCGGTAAAATTAAATCCGTGATGACCCGCCATTGCCCGACCCGGTATAGCCCTGCCATGGAAAAAAGCCGTTTGTCCAGGCTTGCAGCGGCCATGGATACTGACAAAAACATGGGGGGAAACAATGAGGCAATGACCACAAGAATAGGTACCGCATTGCCTGAACCTGCCCAGACCATGATCAGCGTCACCCACAATATCGGAGGGGTGGCCTGGAGGCTGGCCACAAGGGGGGATATCAGATCCATAATTTTGTTTGTTCTTCCGGCCGCAATACCTGTGACAAGGGCAAGCGTCACGGTTAAACCCAAGGCCACAGCACTTCGGAACACGGTGATGGAAACATGCTCCCAAAAGCCTTGTGTCATCAAAAGATCTGACAGGCAGGCCATGGTATTGAAAATAGTGGGTACAAGCTGTGACCCGAACATAAGAGAGGCAAAGGCCCAGAGTGCGGCCAGTATCCCAAAGGAAAATAAAAAAGGCATGGCTTATTTCCAGAACAGGTCCGCGTTTGTCCAGGCTTTCAAAACCTGGGTCGGAACACTGGGTTTAATGATGGCAAGATAATTTAAAATTTCATTTTTTATCTCGTGTGAGAGTTCCACCGTCAACAGGTCCCGGGCCAGGGAATCGGCCACAAACTTTTTGGAAATAAACGATTCAAACTGGGAAGGCAAAGACTCAATGCCGGCCGGGGGGTTGTCCTTTAGAACCTCTCCTTGAAGCAATATTTCTTTGGCAATAAATGCCACAAGTTCCGGATGCTTATCCAGGGTGCCGGTATTAACGGCAATGCCTGCAATGGGCATCCGGGGCAGATGTCCTGTCTTGCGACCATATAGATCTTCCACACTGGCCGTAACCTTCAACCCCTTTACTTTTCTTAGCAATGTGGTCACAAGAGGCTCAGGCACCAGGGCGGCATATAGATCTCCTCTGACAAGCTTCATGGCCAGTTGCCGGGGCTCATGGGACAAAAAAACTATATTGCCGGTATCTTTTCTGGCAATGGATTGGAGGATGGGTACGGCCGGGGAGCCTGGCGGGGCAAAGGCAAGGGTTTTGCCGTTAAAGTTTTTAAAATCCGTTTTGGCAGGGTTTGCAGACACCAGGTAAAATTTTCGCCACCCTGTGGTCACCATCAGTTTTACCGGTGCCCCCCGGCGGGCGGCCTGGAAAAAACCGTCGGTATGTCCCAGCCACAAGTCTCCCTTGCCTGCCAGGAGTATCCCGCGAAGATCATCCATATTTTTCCATAACTTTACCCGGATATTGCATTTTTCAAGGATCTTGCCCTTTGCAACAGCATGCCAGAAAGCAAGCTGGGGGGTCGTGGCAAGTCCGCTGGTGTAAAAGGTCAAAAAAGGAAGTTGCTTGTTATTACCAACAACAAACCCGTTGGAATCACTTTTTTTTATTGCCAGGAATCCGCCGGCCCCGACAAGGACCAGCAAAATTAATAGAACGATAAAGATCCTTTTTTTCATGGCTTAAAATTCCATTTTCCATGCAAGATAAAGATTCACCCCGGGTTCGGTTAATTCAACCCCCCTGGAAGTTGACAGATGGTTGGCATATTGTCGGTCAAATAAATTGTCAATTCCTAGGATGAGATCATGGTGGGTCTGACGGACCAAAAATCGGTACCCTGCCTTTGCGTTGAGTGTTGCCCAGCCGGATGTGGGTGTTTCCCCGGAAGCCACATCATTTTGAGAGTCTGCCCATTCAAGGTTCAGATCCCCCCAAAAACCCAGGTTCCCAGGATTGTAACCAATACCTGCCAACCCGTTAAGAGGCGGAATAAAAGCAAGATCTTCATTGTCGGTTTTGTTTTTTCCCTGGGTCCAGGCAATATTTGCATACAGGGTCCAAAGCTCAGACAGATACCATTGGGCCTCTAATTCCCCGCCAAAGATCTGGGCTTTATTTACATTTTCCATTTGATATATGCCGGGAGCTTTTAATTTTTCTGTGATCATATCCTTCAGGAAATTGCCATAAATAGCACCTGAAACTTTAAAATTTGAACGTTTATAATGGATGCCGTATTCAAGAAAAAAGGATCGCTCCGGGTCAAGGTCCGGGTTTCCATAAGTTTCCCCTCCGGAAAATGCAATATATTTATATTTTTCCATGAGATCCGGTGCCCGATAGCTTGCAGCCCCCAAAAGGGTCATGGACCAGGGAGATGATATGTTGACGGTCAGACCGGCGTGGGCATCCCAGCTCATGTCATTATCAGATTCAGCTTTTCGTTTCAGACTCGGAGTCATGGCCGATGACGGCGGTACAATCCAATTATATAATTCATCGCTTCTGGTCTTAATATAATCAAGACGTCCCCCCAGGTTCAGCGTGACGGCAGATGAAAGTTCCATATCATCTTCCAGGAAAAAACCGGCATTCGTCTGCTTGGCATCGGCCATGGGGGTGTCTATACCGGTGCGGCCGTTTTTAAAATTTTTCACCCGGGAAGATTCGATTTCCCAGGACCAGATATCCAGCCCTGTCACAAGACCGTGGGATTGGAAATCAAACATATTTTGCCATTTTGCACCATATGTGGTGTGAAGGGCACTGGGTAAAACCGTTTTCATGGGCGCTTTTGAGGGGAACTCCATGATAACATTCCTGTCAATTTCCTGGAAAAACAGGTTGATTTCGGATTTGGACAAGGCACCTTTTTCCGGGATAAATTCATGGGTCAGACTGACCAGTGTCCTATCTGTATCCGGATATGTGATGTCAGGGCCTTGGGGCAGTACCAGTCCTTTGCCCGGGATACCAATATCCTGTCCTTTCAGATATTGGATGTTGAGATCTGTCATATTCATGGAATTCCATTTATATCCGGATTTCAGGTTGATATTATAATCATCAAACTGGCTGTTATGTATTTTATGCCCGCCTCCGTCCTCATAACTGTCATAATCGCGTTTCCCACCGGAAGCATAGAGCCAGAAATCAGGTGTGTTCAAAGCCGTGTTGGCAAAGGTGGTAAATCCTTTGGGGTTGGTTCCCATGCCTGCGCTAATGCTTGATTTCGTTTCTGTTTTCTGGGAAAAATATCCTTTCTTAGTGATCACATTGACCACCCCCCCCATGGAACCGGAACCGTAAAGAGCACTGATGGGGCCCTTGAGTACCTCTATACGTTCAATTTCATTGGAATCAATAAATCCAAATTGGGAATTAATGTCGGATGCCGTGTTTATCCGGCATCCGTCAATGAGAAAGACAACCCTATTTCTTCCCAGACCCCGGATATTGATGGCGGACCCCCAGGCGGAATCAGAAGATTTTTCAACTCCCGCAATTTTTCTCAGGGTGTTGGTAAGGCTTATGTCCTGGGCCTGGAAAATTTCCTGGGATTCAATCAGGGCTGTGCCGCCAGGGGTTTGGGATGCATAGCTTTCAACCCCCCTGGCCGTGACAATGGTTTTTTCTGTGGTTATTTTTTCGGCTGCAAATCCCACGGTTCCATACAAGAGTGCCAGACAAAGGATCATGGCGGAAATTTGTTTCTTTGGTGATATCATCATTTTTCCTTTTTGAATAAACCGGCATGGCCCGGAGCAAGCGTATTTGCTCCGGGCCACAACGAAAAATGAAACTCTTATAACGGCAATACCTTGGCCAAAGTTTCATATACAATTTGAGTTTACAGAGCAGTATTTGCTGCCATGGCACAATAATCCGGCCATCCCATCCAGTTGAAGTGACACTCGTTTTTTTTCATCTCTTCAAAAAAACTCACATCCTCGCGTACCGAGCAAAAAAGTCCGCTTTGGGCTATAAATTTTTGATAGTTTTTCTCAAAAATATAGTCCAGAACCTGGCTTGCCTGGGGGGGTGCATCCTTTTTTAAAAATGCCATAAGCGGCAGGGTCAACGCCCCTTCTTCGGGCCAGACCATGGCGGCATTGCCTTGACGGAAGGTTCTTGCAAAAGCAGGAAAAACCATTCCCGCCTTGTAAAGACCTGCATCAACTGCATTGTTAATATCCTGGGGCAAAAGCGTTTTATGGGCCTTGGCCGCCACCGCCCTTCCTTGTTCTCCGCAGAATTTTTCCATGTAATATGCATACAATGCCGGTGCAGGGGTAGTCTCCGGCGGAATTGCCATGTGGGCTTGGATATTTTCATGGCACAGATCTGCCCATCCCTTGGGAAAGGGGACGGTGTCTCGATGGGAGATGATAATCAGGGTAACAACGGCCGCCACCCTGAAACACTCGCTATCTTCTAAAAGACCTGCTTTTGCCAATTCTTGCCGCAGGGGAGGCAAACTGGCTGGCATGGGAGCAAAGATGGAGTTTTCCCCGGCCTGTCTGAGGCTGACAAGAGAAGAGGGATAGGCCGATAGGGTTAAATCAGCCGTTTTTTCCGGGTTCCCAAAATCATTGGCAAAAAAATCATCCATTTCAGGGTGGGTCTGGGGAGGCCTGATGGAAATCCCGGGAAATTTAATTTTTAAATCATGGGTGGTCTTCCTGACAATATTAGGAGGAATTGCCAAATGTAGATCAGTCATTTATTTCTCCTTTTACCTGCTCTCCATTTCTCAATTTTTGCCGGGTCCGCATCATGTGTGTATCCATTTGTTTAAGTTTTTTAAGGTATTTAATTTCATGGTCGCAGGTGTTCCAAATGACATTCATCCCCCCGTTTTTCATGACCAGGCGTTTTTGGACCATGAGCATGAGCACAGGGTCATGCGTTGAGATCAAAATTGGTTTGTTGCTGTCAGTTAGAATATCAAGGGCAGCCAGCTTATCAATGCCGGCATTTTCGATTTCATCAATGAGGATGACAGGACAATCGGAAATATAGGCAATGTCCGCAATCATAAGGGCCCGGGACTGCCCGCCGCTAAGCACCTGGAGATTGGTCCGGGCGCTGATGGGTTCACCGCTCAGGGTATTGGCTTTTTCCAGAACTTTTTCCACTAGTCCGGGTAGGTGTTTTTTGCGGCTTTGGGCATGGAGGGTCAAAAATCTGGACACAGAACAATCCATTATGAAAGAGGTTTTCTGGGTCAACTGAGCCACAAGCCCGGGATTAAACCCTTTGATGTCCGGTGACGCATCATTGATTAAAATTTTCCGGCCGGAAATGGTGTCTCCATAGGCAAGCTGTTCTATGTCTGATAGAAATTCACTTTTCCCGGAACCTGTTGGGCCCACGATGGCAAGGGTCTCTCCTGCCTTAATGATAACCTTGTCAACCTTTTCACAGGTTCCGTTCTTGCGGGTGCCTGCCTGAACCGTGATGGAAAAAATTTTGGATTCGTCTGAGGCGAACATTTCTTGATTTTTTATCGCTAATGTCAAAACACGACTCCTTGATGTCTTAAGATATCAATTCAATTTTTTTTACATTGCCGGACTGAAACTTTTGGCCGATGCGGGTTTCTCCCGTGCAATATGAACAGACAGAGGCCGGCATGGAGTACCTGAGGCTTAAGTTTGAAATACCCTCAACGCTCTCCCAGGTGTTGATGAGCCGTTTGAGTGGGAGGTTGCCTGACCCGGTCAATCCGTTTACCTGGAATAAAAAAGCTTCCGGATTAACCTGCTTGATTTTATACATAAATACCTCTTTTTCTGCCTGGGAAACCATGTCTCCTTTTGTCACCACCACGGCATCTGCCAGGTTCAGGAGGGGGCCCATTTTTTCCGGAGCATCAATACCACTTAGATGATCTATAATGGAAATGGCTGGTATCGCTTGAATATGGGGAGCACAGCGAAGACAAAGTCCTGCGGTCTCAATAAAAAGCAGCTGAACATTTTGTTCTTTTCCCCAGGCCACGACTTCTTCAAGATTGGACACATAATAATGATCCGGGCAGATATAATCACTGATTCCCTTGATGGAAGGAATTCCCACCCGTGTTTTAAAGTGGATATCATCCCGGGTTGCCAAGGCATCAAATTTGGCCGCCGCCACCCTTACGCCCTGTTTTAAAAAAAGGCGGGCAAGATGTGAGATGACCGCTGTCTTACCTGATGACGGTGTGCCTGCTATTGTAATGATCTTGAGTTTATCCACTGTATTTTTTGTCCTATAAGATGTTTATGTATAATTAATGGCCAACTTAATTTTTTAAGATAAATCTTAATTTAATAAACGATGACACCTTGTTATGAATTGTTATTTTTCCGTTCCATTTGCCGGATAAGCGCCAATGCCTGGCGTTTGTATGGGGCGCAATGGGAGGCTTTTTTTAGAATTTTTTTTGCAATATCATGTTGGCCTGCCTTACACGCACAAAGTCCGTGCATGAACAAGGATTTTGAGTCTGTTTTTTTTAGGATAACTGCCTGTGAAAAGGCTTGGGATGCTTGCTTGAATTCTTTTTTTTCATAGTGAATCCAGCCCTTGATTTTCCAGAGTTTTTGGCATGAAGGATGGACTGCCAGGCCGTTTTTTGCAGCCTTTATGGCCTTTTCAGGTTCACAGGCGTCAAGCCAGGCCGATGCCAATCGTTTATATATTTTCTTTTTAGGACTTTTTTTTAGGATTTTTTCATAGCACTGGGCCGCCTTAAAAGGCATCCCCAGATTGTTGTAGAGATCTGCCAGAAGGGTTTGTTCTGGCAGGGTCAAGGGGGAAAGGATTTCATAAACAGATAGGGCTTCCGCCGCCTGCCTGTATTTTTTAACATTCAGATAAAGGGTGGCGGCAAGCCTGAAAAGATATGGGGCGGGATTGTCCTGTGCCAGAAGATCTTCAACTGTGGCGATGGCTGATTTCTCCCGGTGTTGCTCAATGGAAAGATTGACCAGAAGCTTTACCCAGTCGGGCCTGGGGATTCCTGCCTGTCCCGAGGTGAGAAACTGCATATGCTGGAGTGCTTTTTCAGAGTTTTTATCAGAGATGTGGGCAATTGCGGCATGGAACAGCAGCAGGTAATTTTTTTTATCCATGAGTTCATAGGCATTTTCCAGGGCAAGGGCGGCCTGGTCGAATTTTTTAAGCTCATAGCATATTTTCCCCATATTCTGCCATGCCGGACCATAGGAGGGACACATGTCAATGGTTTTTTGATACTGTACAAGGGCAGACGGCAATAAATTTTCGCTGGTCAGAAGACCGGCCAGGGTGAATGCAACATAGGGGTGATTCTCGTCGGGATAATCCCGGTTGAATTTAAGAAGGGTTGCCTTGGCCTGGGCCAGCTTGTTTTCACTGGTCATTTTTTGAACTTCCACCATTGCAATGCGGCCATTCCGGCTCAGGGTCTTTTCGTCCGGGCACTTGGCCGCGGCCTCTGTTGTTGGGGTTAATACTGCAAAAAAGAGAAACAAAATCAAGGCTATGACCGGTTGTGTTAACCTTTTTTTTTTCATTGCTGGCCCTCCATTTTAAAAATAATTTCAGTAGTCACCATTGTGGCAACTTTTTTCCCCATGAGCTCTCCCGGTGAATATTTCCATGAGGATATGGCATTGATAACGCTCTCATCAAAGACATCCTGTACGCTGGCGCTGAGAATGGTAACTTCGGAAACACGACCCTCCTTGTCCACGAGAAATTTGACCCTGACCACTGCCTCAAGCCCCATTCGTTTGGCACGATAGGGATACCTGGGCGGTGCTTTAAAGGTCGGCATGGGGATGGTATCAACCTGGTTTTGATCCATGATGGCATTAAAATCAGGCTGGGTTTGCGTCGGCATTGGTTCCCGGGGGGCAGAAACCACAGGAATCCCGCCCGTCAGCCTTTGATCCATGTTTAGATCCATGGCAGGCATGTCCAGTTGCAGTTGCCTTTTGACCGGTCTTTTTGATACTTGACGGCTGATCTTGTGAATTTTTTCCGGCTCTTTTTCCGGTTCCTTTTTAGGGGGAGGTTCTTTTTTTTGAGGTTGCAGGGGGGAGGGTTTGATCCGAATAAAATTAACCACATTCAGGCTTTCAATGTCATTTTTTTCGGTTTCCATGATGATCATGCCGGGCAGGGAACAAAACAACAGGATATTAATGAGAAGGGCACCCAAAAAACCCGGTATAAGATAGGATTTCGCCAACGGAGATTTCATCAATTTTTACCACTTTTTTTTGATGCAGCAAGGCTCACCCGCTTGGCTCCGGCCAGACGGCATTGGTCCATAACCTGGATGACCAAACCGGTATAGCTGATTTTATCTGCCACAATTACCACAGCTCCTTTTGGGTTTTCCGAAAGGGCGCGGGTAATATGAGACCTCAGGCTTCGAAGATCAATTTTTTTGCCGTCAAAATGAAGGGTTCCTTCCTTGGAAATTGCCACCAGGATATTCCCGTTTTCAGTGAGCGTGGCAGTGGATGCCGCAGGCCTCTGAACATCAATGCCTGTCTCCCGGACAAAGCTTGTGGTCACCATGAAAAAAATCAACAGCAAAAAAACAAGATCAATCAGGGGCGACATATTGATATCCATTTCTTTGTTGCGCATTCTGGCAGAACTTCTGACGTTTATCATTTTAAACTCCTTTTCAACACCATGACAGCCGCCTCCAACCGGTTTTTAGCCCGGGATGACAGACGATACAAAAAAACACTCATAAAAAGTCCGGGTATGGACACCAAAAGCCCGCTCTGGGTGGTGACCAGGGCTTCTGAAATTCCACCGGCCATGGCCCTGGCATTGCCGGTACCAAACAAGGTGATCACATCAAATGTGGTGATCATTCCCGTGACTGTACCCAAAAGACCGAACAGAGGGGCGACGGCCGCCAGTACGGCAATAATTGCCAGGAACCGTTCCAGACTTGAAAAAATCGGCATGGCACATTCATCGATGATCCGTTTGTCTGCCCTGGGGTTATAAAGCCTGCGATCCAGGATTTGCCGGACGAGAAAGGCGCGGATTCCCCGGTGTGCGGAAGGTACCTGGTCCTGGTCGAGTATCCGGGCCATTCGATGCAGCTCAATATCATTTTTTTCGAGCCTGAGAAAAAAGATAAACCGGTCCAGAATAAGGGTCCACATGATGAAGGAACATAGTATCAGAGGGAACATGATCAGTCCTCCCTGGCTCAGGTAACGATAGATTTCCCTTAAAATATCCATTGGTATCTATTTGATTTCCCTGTAAATAATATTGGTCAGCGCCACAGCTTTTTCTTCCATATCACCGATAACGTGCTCCACCCGACGGCACAAAAAGGTGTACAAGAGCATAATGGGGATGGCGACCCCCAGTCCCATCATGGTGGTTACAAGGGCCGTGGAAATTCCGCCGGACATCATTCGCGGGTCTCCTGTGCCGTACAGGGTAATCACGTGAAATGTGGCGATCATTCCAGTGACGGTTCCCAAAAGTCCGATCAGTGGAGCTATGGCCCCCATGATATTGAGTGCGGGAAGAAATCGTTCAAGCCTGGGCAACTCTTTTAAAATCGATTCTTGAAGGATACTTTCCAAGGTTTCCCGATGTTCCTTCCGGGCTCCCAGGCCGGACCGCAATACATTGTAGACCGGAATATTTTTGATCCCGACCATGGCATCGCATTCTTTCCACAATCCCTTGGCCGCAAGTTGGTTTACCCTTCCCATGACCTTGTCCGTATTGGCGTGAACCCGTCCCAGAAAAAATGTTCGTTCAACCCCGATGATCACGGCAAAAAAACCCAGTGCGAGGATGGGCCAGACCAGGATTCCCCCTTTTTTAATCTGATCTTTGAAACTTTGTTTGTGGGTAAGCTGGCGCAACGCCCCTCCCCGGGACATATCAATGACAGCAGAATCGGATTCACCGTTCATGTATTGGTTTATTTTTTTTCGGATATGCCGGGATGGAAGGGCAGACAGCGCATATAATTGGTTGCTTTCCGGAGAATAATTTAGAAATCCTGTCTTTTTACCAAGCGTGTATGCAGCGGTAAATCCCCCCAGGATCAGCACATCCCCCTGAACGGTTTCACCGGTATCCGAGACAAAATTCATCGGTTTTAGTTCGATCCCCCCCGTAAACAGGCTTTCCTCCAGAAACAGATTTGAAATTGTTTCCATATCGTCAATACCCGGAAATCGAGTGGTGTCAAGAATGGGGTTTAGTTTTTTCCGGCGACCGGGGTCGCCGGCCGTATACATGGAAGCCAAAAGAATAGTATCAAGGTTCCCCGCCGCCATCCTGACCGCACCGGACAATTCATCCAATTGTGTTTTGTCCTGCTGCGCTTTCTGTGCCAGCGTATTATTTTCAGTGTTTAAAATGACAAGCCGTTGATTTATTCCTTCAATCTTTTGTTTCAATGCCTTGGTTTCAGCACCGAGACTGTCAATCGCGAGGGTTATGGCCGCTTTGTCCTGTTCGACTAATTTTCGGCTTTGCTGATCCCTTTGAAGGGTTAATACCAGCTCTTTTTTGGCTGTCACAGCGGCTTTGCGCATATCTTCAGCGTGGAGAGGTGCTGTAAAACAGGCCCATATCATCAGGATTAATATGCTTTTTTTCATTGTTTTACGATCCTTCCAAGGGGGAGTTTAACCAGTTCAATGCTTCGCTCCAACCTTGCCATGGACAAGGCTTTTGTCATATCCGAGTTCACCTTTTTGGGCAGAAGCACCCAGCCTTTTTTTGCTTTATCAAAAACTCCGGTCTTTTTTTTGTCAAGGGTCTGACAGAAAAGCGATATGCGGCCCAGTCTGAGCACATCCGCCAACACAGATTGGCCTTCAAGAGTAATGGTTTGCCGGGTCGCCTCAACGGTTGAACCATATTCTGTTTCAATCTGCAGGGCTTCGAAAATCCGTCTGAATTTTTCAGCGGAAGACTCAGTGAGATCCACCATCATTTCTTTAAGGGAATTGATTCTGGCCTGCCTTTCGGCTGATAGAAACGGCAAATCCTGGTTGACATGGGTTTCAAGTTTGATCAGAACCGAGTCCAGGTATGCGGACAAATGGTTTCGAACCCGGTTGGCCTCCACCTGTTTTCGTTTGTTTTCAATATATTTTTTTTCTTCAATGCGCTGAAGAAGTTCCAATTTTTCCAATTTTGTTTTTAATTGTTTTTTTTCGGTTTCAAGCCGGAGGAACCGATCTGAAAGGGTTGCGGATTCTTCGTTCCAGGCAGCCTTTCTTTCTTGAATGTTTTTTTCCACATCCATGGCCCTGGATATCTCTTTTCTGACGGCACGGCTTGTTGTGTCAATATTTTGTGCAAAGCACAGGGGCAGGCAGGTAAACCATACAAATACTGCTGTAATAAAAAGTTTAAAAGGCATGTTTTCTCGGTGAAACACTGAAGGATCTCCTTGTTTTTTTCCGGTGCATTGAAATGATTGGCGCCGATAAATTAGACTAAATTTAGACAACGCTATACAACACAATTTGTTATGTTTCAACTAATTTTTTAATTTTATTTAAAATTTATAAGGTCGGAGTGTCATTTTAATTATAGCAATCTTTTGTATTATAAATAAATAATGTTTTGTTAAGCAAACTAAGATGCTTGTTTTCCCTATTCCTTGTCTGGCGGGAGTTAAAAATCATTGGATTAATATTTCAAATACCCCTCCAAAAAAAAGCGGCATTTGAAGGTCAGGTTAGAAGATACAAAGACCGTTCATACATCAGTAGTGCCTGGTCCCAATTCCCGGACATGGCGTACAATAACCCGTAATTATTGAGCAAGGTGACCTCCAGGTTCTTTTTATCCAAACCGTCACTGACAGAAAAGATATCTTCTGTATTTAAAACAGTTTCCTTTCCGCTGTTAACGATTTTTCTAATATTAGGCCTGTCGTTCCCTACAGCAGAACCATAAATAATTAATGTGCGGTCCATTTTTTCTCCAACTAATTTGTGTGTTTGTATTGGTATTTGCTTTTGAAATTACTGTTATTAGTGTTGGCTAACAATAAAAGGAAGTAAATATCTTGTCAAGAGTCATTTGCATTTTTTATTACTGCTAAAAAATGCTTGACAAGGTATTTGTACTATGAAATATAAGTTTTTCATATTTTGATGAGTCAATCCTAACTTAATCGGTGTATATGATGAATGCAAGTCAAATCAAACATAAAAACAATCTTGCCCTGCAAAAGACTAAGGGTGAACTGCGCCAGCATAATCCTCGGATATGCAGGGAAATCGTCAACACAAAGGAGAAGAAATGACCCTGGACAAACTGACACCCGGCAGTATTTGCCTGATAAAAAGACTATCCATCGGTGACAAGCTCGGCCAGCGGCTCATGGATATGGGAATTTTCCCCGGGCTGGTCCTGAAAGTTGTTCGCAATGCCCCTCTTGAAGACCCCATGCAGGTGGAAATTGACGGGTATTCCATCAGTCTGCGTCATGCAGAAGCCCTGTTTGTAGAGGTGGAACAGCATGAAGGATAATATATTGGTTGCCCTGGCCGGTCAGCCAAACTGTGGAAAGTCAACGGTATTTAACGCCCTGACAGGCGCCCGGCAGCACGTGGCCAATTATCCGGGTGTCACGGTTGACAAAACCACAGGATGGTATCGGTATGGGGATACCCGGGTGGGGGTGGTCGACCTGCCGGGAACCTACAGTTTGACCTCCTATTCCCCGGAAGAGCGGGTCACACGGGATTTTATATTTCATGATACCCCATCGGTCATCGTGAATGTCTTAGATGCCGGTAATGTGAAGCGTTGCCTTTGTCTGACTTTTCAGCTGCTGGAGATGGAAATCCCCGTGATTTTAAATCCCAATATGATGGATGTGGCTGAAAATAGAAGTATCTCAATCGATTGCAGCGCTCTTTCCCGTAAATTGGGTATCCCGGTGGTGCCCTCATCCATGAAGCAGGGGAAGGGGAAAAGAGAATTAATGCGCACCATTGAAGCCGTTTCTCTGGGAAAAGAAACGCTAAATCCGGTGCGGGTTGATTACAAGGAAATGGAATCCTATCTCGCAAAGATTCAGACAATCATATCAGAGAAAGTTGATCTTTCGACCCGGTATCCGTCACGGTGGGCAGCGATTAAGCTGATGGAAGGAGATGAGGTGGTTCAGCAATTGGTTTTGGATCATTGTCAGGTCGCAGAAGAATTGCTTGCAAAGATAAATAAACTCCGCGAGCAATTTGAGGCCGCATTTGGCAGCACCGGTGAAATGCATGTGGCTGCCTGTCGATATTCGGCAGCCGAAGCCGTTTGTAAGCCTTGCATCCGTGTTCCGGTCCTTGGCAAGCAACGGATTTCTGACAGAATCGATGCTATTGTCTGCCATAAATTATTCGGTCCGCTCTCCCTGGTGGGTGTTTTGTGGCTATTGTATTATTTATCCATTGTTCAGGGGTATAATCTGACCAATTATACCTGGCCGCTCCTGGCCAAGTTCAGGAATCTTACGGCATCTGTACTGCCTGATCCCGGGTTCATCGATATCCCCTTAATTCGCTCTTTTTCCCTTTGGCTTGTGGACTCGGTAAATGCGTTGCTCAATTACATTCCCATCTTTTTTATTTTGTTTGCCTGTATTGCATTTTTAGAAGACAGCGGCTACATGCCGAGAATGGCCTTTATCATGGATCGGCTTTTTAGCCGGTATGGGCTCCACGGTCAGTCCACCCTGCCCATGGTTTTGGGCGGTATTTATGTTGGCGGCTGTGCCGTTCCGGGGATCATGTCCTGCAAGGGCATCCCGGACGAACGCTCCCGGCTGGCCACTATTTTGATTATCCCCCTGCTCAATTGTCTGGCCAAGGTGCCCTTGTATGTCCTGCTGATCAATATCTATTTTGCCGACCATAAGGCCCTGGCCATGTTTTTTATTTCAACCATCAGCCTTTTGCTGGTTTTGCCCATATCCAAATTATTGACCATGACCGTATTAAAGGATAAGGAAACGGCTCCCTTTGTAATGGAAATGCCGCCCTACCATCTGCCCACGGCCGGGAATATATTAAGGCGTGCCCTGGAGCGGGTCTGGATTTTCATCCGGAAAATTACCACCATTGTGGTGGCTTTGGCCGTGGTTATCTTTGTTTTGCTGCAGTTTCCCGGTATTGATAAAGACCGGCAGGCCCATTACGTTTCCCAAAAAGAAAAGGCAGTTGCCAAGTTTGAAAAGAAAATAAAAGACACCCCCTATGAAACCGAGTTGTCCGGTGACAAACTTATGGAAATGGTCATTTACTGGGAAACCTATAAAAATAAAAAAATGATGACCAAAACGGCCGAGGCCGGTAAATCCTTGAACCAAGCCTTTAAAACCATGAACCCGGTATTTTTCGGCATTGCAAGGCCTGGAAAAGATAAGACAGCTAAACAAGTTAATCGGGCATTTAAAAAATTGTTTAAAACGAGAAAACGGCTGTTGCGGGAGATCCGTTCGGAACGGATCGATAAAAGCTTTTTGGGCCGAATCGGCAAAGCCCTTGTCCCGGTCACAAAGTGGGCCGGATTCAGCTGGCGGGTCAATGTTTCTTTGCTCAGTGCATTTGCCGCCAAAGAGAGTGTCGTGGCAACCCTTGGCTCCCTGTATGAGCAGGATGATTCAGGCAGATCCCTTGAAAAGCGCATGGCCAAAGGTGAAGCAGGCTTTACTGCCTTGCATGCCTTGGCGTTGATGATGTTCATGGTGCTGTATCCTCCGTGTCTTGCCGCTTCAATCGCCGTAAAACTGCAATCGGGTTCCGCCAAATGGATGCTGTTTGCCATGGGGTATCCCATGATTCTGGGGCTTTTCATTTCTTGTTTGATATTTACCGGCGGCAGCCTGCTGGGACTTACCGGTTTTCAGGCCATGATCGTGTTTTATTTGTTGGCACTGGCCATTACTATTATAACAGGGGTATTTACCCCCCAAACCCAAACCCAATATCAACCCTAATCGTATAAGGAGAATTTTTTACATGTTGAAAAGATGGATAGGCCCCTTTGTGGCAATTGGCTTTTTTCTTACCGGGATTTGTTATGCCCACACCCCGTTGTGTTCCTGCTATGACAACGCAGATGGCACCATCACCTGCGAAGGCGGTTTTTCTGACGGGTCCTCGGCAGCTGGTGTTCAAATGAGAGTTCAGGACAAAAAAGACAATGTGCTCATCAAGGGAAAAATGGATGAAGACAGCGAATACACCTTTGATAAGCCGTCAATGGATTATACTGTGATTTTTTATGCTGGTGAAGGCCATGAAATAGAAGTGAACGGCAGTGAAATTACCGAGTAATTGAAACCCAGACCCTGTGTATTGTTTGTAATTGCAGGGTTTGCATTTAAAAAATAAACAAGCGTTTATAGAAAAGGAGTCCGAATTAATGAAAAAACTTAGTCTTGCGTTTGCCTTTCTGGCAACCCTTACTCTAACCTCATCTGCATTTGCCCATTTTCAGATGATTTACACCCCTGAGGCGGCAATGAACAAAGGAGGGAAAATTCCCCTGGCGCTGGTATTCACCCATCCCTTTGAAGCAGGACACACCATGGATATGGGAAAACCAGAGCAATTTTTTGTTGTTCGCTCAAGGGGGGAAAACACACCCAAAAAGATCAACCTTTTAGACACACTTAAACCTATGACCTGGACCAGCCTGACCAATTCCGGAGCGGCCTGGGAAACCCAATATTCCGCCCGGGGCGGAGATCATATTTTCTGCCTGGTCCCGGATCCCTATTGGGAAGAGGGTGAGAAATTTTTTATCAAACAAAACACAAAGGTCATGGTCAATGTCGGGGGCGAACCCGGTTCCTGGATGGAACCTGTGGGGCTTCCCACTGAAATCGTTCCGCTTGCAAAACCCTATGACCGCTGGACCGGTAATGTTTTCCAGGGACGGGTATTGCTCAACGGCACCCCTGTTCCCAATGCTGAAATTGAAATTGAATATCTGAACCACAAGCCGTTATTGGATAAAAAAGCCTTTGCCAAAGAGGCCAATGTTGTTGCCCCCCAGGATGCATTTATTTTGCAAACGATTTTTGCAGATCAAAACGGGGTGTTTACCTTTGGTATTCCGCGATCCGGTTGGTGGGGATTTGCCGCCCTTGACCTTGATCCCGAATATACGCACAAAGGCAAAAAATGTTCCAGAGATGCGGTGATCTGGATCAAAGCCCTAGACATGAAATAGGGCATGAAATAGGGCATGAAATAAAAACCCGCCCCACCACTAACCGCAAGAACTAACGCAAAAACCCTGAAAGGTGAAACATGACCCCGGTAATTGAAGTGGTGCATCTGTCACATGGATATGGAAAAAAAATGATCTATGAAGATTTGAATTTTTCCCTAGCCCCTGGAAAGATATATGCCCTGCTGGGGAAAAACGGGGTTGGAAAGACAACCCTGATTCAGATCCTCATGGGTTTTTTGCGGCCTGCCTCGGGCCGATGCCGGGTTCTGGGCGAAGATTCTCACAATCTTTCTCCTGCGACCAGAACCCGGATCGGCCTTCTATTTGAAGGCCATTTGGCCTATGATTTCATGTCCATCCGCCAGATAGAAAAATTTTATGCCGCCTTTTACCCGTGCTGGAACCCGGATTTATACTATGGATTGGTGGATAAATTGAAATTGCCTTACACCCATTTGGTAAAAAACATGTCCTGTGGACAGCGCTCCCAGATTGTTCTGGGACTGATCATGGCCCAGCAGCCGGAAATTATGCTGCTGGATGACTACTCCATTGGCCTTGATGCCGGCTTTCGCCGACTTTTTTTAGATGACATGCGAGAGTATCTGGACAAGGAAGAACGAACCGTTTTATTAACCTCCCATGTGATCCAGGACATGGAAGGATTTGTTGATGAAGTTCTATTTTTGGAACGGGGCGGTAAGATTCTGATCACCTCTCTTGCCGACTTTCAAAATAATTTTCATTGCTATCGGATACCGTGCAAAAAAGAGGACGCATTTTGGTCAATACTTGAAGCTAACAATCCTGTGATCAAGAACATTGAAATCCATACCGGCTTTGCAGACCTGTTCAGTTTTGCAAAAAAAGAAACAATCATCGATGTTCTGGAAAAAAAGGGCATTGGTTGTGATCGGATTGAAGCGCTCCCCATGTGCCTTGAGGACGCCTTTATCGGCTATACAGGAAGATATTGAAATGATTCGAGCAATATTTTTGAAAGAATTTTATAAAATCCGATGGCTCTGGGTGATGGTTTTTCTGGTTAATATTGGGGTCTGCATTCATGTTTTTCTTACCACCCGGCGGTTGTTTATTCTGGATCACCCGGAAATCGTTTGGTACCGTGTCCTCCACCTGGGCCAAATCCACTATGGGGCATTTAAATATCTGCCCCTGCTTTCCGGCGGTATTCTTGCCATTATCCAGTATCTGCCGGAGATGTGGCAACAGCACCTTCGCCTTGGGCTCCACCTGCCGGCTCCCCCCCATCGTCTGATATTGATCCACATGGGGGTGGGGCTGACCGCTTTGGGACTGGCAATGCTGCCGGATATGATGACCCTGTCAGGGGTGATCCTTTGTTTTTTTCCCCTTGAAGCGCTGCAAACCGCTGTGGTAACGGTATTGCCCTGGTTTTTTGCGGGGATTGCGGCCTACCTGGGCGGCGCCCTGGTGCTGCTGGAGCCTGACTTAAAACGCAAATCCTATAATCTGATCGTTGCGGCCGGCACGGCCGGCTTGTACCTTCAGCCGGCAGAACCCGGGCAATATGCCGGTACTATTATTCTCATGGTTCTGCCCCTGGGGTTGATGATTTTATCGGTTTTTTTGCCGGTCTATCGATTTCGGTACCGGAGGACAACCTGATGAAAAAACTTGCCACTATTAATTTTTTGATTCTGATTGTTTTTTTATCAGCCGTCTATTTGCCCATGGTGTATGAAAAAATTTGGTTTGATGAAATTGAGAAAACCCACCTATTTTACAGTCCGGTTACCAAAGAGTTTATTTTTAAGGAAAGAATTGTAGGAAAAATACCCCCTGGCGTCCGGGAAAAAGCAGAAGATCACCACGCCCAGATCTGCTATCAAAAGAGTTGCGGTAATTTTATTTCACGACTTGAATTTGAAAAATTGCTGCCCTTTATTTTCTATAAAAATATGGAAATCTGGGGGCTATTGCCCCTTGAAATTAACGGTCAAAAATTTGACAAGCAGACCATAAAAGAAAATCGCAGGGTTCTGGAACTTTCATCCCGGCACATAACGGGAAACGGACCTGAAACACCTGTCTGGCCGCTGCTTGAATCAAACCCCGGCCAGGCTCGTCTGGTTTTCCCCGATGATAGGTTTCGATTGACCGATACTGCCATGGAATTTATCAATGCCGATTTGAACAAAGTGGATCCAAAGTTGACAGATCAATTTACCCGGGCATTGCGCCGGGAGGGGTTTGTTTTTCCTTCACGGTCGGTAAATGGAAAGTTTACCATACTCAAACCCTTTGATGAAGGGGTATTTATTGTTGACGATCAATTTAGCGTTTTCCATGTTAAACGGGAGGACGGAACCCCTAATGTTGTTAAAACCCCCATTCCCCAAACCCTTAAAACCCGGTATATTAAGGTGTCGGAAAACAAAACCAGAAAATTTTACGGTCTTTTGCTGGATCAGTCCGGGGGGGTTCATCTAATGTTACATGGGGGATATGGATTGGTTCCCCTGCCGCTTAAAGGGTATGATCCGGATACAATGGACCTAAAGCTAATTTCCAACCCCTTGTACAATACCGCCGTATATTCCGATGAAACCCGCATTTATGCCGTTGCAATGGATAATAATTTTGCTTTGTTATCCTTTTTTTCCCGTGCCATGTCCAGACAGAAAATAACCCCGGCCAAACAGGTCTATGCTGCAATTTTCCCCTTTGTGTTTCACTTTGACACCCGGGGCAATGCTTTTTTTTCCCCGGGATTTGAGTGCAGCGGCATGTCGGGTTTTATGGGCCTTGGTGCATGCCTGGTCTTTTACCTTGCCCGGGCAGGATTATCCAGCCGAAAAAAAATCAGTCCTTTTGCAGTTTTGCTGGTGGCAGTGACAGGCATTTACGGCCTGATCGCCCTTCAATTTTCCGGTATAGAAAATTAAAATGAAAGATTCATGATAAAAATATAATTTAAACCATCAGAAAGGCGGGGTCGAATCAGGCCGGCCTGAAAGAAAGGATACCCAATGAAAATATACCCCCAGCCGCAAACTTTGAAAAACACCCTCGGCCTCATTGCCGCCATCCTGTGTATTTGCCTTTTGCTGCCGCAAATTTGTGGCGCCCATACCCTATTTTTGCAATCCGCCCGGTATGTTGTTCATGAAGGCAAGGCAACCCCCTTGTTTTTTTGTTATGGTCACCATATTCCGGTTTCCGATGGTATCAGAGGGAAAAAGCTAAATAATATAACTGTTACAAACCCCGAAGGTATTTCAGCGCAAATGCCTATTCGAAACGAAACCGGGTTGCATTCCTATATGGTGCCCTATGACATACCCGGCACATGGATGCTAACCGCTGAAACAAACCCCGGCTTTTACACGGTTTATATTGACCAGAAAGGAATAGAACGCCATGCCATTAAACCCATGAGCAAAATAAGGGGCAAGGCAAAAAAAATCATCAAAAGCATTTACGCAAAACAATATACCAAAACCTATGTTGCCTGTGATTCACCCTCAAAAAAATGTTTTCAGCGAAAAGGCCTTGATCTTGAGCTTGTCCCGTTAAATGATGTGTTCTTACTCAAGCCCGGGGATACTCTGGAACTTGAAGTTTTCCACAATGGCAAACCCTATGAAGGAGAGGGAACATGGGATGCGACCTATGACGGTTTTTCCACCCAGGCCGAGGATTTTTATTATGCCCGGACAAAAATGAGGGGCAACAGACTTTCCATACCCCTCCTTGAACCCGGAAGATGGTTTGTTCGCTATTTTATCAAAATTGATGCCCCCAAAGCTGAAATGAAAAATTATAAACAGCTCAAACAGACCGCGACACTGACATTTCAAATAGACAACAAACGAAAAAGGCCTAGAAAAGAGCATTGAAAAAGGCATCTTGTCATTCCCGGTGTAAGCATCCAGGCGTTGCCGGCCCCCTTAATGGAACCGGCAACGGTAAAGTTGTGTTTTGTAAATGCGACTATATTGATCCGGAAAAAGGTTCTTGTGCTCCATTCGGCCGATTATCCTATGAGTTCAGCGGCGTTGCAGAACCTGAAAAATTATTTAAAATAATTCCGGTTAAACCCGGCCTTTCGTTATCCTTTATCACAAATTCGACCCATGATTATCCCCGCATTGAATTTGAAGTCAAAAATACACCGGTGGAGTTTTCCTTTTTCCTTTCAGGGTCCTGTATCCAAAGAATTAAAGGCCTGGCCCCTGAAAAAACCATTGAATTAATCCATAAGCCGGGCATGAATATGGTTTCATCCCTTCCTAATATTGCAGGGGAGATGGATGTTGACTCGAATCAGTCCCTGGCATGCGTGGGCCTGAAAATTGATCAAGGCCTTTTATTTTCCTATCTGGAAGAAAAACTGGATCAGGTATCTCCAAAAGTTCTTGAATTATTTGATAGCAAAAAAAAAAATTGCTTTTCCGGGCCCATGAGAACGGAAGTGGGCATATCAGCCCCCCCGGTGGCGAAACCGCCACGTTA
>JADGFI010000340.1 GCA_016743945.1 Desulfobacteraceae bacterium
GGTGAGCGGATTCCTTAGGGTTCTGCAGGCACCACGCCTGGGCTCTTACAATGGCGTTTACCGCCTTTTGGATTACTATTGGGCTTTCTTGGATCAGGCGGTCTTTGGCTACGATAACACAACAGGGATGATTTTTCCAAATATCTCCGGAATATCGCATTATTTTTGCCGAAAATTTTTCCTGGGCCAGGGCGTTAAAGGGGTCTGCCACGATAAATGCATCTATCTTTTTTCCCAAAAGTGCCTGGGGCATATCCGGGGGTGGCAGGATAAACAGGTTTACCTCGTGGGGGGCAAGCTTTGAGCCCGGCGGACGAATTACAGGCTTAAGCCCCTGGACTTGAAGGCCTAATTGCATGACCAGATTGTGCATGGAGTACCATGAGGGCACAGCCACCTGTTTACCTGAAAAATCCGCAAACCGGTTGATGCCGGAGTCTGCTCTGACAGTGACCGCGCTTCCGTTGGTATGATCCCAGGCCAGGACCTTGACAGGTATGTTC
>JADGFI010000341.1 GCA_016743945.1 Desulfobacteraceae bacterium
TCATCCTTTGGGCTGCTTTCTTTAGCTGCGCCTCATCGGTGATGCCCACTTCCACCATGCCGGCTTCGGTTTTATGCAGCATCTGTTTTGCAAGACCCTTGAGTACAACAGGGTACCCGAGAGTTTCTGCAGCCCCATGGATATCTTCAATGGCCTCCAGCTGTATTTCCTGTACAACGGGTAGCCCCAGTTTTTTGAAAATCTTTTTTGCCCGGTCTTCGTTGAGATTTTTGATCCCGTTTTTGATGTAATTGTTAATGGTTACGGCAATTTCTTTGAGATTGGTCATTGTTTCACTCCGTTGAAAATGATATCTGAAATACCGGCAGCAGTTTTTTCCAGGTCCAGGGGTTTGCCGAAAATAACCTCCCCGAGACAGGCATGTTCAATGGCCCCGAATAAAACTTTTCGTAAAAGGTAGGGGTCTGTATTGGCAGTGATTTCTCCGGAATCAATACCTTTGTTTATAATATCAAGGATGGTGCGGGCATAAATGGTTACC
>JADGFI010000342.1 GCA_016743945.1 Desulfobacteraceae bacterium
ATGTGGGTTAGTGAGGGTCAAGAGATAGATAAACTGGAGCTTTATGTGGTGGTTAAGCTGGGTTAGATGGTGGTTAGGTGGGTGATAGCAGGCAGTTAGTTGGGGTTAGGTTAGAGTTAGATGGTGGGAAATAAATATTATTAAAAATAAAACAACACAACTATCTATAAAAAAATGTCAACACATATTTTAAATAAGTATTTATAGTACTATATATATTATAATACGTATTACATTGAATATATTATATAGCGTAGCAAGGTAGCATAACGTAGTATAGAGGATTCATATCTCACTTACCGGTCTACCAACATCACCACCACCATCACCATTACTACCACCATCACCACCACCACCATCACCACCATAGCCAAGTTTTTTTTTAATAAAATTTGTTTTTATATCGTTTTATATTTTTTTATATTTTTCCAATAAATGGACAATAACTATTGTCCGAAGTAGTTGTAGTATTTGTAGTAGTACTGCCATTGTTGTCCAGTAT
>JADGFI010000343.1 GCA_016743945.1 Desulfobacteraceae bacterium
TGCGTAGACCTAGGTCACGGAGAAATCAACCATTGATCAAGAAAACCATGCAAGAATACGTGCAACCAAAAAAAGTAATCAATCTGTCAAGAAGGATATGCCTAGAGACCCAACGATGTACTATTGTCGAAGAATGCCGTGAAAGAGATTATCCAAGAAATAGACCGATGAATATAGCAAATCAAATTACTAAACATAAACTATATCATCATAATTTCGAAAATTCATGTCCGCCGATCATATCTCTATTGAAAACAGTAAAACAATCTAGTAGCAGTAGTTGTTGTTTTTGTGATAATAGTACGTGTATATCGAAATACAGTTTTAGATGCAGAACCAGTAGTAGCAGTAGTAGCTGTAGAAGCAGCAATAGTATCTGTAGTAGTAGTAGTAGTAGTAGTAGTAGTAGTAGTAGTAGTTCGGAATATGGTTCAGATACTACTAGCACTAGTGGCAGTTCTGGTAGTGATGGTAGTACTAACTTAGAGTATGGTAATAAAC
>JADGFI010000344.1 GCA_016743945.1 Desulfobacteraceae bacterium
GTCAATAATATAGTAATACTACAATTTTAATTTTAATTATCCCGTGAGTCATATCCTTGGACATGATTTACAAGCTATACTTCTAGGTTAATTTATCATTTTCACATTTCCATATTTCTCCGGATGTTAATAAACATAATCGACTACTACTACTACTACTACTACTACTACTACTGGTTCACAGCGACGTTTATTTATTAAATTACTCCGGTAAAAAACTAGGCAAATTATTTAGTAAGCGCATATATAATATAATAATTGTCATCCGTGAATATTCTATGATATACTTCTAATGGATTATGGTAAATCGAATATCATATGTATTATTGTTATTATCTTTATAACTAAAGCTCTAATCGGCCAATCATCCACGCACAATGTGCGTCGCACACATATTAACACGAACACACACATATGAACACCACATATTATATAACATTCCTACACAAATACCTATATATACGAACACATATATAAGGTGTGAAACATGAAACATAACAA
>JADGFI010000345.1 GCA_016743945.1 Desulfobacteraceae bacterium
AGATATACCACAAATGGAAGATAAAATATATTATTATTTACAAAGAGAGTCTATTTAAATATATATTTACGATTTTTATTTTTTATTGCGGTTTTTTTAAAAGAAAAAGTACATGAGCTGAAGTAAAGTAATATACTTGTTTAAACGATATTTTCATTTAAAAAATGTTAAATGTAATATATTTTATGATATATTTATTAAATATTGATATTGACTTAATATTCAATATTATATAGGTAGTTAATGATTAAATTAATATTGTGTATTACTATAATATAATAATTATTAATTATAAAATATAATAAAAAATATATTAGGATGACCCTTGAAACAAAATCGGTGCTTTTAAAATAAATTAAATGAATTTTGAAAACATTTGATTGGCATATAAAAAACAATGATATTTATTAATACTCTTCATTTAAATTTCTATTGAAATGCGCTTTTTATAAACATTACTTTGATTTATAAATTGAACTATTACATAACATTGACTACTGT
>JADGFI010000346.1 GCA_016743945.1 Desulfobacteraceae bacterium
CCTGAATCTGCCACATGGTCCGGACTAGATATTCCATGGTTTAATAATTCATAAACCACATATCAATATCACAGCCACTGCCCTATGGGGTATACAGGTGTATGCACTCGGTGGACACAGTCCTGTGGACAGTGGTGTTGGACTCAACAAACCTTCATATAGATAGGTTACACACCCAGTTTTACCTGCGTACCGTACTGGAATGGCTACTACCAAAACATCCTGTGTAATCAGTATATAGGAGGCCGGTTACTACATATTAATTAATTGTATATATTATGTAGGTGTATGTGTGTTGTCACAATGAAAACACGCACGTCGGATAAGGTAATATTCACCATCAAATATAGTGAATCAAACAAATGGATCAATCCATGTCGGATAAGTTGATATTCACCATCAAATATAGTGAATCAAACAAATGCATCAATCCATTTGTTGTAATAAGATGATATTCACCATCAAATATAATGAATCAACCAAATGAATCAATCCATTTG
>JADGFI010000034.1 GCA_016743945.1 Desulfobacteraceae bacterium
ATATAAGGGTGTGATTTAAAAAAAAATTAAATTGATTACTTCAGCTGATAAAGTCCAACCCAGCCAGTTTTGTATCCTAAAGTAAAAAATGACAATTTAAAAACAACCGCGCTAATCAAATTAAATACCAGCATTGGAAGATCATTCTTTTTAAGGAGCAAATTACGGTCATTCTTCACCTTAAAAGGACTTTTCCGGAATCTGATATCTCTAAGCTTTAATTTATATTCAGAGCTAAACCCAACCTGCTCGCTATTCCCGCCATAAAAATTTTTAATTCCCTGGGGATAATACGGTTTCTGATGATCCAGGTCGAGCCAGAAATGCGGGTGAAGTATCGGAGTCGCGATCAGTAACAGTCCGCCCGGTTTCAAATGCTTTAAATATCCGTCAATAAAACCAACTAACGCTTCAAACTGAAAATGTTCCATTATGTGAGATAAAATTAGAAAATCAAACTGAGGTTCACTTTGTTTATTTTCAAAATCATCAAGAGAAACAACATTCAATCCTCGTTCATTGCAACTGGCAACTTGATGTGAATTTTTCTCAACACCTAGGATATTGGTGAACCCCTGGGAGCGCAAAAAATCAGTCTTCCCCCCACGGCCGCACCCGATTTCAAGTATTGCCATATTGCGATCTAAACCAGACAAAACCGCCGCCCATTGAGACATTTCATGACGGCAAACAGTTTTTGTTATTCCGAGAATTTTTTTCCGTATGTCAAGATTAGCTGTCAGCATCACAAACTCCTGCAAGTTTCGCTAAATAACGGGCTGCATTGGCAGCTCCGTTAAGAGCGATTTCAAATGGGGTTACATTTATTTTAAAACATTTTTCAAGTGCATGGCGCAGGGAATCTGTTGAAACATCATCCTCAGCAAAAACCGCAACTATTTTGGATGATGCCCCACGTAAAATAGCGGCATGGGCCTCCTGCTCACCATCTTTCATTCCCCTTAACAGAACGACAGAAGGAATTTTTGCCCCCAGCACATCTGTAAGGCTGTTATAGCCGCCGTAAATAACGGCACAACGCGAATTTACGAGGTCTGTAAGGAAAGATGGCCCTATCTGCTCAACAATTATATTAGGGAACCGTTCAAAAAATGTATTCACATCCCGGCAGCACGATTTTTTAAGATTCATGTAGACCTTCCAGAGTCCTTCAGAAGGATCAAACGATCCTAGAACCTGTGACAGTTTTTCAAGCAAAATAATAGTCCCCTCACCAAACCACGGGACAGAAATAACGCCTGCTAATTTTTTATCCAAAGAGCTGTTTATCCCAAGATGTTGCAATTCGTTGAAGCGGGAAACATACCCCACCTCAAGGGGCATTTTTTGATAGTGATCACGAAGTTTATCAAGTTCCATATGGCCGGTTATAGCCGAATCACCATACCAGATAATATTTGAATAATTTGCAGCAAATATTCTGGCAGAAAAATTTGACCAAACCTTGTCGACATCTCCCACAACTGCCCGCACGCCAAGGATCCACGTCACATTTATCGAGCTTTCTGCCGCCCGCACAAGTTCTTTATGCTTACCTTGAGGTGTGTGGTCAGCCAAAACAACCTTTGGTTTATAAGCTGCTATAATACTATAGATATTATCAGACCTGAGATCCCCCAGACTTTTATCGTCAATATTTGAAGCCCCCATGGCTCCGCAGGATTTTCCCTTTGATATACTCGTCTTATAGGAGGGCAGTTTTATCCAGTCCAGGTCACCATCACCGATAAGCTCTGCCGTGACCTTGCATCCGGTTATCAAAAGTACGGATAAATGAGGAAATAATCTACGCACCGCAAGTCCGATTGCAACGCTTCGACTGACATGACCCAACCCTCTGCCATCATGTGCATAAATCAGTATATCTATTATGGAATTCATCATTGCGCCTGAGTATATTACAAAACACAACTAAATCAAATGAATACATCATTATCATTGACAGTATGAATCCAGGGCTATCTATTTTTAATATAGCCCTGTTCTGACGTTTCCCTAGCAGGCGCCAATAAATTTAAAAAAAATATTGCAAAAACCAGTGGTTCAATTGTAAACAGGATATCTCCCATACAACAGGGAGCGATACGCAATAATCAGGGATAAAGGATCCCATGGATATAAATGGATAAAACAAGTCTGGCAAACTACCCTGCCCTTACTTATAAAGACGAACGGGTTTCCATCAAAATAAATTGCCCGGGAGACTGTGACTATACAAAAATAAGTTTTCCCGTAAAATACGGGCTATTTTCCCGGATAGAAACCCAAGAACTTGTGTTTGAGTTTAACCTGAACCACGAAATCCGGCACGCAAAATCCAAAGCAGACGGATGGAGCCACCCATCGGAGTGGATGAAACGAACCATTGGAAATGACTGGGTCTATTATTCCACCGGCGGATATGCCGGCGTGGTTGAATCCATTGGAGAATATTACCTGCCCAACCTCATGTACCAGACCAATTCGCTTCTGGGCGGTAAACCCTTTGAGACCCCGGAAGTGACAAAGATTTCAGACGATTGGCACACCCTGTTATCCAAGATTGTCGTGGACACCCCTTCCCTGCCGGCAAAGGCTTCTCAATGGCTTGGGAGGGTAAAACAGGTCCTTCCGGAAGACCTTGCCCGAAAAGCAGAAAAGCTGTTTGCCATATCCGGTGCCAGGGCAACGGTTCTGCCGCCGGATGCCCGCCACTCGGACTATGACATCATCCCCATCACCATCCAGGACGGCTGTCTGTACAAATGCCGGTTTTGCAAAGTAAAAAACAAGAAGGCGTTCCAAGAAAGGACCCGGCAGGATATACTCAATCAGATTCTTGAGCTCAAAGCCTTGTACGGCAGGGACCTGGTCAACTATAATGCCATTTTCCTGGGTGAACACGATGCCCTCAATGCCCCCATGGATCTTATCCTCTATGCCGCAAAAACCGCCCATGAAGAATTCGGATTTGCCAATTCCTATATGCGAAAACCCATGCTTTATTTTTTCGGCAGTGTGGATGCCCTGCTCAGGGCTGATGACCGCCTCTTTGACCGACTGAATCGGCTGCCCTTTCATACCTGCATTAACATCGGACTTGAATCAGCGGATGATGACACCTTGTCTCTCATCGGAAAGCCTGTCTCCGCCCAAAAGGTAAGAACGGCCTTTGAAAAAATCCAGACCATTAACCAAAATTTTGCCCAGGTTGAAATGACCTGCAACTTTGTCATGGACAGAGGACTTTCCGACGCCCACAACCAGACCATGATGGATCTTGTAAGGGGCCAAATAAACAAGACCAGACCCAAGGGCAGCGTTTACCTGTCCCCGCTTAAGTTCGGCAACCCTTCCAGGGAAATTTTATTTGACTTTTACCACCTCAAGACCCAGAGCCGCCTACCCATGTTCCTGTATATCATCCAAAGATTGTGACCCCTTGATTTTACCCGGGGGTTAGTGGTAAATATGGGCCATGAAATCACCATCACTTATCTCCCTCCACGGAGGACATTCAGGTCAATTTTGCTGCCATGCCCGGGACCGGCTGGAAGAGATTGTCTGCGCCTATATTAAAAAGGGATTCAAGAGGGTTGGTATCACCGAACATATACCCCCGGCAAATGATCTGCTGCGATACCCCGATGAGATAGAACAGGGGCTGACAGCCCGGGATCTGTATCAGCGATTTGCCCGGTATATGGCAGAAGTTACGCGGTTAAAATCCGTATACCAATCAGACATCCGCATCCATGTTGGCATGGAGACAGAAACCTATGCCGGATATCTTTTCCATGTAAAACAGCTGATCCATAACTTTACGCCCGACTATATTGTGGGCTCGGTGCACCATGTGAACGATATCTGTTTTGACTATTCCAGACAAGAATATGACCGGGCTGTCCGCCATTGCGGTTCCCATGAACAATTGTATCTGCGCTATTTTGACCTTCAATTTGAGATGATCAACCATTTGCACCCCTTTGTGGTGGGCCATTTTGACCTGATCCGAATCCATGACCCAGCATATGAGCAGCGGCTTTTAGCGCCTGTTATCCAAGAAAGAATCCTGAGAAACCTGTCTCTTATCAAAAAGTTGGGCCTGGTCATGGATTTTAACCTAAGGCCCCTGGCTCGGGGGGAAAAAGAACCCTATCTTACCCCCTCCCTTCTTAAAATGATCAAAAAACTGGACATCCCTGTGGTGCCGGGGGACGATTCCCACGGGCGAGACCAGGCCGGAGGCCATGTGGCTCACGCCATACAGATATTAGAAACCTTAGGATTTGATATGTGTTGGCCGGAACCAAGGCTTTTGCCCCTAAGCGATTAAAAAACCTTTAAGGATATTTAAATGAAAGCAGTAGTACAACGGGTAAAAAGTGCCCATGTAACGGTTGAGAACACCATTATTTCCAACATTGGAAACGGTCTGATGGTCCTGCTGGGGATCCAGGACGGGGATACGGAACGAGAGGCTGATTTTCTGGTGGAAAAAATTATTCATTTAAGAATTTTTGAAGACAACCAGGGAAAAATGAATCTTTCTTTGAAAGATATCAAATCAGAGCTGCTGGTAATCTCCCAGTTTACCCTGATGGGCGACTGTAAAAAAGGACGTCGTCCCTCGTTTACAAAGGCTGCCGCCCCTGACAGGGCCAACACCCTGTATGAATATTTCATTGGCCGGGCCATTGAGTCGGGAGTGGTCACTAAATCCGGACAATTCCAGGCCAACATGGATGTTTCCCTTATCAACCAGGGGCCGGTCACCCTGGTGCTGGACACCCGGGAAATCTAATATAATCAAACGCCCCCGGGCTGGAATAAAATTTGAAACGAGACAAAAATGAAATTTGAAAACCTATCCGTTGTCCTGGTAAAACCCCAGGGCCCCCTTAATATAGGATCCGTCTGCCGATCCATGATGAACTTTGGTTTTTCCCGCCTTCGCCTGGTAGATCCCTGCCAGGAGTACAAATCCCTTGATGCAAAAAAAATGGCCATGGGTGCCTTTTCAATTCTGGAGCAGGCACAACTCTTTGACGACCTTCCATCGGCCCTCCATGACATCCAGGTTGCCTTTGGCACCACCCGGAGGTTCGGCAAATACCGGAAAAATTTTTGCACCCCTTCCACGGCTGCCACACAGATAAATGCCCAGGATGACAAAATCACCACAGCCCTTGTCATGGGAACCGAAGATTCCGGGCTTGAGACAAAGGATCTGGAACTCTGCCAGCACTTTATCACCATTCCCACCCATACGGATTACCCTTCCATGAACCTGAGCCATTCCCTTTCCATTCTGGTATATGAAATTGCCATGCGTTCCGATGCCGGAAAAAAATTTCATGACCCCATTCCCCAGCGACTGGCCCCGGGAAAAGAGATAGAACACATGTTTGCCCATATGCGCAAAACCCTCCAGGACATTGATTTTCTGGACTCCCAGAACCCGGACCATATATTGAGAACCTTCCGGCGGCTATTTGGCAGCGCAGGCCTTACCCCCCGGGACATCAAAATCATCCAGGGACTCATGAGCCGGATTGACTGGACGGAAAAACAAAGACGAAAAAATATCCAAACCCACCCCATAAAATCCAGTGAATAACACCAGGTTATCAATCTGCTTTCATTATCCTATTTTAGGGATGGGACCTTGGGGTATTAAACAGTTTCCCCAGAAAATCACAGATAGAATCTAATCGCTCAAAAACACTCTGTCAAGACAGAAACCATTGGAATACAGGACAATGACACCCAAAGAGGCCCTCTTTTTTTTGCTTATTTTATATACTTTTAGGGGGCTTTGGTATATTCTTCTGATCATCGCAGTTCCATCTAATCCAGACCAACGCTCAGATCAAGTTGCCGAACCAAACAAATCGGTATTAAACCATAATCTTTTAAAAAGGGGGATATCATGTTTTGCCATCAATGCCAGGAAACAATGAAAAACACAGGTTGCAACATGAAGCAGGGAATGTGCGGGAAATCCGCTGAAGTTGCAGATCTTCAGGACTTGTTTATTTGGGGGTTAAAGGGTATTTCCGTGTGGGCAGTTAAAGCGAAAGAGGTGGGAATCTATGATGACCAGGTCGGTTTTTTTATTGCCAAGGGACTGTTTTCCACCATTACCAATGCCAATTTTGACCGGGAAGATTTTATCCGGGATATCAAACAAGGGGTGGCCGTCAGGGACGGCTTAAAAGGTCAATTTTTCGCTGCCTACAAACAAAAAAACGGTACCGATTTTTCCGGGGCTGTTCCAGAGTGTGCCACCTGGATACCAGGAAATGACCAGGATCTCCTGGTAAAAGCGGCCAGTGGTGCCGGCGGCTGGCTTGAAATAGCAGATGAAGATGAACGGTCGTTAAAAGCCCTTACTTTGTATGGACTAAAGGGCATGTCTGCCTATGCAGAGCATGCCTATCAGATCACAAAATCCTGCCGGGAAGTCTTTGAATTTTTGATGGAAGCCCTTGCGGCTCTGGTGGATGACACAAAATCCCAAGAGGATTTATTTAATCTGGTGATAAAAACCGGGGAAATGGGGGTCAAGACCATGGCCCTTCTGGATGCGGCCAACACCCAGGCCTATGGAACCCCTGAGATCACAAAGGTCAATATCGGTGTGGGGAAAAATCCCGGCATCCTTGTCACCGGCCACGATCTGGTTGATCTTGAAGAGTTGCTAGAACAGACCAAAGACCAAGGGGTTGACGTGTATACCCATAGTGAAATGCTGCCGGCCCATTACTATCCCAAACTCAAACAATATTCCCATCTCGTTGGCAATTACGGCAGTGCCTGGTGGCTCCAAAAAGAGGATATGGCCACATTCAACGGGCCGTCACTGTTTACCTCCAACTGCCTTGTCCCAACAAAGGCCGATTATCGAGACAAATTATTTACCACCGGCGCTGTCGGTTTTGACGGGGTTCCCCATATTCCCGACAGAGAAGAAGGCGGGCAAAAAGATTTTTCGGCCATCATTGCAATGGCCAAAACCTGTGCCCCCCCCCAGGAACTTGAAACAGGACAAATAACCGGCGGGTTCGGCCATAGCCAGGTCATGGCCCTTGCCGACAAAGTGATTGAAGCGGTTAAATCAGGCGCCATCAAACGTTTCATCGTCATGGGGGGATGCGACGGTCGGCACAAAACCCGTGATTATTACACCCAGGTTGCCAAGGAACTGCCCGAGGATGCTGTCATTCTCACCGCCGGCTGTGCAAAGTATAAATACAACAAACTAGATATGGGCGATATCGGCGGTATCCCCAGGGTGCTGGATGCCGGCCAATGCAATGATTCATATTCGCTTGCTGTGATTGCCATGGAACTGCAGAAGGCCTTTGGACTTGATGATATCAATGATCTTCCCATTTCATTCGATATTGCCTGGTATGAACAAAAAGCCGTACTGGTTCTTCTGGCACTGCTGTCATTGGGCATCAAAGGGATCCGGCTTGGGCCGACACTTCCGGGATTTTTGTCTCCGGGAATTGCAGCTGCCCTCATTGAAAAATTTGATATTAAACCCATCACAACCGCCAAGGAAGATGTGGCGGCCATGATGGCAGGCCATTAATACAGATCATTTTACATCACCCGGTTCAGTTAAAAAGGCCCTTGCATTCCTGGGGGGCCTTTTTTTGTATTATTGCCGCAAAGAAGCCACAAGTCGGTTGGGTTTTGCAAAATATGCAAACAGATCCAGAATGTTGGATATCAAAAGGTCCGATGCCGCCAGGGTTTTGGTTGCCAGCCCCTCCTGTCCAAGCACGGCAACTCCCAATATGGCGTCTTGAAGCATTCGTTCGTCATTGGCCCCGTTTCCCACACCAATGGTGTGTTGGGGGTTAAGTTCCCGAAGGTAGGCACGCTTGGCGGCGGCCTGGTTTCCTTCGGGTATGATGTGCAGGGTGCACCTCACATTTTCAAGTTCTCGTCTAACCGACCCAAAGGTATCTGCCGTGATCACATGAAAAACCAGGCGATCTGAGTGTTGATTGATCTTTTCTTTCACCCCGGCAATCAAGCGGCCATCAATGGCAATGGTGCCGTTAAAATCCAGTAACACATGTTCAATTCTAAGCTCATGGGATCCGGGAATCTGAATCTGAATCATTTTGTCCTTCCTTTTTGTTTCTCGCAAATCAACGAAAGCGTTACCATTCTTGTATTATTTGTCCCCGGGACAGGCGCAACCCTGTGTCCGCTATCCGCTTTACCTGGTCCAGATAATGGGAGACCAATAGAATTGTACACTCTTTTTTTACCTCAACAAGAAGTTCTTCAATCATCTTGCAGGCGGTATCATCCAAAGAGGAGGTGGGTTCGTCCAGCATCAATACCTGGGGTTTCAGAATCAAGGCCCTGGCAATGCACAACCGCTGCTGCTGACCGCCGGACAATGCTCTGGCATCTTCATTCAACCGGTCCTTTACCTCCTCCCATAAAAAACAGCGTTTTAATGCCGTCTCCACCCGAAAGGGAGTATCTGCTTGTTTGGCCGCCCCTTTGAGCTTTAAGGGAAACACAACATTTTTATAAATGCTCATGGGCAAGGGGTTCGGCATCTGGAAAACCATGCCCACCCGGCGCCGCAAGGTTGACACGCTGAATCCGGGATCATAAATATTTTGAAATTTTTCGCCAAACAAGATCTCAATCTGGCCGGTCACCCGTGCCCCTTCCATGGTTTCCCAAAGCCTATTCAAGGTGAACAACAGGGTGGATTTGCCCTGGCCCGAGGGCCCGGTAACAGCGGTGATGGTATTTTTTGCAATCTCCATGGAAATATTTTTTAAAACCGGGTGGGCGTTATAATAAAATCCAAGGTTTTTAATTTTTATTTTTGGTTTCATCTTCATATCAGGACCTGTAGAGTAATTTTTGGGACAGCCTTTGTTTTAGGAAATGGGCAAAAACGAACAGGTTCATACAGATAAAGATCAATACAAGGCAAGCCCCATACCCCTTCATCAGCTCTGAATGATCCGCATACTGGGAGGAAATATAGTAAATATAAAAGGGCAATGCTTCAAAACTTGAGAACACAGACCTGGGAATTCCGGCGGTGGCCACGGCACCGGTCAGCATGATAACGGCCGTGTCTTCGGCGCATCTGCCAATGGACAGGATAATCCCGCTGACGATTATCGATAAAGAGGCGGGCAACAGCACATAAAAAATATTTTGAAACTTGGTCGCCCCCAGGCTGGGAGCGGTCATCCTCACATCCATGGGCAAATTTTCCAGGGCCATCTGGGTGGTTCTGATCATATAGGGAAGTACCAGAAACGCCAGGGAAAGCGCAGATATCAGCAGACAGGGATAAAGCCTGTCAAAAAAAGAATGGTGCAAAAACAGGGTGATGCTGAATCCAAAAAGGCCCACCACAATGGAGGGGATGCCGGCCAGGATATCAAAGACCAGGGAAAAAAGCCATTTCACCTTAGGCGAAGCGTATTCGGCAAGGAAAATACCGGTAAAAAGGCCCAGGGGAATCGCAATTACAATGGCCAGCACTATCAAACACAGGGTGCCGACCATGGCCGGAAAAAGGCCGTCAAACACCTGGCGCCTTAACAGCAGGGCCTCCCAAAAAGGGGTATCCCCAAAAATAAGGGCAGGGGCAAGGGTGTGATATCCTTTGACGACTAAAAAACCCAGGATAATCGAAACAGCGGCCACCAGGACCAGGCTGCATCCCCAGGCAAACAGATAAAAGGCTTTGTCCCACGATAATTTCATTTAACCCTGCCCTTCCCGGCCAGAAACCGGACCAGGATCACCCCGATCCCGGTCATGACATAGAGGCTGATACCGCAAACAAACAGGGTTTTAAACTCAATGCTGTCAAAGTCCGCCGCAATGATCAGGCCGATATGAGCGGTGAGGGTTCTGGCAGAATCCAGGATGGACCCTGGAAACCCGACCGCATTCCCGCTGATCATCAAGGCAATCAGAGTGTCGCCCATGGCCCGTCCAAAGGAAAGGATGAGGCCTGTAATCATTGATTTCCAGGCACAGGGCAGCACGATATAAAAAAATTTCTGAACCGCGTTTGCCCCCAGGGCATCGGCGGCATTTAAATCGCTTTTGGGAACCAGGGTAAAACTTTGGATAAAAAAAAGAATCATGGTGGGGGAGATTAAAATTCCCAGCATCACACCGGCGGACAGGATGCACATCCCGGATCCCTTGGAGAAAAGCGCCCTCACCAGGGGAACCAGAAGAAAAATGCCGACAAACCCGTAGATAACCGTGGGAATTGCCGTCATCGCCTCAACCATCTGCCGAAGGGTGCGCCCCTTTCCCCGAGGGTGTAAGATCCCCACAAAACAAGCGACACCGCAGCTAATGGGAAAGCTGATGCAAACCGCCAGACAGGCAATGGACATGGTTCCTGCGATCATGGGTCCAAGACCGAAAAGGCCCTGGTCCGGAGACCAGGGCTGAATCAGCATATTCCAGAACATCCCTTGGGCAAACAGGGGATAGGCCAGGACCACCATAAATCCCAATATGGCCAGGGTAATACCGACGCTTAAAAGGGAGGCGCCCAGAAAAACAAATTTTGGAAGTTGTTCTCGCACCATCAGTTCACAGGGATGAATCCTTTAGCTGCTGCCAGGGCCTGGCCGTCGGGACCCATGAGATAATCAATAAATTTTTTGGCAAGTTCTTTGGCCTCCCCTTTTGTGTTGGAAAAAAGGCCCCTTGCCACCTTGTACTGGCCCGATTTAACCGCATCCATGGTGGGGGCAATCCCATCCAGGGAAAGTGGGGCAACCCCCGCGTCAATGAACCCCACCGACACATATCCGATGCTGTAAGGATCATTGTTGACGGCTGTTTTCATGGCGCCGTTGGAAACGACCACATTGGCTTTGGCCGTGATCCCAGATTTTTTCAGGGCCTTTTTCCAGAACACGGAGCGGGTTCCGCTTGCCGTATCCCGGGTATAAACATTGATGGCGCTGTCTTGCCCGCCGACCTCTTTCCAGGAAGCTATTTTCCCGGAAAATATGTCCTGGAGCTGCTGGGTGGAAAGCGCTTTCACCTCATTTTTGGGATTGGTAACAGCCGCCACCCCGTCAATGGCCCATTTGTACATTTTCAGTCCGTATTTGGTAATTTCAACCTCCGTGGCCTGTCTGCCGGAGTTTCCAATATCAACCAACCCCTCTCCCACCTGTTTGATGCCGGCCCCGGACCCCCCGCCTGCAATGGTGATCTGGATGTTGGGATTAAAGGTCATTATTTTTTTGGCCGCGGCTTTCATCACAGGAATATGGGCGGTGCCGCCTGAAATCCTCAAGACCTGGTTTTCCCCGGCAAACCCATCCAGTTCCCCGGCCGCACAAAGGCCGGTGAGGCCTGCCAGGCCCAAAACAAGTATGCTGCCCCACACCAATTTATTCCTCAATTTGTTAACCTTCATTTTATTTTCCTTTTTTTAATGGTTGTTTAATAATGAATCTGCCATAAAATTTAAACACCTGCCTATCCTTTTTCAAACGCTTTTTCAGATACTTTTTCCGCCAGAATCAAAGCAGCCCCCAATGCCCCCATCATCTGGGGCGTTTTGGGCACCAGCACCTGTCTGCCAAGTTTTTGAGATATCAGCTCTTTTATGCAGGGATTATTTGCCACCCCGCCGGAAAAAACAATGGGCCCCAGGGAAGAGACCCGGTTGATCATACCGGCAGCCCGCTTGACCACGCTCAAATGCAGTCCCCTGGCAATGTCTTTTCGGTCGGCCCCCCTGGCAATCAGGGATGTGACCTCGGATTCGGCAAAAACCGTGCACATGCTGTTGATACTCAGATCATTTTGGGCGGCAAGAGCTGCCAATCCAAATTCATCAATGGAAAACCCCAGATTTTTCGCCATGATTTCCAAAAACTTACCGGTTCCGGCAGCACAGCGGTCATTCATCTCAAATTTTTTAACCCTGCCCCTGTCATTGAGTGAAATGGCCTTGGAGTCCTGACCGCCGATATCTAAAATGGTGGTTGCTTTCGGGAAAAAAGAAACCACCCCCCTTGCATGGGCCTTGATTTCCGTGACCGTCTGAGCATCGTCAAAGGCGGTTTCAAAAAGTCCCCTCCCATATCCTGTGGCCATGATCTGATCATGGGCCACCCCCCCAAGAAGCCGGGTGGCTTCGGTAATGGGATCAAACCCGGTATCGGCCTGGCAAAAGTCCATGAGTTCCCCCTGCCCATCCACCACCACAAGCTCAATGGTTCTGGAGCCGATATCAATTCCTGCATATGATGTCATTATTTATCCTTAGATTATTTTATATTTAATTTCCCATTCATCCCATAATTTCTATCCTTTGATTCAAAACGCCTTGGGAGATACGGACAAAAAAAAATTTCCAAGAAGGCATGGTCCCCCGGGAAAACAGGATATCTGGATTGCGAGGAGAGCTAACCCCTTCCCTGTTTTTCAGTCCCTATACGCTTTAAAACAGGTATTTACCCCAAAATTTCGAACAAGGCTTCAATCTTGGTTCGAATCTGTCCCTCATCATTGTCCGAATAATCGGATTCTATTTTCAAGTAAGGCAATCCATGGCGGTCACCCACATATTCACCAACCTTATAGGCTTCCACATTATAGGAATGACACGCCGTCAGCACAAAATCAACCACAACATCGGGCTTAATTTTTTCAATCATGTCTGAGAGTGACGACAACCGGCGATCATTGGGTGTCATGCAAGCACAGGGAATTTCAAGATACCGCCTGGCAATGGCCTTAACAGGATCCGGGGTATTTTCTTGGACTCTTTTGGCAGGTTCCCCATCAAACCCGTCATTCATCAATGGTTCAATATTCATAATTCCATTCCAGAAGGTAATTCCATTTTAAACACCTGATTTTTTCATTTCAATTGTTCGATAAACGCCTCTATCCGGGTTTTCAATTGCCCCACATCCTCCATGCCGTAATCGGTCTCAATGCGCAGACAGGGAATATCCTTTTTTTCCAGGGCATTTTCAACACAAATGGCCTCCATGGTGTAGGGCTGGCAAAACTGAAGGCCATAATGGATGACCCCATCCGCCTGGTAGGCCTTTGTCATCTCTTGGATATGATCGAGCCGGTCCTGATTAGGGGTAAAAATAGCACAATCCACATCAAAATATCTGTCGGTAATGGCATCCATCAGTTCATCAACGGTGGTGCCGGTATCCCGGGTTAAATTTCGGTAACCCCGCTCTCCCACGCAGGATTCCTCCCCCACAATTACGGCCCCGGAAGTTTCAATGATCCAGGGCAATTTCCAATTGGGTACGGCCATGGGGCAGCCGGAGATCAGAATCCGGGGAGTCTTGACCGGAAAAATTTTCTGGTCTGTCTGGATTCTTTTTTCCAGTTCATCACAAATTTTGTGGACCGACTCGGTAAACCGTTTCGGGTTATCATAAAAGGAAACCTGGTTTGCCAACAGTCCGTCCAATCCGGAAATGACCACCGGATCTGCCGAACGAAGTTTCGCCAGACGGTGAAGGGCTGATCGCTTGGCATTGACAATCCCAATGGCCTGCTTCAGGGACTCGGGGGTGATGACAACACCTGTCAGTGCTTCCACGGCAAGTTTAAACCGGTCATACTCGGACCTGAGAAGATCACGGCCCTGGCCTGATTTCATCTGGGGCAGATCCATAACATAGAGATTGTCCATCAAGGTTCCAAGAGACTCATAGGCTTTTTTCTTGCCGTCGCAGGTATTTTCCCCCACAACCATGTCAGCCGTTTCAAGATAGGGGCAAACCTGTCCCAGTTTGAAGCCAAAGGCGGACTTGATCAGGGCGCAGGTATTTCTGGGCAAATATTTTTCAACTTCTTCAAGGGCAAAATCCGCACCGGAACACAGGCCCACCAGGGTGGCATTGGTTGCCAGGGCAATTTCCTCAGGAACAAAGACGCAATAGGAACCGATAATTTTCCGGCCCTGTTCTTTTTCATCCACAAGCTCCTTGATTCTCAAGCCATGAACCTCGCTCATCACAAAATCAAAATACCCCATGCCTTCTGGCCTGTCCTTCTGGGCGAGATAAATATCGGTATAGCCTTTTCCCAGAACACCCAGCAGGGCATCATGAGCCTCAAGGTTCAGCCCTAGCCCCCGCCACATGGATTCATATTCGCTACTCATTTTAAGTTCTCCTATTTTATCATTTCTAAAATCAAAAACCTGCCTATCTCTAATAGGAATGATCCAGACAATCAAATTCAAAATATGAGTACACAATAGAGATCGCAATTGAAAAAAACTATACAAACACTTTCTATGACATCAAAGTTCCTATTTTAGTTATATTCCCCTTAAAAACCATGCCAACGATAAGAATCAACTATAAATTAAAGTGCTTATAGCTTGTAGCATGGTTAACGCTAAATATGCAGTTGAATTGTCCTGAAAGGCAGGGTGGGGTTCCCTGTCAAATGCAAAATCTATAAAAATCGCCCCCTCCACCTGCCGGGAATTTAGGCTGTCCAGGGAAGATAATATCGAAAAGCGCCTAGGCGATATAGAAAAGTTTTTCCGGTCTCCTAAAAACTTTATTTTCACAACCGAATTGTCCAGAAGAATAGGCGCCCTGTTTTTTTAATTTTGTTCCAGAAGAGTGATTTCTCATAAGATCATGCAAAAAGGGGGAAAGGATATGCAATGACAGGGCCTTTCAAAATCAGGCGTATTTTCACCCTAAAGAAATATGAAAGCACCTGTAAAACCAGAATAAAATCCGGTTTCCGGGTGGATAGAAGCAAAATATCTTTCATGTCACTTTTTTAAAACACCCGTTTATATGGATTTTTCGACATCATATGAGCGACTTCTTAATTAGAAGAACGCTAAAATTACCAGAAACAAGTTGGGTGTCAACACAGACCCTGATTTTCCGAAGAAACGCCCTCCCTAAAAATGGATGGTGTAGAGAGAGCGTGGTGGATCACCGCTATTTTTTTATTCGAGAAGTCCTGCTTTTTCCTTCTTTTTATTCTGCTTATCTTTTTTCTTTTCCTTCATACTTTTTTCCGGTTTCTTTTTGAGCGCTTTTTTAGAATCTTGTCCCTTTGACATCTGTGTCTCCTTAATTTTATGCATCATAGATCTGAAACTGATTTAGATCAGAGTGATCTTGCTATGATGCATATCACAAATTTACAACTTTGTCAGCCAGGATACCGGAAACAAAACCTGTTTAAGACCCATCTTCTTTCTATAGGGCAATCCGGACATCCCCTATTTCATTGGCCCTGACATGCTGCTTTGCCTGTTGTTTTTTTTCTTTGCAGGCCGAGATCACCTTATTTTCCGCCTGGGTGATGGTCTTTATATTTTCTCGATACTGCCAGGGAGTCAACACCTTTTCCATGGCAAGGGCCATGACGGATGTTCCTGTGGGAGTACGGGTAATGGCCGTTGTCCAACCCTGGTCCGCACCCAGACCGCCAAAAGAAATATCTGCGTATTCAGCAGAAAAATCCCTGCAAAAATTACAGGCACCCCGTTTCAAATCTTTAAGATCATCAATGGAAACCTGAATCTGACGGCCAGATGTCAGGCTGAAAATAAAATATTCCTTGATATTTATTTTTTCCACATCGGCATACTTAAATTGATATTTTTCTTCTATAGGCTTGAATGCCTGGGTGTCAAACAAAAAATTACCAGAACAAAAAAGCCCGAAACAATAGGCGATAGAATCCGATGGAACGATCCCCAGGGCCTGCATTTTCCGCATTGTATTGATCTGACACGGGGTTCCCACAAAGGCAATCCGACTCGGCATTGCGGCACGAAGCTTTTCCAGGGCTTTAATGGAAGGAGAAAAGGTGGTGTATTCCTCAGCCAATTGGGTCATGCCATGGGAATGGTTGAAACAGGACCCAGCCGAGTCCAGCAATTCTTGTGAGGTAGTTGCCAAAAAAGGGACCCTGCCCTGTTCGGTATTTTTTGAAACAATGGCCCCGTCAATTCGTCCGGTATCAAAAAGACAGGTCAAAATGGCGGTCACACTCCCCCCATCGGTTCCCTTCTCCCAAATTTTTTCGTCCCTGGCCCGGGAGACAGAGACACCTACAATTTTTCCAAAAGGCGCTTCCCAACCAATGTTTTCCCTGATCTCCTGGTTGAGTTCATCAGTTTCCGGGCAGATGGAATAACAAAGCCCACACTCGATACATTTTTCAATCGTACCAAACCGTGGTTTGCCGTCGTCATCCAACTCAAGCGCCCCGTAATTAATGGCGGAGCAGAATGTAACGCAACCGCCGCAATGATGACATCTACCCTCTTTTTGAACTTCTTGAATCAGATTAAAAAAGGTTTTGTTCATACGCCCTCCTAGACCGGTTAAGTGTCCATATCAAATATCGGCTTTACCGTATTGCCGGAATGCAAAACAAACTAAAAAATGAAATATTATTTTAATGCCTATTATTTTAGAATACATTACAATGAATTGTAAAGAGAAAAGCAGGACCGATCTGGGGAAAAGCCCTCCCTGGATAACGGATTAGGATATTTTATTCATTTTGAAAATAATGACTCATTTTAAAATGATAGTCGCGTTCCCTTTCACCATATTTTTTTACAGGCTGAAAAATAGCCCGGGGCAATCATTACACCTTGTCTTTTGGTTAATTTTTTATTAAACTCCATGGTGGTTATTATGTAAACCACGGTATGATTTTATGGAGTGAAGATTAAATCTGAACAAGACATAAAGGCCCCTTGATACCCATGCGCAACTTTCCAGATACTCTCACCCAAATTATTGAAAAAAGCGATCTGAATATCAACCGAATCAGTCAAATTTCAGGTATATCCAATACCTATCTGATCAAACTTTTAAAAAACAAGATCAACCACCCGGGCAAGGATAAAATTGCCTCTGTTCTTCTGGCGCTTAACTACAGGATAACCCAAATCAACCCGATTCTTGCCGAATATGATTATATGCCCCTGAACCCCCATGATATTCCCGAAATCCTGAGAAATAACCGGAAAAGAAAATTTGAAGGCAGGATTGTCCCCCAATTTGATTATATTTATTTTGAAATGGCCATGGCGGCCCTTGAAGCCATGGGGGGAACCAAAATCATGGTTAAAAATCGGCCCAGCGGTATTTTTTTGCCCATGGGATTGTACATGATGAAGGAATTTCCTGCAGAACCAGATGACGAGGCCGCCAAATTTTTCATGACATTTACCCATGATATTGTCATGGAAAGAAAAACGCTTTTCATGGAAAATTGTGCCAAAGGTTTTCAATATGAGACCTATATGTGCAAGGATTGCCTTGAGGAAAGCCTGAAAAAAAACATCGGACCGGATGCGATGAAAACCTCTCCTGGCAAGGTGGATCTTTTTACACGCTATTTTGCCAATGCCGTGTCTGCCTCCCTGAAGTTTCCGGACCAGCAACTTCACCGGGTGGTTAAGCGGTGTGCCCGTTTTGAGTTTATCATCCAGGATGCCCAAGGAAAGAATCCCAAGGTCAGTTTCACCTCGGATAGAAAACATTCCTATAGTCATAATTGGGAGCAGCTCAACATGGAGGGATTTCTCTCCAATGCTCCGGAAATCACAGACCTGTTTTTCAATGATGTGGAAAAATGCCGGAATGTCATGGAAGAAACGGCCAGTATCAATACCCCGGAAGGATTTCATGCCTATATCCGTTCTTTGTTTGACGCCCATGACCTGGGCCGGCAGTTTGACCGAGCATTGGCCAGACTCATGGAATATCAGGGGTTAAAGCTGTATTAACCGGGCTAAAAATGACCCAGTTTTTAATCTTATGAACGGTTTAATGTTTTTTTAAACCGTTTTTTGTTTTTTTATTGACCCGTTTGATATTTGTATGCTACCTGAATAGGAACTATTTTTCCTTGTGTTAGAATCCAAGGGAAGATTGATGGCATATTTCAGTGGTGATGGTGTAAAAAATATCCAACCAACATGAAGAGGGCTATCAAAAATCAAATTTTAACCATAACTATGGGGGAATCATTGGGCGAAATATCAAATGAATGTATCCTTTCAATCAAAAATTTGAAAACCCATTTCTTTTCCCGTGAGGGCGTAGCAAAAGCAGTTGACGATGTCTCCTTTAAGCTTTTTCCCGGTGAAATTCTGGGCATCGTGGGGGAATCAGGCTGCGGAAAAAGCGTTACCGCCCAATCGATCATGCAATTGGTGCCAGAGCCCCCCGGCAAAATTATGGGCGGCGAAATTTTTTTTCACAACAGGGATTTGCTAACCCTGCCTCCCCAAGAAATTCGTAAAATCCGGGGCGCTGGCATTGCCATGATTTTCCAGGAGCCCATGACCTCTCTGAATCCTGTTTTTACCATTGGGAACCAAATCTCGGAAATGTTCAGGCTCCACAAGGGATTTGGAAAAAGACAGGCCCTGGAGGCAGCGGTTGAAATGCTGGACAGGGTACAAATTCCTTCCCCGGACAAACGGGTCCATGAATATCCCCACCAGCTGTCTGGTGGAATGCGCCAACGGGCAATGATTGCAATGGCAATGTCGTGTGATCCGGAGATTCTCATTGCCGATGAACCCACAACGGCACTTGATGTAACGGTTCAGGCCCAGGTCCTTGATCTCATGCTCCGGCTGAAACAAAACTTTTCAACGGCCATCCAACTGATTACCCATGATCTTGGTGTCATCGCAGAAATGGCAGACCGGGTGGTGGTAATGTATGCCGGCCAGGTGGTGGAACAAGCCCCCACCATTGAATTGTTCAAACAGACCCTTCATCCCTATACCCTGGGACTGCTCAAGTCAATTCCAGTTCTGGGGAGCAGAGCCTCCGGCAATGCCGGGGACTTAACCGAAATAAAGGGCATGATTCCCAGCCTCTACAATCTTCCCCGTGGGTGCAAGTTCAGCAACCGCTGCCCGGATCGAATGGATATTTGTGAACGAGAAGAACCCCAGCTGACAAGATCAAGTGAAAATCACCTGGTCAGATGCTGGCTTCACAGGACATAACCTATGGAACAACCTCTATTGAAACCATTGCTCAAAATTGATAATTTAAAAGTTCATTTTCCCATTAAAAAGGGTCTCCTGGCAAGGACCGTTGGACATGTCCATGCGGTTGACGGTATCAGTTTTGAACTCATGCCCGGTGAAACATTGGGAATTGTGGGTGAATCCGGGTGTGGCAAAACCACGGCCGGAATGGCAGCCATGCACCTGACCCCACCCACCCAGGGAAAGGTATTCTGGAAAGGAAAGGATTTAGGGGCCATGAGCCCGGGTAGGCTTCGATCCCTGAGGGGTGAAATGCAGCTGATTTTCCAGGACCCCTATTCTTCCTTGAATCCCAGGATGACCATCGGCCAGATCCTGTCGGACCCCATGGATATCCACAAACGCTATACAGGATCAAAAAGAAAGGAACGCCTGGATTTTTTAATGGAAACCGTCGGGCTTTCACCCGGCCTGACCCATCGGTATCCCCATGAATTTTCCGGAGGCCAGCGCCAGCGTATCGGCATTGCCAGGGCCCTTGCCCTGGATCCCTCCCTGATCATAGGCGATGAACCGGTTTCTGCTCTGGATGTCTCCATCCAGGCCCAGATTATCAATCTGCTGGTAAAACTCAAACGTGAGTTTAACCTTTCCTTGATCATTATTTCCCATGACCTGGCCGTGGTGGAGTATATCTGTGACCGTATTTTGGTGATGTATCTTGGCAAAATCGTTGAAACTGCCGATTATCAATCCCTTTACAAGGACCCGAAACACCCCTATACACGAACCCTTTTATCGGCCATCCCGGTGCCTGATCCCCTGCGCAAAAGAAACAGGATCATTCTGGAAGGGGATGTGCCAAGCCCCATCAACCCGCCGAAAGGCTGCAGATTCCATACCCGTTGCCCGGACCGAATGGATATTTGTGAACAACAAGAACCGAAAATGAGGCGCTTCGGCGCCAAACATTTGGCTGCCTGTCACCTATATGAGACTGTTTGATGAAAAGATCCATGATGTATTAATTTTTTTAAAGGAGAAAAAAACATGAAATTAAAGTCGTTTGTTATGTTTGCGCTGCTGGCCTTGCTGGCGTTGCCCACCCTTGCCATGGCAAAGGCGGATCTTGTGATTGCCGTAGATGCTCCCCCAAAAAGCATGAACCCCCACAGTTACAATTCAGATGCCAACCTTTCCTATATGTCCAATTTTTTTGACGGACTGTTGCAGAGAAATCCCCTTGACGGAAAACTGATTCCAGCCCTTGCCACGGAATGGGAACGCCTTGACGGGCTGACCTGGAAATTCAAACTTCGCAAAGGGGTTAAATATCACAACGGCAATGCCTTTGATGCCCAGGATGTTAAATACACCTTTGAAAGAATGAAGGAACCTAAATTTTCAAAATTTGTGAACATTGCAAATGCCATAGCCTCCATCGAGACCCCGGATGACTATACCATTATATTTAAAACCGTAAAACCTGTCCCCTGGTTTGCAGAAACCATGCACCAAAATTTTATTGTAGACAAGGAATCCACCATGACAAGGGATTCCGGCGATTACAACACCCGGGCCATTGGAACCGGTGCCTACAAATTTGTTGAATGGGTCAAGGGCTCCTATATAAAAATGGAAGCCAACCCGGATTATTGGGAAGGCGCTCCCGACTTTAAAACAGTGGAACTCAAACCCATCACCGAAGGCGCCACACGATTTGCCGCCATTGCTGCCCGCCAGGTTGATATTTTAAGCGGCGTTCCGGTTCCCATGATTGACAGAATCAAAAAAAATCCAGCCATTGAAATTGTGTCCAGACCTGCCCGCAGGTGTATCTATATGGCTTTGGGAAACAAAAAAGGTACCCCCTATGCGGATATCAGGGTCCGTAAAGCCCTTGCCATGGCCATCAATGAAGATGAAATCATCAAAACCATCATGCGCGGCCAGGCAACCCCGGCAGCCCAGATACCGGACATTGCCACCATTGGATATGATGCTTCCCTGACAAGATTGCCCTATGACCCTGAAGGTGCCAAGGCGCTTTTAACGGAAGCGGGTTATGAGAACGGTTTTGACATCACCATTGCCGGTCCCAATGACCGGTATATCAATGACAGACAGATCTGCGAAGCAGTTGCTAAATATTTTGCTAAAATTGGTCTCAATGTAACCCTGGATGTAAAACCAAAATCAATTTTCTTTGAGGAAATTTCCGTTTACAAACATCCCTTTCACCTCATCGGATGGTTTGACGGTTCCTATGACTTTGGCCGTTCCGCCCAGATGCTTCTCCACACGGTGGATGAGTCCAAGGGTATGGGTACCTACAATGGGGGCATGTATTCCAATCCAGCCCTTGATGCCAAGCTTATCGCTTCCGCTTCAATCCTGGACCGTGCTGAACGGGAAGTTGCACTTCAGAGCGTTAATAAAACCTCGGTTGAAGACGTTGCCTGGATTCCGCTGCATTATCAACAGGATGTTTATGCTATTTTAAAGGCATCCAATGTAAAATTCACCCCCCGTCCGGACCGGTGGATTGTGGCAAAGGAAATTAAAAAATAAATATTTACCAATAAACATTTAACAAGAAGGGGCTGTTTTCCCATGAAAACGCACATGGGCAAGCAGCCCCTGAACTGGATTTAAATTGGCAAGATATATCTTTCAAAGAATATTACAGGGCATCATGGTTCTGCTGGCCGTCTCATTTATCTGCTTCCTGGTTTTCAGGTTTACAGGGGATCCGGTGCTGATGCTGGCCGGCAAATATGCCACCCAGCAGGAACGTGAAAAGGTTAAAATTGTCTATGGTCTGGACAAGCCTTTTTATGTGCAGTATGTAAATTTTCTGGGCAATGCCCTGGAGGGAGATTTCGGCAAATCCTATCTTTCCCAGGTAGATGCCCTTGACACCATTTTGGAGCGCTTCCCCGCCACCTTTGAACTGGCGCTCACCGCCATATTGATCTCACTTTCGGCAGGGGTTGCCCTGGGGGTGCTGGTTTCCATCAAACCCAACGGGATCCTGTCTCGCCTCGTCATGGCCGGCTCCCTTGGCGGAATATCCATCCCCACCTTTCTCATGGGCATTTTATGGGTGATGCTGTTTGCCGTTTATTTGGAATGGCTGCCGCCCTTTGGCCGGGGGGACACGGTCCAGATCGGTTCCTGGCGGTCCAGCTTTTTCACCATGGACGGGTGGAAACATATTATCATGCCGGCGCTTACCCTGTCCGGATACCAGTTGGCGGTCATCTTGCGACTGACCCGGGCCGGTATGCGGGAGGTTCTTTCCGAAGAATATATCAAGACTGCCTGGTCAAAAGGACTTTCCCCCTTTAAGGTCATTGTCAAACATGCCTTGCGAAATGTGCTCATTCCGGTTGTCACCATTGCAGGCTTAAGCTTTGGAGAACTCATCGCATTTTCCATTGTAACCGAGTCTATTTTCCAATGGCCGGGCATGGGCAACCTGCTGCTGGTCTCGATTTTTGAGACAGACCATCCGGTGATCGTTACCTATATCATGCTGGCGGCATTCATCATTTTGTTCATCAACATACTGGTGGACCTGCTCTATGCATGGCTCAACCCAAAAATTCAATATGACTAGGGGTATCATGATTCAACGCTTTCTAAAATCAAACCATATGAACAGTTTTATCAGGGACCCGTCCGCCGTCATCGGCGCTGTGCTCATGGTTCTATTCATCTTTTGTGCTGTGTTTGCCCCCATGCTGGCTCCCATGGATCCCTATGATTTGAAAAACATTGATCTTGCCAACTTTTTGTTTACCCCGGCATGGATGGACGCAGGCAATTTTCATTTTCCCCTGGGCACCGATGACCAGGGCCGGGGTATTTTATCCACCATTTTGTATGGATTGAGAACCTCCCTTCTGGTGGGGTTTTCCGCAGTGGCGGTTTCCAGCACCATCGGGATTGTCATGGGACTGCTTGCCGGCTACTATGGTGGGATTTTGGATGCCCTGGTCATGCGGGCCGCCGATACGGTATTTTCCTTTTCCACCACCCTTTTGGCCATATTGCTGCTGGGGTTGTTTGAAAGCCGCAATATCTGGACGGTGGTCTTTGCCATCTGCATTGCCGGGTGGGTAAAATATGCCCGCACCATCCGGGGCAGTGTTCTGGAAGTCAAGGAAAACGCCTATATCACGGCCGCAAAAGCATCCGGTGCAAAGAATTTCAGAATTTTGTTCAAACATATTCTCCCCAATGCCATGCCCCCGATCATGGTACTCATGGCAGTGGACTTGGCGGTTGTCATCATGCTGGAAGCCACCTTGAGTTTTTTGGGCGTTGGCGTCCCCATTACCGAGCCCTCCCTGGGCATGATGATTGCGATAGGCAAAAATTATATCTATGCCGGTATGTGGTGGATGGTGGCCTTTCCAGGCGTTACCCTGATCCTTCTCGTGGTGGCCATCAATCTGTTTTCCGACTGGTTCCGGGATGAAATGAATCCCAAACTGGCCCGGCGAAACTAAATTTTATAAGCGAAATTAAATTTTATAATAGGATGTGACAGTACATGTTTAGTAATACCGACCAATTTTTAAAAGATTTTCAAACCATCGTCAATATTGATTCAAGCTCGGACCATTTGCCGGGCATCGAAGCAGTAGCCCGTTTTTTTCAGCAACGATTATCCGCCATTGGATTCAAAGCCGAAATCCTTTTTCAGGGAGATACCAAGGTTCCCTGCCTTCAGGCGGTCTTTGGTTCCGGCAACAGCCCTGACAGTGAACATATCCCTGAATATGATCTGATGTTTCTGGGCCATATGGACACAGTTTTTCCCTTTGGAGAGGTTGACAAACGTCAATTTTCCATCCAGGGGGACAAGGCCCTGGGACCGGGGGTATGTGACATGAAGGGGGGACTATTGGTGGTGCTCCATGTTCTGGAAACCCTGAAAAAAGAGGGGGCTATGGACAAAATGTCCTTGTGCGTCGCCTTTAACGGGGATGAGGAAACCGGTTCAGAAGCGTCAAAAGAGTGGATCAAGGGTACTGCAAAAAAAAGCCGTCGGGTCTTTGTTTTTGAACCCTGCCGCCCGGGGTATAAAATGGTGTCACAGAGAAAAGGCGGGGGCTGGTTTTACGTCACCGCCACGGGCAAAGAATCCCACGCCGGTGCGGATCCGGAAAAGGGCATCAATGCGGTGGTGGAATTGGCCAACCAGATTGTTGCCATTGACGCGCTCAATGATCCTAATACCGGTACATCTGCCCAGGTTACGGTTGTGGCCGGGGGAGACAAGGTAAATATTATACCCAATAAGGCCGTGGCATCCGTTGATGTCCGCATTGAACGGCTGGAAGAAAAACAGCGGGTTGAAACCTTTTTTAACACCCTTTGTGAACGGCCGGTATTGCCGGGATCCAAAATTTTGGTTCAAGGCAATATTGACAGGCCCCCCATGGAAATTACCCCCCAAAGCCAGGCCCTTTTGGATATCATTTTTCTGGAAGGCAAAAAAATAGGGATCAATGTCAGTTCCATTTCCACCGGCGGATGTTCCGACGGAAATTTTACATCGGCCCTTGGCACCCCCACCATTGACGGGATGGGGCTTGTGGGAGCAAATTCCCACCGCCAGGACGAGTATGTGGAATTGGCCAGCATTCCTGTTATGGTAAATCTTATATCAAATGTGTGCAAAAACCTTATGTAAAGAAATCTTTGCCGGTCTGGAGAAACCTGTTCTAATGATATTAATTTGTAACGCCAAGGTGTTTGGGCCCAGGGATCTGGGAAAAAAAGATGTGTTGATCGGGGGCCAAAAGATTCTGGCCATTGAAAAAAAAATTGATCCCAATATTTTGCCAGGAGAGGTCAGGGTCATTGAGGCTTCGGGCATGGCCGTGGTTCCCGGATTCATTGACGGACACCAGCATTTTACCGGAGGAGGAGGCGAAGGCGGATTTCAGTCCAGGACGCCTGAAATGCAGCTTTCCATGAACATTGCCAACGGGGTCACAACGGCCGTGGGCCTGTTGGGAACCGATTGCCTGACAAGGAATGTGGAAAATCTCTATGCCAAGACCCAGGCCTTTAACGCAGAAGGGATAACCGCCTTGATGCTCACCGGGTCCTATTGGCTGCCCTCTCCCACCATCTGCGGTTCTGTGGGAAGAGACATGGTCTATCTTTCCCCTGTCATCGGGGTCAAACTTGCCATGGCCGATCACAGGGGCCCTGTTTTTGACGAAAAGGATCTGGCAACCCTTGCCTCGGAGGTGAGAACGGCCGCACTGATTGCCGCCAAGCCCGGGATCATCACCGTTCATATGGGCATGGACTCCGATGGGATGGACCGGATATTCAAGGTTGAAAAATATGGCATCCGGCCGGATATGTTCGTTCCCACCCATGTGAACCTAAGAAATTCTTGCCTCAGGGATCAGTCCCTGGAATTGGCCGCAAAGGGGGCTGTCATGGATGCCACCTGCGCCGATGATTTGCCAAAAAAAGATGACACGTGTGTTTCGGCGGCTGAGTTTGCCTGCCTGGCCGATGAAAATGACTTGTTTGACCAGATCAGCTTCAGCTCCGATGCCGGCGGGTCGCAGCCCAGATGGAATGCGGACAGAAGCAAGCTTCTGGGCATGGGCATTGGGACTCCTCAATCCCTGCTGTTTGAGCTGAAACAGCTTGTACAGGTCCGGGGAATGGCGCTTGCCAAAGCCCTACAACCCCTGACCACAACCCCTGCAAGGGCCCACGGCCTGACGGGTCAAAAAGGAGAACTATCCGTTGGCGCCCATGCAGATATCCTGGTTCTGGAGGAGGATACCCTTGAGATCAGAGATGTCCTGGCAAAGGGGCAGATCATGATGAGAAACAAAATAATAGAGAAAAAAGGATATTATGAATAATGGTTGTATATTTTAATGACCGCTTCATGGAAAAAGAAGCGGTGTGTATTTCCCCGGATGATCGGGGATTTTTATTTGCAGACAGCCTCTATGAAGTCATCAGAAGCTATAAGGGCACTTTTTTTAGGGCCAAACAACATCTGAGCCGTCTTGGCTATGGCGCCACCCATTTAAAGCTGGGAAAAACTGATTTTTCAGAGTTGGAAGAGATTGCCAGGAAACTTGTTGTAAAAAACCGCCTAGAATCTGAAGATGCGGTTGTTTATTTCCAGGTGACAAGGGGGGTTGCCAAACGATCCCATGCCTTTCCCCTTCCCGCCCCTCGTCCCACCATCTATGCAAGTGTTTCAAAATTTGATCCGGGTCCGGCCGACCGAGACCGGGAAACCGGCATTCATGTTATCACCATTGCCGATACCAGATGGGCCAGATGCGACATGAAAACCACCGCCCTGACCCCCAATATTCTTGCCAACCAGGCGGCGGTTGAAGCAGGGGCCACAGAAGCCATTTTTATCCGGGATGGGGTAATGCTGGAAGGCTCCCATTCCAATTTTGCGGCCGTGTTTGACAATGTGCTTGTCACAGCCCCCTTGTCCAATTATATTCTAGGCGGCATTACCCGGCAATTTGTTATGCAACTATGCGCCAGGGAAAACATAAGGATAGAAGAACGGCCCATCTTTGAACAAGATATCCATCTTGCAACCGAGATGATGATTTTAGGCACCACCACCGAGGTGACCCCCATTGTCAGGATGAACAATACCATTTTCAAAGAAGGCAAACCGGGACCGGTTACCCGGGCACTTCAGATGGCTTACAATCAAAAGATAGCTTTAATCGGATAAACGATTGTCTAAAAGACGGCTTTTCCTAAAGATGCAGGAGCATATTTTCAATTCCTTCAATACAAACGGTTCTCTGCCCTGCAGAACTCCGGAAATTCGTGAAATAGTAATCCGCAGCGGTTGCAGCAGAGGCCAGGTATCGGGATCTTTAGGGTCCATGGTTGTTTTGGCGACGTTTTGTGTGTATGCGCTTCTTCTCTCTGCCAGGCGGGCCAGGATCACGGCAACATCCCCTGTGGCCGTGGCAGTCAGGGGGTCAGCCAACCTTTGTGAACTGGCTCGATCCCAGGGTTGTGGATGACCGCGATCAGAACGCCTCCTGCGGCCACAGCCAGGGTGTTTCCACCAGATGTCTGGAATACAACCCCATGGCAGTGTGCCCGCCCGCAACTGCTGTGGCGGTTCTGAACAGATCTCCATGAATGGTCATGTTTCCGAATGACACTAACCCCAAGGCAGTATCTCACCGCCCCTGGCTTCAACCGAACCGGTCAAATTGTATAGGATCATCCAAGCACCCTGTCCAAAACGATTTAAAATTAAATATTTTTTTCACAATTGGGGACTCTATGATTTTGCGACAAAAAATGCGAAAATCCTTGCCTGCTGCACATGAACCGGTCGGGTTTAAATTCAGATAGATATAAAAAAAATGATTCAGTTTTCGTATCGGTATCCTACACCATGGACAGTGGTAATAAGACTGGGGTTGGACGGATCAATTTCTATTTTTTTTCGAAATTGTGCAATATGCTGATCAAGAGTTCGAGTGGTACCAAGATAATCAATTCCCCAGATAGCATTCAAGATATTATCCCGGCTTAAGACTTCGCCTCTATGGGTATGAAAATGCAGGATCAAATTGAGTTCTCTTTCTGAAAGATCAACAACCTTATTGCCCCTTGACATTTTAAAGGTCTTCGGGTTGACTTCAAACCTTCCAAAGATAAATGCGTCAAGGTTTGATTCATTTTTACCCGAACCATCTCTTCTGCTTCTGCGAAGTACTGCAGCGATTCTTGCCAGAAATTCATGAACGCCAAAGGGTTTGGTGATATAATCATCTGCCCCAAGCTTGAGGCCCACCACTTTATCTATTTCCTCACCCTTGGCGGTCAGCATGATAACAGGAATATCTTCATCTTGTGTCCGGATATCCCGGCAGACATCATACCCACTTTTTTCAGGCATCATGACATCTAAGAGTACCAGATCAAAAGACCCGCTTTGATATAACTGCAGGGCCTGTTTTCCATCTTTTGCTTCCACAACCTGATAATTTTCGCTTTCAAGTGTATCCACAAGCCCCATTCTAATGTTCATATCATCTTCTGCCACAAGAATTTTAATCTGTGTCATGATGTTTTATCCTTGCTGTAAAACAGCTGCCGTTTCCAGTGTTGGGTTCAAATAAAAGATCCCCGTCCAGATCCCTTAAGATCTGCTTTGCGATACTCAGCCCAAGGCCTGATCCCGGTTGTTTTGAGGTTAAAGAGTTATCCACTCTGTGAAATTTTTCAAAAATCATTTCATGCTGGGCTTTGGGGATGCCGGGTCCGTCATCACAAATTTTCAACAGGATAAAGGCACTCTCCTTTATTAAAATAAATCTAATAAACCTTCCATCTCCCGCATATTTCAGTGCATTGTCAAGCAAATTCAGCACCACCTGCTCAATTGCATCCCGATCGGTTCGCATTGTATAATCATTTTCTTTAACATCGGTTATTATTTCAAGGCCTTGATCCTGTATTCTAATACTATGAGCTTCAATCATCTGATATAAAAATTGATCCAGTTCAAAGCGTGTTATTTGATATGTTTTTTTACCCTGTTCAAGCTTTCCAAAATCAAGCACATTGTTGATCAACCGTGTTAAACGACCGCTTTCATTGACAATGACCGATAAATAAGTCTGGGTCTTCTTCTCATCTTTTACTCTTTTGGACAATAAGAGTTCTGCATACATTCTGATACTGGTCAAAGGTGTTTTCAGCTCATGGGATACAGAAGACACAAACGAGGTTTTCTGACTTGCATCTTTCATCTTTTTCAGGGTCAAACGGGTTAAGAGTATCCCTCCTGACAAAATAGCAGTGAGTAAAATACCCAATAAAATCATTGATACATAAAAAAATCCCCGGGTTGTCCCAAACCCTTTGGCATTGATGAACAGACCAATCTGCCAGTGTGGAAGAAGGCTTGATACGGAAACAACAGCCAGAGGTTTTTCCTTTGCTGCAACCGCCAGACTTCCGGACTGATGCATAAAATTGCCGTTTCCATCCATCAACACAAGTGCCGCCTCTTTTTCCGATAATTCCGGAAAATCAATAACCAGCCGTGACAAAAGGCTCATTAATTCAAGCTCAATACCATACACCGGGCTCTTCTCATATTTTTGGACCCACCCTAATATACAAAGCCGGTTCTCACTGAACCAGGGAATCCATCCAGACCTTTCAACCAGGGGTGTCAAAGGTTCTTCCAAAAAGATTGTCTCTTTCTCTAAAGCAGGTGCTTTTTGTGCAACCTTTGACAGGGCAACAAGCTTTTGCCGGGATGACTGGACCTCTTTTTTTGGGGCCAGGTTGTATCGGCCTGTGCTTGAAAAAGAGTCTTCTACATCTTTTGTTACAGATTCTGATCGGGATTCTACACCAGCGTATAATCTGCTCTCTTCTTTTGAGGACTCTTCATTAAAATCAAAGGCCATTCTTCCAGAAAAAAGTGCATCATACCGGGCAATGAACTGCCTTTGTTCATCTGTAGATGCCATTCCCCCGGCCGGATATTCAAGATCCTTTTCCTTATGATAGATAAATACATTTCGCACCAGTGGATTTGTCTCTTCCCAGACAATAAGGTTCTTTTTGATCTGGTCCTGGTCAAGTGCCATTAAAGACTGTGTTAAATTTTCCTGGACAGCTTCAACCGTTAAGTGAATCGTCTCCGATATCGTGATTGCCCGTTCAAGCAATGTCTGTTGGGTTGACCTGCTCATCCGCTCCTGTTCATGTGACAAAAGCTCAAAAGAGACAACCGCCAGAATGAGGGTGGGCACTAAAAACAGTGCCCAGAAAATAATAATGGATCGTTTGCTTGTCATATTTTAAGCCATACCAGTTTTTTACCTATTGTGAAAGCTGTTGGTTTTTCTTCTGATAGGAATCAGTTCTTAACAATTTTCGACTTTTTTTGCTCATCCCCTCTTCTTCAATTGTCTCTGCCTGAACTTCCAGGGCATCTGCTTCTTTTAATAATTGTGAATCATTATATTGTGAACCATATTGCTTTAATCTGGCAACAGATTGTTTAAGTTTAATTACAGCTTCTTTTTTCTTCCCTTTGTCAGACAATTCAATGGCTTTTTCCTGGGCCAGAGCATTCAGATTTAACTGGTATTCCCTGACCACGCCGATATTGGTTGACTTCGCCACTTTTTTAGGATCATTGCTGAATCTTGCATAGGATGTTCCACTTGAATTTTCTGTCTTCTGGCTGAAAGGATCTTCATAGCTGACATCTGCCCTTGCAATCTTAATTTTTGATCCAGATATCGATTTTGGTACCCTCACTTCAACAAGGGCATACTTTTCCTGATCACCATAAAGCTGGTTCATGGAAAGCTCTATCTGCTGTCCTCTTATCCTGCCTTCCCTGCCAATAATATTAACCGCTTTTACATTGTCCGGCAAGGTAATGATGACTTTTACTTTTTTCGCAACAACATTTAATACATCCCCAAGCTCTGCTGCAAAAATCCTGGGCAGGTCATATCCTGATTCGACAAAATATGTGTTGCCGTCACTTTTCTGGGCAAGTTGTGCCATAAGGTCCTCATTATAATCGGTACCCACACCCACTGTTGTGACTGAAATATTTTCTTTAATTAAAGCCGCACCAAGGCGTCCCAAATCTTCTGGCATTAGAGGCCCGACATTGGCAAGCCCGTCAGACAGAAGAACGATGCGATGAATATAATCTTTTTCAATATTCTTCCTGATTTCTGCTGCACCCTGGCTCACACCGCCAAAAAGTGCTGTGCTGCCGCCGGAGTGAATCTGTTCAATGGTTCGGATAATCCCCTGGATATTTCTGGCATTTTGCGCCGGGACAATGGTATGAACATTGGTATCATACACTACGACCGAAAAGACATCCTGTAGTCCGAGCCGGGACAAGGCTTCAATGGCAGCCGCTTTTGCCTGTTCGATTTTGATGCCGTTCATGGAACCTGACTGGTCCAGAACCAGGCCAAGATTTACCTTTGGCCTGTTAATATGGGAGGGTGCACTCGGTGCATCAAGGGTTATCTTAAGTACTACATTCTGGGAATCTCCTGCAGGCAGGACAGCTCTGTCTGTCTCAACCCTGCAGATCACTTTGGATTCAATTTTTGCATGGGCAACACCTGTCATGATGATCAAAAAAATCAATCCTGTAAAAAATAAAATCATTGTTTTATGAAACGGTTTTGTATGTGTCATGGCCCTTCTCCTCTGAAGTATTGAGTTAATCAATTTTTTGTAAAACTGCAATATAAAGATCTGTTTTACATCTGAATCAACTATACAAGGCTTGATTTGGGAAGTTGTCACACACAGGTAAAGAAGTTGTAAAAAACTTGTAAAATTTCACACTATTTTGGATTTATTTTAAAGTGGAATCACTTTATGGCTATTCAGAGCATCAGATTCCGGTTATTGACTAGTGTGCATCCGTCACCTGCATGCTTAAAAAACAATTTTTATCTTGCCATTTTACGGTCTATTCCCCAGGGATCAGTCCCTGGGCCGTCAGGGTAAAAATACGGTTTGTAGAGGTCATCAGCTCTTCTTTGGCATGGGTGACGTGGATGACACCGGCCCGGGTCCGAACCAGCACCGCTTCCATTCTGGCCCGGACCGACGCCCGCAGGTCCGGGTCCAGTCCGGTAAAAGGCTCGTCAAGGAGTAAAAGCTTTGGAGACACAGCCAGCGCCCTGGCAATGGAAACCCGCTGGTTCATCCCCCCGGACAGAGCACCGGGGTAATGGTTTTCAAACCCGGACAGTCCCATTTGGTCCAAAAATAGCTTTGCCCGCTGCCGGGCAAGGGCAATGGTATATCCTGTGGGCAAAAGAGCCAGGGCAACATTATCCAGGGCCGAATACCAGGGCAGCAGCCTGGGTTCCTGAAACACATAGCCGATACACCCGGCATTGACCCGGATTTTTCCTTTGGTGGGCCGGACCAGACCGGCCGCTATTTTCAGCAGGGTGGATTTGCCCTTTCCGCTGGGGCCAAGGACTCCGATGATCTCTTGCTTTTCCAATGTCAGGTTCAGGCCCGTAAAAAGAATCTGGGCATTGTATCTTTTTTCCAGGTTGTAAAACTCCAAGAGCATTTTATTCATCCCCTTATTCATCCTTTCCAAACCAATCGTTTTTCCAGGGGCCTGAGCAAAAAAAATTCCATCCCCCCCACCACAGACATGGAAATCAATGCCAGAGCGTAAAGCCCCGGGGTATCCAGCCGGGTCCGGGCAATGGCCAGGCAATGGCCCAGCCCCTGATTGGCCCCAAGGACCTCGGCCAGGACCACCACCCGAATGGTATTGCCCGCAACCACCACCAGGGCCGAAAAAAAGGGGCCGGCAACAGCCATGGCATAAATCCGGATCAGCCGGGCCCTGAACCCGAACCTGTAGACCCGGGCCATTTCCAGCAAATTTTTGTCGGCCAGGGCCATGGCATCGGCTACATGGACAAAGATCACCGGCGCTCCCATGCTGGCGGCAATGGCCACCACCATGGCGGTACCCATGCCGAACCAAAGCATGAACACCACCACAATCACAACGCCGGGAACAGTCATAAGCATCCACCTGAGAGGCTCAACCATGGCCCGGACCCCGGGAACAAGGCCTGCGGTTAAACCCAAAATACCGCCCACACCAATCCCAATACCCAGCGCCAGGACCATGCGTCCAAGGGTGACTAAAAAATGCTTGAAAATAAAATCAGAATCCGACATCAAGGCCAGGACGGAAGCCATGGTATCCAAAGGCGATGCCACCACCAGACCTGAAAACGCGCAGGCCGCCCATTGCCACAGGCCCAGCAGCAAAAGAACGCCGATTATCCTGAACATAAGGCGCCTGACGCCATGGGATTTAAAAATTCCAGACCTGCCGGGCATTACTCTTCTCCCATGAACAGGCTGCGCAAAGGGGGACGGTCTCCGACAGCACCCGGAAACCGATCATGAATCTGGTTTAAAAAGAAAAACGCCGCATCAAAGTCAGCCGGGGTGTTAAACAATTGCCCGGCAGGCTTAAAACTGTCTGCTCCCGGCATCTGGGCGACCAGGGATGGGACAGCATCCTTTGCAAGGGCAACGGCCTTATCAGGATTTTCCATAACCCATTGCCTGGCCCCGGCATAGGCGTTGGCCACAGCCCGTATATCCTCCTTATTGTGGGCCGGACCAAATACAGCCAGGGCGCTGACATACAAAGGCATACCTTTAAATTTATCTTTCCAAACCCTGCGGATGTCCAGATGCCGAACCAGACCGGTACCGCCTGTATTTTTAGATTTGAGAACGGCCAGGGTGGCCGCCGGTTCCGCCAGAAGGGCATGGTGAGCCCGGCCCAGGAGCATGAGATTTACAGCCTCCAAAGCGCCGCCGGTGTGGCGGGTCTCAAGCTCAGGGCAGGACCGGTCGAACACGATGTCAAACAAAAGTTCCGGCATTTCTTTGGGGCCGAATGGAAAAAGCAGCACGCCGTCCAGGGGCAGGCCCTGGGCCCTGTCATTGGACGACACCACCCACAGTGGACAATTAAATACGCCGGCAATGCGAACATCCAGTCCTTTGGCAAAAAAAGCGGCTGCAGCAGAAGTGGTCACAATGGCGGCATTCACATTTTTACCGATAATCATGGCCCGGGCCTGGTCAGGGGAATTCCAGGGAATGAATTCCACAGGCGCCAGATCCTTTTGGGCCATCACGGCAAAAACCAGACTTTCAGCCACAGGCGGCCCGCAAATCCGCATCCGGTGGGAGTCCGCCCAAACCGGACATGAACCTGCAGCCCAGGCCAGTCCCAGACAAATCAGGGCCAGACAAAACCGTCTCATGAGTGGGCCTTTTTGCGGGGCCTGGCAATCACAAGTTCCCCTTCACCGGCCGGCAGGGACAAAATACGGGTATCCACCCGGGCAAAACCGGCCCGGACCAGACAGGCTGCGATCTGGCCCTTGTCAAAAGAGACATCCTGACCTTCCAGGGCCAAAGAAAGCCGGGGCAGGACCACGGATGCCGGAGCGGTTCGTTCATCAATCAGACCTTCGTGGAGACAAATAAAGACCCCGTTGGGACGCAAGGCATTTTTGATCCGCTTAAAAAAATCATCCCGGTCCCTGACATAATAAAGGTTGTGGCTGGCCCAGATGATATCGTAGCCGGAGCCCAGATCCGTATTGTTATAATCGCCGGCAATAAACGACATCCTGTGGGACAGTCCCTCTTTTTCAATCTCTTTTTCAGCCAGGTGGATAATGGCCGGCATATCGGCCAGCACCCCTTGGGCCCTGGGCAGACGTCTGAGCATTTCTGCCCCGATAATGCCCGGACCGCCGCCAAGATCCAAAATTTTTTCGGCAATGTGAAATTCGGGCAAATCCTGAATCAGATCCGCACACAAAACAGCCATACCACCCCGCTGGTAAGCGGCCAAATGACGGACCGCATCTTCCCATTTGGCTTCGCTGGAAAGATGCTGAACCCGGCTGACCTCAGGAGGACCGGTCCTAACGATTTTAACAATTTCATCCAAATTCCGGTGCTGCATGGCCTTCATGTTTTTTACCAGCCCTCCCATGAAAACAGGGCTGGCACTGTCCAGAAAATGGCGGCCAAAAGCGGTGTTGGTATATTGGCCGTTCTTTTTTTCGGCCAGGCCCATGGCGGCCATGGCGTCCAGGAAAAACCCCAGACCCGCCGGATCAATGTCAATTTCCAGGGCCCGGGCAATGGCCTCAAGATCGGAATGGTCTTCCAGCACCCTTGCCAGGTCCAACTCAATGGCCGCTTCGACAATTGCCATTTTCACAGGACCGTTGAGAATATCAAACAAAGGGGCCATGGACGGGTAAAGGGGTTGTGACAAATCTAAGGGGGTCATGATTATAATCTCCAATTGAATGTAATACCAACGGTCAAGGGCTGTCCGTCTTCGATCAAGGTACGGCCCATATTGTCCTTTACTTTTTTATTGGCATATTTCTGGTCAAACAGGTTCTTGCACCAGATGCTGATGTCAAACTGTTTAAACCGGTACCCGGCTTTGATATTAACCAGTTCATACCCCTCATCCTCAAGGGTATTGGCCGCATCAAAATACTGACAACCGGCCCAGAACAGGTCTGCCACCGTGTAAAACCCGTTTTCCATATAATAGCCAATCCCGGCATTGGCCGTCAGTTCCGGGGCCCAGGGAAGGCGCTTGCCACTGTAATCCACGGATTTACCCCCGGCCCTGCCAGTCCAGTCATCCACCTCGGACCGGGCATATCCCACACCGCCGAAGATCTCCAAATTTCCCATGGGAAGGGCGGTGACCTCCAGTTCCACTCCCTGGGTATGGGCCCGGGCCGCATTGGTAAATTTCCATATCCCGGCCCCGCCACCGGGCACCTCTTCTTTGACCTGCTTGTCCTCAATGTCCGTATAAAATATAGATAAGGCGGTCTTAAGCCGATTGTTGAAAAACCGGGCCTTGATACCGGCCTCATAATTTGTTGTGTATTCGGAATCATAGGTAAAGGTGTCATGGGAGGTGGCGGAATAATAATCATACCCCCCGGCCAGCCATCCCGTGGAGTAGGTGGCATACCCGTCAATCCCATCCGTAAAGGCATAGGACAGGGCCGCCATGGGCAGCCACTGGGTCTGGGACAAATCCTTGTCAAAAAGCCGGGTCAAGCCGGATTGGGTATAGGCCTGGTGGCCTTCCCCCTCGTAATGGTCCAGGCGCAGGCCGGCCGTGGCCTTGAGATGGTCTGTCAGGGACAGGGTAGACTGGCCGAACAGGGCCAGGCTATGGGTGGTGGAATCCGATACCCTGCGGTTTGCCATGACAGGATTCACATGATTCAGGGCCCAGGTATTGTCCAGGGTTTCCCGGCTGGCATAAACTCCGGCCAGCCAGTTCAGAAGCTTTTCACTGTTGCCCGACACCCGAAATTCCTGGCTCCAGCTGTCCTGGGTAAGATCAACCAAGGCATGGCCCAGGGGCATGGGGCTGCGGTCAAAATCCATAATCATGTCTCGATTGAACCGCTGGTGGGCGGTAATGGATGTAATAGTGGACCTCCCTTGGTAAGAGATGCGAAGGGCCTGGCCCAGGCTGTCCTGACAGGAGCGGTCCGGTCCGTTGCTGACCACCTTGAACGGCTCTGTGGCAAAGGGCCCGTCTTCGAACCGTAAATCAGACACCCCGGTATCCCGGTCCTGGCCATCCATGAAAAAGGATGCGGACAGCGCCTCATTGGGGGTCCAGCGAAGGGTGCCCCTGGCAGACACATGACGGTCACCGCTCACATCATCGGCCCCGGTGGTCTGGTTTTCAATGTACCCGTCCGTATCCAGGCCCGAGGCAGACAGTCCCCAGAACAACTTGTCCTTGATTGCCGGTCCTCCGGCGGCCACGCCACCGTAAAAGGTATTATAGGAGCCGACCTCCAAAAGGGTACGGCCGTAGAATTCATTGCCCGGCTCAGCCAGAACCACATTGATCACCCCGGAGGAACTGTTTTTGCCGTATAAAGTGGACTGGGGACCTTTGAGAACTTCCACTTGCTTTACATCGAACAGGAATCGGGACTGCATATAGGACAAGGGATAGGCAACATCATTGATGTACAGTCCCATGGGGGAAAAAAGCGAGGTGTCGATGGTGGAAATGCCCCGGGCCACAAAGGCATCCCCGGAAACCGCCTTCTTATAAAACAAATTGGGGATGAACCGGGTCATGGCATCGGTGGTCAACGCCTGGTGTTCCTCTAAAAAAAGATTGTCCTTAACGCTGATGCTGCCGGGAAAATCCCGGACCAAAGATTGGCGCTTGCCTGCCGTTACCGTGACATCCTCAAGGGCTGTTGTCAGCCCAGTCCGGGATTCACCTGCGGCCAGGGCCAGAGTGCCTGCAAAAAAAACAGCCAAGAGGGCGGCCGTAAAATACCCCAGGTACCGGGAGAAAGATATCATAAAAACACTCCTTTTTCGTGACAAGGTTAGGCTAAACAATTACCAATGCTAATATCACAGAGCAATTTATACCCAACCGAGTCCGGTATCCTATAACTTGCCGAACGATTTTGGCCATCTGCCGAACGGATCACCCCGACTCACCCTAAATATAACGGATAGGTCCTGATTATAATCTCCAATTGAATGTAATGCCAACGGTCAAGGGCTGTCCGTCTTCGATCAGGGTGCGGCCCATATTGTCCTTTACTTTTTTATTGGCATATTTCTGGTCAAACAGGTTCTTGCACCAGATACTGATGTCAAACTGCTTAAACCGATACCCGGCTTTGATGTTAACCAATTCATACCCCTCATCCTCAAGGGTGTTGGCTGCATCAAAATACTGACAACCGGCCCAGAACAGGTCTGCCACCGTGTAAAACCCATTTTTCATATAATAGCCGATCCCGGCATTGGCCGTCAGTTCCGGGGCCCAGGGAAGGCGCTTGCCGCTGTAATCCACAGATTTACCCCCGGCCCTGCCAGTCCAGTCATCCACCTCGGACCGGGCATATCCCACACCGCCGAAGATTTCCAGATTGCCCATGGGAAGCGCGGTCACCTCCAGTTCCACTCCCTGGGTGTGGGCCCGGGCCGCATTGGTGAATTCCCATGCCCCGGCCCCGCCGCCGGGTATCTCTTCTCTAACCTGCTTGTCCTCAATATCCGTATAGAAAATTGAAAGGTTTGTTTTAAGCCGGTTGTTGAAAAACCGGGCCTTGATACCGGCCTCATAATTTGTTGTGTATTCAGGATCATAGGTAAAGGTTTCCTGGGAAGCAGCGGAATAAAAATTATACCCTCCGGCCAGCCATCCCGTGGAATAGGTGGCATACCCGTCGATCCCGTCAGTAAAGGCATAGGACAGGGCGGCCATGGGCAGCCACTGGGTCTGGGACAGATCCTTGTCAAAAAGCCGGGTCAGGCCGGATCGGGTATAGGCCTGGTGGCCTTCCCCCTCGTAATGGTCCAGGCGCAGGCCGGCCGTGGCCTTGAGGTGGTCTGTCAGGGCCAGGGTGGACTGGCCGAACAGAGCCAGGCTATGGGTAGTGGTATTTGACACCCGGCGATTGCCTAGGGTGGGATTCACATGATTCAGAGCCCAGGTATTGTCCAGGGTTTCACGGCTGGCATAAACGCCGGCCAACCAGTTCACACGCTTCTCACTATTGCCCGACACCCGGAATTCCTGGCTCCAGCTGTCCTGGGTCAGATCAATATTTGAATGGCTCAAAGGTATGGGGCTGCGGTCAGAATCCATGATCCTGTCCCGGTTGAACCGCTGGTGGGCGGTGATGGATGTAATAGTGGTGGGTGTCCCTTGGTAAGAGATGCGCAGGGCCTGGCCCAGGCTGTCCTGACAAGAGCGGTCCGGTCCGTTGCTGACCACCTTGAACGGCTCTGTGGCAAAGGGCCCGTCTTCGAACCGCAAATTGGATATACCGGTATCCCGGTCCTGGCCATCCATGAAAAAGGATGCGGACAGCGCCTCATTGGGGGTCCAGCGAAGGGTGCCCCTGGCAGATACATGGCGGTCATCGCTCACATCATCGGCCCCGGTGGTCTGGTTTTCCATGTACCCGTCCGTATCCAGGCCCGATGCAGACATCCCCCAGAACAACTTGTCCTTGATTACCGGTCCTCCGGCGGCCATGCCACCGTAAAAGGTATTGTAGGAGCCAGCCTCCAAAAGGGTGCGGCCGTAGAATTCATTGCCCGGCTCAGTCAGAACCACATTGATCACCCCGGAGGAACTGTTTTTGCCGTATAAGGTGGACTGGGGACCTTTGAGAACTTCCACTTGCATCACATCGAACAGGAACCGGGACTGCATATAGGACAGGGGATAGGCCACATCATTGATGTACAATCCCATGGGGGAAAAAAGCGAGGTGTCGATGGTGGAGATGCCCCGGGCCACAAAGGCATCCCCGGAAACCGCCTTCTTATAAAACAAATTGGGGATGAACCGGGTCATGGCATCGGTGGTCAGCGCCTGGTGTTCCTCTAAAAAGAGGTTGTCCTTAACGCTGATGCTGCCGGGAAAATCCCGGGCCAAAGATTGGCGCTTGCCTGCTGTTACCGTGATCTTCTCAATGGCCGTTGGCACCTCAGACGTATTCCGGGACTCTGCGGCCAGGGCCTGGGTATTTGCAATAAAAACAACAAATAGTACGACCATCAAATACCACAGGTACCGGGAAAAAAATATCATAAAAAACACTCCTTTATCGTGACAAGGTTAGGTTAAATGGTTGCTGTAAGTTAAACTTACAGTGCAATTTATACCCTACCGGGTCCGGTATCCTATAATCTGCCGAACGAATTTGGTTATCTGCCGAACGGATCAGGACTTGAAAAACCAAAACAATACTGATAAAAGTTAGCGGACCATAACTTATAAGGAACCCAATAATGGATTCTCAAGTACTCATCCAAACCTTTGACGGCAACTATGTGCGGTTTAAGCCGGCACAACTCGGGAAACTGAATGAATTTGAAACTGTACGACCCCTGCCTCGAACCCAGGGACAGGGGCATTTCACTACCTTGAACCTGGGTCCGGGCCTGGACATGGGATTAAGCCTGTGCCGGTTTGACACGGATTACAGTGCCCGAATTTCCTGGCCCTCGGCCATGGTCTTTTTCGGATTCGGGCTGTCCGGCCGCACCCTGACCTGGAGCAACTGCCGAAGCACCCCGGTGGTCATGGATCCGGGCCAGGCCTATGTCCATTATTTCAAGGACCCGGTCCTGGTCCGGAAAACCATTGGGGGGGAAAACCTCAAGGCCCTTGTCATCCGAGCCTGTCCTTCTCTTCTGTCCGGCATGCTCAACCTGGATACGAAAGAAGAGACCCGGGATCTGGACAGCCTGAAACAGGCTCTGGAGAATAAATTTTTGTTTGCCAGCCATGCCATGACCTTTCAGATGACAACCATCCTCTTCCAGATCTTCAACTGCCCCCACCAGGGTATCGTCAGAAAAATTTACCTCGAAAGCAAAGCCATGGAGCTGATTGCCTGCAAACTGGAACAGGTAATCCGGGAAGGCCTATTAAGCCCCCCTGTTTATAGGCTGGCCCCGGGAGAAAAAAACCGGATCCTTATGGCCCGGGATCTGCTCATCACCCGTCTTCAGTTTCCTCCGTCTTTGCAGGATCTGGCCCGACAGGTGGGCATGAGCCACCCCCGGCTTAACCGGGGATTCCGTCGGGTGTTCGGATGTACGGTATTTGAATATTTAAGGCGAGAACGGCTCAATTACGCACGGATGCTCATGGAGGAAAACAGGCTCAACCTGACCCAGGTGGCCTTTGAGGCGGGATTCTGCAGTTCAAGCCACTTTGCCGCCGCTTTTTCACGGCAGTTCGGGGTGCGGCCGTCGGACTATTGCGGATTTATAGGAAAAGCATCAGGATGTGACAGGTATTCATGCGTGTAACGAATGTCCCTTCAATCTTCCCCCGGGAATCTGTTTGAGTCTTTGGCCAAGTTGTTTTAGGAATTGATTAATCTTATCATCCATCATGAGAGTTCTCTTTAATTACAATAATAATTGTTTGTATTATGCATTAAAGATAGCGGGGCTATCATCCATTTGAATAACCGGCATGGCCGGAGCACAGGCTGCTCCTGGCCACAACAAAAAAAGAAAACCTTATAATGGCAATACCTTGGCGGAGTTTCATATAAACAATCTGATATCAGGCCAATTTTATATCAGACCAGTCTCATATAAACTCAAGGGAAACCGAAGGAAACCGGGACCGGTCTGTATGGGGATAAAACTTAGCCCCGGAAAACATGTTCATGAATTCCTGGTTCACATTAAGTTCAATATAGGTGATGGACCGTCGGATCTCCATAATCCTGTCAAAGGCCGAAGGGTCCAGGAGCAGCAGGGCTGCCCCGCCCAAAGAGGAATTCCCCAGCACCTTGAACCGGGATCGGTCAATATCCGGGAGCATGCCAATGGAAATGGCTGAGACAGGGTTGATAAACGATCCAAAGGTACCTGCCACATAAAAAGTTTCCAAGTCTTCAAATTCAAGGCCGGCCGTGTTTTTAACGATCACTTCCAGGATGGTGTACATGGCGGCCTTGGAACTGGTCAATGAGTTGAGATCCACCTGACTTAGGGCAATATCCCCGCCCGTACCGGAATTTTCCTTGTCCACCAGGACAAAGGAAAGGATTTCCTCTATCTCCTTGAGCCGGTCGCCACAGGCCTGTCTTGAAAATTTCCCCCTGATGTCAATCATGCCCGATAAAAAAAGCGCCGCCGCCAGATCAATCATGCCGGACCCGCAGATCCCAACAGGCGGTTTCTCGTCGATGGTATGGATTTCCACCTTGCGGGTAAGGGGGTCAATCATCACGGTATCAATGACTCCCGGTCCTGCGGTCATGCCCATTTTGCTAATCCCGCCTTCAAGAGCGGGTCCTGCGGCACCGGCACAGGCAATGAGCCAATCCCGGCTGCCCACCACAATTTCGGCATTGGTGCCCACGTCCACCATGAGGCAGGGATCTTGCTTTTTATCCAGATCGGCAAATAAAATTCCGGCAACAAGATCCCCGCCAAAATAGGACCCGATATTGGGAAAGAGAAAAAGCAGGCCCTGGCCATTGATAGCCAGTCCCACCTCTCTGGCCTTCAGGGTATCGGGAATATTCACACAGGGGATATAGGGTTCGCGTATGATCTCGAATGCCTCAATGCCCAAAAATAAATGGGTCATGGCCGTGTTACCCGCACCTGTCACCAGATAAATATCGTCCAGGGCACACCCGTTTTCCCGGCATAGCTTGTTCAGATTATCATTCACCCCATCCACCAAAAGCCTCTGGAGTTGATCAAGCCCCCCGGGTTTATGGGAATAATGGATCCGGGCCAGCACATCCGGACCGATAACCACCTGGGGATTGTCAAACCCGATTTCTCCCAAGGTCTTGCAAGATTCAAGATCCAACAGCTGGATCACCACCCGGGTGGTGCCAAGGTCAATGGCTGCACCCAACACCGGTCGTGCCGGACCCGATTCAGGACAACCGGGTTCAGGCAAACCTGCATCCATCAGATTGGGAGGGAGCAATTCCACCAGCCGCCAGGAATGGCGGTCCTTGAACACAACTGCCCTGGCCTTGTAATCCCAGGTCCTGAGGCGAGCGGGAAGGGTTTTAAGCAAATGCAAGGCAATCTTTACCCCCTGTGTATCCCCCTCTTTTCCCAATTCTCTGATTAAAGCCTGCTCCAGACGCTGGGCATCTGCCGTATTGTTTCCCAGGACCGGTTTTTCAATTTCTATATACCGGACACATCCCCTTCCCTGGCATCCCCTTTCTCGGAATTCAGAGCTCATTTACGCAAGCCCTCCAGGCGGGCCTTGACCTTGGGGAAATAATTGAGCTCTGTATGGGGCATGAACAAAGCGCCCATATAATGGTCCATATAAGAGGTGGTGGATGCCAGCTCAAAATTTGTCATCATATTCACCACCTCGGCCACGTTCCTGCGAAGGGAATTGGTCAAACAATTGATCCGGCATCCCAGCAGGGAACCATTGCCAAGATAGGTCACCTTGGAAGGATCAAGCTCCGGTAAGAGGCCTATTGTAATGGCAGACTCAAGATCCACAAACGATCCGAAGCCCCCTGCCAGGATGATTTTCTCGACATCCTTGATCCCAAGGCCGATCTCTTCTAGAAGGGTCAGGGCCGCAGAATACATGGCCCCCTTAGCCCGGATCAGATTGTCCAAATCCGGCTCTGTGATGGCGATGTCCCGGTCAATCTGGGTATTTTCCTTATAGACCAGAACATATTCCCAGATATCCTCGGTTTTCCGAATCCGAGGGGTGGAAAGAGACTGGTTAAATTTCCCCCGGGAATCGATCACCCCGGTTTCCAAAAGTTTGGCGGCAAGGGTTATGAGCCCTGACCCGCAAATCCCCTTGGCCTTGGCATTGCCCACGGTAATAATCATGGGTTCAAAGGTTAAAGGGTTAATGGAAAAATCCTCAATGGCCCCCTTGGTGGCCCGCATGCCAAATTTCACCCCCCCCCCTTCGAAAGCGGGACCTGCAGAAGCTGCTGTGCAGACCATCCAGTCCTTGTGGCCAATGGCAATTTCCGCATTGGTTCCAATATCCATATACAAGGTCAGCTTATCTGACAAATACATGCCCGATGCCATGATGCCGGCAATGATATCCCCGCCCACATAGGAGGAAACCCCGGGATAAACAAGCGCAATGGTATGATCGCCAAGAGCAAGATTAATCTTTGTGGCCCGAAAAGGGGGATACATGATGGAGGCCGGCACATAGGGTTCTTTCCGGATATAGGTGGGATTAATTTTTAACAGCAGCTGGGTCATGGTCGAATTACCGGCCAGGGTAATGGTGGAAACCTCATGGACTCCTATACCGGCTTTTTTAACAATTTTTTCGATAACTTTGTTGATGGTCTCCACCACTTTTTGGTGAAGTACCGCTAGCCCGTCTCCTTTTTCCGCAAACACAATCCGGGAAATAACATCCTCCCCATAGGAAATCTGGCTGTTAAACTCCCCGTGCTGGGCCAAGACTTCCCCGGTGTGCACATCCAAGGCCTGGCCGTATACAGTTGTGGTACCGATGTCCATGGCAATGGCAAAATTTCTGTCACTGGTGTCAAAGGGTTCAAGATTGATGATTCTGTTTTTCCCATCCTTTCTAACCGGCCGGACAATGGTGGCAGTTACCTTAAAATTTCCCTGCCGGATGATACCGGGAACTTTCCGGATCATTCCAAGCCCCATGGTCAACCGGTGCTCATCGTGCTTAAGACGCAGATGTTGGATAATCCTTGCCACATCTGCCTGGTTATCCCCTTCACTTGCCGGTTCCATTTCAAGGTAAATTTTTTCCACCGGCGGAATAAAAAGCCCATTTTCCCTGAGTGCATCCACATTGGTAAACATGGCCTTTGCCGTGTGCCGGCTCGTGGACTGCTGGTTGAGACGACTGGTCTCCATCTGGGATTCCACCGGAATTCTCACCTCAAGGTCTGAACAAACAGTGGACAAACAGGCCAGACGATAGCCAAGGGCCTGATCTTCAGGGGAAAGATGCTCCGAAATACCACCATCCACCTCTCCTCGTTCAATCAGCACCCGGCATTTTCCGCAGACACCGGTTCCGCCGCAGGACGCATTGATATGCACCCCCGCTTCCATGGCTGCCCGAATAAGACTTTCATTCTCTTTGACTTCAATGGTAATATTCTGGGGTAAAAATTTAATGGTATAGGTCATATCATATCCTCTTATAGTAAAGTCCTTTAAATGGGGAATACTGGTTATAGCAGCAGTCACCTTTCTGATCAAAACCAAAGGGCAAAAATTTTTTTGGAATTATACCCCCTGGAAACCGGTTTGCCAAGGCATGAAATTTTTATTCCGTAAAGAGAAAACAAATTGCATTGAAATTTTTTTAGGTTTATGGAATTATGAGGAGATTATCAATAATTAGAGAGACAAAAATCAAAATGATTCACCATGATTTATCAGATTTTAGGAAAAGGGGACCTGCAATGAAATCGGTTGACGAGCCCAAATTAAGAGAGATTGTCGGAGAAAAAAACATCAAGTCGGATCCGTCAGACCTGTATGTATATGGTTCTGATGCCTCTGTTCACCATGCCATGCCATGGGTGATTGTAAAACCGGACACCACCCTGCAGGTTCAAAAAATAATGCAATATGCCAACCAGGAATGCATTCCGGTAACCCCAAGGGGTGGCGGATCCGGAATGTGCGGCCAGACCGTGCCGATCCAAGGCGGGATTATCCTGGATATGAAGGGCATGAACAGGATTTTGGAAATTAATATGCCCGATGTCTACTGCCGGGTGGAACCAGGGGTTGTAGACGATGACCTCAACATGGCGTTGAAACAATATGGGGTCTTTTATCCGCCAACGCCTGCCTCCTCAAGAATTGCCACTATTGGTGGAGAAATAGCCAACAATGCCAGCGGGGTTCGGTCCGTAAAGTATGGGGCCACCCGGGATGCCGTCATGGGGATGAAGGTGGTAATGCCCAACGGTGATCTGGTAACCCTGGGCGCCCATACCCGGGTGGAAGCGTCGGGGTATCAACTCCACAAACTCATGGTCGGGTCCGAAGGGACCCTGGGCATTGTGGTGGAAGCAACCTTGAGTTTTGTGCCCATCCCGGAATTTCGGTGCATGGGAATTGCCAATTTTGACTCCTTGCAGGATGCAGGGGAAGCCATCGGATCAATCATGTCCTCGGGAGCCACTCCTTCCATGCTGGAACTGATGGATTCCATTGCCATCAAAGCGGTCAACAAGACCATGAATCTGGGATTAAAAGAAGTGGCCGCCGCCCTTATGTATGAGGCCGACGGCATGGTCAAGGAAGCCGTTGACTATGAAATCAACAAAATGAAAAAGATCTGTGAGCAACACCATGGCAAAGATCTCCATTCCAGCTATGACCCAAAAGAAAGGGCAAAAATTTTCATGGGCCGGAAAAAACTATTTCCCGCCCTGTCCAAATATGATGAAAACCTTTCCTCCACCTCCCTTGCAGATGACATGGCAGTCCCCTACTCTAAAATGGCGGAAATGGCCGGCAAAATCCATGAGGTTGCCAAGAAAAATAATATAATTATGACAGCTTACGGCCATTGCGGGTCCGGCTGTATGCACACCAAAATATTAATGGACACAAAACGCAAGGACCAGTGGCAGTCTGCCAGGAAAGCCATTACGGAAATATATGAATATGTACGATCGGTTAACGGCACCACCAGTGCGGAACACGGCATCGGACTTTCCAAGGCAGCGGCCTTCAAAGTTGAAAAGTCGGATTCCTTGGAACTGCTCCGGATCATTAAAAAAGCATTGGACCCCAACAACATACTCAATCCGGGAAAACTCATGCAAGCGCCGGACAACTGGGTAACGGCCACCAACCTGAGATATTCTGTGAACAGCTAAATAATAAGGATATTTGAATGAAATCCATGGAAAAAAAATTTACCCATTTAAAAAAATGGGAAGGCACTCTGGCAGCCTGTATCAGATGTGGATATTGTTTTGAACATTGTCCCATGTTTAAATTCACCGGATGGGAATCCGATGCCCCCCGGGCCAAAATCATCACGGCCTTCGGCCTTTTATCCGGAGAGGTTGCCCCCACACCTGCAGCGGCTGAAAAATTATTCAATTGCTTTTATTGCAAACGGTGTGAGGCTGCCTGTTCCTCGGGCGTCGCCCTGACAGAGATTTTTACCGATGCCAAAAAAGATCTGAAAGAAATGGGGTTCAAGGGACCCGGTACCACCTCCATCACCCAGTTAAATTGTGCCCGGTGCCTTCTGTGTGTGAGCACCTGCCCCCATGAAGCCCGCTCCATCCAGGAAACCGGTATTGAGGTCGATCCGGCCAAATGCCAATCCTGCGGAATCTGTGTGGAAGTCTGCCCGGCCGGCGCCGCCAAAATGGGCAATACTTTTGGCACCAGTCGTGAAGAACTGACCCACGAGGCCAAAGACTTTTTAGACTCCCATTCCTCGGCGCGAGCCGTTGTCTTTGCCTGCAACTGGTCCTATTATCCGGATCTCCAGGCATCCCAATTGCCGGAATCGGAAACAAAGGACAATGCCTATAGAATACTTGTGAATATGTGCGGTGGACGACTGGAGGCTCAACTCCTCATGGCTCCCTTACTGCACAATGCATGGGGAGTCCTTGTGGCCTGCTGCCCCGAAGGGGATTGCCAGCACAACGGCAATGTGAAAGCAAAAAAGACGATCGCCAATCTTAAAAAAATTCTTGAAGATGTTAAGATTAAGCCTGAAAGGGTGCACCTGGTAGAGATTCCCGCCGGTGACAAATCCCTGTTCCAGGCAGAAATAGACACCTTTGTTGACAAGATGAACACTTTGGGCCCCATACGATAAAGGAGATAATGAATGCAAATAGAGGTACCCTATGGAAAAGAAGGCTGTATATCCGCCGTTATCGGTGATGACATCCAGGTCAGCTTTCTTGAAGCCAATGATGTTGAAATTAAAAATGAAAAACAAACAATAACAGACGCCATTGCCACCCCCATTAACAGCAAGCCTTTTACAGATTTTTTAGCAGATGCCCGACAGGTGCTGGTGATTGTCAATGACGCCACAAGACCCACACCCACCCAAAAAGTACTGGATGTGATTTTTGATGACCTGAGCAACACCCAATATAACTTCATCATTGCCACAGGAGTCCACAGGGGGCCCACCCAGGAAGAATATTTACAAATTTTCGGCCCCTATTATGAACGGATAAAAGAGAGTATCATTGTCCATGATGCCCGGAAAAAAGAAGACCAGGTCTTTTTAGGCACCTCGTCCAACGGGACTGAGATGTATGTAAACAAGGCCGGGGTGGAAGCCGATAAACTTATTATTATCTCTTCGGTGGAGCCCCATTATTTTGCCGGCTACACCGGGGGCAGAAAATCCTTTTTACCGGGAATTGCAGGCTTTGACACCATTGAGCAAAACCATAAACTGGCATTGGTCCCGGAAGCATGCGCCCTGGCTCTTACCGGTAACCCGGTCCATGAAGACATGATGGACGCCATCAAGACCGTTAAACAGGAAATTTTTTCCATCATGACGGTCCTGGACAAGCACCACAAGGTCTATGCCACCTGCGCAGGTCACATCCATGATTCCTTTTATGCCGCAATTGACAAGGCCAATGAAGTTTTTGCCGCCCCTTTAGAGGAAAAGGCAGACATTGTAGTCTCGGTGGTAAAATTTCCCCAGGACATCGACTTGTATCAGGCCCAGAAGGGAATTGACAATGCCAAACTGGCCCTGAAGAAAAACGGAATCATGATTTTAGTCGCCAAATGCCGAGACGGTATTGGCGGCAAAGCCTTTGCCGATCTTTTGGGCTCCTGTGACACCCCCAAGGAGGCATTGGATAAAATTGAGCAGGGCTATGTCCTGGGCTACCACAAGGCTGCCAAAATGGCGGAAATCGGATTATGGGCCCAGATGTGGGGCGTAACCGATGTGGCGAACGATGTGATTTCAAGATTATTCATCACCCCTTTTTCCGATCTCCAGACTGCTGTTGACAAGGCTTTGGAAGAAAAAGGAAGAAACGCCTCTGTCCTCTTTTTAATGGACGGCGGCCTGACCGTCCCCATGGTCCGGAAAGCACCCATATGAAAATCATAGAACAAACCCACGAAATTTTGAGCCTCCCGGATCAGGGACTTCAACTGCTGGAACAAGCAGGAAGAACCTGTTACAAATCCGAGGACAAAATCACCCAGGACTCCGCTGAACGCTTTGTGGACATGCTGGTAAGGCGAGGACACCACGCCATGATTGAATTTGGCGATATCATTGTTAAATTGGTTACCAACCGAGGGGTGACCCATGAACTGGTGCGGCATCGCCACTGCAGCTTTGCCCAGGAATCCACCCGGTATGTCAAATATGACGGCCAAATGGAATTTATCAAACCCGTATGGTGCAAGGACCACCTGTTAGGTACCTGGCCGAGACAAGCATCTGTTCCCCCCGATGTGACCCCCGATATTCCACCCGATATTACTATTGGGGAAAAACTGTGGATGACGGCCATGGAACGGGCTGAACGAGACTATAAAACATTGTTGCACGCTGGATGGAAAGCACAGCAGGCAAGGGAGATCCTTCCCAATAGTCTTAAGACAGAAATCGTGATGAAGGCCAACATCAGGGAATGGCGGCATATCTTTAACCTTCGGTGTGCAAAGGCCTCCCACCCCCAGATGGTGGAACTCATGCGCCCCTTACTCAAAGCGGTGCAGGAAAAAATCCCCGTTGTTTTTGATGATCTGATTTTTTAAACAAAAAAAAAAGAGCCCTGCAATCCTCAGCAGGGCTCTTTTTTAATAGAACTTTATGTATAATAACTATAGACTTGAAATTGCCTCGGTCAGTTCCGGCATAAACTCAAGGATATCTTCTACAATTCCCACATCCGCCACCTGAAAAATAGGGGCTTTGGGATTTTTGTTAATGGCCACAATAAAGGGATTCCCCTTTACGCCGCCCATGTGCTGAAAAGATCCGGAAATACCCATTGCCATATAAACCTTGGGTTTAACCGTCTGGCCCGAAGTGCCGACCTGGCGGGATTTTTCAAGCCATTTGGCATCCACAATAGGCCTTGAGCAAGATACAACCGCCTTCATGGCATCTGCCAATTCCTGGGCCACTTCAATATTGTCCTCATCTTCAATACCCCGGCCAATGGAAACCAAAACATCGGATTTGGTAATATCCACATCCCCGGCTTCTGCCTCAACCACCTCAAGAAATTTTCTTGTGCTGGTAAGGTCACCGGCATCTGCCGATTTATCCGTGATGGTTCCGCCGGCAGAACCGCCGTCAACAGGAGCAAAGGCACCAGGTCGTACCGTGATGACAGCACCGCCTGCAATATCAGCCGTCACATGGGTACTGACAGCACCACCCAATTCCTGGCGGATCATTTTAAGGGTGGTTCCTTCGACCCCTTCGAAATCAACGATATCAGCGGCATAGGCCGCATCCATTTTCACGGAAAGGCCAGGCGCAATGTCCATGCCAAAGGTATTATGGGGCACCAGCAAAATAGCATCGCTGGGAACAATGTTTACCAGGGCTTTTCGGACAACCTCTGCATTGGGATATGCGAGGGCATCATTATCAACCTTGATTACTTGTCCATAAATATTGGCCATTTCAGTGGCAACAGAATCAAGGTCGCTGCCTGCACCGGTAACAACCGCTGTGAGACTTGCGCCGGCATCAATTTTTTTTGCAGCTTCAGGATACTCTAAAGCCACATCCTCTGCCTGGCCGTTGGTAAAAGGTATATACGCGAAAATCTGTGTCATGATTAGAGTCCTCCGTTGGCTTTAAGCTTTTCAATAAGTTTTCCAATAATCTCATCTGTGGAGCCTTCAAGCATTTCAGCACCATCTCCCATATCCGGCACGAAATAATCCACCCGGCGTGTTTTGGCACCGGCATCACCAACGCTGCCGGCATCAAGCCCCAGGTCAGCAGCACCCTTTACAGGGATTTCCACCTTGGCCACTTTTCGGATACCCCGAATCCCCACATAACGGGGTTCATTGATACCGGTCTGGATAGAAAGCACACAGGGAAGCGCAATTTCATTCATTTCCTGGTTGCCGCCTTCGATCTCCCGTCCCACCTTGATATTTTTATCATCAATGACATCAATTTTATTGACCAGGGAAGCATAGGGATAATCCAGCATGGCAGCTACCATACCCCCTACCTGTCCGGCCCCTTCATCTGCCTGGGCACCGGTAAGGATCAAATCATAACTGCCTTTTTCTATTTCTGCTTTTAAAATGGCGGCAACGCCTCGTCCATCAGACCCGTCAAAGGCATCATCGGAAAGCAGAACCCCGTTGTTAGCGCCCATGGCCATTTCCCGGCGCAGCACTTCTTCGGATTCATCATCACCAACCGTAACGACGGTCACGCTGCCGCCGGCATTGTCCACCATCTGAATGGCTTCTTCAACCGCATAGTTATCCCATTCATTCACCGAATAGACCAGATCATCCCGGTCAAGATCATTGCCGGCACCATTGAGTTCAAATTCGTTCTCGGCAGTATCCGGGACTCGCTTGACGCATACCAAAATCTCCATTATCGTCTCCTTAAAAAAAAGTTTATTTTAAATGTTGCACTATTTCAAATGCTGTTCTATGAGTTCTGTAAAATCAAGCGCTTCGATCTGTCCTTCTTTTCCTGCAACCTTGATCGCATCCTGGAGATTCACCAGACAGAAAGGACACGCTGTTACGATAACAGTTGCGCCGGCCTCGGCAGCCATATTCACTCTTAAAACACCCATTCTTGTATCTTCTTCCGGTTCGTAAAAAAGCATGAGACCGCCACCGCCGCAGCAAAAAGACCTGTCCCGACTCTTTTCAAGCTCAACCCGGGTCAATCCATTGATGGCATCAAGGGCCTGTCTCGGATCTTCATAAACCCCGTTGTGCCGTCCCAGGTAACACGGATCATGGTAGACATATACCTGGTCTGGATCCTGGCAGTCTTTAAGCGCCAACTCACCCGTGGCAATTTTTTCGGCCACCACCTGGCTGATATGCCGAACAGGGGGAAGACCTGTATAATCATTTTTCAGGGCGTTGTAGGCATGGGGATCTGCGGTGATGATCTGTTTAACCCCGGATTCTAAAATAGCCTCTGTATTTTGTGCTTTCAAATCCTGGTACAGCATTTCCTCGCCAAACCGAAGCACCTCATTACCGCTGTCCTTTTCATCCTTGCCCAGGATACCAAAATCAATGCCTGCCCGCTCAAGGATTATGGAGGTTCTTCTGGCAATCTCCTGGATATTGTCATCATAGGAGGTGATACTGTCTACAAAAAACAAGGTATCCGCAGCATCCTTTCCCAGATCCTTAACGGTATGATGGGCTTTAAATTCTTTTTCATTGGCCCAGTCTGCCCGTTTTTTCTCCATTTTGCCATAGGGATTACCGCGTTTTTCCAGGGCCTTTAAGGGCTTTTGCAGTGACTGGGGAACCATACCCTCATCCACCATACCCCTGCGCATATCCACTATTTTATCGATGTATTCAATACCAAGGGGACATTCTTCCTCACAGGCCCCGCAGGTGGTGCAGGACCAGATTTCATCTTCCGTGAAAATATCTTCCACCAACAGCTTGCTCTTGTATATCTCACCGGACATGGGATAATTTTTAAACATCAAATCCCTGGCCTTAATGGTGATAAATCTTGGGGAAAGAGGCCTTCCCACGGCATTGGCAGGACATTGATCCGAACATCTGCCGCAATCGGCACAGGAATAAAAATCGAGCATGTGCTTCCAGGTAAAATCTTCCAGTCGTTTAACACCAAAGGATTCAAGGTTATCCAGTTCTTCGTCTTTAATTCCGTGCTGAACCGGCTTGATATTCCCTTTTCCAACTCTCATGAAAAAGACATTAAAAACAGAGGTGATGACATGGAAATGCTTGCCCATGGGCAAAAAGCAAAGGAAAAAGAAAAAGGCCAGGTCATGGACATAATACATGAAAATATGCATACCCTGGAGAAATTCCAGGGAAGCCGATGAGAGCATCCCTTTAAAAATCCAAACCAGAGAAAGAGGCGCTAGAAAGTGTGCCTGACCGGTTACCTGGAAGGTATAGGCAATTTCCGAAGCCTCGAACAGGCTTTCAGATATCATCAGGGTTGAAATAATACCCAGTACAAAAACCGCTTCTGCCGTATGATCCTTACCGAGCGTTTCCGGAACCGCATACCGTTTGGGTTTATAGATACCCCTGCGAATGGCGGCAATAATACAGGCAACCAAAACAAAGGTGGCGGCATAATCTTTAAAAAAATTGTACACAGACCCAAGCAATCCACCGAATCCGGGTAAAACAAACCCATCGGAAAGCCCTATCACCACCAGGGATGTGGAGCGAAGGGACAACACCAGAAAACCAAAAAAAATAACAATATGCAACACGCCTGCCAACATATATCGGGGGTGACGGAACTGGCCCAGCCAGATGACCAGAAGATTTTTGATGCGCTGGTCAATCCTGTCGAACCGGCTATCCGGAGCAGCCCTTACCAGGGGCGCAATTCGCCGGGCCATAATATAAACAAACAAACCGATTCCAATAACCGGCACAATAAACGAAAGGATGGCGGTCGGGAAAAACCCGAATAATTTATAACTCGCCGGACCAATGATGGATGACATTACTACCTCCCCAATATTTGCTTTCCAAAAATGAATTTAAACGCATTAGCTTTAATAAACATGACCCTTGCCGTCAAGTAAAAACCCGTATTTACTAAATTTTTCCCATTTATATATTGTATAATATTTACCCCCCTCTGACACCGGTCAGATAGAGATCCACAAGGGGATCTGCCATGGCTACCAAATCATAACGGCCATCGGCGGAAACCCAGGTACTGATAACCCCTTCCACAGCCCCCAGAATAAACCGTTTCACAAGCCCGACAAAAAGATCCTGACGCATGGATCCTTCAACCTGACCTTGTTCGATGATATCTGACAAAAGGTCCAGGTACATTTTTGAGATATCCTTTATCTGGGATTCGATGTCCCGGAGGTATCTGACCTCGGACTGAAAAATAGTGGCCATGTTTCTATCATTTTGAAATTCCTGCAGGTGACACCTTATTAAATTTCTCAGTTTGGTTTCTGCATTCCGGCCATCCACAACCGCAGCATTCATTTTTTTAAACACATCCTGTGTTTTAAAGTTAATAAATTGATAGAGAATATCATCTTTATTTTTAAAATACAGGTATAATGTGCCGTCAGCAACCCCTGCTTTCCCGGCTATCTGGGAGATAGTGGCCTTATGAAATCCGAATTCTGCAAACACGGCTCCGGCACTGTTCAGTATCTTATGATATTTTTCCGATTTATTTTTTTGCATTTTTTGCAATCTGATCCCACCTCTCCTGGCTCGAATGAATATTAATTCATTATTTAACAAAAGATTTTGCCAAAAGTCAAGACCATAATATTTTATAGAAGAATAGAAATGTAAATAATAAATAGCTTGTCTTTACATGGACTTATATAAAATTGAACTTCGCGACAAAGAATAACACCCTAGGTTTTTAAGAAAAAAATATCTATGAATAGTAATTCATTATTTAAATTTTCTTGATTTTAGCGCTTTTTCATGACAAAAAAGAAGAATATATTGTAAAAAAATCCAGGAGAAAAACATGACCATTTCAAATAAATATTCAGAAGCGTTTGAAACTGCCCTTGACTACGGCAGACCCCCAAACATAAAAAAAATATTCCCCAATTCAAAAGCCCTTATTGTCAGCGGCAAATACATTGACCAGGCCATGCTAAAAAAAGGGAACTGTATGACCATTGCCGCAAATGCCAGGAGTTCCTTTGTCCTGAGAGGAACCCTTGCTGCTGCCCAGAGAGCTAATGCAGCCGTCATTATCGAAATTGCAAGATCAGAAGGCGGCACCAATGCATATTGCCCCATAAGCCTATGGAATATGGCCCGACAAACCGATGCCATAATGAATGAACTGGGAATTACCATCCCGGTGGCCATCCATGCCGACCACTTTGGCATAAAGAAACCAGAAGATATTGAACCGGCAAAAACAGAAATTGAGTCCCTGTTTGATGCCGGAATTACCTCCATTGCCATTGATGCGTCCCATATGCAAGACGACCAGAACCTGCTGGCAAACATTGAACTCAATCCATTTGTTCCCGATTGGGCCGGACTTGAAACAGAGGTAGGTGAAATCAAGGGAACCCTGGGCCTTTCCACGGCTGAAGAGGCATTGTTTCTCATCCAGGGGCTCAATGCCCACACTATCTTCCCGGACTGGATTGCATTGAACAACGGCACCACCCACGGGATTGAAGAAAGCGGCGCCGGCATTGACGTCCAACTCACCGCTCAAATCCACAAAACCCTTGCCCCCTATGGCATATCCGGGGCCCAGCACGGGACATCTGGAAATAATTCCGACAAACTGCGGGCCATTGCATCCGACACCAGCACCACAAAAGCCAATGTTGCCACAGCCCTTCAGATGGTTTCCTGGGGAATTAAAGTCAATGACTATGGAAATGCCATTCTGGACGACACCGGAAATTTCATCAAAGAAAAAGGCAAGGGACTTACACAAGAGATGTGGTCTAAAATGCAGGCCTTTGCAACCGAAAACGGGTTAAAGGGCGGGGACGTTAAAAAACTGAACCTTCCCTTTGAAAATTATTTATTGGCCCTGCCCCAAGAAATCCGCCAACGGATGGCAAAAAATGTTGAAAACTTTGTTTATACCCTGCTGACCGAGGTATTTAATGCCACGGATACGGCTGATATTCTGATTGGACAAATTTTAGCAACAAAATCCCACACACCTGGCCCCAAAACAAAAAAAATTGAATCAAGAACAGACTGGACCCAGGAAAAAATAATGAAACGAGCTTGCAATATCATATCTGATAAGGGTCCTGACGGTAATTTTGATGATTAAAAAAAAATCTAAAGTTTTGGTTTTCCCCTTCCGATAGAGTTTTTAAGGAGAAAATTAAATGCAGATACCTTCGTATCAAATACAAAATGTCCTAAAGGTGTACTCAAAGCAATTGAGCCAGGGCAAAATGTTGAGCAGAAACAACAAATTCGGTGTTGCCAATAAAGTATCTGCTGACAGCGTTACCATCTCCTCTGAAGGAAAGCGACAGACCATCATAGATAAAGTTGCCGCCAACATTGTCGATAAGATAATCACTGAAGGGCCCAAAGAAGAAAACGAAGCACAGATTACAAGCCAAATTGAACGTGAACTGGGTAAAAAAATAAATTTCTCCAAGGACAAAACCCAGTTCACCTACACCACCATTGACGACAACAACAACAAAAGCACCAAGACTCTGTCTGTTGAAGATTCTCAGTTTGTTGTAAAAAGAATGACAGAATTGGCACGCCAGGTCGCTGACAACAATATGGAATCTTAAAGGAGGCACCTCTTATGAAAATATCCAATTCCCCACAAAATTATATCAATCAAACATATGCAAACCAGATAAGCCCAGCTGCCAACAGCCCCTCAAAGTTGGAAAAATCGGTTGACGAACCGACAATTGCAACTTCATCGGACAGTTTAAACATTTCCCCAACCACAAGGGATCTACAAAAGATATCCGCATCCATGGATACGGAACCCACGGATAGAACACAGCTGGTGGAAGATTTAAAACAGCAAGTCCAGGCAGGTCAATACACCGTTAATGCAGAACAGGTTGCGGAAAAAATGGTCGGCTCCCTCATGGATGAACTGGGATAAAAGAGAACTTTTTTCCCGGTTCCTTTTTTTCCCAAATCCGTTATTCCCGGCAAAACTCTTCAAACCAATTGAAATATTAGCCTTTTTCGTAAAAACAAAATCATGTCTAAATCTGGCACGTCTTTTGCTATTTTAATATAAAGCGTCATAAAGCGTCATAAAGATATCCTAATAAAAAGATGTTTGAACGAAAAGGAGGTCCGCATGGTAAATATAAATCACATAAATGAACTGACACAATCAATGGGCGTGCCCGCTGTTGGCACACCCAAGACAGAGAAAGCAGGCGGTTTCGAAACTGTTCTGACCCAGGCCCTGGGTCAAGCAGGTCAAACCGATGAAACGGAGCCGCCCGGGATGGAAACTACAGCAGCGACTGCTTTAGGAGAAATACCCTCAACCGGTCTGTATTTGAAAGATCAATCCGACATTGTTTCCGGAAAGACAGATGCACTTTTAGGATTGCTGGATGCCTATTCAAACAAGCTCGAAAATCCGGACGTCACTCTTAAAAGTATTGCCCCTATTTTGGAACAGATCAATCAGAAGGCTGACAGTCTGCTCAAGGAGTCCATATCCCTTGGTGCTGGGAATACACTCAAAGACATTGCGACCCAGGCAGTAATTGCCGCCCAGACCGAATATGTACGTTTTCAGAGGGGAGATTATGTGTCATAGCGCAGCTTTGCCTGTTGCCAATGCAGTTCTTTTTCTTCTGAAGACAAGCGTTTAAGGTCTATCTTCTTTTGGACGAAATGCTGTTCCATCAACCTGAACCGCCCTTCAAATTTAGCCGTAGAACTTGCAAGGGCGGTTTCCGGATGAAAACCGGCAAACCTTGCCACATTCACCAGGGAAAACAAGATGTCACCAAACTCCATCATGGCCTCATCCTGGCTTTGTGTCGCCAATGCTGTTTCAAACTCCTGAATTTCTTCTTTTACCGTATCCAATACCTGGTGAATATTCTCCCAGTCAAACCCTTCTTTAACAGCAGATTTGGACACTTTCAACGCCCGCAATAATCCGGGCATTCCTTTGGGTACTGAATCCAGGGCAGAAACGACCCCCACGGTTTGTTCATCTTGATCTAAGGTCTTGGAGCGGGCCCCGGGGTCATTTTTTTGGGAGTGTTTTTTTGCATTTTCTTTTTCCCCGGCCTTAATTTGATCCCATTGCCGGTGCAATTCTTCGTCTGTCCGAACAATGGCTGTATCATATACATGGGGATGACGCCGGATCATTTTTTCGGAAATGCCGGTAATCACATCAGAAAAATCGAACCGATTGTTTTCAGTAAAAATCTCAAGGATAAACAGAAGCTGAAATACAACATCCCCCAGTTCTTCACAAATATTATCCGTGTCATCATTAACAATCGCTTCTTCCAGTTCATACAATTCTTCTGCCAGGCATTTCCACATGGTAACCGGGGTCTGTTTCTGGTCCCAGACACATCCGTTTTTACCCCTGAGCCTGCGGATAATTTCCAAAAGAGGGACTATAGTTTCCAATTTGCTTTAATTCCTTCTAAATGTTTAGAAAAATCGGTTTTCATGTTTTGAGATAAAAACAATGTCATTGCGTTTGCGACCCTTGAAACATAGGGAACCGTTTTGGAGCCAGATAAAAACTGTGCATTGTCCGGAATGAATGTCATCATCATGATAAATAAAACCGAAACGATCAACCCCCCCTTGGCAGTGCCAAAAACCAACCCAAAAAACCGGTCCACCCATCCGAGAAAAACAAGACGTAAAAGCTTACGGATCAAGGCGGCAAGCAAGCCGATTAAAATAAGGATACCGCAGAAGAGTACGAAAAAACAGATCAGGCTCCTGACACCGGGTGTTTCGACAAAAGCTTCAAGGTGCGGCGTTAATATTTGATAATAGGTATTCGCGCCATAAAACCCCACAACAACCCCGATAATACCCGAGACTTCCCGGATCAACCCCTTAAAATAACCCATGATCATACAAAATAAAATAATCACCAGGACGAGCACATCAAAACCGTTCATTTTTCCCCTTATATAGAACTCATAGACAATTGGCTCAAAGAGTCAACAGATACCAATTTACCGGTTTTTTAGTCAAGTTTTTTATTGACCTTTAGAAAAATAAAATGCACCCTAGGCCCCATGAACAATATTGAATTTCAAAACCTTGAACTGACCCAAAAACTCTTTGGCTACCATAACACCCACCTGGAGGAAATCAACCCCTACCTGCAACCCTTGTATGATGCCTTGTATGATATGCTTGATTTTGAGAAAGTCAGGGCTTATATTGAACAGGAAACAATTGAAATTGCCCCCATTGCGTTTATGAGGGGACGGACCTTGAACAATGCATTCATTATTTTAGATGAGGCACAAAATACGACTTCAGAACAAATGAAAATGTTTTTAACCCGGCTTGGATATGGGTCCAAAGCCATTGTCACCGATGACATCACCCAAATTGACCTGGCAACCGGAAAAAAGTCCGGTCTAATCGAGGCAAAAAAACGCCTCACCCGAATAAAGGGGATTGAGTTTGTTACCTTTACCAAGGAAGATGTGGTAAGACATCCCCTTGTTTCCAACATCATAGATGCGTATGAAAAAAACAAAAACTGATAACTGGTTAAAACGAACCAAGGGATATCTTTTATCCAGCCCCCACCTGTTATGGTTCATGCTCATTTTCATTACGGTGGCATTCACTATTTTACAAACACCGGACCGAAACAAAATCTCCTATTCCTACCAGATAGGGGATGTGGCCCAAAGGGATATCAAGGCACCTAAAAATTTCTTCATCGAAGATAAAGAGGTGACAGCGGCCAGGAAAAACCAGGTTAAAAATGTGGTAAAAATCGTTTATGATTTTGATGAAAACCTGGCACTAGATATTTCCTTGCGCATTGAAACCGCCATGAAATTTGCCCGGCAATTATTTGAAAAGCCGGAAGATTCTGACACCCCGGATCCTACGCTGGCAATGGCCCTGGCAGTAAAACCCGAGTTTGAAAAAAAACTTGGCATGGAAATCAGCAACGGGGCATACACGATTCTTTATAAATCCCAATTTTCAACGGATATCACCCTAAAAATAACAAGTATTCTGGATAAAATTCTTTCCAATGGGGTGGTTGCCAACAAAGAAATCCTCCTTGAAGAAGAAGGCAAGGGAATCACCCTTAGAACCATTCAATCCAATGAAGAACGGGCCGTAAATAACCTGAAAATAGTTTATGGACCTGACCAGGCCAAGGCCATGGTCAGGATAGAAGGTCAGCCCCTGCTCAAAAAAATTAATTATAACCTGGCCAATCTCATTGTAGATATCTGTCAACGCCTGCTGCAACCCAATATCTCCCTGAATAAAAATGAAACGGAAAACCGAATTCAGGAGGCCCAGTCCAAAATCATGCCCATTCTCTATCAGATCAAAGCCGGGGAAATGATTGTCAGGGAAGGGGAACGGGTGGATAAAATCAAGCTCATCAAGCTAACCGCCCTAGAAGAGCAGGTAGTGGAAAAAGATATCTACCTGTCCTGCACGGGAACGGCTATGCTCACCTGTTTTTTGATGCTTGTGGTCTACTATCTTTTCCTGAAAGATCACAAAAGATTGAAGGTTGACCATAACACCCATATGATCTTTCTGGCATTGGGCCTTATCCTCTACCTGATTTTTGCAAAAATTGTTATTTATATTGCCCAGTCAGCCCACCCGGAAATGCCATGGGAAATAGCCGCCTCTTCCTTTTATATGGTTGTTCCCATTCAGGCCGGGGCCATGATCACCTGCCTGTTTCTAGGATTTGATATTGCCGTTTTTTTTACCATCGTCCTTTCCGTGCTGGCAAGCCTTGCATTTGGCGGCAGTTTCCAGGTTTTTATCTTCTTTTTCTTCAGCAGTATCACCGCGGCCTACTGGATTGACCAACGGCAGGAACGCAAAAATTTTATTATTGCAGGCTTTAAGCTTGCAATCTTTAATTCCATATTGGCCATTGCCCTTGGGTTTTACTCCCTGGCCCATCCCGATCCCATGCTCCTGGTAAAGGAAGTAATTTTTGCTTTTTGCGGCGGACTTTTTGCGGCCACCCTGACCATTGGCTTTACCCCCCTGATCGAAATCCTTTTTAATTATACCACAGCGGCAAAGCTGCTCGAATTTTCCAACCTGGACCAACCCTTGATCAAAAAACTGATGATTGAAGCGCCGGGAACCTATAATCACTCTGTGATTGTGGCCACCCTGGCCGAGGCAGCCGCATCAGCCGTATCCGCCAATAGTCTCCAGGCCAAGGTAATGGGATATTACCACGACATTGGAAAACTGGACAAGACCATGTATTTCATTGAGAACCAGGCAAACGGCAAAAATCGACATGACAAGCTATCCCCTTCCATGTCTGCATTGATCCTGATCCAGCATGTCAAAAAAGGGGTGGAGCTGGCAAAAAAATACAAGCTGGGCAATGAAATTGTACAGGGCATTATCCAACACCACGGGACTTCTTTAATTAAATACTTTTACAACAAAAGTCTCAACAGCGGCAATGACAAGGTTAATGAAGAAGATTTCAGATACCCCGGCCCCAAACCCCAGACCCGGGAAGCCGGTATCGTCATGCTGGCGGATGTGGCTGAAGCTGCGGTAAGAGCCCTTGAACGCCCCACCCCGTCTAAAATCCAGGGCCGGGTAAAAGAATTGATCAACGATATCTTTGCAGACGGTCAACTTGAGGAGTGTGAACTCACCCTGAAAGATCTGCACCAGATTGCCAAAAGCTTTAACAACATTTTGACCAGCATCTATCACAGCCGCATCGAATATACCGACAAACCACAGGAAAAGAAAAAAGAAAAAAATGGAACAGCAAAAGATTCTGATAGACAATCAGCAAAAAGCGAAAATACAAACGCGCCCAATCTCGCAAAAGACAGAACAGATCTTAAACGCCTTGGGCTGTAATGCCCACGAAATCTCCATTGTCATCCTGGATGATCGAGAGATGAAAAAACTCAATGAAACCTATCGGGGAATAAACAAACCGACCAATGTTCTGGCATTTCCCATGCAGGAAGGGCAATTTTCAGATATCACCCCGGGGCTGCTTGGAGATGTGGTCATTTCCCTGGAAACAGCAGAGACAGAAGCAATAACCGCTGGAATTTCCCTTGAAGAAAGGACCACACAGCTCCTGATCCACGGGATACTCCATTTGTTGGGATTTGATCATGAAATGGGTGACAAGGAAGCGGCTAAAATGGAAGAAAAAAGCCTTGAACTGCTTCGGATCGTTGAAAAAAACCGTAATTTAACCGCATTTTAATTGAGGGAGGAAAAACAAATGGCAGAATTAGCCGTAAACGTAGACCATGTGGCCACCTTGAGACAGGCCCGGGGAATTCACTATCCAGACCCGATAGCCGCGGCCATTGTAGCGGAAACTGCCGGTGCCGATGCCATTGTGGTTCATTTAAGAGAGGATCGCCGCCATATACAAGAAAGGGATGTCCGATTGTTGCGCCAGGTGGTGCAGTCCCGGCTCATACTTGAAATGGCGGCCACCAGCAAAATGCTGGGAATTGCCTTGGACATAAAACCTGACTGCGTCACCCTGGTACCCGAAAAAAGGGAAGAACTGACCACCGAGGGGGGCCTTGATTTGATCACCCACCAGGATGCCATCAGGGAAGCTGTCAGCGCACTCAAGAATGCCCATATCAATGTCTGCATTTTCATTGACCCTGATCTGGACCAGATCAAGGTTGCCCATAAAGTCGATGCAGATATGATTGAAATTCATACGGGTGCTTTTTGTGATGCAACCACACAAGCGCAAAAGAAAAAGGAATTTAACCGGATCGTGGATGCGGCTAAAATTGGATGCAAATTAAACCTGGGGGTAAATGCCGGCCATGGTATCGGCTACAACACCATCAAGGCCTTTGCAGGGCTTACGGAAATCAGTGAATTCAGCATCGGCCACAGCATCATAGGAAGAGCCGTTCTTACAGGCATTGACCAAGCTGTCAGGGATATGAAACAATTGATTAAAGCGCTTTGACTTTTATTTCAGACCTGATATAGTTCGCTCATATCAACCTAAAATTCGATATCATTCGATAAAGATCGCCATGAAAAAAGGAACCATTTTAATCATTGATGATGAGCTCTCCGTCCGGGAAAGCCTCGCCTATTTTTTCCAGGATGAAGGGTATCGTGTATTTACGGCTGACAATGGCGAAATAGGACTGGAACTCTTTTCCAGGGAACGGGTGGATCTTGTCCTCACCGATTTAAGGATGCCCCGAAAAGATGGGATTGAAGTGATGACTGCCATTCATGAACACAGCCCGGATACCCCCATGGTGGTTGTTTCCGGTGCCGGTGGAAAAGAGGATATTATCAAAGCGCTTCGAATGGGGGCCAAGGATTATATCACCAAACCCATTGACGACCTGGAAATGATTCACCATATCATTCGAAAAGCCCTTGAAAATAAACATCTTATTGAAGATAACAGACGATACAGAAAACAACTTGAAAAAAGTGAAATCCGTTACCGGACCATTACCGAACAGATTGCAGAAGGTATTTTCACAGTAGATGCACAAGAAAACTTGACCTTCACAAACCAGGCCTTCTGCAAGATGTTGGGATATTCTTCAAAAACCTTAAGCAATATGAATCTAAGGGATCTAATCCCCAGGGACAGCTTCAATATAATAGAGCAGCAGACAGACTCTCGCAAACGAGGCCTTACCAGCCGGTACGAGATTCAAATGATTGACAAAGAAAAAAATATTGTTCATGTGGAGCTTGCCTGCAGCCCCTTGTTGGACGATGGGAATCAATACAATGGCGCCATAACCGTTGTAAGAGATATCACAAAGCTCATTGAACTTCGAAAGCAGTATCAGAAATTTTTAAAGGGACAAAAAAACAAGGAAAAAGGTATGCTTGCCATCTGTGCGAATTGTAAAAGTGTTCGGGATAAAAAGGCTGGCTGGATTCAGGTGGAAGATTTTTTTGCGGATGTTGTTTTTTCCCATGGCATCTGCCCAGACTGCTGTGAAAAACTCTATCCTGAATTTAATTTCTCTGAACTGGATGAAGATGATTTTGACACCTAAGAACCGCAGATGAAATAAGTTGAGCAGAAATAGCGCAGGATTTTGGCCCATATACAAGGAGCATTAAAGGTTGCATACTATACGTATTCGGCCTTTGATGCAACGAAGTAGATGGGCCAAAAGACAAGCTATTTCGTTCAAGTTATAAAATTTGCGGTTCTAACCGTTTACCAGGCCAACAACTCTGATTCCAGGGCCGCCTGACTGACCCCGCAATGATTATTGGAAGAAACTGTTTTAAAACAGGTTTTCAAGTCCTTTGCAGCATTGGCAACCAGATACCCCTTTGCCGACCATTCCAAAAGATCCTGATCATTATAATCATTGCCCACGGAAATCACATCCGATCGTTTAACACCCAGTGTTGATGCCAGCCAGGAAGCCGCCAGACTTTTGGATACCTGTTTATGAAAAACCTCAATCCAGGAAGAACAATGATCCAAAGGTGAGGTAGCAGGAATGACGCTGTAATCAAAAAGATCCGCTCGGATCTTCGCCATCCTTGATGGTAAAATTTTCCCCGGAATAATCGCCAGAACCTGGGTGGCTGAATCATACAAGGTCCGTCCATTGATCAACGGGGCGCAAAACGCTTTATTCAATAAAATTCGTTTTTGGAAATCACGATTTTCTTGACCATGGGATTTATATAAAAAATCTCGGGTGTCGGGTATGGCTTTATGGATCATATAGTCCCATTTATTGGTATCAAAATAAACCATAATTTTTCGGATATCCCTTGCTGATATTGCATGGGATCGGATAAGACGCCCCTCTTGAAGTGCCATAATACCGGCACCCGTGGAAAAAATAAGATAGTCCACCGGCAATTTATTTACCGCAAGGTTTATCTGTTTCAATGCCCTTTGAAAGGAATACAGACTTCTTCCCGTGGCAATAGCTGTGATGGCATTATTTTGTCTCAACCGGGAAAGGGTGGCAAGGTCTTTTTTGGCAATCCTTTTGTCATCGGTCAGCAGGGTGCCGTCAAAATCAGTTATAAACAGGCTCTTTTTCATACGCGGTAGGTTCAAGGGCGCCCCCCTCCCCGTGATTTAACAAGGACCTCCCGGACCGTTTTGATGAGTTCCTCCATATCAAAGGGTTTCATCAGTATTTTTGAGATACGGATCATCTTGGAAATCACGGAAGACAATTCAATACCGGTACACATGATAACCGGCAATTGGGGCCGCAGGAGATGTATCTTTTCGACCAGTTGATCGCCGGTCATCTCTGGCATGGTATAGTCAGTGATCAGCAAATCATACCGATCCGGATTCTTTTCAAACCACTCAAACGCCTTCCTGGAACTTGTCATGATGTCGACACAATAGCCATAATCCTCAAGCATTTCCCTGCCCACATCTGCCAGATAAATTTCATCATCCACGAACAGAATGGTTTCATTGCCCTGGTAAATTGGTCCCGGCTCAGGAGAAACGTCCGAATTCGGGATTAATCCATTTTCCGACGGATTTTCTGGGGTCATACCATAACATTCCTTATATAAAATTGAGATCGTTATCACCTAATAATCAATTTATTGAGGTGTTTTCGGGATATACACTATTTATTTCCTGCTGTTAATAGGGAAGAATCGATGACTCATATTTGGGACAATTACGTGACAACCCCGTAAAATCAATCCCAAGATATCGGCACAACTTGATCACCACCCTGGGATCACAATGGTCAGCCCAATATAAATCATTAAATTCTTTTTGTGAAATCCCCAACTTTTCTAGAATAGAATTCCGTGCCAATCCAATTTCAACAAATTCAGAAACAATCCTCAAGGTGGTCGGGCAGATATGGCACTCCTGATCAAAAAATCGTTTAAAACCGGGTTCCTTTAATTTTTCGTCCATAATTTCTTTAAAAAATAGCACGGTGGCGCCTCTCAAGCTGATCTTTTGAAAGCTTTCCAAGAAAATCGCTTCTGTATTGGATCATCTTTTCAATATATTTATCCGGAACTCGCCGGGTATCCTTAAAAAACACAAAATACAGAACAATAAATTTTTGATAACAAAAAAAATAAAGTACCCGAACCCTGTTTTCCGACAGATTAAACCGCAGTTCATGGATACCGTCATGGAGGATATCGGCATAGGGCCTTGGCAATATGGGCCCCTGCTCCTCCAACAGGGAGAGTATTCTGAGGATTTTAACCTGATGCACGGGTTGGCAGTCGTTGATAAATTTTGTTATCGGGCATGCCTGTTCAATTTCATCACAAAACAGAATATGCCATTTTTTTTGGTTCGCCATCCACTTGGTCCATTTTAGTATCTGTCAGAATGCCTACTATTTTGCCAGGATATCAAAAGACCCGGTATTTTGGAAAGGATTTATTTTATTGGTGGGTGGACAGGGGGAATGAAATTTCTTAAATCCGTAAAAATCTGAAAATGCCCCCCAAAAAGTTTGGCTATTTAAATGCGGAATAAAGATAAAAAAAAGCATGTGTTTAAAACCACTTCAGGGGACACTTCACCGGCCAGGGTGAAAGGCCGTTCACTAATTGAACAATTCTAACCTTATCCGGTCACAAGATATGGTATCCGGATCAAATTTGAAAAGCTGAACCCTATTAATAATAGTCCGCCACTTTCCTTGTAGCCACTTAGTATAGAATTTTATGATTAAGAAATATTTTAATGCTTGAGACACATTACTTTAAAACAAAAACTGGAACTCCATTTCGTAAAGGTGTGTGCGGTTTAAAAACACCGCCGCTTTTAAAGCAAAATCCTGAGTAAAAAACTCTCAATCTATTGCAATAGAAGGGAAACATAAGATCATGTTTTCGACATTTCGACGTGCGAACTGCCTCACGATTATGGTAGTTCCAGTTTTTTGTAAAATATATTCTTAATAAGCCTTAAGCAACTCTTTTCTTTCCAAAACGTTAAAAAGTTCAAGATGATCCCAGGAGATGAACCATGTATGTAAAGATAATTTTTCTGTCCAATCATTTATTAGAGGAGTACCTGGCTCTTTTTGCAACCATTGTTTTAAAAGTGTTTTCACCCATTTTTTTTTGTCTACACTTCTAATAAACGGGCAAGACAGTATATCAAGCAACAAATAGCATTTTTCTGAATTAGTTCTTATATCGGATAAATCTTTAAATATTAAATTTAAGGATTTTAATATTTTCTTTTTTATTTCATTATGGGTGTCCTCATCTCCAATGTAATAAAGCAACGCTGTAATCTGGAAATACTCCGATGATAAGGGATCGTTAATAATAGAGTTGTGTTCAAATCTTTTCTTGTTGTCTTTAAACTTAAACACCTTTTTTATTATTTCATGGTCAAGCAGAAAATCAGGCCCCAGAGTCCTTGTCGATAGCAATACATTAATAGCTTCTAATAAAAATTGGTTATTTTTTGATTCATATAGTTTGTTGAACCATCCACTTTGTAAAAAATATTTACTGTGCTCGAATATAATCAATTTGATTGAATTAGATTCTTCTTTTATATAGGTAGTAAAAAAACTATTCGAAAGTAAATTAATAATGCTTAGTTTTATAGAAGCACCAACTGAAGGGCTAACAGAATATAAATGATGAGCAATGTCGATCAATATTTGGAAAAGGTTTTTATATTCTGTTGTCCTTTTACTAATTTCTTCGCTTGATGGTCTGTTATTAATAATTTCAAAAATTAAATTATTTATTGCCGACAATGTATAAAAATTTGTAACATCATATATTTCTGGATTATCAATACTCGTACTTTTTAATTCATTAATGAAATTAGAAATAACACTCTCTTTTCTCCAAATTTTAACTGGAAAAAAAATCGTTTTTTTGGAAGCCTTGTCTACTTCTGGCTCAATAATTCTTGGTTCAATAATTCTTTTTGTGAAATTGCTGAGAGTCACCTTAGTTTCAAGGATTGCTTTAGACAGTGGTGTTATAAAAGGATGCTTTGTTTTTTTTGTCTTATTCTTATTGATAAATAATTTGTATTCATGAAATCTATTTTCGATTATTTGATATAAATCTTCATTGATTTTATCTGAAAGTCCGAAAATAAACATATCATCCACATATCTTTTGAGTTCGTAATGTACACCATATATGTATCCAGCTTTTTTTGCATCATTTTCAATATTACAATCAATTTGCTGGAAAATAATTTCTGCAAATATTCTACTCGTTTCTGGTCCAATTATTATTCCGTTTGTTTCATTAAAATTTGATGACTGCATCAACCTATCAAAAATATTGCCAAAAGTTGTTTTTGAGCTGGTCGTTTTTTTGGAATGTGTCTTTGTCTTTAGCGCCCAAGTGATGCTATGAGTATATATACTGTCAAAGCACCGGGATATATCGATAGACCAAAAAGCGGAATATTTCCGCTCTAACATAACAAACGCAAATGAATTAAAAAATTGGTGGAGTTTTGAATACCCATGATATGAAAAGTATGATGTAACATGTTTAAATTTTGTATCATCATTTATATTGCTTACGCTTGACCCTTTGAACTGTTTTGCATCTTCAAGTTTGTTTTTTTTAAAAAAACTTGAAGAAATTTTTTCTGGGCACCTAATGCTGAAATTACTTTTTGAACATGAATTTATAATTAAATTTGAATAGTCTTTGTAAAATTTAATAAATTTTACTTGAGAGGAAGGATGAAGTAGCCCTATGTGTCGAAAAGAGGATTCTGTTTTTTTTATCTTATATATTATTGGTACTGTATAGTTGGCAGAATTATCATCAAAGAATAGATATTTTATTAAATCTTTAATTTTACTTTTATTTTGATAATACTTTTTAATATGTTGATAGAATCCTTGATTAGAAAATATAATTGGAGTTTCATACGGCAGTGTTTCAGTTAGGAGTACTCTACAGGCATCATCGTATTTAACTTTTTGGATTGTATTTTTCATATTACCAACATCTTTTAACTTCTTCTAATTCAGCGTAAGAAAAGTGAGTGATTATTCTATCTTTAAATCCAACTTGAAAACTATATTGTGCAAGATTTCTTCGTTCAGTTAAACTCAATTGATTTATAATCCTTTTTGAAATTTGACCATTTTTGTAGAATAATAAACTTTTTAAAAAAATATCTAATTCTTTCAGTGCGTTGGTATTGCTGGAATTCAAATATTTGTAATTGTAGTATAAAGTATAGAGTATTAAAGTAGTATATATCTCCGAAGAAAGTTTTGGTTTGATAGTATATAATAACAATATATATGTTTTTTCAAGTTAATGAATAAATATAATGAATGGTGTAAGGAAAGAAAATTCACATTTAAGAAATCTTTCAAATAATATTTTTCTAAATCTGAATTATTTTAATTCATATTATTCTCTAATAAAAAAATTAAAAAGTCAAGTTTCTATTTGTCTTTGAACTGAGTCAAATGAGTAATAAGATAATAATACATTACAATTAGTGTATAATAAAAC
>JADGFI010000035.1 GCA_016743945.1 Desulfobacteraceae bacterium
GAATAAGCGCTTACTAATTCTTCTTTTATTTTTACTAACAGTACCAACGCTGGTGTTCGCTGAAGGGGCCAGCAATTATTATATGGGTGTCAGGTTGGGAGCATCTTTCACGTCATTTAATGACGGGAAATGGAATAGTGATGTTGGTGGTGATGTAACTTACAATTATGATGCGAACAAAGATAACACTGTTTTCGCAGGTGGAATCCTCCTCGGCTATGATTTTGCTGATTTGCCCTTTCGTGCTGAATTGGAATACATTTACCGTACAAATTTTGAGCACGATACGTGCCCTACAACAGATGGTGCCTGGAATGTTAAAACGAATCTTAGCTCCCAAACAGTTATGCTTAACCTGCTTTATGATTTTAAGAATACAACGGCTTTCACTCCGTTTGTTTTGTTGGGAGTTGGTTTGGCAATTCATAAAACAGACAACACTGTTGAACCGACTGGTTTGGCGCCTGACTATTTAGGGAGAAATGTAACAGAAGCTGAGTTTGCCTGGACAGTGGGGCTGGGAGTGGCATACTCTTTGACTGAAAATTGTGATATTGATCTTGTCTACCGCTACATTGACATGGGAGAAGCGCGTTATGAAAATTATTTTCCCGGATATGATGAGGCAAGTGCTGTCGCAGATATGGATGCTCAAGAATTCTTTTTTGGCGTTCGTTACAAATTTTAGCCGATTTTAACGTAACACGCCTGTTGTTTTAACATCACATGATGATGTGTCTCAAGTGGACGTTTTATCCCTGTTGAATTTTGCGTATTCATACGATACAGCCCTATTTCAGCTTCACCAGGTTTTATGTTTTTCTTAAATTTTTTGTGATCAAGGATTTGTTTTTGCCCCAAAACCAGGATTCCAAAATGCCCCACACCTGAGTTAGGGCGTACCTATCCATTTTGATACTAAAAAAAACGATCAACCTATATACCGGTTAAAAATTTACCAGTTTTTCAGTTTTAATTTTCTTTGATTAATTCCTCTTTCTATCGCTTGATCCCTCCAATACAAGGATATCAGACTGGAAGCATCGGCAAAAATAATGATGGATACCGGAATACATCACTATTTTTGATGATGCAGCCAGCCAGGTAGCCCATCAAATTTTTATGATATTCCTGCATAGTGGATTGGGTTAAAATATGGTTGAACATTATTCGGTATGATTTTTGATATTGAAGATTTTCCGCTAAAAGCTGAAGATTTTTGGTATTAGTGGTACGCCCGGCAGGATTCGAACCTGCGACCTATGGATTCGAAGTCCAGCGCTCTATCCAGCTGAGCTACGGGCGCACAGATACCATTGAAGTGCGGCTTTAATACCACAAAAAAAAGTTGATTGCAATGATATGTTGTGGTGCAAGTCGATTTAATTCTCGAGTTGAAGGATCAAACAAAGACCAAGTGATCAAACCGCTTTTTTGCGGTAGTCATATCTGGGAATCTGAAGTTTTGCAGGGCAGTGGATTACCGGACAGGTTCTGATCAGATCGTTTTTGGGAAGCCGGGGACGTTTTCCCTTAAGGGTCTGCTCTTGAATCCACTCTTTTGCCATTTTTTCAGTCTCAACTTCACCTAACTCCAGTATTTTTTTTCCGCAGCAATGAACGTATTCACAATGTAATTCAAATCGATCTGTCATTCAAATGTCCTTTTTTTAAATTTTCGAACATCATTCAACAAATGAACCATAAACCAAGAATTCAGGGCTTGTCAAGCATGTTTTGATTTAGGCATGGGTTATCGGGCTTAAGACCTGAATAGGCTTTAAGCAGCTTGGAGCTCAAAAAAAATTTCAGATATATTATGGAGATGAAAACTCAGGAGGGCCAATTATGCTTTTCACGCATCACTTCCCAACTTTCAAATACCATAAATCTGAAAGTGCATCGGATTTGATTCCAAAATTTTTTGCGTGAACTGAAGTCTTGACGGCATTTCTGATAAAGCAAATCGGTAAATTCAAATATCTGATGAGTGTAAAAAGCAAGTAAATTATACTTTTCTGCTTCTTGATCTGAAGGGATCGTTATTAAAACCTTGAAAAAGTATAATGGTTCACAATAAGAAAAATTAAATTCTCCTTTGAACCTGTATTAAATTGATCCTCCCGCTTTGATTATCTTTCTTAAATCCTAAGGTAAATCGTTTTCTTTCCTTTCCATTGAGCTGTTTTTCTGGCAAAATATCAGATCGTGGAATTTATAATGAACCTAATGAAGGAACACCAGGCAATTATTGCCATATTGTCAGGGATTTCCGTTGTTGTTTTTGTGGCGAGTATTTTATCGGTGCCCTGGATGATCTGTAGGATCCCAACAGACTATTTTTTAGATTCCTATTTTCAAAAGAAAAGACACCAGTCCCTGTTTGTCCGGGGGGCGACGATCTTTGTGCGAAATCTACTGGGGGCTGGATTTTTTTTGCTGGGATTTGTTCTTTTATTTATACCGGGTCAGGGGCTTTTAACCATGTTTCTTGGACTGGTACTCATGGATTTTCCCGGGAAAAAAAAGATGGTAAAACGATTTGTCGGGTTTGAAAATGTTAGGTCCTCCTTGAACTGGATTCGGGAAAAAAAGCAGGTGCAACCCCTTCGTTTTTTATAGTGAGGATAAAGGGGATAGATGCAAATAATGATTTTTAAAAAACCAAGGATCCCATGGGAAAAGAAAAAGGGGATAGTGGCTTGTTGAATCCGAGGAGCAAAATTATTGTCCTGGTGGGAATGTTTTGTTTCATCATGTCGTTTTTTGTCGGGTCTACCATTTTCATGGAAAGCCAGTATGCCCGAAAATCATTATTAACCTTCCTGAATGAAAAAATACCCGGCCATCTTTCCCTTGAAGAGCTGAAAATTGATATTTTTGCCGGGCAGGTTGATATTGTCGGGATTCAAGTTCAAGGAAAAGACAAACAATTTTTGGCCCGCATGGAAAAACTGAGCCTTAATTTTTCATGGACACGGCTGCTGACGGGTGAAGTCTGTTTATCTTCGGTTCTCATAGCGTCTCCTGAATTTGATCTTCGTATAGGGGAAGAAGGCTCCCTGAACCTGGTGTCAGCCTTTGTTCCCCCCGATCTGTCCGGCCCTGAAACCAAGGCCGCCTCTCCTGGATTTCCTTTAAATATTGTAATTAATGAGTTTTTTTTAACCAGAGGAACCCTGGCCTTTTCCCTGCCGGATAATAAGGTGGATCTCCTGGTTTCAGGCATGGATATTTCGATTTTCGATTTTAATTTATTTAATGAATCTGCCCGGTTTCGGGGGGGAGTTGAGACAGGGAGAATTACAACCCAGGGAAGGCCCATTGTGGTGAATTCCTCCCGGATAGAGGCAACTCTTAAGGATGGCGGGTTGTCAGGCCTTGCTATTCAGACCGGCCTGGGCGGGATTGACATGGAAATCCATGGCAGCATCAAGGATGTTTTGGGGGACCCTTTCTTCGATATTTCCATGGGTTCCAGGGTGGAACTATCCCGGGCAGCGTGGCTAACAGGCATGGAGGCGTCGGCTTTAAGCGGGGTGGTTGGACTTGACCTGTCCGTTAAAGGAGGCCTTGAAAACCCTGGGGTTAAGATATCCCTTCATTCCAAAGAGGCTCGGTTCAGGGATTACGCCCTTCAAAATTTCAAGTTCGACTCGATGATGGAGGACTGGCTTTTGACATTGAGGCCCTCGGGGTTTTCCGCGAAACAGGGAAATTTGTCCCTGGCGGGTGTGATTAACCTGGGCAAGGCATTTCCCAAAGGATTAAAGGGAGCCCTTGAATTGGACGAAATCTCCTATGATCTGAATGCCGCCCTGGACGCTGACCTGGCTGGGGTGGATTTGTCAGATTTTGCGAAAAAGGGACTTCAAAAGAAAGGCCGGTTGGCCTCCCGGATAAATGTTTTTGGCAGGGGGATTGATCCAAAAAAAATAAAGGCAGACATTACAGCACAGTTAAGCGGCACCGGGCTTTGGGTCCAGGGAATGCCGGAACCAATGGATGCCGACTTCCATGCGGACATTGGTCTGGACATGCTCAACGCCGGGATACAATCCTTTAATTTGACCACACCGGGGATTGTGCTGACGGGTAATGGCAGCGTGGATATCCCCGCCAGAAAAATATCCGGTTCTCTTGATCTTGAGGCCGCTGATTTGGGGCTTCTGGACAGGCTTACCCGTGTGCGGGCAAGGGGAAATATCAAAGTGTCTGCGGAGATTAACGGTCCTTTTTCCGGCCCAACCGCCTCTTTGTCCTTTTTTGCCACAGATCTGGCAATCAATGATATTCTTTTAGGGAATTTAGCCTTGAATGCAGATCTTAAGCCGACGGGGCGGATTTTTCTTGACACCTTTTCCCTGGAAAATCAGGCTTCTTCTTTCCATGGCCGGGGATGGGCGGATTTGTTTGGCCAGACCCCTGGTGATTCCGAAAATTTGATTTATTTGGATCTGGATTTGGAAAATGTGGATCCTGCTGATTTTATGGCCGTCTCTCCCCTGGGGGGATATTTTAACGGGAAAATTACGGTGGGGGGTAGTCTCAGGGAACCGGTTGCCACGGTTGAAATTGGGGGGCAGAACCTCTCCTTTAACCAGAAACGGGGGGGGGGTGCCAGTGTCAAAATGGGGGTTGCCAATGGGGTGGTGGATATAGAAAGGTTTCAATTGGCCCTTGGAAAATCTTTGATAAAAGGCATTGGCCAGGCCCGGATTTTTGACAAAAACTTTGCCCTGATAAAGGATCCGGATATTCAACTGGCCTTGGCCGGGGCGTCTGTTTTTCTGGAAGATTTTTTCCCGGACATTTTTGGCCGCCTTTCCCTTGACGGCCAGATCAAGGGACGGCCTTCGAATTTAACGGGTTATTTGAATGTTGACGGTAATTCCCTCGAAGTTGGCGGAGAGAGGATTGACGGTTTTTCATCAAAAATTGGTATCCAGGGCCAGGTTTTGGAAATTGGCCAAATGGAGATCCAGGTGTCCCCGGGTTCCATGATTCGGGCCAAAGGACGGGTGACCCCCCTGGATGAAACCTTTGATATCCGTGTGGATTCTAAAAATTTTGATCTGGCCTGTCTGAACCTGTTTGAAAAAAATGGGGGAGATGGCGGGCGCTTGTCCCTGGACCTGGTTGCCCGGGGTAGCTTTAAAGATCCGGTGGTGAAAGGCCACTTTGGTATCAGGGAGCTTGTTCTTTTACAGGAAAAACAGACGCCCATGGATCTTTGGGTTGAATTGAAAAACAGGCACTTGGGGATAAAAGGAAACCTGGGGGCGACCGTGGAGGGGAATTATCATTTGGACACCAAGGTGTTTACCGCAACCCTGGATATGGAGGCGCTTAACCTGTCCCCCTATTTCAATCTCATGGGCCAACCCCAATTTTCCGGGGCAATCACCGGCAGGGTTCGGGCAGAAGGCCGGGCGGACCAGGTGGAGCAGGCCCGGGCAGCTGCTGATTTGTCCCAAATTAGAATCGCCTTTGAAGACAAGCCTTTTATCCGGGTAAAGGATGCGGACTTTTTCCTTGAGAACCGTCAATACCGCCTTTCTTCCACCCGGATCGACCTGTTGGAAAAAGGCAGCCTCACGGTAAAAGGGGATGGGGATCTTAAGGGGGACCTTGATTTTGAGATCCTGGGAAATATTCCCCTGGAAGTTATCAATTCCCTGGTGGAAGAAGTTGAATCGGCCACAGGCCGGATACAGATGAGCGCTTCCATTAACGGCACCATTGACGCCCCAAGGGTTCAGGCAGATTTTCAATTCAATGGATTGGGAATGGCAGTGGATGGACTTGAACAGGTTTTAAAGAACCTGGACGGTCATATCAAACTCACCCCGGACAAAATTGAGATTATTGGCCTTAAGGGATATCTGGACCAGGGTCGTTTTGACCTCGGGGGCAGTGTGGGGTTAAAAAAGTGGGCAGCAAAAAAAATTGATCTGAAGTTTAACGCCCACCAGCTGAACCTGGCTATCCCTGATGTAATGGACTTAAGTTTTAACTGTGGCCTGAACTTTACCGGCACGGACAAGGCATCACAATTGAAAGGCGAGATCATACTTCTCGAGGGCCGATACCACAAGGATGTTGAGCTGGACCTCATTGCTGCGGCCACCCGGAAGACAAGGGAGGTGGTCCCCCTTCGGGAAAAATCTCTGCCCCTTTTTTTGCAGACCATAGGTCTGAATGTCTATATCAGCCGACGGGAGGCGCTGCTGGTGGACAATAATCTGGCCTACCTGGAGGTTAGCCCTGATTTGACGATTAAGGGAACAGCAGCCGCTCCCCTATTGGCTGGTCGTGCCCAGGTGGATTCCGGTCGTATTAATTTTCAAAAGGTTGAATTTGAAGTTAAAAAAGGGGTCATTGATTTTATTAACCCCTATAAAATAGAACCGACCATTGACATTGAAGGGAAAACGGAAATCCGGGACTGGACCATCACCCTGATCGTTTCAGGAACCCCGGACAACCTGGCGTTTAATTTTTCTTCCAATCCATCGGAACAGCATGGCGATATCCTCTCATTAATTGCCTTTGGCAAGACCTCAAGGGAGCTTCGGGGGGCAGACAGCGGGGGAACATTTGCTCCCGGAGAGATTCTTGCGGGTATGGTGGCCGATTCCCTGGGAAAAGGCTTAAAAGATTCCACCGGTCTGGATTATCTGGAGATCGATACCACGGGTAAGGATGCCTCAGATTCCAGGGGGGTCGATGTGACCGTTGGAAAGGATTTGTCCCGGCAGATCAGTGTTAAATATGGGGTGGCTGTCAGAAACGGGGAGACGGTTCAGCGGGTGACCACCTATTATAAGTTTCTTGAGAATTTATTGATGAGCGGATATCAGGATACGGATGGACAATTTGGCGGTGAACTTAAATACCGGTTGGAATTCAGATGAGAACAGCTTTGATATGTAAACACAACCGGGCGGGTAATTTTAAAATGGCAATGGCATGGGGGCTTCTCCTTTTTTTTTGCTGTGTTGAATCGGGTTTTAGCAAAAGCTCCGGGGAAAATCCGGACAAAAGGATTGCCCAGATTGATATCCGGATACTTGGGGAAAAAGGGGATACCCGTTTAGGGGATACCATTGCCAGAAATCTGATTCAGCTTAAAATCGGGGATGTGTATGGTCTTGACCAGATGGCCCAGGCCATTGCCCGTCTTTCTGACTCAAATATTTTTAAATCTATTCATGTGCCGGACCCCGTTCATAGGGCCCGGGGGGTTTACATCATTTTTGAACTTGTTCCCTACGGACGAATTAAGGATATCCGGATTTACAAGGCGTTTCCCCTGTTTGATCGGGAAGTGGTCAATGTTATGACCCTGTATAATGGAGATGCCTTTTTAGAAGAGAGCCTTGGGGAACAATCGAAACGGGTGACCACCCTGTTTAAGAAACAAGGATTTATTGATCCCAGGGTCACCCTGTCCGCTCAAAAGGATGAAGCAGATGGGAATTATGTGCTGTCGGTTCATATTGACAAAGGGGACTTTCTTCGGGTGAACCGGGTAGAGATCAAAGGAAATGCCCATTTTTCTTCCGCCCGCCTGAAGTTGAGGATCCAAACCTGGAAATCCTCGGTTCTGTTTGGCAGTGCCAGACGATTTGTCCAGAAGAGTCTGGATGAGGATGTGAAAAATTTTATTTCATTCTATCGGAAAAAAGGATTTGCCGATGTCAGCGTTCGTGCCGAAATCATCCGGGATTTTGCCCAAAAACAGGTGGATGTGATCTTCCATGTTGAAGAAGGGCCCCAATATGAAATTGTGTTTCAGGGGAATGAAAATTTTTGGGATTATACCCTGAAACGAGAGATGACATTGTCCAAGGACGGAAATAAAAACAATTTTGGTTTGAGGAAAAGTGTTCGCAATCTGAAAAAAAAATATGTCAAAAAAGGATATCCGGATGTACGGGTGGTCGGGGTAAAGGAGGCAGACCCGCCAGAGCCCATGGTGAAGCAGGTGACCCTTGCCATTGATGAAGGCTATCAATACCGTGTTTCCAAAATAGATCTCACGGGAAACCGGACGATTTCAAAAAAAGAAATATTTAAAAGTATTTTGACCCGGGAATCAGGCTTTGGAAACCGCGGTATTTATGTTGCCAAAACCCTTGATGAAGATATCAATGCGATTCGGACTCTCTACCTTCGGGAGGGGTTCACCCGGACCCGGGTTGACAAGGAGGTTCGGGTTCTGGATATTTCGGATTCAGACCCGGATCCGGGCAGGACAAACTGCAAAGAGGTTGCGATTCAACTTGTCATTGATGAAGGCATTCAGACAAGAGTTGATCTGGTTCAATTTGAGGGGGTGTCCGTCCTGTCCCACGAAGTTGCCCAGGGACTGATTTCTTTGAAGCCAGGGCAGCCCTTTAGGGGCTATATGATTGAAAATGATGAAAACAGCCTGAAGCAAAAAATTTCAGAATCGGGGTACCCCCATAATAAGGTGGTTGCCACCGAAGAATTCAGCCCTGACAGGTCCCGGGTTAATCTGACCTATACCATTTGGCAAGGACCATATGTACGTGTTGGGCAGATTTATTATGTGGGAAATTTCAGGACAAAACCACAGATTCTTGACACGGAAATGAACCTTTCCACAGGAGATCCTCTCTCCCTGGCAAAACTACTGAAAAGCCGGCGGAATATGATGGATATCAATGCCCTTGATTCCGTGCGGTTCAGGACCATCGGCCTGAAAGATAATGCCCCGGAGGTGGATATCATTGTTGAGGTTGAAGAAAAAAAAACTTATTTTTTTGAAATGGGGACCGGGTATGATACCCAACGTCATTTATACCTGGGTTCCGCAGTGGGAGACCATAATTTTTTGGGTCGAAATTTGGACCTTCAACTGGAAGGAGAGATCAGCCAGATAGGATATAAGGGGAACATCTCATTATTGGAGCCGCGGTTTTTGAAAACCCGGACCTGGTCAAGTACCCGGGCTTTCGGTGAAGAGCAGGAAGAATTTAACAAGGATTTTGGCATTAAGTCCTACGGCGTCTCCCAAAATTTTTACCAGCAGTTTTTATCCAGGAACCTGACCATAAACCTGGGGGTGATGTATGAATCCAGAAAGCAGTACCTGACCCAGGACCGGCCGCTGACCCCGGACGAAGCAGAAGAATATGAGCCGCGGCATATTATTGTGGCCAGCCCGGGAATTGTCTACAAGACTATAGATTCCTATGTCAGACCCAAAAAAGGTATCCTTTCCTCTTTTAATGTGGACCTTTCAAACGGGATTGATAATGATTTGGATGATTTTATTAAATACCGGCTGGACACAAGGTATTATTATACGCTGTTTGAGCCCCTGGTTCTTGCCCTGCGGGGACGGTACCGGATTATCCAGCCCTATGGAAGCAGCAAGGATGTGCCCGAGGATCAATTGTTTTTTCTGGGGGGGACGTCAAGCGTTCGGGGCTTTGACGAAAACCTGTTGCGATATGATACAGCCGGCAAGGCTGTTGGGGGCCGGGAGTCCCTCCTCGGGTCGGTTGAAGCCCGGTATGACCTGGGGTTAAATTTTGAATTTTCTGCCTTTTACGACATTGGATCTATCCGGCAGACCCAGGGAAAAGCCGGATCCGAGGAGTTCCGTGATTCCGTCGGCCTTGGGCTCAGATATATGACCCCCATCGGTCCCATCGGGTTCTTGTATGGCTGGAAACTTGCCCCTAGGCCCAATGAAAGTGCGGGCAGCTTCCATTTTTCCATGGGGTATACTTTTTGATTTGTGTCAGGGTATCTCCCACTCAATAAAGTCGACCGCCTCGAATTCAACGGGTTTGCTGGAAACCCAGAGAACCAGACGCAATCCGTCAGAAAAATAGGGATCCCCGGTCAGGTTATGCCGGGGGGACTCCATGGGGGCTTTTCCCACCCCCTTCACGAAGGCATATCGCATAAGTCCATGGGAGTACAATAGATCCTGGGCGAGGAAACTTCGGGTTTCATCCACATCCGGATCAATTTTGTGGGTTACAATTGTTTTTGTGGTAAAGCGAACCCCGATGTCCCGGCTGATCTGCCCGATCCAGACAGGGCTGTCCCGGAACCGCACCGGCGCAAGCCACAACCGCAGATGGTTGCGTTCGTGAATTGTGTTCCGGGCTTTTTGCAGGGCTGTATCCTGCTGTCTGTCAAAGAGATACAGGGCGCTGACGGGTGAGTACCGGTAACGCCCGCCAAAAATAAAAGAAAGCCCTGTCTTCCATAAAGAATAGGCAGTGATGGTTTCCGTCTCATCCCATCCGGCCCGGATAAAGGTGTGAAAAACATCTTTCTGGCTTCCGATAACCACCAGGTTGAGGGGGTCTGCTTGTTCATTCCCCTGCTTGTTGACGGCGCAGCAAGGCAATGTCTCAAGATAGGCAATAAACTTTTTTTCATCCTCAAAATTTTTCCCCTTTTCTGGGGGGTAGAGGCCCTTAAAGTCGATTTCGTGGTGATCTATTTTTAGACCGGGAATAGGAATAAAAAACGTGAATACCCTTGTCTGCTGGTCTTCTCCTATTAAATCGACTGCGATGGCTTTGGTGCCCTGATCCAGGTTGGTGAAAATAAATCCTGTTTGTATTTTTCCCGGTCGGACATAGATATAGATATCCTCGCCTTTTTCAAAAAAATAGCGATTCATTTCTAGGTTTTTAGTGTTTGAAAAACGAGAATGACTTGAAAAAGCAGCTTCAAGGGGGGTGAAATAGAGGGGGTCAAGCCCCACGGGCATAAACCAGACCGCCTGGTCATCCTTGTTGTCTATTTCGAACCAGACCGGTTGTATTCCTTTACTGTAAAGATCGACCCCGAATATCTGAAGCGTCTCCTTTGCGCTGGGTACGGCAGCCCTTACCCGAATCCCCTTTTCGGTTTTTGTCTGTGCCCGTTCCAGAAACGGCGACTCGACTGGTGGATGCGGGTTAAAAGACGCACATCCATTAACGGCAATTGAAAAAAAGGCGATGATGAAAAAACAGAGGCTTCGATCCATTTGGCTTTTTTTTCTTTTAATTCGATCCATTAATTTGCCTTATCCGTGATTTGATCAACGGCCTAACAATAGTTTTTTTCTGTTGAGAACAGGTTTGTCCCATTCCACGAATTGAACGGTTGAAAACGATACAGAGGTATCTGCAATCCACATCACCAGACAAAGTCCGTCTGTAAAATATTTATCATCCGCAAGACTCTTACGGGGGGCTGATATGGTGACAATATCGGTGAATTTGATATATCCGTATTTTATTAACCCTTGAGCATACCACAAATTCTGAAGCAGGTAGGTTCGTGCCTGGTCCACATCCGGTTCGATGATAAATTTGGCCAAGATCGAGGGCCGGAGGATACGGCTGATCTGGCCGATCCAGACCTGTTTGCCTTCGTAGGAAAACGGACTCAGCCACAATCTTAGCTGATTGCGCTCGTTAAGGGTTGACCGGGATTTGCGAAATGCGGCATCCTGGGGGCGGTTAAAAAAATATAGCGGTTTAACGGGTTCGTATCGAAATTCCCAGGGTAATTGATCCTTTGGGGTATGGGATAAGGCGGAGGCCGTCTCATCCCAGCCGCTTTTCAGTAATGTGGACAACACCGCCTCACCGTCTCCGATGATGACAAGGTTGATTGGATCCGCCAGCCGGGTGCCGTCAATATCGGTTGTGCAGCAGGGTAATTTTTTAATTGCCTGCCTAAATGCCTTTGAACTGTCAAATGCGATTTTGTCATGGTCTGCGAACAAGCCGTTCCAGTCCACTTCACGGTGATCCACCCTGAGACCCTCAACCGGTATTAAAAAAGTGAAGGCCCGAAGGCTGTGGTCACCTCCTATCACATCCAGGTTAAAGGCTTTGGTCCCAAGTTCCAGATTCGTATAGATAAATCCCGACCGGACAGTCCCCGGATTGATGAGGCTGTCCACGGCATGTTTGTGAAAATACGCATCCATTTCTTGTTTGGATGCCTTTGCGTAAGTGGAATGGTGCATGTACGCCACCTCAAGGGGGGCAAAATAGTTACGGTCCACACTTACCTGGGGAAACCACATACGGTATGGGGTGGTGTTTTTAATTTCCAGCCATACCGGCTGAATCCCTTTTTTATAAAGAGGAAGGCCAAACATGTTTTTGGCTTCTTCTGCACTGAGCACTGCTGCGGATATGCTGACACCGTTTTTTGTATGGGTCTGGGCCTTGGCGCGAAGCGTGCTTTCATCTATGGACTGTGGTTTGAACGTGGCGCAGCTGAACAATATCGTGCTTGTGAGGATGCAAAAAACCAGGGTGTTCATGGGGGTATATAAAATATTCTTTTTTGGGAACCAAAACTTTATAGAAATATTCAATTGTTTTTCCCTAAAGATTCCGAAACGTTTTAAGTGATTAAAAAAGAAGGCTATGACTGTTTCTTAAGATGGAAAGACCTTGGTTGTCAAGGCAAAATACCCAAAAGGGATCACGGGGAAAAGAGAGGATATCGGGTTTAATCCTTCCCTTTTATCCATTGGTTACACCTTTTTAAAATATAATGAGTTGACATTAATTTTTTTTCACGCTAATTTTTTGTATAAATTTATTTATACAACGGCGTGTGGATAAATTATTAAAAAAGACAAAGGTGTCTATTCCGGCAGGATCTCCGGGAAGGCGCTTTTTTGCGTTTTAGGGGAGGTGAAAAAATATTGGAGTTAAGGACGATAATGTAAAAGGAGAAAAGACCCATGGAAATGAGATTTTCAAAGTCAAATGATGCGCTTGGAACAAAAAATCGCGGAAATGCCTGTGAATCAAGTCTGTGTACCTTGTGCCGGGCAGATTGTAAGGGAAAATGTGAAACCTGGCTGTCCAGCATGGTGGGGCGGAAACTGTTGTATCCTCGAAGCTTTGGCCTTGTAACAGCCGGGGCCAATAATACCAGCCATGTAGGGGTTTCCTACAATTCTCTGAGAATCCAGGGATATGCCTATGGTGCCCAGGGACTGACAGGAGAAATGACCAACAGCGCAGACGACTGCATTTTTCCCAATGTCAGCCTTGAAACCGAATTTGGAAAACAGCGGAAGACAAAAATTCGTATGCCCTTGATGACCGGGGCTTTAGGGTCAACTTTTATTGCGGAAAAATATTGGAATTCCTTTGCCATTGGTGGTGCCCTCATTGGTATCCCTGTTGTGATCGGGGAAAATGTGGTGGGGGTTGATAGAAATTCCCAGATCAGTAATAAGGAGACCAAACAGGGGAAGATCAAAAGCGCACCGGAACTGGATCGCAGGATTGAAACCTATTTGAGATATTTTGACGGGTATGGCGCCATTATTGTCCAGCTCAATGTTGAAGATACTCGGAACGGGGTGGCGGAATATGTGGTGGATAAATATGGGGACAAATGCATCATTGAACTCAAATGGGGGCAGGGTGCTAAAAATATCGGCGGCGAAATTCAGGTTAGAAGCCTGGAATATGCCCAGTTCTTGAAAGATCGCGGCTATGTGGTGGATCCGGATCCGTCCCTTCCCGAAGTCCAGCAGGGGTTTGAACAGGGCGCTATCAAATCCTTTGCCCGGCACAGTCGCCTGGGGGGAACAAACCTGCCCACCGTCGCCCATGTCCAGGAAGATTTTATGAACAGTGTGGAATACCTTCGGGGACTGGGGTTTGACAGAATTACATTGAAAACCGGTTCCTATGGCATGGAAGAACTGGCCATGGCCATAAAATTTGCCACGGACGCAGCCTTAGATCTTCTGACCATTGACGGTTCCGGTGGCGGTACCGGCATGAGCCCCTGGAATATGATGCAAAGCTGGGGGGTCCCCTCCATCAACCTCCATGCCAAGGCCCATGAATATGCCAGCATCCTGTCTGCCAAGGGAAAACATGTGGTGGATATGTCCTTTGCCGGCGGGTTTGCCCTGGAAGATCATGTTTTTAAAGGCCTTGCCCTGGGGGCACCCTATACCAAACTTATCTGCATGGGCCGGGGAATCATGATTCCGGGATTTTTAGGGGCCAATATTGAAGGGGCCATTTATCCTGAAAGAAGGGCAGACGTGAACGGCAACTGGAACGAACTGCCCAAGACCGTTCTGGAAGTCGGGAAAACAGCAGACGAAATCTTTGCCGGTTACCATGCGTTGGCAGACAAGGTCGGTCGGGATGAGATGAAAAATATTCCCTATGGTGCCATCGGATTCTACACCCTGGCAGACAAACTCGGGTGCGGGCTGCAGCAGCTCATGGCAGGTGCCAGGAAATTTTCTCTCAATCAAATTACCCGGCATGAAATTTTTTCCGGCAACCGGGAAACTGCCCAGGAAACAGGCATCCCCCATGTGACAGATGTGAACAATGAGAGTGCCAAAAAAATACTCAATTCCTAATACTTTTCTTAAGGTGAAAAAAGGTCCTGTTCCCAGGCCCAGGACCTTCTTTCAGGCTCTTCACAAGTAAATAGCCTGCCAATCCATAAGTGTCAACTTCCGGTAGCAAAGGGACTTTTTTTAAATCGGTTTGACAGATTGCGTGTTGACATTCCCCCAGGCATCGTTAGCTTTTAGGTATGGATTCTATTGGCGTTCAGGATTATTTTAACAAAATAAGAGTTGAGGAGACAGAATCATGACCAACACTTCAGAAAAAAAAGAGTATTGTGATGCAGGGGATCAAAAAGACATTGTTGAAAAAATGAGTGACTGCGATAAAAAATCCACCTCGGACAAAGAAGTCACCGAATGTTACACCAAGATCATTCAAGAGGATGAGGGGTGTATGTCTTCCTAAACCAAACGGTATCGGTCACTGCCATGAACTTGCAACGGCTTTTAACCGTTTTTTTTAAAATGGGGTTTGCCTGGCATGGCAGAATAGATGAATAGCGCGATCTCGTAAAAAAAAGGAATAGAATAATGGACACCCTCACTCCTGAGACAAAGGCATATTTATACCAACTCTATTCCATGGCCGAGGGCGATCCCCTGGCCCAGGTGTCCATGTACGAGGTGGGGGAGATCCTGGGGCTTGAAAACGCCGAAGCCGGTTCATTGGCCGAAGCCCTTTTCATTGAGGAATATGCTGAACTGAAAACCCTTTCCGGTGGGATTGGTATCACCCGCAAGGGGCTTACGGCCCTGGATAAGAAGATCGATTATAAGGGGGATGAATCCTTGCAACTGGGGAGTGGTCCTGTTATGGAAGATCCGGGCAAAGCGTTCCTGGAAAATATTTTAGGAGAAATAAAGGCGTTCATGGAAGGGGGAAAAACTCCCTATGGGCAATTGGAGGAAATGGTGATGGATATAAAAACCATTGAGATCCAGATGCTGTCACCCCATCCTAAAACAGGGATCATCCGGGAAATATTGCGATCAATTGCCCAGTGCCTGGGGGCCGGCGATGAGGATTTGAAAGGAAAATTGGATGCCTTGATTTCATCCTGATGCCTTTGGAAATTCTTCCCGGCATTTTCAATATATTGACATGAATTTCACAGTGGTGTATTCTATTTCCCATATGATATTTATAACTGAGGGGAAATGATGTCCGAGGATAGAAAAGCATGGGAAAGAAAGCAGCGTGAAAACCGAATTATTGATATGGCCCAGGATATTTTTTTTAAAAATGGATATGAGTTTACCACCATTATTGAGATTGCAAAGGCGTCCGGGTATAACAAACGTTCCATCTATCTTTATTTTAAAGACAAGGAAGATATTTTTTTGGCCGTGGTATTAAGGGGGCTTACCCAGCTCCATAAAATATTGGAGAAGGCGTCAAGAGACCAGAGCATCCAGGGCCTTGGACGCGCATTTTTTGATTTTTCCCTGGATCATCCAGACTATTTAAAGCTTATCATGGTCTATGAGGCAAATACTTGTGTATATGATCCCGCAAGTTTAAAAAATGCAGCTCCGGGATCCCATAAGTCTCTTTGCCAGCAGGAAACCGACGCCATTGCCGATCTGATCACCCGACTTCTTGCAACGGAGATTGAAAAAAAAAGGATCAAAACCTCCCTGGAACCGGCGCAATTGATGCTGTTGCTCTGGGGCCAGGTCTTTGGCGTCATGCAGATTATTCTCATGCGCCAGGTCCGGTTTCAGGAGACTTACGGGATTAGTTACGAAGACCTTTTTGCCACCTTTATGGACATGACGGCAATGGCATTATCAGGTGTCAGCTCGTCTTAATTTGTCCTGGTAGCAAAATTTTCCAGTACCAATACGCCCATGGCAGAATCCCCAGCATCTGTTAATATCCTTTAATACCACCCGGCGTTTAGCGTTCGCTTTTAAATCTCAAAAACAGCCTGGCTATTTTTTCAATAAATCCATTTTGTTTGTCATTTGATTCGCCAAAATCCACAACCTTTCCGGCAGGACCATACATCTCGCGCATCATGTTTAATACGTTTTTTTTGACCATTTTCCTGAAGGGGACCTTTGATACCATTCCATAGGTGGCAGCCCCTCCCTGGAGGGAGAGCTTGGGGTTGGCCCGCACGTATTCAAGGGATTCTTTCAGGTCACAAAGATATTGGGCCATCACTTCCTGGTGCAAAGGGGTGACCATGGCATGGAGGCATTCAGGCTTTTGCTGACGGTCAATATGCCATCCTCGTTTTTCCATCTGATCTCCAATGGCATAGATGCCTATTTTTTTTGATGTGGAACGATAGCCAACAAGGCTCATGTCGGGTTTTCCCACGACTTCAAGCCCTTCAATTGATTCAATCCCCTGTATCAGTTGTCGGGTGGTGTCCATGATTTTTTTGGCATTTTCCAGGTATCCGTTTTTGCCCATTGCCTGCATGGCAGCCCAGGCAGCCGCAATATTGCCCCCGGGTCTTGTGCCCAAAAGACCGGGGGAGGCAAAAATACCCCCGGGCCATTCGGTGAACACAAACATCTGGTGCTCTAAAATATCCATATTGCGGTACAAAATAGTGGATGCTCCCTTGGCACTATACCCGTATTTATGGGTGTCCGCCGATATGGAGGTGACGCCTTGAACCCTGAAATCAAATTTGGGAATAGGATATCCCAGTTGCTCGACAAAAGGGAGGAGGTATCCGCCCACACAGGCATCCACATGGAGGGGGATATTTTTTTTGTGGGCAATGGCGCCCAACTCTTCAATGGGGTCCACCACCCCGTGGGGATACCCCGGGGCTGAGCCTAAAATCATAACGGTGCGTCGGGAGATGGCTTTTTTAACCTTGTCCACATCCATGCGATACCCCTTGTCCAGGGGGACATGGATTGCCTTGACATTGAAATACTCAGCCCCTTTTTCCCAGGCCACATGGGCGGATTCTGGAAGGATCATCTCCGGTTTTTTGATTCCTTTTTTCCGGGCCATATCTCTATATGTTTTAACGGCTAAAAGACAGCTTTCAGTCCCCCCGGAGGTCATGATCCCGACCACATCCTGATCGCCGTTCAAAAGATCTGCCGTCATGCGGACCACTTCGGTTTCAAAGCGTTTCAGGCTTTGAAACGCCATGGGATTGAGGCCGTTGGAGGAGGCGTACATCTGGCTGGCATCGTTTAAAAATTGTGAATACGCTTCTCCCAGGTAATAGACAAGGCTCCAGGTTTTTCCCTCTTTATAATTAGGGTCATTGTCTCCAAAGGTCTTCATCGCTTCAAGAACCTCTTGTTTGCTGCGTCCTTTTTCAGGCAGTACTATTTTTGTATCCGTCATTTTTTGATGTCCTTCTTTTTTATGTCCAGGCCCAATTTTAAGATGTTGAGCCAGATTTAATATTTAAACCCAGTTGTAATTTTAAACTAAGGATTTAACAATATAGGCAATGGATATGCCAAGATAATTACCAATGGCATATCCAATTATGCCCGTTGTCAGGCCCGATAAAATCACCGTTTTGTTGCCAAGAGCTGCGGCCACCACCGGTACAAAGGGAGGGGAGCAGATGGCCGAGGCTGAGGTGATAATAAAGGTATCTGTATCGATTTTAAAAATTTTACAAAATATGCCATGGAGGACCAGGGAGCCAAATACCGAGAATCCCACATAGGAGAGAAGGGGAATATTTAAGTTGGTCAACAGGGAAAAACTGGACATGGAGCTGACAACCAGGCAGAAAATCATGATGATATACATGCCCAGCTGAAATGTCTTTTCAATATTCCGGATTGCCGGAATAAAGGAACACCCGATCCCCAGGGAGGTGATTGTAAGAATCGTTATGGATGTGGCATAGTTCTTGGGAAACAACTGACTGATTCCCAAGGCCGCGCCCACGATGATACCCGAAAGAACCAAAGCTGCGGCCAGTTTTAGAATGCTTTTAAATTTTAAAATTCCCTTGTATGAATCGATGCCTTCGCAATGCAGGAGGTCTGCTTCTCCCGTTTTTGTATCCCTAGGCATTGTATCCCGGGACTCAAATCGAGGAAGGAATCGATTGCAGACACGCTGGGCAATGGTAATAAAGAAAATAACACAAAAAAGGGTGATCACGATATCATAGGTGTGGAATGTGATGAAAACAGTTGGGTCCACATCAAGGGCCGTCTTTATGGAGGCCAGGTTGGGAGTGCCTCCTGTATATACTGCCACAGCCATTCCCACCAGTTTCCAGCTCTCTTTTATCAGATCGTTTATGAAAAGAAAGCCAAAGCAGGAGACAATGATGATGGAAATGGTGGCAAGGGCCATGGACAATATGGTTTTCCCTGCCAAATGGATCCATTGTTTCAGATCAAGGGAAAAAAGGAGAAGGGGAAGGGAAATCGCCACACAGACTTCACACAGGGTTTCCTGGGATGCAAGGATATCCGGGGGCAAGATATTGATATTTCCCAGGACAAGCCCCACCCCATAACAGATAATAATCATCCCGATTTTATCTAAAATCGGGAAGGTGGTGCACAGATAAATAATGATAATGGGGAATAGAATATAGAATCCATTGGTTAAGACTACTGCCATACAACCTCCTTAGAAAACAAATATACTGATGTGCTAACAATTTCACTATAGTGAATTTAAATTCTATGAAGATAAATGTCAATGGCTATTTTTACCCAAAATTTTAAAGAGTCAGGTCAATGGTCTGGGGGGGATTTTTTAATCCTTTTGCGTGTGGGATCTTGACGCATACACTCCCACCAGCCTTGCAATCAGCACCGTCAGATAAATCTGTCCGATCAAGGCTTCAGAGATGGCCATGGTTTTGGCCTGGTCAGAGATCGGCACCACGTCCCCATACCCCAGGGTGGTGAGGGTCACAAAACTAAAATATTTCATAACAGAGGGGTCTGTCATGATTCGGTCACTGGATATGGAAAAGGATCCCGGTGAGAGTATTTCCAGCACCAAAAATGATTTTGCAAAAAACAGGGCCACAAACAGATAGGCTACAATAGATGCAGAGAGGATATCCCGTGTAATGACAGGTGCTTGAAAAACAAGCCACACAATAATAAAGACCATAAAAAAATTGAACACTGCCTGGAGCGCCGTTCCAGCCAACAATATTTCAGCGGAATTGTCCGGTAAGTGGAGCCAGAGAAGGACAAGGCAGGGCAGTACCAGCAGGATAACGACAAACCGGCTTTTTTTTTCCCGGGACAGGGTGAGGATGGCAGACACCATGACAGCAGAAAATATGATGTCCAAAAAAAAACTTTCATTTATGACCTGTGCAAAAAACGGGGTTGCAACCACGTAGATCAGAAGTAATCCCAACAAAATGGTGAATTTTTCTTTGAAAAAAAAATTAATCACGGTTTTAGTTCTCAGTTTAAAGAGGTTAAAGAGTTAAAATATTTTGTTTATACCTTCAATATTCCAAGCAGAATGGGAAAGTCAAGGCTTATGGAGGTCAGCCCCGAAAAATATCAGAAAATTTTTGTTCGTCCATGGAATGGATCTGATCTGCCAGGCCGGCCAACTCAAGGTAATTGTTTTTTTTGCCTGGGGAGGGATAGCGCAGATTATATTGCCGGAATCGCCAGAAGGAAGCTGCTACGGCCGCATATTCCATGAATATCTTTAATTGTTTTTTTTCAGGGCTGGCCAGGGGGCAGACCTGTTCATATCCTTTCACAAGCTGTTTTATCCGATCCATGGAAAATTTTTTGTTTTGGGCGCAGCACCCCACCGTCGCCATGCCCATGTCATAGAGTTTGTAATAGGCGCAGGCTTCTTCAAAGTCCAGGATGGCCACCAGGGTGTTGTTTGAAAACAAAAGATTGTCCCAGAAAATATCCCCATGGATAAATCCCCTGGCCATGGTCTTGTCAATGGCGGTTAACAAAAATTCTTTTTTTTGCCGAAGCCAGTTCACAAAGGGGTGTAAAATGCCAACACCAAAGAGTTCTTCAAAGGATTCCAATCCATAGGGGAATTGTTTCGGCAGGTCCGGAGGCGGTTTCAGGGCGTGGAGCTTTGCCATGGCATTACCCACCTGGATAAGCATCCCGTAGGAAAGGTCCCGGCAGACTTCCCCGGTTAAGAACTCTTTTATATACACAGGTTTTGTTTCATGAAGGATAAACGGAGACCCTTTTTGGGTGACAATCAGCCGGGTGCAGGGAAACCCATGGGCCTCAAGATATGTCAAAACACGTGTCAGACAGTGGATGTCATCCTGATTTTTTTCGTCACACACCGACAGGGTAAAGGTCCCTGTCTGGGTTGAGATTTTCATGCTGGAGTTGGCCTGGCCCCCGTCCAGGAGCGTCATGGACTTAAATTCTCCCAGATTGTATTGGGCAATTAATTCTTTTATTATTTTGAGGGTCAGCTTAGTATAATCAGCCATGAATGCCTTCTTTTCCTGCCGCTTCGTCCTTTGTTGCCTTGTTTTTTTTTGTTTGGTTTTCAATAGCGCGGACCAGGGTAGATTCCAGGTGCTCACAGTCACAGATCCGAAGTTTTTCGCAGACCTTTGATGCCTTGATCAGGGAGGGATGAAAGGCTTGGGCCGGCAGGTCCGGGCCCAGGGCCCTGGCGGTTATCTCCGGGAATTTGGCGGGATGGGCCGTGGCAAGGCAGATGATCCGGGTATCAGAAGCATAGGTTTCTCGCAGGGTTCTGGCCGCGGCCATTGCCACCGCCCCATGGGGGTCCAGCAGATAGGGCGTTTCTGCCCTGAAGTTTTTTCGGATGGTCATCAAGGTGTCCGGGTCTGATATGGACACAGAGGTAAATCCGTTTTGAATGGCAGCGGCACTCTCCTTGTCCAAATGAAGCGCCCCGGTTTGTTGAAACTGGTCCATCCAGGCGACGATTTTTTCAGGGTCACACCCGGTGGTGAAGTATAAAAAGCGCCAGAAATTATAGGGCACCACAATATCAATGGCCGAAGAAAGGGTTTGCTTTAGATCCTCTTTCCTGAAAATACCCGTTGAAAAGGCAGTGTGAAGGGCTTTGTTGGCATTGTTGGCGCAGATAAAACCTGTCACGGGAAGCCCCATTTCCCTTGCCAGGTATCCGGCAAAGAGGTTGCCAAAGGCCCCGGAGGGGACCGAGAAAACAACGGGGTCGCCACTGGTGCCGCAGGTTTGAAAATATCCGTAAAAATAATGGATTGACTGGACCATGACCCGGCACCAGTTGATGGAATTGACACTGGACAGGTTCAGTCTTTTTTTGAGCATCGGGTCGGCAAAGAGTTTTGCCACCACAAGGTCCAGATCATCACCGCCGTCGGTACAGTTTTCAACCCCCATCGGATGGACATTGGCTGCCCCAAGGGTGGTCATCTGCCGTTCTTGTTCCCGGGTGATCATTCCCTTTGGATAGAGGGGCCAGCAGTCAATGGTTTTTTTGCCTGCTGCGGCATGGGCAGCGGCAGGGCCGGTATCCCCGGTGGTGGCCAGCACCAGGGTCAGCCGTTCATTTTTTTTTTGGAGCAGATAATCCATGGTATTGATCAAAAACCCCATGGCAATATCCTTAAACGAGAGGGTGGGGCCATGGAATAACTCCATGATGAACAGGGACGGGTCTGTACAACAGGATTTTACGGGTGAAATATCCGGGTGTTCAAAGCTGGCAAAGCTTGTGTCGATTAATTGGCGCAGATCCTTTTTGGGGATAATGTCAGGATCTATGAACAGGGAAAGGATTTCAAAGGCCAGGTCTGTATAGCACAGCCCTGAAAGAGCCCTGAGCTGTTCACAAGAAATTTTGGGGATGGTTTGGGGGACAAAAAGGCCGCCATCACTGGCAAATCCCTGGAGCAGGGCTTCATCAAAATTCACGGGGTCAATGCCGCCCCGGGTGCTTATATACTGGATCATTGTTTTTCTTGACATAAAATTTTAACTACAGTCCCCAAAGGTGATTGTCAATAGATTAGAAAAAACCATCCTTCCATTTATTCTTTAAAAAGTATAGATTTTAAAGAATAACTATTTTAACAATAGTCAAGGGAAATGTCATGGTGGTCGGGACTGGCAAAATCAAATTTAAACTTTGTGGTGTTGGTTCATTAAAGGAAAAACGCAGTATCGTTAAATCCATTAACACAGGGATATCGAAAACAGATTATTTTTTAAGTCCGGCAACCCAGAACCAGGCCAGGGCCGCAAGTTGGCAGCAAACAAGGGTCAGTAATCCTGCTTTGTATCCGGCAGGGTCATAATTGCCTGAAGCAGTTATTTCCCAGCAATTGATGATGGCGCCAATGGCCCATTGAACACAAAATGCCGCCACAAAAACCATCATGTTAATGCTGGTGGTGACCCGGCCGGAAAGGTTTTTGGGAAATCCCAGGGTTAAGGCGGTATAGGAGAGGATGCCCGAGGTTCCGAAAAAACCAAAAAGAACAAGAATCAGTGGGGCCGGCAGGGGAACAGCAAAGGTGAGCATGGCCTGGACCCCTATAAAAATGCCCATGCCGGTGACGGCTGTTGTGAGCACTGGTATTCCCCTGAGAGCCAGCTTTTCCGCCAAAAATCCCAGGGAGATAAACCCCGTGATCATGGCCAGGGCAGACCAGGATAAAATGGTGGCGACTTGGTTTTTGGGGACATTTGCCACATCCCTGAGCCAGGGACCGGCCCACAACCCCTGGAGGGCGATATAGCCAGATTGAGACAGGGTGGTCAAAGGGGCGATGCGCCAGAAAGCCGGGCTTTTAAATACCTGGAATATTCCGGTGACCTGGGAGGTGATTTTTTCGGGGTTTGTCGTTTTTTTTTGTGGGACCATCAGAAAAACGGCCAGGGCAATGGCAAAGGATAAAAGGGCCAGGGCCCAGAAAAGTCCCCGCCAGTCTGTAAAGTGCAGGGCCCAGGCAACGGGGGTGGTGGCGGCAAGGGCTCCAAGTCCGCCGGCAGCCATCTGAAACCCGTTGATCCGGGACAAGATGGTCCCGGGAAACCAGATCACATAGGATTTAAAGGCTGCCATGAGACAGGCGGAGACCCCGAATCCGATAAAGGCCCGGCCGATAATTACCCCGGTCAAGGTGTGGGATACGGCAAAAATAATGGCCCCTGTCCCGGCAAACAAGAGGAGAAACGATTCTACCATTCTGGGGCCGAATCGATCCAAAAGTATTCCCAAGGGCAGTTGGGAAGAGGCAAAGGCAATGAAATAGGTCGCGGTCAAAAGTCCCAGTTCAGAAGGATCAAGGTTAAGATCTGCCACAAGATCCGGCGCAATGACCGCATTCACCACCCGAAAGAGATAGGAGAGAAAATAGCCAAAAGCAAAGGGGATAAAAATTCGAAGGGTTGAACCGATGCGGGCTCGACCAATGCGAGAGCGAGAGGGGGGAAACGTCTTCATATCAGGTTGTTCCAGTTACAGGTTATGCAAATTTGGGGGTATCCAAATACAAGATTCAAATATAGCTTGCAATCGCATTGTTCATACCATAAATCAATTTAAACTGGAAATGGAATCATCATGTGTTTAAAAGAGTTTCATCAACTTTTTCATATATAAAGGAAGGATTAATGTTTAAAAACATAAAATTTAATCGAATGGAGATAGCGGGGTCTTTGGGAGACCTTGGTGCATTATTGCCAATAGCCATTGCAATGGTTCTTGTAAATGGACTCGATCCGGTCGGATTATTTTTCAGTATTGCTCTGTTTTTTATCATTTCCGGGCTCTATTTCGATATCACGGTTCCGGTTCAGCCCATGAAAGTTATTGGCGCCTACGCCATAGCAACCGCCTTAACCCCCTCTCAAATATTGGCGTCATCACTTCTAATGGGTATTTTCCTTTTGATAATCGGGCTGACAGGAGCAATTGAAACCATCAAAAAATACACGCCTATATCTGTCATCCGAGGTGTACAATTATCCACCGGCGCAATGTTGATTTCAGGCGGGATCAAGTTTATTATCGGGACATCAAAATTTCAGCTGCTCCAAAATGCAGCAGAGCCCTACCTAAGCGTTCAATTTTTTGGTCCAATTCAAGTCGGAATCGTCATCGGTGTGATCGGCGGTATTGTAACCTTTCTTCTGCTGGACAATAAAAAATTCCCTGCTGGATTAATCGTTGTTATCGGTGGGCTCATAACCGGTTTAATTCTGGGAGCCAGGCTTGACTTGTCAGAAGGTGGTTTTGGATTTAATATCCCCCAAATTTTTCCTTTCCCCTTTCCTGAAAAAGCCGATTTTACCTTTGCACTGTTTGCCCTGGTATTGCCCCAACTTCCAATGACAATGGGCAACGCTGTTCTGGCCTATACTGACTTATCCAAAGAATATTTTAAAGAGAAGTCATCAAAGGTGTCCAATCGCAAAGTATGTATAAGCATGGCATTGGCTAATTTTTTAAGTTTTTGCCTGGGGGGGATGCCCCTTTGCCACGGTGCTGGTGGCCTCGCTGCGCATTATCGTTTCGGAGCTCGTACGGCAGGGTCCAACTTGATAATCGGTTTTCTTATCTTAATATTGGCGTTGACGCTTGGAAATAATATTATAGGTTTTTTTAACCTGCTACCCATGTCTATTCTAGGAATACTCCTCGTTTTTGCTGGAGCTCAACTGACATTGACGATCATGGACCTTAAAAATCGCAAAGAGTTTTTTGTTGCCACCATGATTCTTGGTATTACCCTGGCCTCAAATCTGGCGGTGGGGTTTATCGCAGGAATGGTGATTGCGCATCTGCTCAGGTGGGACAAATTATCTGTTTAATAATCGGCCTTAGGCAAGCCATGTTGTTTGCCAACCGATGCGCAGGAATTAAATGTGTTGACCTGCCTTATCCGAGGTTATAGGTTTTCCCCTGCTCCACCAGAGGCAGAGGCGCATTGGCAAGAAAGGGAGTGTGATAACCCAGGACCTGGCCTGAAATGGATTGGGCTAATTTTTCAAGAGATTTCCAATGGGTATGGACACTATTGGGATTGTCAAAATCCACTTCATGGAATACAAGATCACAAGAGGCAAACCACTGGGGGAGAAGTTCCTCCCGGTTGACAAGATTATTGATACGGTCATCGAATTTGGTGTCTCCGGAAAAACCAAAGGATTTCCCCCCTCCTGTGAATTTCAGGCCCAATGTGCCATAGGGCAGAAAATGGTGATTCCAGCGGCATTCCACGTCAATTGAGCCCAGGCTCAGTTTTTTTCCAGGAAAAATAGGAATCAGGCGGATCAATTGAGAAAAATCCGGGCACAGGGGAGTGAATTGATTTTCCAGGACTTCATAAATGCTGGGAGCTGTTATCAGATTTATGGGATGTCCTGTTTTTTCTGCCCGTTTCAGGCAGGCGGAAAAGCCTTGAATATGGTCTTCATGGTTGTGCGTAATGATAATATGGGTGATATCATCCCAGTGGACCTGATGTTGGGCGAGGCTGTGGGCAGGGTATCCGCATGGATCGATCCAAACCACCTTATTTTCGAAACGGACAAGGCAACTTGTAACGGTTCCCACAAATCCGTTTCCTGTTCCAATGGCTTTTATTTCAAGGGATGGCCGGTTATGTGAATCCCTGTCCACTTTTTTGAGCGTGGTTTCAACCAGCGCATCGGGATCGTAAGAGGCCCCAAGTTCATTCTGGTTGTAAAGGGATCTGCCCTGATCGGTCAGGATGATATTCTGATTTTCAATTAAAATTGTCAGAGAACCATTTTCATAGACAGGGGCGGCAGGTTGCCGGTCAAACCATTTTTTCAGCCACCGCTTTTTGACAATATTGATGCGATTTTGGTCAAAGAAAAAAGAAAAGGTCTCGTCAAGGTGTCGGTAAATGAGATTTAAGTCTTCCGGGGCACCGACATAGGCTCTTTTAATGCTGCCTTTTACCTGGGCATTCCATAATACAAATTCCTCTCCTGTATGATTATCCCCTGCCATGGACCCTTTCCAGGGAGGTACGACGACGATTTCCTCTCTGAATCCATGAAAATTTAACAGCTTGGAAATGTCCGGCATACTTCCTATCCGGACCACCCCTTTAGATGTCTTCACAAGATCGACATGCATGCCGAAATGTTCAATACGTTTTACCCGACTGTTTAACCGGTTTAAAGCACTAATCTGCATCATGTTGACTCCTATAGCGAATGTAATCGTTTGCAGTGCTGTGTTATATTATGAAACGAATCATGATTGCAACTCCTAAATGTTTTCGCGCTTTTATGCTTAAAATCTTTAGAATTTAAGCATATTACAAATAACTATACCGCATTTTAAAAAAACGATTGACATCGTATGTGAAAATTAATTACAAGGATGTAATCGTTTACAAGGAGATCTCATGAGTACCATACTTGATGTCGCAAAATTAGCCGGTGTTTCCACCGCAACGGTATCCAGGGTGATCAATTTGCCTCAGACAGTCCGGGAATCCACCCGGAAAAAAGTTCAACATGCCATGGGGGTATGCAATTATAAGTACAATGCCCTTGCCCGGGGATTTGCTACCAAGAAGACCAATACGATCGGCCTGATCATCCCCAATATTAATAACCCTGTATTTGCCGAATCCACAAGAGGGGTTCAAGATTATGCCGACAGCAATAAAACACAGATCATTTTGGGAAATACCTATTATCAGTATGAGAAGGAAGAGGGGTTAATAAATACCCTGAGGGAAAAACAGGTGGATGGATTCATAATCACCACAACCAATCCCAAAAGTATAGTCCTGAACTCATTGGTGGAAGAAAAGGTTCCCTTTGTTTTACTGTACAGTACCCCGAAAAAAGGCGCTTTCTCCGCTGTGGGAGTCGATAATTTTAAAGGCGGATATTTGGCAACAGAGCATCTTGTTAAACTCGGCCACAAAAGGATTGGCATGATAGCAGGAAAATTTTCCATATCAGACAGGAGTTTGCATCGCTGGCACGGGTACCGGCAATGTCTTAAAAATTACAACATTGACTATGATAACAAGCTGTTGTTCCAGACGAACTATTCACTCGCCGGCGGGAAAGTTTCCATGGAAAAAATGCTTGCTCTCCAGGATCCGCCCACGGCAGTTTTCTGCTCCAATGACTATATGGCGCTTGGGGCCATGAAAGGGGCAAGGGAATGCGGGTTAAGCCTGCCCCAGGACATGTCCATTGTCGGATTCGACGATATTCAGATTGCATCCTATGTTGTCCCCAGACTGACAACGATTCATCAACCGGCATATGAGATGGGAAAGCTGGGGGCAAAGCTTCTTTTTAGCCTCATGGAGGAAAAAACAGGGAAACCGGTTCAAAAGATGCTGGCGTCATCCCTTGTTGTGAGGGGATCAACCCATGGGGTATAAATACTTTTATTGGATACAAAAGCGATCCCAATGGAATTAGAAATTAAAGGGAGGGAATAAATAGATTGTTTTTAGGTTAAGGTTCCTCGTGTCCTAGTCAATAATTAATAAATGAATAAAGGAGAAATTCAATGAAAAAGTTGGTATCAAGCAGCAATTTTTTTAAAGTACTTATTATCGGATTGATGTTGTCTGTATGTTCACCCATGGCCTTTGCAACGGAATTAACCATGTTTTATCCTGTTGCCGTCGGCGGCCCCTTGACTAAGCTTGTGGATAAGTTTGTTTCCGATTTTCAGGCTGAGAATCCGGACATTACCGTGAAGGCCATATATTCGGGTAATTATTCCGATACCATGACCAAAGCCATGACAGCTCTTAAAGGTGGAACGCCTCCTAATTTATCCGTAATCCTTTCCACTGAAATATTTACCCTCATGGACAATGACGCAATTGTTCCCTTTGACGATTTGATTACAACCCCACAAGAAAAACAATGGCTCGGCAGTTTTTACCCGGCTTTGATGGAAAACAGCCGTACCGCCGGCAAAACATGGAGTATACCCTTTCAACGATCCACCATCGTTATGTATTACAACAAGGATGCTTTTCGGAAAGCGGGTTTAAATCCAGATGCCCCGCCTGCAACCTGGGACGAACTGGTTGAGATGGGAAAAAAGTTGGTTGTCAAGGATTCCTCCGGTAAAGTCACCCAGTGGGGATTGGAAATTCCTTCCACAGGTTACCCCTATTGGATGTTTGGTGCCCTGTGCCGTCAGAACGGTGAAGTTCTTATGAACACTGCCGGAACCGAAGTCTATTTTAACAATCCCGGGGTTGTCCAGGCCCTTGACTTCTGGAAAGATCTGGGCCGAACCCATGGCATCATGCCCAAGGGAACCATTGAGTGGGGAACCCTGAGAAGTGATTTCCTTGAGCAGAAAACAGCCATGATGTGGCATAGTACCGGCAACCTGACCGCAGTTAAAAAAAATGCATCCTTTGATTTTGGAGTTGCCATGCTCCCGGCCAAAAAAGAGAGGGGAACACCCACAGGCGGGGGGAATTTTTATATTTTCAAGGACTCATCACCAGAAGAAAGAAAGGCGGCCCTTAAATTTATCAAATGGATGACCCAGCCTGAAAGAACTGCCCAGTGGAGCATTGGAACAGGTTACCTGGGCACCCGGGCCGATGCCTATGAGACCGATGAACTCAAAAGCTATGTAAAGGGATTTCCTGCTGCGGCCATTGCACGGGATCAGCTCAAATATGCCACTGCAGAACTATCCGTACATGAAAACGGCAGGGTGTATAAAACACTTAATGATGCCATCCAGGCAGCTCTTACCGGTGCCAAAACACCAAAAGCAGCATTGCAGGGCGCACAAAAACAAACCAGTCGCATATTAAAACGATATTAACACCCCTGTCCCCGGGCGGCCTGTAAGGAATCTTGCCCGGGGATATATTGGAAAAGGAATAATTAATTGAGATTTTGGGATAATGGAACACGAGATACTCTGGTGACAGCCGGGGCTTGGATACTAGGAATTCTCTGGCTCATGCCGGTTTTATTTGCCTTTTGGAGTGCCTTTCATCCGGCAGAATTTTCAACAAGTTTTGAATTGTTTGCGCCCCTGACCCTTGAGAATTTTACCCGGGCCTGGTCCTATGCCCCTTTTCCCCGCTACCTGATGAATACTTTTATTTTGGTTACCCTGATCCTTGGGGTGCAATTTGTTCTTTGCACCCTGGCAGCTTATGGGTTTGCACGGTTTGATTTTTTCGGGCGAGATGCTATTTTTGCCTTGGTATTGCTGCAGCTCATGATCATGCCCGAGGTGCTTTTGGTGGAAAATTATCGGACCATCAGTAACCTGGGACTTTTGGATACCATCCCGGCCATCGGCCTTCCTTACATGGCCAGTGCATTTGGCATATTTTTGCTTCGCCAGTCTTTTAAAACCATTCCCAACGAGCTTGTGGAGGCGGCCCAGGTGGAAGGGATTTCTTCCCTGGGTATTTTGTGGAAAGTGTATGTGCCATTGGCAAGACCCACCTATATTGCCTACGGCTTGGTGTCGGTCAGTTATCACTGGAATAATTTTTTATGGCCCCTGGTCGTCACCTCTTCTGTGGGCAGCCGCCCCCTGACCGTCGGGTTGGCCATTTTTGGCGCCCCGGAATCCGGGGTAGACTGGTCCATCATTACCGCTGCAACCGTGATGACAATGGCCCCCCTATTGGTGGCATTTATCTTGTTTCAGCGGCAGTTTGTGCAGTCTTTTATGCATTCAGGCATTAAATAATGCCTGACGCAACCTTAATTTTTTAGTTGGATTCATATGACAGCAATTATTTTAAAAGATGTTGACAAAAGCTGGGGCAGCTTTCAGGCCCTGAACGGTATCAATTTTCAATGCGATGAGGGAAAACTGCTGGTTCTGCTCGGTCCTTCCGGGTGTGGAAAATCAACTACTCTGCGTCTGATTGCAGGGCTGGAAACCCCCACATCGGGAACAATCGAAATCGGGGGCAAAGATGTCTCTTATCTGCCCCCGGTTAAACGCAACATCTCCATGGTGTTTCAAAATTATGCCCTGTTTCCCCATCTGAGTGTGGCACAAAATATTCTTTTTGGACTTAAAGCCCGGAAAGTGCCCAAGCCCGAGCAAAAAAAGCGGCTTGAAAACGCTGCGGACCTTCTCGGCCTTTCAAACTTTTTGAACCGAAAACCAGCCCAGTTGTCAGGCGGTCAGCGCCAGCGGGTTGCCCTGGGAAGATCCATAGTTGCCCAGGTTTCCGTTTGCCTTATGGATGAGCCCTTGTCCAATCTGGATGCCAAACTCAGGCAGGAGATGCGCCAGGAAATCAGGTCACTGCAGCAGCGGCTGAAAATGACCATGGTTTATGTGACCCATGACCAGGTAGAGGCCATGACCATTGCTGATAAGATCATCCTGATGAAGGACGGCCTCATCGAGCAGCACGGAACGCCTGAAGCATTATACAACCGACCGGAAACTGCGTTTACCGGTAATTTTATCGGCAACCCGCCAATGAATATCCTGACCCCGGATACCCTTCTTATGGAGGCGTTTTCCGCCATATTGCCAGCCAGGATAAGCGCGGAATTTCATCAAGTAGGCGTCAGGCCTGAAAACATACGGATTTCAGAAAACCGGGGGATTAAGGCCCAGATTGAGACCATCGAATACCTGGGTGCGGATACCCTGATCCTGTGCCGGTTTGGTCAACAGAACATTATCCTGACAGTTAAGGGTAAAACCCACCTTTGTGTGGGCGACCCTCTCAGACTCGATTGGAAACAAGATCATATTCACCTGTTCGATACCGCCAGCGGCAAACGGTTGGGAAACGTGGAAAAGGACAACTTATCATGAGACCCAAATTTTATCAGCGCTATTGGAATCATGTCAACGGCTGGCTTTTGGTTCTGCCCGCCGTATTCATGATCAGCCTGTTTACCCATTTTCCCATTGGCTCAAGTCTGTTTCACAGCCTCTTTTCCACGGGAACACCCACCCGGCCGGCCGAATTCATCGGCCTTGAAAATTATATCTATCTTCTTGACGATGAAATTTTCTGGAAAGTATTGTTCAACAACCTTGTGTATTCCTTTTGTACCGTACCCTTGAGCATTGGTATGGCGCTGGGCATGGCCCTGCTCATCAATCTAAATATCAAAGGCCGTTCCCTGATCCGGATGTCATTTTTCACCCCCACGGTTCTGCCCATGATTGCGGTGGCCAATATCTGGCTTTTTTTTTATACCCCGGAGTACGGGCTTTTTGACCAGGTTTTTGCCTTCTTTGGCGGGGACAGCCACAACTGGCTGGGCAATCCTGATACGGCTTTATACTGCCTCATTTTCATGGTCATCTGGAAAGAATCCGGATTTTTCATGATTTTCTACCTTGCCGCCCTGCAGCAGCTTTCTCCCGAGCTTAAGGAAGCCGGTGTGGTTGAGGGTGCAGGCTCCTGGTATTATTTCAGGCGGGTGACCTTTCCGCTGCTCATGCCCACCACCTTGTTCATAACGATCAACGCAGTGGTCAATTCGTTTAAACTGGTAGACCATCTGGTCATCATGACCAAGGGCGGGCCGGACAATGCAAGCTCACTGCTGCTTTATTATATTTATGAGAATGCCTTTAGTTTCTGGGATGCCAATTATGCGGCCACATTAACAGCTGTTCTGGTTTTCATTCTGGCCGTTATCACCATCATTCAATTCACCATTGTGGAAAAAAGAATTCATTATCAATAAAATGATAATAAACAAATAAATCCGTACACAAACCACCATCATTAACCTGAAAGATTAGGGCCGGTTATTATGTTTCAATTTTTATTCAATAAGGAAAACCGTGTTGAAAAATTAATATTTCAATACCTTGATTCCTTTCACCTGGTTTTAGACCATTTCAGCAGGGCTTTGGCCACCTGTATCACACGTCACCAGTGTGAAGAATTTGATTTTCTCATGGACCAGACCCATAAATACGAATCCAAGGCCGATGATATCATTGATGAGGTCAATAATCTCATGTTCAGCAAGGCATTGATTCCCGATTCCAGGGGGGATATCATGAACATGCTTATCTCCCTGGACAAGATTCCCCACATGGTGGAACGGGCCCTGTTCATCATCCGATACGAGAAACTGATCATTCCCGATGGTTTTACGCAAGATATCGAAAGCCTGATTCGGATCAGCCTAGAGTCTTGTGAACTGCTTTCCAAGCAGGTTGAATTGTTTATCAAGAACAAAGGAGGCACCCGGACGGTTATGGGAACCATTGATGCCAATGAGAGCCGGTGCGATCACATTGAGCGGCAGACCATCTCCAAGCTTTTCGACTCGGATATGGACCCTTTTTTCAAGCTACAGTTCAAGGAACTTGTCCTGGTTATCGGGGATATATCGGACCAGGCGGACCGGGTTTCCAAGCTGATTAATATTCTTACCCTCAAGAGGCGGGTCTGATGGTCTCACTTCTGGGCGGGGTATTTTTAGGGTGGTCCCTGGGGGCCAACGATGCCTCTAACATAATCGGTACGGCAGTATCCTCCAGAATGGTAAAGTTTTGGCATGCCGCTTTTCTGGCTGCTTTGTTCTGTGTTTTGGGGGCTGTCATTTCCGGCCAGGCCGGTATCGAGACCCTCCAGGGGCTCACCTCTCTGAATGTCAACCAGGCCGTAATCTCTTCGGTGGCGGCTGCCGTTACCGTTACCATGATGACCATCCTGGGACTGCCTGTTTCCACTTCCCAGGCGGTTGTGGGGGCCATCATCGGCATGGGCATACTCAATTCCCAGTTAAATGCTCCGGGCCTTGGCAAGGTTGTTATCTGCTGGCTTGGGACACCCGTGGGGGGGCTTGTGATCACCCTTTTTCTCTACAGGGTTCTGGCCTTTTTTTACAATAAACTTTCTATTTCCCTGTTCGATTCAGACCGCCTTCTTCGCGTTGCTCTGATCTTATCGTCCAGTTATGGGGCCTATGTCCTGGGGGCCAACAATGTGGCCAATGTCACGGCCGTATTTGTCGGGGCGGGCATGATCACGGTCTCAACAGCTGCTCTTGTAGGAGGGGCGAGTATCGCACTGGGTATCCTGACCTTCAGCCGGCCGGTGGTCAAGACAGTGGGCAGCAAACTGGTTAACCTGGATCCTTTTTCAGCCGTTGTGGTATCATTGTCATTGGCCATCACAATTCATATCTACACCATGATTGGTGTGCCGGTGTCCAGTTCCCAGGCGGTTGTCGGCAGTGTGCTGGGCATCGGAATTATCAAGGGGGCCAATACGGTGAAGCTTGAGACGCTTAAACGGATTTTCCTGGCCTGGCTTTTTACCCCGGTGATGGCCTGCTCCATAGCTTTGGCCTTAAGCTTTATATCCAGACTCAGTTATACCCCTGTGTCATAAGATGTTTGCTTTTAAACTTGAACCGATAATGGACAAAAAAAAGATTGCTCAGATATTTTGCATCAGATATTTTCCAGCCATTGTAAATCAGAGGGGAAGATAAAATAATGAAACCGATTGAAGCGCTTGAACCTGCACAAATCAAACAGATTGATGCCCTTTTCTTTGATATAGATGATACTTTTTCATTGCACAGCAAGATTTTACCCCAGGCATATAATGCCCTTTGGAATTTAAAAGATGCCGGGATTCGGCTGGTGCCCATTACGGGCAGACCTGCCGGCTGGTGTGATCATATTGCCCGAATGTGGCCTGTTGAAGGAGTGGTCGGGGAAAATGGGGCATTTTTTTTTTGGTGCGAGAAAAAGACCGGGGCGTTCAAAACTCATTTTTATGACAACTTCATGGTTCGTTCCCAAAAACGGCAGCGTTTGGAGAGTGTCAAAAAAGAAATTTTACAATCGATTCCCGGCGCAGGCATTGCCTCGGATCAAGGCTACAGGGAAACGGATCTTGCCATTGATTTTTGTGAAGATGTCAAGCCCCTTGGACGAGAGCAAATCAATAAAATATGCCGTATTTTTAAAAAACACGGTGCCACATACAAGGTATCATCCATTCATGTAAATGGCTGGTTTGGCCAATACAGCAAACTGGAAATGACCAAAACAATGGTATCCAAGCTTTGGGGGATTCATCTGGACAATGAAAAAGAGCGATATGTTTTTTGTGGCGACTCTCCCAATGATGAACCCATGTTTGAGTATTTCCCGATTTCAATCGGGGTGAACAACGTATTAAATTTTGAGGATCAGCTAAGGTTCAAACCCGGTTTTCTTACGAAGGGAGAAGGCGGCATTGGATTTGCCCAGGTTGCTGAGCATATCTTAAAAAATCGATAAATTATTTTTATTTTCTGATACCACACATATTTTTGCCTTTTCAAGCATATCAAAGAATCCGCATCCTTGGAGGATTGCAGCAAAGATCCATTCGCCTGCCGTTCCGCTATTCATTTTATGGGGGGGCAGGCGGAATGGATGTATATTAAGGACCGCAAATTTTATAATTTGTCTCTTATTTCATCTGCGGTCCTAAGGGTATGGTTAGTACATTTTTTTAATGGTTTCCATGGCCAGATCATAAACCTTTTCATTGAACCGGGATTTAAGGGCAAAGGCCAGTATTTCCTTTGAAAACAAGATTTCTTTTTTTGCCAGGACGCCCAGTGACGCCAGGGCCCAGTCCGGACGTTTAATTTTTAATTCCTTGAAATCAATTTCTATCACCTGGGCGGCTGTTTCCGGAATGTCCACGCTTTTTTCCTTGAGCACAACGGTGCCAGGTGCAAGGGCTTTGAATATTTTTTTCCGCCGCTGTACCCCTTCATCGCTTAGGGCCATGACCACGGTGGGAGATTCGATCCCCGTGTACCCGATTTTTTCCGGGGACAAAAGAATTTCGGAAACAGACTGGCCCCGGAGGACGGTGATATTGTAGTCATTTTTAATGGATACGTTCATGCCTGATGCGATGCCGGCATAGCAGACAATATCCCCGGCCGTGACAATGCGCATGCCGGCACTCCCTAAGATGACAACTTCCTGGCGCCGGGGGGTAACAAGGTTAAATGATTGCTCAATGGTCAGGGGGGCGGGAAACCGGGTCTTTTCTTTGGCCAGTTTCCGGTAGAGTTCTCCGTATTCAGGCCGCTGGTTTTTTTCAACCAAGCCGCCTTCAACCGGTTGATTGGCTATCATTTCGTCAATGACTTTGGGGGTCAGGTTGTTGCGCTTGGTGTAGCGGCCGGTGCACATCCCCAGAGTTTCCACAACAGAAAATCCCTTGTGATGGATGGCTTTTGCAAGCTCGTCCGGAAGCTGGGTATCATGGCCGGAACATCTGGATACATAGGTGGCGCCGGCACTTTTGGCGATGCTACAGATATCAATGGGGATCTCCGCCTGGTTGAGAAATTCAGACCCCACCACGGCATCGCTGGGAGTGGTGGCGGAATACTGGCCGCCGGTCATGCCGAAATTGAAGTTGTTGAGGATGATCAGGGTGAGGTCCAGGTTTTTTCGGCAGGCAGCCAGAACATGGGCACCTCCGATGCCAAGCCCCCCGTCTCCCATGGTGACGATGACCGTGAGCGTCGGGTCGGCAAGTTTCAGGCCCGCCGCATAGGTCAGGGCTCTTCCATGGACGCCGTGGAGGGCATGGACGTTGAAAAAGGTGTCAAAGAGACCGGAGCAGCCAATGTCGGTGACAATAACGGTTTTGTCGGCAGATAGGCCCATGTTGACAAGGGTTTTGTCCAACCCTTTGGTGATCCGTTCATGGGTACATCCTGGGCAGAAAACCAAGGGGCGGCTTTTATTTAAAAAACTATTCATTTCCAATGACCTCCATAATTTTGGCCGGTGGGATCATCACCCCGTCCATCTGGCCGTAAAAATCAACGTGTTTGCCGCCAAGAATCCGTTTGATTTCATTGACATATTGTCCCAGGTTCATTTCAATCACCACCACCCGTTTAAAATTGGCGGCTGCCTTAAGAATCGCTTGTTCTGGTACCGGGTACAGGGTTTTTAACGACAGGGTTGATACGGGATGCCCTTTTTGGGCCAGCATTTTGGCGGCATCCTCCACTGCCCGGGAGGTGATGCCGTAGCTGATGACCAGGGTATCGGTACCCGGAAGAATCGTTTCTTCATACAGGGAGATGCGTTCCCGGGCAGCATGGAGTTTGGTTCTCAACCGCTGCTGGTTGGCCGCGATGACCTTAGGATCAATGGTGATAAACCCGTCGGGTCCATGGGTGGAGGAGGTTTGCCGGACCAGGGTTTTGCCGCCAATGGGAAGAAAGGGTGGTGCCTTGTCAGGATCTGCTTCAAAGGGGAGATACTGGTCTCCCGTATAAAGAGTACGCTCAACCAAGGAGGGGAGGGTGACAGAAGTGAGGTCAAAGCTTTCCTTGGTCATGCCGATTTCCTTGTTGGAGGCGATGAATACCGGACACCTGAATTCCTCTGCATAATTAAAGGCCTGGATGGTCAGGACATAACAGTCCAGGGCATCCCTGGGTGCCAGGACAATGACGGGGACCCCCGAGGTGGATCCCCACCTTAAAAATTGGATATCGGCATCTGCCCCCCTTGTGGCAGAACCGGTGGATGGTCCCAATCGCTGAACGTCTGCAATGACCAGGGGGATTTCACTGCCAATGGCAAAGGAAATCTGCTCGGAATAGAGGCTGATGCCCGGGCCCGAGGTGGCGGTCAATACTTTTTTTCCGGCCATGGCAGCGCCGATGCAATACCCCATGGAGGCAATTTCGTCTTCTCCCTGGATGCAGGTTCCCCCTGTGGGCGGCAGCATTTTAAGCATATTGTTGAATATGGTGGTGGCTGGTGTGATGGGGTAACCGGCAAAGAAATTACACCCTGCTGCCATGGCCCCCCTGGCAACTGCTTCATTTCCTTCCATAAATGATAACGCCATTTTTATTCTCCTTGAGTTTGTCTCTTTTTTATTTTCTTCAATTCAATCTGATTAAAAATCTGATTAAATTTCTTGTCTTATTATCGCCTGTCTTCTTGGTTGTCAAGCAATTAATGAATGAAATTCAGCAATATAACTCTTTTGCTGGCGGTTTTTTTATTCACATTTTAATTGATTTTGTAAATGTCTTGGTATAACTTACGGCTCCATGGGAACTAAAAAGAAAAAAACCAAGGAAGATTTCACCAATGAAGCCTATATGGGTATTCGGCGTATGTTTTTCCACAATGAGATCATTCCGGGCCAGAAAATTTCCTATGGAGATCTGGCCCAGCGGTTGAAAATGAGCACCACACCTGTTATCCAGGCCTTGAAACGGCTGGAATTCCAGGGGCTGGTCCGCCATGAACCCAACCGGGGATATTATACGGAAAACATCAGCCTGAAAGAGATCACGGAAATCTATGAGTTTCGAGAGCTTATCGAGGTTTCTTTGCTTCCTAAAACCATCGCAGCGATCACCCAAAAGGGAATGAAAACCTTGAAAAAAGCCCTGGACAGCCATCTGGATGCGGTGAGGGATATCTATCTCAAGGACCGGCTTTTAAAGGATATGGAATTTCATCTGACATTGGCAAAATTATCCGGGAGCCAACTCCAGATTAATACCTTAAAATCGTTGTTTGATCTTTTGTATTTGAAATACCGGGGCAATATTTTATTTGTCACCCCCATGGAAACCGTGGATGCCGAGCATATCCAATTGTACGAAGATATTGATGCCGGTAAATTTGAACAGGCTCAAAAGGTTCTAGGGCAGCATATTTCAAATGTCAAAAAACATGCCATTCTCAGTATAGAACGGCTGAACCGGGAAAAAAATATTAAATCCATTTGACCCTGGCTTTCCCGGGAGCCTTGAATATTCAAACTAATCCAGTTCAAGCCATTCGAACCAGATGGGGTGATTTTTTTTGTACCAGGTGAGGATGGTGCGCAGTGTCTTTTGTCCTTGCCGGGAAATAATCGACCTGGGGATTTTCTCGAATCGAAGGACCACCCTGTCGGCAAAATGTTCCAATGCATCGGTACACAAGGTCTGGAGTTCGTTTCTGATTCGCCCGGAATCTGAAATTTTTACAGCCCGGGCCAAAAAATCTTCTCCCTTGAGAAACCGGTTCAGCAAAGGGGTGAAAACCAGTTTACTCTGATCAAAGGGTTCAAGGAGCCGCAGGGAAAAGGTGATGCGTTTGTCTCCCTTTTTAGAGGTCATACGAACCGTAACGGTATAGGTGTCTTCAGATATCTGGGTAACACCCGGGGCACCGGTATAGGGGTCCGGGAGCATATACCCCCCAATGGCAAGGGTTTGCCATTTTTTTTCGGCAATCAGGTCATCGGCGGTAATGGTTTTCTTTTTCAGGGGAATGCCGGCATCCCTTGCCTGCCGGATGCTCTCCCGGTAACTATTCACCAGATCCTCTCCTAGGTCTTGCTTAAAAAAATTTTGTTTCAGGCAAAGGGAAAAGTCATTGGCCTCTGGATCCAGTTTCATACTGGCGGCATCCTTGTCATAGGAAAGCACAAATGTAGAGGAAAAAACAGCCAATGAGATATCCAGATCGAGGATGGAAGAGAGGCTGGCAGCCTGGATGGCCTCTGCCGATGCTGCATACCCGTCCACGATAAACAGATGGGTCTGATTTTTTTCATCCTGCCAGGTTTTTACGGCAAAGGTAGGCGCATAGGTCCCCGAATCGGTAAAGGGGGAAAATCTTGTGGGCAATGTCCAGTTTTCACCCACCAGGTGGACACCGGCTGTTTCCCATTCTTCCCAGAGTTTTCCAATCCTGGGTTCCCGACTTTTGCCCTGGAGGGTCCAGACATGGATGTTTTCGGGTTTAATGCCAGGATAGGTCATGGTAATGGCTTTGATGACAAGGTGCCGGGGAGTAAAATAATTGATCAGCAAAGAATCGTCTGCTGCTCTTTCCACAACTTGCCTGGGCAAAACCAGGGTGCCGATATATCCTTCGTATTGGTCGGTAATGGCCAGGGGTTGATCAAAGAGGTGGAGAATGGTAAGGGGACCTGTTGCTTCTCCTTTCGCAAACCGGGCGGTGTTTTCAAGGGTGTCAATGGCCGCTCCCCAAACGGTAATATCTTTGATGACAATGGCCCGTTTAAAGTCTTCCCATTGGTAACCAGGGTCATTGATCAGTTTTAATACACAGTCATCTAAGAATTTAGCCACTTCCGGCCTGGCATAAACCCGTCCAAATCCCAGCAGGGGGTTGGCCCCCATTTCCATTGTTTCCCCGGCTTTGGGCATGAGCCCTTCCCCCAGGCAAACCATGATGGCATGGTTTTCAGGAAGGGTCCGGGACAAGTACCAGAGGCTTTCGCTCATGGCATAGGCGGATATGGCATCGGCATCTTTTTTAACCCGGTTGAGGGCTGTTTTGTCAAGATTTGCCCCTTCACCGTAGCGGCCAAAGAGTTTGGTCCCAAGAGCTGTGACAGCTGCGGTCATGGCCAGCATGTTTTCCGTCCGGTTATCCACAAATGAGATGGCGCCGGCCATGTTGGGGTCCCTGGGCTTTCCTTTGATCCATTCAACCTGGACGTCTTCAAGCCATAGATGCAGCCTTCCTAATATGGGGCGGGTATCAAAGGCCCACTGGGAGATTAAATTTTGTTGTGTCCTGGGGGATATGTCCATGTTTTCCCTTTCGTACGAAAATGATTTTTTAATTTGATACCTACCATTTACCGGGAAATTCTGTCAAGATTTATCCCAAGACCTGGAAAAACGGATAAAATTAAGTTGTGCAACCCAAAAGGGTGCGATATGGTGGGCCAGGTGTCGGCGGATGATGGAAAAATAGGATGAATGGAACAAATTCAACGAATTCAACAAAATAAGCAGGGCAAATATCAGACCGGCGTTATTCAGGAAACCCTTAAAGGAGTGGTGGACCGGGTCACCTTTCACAACCCGGATAACGGGTGGTCTATTTTAAGGGTCCAGCCCTTTGATAACCCGGGAAACCAGGAAACCGTGGTGGTCCACCAGACCAAGGTTTTTGCAGGTGCCACCATGGAGTTTTGTGGAACCTGGATCCATCATCCCAAATATGGCCGCCAGTTCCAGGCAAGCCTTGCCCGGGAGAAAAAACCTGCCACGGCATCAGCCTTAGAAAAATATATCGGTTCCGGCCTTATCAAGGGGGTGGGACCGAAAACCGCCAAAAAGATTGTCCGCCATTTTAAAGACCAGACCCTGGATATTTTTGAAGGACAGATCCAGCGCCTTACGGAAGTACCGGGCATTGCCGTAAAAAAGCTTGAAATGATCTCAACGGCCTGGGCTGAGCATCGGGCCATCCGGGATGTGATGATGTTTTTGCAGTCCCACGGGATTTCCACTCTTTTTGCGGTTCGAATATACAAGGAATACGGGGATAAGGCGATCGCCCATGTAACCTTGGACCCCTATCGGCTTGCCAAGGATTTTTACGGGATCGGTTTTTTTTCAGCAGATAAGGTCGCCTTGAGCATAGGGCTGGAACTTGACAGCCCCCAGCGGATCATGGCCGGGATACGGCATGTCCTGGCGGCTGCCCGTAATTTTGGCCATTGTTATCTTACGGCGATTCAGATCGATGAACAGGTCAAAGAACTGCTGGGTCTGGATCTTTCAGAAAAACTTGCCGGACTTCTTTCTTTAATGGAAAAGCAACGACTTCTCATGCGGCGGGAGCTTGGGGGGAGCGGCGAAATACAGTCTTGCTATTATTCAAAATCTTTATATTTTGATGAACAATATGTGGCCCGGCGTATCCTGGACCTGGGGGTTGCCCCTGAAGTGGATGCCGCCCGCATGATCCGGTGGATTCAATTGTTTTGCAAGGCAAAAAACATGGAACTGAGCCAGGAGCAGGCCCATGCAGTAACGGGAATTGCCGGGGAAAATTTTTCCGTTCTCACGGGAGGTCCCGGGTGTGGGAAAACCACGGCCACAAGGGTCATTGTCAAGCTGCTGGAAGCCATGGGCAAAAAGGTGTTGCTGGCGGCTCCCACGGGAAGGGCTGCCCAGCGAATGGGGGAGGTGATTGGCAGGGAAGCCAAAACCATCCACAGGCTGTTGGGATGGCAGGGGGGAAAGTTTAAAAAAAATGAGCAGGCACAGCTTTCAATGGATTTTCTGGTGGTGGATGAATGTTCCATGCTGGATATTACGCTTACGGCCTGTCTTCTCAAGGCAGTTCCCCAAAATTGCCAGGTGGTGTTTATCGGTGACTATGATCAGCTGCCTTCGGTGGGGGCGGGCAATGTGCTCAAAGATATCATCGGGTCCAATCGGGTGGTCTGTTTTCGCCTCACTGAAGTTTTTCGCCAGGCCCGCAAGTCCCTGATCATTAAATATGCCCATCAGATCAATTCCGGGAAGATGCCCTGGATTGACTCCCCGTTCAAGGATCCTCTTGTGTGGAAAAATGAGACAGATTGTCTGTTCCTGGATTCAGACGAAGCCACCAAAGAACAAATTCGGTTTGTGGGAAAGGTGAAGCAGCTTTACGAGGCGAGTGAATCCGTGGGTCAAGCAGACCTTTTGGCAAATGGAGATAAAAATGGAACCCGGGAAAACAGTCCCTATGAATTCAGGCTTAATGACCCGGCCTCCCCCTATGCGACGGAAATCACCATTCCCCATAAATTTGTCCACGTCAACCTGGATAAGGTTGCCCGGAGTTCAAACCAGATTGAAGAATTGATGGCGGTGGTGAAAAAGGTCCATCCCTGGTCTTCCCTTCATTACGGACTCACAGCCCTTGATGTGGTTAAAAAACTCTATATGGATTGGATTCCCAAGTATGTGGGCAAAAATGCCGAAATTCAGATCCTGTCGCCCATGACCCGGGGAACCCTAGGGACCATCAATTTGAACCGGGTGATCCAGGAGACGGCCAATCCTTTTAACCCGGGCAAACAACAAATAAAGGTGGGCCAGCGGATATTTCGAACCGGTGATCGGGTGATCCACCGGAAAAACAATTATGACCTGGGGGTTTTTAACGGCGATATCGGCGTTATCCTTGATATGGACAACACGGAATTGACCTGCTCGGTGCAATTTTTTCCCGACAACCGGGTGGTGCACTATAAACAGGCCGATATCCTGGAACTGGACCTGGCCTACGCCATTACCATTCACAAGTCCCAGGGCTCTGAGTTTGAAGTGGTGATTCTTCCGGTGCTGACCCAGCATTTTAAGATGCTCTTTAGAAATCTGGTGTATACAGGACTCACAAGGGCAAAAAAAATGGCCGTGTTTGTGGGAACCAGAAGGGCCCTTGGCATGGCGGTCCAGAACCAGGATATCAGCCAGCGTCAGACGGCCTTACAGGAATTGTTGATCACTGGAAAAAATTAGGGTATAAGGTGTGCCAATGGAGATTTAAGTTGTCGTTAAACGGATGGTCTTCCAGGTCGGAAAATGATAAGTACGCATATGTATCACCTAAAAAGAAATGGAAAATTAAAATGAAACAGATTGCAAAGCTTGTGGTGTTGATCCTTGTGTTTGGTATGCTTTTTTGGGGTTGCAGTAAATTAAACCAGGAAAATTACGGCAAAATAGAAATGGGCATGGCCTATGAGCAGGTGGTTGATATTATCGGTACTCCCGATGCATGTGATGAGGCCCTCGGGGCCAAAAAATGTGTCTGGGGAAATGCGGAAAAAAACATCACCATCACCTTTATGGGTGACCAGGTGATCATGCCTTCCATGAAGGGGCTTTAGCTATAAAATTGGAGAAACAGCGTATGCAATTTATCGTAAGTGGGTATGACGGTCAGGATGAAGGCGCCTTGGATCGGCGGATGGCCGCACGGGAAGACCATCTGGCAATAGCAAAACAAATGGTTGAAAATAACAAATGGCTTTATGCCGCGGCCATATTGAATGAGGAGGATAAAATGACAGGCTCTTTGATTATCTGTGAATTTGCCTCCAAACAGGCCATGCAAAGCGAATGGCTGGATAAAGAGCCCTATGTGCTGGGCAAGGTCTGGGAAAAAATTGAGATTACCCGGGCCCAGGTGCCCCCGCTCTTTTCAAGCTAAGCCGGATAAATTCCGGGATATCGCTTTCCCGGTCAAACCTCAGGTTGACCATGGCCCGGGTCATGGCCACATAGATCAGGTTGAATTCATCCGGGTCCACCCCGGCAGGGTCAATGATTTTTCCCTCTTTGAGCAATGGGTGAAAATCTTCGGTCAGGAGAACATTGGCCCATTCCAACCCCTTTGCTTTATGGGCGGTTGTCAGCAGTATTCCCGCCTTTTCTCCCTCCACGGCTTGCGCCATGATTTGGTCCACATGGGTGGGAATGGTTGAGGTATAGCGTTCAACCATTTTGCACACAGAGGAGAGTTCAAAATCTTCCACTGCCCTGGCATAGGATCGTAATTTTCTGAAGCTGACAAAGCTTTTCACATAGGTATCTTTAATCCGGGAATGATCTTCCTTGTACAAATAATAGATATCCTTGAGAAGGGTCAGCCGATAACTGCCCACCCCGCCCACAAACCCGATTTTATGGCGTTTGTAGAGCCGGACTGCCCTGTCAAACAGGGTCGCATTGGTTCGTGCGATAATGGTATGATGTCCTATGTCCCATGGGGGCTTTACGAGCACAGGGGTGCCCATGATTTGCAGAGGTTCTTGTTTAAAGGTTTTCAGGATCATGTTGGCCACCCTAGCAACATTGTTGTCAAACCGAAAGCTTTGGGTAAGATAGTGGGTTTTGGCGGCTGAAAAACTCTTCAGGGTGTCTTTTGCCCCCCTGAAACTATAGATCTGCTGGTGACCGTCTCCCACCAGGATTATGGCCGCGGGTTTTTGAGTCTGATGTTGGTGGGGCCGGGCCTGGGCAAAGACAATGGCGGCGGTTACAGGGTTGATGTCCTGGGCCTCATCCAGAAGAATACAATCATAGGCGAGGAATGGATTTGATAATTGATAGAGCTTTAAATATCCATCATGGATCATGCCGATATTGTCGTTGGAGCCGTCGCACATGAGTCTTCCCAGACAATTGGCATGGTCCACCAGGGGGGGCATGGCCAGTTTGTTTTTTTTATAGAATCCCCTTGCCATGGGGGGGATGTGGTGGTGGGAAACTTTGGGATCTGCAGATGCCAGGTATTTGTAGAGGGTGTCCATGGTATACCGTGCATCCTCATATTTTTTAAGCCCCAGGGCTGCCATTACCTGGCTGGCCCGAAACCCTTTTACCAGCCGGTCCTTGTGTTTAAATCCCTTGGCTCGGAAGGCCAGGGCATGGGTGGTCCTGGCCGTTACATTGCGGGGAAATTTTTGGGCGGCTTCCAATTGGACGCTCTTGTTAAAGGCAATATATAAAAACCGCATTCCTGGCCGTTTTTTAGTATATTCCACCAGGGTGGTGGTTTTACCGGTACCGGCAAATGCCATGATTTTGAGGGTCTCTCCCGGCACCAGATCCGCGTTGATAATCTTTTTTTGTTCCTTGGTAATTTGAATCATAACACAACGGGCTTACTTGAGAAAAAAGCCTCTTTTTTTAAGAAATGATTTCATGTGGGGCCGACTGACCTTGCCCATGAAATTGGCCATCTGCCTGCTCCAGGTCTGGTCCTTGAGGTTGGAATCCCGGCTTAAATAATAGCCTTTGCAGGTTTGGTCATAGGCAGAAAGGCTGTCTGTCCGGTCCTTTTTTGATTTTGGGCCGGAAAAAAAATCCTCCCTCAGCACCAGATCAAGGGGCAGCCGGGGTTTGATGGTCGGTGTTTGATCCGGATACCCCAGACACATGCCAAAGACCGGATAGGCCGTATCCGGGATATTTAAGAGTTCACAAACCATTTTTGGGTCATTCCGGATTCCGCCGATAAAGACCCCGCCAAGCCCCAGAGATTCCGCAGCTATCATCAGGTTTTGGGCCAAAAGGGCCGTATCCACGGTTGCCACGACAAACTGCTCTGCCCATCCTTTTTCAGGTGCTATGCCGTGGCGGTCACAGGCTGATTCAAGCCGGGTAAGATCGGCACAGAAAACAAGGAAGATGGGGGCCTGTTCGACCCAGAGCTGGGGACCCGCCAGGTCTGCAATCTGCCGTCTGTTGTCTTTGTCTTGAACCCGGATAATGGTATAGGCCTGGACATGACTGGAGGTGGACGCACACTGGGCGGCCTTGACAACGGTATGAAACAGGGCGTCGTCAACGGGTTTGTCCTTAAATTTACGGACAGACCTGTGCCTGGATAATAGGTCAATGGTCGCGTTCATGGGATCGGATTTCCAAATTTTTCTTTTTCTGCGCCCAGGATAGGCAGACCCAATTGTTTATCATCCCCGAAAATATGGTTTAGGATCCATTGATTTGTTCTGTTCATCGGTTCCTGGTGCCAAAAATTTTGCCAGACCACACCGGTAAAATATTTTTGATCCAGCTCCATATGTATCTCCTTTGAATTGGTGATTAATTTTGATATCTTTTGAACTACCATTTTACAGCATGGGTTTCAAGCAAAGCTGGTTCTTTTACATCCCAGGGCAATCGTTAACCTTCAAAATTTATGGATGATGATCGTCCGGGCACATCCTTAATTGGCCTGACGCTTTGGTAAAAGCGTGGGGGGGGGGCAAATTGAGTTTGTCCAAGGGATGAACCTGTTTTGTGGAATCTGTTATCCTCGGGTGTTTTTTATTGAGAATTTCCAAGGGCTTGGAGTGGCAGTGTTGTCTGGATACGGACCTTTGATAATTGAAAGTTGTTGCAAAAACCTATCAACCGTATCATTTTCAATACGGGATTTCATAGAATCAATAATTTGTTTGAGTTCACTAAGCACTTCAAAAAATCTCCTTAAAAAAGTTGATCTTGAATGGATGCCAATGTAATGGATATAATTTTTTTTAACGTCTGAATTAGGTTCTCCGCTTAATTTGCTGGCCTCAAAAGCCGGAGCTCTCAAATATTTTTACATTGATGAGCGCCAAGCTTACCCTCCTCGGTCACCCATGTAATCAGGTCCCGTGATTAAAAAAAAGCTTCAGCCCGTGACCAATATCTGATTGATTTTCTTGATGACTTCGGTCACTTTTAGTCTCACAAGTCCCAGTGATATATCTTTATTAAACATGGAAATTAAAAGTGTATCCTCTGTAACTTTGCTGAAATGAATGCTTAATTTTTTGCCCTTATGAAACAATAAGGAGAATTCAGGTTCACCAATAAGTTTTGCCATGGCGTCAACAGCTGCAAAATTACCGGCAGCCAGGGCTGCAAAGGCAGTCGAATCCAGGTAACTTTCCCCGTTGTCATGTTTGGCAATGGCATTGCCGCCCATATCCATGAAAATAATATGATTCAGCCCGGCTTTGATCAGGTTGGTTTGAATTTCATTGTCAATGGCATCCAGTTGACCTTGATTAAACATGGCGCAATTCCAACCCAAAACAATAAATTTTGCATCCGTATCTGTATTTCATATCTGCTCCTTATCTGGAAAGCCTGTCCATTGCCGCTTTTAAGCTCGTCCGCAACCGTTCCAGAACGTCGGCAAGTTTACCGATTTCGTCTTGGGTATCCCAAATAATTTTTTCGTCCATCTTACCATCCGCAAGATCGGATGCAACTCTTGTGAAATCAGAAAGGGGCCGCAAGCTGTTGTTGATCAGAAAAAACATTGAAACCATTGATACAAAAAGGATTACCAGAATCATTGCGCTCAGTGAGAATAAAAGAGACCGCTTGTTTTGATGTATTTGGTTCAAGTCAAAACCGACCGCAAAACATCCCCAGTGTTTCCCTTTTACAAAGATAGGGCTTGATATGTCCCAGATGACCTCCCCAGTATCCCGCTGATATTTTTGCACAAACCCCGGTTCCTTGTTCTTCGAGCAATTGACGCTGATGGCGTCTGTGAAAATCCGTTTGGTTCTGTTGCCTTTAAGATCTATTTTATTGTCCCCGGTAATGGGTTTTGAAAAAATAGTATTATGGGTTGGTAAATATCCGTTTACATCAAAGGCAATGGCATATAATAAATCCGAAATTTTTAATAATTCATCCTGAAGAGATAAAAAGGCCTTGTCTGTATACCGATCATATCTTGTGTGGTATTTGGGCGGATCAAAGGCCATTATTTCTTCATAATTTGTGTCCATCACATCGCTGAGCGTCAGTGCGCCATTGTCAATAGCTTCTTCAAAAATTCTACTTAGACTTTTTGCACCTATAATGGATGCCATTTTTCCTTTATCGGTGAATTGGGTATTATATTTTTCGTTCAGCTGATAAAAATGTACACTTCCACAGAGTATTGTAATTACCAAAAGAAAAAGATTTGTTAGTAGCGCAATTTTTAAGCCAATTTTAGTTTTAATTAGATGAATCATATTAAAATAACCTCTTTGCAGTTTTTTTTAGTTTTTATAACCAATGCGCACAGCGCCCCAGTGATGGTTTCCGATGAATAGCGGACTGGAAAAATCCGTTATTGTTTCTCCTGTATCCAATAAATACCGCTGAATAAGATATGGGTTTTTGTTTTTTGACGCTGCAATTCCGATACGATCATTTAATATCCTTTTTACTTTATCATTTTTAAAAGTATCTTCTCCATTGCTGGTATGGGAAGGTGAAAACTTGGAATTATACGCTGGCAGGTATCCATATGCATCTACCACCATAACATACACGATTCTTTTGTCTTTATTCAGACAGTTATCAAGGATGGTCTGGAGGGATGCTTTAATTATCTTGTCATATTGAGTGCCATATTTGGGTGGCTCTGTGTCGGGAATCGGAACATAAAAGGTATCAAATAACTGTGCCAGGGTTAAACTGCCGGAATTAAGATAACCTTCAAATAAAGAAATTGTTTTTTGATTACAGTCCTGGGCCCATTCTTTTATGATAAGATCACCCTCGTCCAAAGGGGTTTGTGCTGCTAAAATATTTATATTGAAACCCCAGAGGGTTATGAGAATGGCTGCGATATAAAGACGATGCTTCATGGTAATATTCATAATATCCCCTGTTCTATCCAGGCGTTTATTCGTTATTTCTTTGTCTTTTGGGGGTTATGGTCTCAATGATCCCTTCCACTTTTTTTACAATATCAGGTGTATAGGCCTCTGAATGTTGCGATATGCCAAGAAAATATTTTCCCAAAGGAAAGATCAACAAATTTTCATTATTGTCCCGTGCATAACTCAGATATTTAAAATGGGTCAACCCCATAATTGGCTTGATAACTTCACAATTTAATCCACTGAATGTTATTATCGAGGCCAAGGCTTTAACATCCTCGAAATTATGAGACAAGGTGTGCCCGTCATCTCTCACAAAAATATAGTTCATGACCCCGTCTATTTGCAAAATCAACTTCACTAAATCATTAATCTTAGCCATTTGTTAGTCCTTATTATCAAGGGGAATAATTTTAGTAATGATCCGTATTCTTTTCTATATATGGAGAAATTAGTTCAAAATATTTTTTTTCTTTCTCCGGATCATTAATTTCACCTGTGAGTATTTCCACCAGCACATGAATTGATGCATAGGATGGTTCTTCCGATTGAATCCAGTCCCGGACAGCTTCTTTGAAAATAATTTTTGCCATGGGGCCTAAAATTTTAAAAAGGTCGGTTTGCATCCTTTGCAGTTGAGGCGCCATGGGACTGTTATTGATGATATCTTCTTCCGATAATTTTTTTTCGGAAGGCGAAATATCTACAGGTATTTCTTCTTTGTTTTCATTGGCATCATCAAATTTGCTGCCGATTTTTTTTAATTCATCTGCAAGCATGTTTATGCTCATTGTAAGCAAATTCTGATTCAGCGAGGGATCGCTTAAAATAATAAGAGAACTTGTTTTACCAATTGTTCGCATGATGATGGTTGATTCTTCGTAATATAAAAAAAGATCTGAGATATCTTTAAGACCTGAGTCACTCATTTTGTACATCTTATCAAGAACAATTCCTATCTTATTAAGATTATATTCTTTGAATACGGGGGGTAAATTACTGGCTTTAATGCCTTGTGTTGTATCAAAGAAAAACCCGCCAATAATTCCGGGAATGGATTTGATTTCACTAAGAACCTTGTTCATTTTTCTTCACCTATCAGGTCAATACTATATTAACGTATTATATCAGCTATTTTTGTGCCTGGCTTTAATGTCGCTCTGATAAAATACTGATTGGATTTTCCTATCAAATAATTTGAACGGTCAGATCGGGTAATAATTGAGTATTTTAGGCTGCCTCCAACAAGGCTGCTTATTGTGTTCCCCATGGAAAAATAGTCCACTGGTGATGCCTTGAAAATGCGATTTGATAAAGGTATTTCATTTAAAATTATATTATTTTCACTAAATATTTCGTAATTTGAGATTCCTGGTGTTTTAGAAAGCCTTGACTCAAGTTTCATGTAATTTAAATCATGAGAATTAGAAGTTTTTGCACCACCAGCGCATGTTTGTCTCGGATATTGCGCGTTTTTGTTCTTGATTGTCTCTGGATCATCACTTCCTTTTTCATCTATTGCCTGGTGACTTTTCATCAAAAGATGCATTAAAGGAACATCAATCTGCCTTTCAGTGTTTTTGCATCCTTCTTTGATCACTATGGTGGGATTATTCCATTCCATAATTTTGTAAAAAGCTATTTCGCCTTTAATTTCATCCATTTGTGCCCCAATAATTTCTCCTTTTATACAATAAATTACGCCTTGTTTCTTATTGGTGGACAAGGTTAATGTACAGGTTTTTTGTTCAAGCTGCATCATTTGCAGAAAAGAAGACAGGGTTATTCCATGAAGGCTGCCTGAAGGGTGATCAAATTGAGCAAATATCATATCAAGAAGGGACTCAACTATTACTGGCTTATTTAAATAGTAGAAAATGCCAATGGCTTTGAGTTCTTCAACCAATTGTTTGGAAAAAATATCCGTGATGGCAATGGCCTGTGTGTCCGGGCTATGTTTTTTTATGTGGGAGAGCAGTTTAAATCCATTTATTCCAGGCAAATTAAGTTCCGTGACCAAACAGTCAATTTGCTGAGTTCCTATAAGTTTTGCAGCCATTCTTGCATTGTCTGTGGAAAGAACCCTGAATTTATCCAGACCATTTAATTCAGAGAACAGAGCATTGCGTGTTTCAGAATTGTCATCAACAATCAATATTTTTTTCACAACAACCTTTTTTATTTGATGAAGCCTATCTATGCCTATGTTCAAACGATTGTCTTAATTTGCTACAGGCTGCTTTTATAGCAAGACATATGCCAAGAGAAAGAAGTGATACGCTATCTTTTGCAAAGTCATTGGTTGAAAATGATAGTATGGCCAACATGTGAGGGGCTCTGATTGTTTGACAACAACGCCCCAAAAAATATCTGAACCGAATTACTAGGTAAGGCGAAAAGATAGATGTTGACAAAAAATGGTATTATTTTATAACAAAAAATGTCAAACACGAGAAAATTGGATAAAGGGCCAATTTTAACACAGAGATAATTTGATTCTTAAAAAGAGTGTAGGTTGAGCTGCCCCACAAAGCAAAAAAGGCTTTCAACCAAAAAGCTGAAAACCCTGACATACCATATATAGGGGTGGCCAGATTTTGCATGGGCTGAGTCTTTGAAATACCAGTAACCGCTCGTAAATAGGGCCTCATCCTGAGTCGTTATAGACTTATAATTGCTTTTTTACTATCTCATAATATTAGCTTAAACATGTGTCTATTTTTATAGGGAAGGATCAGTATCTCCAATAAAATTTACAGCAAGCTTTTTTAATTTGATTTCAGGCTATCCCAGATAGTTTAATTTTAAATTTGAGGATAAAAAATTTGCCGATACCAGATATGGTATTTTGGGAATATTTAAAAAGCCAGGATTGGCCGGGAAATGTCAGCTCACTAAACCTGGTATTCGTCCAATGCAAATAGTCAAATTATCAAGCAAGAAACGTATCTAAAAATATGAAGATCAAAAGAGGCAACAAGACCATCAAACAGATTAGGAATTCAGTGGCCCTAAAATCCGCAAAAGAGATTCCCTTTTTCTGGGTCATTTTACTCCTGATTGTGACATGGTTGGTAAGCCTCCATCCCAGACTTGGCGGACATTTCTAAAGTTGAGTCTTTTCAAAAAACCAGGATTGTTAATGTCTTATATCCACTTGACTTGGAGGTGTGCGGGGTGATAGACATATGCTCATATTTTTATGGAAAAAGAGTATTTTTAAAAGATTACGTCTCCAACGGGGACTTTGAAAAATGAATGCTGCTTTTGCAGATATTAGAAGAAGGAACACATTATGAACAGAATGATTTTAAAAAATACAAAGAGTGTCGATGGAAAGAAAATGGTGTGCAAAATTTTGGTTTGCCTGGTTTTTACAATAAGTCTTTTTATATTTGAAGGCAGTGTGTTTGCCCAAACTAAGTATTCGCCGGTTGTCCAGAAACTGGTGACGCTTTATCAAGCCGATCCTGAAATTCTGGACAAAGCATTGGCAAATGCCATTATACCGCCCACTGGGGAGTGCACTGTTTCACCTGTGACCGGAAAATCGTTTTGCTGGACCGGAAAATCGGTTAATGATCTTTTCGATTTTTTCGAAAATTGGCTGGGGTTTACGCCCACGCCCCAAAATGATGGATTCAGCAATTATCAATTGTTTTACAACTTATGCTACAACAACCAATATGCCCTCAAATTTGTCGAGACAGAACCATGGTTAAGCTGGACAAAAGATTTCACCAAAGCGCGTGGGGAAAAGATGGATGGCCCTGTGAAACCGGAAGTTATTCAGGCCTGGAAAGAATTTTTGGGTTCCCATTGGGATGATTATATCATCCCTGAAGGGGGGTTTACCTCCTTCAACCAGTTCTTTGTCCGGAAAATAAAAAAGGCAAAGAGACCTGTTTACGGAGATGACTCCATCCTTGTGGCCCCTGCGGACAATGTGGTCAATACCGTTAATTTTAACCTGACTGCCACAACAAAAATCAGCACCAAGTTTGATGAAAGTTTGAATATTAAAGAACTTTTGGACGGATCAAAGCATGCCGATAGGTTTAACGGTGGCACTGCAATTTCCTGTGTTTTGTTGCCCACCGTTTACCATCGCTATCATGCACCCGTTGGAGGGTCCGTCATAGAGTCCAGGACCATTGACGGAGCTTCTTTTGGTATGAATGGAGACTTTTATACCTTTTATAATAACGGAAATATTGGCGGCAATAAATCAAAGTTTGGCGTCTTTGGAACTTACCATCGGGGGTATTATATCATAAAAACCGAAAAATACGGCCTTGTGGGAATGATTGCCGTGGGCCTGGATGATGTGAATTCGGTTAATTTTGAGCCTGGATTTCAGGGCATTCCCAAAAAGAACCCGGCAAAGGTTGTAAAAAAAGGCCAATCGCTGGGGTACTTTGCCTACGGAGGTTCCACGGTCATCCTTTTGTTTGAGCCGGGCGTTTTTACCGGTTTGAAAATCAACCAGGGCCAACAAATTAGCATTTTAGACAAAATTAAAGAATGATCAATCGACTGATTATATGCTGCCACGTAAGCTTTTGAAGCGTGGCAGCATAACTTCGTTAATGTAGACTAATATATAGAGCTAAACCGCTGCGCGGTGGCTCTCCCCGAGCGTAATAGTCATCTTCAACACATTTAACCCTATCAAAATCATCCTTTAAATTTCGTATTGCATCATAAATTCCGATATTTCCTCTATGTTTTACTAATTCATAAAAGAGGAGAACCAGTATGACGCCGTTAAGACAAAAAATGATCAATGACATGAAACTTCGTAGATTCGCCATTGGCATCCAAAAACTCTATGTCTATGCAGTTGAAGATCTTGCAAAATATTACAACCGCTCTCCAGACCTCATCAGTGAGGAAGAAGCCCATGGTTATTTGCTTTATCTTCAAGAAGAAAGAAAGCATACAAGAAAACTTCCTACAATATTCAGTCGATCGGAGTTGATAAAACTCTTTGATGCAACAGATAGTCTAAGAAACCTGATGATACTTACCTCCGCTTATTCTGCCGGGTTGCGTGTCAGTGAAGTGGTATCACTAAAGCTTGATCATATTGAATCCAGCCGCAAATTGATCAGGGTCGAACAGGGTAAAGGCAACAAAGACTGATATACTTTGTTATCCGACAAGCTGCTAAAAGATTTAAAGGTATATTGGAAACGATATCATCCCAAGGAATATCTATTTTATCCTACAGGCAATCTTCACAAGCCCTTAACCAAAAATATGGCTTGGAAAATATTTAATAAAGCGAAGCAAAAGGCCGGTCTTAAACGAGGCAAAGGGATCCATTCACTCCGGCATGCCTTTGCAACCAACCTTCTTGAGGACGGAGTCGATTTATATTCAATAAAGACCTTTCTGGGGCATAGTTCAATTTCAACGACCATGATTTATTTGCGCCTTACCCAAAATGGTATCAAAAAAATAAAAAGCCCTTTTGATAGATACGAGCCAGCGACTGGAGAGTTTCCAGAAGGGAAAGACAATTAATTCAGCCAGTGTTGCAAAAAGTCCGGAGATGGCTGATATTTTTTGCAAATATGGAAAAGCATACATTGAATCACATTCCATGCCCTTGGAACATTACAAGATTATGAATGTCATAGTAGTTTGCCGAACAGCAGCTTTAGGAAGGCATATCGAGGTCTGTGATTCTTGCGGTAAAGAGCAAAATTCTTACAATTCCTGCCGTAATCGTCATTGCCCTAAATGCCAGGCGTTTACTAAAGCAAGATGGCTTGAAGCAAGACAGGCCGAACTCCTCCCTGTCCCATATTCCCACAATGTATTTACCCTACCTCAATTGGCGAAAGCTTCCAGCTTTGATTAAAGAAGGGTTTAGTCGGGCCGCAGAAGCGAAAATATGGATACCAGGCACGTCCTGAAACTGCAGCATGACGATCAAGTGGTGCCTAAAAATTGGGGTTCTTTTTAAATGCGAAAAGCATTCTTTGAGTTTGTTTTTTAATTTGAGTCGTCTAAATAACAACTGAAAAATGATGATGCCTGAAAAGGAAGTTAACTGCAGATCTTCAAATCGAGTCTCGGGAATTTTATGGCATTTAGTATAAATTTGTGCTTTACTGGACTTTACTTGAGGTGGCCTCCTGAATATGGTTGTTTTTTGTCTCGGGAACTTATTATAACCTTTATTTATGGGCTTCCTCAAGCCTGTTTTCTTTGCTAATTTTCTACTTTTTTAATGCAACGACAGGGCAATGTCTATTTGGAGAAAAAAATTGATTCAGCGCAGGAGAATAATGATGATGCTAAATTCTTTTTTAAGGGACCAAAAATACGCATTGTGCTTATTTTTGATACCAGTGCTGGCCGGCTGTATTTCTTTTAATACAACGACACAACTATCGGAAAACAAGAAATCGATATCTGAAAAAACGGTTCTAAAATCTTTAATGAGCCAGGAAGAACTCCAGGCGGCAGTACTCAGTTATGCCAACCGATACATCGCGACAATCGCCCAGGCTTCCTTCGTGTTTGAGAGGAGTTTGCCCACACCGAAGGCCCGTCTTCTTGCGTCTCGACGCAGGGTTTATGCTGTCAGTGCCGCTGCCGAGATTGCAGCAGGGCCAAATCCGGGGCCTGCCTTGCTGGATATGGTAGTGATGACCACCTTAAACAGAATTGTATGGGATGAGTACTATCGCCCCCAGATTTTCGGGATGCCGGCTACTGTGATGGTGGATGCATTCAAAACCATGGAGGCGGATGCCTGGGATCAGGCGGCAAAGGTAATGACGACGGATCAGATGGATGAACTAAGAGATGTGATAATTGCGTGGCGGATAAATCATCCCGAACAATTTGCCGTGGACTATATCCGTTTCAGTGATTTTGGAGAGATCGGTAAAAAACCGAATCTAAAGGAGATTCAAAAACCCGGGGGACTCCTTGCCCCTGTCAAAGAGGCAACTGCGGCAGTGGATGAGGTGCGCAGGACCTCGGAACGGGCCATGTTCCTGTTAACGAAAATCCAACTGATTGCAAACTTTCAGGCTGAACTGGCATACAAGGAGTTCCTTTTTCAACCCGAGACAATCCATATGATGGACAATATGGATCAGTTTAAAGATATGGGCAGGGAATTGACCCGTTCCTTTAATCTATTACCCGAACAATTGGCCCGGGAACGCAGTGCCGCCCTGGACAATGCAGCCGAGCTTGTCGCAAGGGAAAGGCAGATTATATTAGAAACTGTTTCAACACTTATTTCCCGGGAGCGAAAAGCGGTTCTCAATGCCTTTGAAGGAAAGGATGCAAAGATTCGCGGGATTGTCCAGGATGTAAATGCCACTTTGGACAGGCTGGATAAATCATTTGTTCAATTGCAGGAAACAGTGAAGGGTGCTGAAACGCTGGTGGCAGGAACTGAAAGAACAGGTCTTGTTTTTAAAGATCTTGCAGAGGCTGTGGACAAGATAGCTACCCGGTTTGAAATCAAATCAGATGGGCCTGTAAAACCCTTTGATATTGACGAATATACAGATGCCTTGGTCCAGTTCCAAATAACGGCTGGAGCCTTAAATGAACTATTGGTTTCTGCCAACCAGACAACGGATCAATTGGCCACTTCCTTCTTAAAAGAGTTTAATGAATCTTCAGACAAACGGGTGGATCATATATTCTTCCGTCTTATTCAACTTTGTCTGGTGGTCGCAGGTGTTGTGCTTGCCGTGTATTTTTTGATTTCTATGATTAGACGGCGGCAACTAAAATAAATTTTTGGATCAAATTGTTTTTTCTTGGGCAATCTCCTGGCAAAAATGATCTAAAAACGCTGCCCCTGATCTTGCACAAGCTTCTTCGTAAACAAATGAAACACCCGGTCAAGGAAATGCTTTGAATGACAAATTGCGCTGGCCAAATGCATACTTCGCAAAATGAGAGTTTTTCACCATGAATGAAGTCTGGATGCTTGCACGCCACTTTCAGTAATGGACAGCAGCGACTATAGTAACGTGTAGGGCTCTCTCTTTGAAAATTTTTCAGAACACCACATATGGTATCAGCAAACTTTCCATACTCAGACTTGAAAATCAAATATATGGGAAAGATTAAAACCGAATGAACCAATTCTCCGTTAAATTTTATAGGAGACAAAAATTACCCAAGGAAATTCAGTATCATTAAACCCACGCTGAGAAAATCACCATAAAAAAAAGGGCTGCCATGAATACCACGACAACCCTTTTCATAAAAAATTCCGATGTGCTTTTATTTAAAGGTAACATCCTCTTTATATATCCACGCGAAACCGCCTGCTGGCCACTTCTCCAACCGCATTTTTATGAATCCCTTTTTTTTTACCCATAACGGTTATTTTTTTTTCATCATTTAACATGCCTATTTGACGAGTATCGAACAACTTTCGCATCCCATTGTCATTTCCAAATGCCATATATCCAGTACCTTTGAGAACGGCTTCTGGTGTTAATCCAAAAATAGTATGACAATTTACAATACCTTCTTTTTCCTTTGGTTTTGTGCCTGCTTGGGCAGAAATAGTAACAAGAGTCAGCAACATCAAAATTACAGCAGTCAGAATACTTTTTTTCATTTTAGTCATCCTTTTCAAATCCAGCCAGGGTTAAAATAAATCCGATTTCAATCGAGCGCCTCCTTCATATCGGGTGTAAATTTATTTGTCTGCGGGTAAAAACCATTGGAAAATTGACAAAGAGAAAAACGCCGTATATCCAGGCTGTAAGGCAAACTGTACTTTTCTTTGCGCAAATTATAAACTCTCAAACTCCCGGTTTTCCGTGTAAGGAAAATTCATAAAAATACTTTTTTACGCTGATTCTCGAATAGTCTATAAGTTTTCTTAACATTCGATGCTGAATTTCTGAAAGGGGAACACATGGCAGACGTTGGCTATATAAGGGTTAGCTCAGTTGGACAAAATACGGACAGGCAGCTTGACGGAGTGAAATTGGATCATACCTTCTCCGAGAAAATTTCCGGCAAATCAACAGAAAGACCCAAACTACAAGAATGCCTTCGATTTCTCAGAGTCGGTGATACCCTTCACGTTCACAGTATGGACCGCCTTGCCAGAAACCTCAAAGACCTTCAACAGATGGTTGAAGACCTCACCGCCCGGGGTGTGATGGTCCAATTCCACAAGGAACACCTTACATTCACCAATGACACCAACCCCATGTCGAAACTCATGCTCCAGATCATGGGAGCTGTGGCCGAGTTTGAACGTTCATTGATCAAAGAAAGGCAATTAGAGGGGATCAAGAAAGCCCTGGAGAAAGGGGTTCAGTTTGGCCGGCAACAAAAACTTTCCGATACCCAAAAAAAAGAACTCATTGCCATGATCAATACCGGTAAGAATAAAAAAGATGTTGCTGAACATTTTGAGATCAGCAGACCAACCCTTTATAAAATATTGAAATCCGTATAGGATTACAGGCGAGTATGGGAAAAGATAGGTTAAGGCAATCATTGTCGAAATAAAAAAACAACGGAGGAACTTCATGGAGAAAAAGATAGAGGACGGCATCACACTGATACAACTGGACCATGGGCCTTTGATCCCATCTTCGATGCCGTTACCCACGGGACTGGCAGTCGCAGCCTTGGAACTCCTATCGGAGGACGAACTGCAACAGGCAGTACGGGAGGGACAGGAGGAATACCGCCAAAAGGTGGTAAAACGCCTCGCCCGGAAGGCCAGATGATATCAGTGCGATTTCGTTCATGCGATTAGCTCCTCAAAGGATTTTGTTTCAAATGAGAGTGTTTGTTCGAATTCTGGAAGTTCAAAACTCTCAATTTCAGCCTCCTCAAGAACCTTTATACCCTGAGAATTCAAAAACTCTTTGGCCTGATCCCATGTAACTCCTGTCCCGTTGTATTCTCTGGCAATTAGAATGTTGGATCTGTTTGCTTTCATAGACCGTAATACACTTGGGTAATCGTCCCCAATAGAGGGCTTCAATTCAATTCTTAATTCATAATAGTAAGAGCAGTCCCATATCTGATTAAAAAATGATCCAAACATCCTTTCATCTGATTCGGATGCACCCATGGAATAACCATAACTGACATCATAAGTGGCATCTACGCTTTCTTTTTCAAAAAGTACTTTTGACAGATTCAAAAGGCCTTTATTGTTTTTGGCCTTAACCCTCTCAATGAGCTTTTCAAAATGTGGTCTGTTAAAATGTTTCTTGTTGATATTTAATTCCCGCAAGAAGGAAGGCACATTTTTTTGGAAATTTGCGGAGTCAAATTTGAAAAGATCCCCTTTTGAAATTAGATAAGCAACCTTTAAGCAATAGAACTCATCCAAAAATTTAATCTGCATCTGATTGTGTTCAGGAGTGTCAATGGGTTCGTTATGATAATTATGTACGATTAGGGTGTACATACTCTGAAATTTGTCCTGAAACCAGTCTTGTCCTGTGAGCCATTTTGCATATGACTCATCTTGCATTAACTTTTCAAGGGGTTTGCCTTTATATTTTCCGAATGGAACGATGACAGGCTTAGGAGAATCATTCATGATATACCTCTGACTGAATTAGAATTTCTAATTCAGTAATCCATAGGCATCAAAATAGCAAGCTGTTTATTCTGTTTCTTTCTTCGGCAATGGCTTTACATAACCATGTTGGGGTACATTTCCCATCATTTTATTACTCTGTTCATAATAATTGCCTTCAATATCTGCAAAGATGAAAGTTGAATTGGCGTTTCTATAATTTTCAGGGGATATCCATATGGCCAAACCTTTTAAAACTTTTTGCTCTTGGCCTGGTTTAAGGACATGTAAAAAATCTGTTTCTGTTCCAGCTTCAAGGTTCATTGCAAAATCTTCTTCAAGGAAAGTGATGGCAATAGATACGTTTACTGCGACACCATTCCCAATATTGATTAATTTAAACCCATTCCCGTCTTCTTCCAGGTAGATTTGCAAGGAAGGTAAAAATCGATAGTCTTCTTTGTTTAATGATTTCTTCTGTTTGTTTTATGCTTGCATCAGTTTGTTTTATTACGGCATCAGTTTGTTTTTCTGCAATCTGTTGAAGCTTGACCGTTGTCCTTGTGTAAATAATTACCGCAACCAAGGTTGCTGTTAGAACAGCAAACGTGAGCCATCCAACTGTGTTGGTATTTATAAAATGGATTATTATTTCAAAAAAAAGGTTGGAAATTTGTCAAAAATTATCTGTCATGCAGACTATTTATCAGATTAATAGAATTACGGCAATTACCGACATGAACATTGTCAAATCACTTTCGATCCAGATTGAAAAAGACCGTCAGGCTCAAACCTTGTGAATTCAACCGAATGGGTATCGGCATATACTGAAAAAAGGCCGTGGGAATTGTTATTTTCAAGGCCCTTTTGTTGTCATGGCAGTATCGAAGACAACGTTATAATTCTAAAACGGCAACAAATGAAGCTCATACAAGCCGACTGTTACCTTCTCCTTCCCTATTCAACCATTCCCGATATGACACCATATAGCAGTCTCACCCAACAGGAATGGCCTTTCTCGGGTTTAAAGACATTGGAGGAAAAAACAATACCGACCTGGGGAAACTTCATAGAAATAACAGGCTACCCTATTTTTTATAAAATCGACACCAACATAATATATAAGGTGATTACTGAACAGGTGCCGTTTTAATCTGTCCTATCTCAAAATTTAAATTCTATACATAAAGTTTAATGAGCGATTGGTTTATTTGTCTTTTATTTTTTCGATAACATTTCATCACTCTTTACAATCATAATTTCTCTTGATACAAAGTTATTACTCAAAATCTAATTCGCAATAGCAATTGGGGGATATACAAAATATGATGATATCAATAGTCTGCACACTCGCTGATTAACGGGGAAAAATGTCAAATATAGCTATCACATCAATCAGGTTTAAAAATTACAAGGCTCTCGGAAACTATTCAGTGAGCCTGAATGATACAAATATCCTCGTTGGTCCGAACAACTGCGGAAAATCGACAATCATAAGCGCATTTAGAATTTTAGAATCAGCCTTAAAAACAGCCGTTTCTAAAAGTGCTTACCATGTTCCTTCTCACACTGGTAATGTGACAATTGGACATCGATTGTCCGAAAATAATTTAACCGTTACCTTAGAGAATGTTCACACAAATTACTCAGATTCTGATAGCAAAATTGAATTTAGATTTTCGAATAAAAATAAACTAATTTTATTTTTCCCAATGGATGGAGGATGCCTCTTAAATTGGGATACTAATGGAAAACCAATCCGATCACCGTCAAGTTTTAAAAAATTGTTTCCTTTTAAAATTCAAGTAGTTCCTGTTCTTGGACCAATCGAGCAAGAAGAAAAAATAGTAGCAGATTATACGGTAAATAGAAGTTTGGGCACTCACAGAGCGTGTCGACATTTTAGAAATTATTGGCACAAGAATCCTGATGGCTTTGACAACTTTAAACGATTGATAGAAGAAACTTGGCCAGGGATGTCTATAAAGCTTCCAGAAATCACTTCTATCATGGAACAAAGATTGATCATGTTTTGTTCTGAGAATCGTCAAGATAGGGAGCTTTACTGGTCTGGATTAGGGTTTCAAATATGGTGTCAAATATTAACCCATCTTTCGAGAGCAAATGATTACAACCTGACAGTTATTGATGAACCTGAAATATATTTGCATCCAGATATTCAACGTCAGTTTTTGGGAATATTAAGGGATATTAATATCGGCGTTATAATGGCGACTCACTCAAGTGAAATTATAGGTGAAGCAGACCCAACTGAAATTCTGTTAGTAAATAAACATAAGAAATCAGCAAAGCGACTTCGAGATATAGAAGGTGTTCAAGAAGCGCTTGATGCAATTGGTTCGATTCAAAATATAACTCTGACGCAATTAGCAAGGACAAAAAAAATTCTCTTTGTTGAAGGAATGAGCGACTATAAGATAATTCGTAGATTTGCAAAAAAGCTTGATTTGAAAGAGTTGGCTGCTGGAACAGATATTACGCCCTTCGAGTCAGGAGGGTATTCTTCATGGGAACGTGTAAGGTCTTTTGCATGGGGTATCCAAAATACTCTTGGTGCTGATATACAGATTGGAGCCATTTACGATAGTGATTACTGGTGCGAGGAACAGGGCAAAGAGACTCTTTGTGAATTAAAAAAGAATTTGTCTTTTGCACATATTCATCATAGAAAAGAAATCGAAAATTATCTTATAATTCCAGCAGTATTAGGAAGAGTTCTATTCAAATTAATAGAAGATAGAAATCGGAGAACAGATTCTCACATTTCAATTGATCAGTCCATGGATGAGATTATAGAATTTGTATCGGAAAAATATAAAATTGACTTACAAAGTCAGTATGTGAGTAAATATGTCGATTACATGGAATCAAAAGGCTCACACCATGATGGATCAACATTGACAGCAACAGCATTAAAAAATTTTGAAACTAAATGGAAGTCATTAAACGATAGGATGGCAATTGTTAGTGGCAAAAAATTTCTTAAAGAAATCAGGGGATATATAAAAGAAAAATGGTCTGTTACCTTAACCGATATTCGTATTATTGATGAATTTCAGGTAACTGAAATCCCGCAGGATTTAAAAGATATGATCGAAGGACTTGAATTATTTAGAAAAGAATTACAATAGAGGAACTTGTGTAATCCAAAATTCCGGAGACTTGAGTATGTCGAATTCTGAAAGTGTTTTATTTCCCAATCGGTTTGGTCTCGAAACAAGAAAATTAATTGATTCTGATTTTCCGGATTCAGCAAGGATTGGATTATGGCATGTTCTGCACCGAATAACAGAGAAAGGGCGAACAGAGGGTTGGGTGAGGATTGGTGAGGAACTTTTACGTATAAATAGAATTAAAGATATCATTACAGCGAATGATGCAGACGATCGGTGTTATCATCTTATAAATGACATAGATTGGAAGGGTCTCTATATTTTTTGTGAGCGTGTTTATAAAAAAATACTTCTTCCCGAAATCGAGCATGATTATAACGGTAATCCTGAAACGATGGTTGACTTGGACGAAGTTCGTTTAGATTTTGAGGAAGACATTAATCAGTTGTTTGAGGAAGAGGCTATAGTCTACCGCATGAAAGATGGTTTGTTCTATCGACCCGGGAGGTTTCATTCTCAAAAAATTGCTTCCAATGCAATTATAGTTTTATTAGATCCAAGGCTTCAAGAGGCAAGAAATCATTTTAACAAATCGCGTGCTTTTTTTACAAAAAGTCCTGAGGCAGATTTTCCAAATTCAATAAAAGAAGCTGTTTCTGCACTTGAAGCTGCGATAAAAAACCTATTTCCAACCAAACAAAAAGATTTTGAGAAAATTATTAGAAACATAAAAGACGCAAACGGTGAGCCCATACCGCCAACAATAATAAAAGGAATATTATCATCTTATTACTATAGAGGAGCGGGTAATGCTGTCGCTCACGGGGGGGCGACTGGGGGAAAGGCAACGGCGGCGGTTGCGGAATGGATAATGACTGTTGTTGCTGCTTCTATTATTTATCTAAGAGATATTGCGCAATCTCATGAAGCCGAACCTCCTCCTTTTTAATGTTTTATGTTTGAGATCCCATCCAGTTCCGCCCTCAGGAAGGTCAGATAAGATGTTTCCACATAATGTTTACCATGAAAATGATAGCAACTCCTGTTGTGATATTTGTCAATATGTTGGTGGGTCCGGATGCACCAAAAAAAGTCTGGCTGCCGCCACCGCCGATGGAGTCTCCCATTTCCGCCCCTTTACCGTTTTGAAGCAGAACAATCAGAATCAAAAGGATGCAAACACTAACATGTAATCCGACTATTATAGTTGCTATAGGCCCTATTCATTATTGTTAATAAATTTCTTTTTGCTGTTATGTTTTGTTAAGAAACGAGTCACAGCAAGCCAATTGAGCAATATCAATCCCGCAAGCCCCATTGGCTGAATCTACCTTTTGTTGACACGGCTATTCCTGGTCCTCCCAAATACCTGGGGCGCATAACGCAAAGGGCATACAACGATTTAGTTGGGTTGGTGGGGCCTGATGGGATGAGGGTTATGGCGAAGTCTGATCGCCTGGCCCTCGTTCTCATTTGTGACGCCTGGGAAGAATATCGGCAATGCAAGGCTGAAATTGAAGACGTAGGGAGCTACTGGCTCTTAGCCAACGGAAGCATGAAAAGACACCCATTTGCTCGGACAATCAATATTCAAATAAGAAAATAAAAAATTCATTTTTTGGCTTCTACCATCCAAGCGAAGAAGACATCTAATCTGTATGGAAAATTGTGTATGATATCGTCGACGATGACTCTGAAAGATAAAAAAATCATATTGAATTTTTCAAGAGCATACGAAAACGATTTTCATAAAATCACGAGCATCTTTTTCTAAAATATTATGTGGATTCACGTTCTTTATTACGTATCTATCCTTTATGCAATCAGCGTCTTCATTTTTTAACCAAGTCTCTATTTCTTCCATGATATATTTTGTGCTGTTTCTGAGTTTTTTTGTTACATCATAAAGCAATAACAATCAAAACAAACCATAACAAAATAAAGAGTAGGGATAACAGAGTCATTATAAAACTGACAGATGGTTTCTTTAATATCATTTCATCAATTTTCTGTCTGAATTTACCATGATCGGAAAATTTTAGGCTCTCTTTTACACTCTTTTACATCAGATTGAACTGTTTCCAAGTCTGCCGAAAAAAAATCAATCTCGTTACCCAACATTTTTTCAGTCTTTGCTAATCGATACTCCCAACGAGATTGCCAAAATTTGCTTCCTAAATTAATTCCGAACCAAAGCAAGGCGACAAAAAAACCGAACAACCCTATTATGATTTGATATTTTTCAGCCGCTTTAAAAAAGAACCCAACAGCAGTCGCTGTATTTAAAACCAAAAAATAATTGGATCGTTGCCAAAATAGCCCTATTTCTAAATTTCTTGTATCAAGTGCAATTTTATATAACTCAAAATTGGAGGGGTTGTTTTTATCGGTCAAAATCGGCCACCCTGTTTATGTATTCAAAGGACTAATTCGAAAAATCATATTCAAATCCATTACGTGATAAATACAACATAAATTTTTGTAACAGATCATCGGAGTAAGGAGATTTAATTCTACGAGTTCTTTTTATCCCTAAAGTAAAAGTCCTATTCGTTTTATTATATGGCTCAGCTGAAAGCCCTTTAACGCAATCGTATAATGAGAATGGAAGCTTAACGCTCTTAACAATGTTTTTGGTAAGCTTTGAAATCTCTTTATTATTCTTAATTTCATCGAAAGCAATATATCTTTTCTCAAGCTTCGAAAACTTTTTTTTTACTTTATCATAACGTTTTTTAATCGGATCTTGTAAAAAATATTCACACTCAATTCTTTCTGTTTCTAAGTCAATTCCAGAGATGCCTTCCTCACTAAAGATGCAAAGATCTAAATAATCAAGGTCTATTGATTTATATGTTGGGAAATCAAGGATAAAATCTTTTGAGTCATCCAAAAATTCTCTGACTTTAAAATAGTCAAAATTTTTATCATTTATATCGTCAGGAATCTTCTTTATTTCAATTAATATACCGGTTATCGTTTCTGGTTGTCTACTTCCAGTTATTCTTATGGAAAGATTGCATGGTTGTACTAATAAAACATACTCTTTTTGATTAATCTCAAAAATATCTCCATTAGTT
>JADGFI010000036.1 GCA_016743945.1 Desulfobacteraceae bacterium
CCTTTAAACCTGCTGCTTTTGGATGAACCCACCAACCATCTTGATATTGAGGCCTGTGACGCTTTTGAAGGGGCGTTACAATATTTTGAAGGAGCCGTTATTCTAGTCACCCATAATGAACTATTTCTCCATGGTCTGGCCAACCGGTTGGTGGTATTTAAACGAGAAGGGATTTCAATTTTTGAAGGCACCTATGCGGAATTTTTGGAAAAAGAAGGCTGGGAAGAAGAGGAAGATTTTATAGCGGTCAAAAAACCAAATGCCACCCTGTCGAAAAAGGAGTTGCGTCAGAAAAAATCCGAAATAATTGCCAGCCGTTCAAAGATTATTACACCTATTCAGCGGGTAATTACCAGGATTGAAAACGCCATAGAAGAAAAAGAAGGCCATATCCAAAACATAAATGAAAATCTTTTAATCGCGTCCCAGGAACAGGACGGTCCTAAAATTGCCGCCCTTGCAAAGGAGCTTGCCGGCCTTGAAAAAGAGGTAGACGCTTTATTTGAAGAGCTTGAACAAAAAATGGATGAAATGGAAATCAAAAAAAAGAGCTTTGACCAAGAGCTCGATGACTTGGAAAGGTGTTAATTAAGATGGACAAAAAAACTTTTACATTTTATTATGGACTTATTTTGATTGCCGTAGGGGTGGGGGTCTTTTATCGCATACCACAGGTAATGCCCCAGATTGCTGCCATCGAATTTTTTAGTGAAAAATTGATTCTGGTCAAGTTTTGCTTTTACACGCTTGGCGCATTTCTAATCCTGGCAGGCGGTATAAGGGTATTTAAAAATTATAAAAAATTATAAAAAATCCATAGTAGCCAAGCCAATTGACATAACCCTAAGAAATAGATCATTGGAAAAAGTGAATGGCAAAATCAGTTTCCAGCCTTAAATCAACCATTAAAGACCAGTCAGGTGCCGGTAAAACCAAAATTGGTGAAATCCTTTCAAAGGAAGGACAGATCACCAGCATGCAGCTCAGCGAGGCCCTTAATGTTCACAAAAAATCCAATGAGCGCCTCAGCAGCATTCTTTTAAACAAGGGGTATATTGATCCGGATACGATTATCAATGTTCTGGGCCGCCTATACAACTATAATGTCGTCCGGTTTGCCGAAATAAAACCGGATCCGGCAGTTTTAAAAATTCTTCCCTTTGAAATGGCCAAGGCGCATCTGGTGTTTCCCCTGGCACTTAAGGGCGATGACCTGTCCGTTACCATGGCAGAACCGACGGATACCGCTATTGTTGAGAACCTTCAAAAACAAACCCAAAAAAATATTCAGGCCTTTGTCTCCACAGAGAATGATATTATCCAGGCCTATCGTGATTTTTACAAGATCAGTGATGACGACTACAAAGGGTTCCTCCACTTTGAAGAGGATGCAGAGGATGATGAGCCGGTTACTTCCGTGGAAGATTTCGGATCCCTTGTCTCCGAGGCAGCCGGGGAAGTGGAAATCGGTTTTGCAGATATTGAGGATGACACAGACCAATTTATGGCATCTGATGCCCCCATTATCAAGCTTGTAAATGGAATCTTGACCAAGGCCATTGCTGACGGGGTTTCCGATATTCACATCGAACCCTTTGAAAAATCTTTCCAGGTCAGATACCGGCTTGACGGCGGCATGTACAAGGCAATGAATTTGCCCATCAGTATTAAAAATGCCGTTATTTCCCGGATAAAAATTCTGGCGGAACTGGATATTGCAGAAAGAAGGGTTCCCCAGGACGGCAGGATAAAACTGAGGCTTGGGAAAAAAAAGACCGTTGATTTTCGGGTATCCAGCTTGCCCACCTTGTTCGGGGAAAGTATTGTCATGCGTATCCTCGACCAGAGTGCCCTGAGTATTAACCTGACCAAGCTGGGGTTTGAAGCCGCCACCTATGAAACCTTGAAAAAATGTATTTCACGGCCCTACGGTCTTTTACTGGTCACAGGACCAACGGGCAGCGGAAAAACCACCACGCTTTACTCGGTTCTTAACCGACTCAATAAAGATGATATTAAAATTCTCACGGCAGAAGATCCCGTTGAATTTAATTTTAAGGGCATAAACCAGGTTCCGGTCAAAGAGGCAGTTGGTATGACCTATGCCAGGGCATTAAAAGCATTTCTCCGCCAGGACCCCGATATTATCATGGTGGGTGAGATCCGGGATATGGACACGGCTGAAATTGCCATCAAGGCCGCTATGACGGGCCATTTGGTATTTGCTACCCTTCACACCAATGATTGCCCCTCCACCATTGGCCGACTGATAGATATCGGCATTCCCTCCTTTATGCTTGCCTCTTCCATCACCATGGTCCTGTCCCAGCGCCTTGCCAGAAGATTGTGCCCCCATTGCAAACAGATTGTTACCGGTCATAACCCTAAGGACTTAGAGTTACAAGGTTTTTCAAAGGAAGAAATTCCAAATCTGAAAATTTATGGTCCCAATGGATGCAGCCATTGTAATGGAACCGGATACAAGGGCAGGGTAGGGCTATACGAGCTTATGGAAGTCACCGATGACGTGGGCAAAGCCATCACAGCAGAAGTGGCCGAAGACCAACTCAGAAAAGTGGCGGTTGTTGAAGGGATGCTCACCCTTAGGGAGGCCGGACTTGTAAAGATCAGATCTGGAGAAACCTCCCTTGAAGAGGTCATGAAAAAAACCACTATCACCAAGGAAGCGTTGCCGGCTTATTTGATCAATCCGGATTTCGAGCATTACGAGGACAAGGATGTCATCATTCGGGAAGGCAATAAAGACATTGATTTTTTTCGATTGGAGCAGGGGGCCCTCCATGTGGTCAAGGGCGGCAAGAAGATTGCTGAAATTACTGAACCCGGTGATTATTTTGGTGAGATGGCCGCCATAACCCAATCTGCCAGATCCGCTTCCATCATTTCAAAGGGAAGATCCAAGGTCAAGCGGTTTCCCGGGGATAAACTGGAGGAAATTATTGAAAAATATCCAGACGTGGCCAAACACCTTTTTTCTGTAATTGCAAACCGGCTTAACCAGACAGATAAAAAACTGGTAAACATTCACAATCAAATCCAAAAGAGCAGACCTTCCGGTTAAGCCCTGCCGATTAGGAAGGATCCATCAAGATTTGTTTTTATTATGATCCTTGTAATACCGGTCTCGTTCACTGTAAATGCACCCACAATATTGCTGCCGGTACATTCCGTGCTCTTTTGAAATTTTAATTCCCTGTTGCCATCCTTCTCTGAAATCATGGTAGAAAAATTTTAGACCATACTCCCTTGCAAGGGCCTGTCCTATTTCAATAATCAGTTGATGATTTTGAAATTTGCTATAGAGCAAGGTGGTGGAAAAGCCATCGAATTTTCCTTTTTTGGCCACCATGGCCGTGGCCTTGAGCCTTGCATGGTAACAATATCGGCAGCGATTTTTTTCCCGAAATACCACGGACTGGATAAATTTTTCCAGCTCATACCCCTGCTGCCAGATCATTTTCAACCCGACCTCATCGGCATATTGACCCAGAGTTTCTTCGCGCCGCATGCATTCGGTAAACGGATGGATATTATGGCGGTAAAAGAATCCCATGACATCGATATTTTTTTCTTTGAGCACCTGGAGTGGATAAATCGTGCAGGGGCCGCAGCAGGCGTGGAGCAGTAATTTCAATCCCGACCTCCGAAAATAGCAGTTCCCACTCTTACCATGCTAGACCCTTCTTCAATGGCTACCCTGAAATCATTGCTCATGCCCATGGATAGATGGACAAGGTTCTCCAAGCCTGCCCCCTGGATTTCCTCTTGAATCACCCTCAACCGTTTAAAATAAATTCTGGCATCTTCGGGGTCAGAGAAAAAAGGCGGCATGCACATGAGCCCGTCCAGGGACAAATTTTCAAATCCACTGAATTCACGGGCAAGTGAAATTGCCTCTTTTGCACCAGCTCCTGACTTGGTCTCTTCCTTGGCAATATTGATCTGGAGAAGGATTTTTTGAACTTTTCCAATCTTTGCCGCCTGCCGATCAATTTCTCGGGCCAGTTTAACCGTATCAACGGTGTGGATATAATCAAAATATCGAACCGCAAATTTGGCTTTGTTTGACTGGAGATGCCCGATAAAATGCCAACAGGCTGAGGTTTTGCCCAGGGTTTCAATTTTATCCACCGCCTCCTGGATATAATTTTCACCTAGGTGGGTGAGGCCGGCCGCAAGGCCCGTGGAAACCCTGTCGGCACTTTTGCGCTTACTCACCCCGATCAGGGTGATGGATTCAGGATCCCGACCACAGGCAAGGGCCGTCTCGTTTATCTGTTTTTTGATGGCATCAAAATTATTGCGGGTTGTCATTTTTTTTTCCTTAAAATTTAATAATACCCAGGGTTACCAGAGTTTCCATGACTTCACATATGGGAAGGCCCACAACATTTGAATAGGAGCCTTCAATTTTTCGTACCAAAAAGGCGCCGATTCCCTGGATCCCATAGCCACCCGCCTTGTCATAGGGTTCATTTGTGGCAGCATACCAGTGTATTTCCCCCGGAGACAGGTTTTTAAACAAGACATTTGTTTCAATGGATCGGGTGATGGATTTTTTCCTGGTATGACAGCAGATGGTAAATCCTGTAAAAACAGAATGGCATCTATTGCTCAGGTCAGTGAGCATCTGAATGGATTCTTCACGGTTTTTTGGTTTTCCAAGGATGAGATCATCCACCACCACAATGGTGTCTGCGCCAATTACCCAATGATCCGGGCGACTCTTTGCAATATGGTCCGCCTTTATCCGGGACAGATCTTTGACATAGTCTTTGGGGCCGGAAAGGGGGACAGTGTTTTCGTCAATATTGGATGCCAAAATTTCAAGCACAAGACCTGCCTGTTCCAACAGCTCTTTTCGTCGAGGAGATTTGGATGCCAGGATGATGGGATCATGGGATATCTGTTTTGTCGGGTTCATGGGCTCTTTTTATCAGAAATTAACCGGCATGACAATGGGCAGGAGTCCATTCAAAATAATCATTAAAATTTGTGGGAAGCTTGTGCAAAAGACCATTTTAGACTTGTAAAATTAAATAAAATGTTATAGTTAATCTGGAATTATGCCTGGGTGGCGGAACTGGTAGACGCAAGGGACTTAAAATCCCTCGGAGATTATCTCTGTACGAGTTCAATTCTCGTCCCAGGTACCATTTTAATTAAAAAAGGGTTTTGGTTAATCAAAAAAAGGTCTTGCCTTTTTAGCAAAACCCTTCTTTTTTAATCCTTAAAAAGCAACTCTCTCCTATGGATAAAATTCAGATAAATGGCGGTAAACGGCTAACCGGCGAAGTTACCATCAGTGGGGCTAAGAATGCGGCGCTGCCGCTTATTGCTTCCAGTATACTGGTCGATGGCATCTCAACATTTACAAATGTTCCCAAACTCATGGATATTGCCAGCATTCAGATGCTGCTTGAAGATTTGGGGGCAGGTTGCACCTTTGAAAACAACACCTTAACGGTGGATGGTGCGGGTATCCATAAAATTGAAGCCGAATATGAGCTTGTCCGGAAAATGCGGGCCTCCATTCTTGTGCTAGGTCCTCTGGTGGCCAGATTTGGCCATGCAAAAGTTTCCATGCCCGGTGGGTGTGCCATTGGTGCACGCCCTGTTAATATGCATCTTTCAGGGCTTGAAGCCCTGGGGGCGAAGATTAGCATGGACCATGGCTATATAGAGGCAAAAGCCGACCAGTTGATTGGCAATGAGATTTATTTTGATATCCCCACGGTTACCGGGACTGAAAACTTAATGATGGCGGCTGTTCTTGCAAAGGGGGCCTCGGTATTGCGAAATGCCGCCCGGGAACCAGAAATAGTCTGTCTTGCCAATGCCTTGATTCAGATGGGGGCTAAAATTTCAGGAGCAGGCACTGCCATAATTTTCATAGAAGGCGTGGAAAAACTCCATCCAGCCAAGGTAACGGTTATTCCGGACCGGATTGAAGCCGGAACCTTTATGGTGGCGGCTGCCGCAACCCGTGGTGATGTGTTGATAAAGGGCTGTATTCCTGATCATCTAGGCGGGGTTATCAATAAACTCAAGGCAACCGGCGCAACCCTTGATATCCAGGAAAACCAGATCCGGGTGCAGGGAAGTGATCTCATCCAAAGCATTGATATTAAAACCCAGCCATATCCGGGTTTTCCAACGGATATGCAGGCGCAGTTCATGGCCATGATGACCATTGCCCAGGGAAACAGCATGATCCATGAGGCTATTTTTGAAAATCGGTTTATCCACGCCAATGAGCTGTTGCGCATGGGAGCCGACATTTCCATCACCAACGGAAATTATGCCAGGGTCCGGGGAGTGGACAGGCTCCAGGCGGCGCCGGTGATGGCATCTGATTTGAGGGCCAGCGCCTCCTTGGTAATAGCCGGACTGATTGCCCAGGGTACCACCGTGATTTCCAGGGTCTACCACATGGACAGGGGCTACGAAAGCATAGAAAAAAAATTCTCATCCCTGGGGGCTGATATCCAACGAATTCAATAGCCAGCTTTTTCATAAAGATGGTAGCAGGTGTGAATATGTGAAAAAAAGAATACTAGGTTTTCCGCCGTTGATTCCTGTGTGCCTGTCATTGATGGCAGGAATCCTGGTCGGGAATTTTTTTCCTGATTTATCATGGGGTATCTTTGTTCCAGTCTCCCTGGCGTTTCTCCTTCTATTCGTCTTTTTTTTCCCTGAATTAACCTTTTTTGTAAAGGGCTTAAGTTTTATCGCCTTGGTCTGGGGTTTCTTTTCAATTACCCGGATTTTACACCCGGCATCCCCCGACGCTATTTCACAGTTTGCAGATTCATCCAAGGTTACCCTTACCGGAGAAATCGTCTCATTTTCAAAGGATTATTTCCTTAAAAAGAGGGTTGTTGTTTTTTGTCATCTTGTTCAAAGAGAAGGGAGGGAGCCTGTTAAAGTCCAGGGGCTGATACGTCTTAATATTTATGACAAAAAAAAGAAAAACTTTCAATATGGCGATCTTGTCCAATTTACAAGCCCCATCAAATCCATTAGAAATTTTTCAAACCCCAATGGATTTGATTATGAAAAACAAATGAAATTTGCCGGGGTGTCTGGGTCAGCCTATGCTAACGCTGGCAAGATCCGGGTGATACCCCATCAAATGGATGTTCATATCAAAATAATGCGTGGCCTTGAACAGCTTCGAAATCGGTTTTTTTATTTTACCATGGACAAAGTGGAAAATAAACGAGCCGGTGCTATTTTGGTGGCCCTGGTTACCGGCAAAAAAGAAGTCATTCCCTTAAAACTCAAAGATTTGTTTTCAAAGGCAGGAACTTCCCATCTCCTTGCTATTTCCGGGCTTCATCTTTCCATTGTCGCCATGGGTTTTTATTTTATTTTTTACACGCTTCTTGCCTGGTTCCCACGGCTTTTAATGACGGGGGTTGCCAAAAAAACAGCGGGGATCCTGACCTTGATACCCCTGCTCGTTTATGGGGTTTTTTCGGGATTTTCTCCCTCCACCCAGCGGGCCTTTATCATGATTTGTATTTTTATGATCGCTTTTTTGAGTGAACGAGAAAATAATCCATTGAATACCCTTGCCCTGGCAGCTGTCGTTATTCTCATCATTGATAGTTGCGCCCTTTTCTCCATATCTTTTCAATTATCCTTTGGTGCATTGCTTTCCATCATCATCGGATTTTCACTCATCCGAATTCGGGGTTGGAACCCAAAGCCTGGTGCTATGACACTCATCATAACGCCAGCCCTGGTAACCTTTTTTGCAGGATTAGGGACTTTTCCTTTGATTGCCCATTATTTCAATCTGGTTTCATCTGTGCAAATAGTGTCAAATCTTATATTGGTGCCGCTCATAGGCTTTGTTTGTCTGCCCATCGGATTGCTGGCGTTTTTATTTCTTCCGGTCTCGCCAGGACTTGCAGACCTCCTGGTCATTGCCTGTCAGAACATCCTTTCTTTTTGTATCACTTATATCCAATTTTTAACCGATCTTCGTTTCTCATGGTCCAGGATTGTCGGCATTGATGGGGTTGAGGTGGTTATCTTCTATCTTTTTCTTGCCGCAATCTGTTTGATTATTTCCCGGCAAAGAAAAACAGGTTTTGTGCTCATGGGCATGGTTGTTCTGGCGGGTTCTTTCAGCCTTGGAACTGGCCTTAAAACTAAACTGTTTCCCGAAAAAATGACCATTTCCATTTTGGATGTAGGGCAGGGGAACTCTGCCCTGATTCAGACCATTGAGGGAAAAAATATTTTGGTGGATGGTGGCGGCTTTTCAAGCAGGTCCAGTTTTGATATTGGCCGTTACGTGGTGGGACCATTTTTGTGGTCCCAGAAAATTCTTTGCCTGGATGCTGTTATTTTGACCCATCCTGAATCCGATCACATGAACGGACTTTTGTATATTCTGGAAAATTTTAAAGTCAACCTACTGGTAAAAAATCGGGATACCCGATCAACCAGAACCTATGGGGAGTTAATGACCCTGTGCCATGATAAAAAGCTTAGGATCTGGCACCCCACAAAAGGAGATGACACATTTGATTTTGGCAGGACCTTTTTTTCGTTTTTCACAGATCTTTGCGTGCCATCGTGTCAAAATCTGAACAATAACTCATTGGTTTTTCAGATTCGGTTTAATGACCTTACCCTGCTTTTTCCAGGAGACATCCTTCGTGAAAGGGAAATGGCACTTGCCAGGAAAAAGGGTCTGAATCTTAAATCCAGTCTTCTTATATCTCCCCATCATGGCAGTTTAACCTCCAGCAGTAAAATTTTTCTTGATAAAGTAAAGCCTGAAAGTGTAGTAATATCCTGCGGCGTTGGTAACCCTTATGGGTTTCCACACCCGGATGTTCTGGAAAGATACCAGAACAGGGGATATAAGGTGTTCAGAACAGATATCAATGGTGCGGTTACCATATCCTCTGATGGCATTGACACCAACATTTTAACTTGCAAAGGTGGATAAAAACCTTGTATTATTTTTATTTCCCATATGTTCTGCTCTTGTCCGGTTTCATGTTTTTTGAATGTTCTAAAAAAAAACATCCTAAATGGTGGGCAGCAGCTGTTCTCTTGGCACCCATCACCACCCCCTATTTTATTTTCAAATCCCGGAAGACCGAAGGGATGGTTTTATTTATGATATTTCTGGCCACCTTTACCGGGGTGTCGGCCTTTGAATTTTATACCTATGCCCAAATGAAAGAAACGAACAAATATGCCCATCTTCCCCCCATCACCCGCCAGGTCATCTGGTTATCTGATGACCTAAAGCAAACTACCATTAATTTAGACAATGCCCTGGTCACCCTTGAGCAGGTTTCAAAGGTGGAATCTCGGCTCAAAGAGCTAAAAGATACCATTGACTTTATTGGGACTCTTAGAATTATTATGGATGAAAACCAGGCATCCATAGCCAGGCTCGTCAAGTTTACAACAGATTATAAAGTTTATTTTGTAAAAAAAGGTCTCAATTGGGTGTATCAGATTCAATTGTTTTACACCAATCGCAATGTTGTCCTTCATTACAAAAGCCTTGAGGCATATCTGGATAATTTTGAAGCCCTGCTCACATATTCCTATACCAATTTTTATAATATCAAAGATGTTAAAAGCAAAGAACATTTAAAAAATTACGATGAATATTATATCAGGTACCGCAGGGCTGTTGACTCCCACAATAGGTTCAATGTCCAGCGGATTGAATTCCAAAACGAATTCTTGCGCAAATATCCTAGTATCAAACCCTACCTTCCCGGCAAACGTCAGACCGAAACCTTCAAGTTATGGGAATAGGCGGCTTTTCGCTGGGATTTGAGAAAGGGAATGATCACCTTGTTTTTATTGCCTCCTGATACATCATAGGTGATACTGACAATGGGCACCTTTGTTTTCGCCTCTATCTTGGCTGCCATGGCCTCGGTCACAAGTCCGGCACAGCAGAATGCCGGATTGGTCTGGACCAGAAGTCTTAAATCCGGGTGTTCGTTGATGATGTGATGAATTTTAAGGATATTGTCCATGGATTCTCCGGTGTGTTCAGGCAAGATGCCATATTGTCCCAGAAGATTTTCATGGGAATCGGTCACAATAAGATCGGATTCCTCAAGTATGGCTTCAAAATATTTGTAATATTTTTTCTCCATTGTCTGCATGGCGGTGAGCAGGGCTTTGTTTGAAATCAGACTCATGTATTTGCCTTCCTTAAGCCATTTTTTAAAATAGGAGTTGGCAATGATTTTGATATATTTATAATAGGGTGTGGTGACAACTTCTCCGCCGTTTTCTTCAATAAAATGTACCAGATCCTGGTTCATGGTGTCATTATCCCTGACATAAAGATCCCCAAATATTGCCACCTTGGGACGGTTTTTCTTTTTTTGGACTTGGATTTTTTCCACCATGGAAATGATTTCCTGTAGGGCTTTTTCCTTGGATCCTCCGGTGAGAAAAGCAGCGTCCAGGATGGATAAGGCCATGGCAAGGATGTGGTCTGTTTCTCCCTTGTTGACCTCATAGGGCCGTATCTTGCATCCGATACTTCGAAGGAGACCGCCGAACATATAAGCATAATAGGCATTGGTGGATGCTTTAAAGGAAATGTCAAACAACGACAGCTCTCCTTGATAAATTTGTGCCTGTTCAAACCCATTTTGTTCCCGTTGAAAAATTTTGTTGATATGGTAAGGGTACATTTTTATATTACAGGCGATCTCCGAGTGGTTGAGCCAGAGAACTGCCTTGGAAGGATCGATGCCGTTTGTTTTAACGGTATGGATAAATCCGGCTCCAATGGCATTGAGGGGAATACATTGTCCTGTGTTGGTCAGGATGCTCTGTTTGAGGGTTGTTTGGGTTTCTTCCATCAGCAGGGCGTCATATCCTTCATTTTTCAATGTTGCCACGAGCAATTGGCCTGTGAAGGGATCCCAGTTGGGGAAAATGATCGTTTTTTGTTCCAGGGAGTCGGTATAGGATGGTTCAAAGGAGTGGGTCGTTGAGGGAATGGTTTTTCCCGTTTGATCATAATGATTGGTAAAGGCACGGACAGCTGCTTCTATTCTTGTCTCATACCCTACACTTGAATCATGTTCATCCAGTTCAAGTACCAGATAAGGTTTGTTAAACTGCTCCATGATCTCTTTAAAATAATCAATTACAAAAGAATCCGGGGAACATTTGAAGGAAGAAATATAGACCGGATAGAGATCTTTGGTGGTGGCGGCAACATAGGCGGCTTCAAGAATAGTGGCGGCATGTTTCCAATGAACTTCTTTGAGCAAAGGTCTGATCCGTGCAAACTCTTGATCTCGGGTATCCAGCATGTCCTGGAAAAATGTTTTTACCCCGAGGTTAGCAAAAATTCCCGGGATATTATTGTTCATCGACTTTGACAAAATTGTATAGGGCCGTCCCAGAAATACGGCTTTGATGCCCGGGGAATCTTTGGTTTGTTCCTGATATATCCCTTTTAATTTTTTTGTATACTGCTGTTTAAATTCAATTGCCCTGTCATAGGCCAGAACAATATCAAAAAATGAAAATGACCTCTCGCTGGGCAGGGCTTTTAAGGATTTATACAGCTCCATTTTGGTATGAAAACTGGTGTATAAATATTGAATAATGGGTGATATCAGTCTTTTCTGGTCCAAAGGCTGTAAACAAGAGATGATGGAAGGGGAAAACTGGGTATAATAACAATGTTGCCGCCTGAACTCCTTTTGTTTTGGTTTATCCTCAAAATAAAAGGGAAGAAATACAAAATCTGCTCGTTCCATCAAATGGGACACATGTCCGTGTAACGCGACAACCGGGGCACAAAATTCGGCATTTGCAATGGTTTTCCCCAGTCTGACAGGGTTTTTCAATCCCTTGCTGGTGATGGTTTGTATTCCCAGATTAGAAAAAAAATGTTGCCAGAATTCCACATCTTCAAACAGATGAAGGGCCGCGGGAATTCCAATGGTAAAATTGTGTTTTACCGGTGTATCACATTTGATGCGAGCTTGCTGTTTTCTTAAACCGAGTAGATCATAACGGTTTTTTTGGACCACCATTTTTTGGGTTTCATAATCCCTGCCGCATAAAAATCCATAGGCCTGGGGGTCTCCGTCAATGTCGGCAATGGTTAATTTGCAATGGTTGGTGCACAAAAGGCAGGTCTCCTGGCGAACCGGAATCTCTTTTTTCCACAGATCAAATCCTCTGAAATTTGTTTGGGGTAGTTTTTGGGCCAGCGTTTGTTCTCTGACCAAAAGAGCAACGCCTAGAGCCCCGGTGAGGTGACAGTATTTGGATACGTGGATGGGCTTGTTGAGCTTTTGTTCAAATGCGGCAACCAGGGACTTATTTTTGGCAGTCGCCCCCTGGAAAAGAATGGTATTGCCGATTTTTCCGATATTGGCCACCTTTGTCAGATAGTTATCCCGCACGGAGTGGAGTACAGAGGCAAGGATTTCATTTTTTTCATATCCTTCGGCAAAAAAATGATTAATATCGCGTTCCATAAAGACCGTACATCGGTCACTTGAGACCGGAGAGGTGACGCCTTGAGTCCTTGCGGAATAATCTGTAAGGGGACAATCCAGCTTACTTGCCTGTTCTTCTATAAAAGAACCGGTTCCGGCTGCACAGACGGTGTTCATGACAGACGAGGTGACCATCCCATTTTTAAGCAGGGTGAACTTTGCATCCTGTCCGCCAATTTCAATAATGGTGTCCACGTTTTTGTTCAGGTTTACGGCAGCGGTTGCATGGGCTGTAATTTCATCGGGCTCAATATCCGCCCCAATAATTTTGCCGCTGATTCGCCTGCCGGAACCCGTGGTTCCACAGCCTCTAATTTCCATATCCAGATGATATTCACTTAAAAAAGAATCACAGGCTTTAAAAAGTTTTTGAACGGCCATTACAGGTCTTGATGCTGTTGACGTATAAAATCCAACAATGGGGTGGCCTTTGTCATCAATTAAAATAGCTTTGGTGCTGGTGGATCCCACATCCAGTCCCAAAAATCCCCGGGCAATGGGAAAGGCCTTTGGATCTCGATAAATATCTATTTCCACCCCTTCAAATAGAAAAGATTTAAAACAGGTAAAATCCGGGTAATCCGATAGGGTTAATGCCAGTTCAGGATACCGATAGCTCTCTTTTCTGGCAGTTTCTATGAAATAGTCAGGGACCTTAAAAATTATGGGGTCATGAAGATCTAATTGGTCCAAAAGGCACAAGGCCGATCCGATTGCACCATAAAACTGGGAGGCATCATCTATAAAAAACGTGATTCCCAGGATGGATTCCAGGTGATTTTTTACACAAATATTTTTAGACACCCCTCCGCAAAAAAGAACTTTTGCACCCAGGTCATTTGATCCAAGATTATCTGAATTGACGTCATTTTGCTTGAACAGGTTTTTTTGTTTAAACAGGGTATTGGCGATGTTTTTTGCAAGACCAAAACAAAGGCCGTCACAAATTTGTCCAATATCATATCCTTCCTGCTGGGCATGGATGAGATCTGTTTTTGCAAAGACAGCACAGCGGGTGGCAATATCCGGGCGATCCTTTATGTTTAATAAGGCGTGTTCGCTGATTTGTTCGGAACTTGAAAGATCGAGACGCCCGGCCTGTTGATCTAAAAAACTACCCGTGCCGGCCGCACAGGAGGTGTTATGTTTTGCACCGATGTAATTGCCCAATTCATCAAAAAGGCTTAGGGAAAATTTTTCGCCGCCAATTTGTAAAATTCCGGCAAATGAATTCCCATGGAGGTGACTTGCGGTTCGGATCATTGAAACCTGCTCATCAAAAACACAATGGGAGAAAATAGTGGAAGGCGTTGACGCGGTCTTGGCTATATATCCGATATTTTTAAGGGCAGTATTTTTTAAAAGGCCGGCCAGACAGGGTTTTACATCTCCGTGGTGATAGGCGGATGCTTGATGAAAAATATTTCCTTTGGTGTCCAGGGCAGCAATACTGACAGATACTGACCCCACATCAATACCGAGAAGAGCAACCCCTTTTTTTATGGATGTCATTTTTAGATTTCTTCCTTTATCTGGGTCCAAAATTCATTCACACCGGAAAACCATCCGTCCATAAACATCAACTCGTGATCGATTGAATTGTCATTGGCATATTTCCCCAGTTCATTTTTGGTGTGGACCTCTTCAAAATAAATTTTAAATTTAGCGTCATTGGTCAATTGATACGTGTCTTCAAAGTTGACTACGTATAAAAGCTCTTCATAATGGGCCGACCGTGCCCATTTTATCCCCTCATTTTTTCCGGATTTATAAAATTGCTTCTCCCATATGCGTTTTTCCTGTTGAAGCCGTTTGATGATATCCGACATATCAAACTCTTCTGAAAACCGTTTTTGAAATTCTTCTTTTTTTTGAATAGCATCGGTTACCGCTTCTTGGAACATTTTGGAAAAGTTGAATGAATTTCGCCATTCCTTGAGCTTTTCATGGAGCAAATCCGGGATACTCAATGTTATTTTCTGGGCCATGTTTTTTTTCCTATATCTTGTTTGAAATGGGGAGATCATATATATAATATGTGCAAATTTATTCATACGTATTATTTTTTTTGCCACGTGTCAACGGGTATTTACACTTAATTACAATTTTACATAACATGGATGGTTGCGAGTTGCTTGTATTTTATGAACAAACCTTATATAAGGCGATGTATGGAGATGAAATATATTGAAAAATTGGGGGGAACAACCCTGGGTGTTGTCGAATCCATTGGTCGAATTGTTCTCTTTTTCATCTCCGGCGTGGCAAGCATTTTTGTGGGGCCATTTCAAGTTGACAAAATCATTGATCACACCTGGTTTATTGGTGCAAAATCGTTGTTTGTCATTTTCTTGACCGGAACGTTTACGGGCATGGTTCTGGGACTTCAGGGGTATTATTCCCTTGTAAAGTTTGGGTCCGAGGCGGCTTTGGGGTCTGCCGTGTCCCTTACCATCATCAGAGAGTTAGGTCCTGTTCTTTCGGCCATTATGATTACCGCAAGAGCGGGTTCTGCCATGGCTGCTGAAATCGGTGTCATGCGGATATCAGAGCAGATTGACGCCCTGAAAACCATGCAGATAAACCCCATCCGCTTTTTGTTCTCGCCGCGGATCGTGGCAGCGCTTATCAGCTTTCCCTTGTTAACTGCTATTTTTGATGTGGTGGGTATCTTTGGCGGATATCTGACCGGATCATTAATGCTGGGAATCAACCAGGCAATCTACATGGACAAAGTAATCGAAAGTGTTGAAATGGTTGATATTGCCGGTGGTTTTTTAAAGTCATTTGTATTTGCAATTGTGGTGACCACCATTTGCTGCTATCGTGGATATTACACCCATTTGACTAGGGGAGGCTTTGGCGCAAAAGGGGTGTCCATGGCAACCACAAACTCTGTGGTCCAGTCCTGTATTTTTATACTGATTGTTGATTATATTATTACTTATTTTCTGGTTTGAAAAAAAATGACCCTACCGTTGATTCAATTTGTCGATATAAAAAAAAACTTTGGTGCAAACCAGGTGCTCAAAGGCGTTAACCTTTCCATCTATAAGGGCGAGATCATGGTAGTGATCGGTAAGAGCGGTACGGGGAAATCCGTTCTGCTCAAGCATATTATCGGACTTGTTTATCAAGATTCAGGAGAATTGCTGATTGATGGGAAACCCCTCCATACCTTGTCCAAAAAGGAACGCCTTTTTTTTAAAAAAGAACTTAGTTATATGTTCCAGGAAAATGCCCTGTTTGATTCTTTGAATGTTTTTGAAAATATTGCCCTGCCCCTGTCCGAGACATCCCAGGATACTCGATCAATTATTGAACAAAAAGTAAATACAAGAATGTTCCAATTGGGCCTGGGTCCCATTGGGAAAAAATTTCCTTCCCAGCTTTCCGGGGGAATGCGGAAAAGGGTGGCCCTTGCCCGGGCCCTTGTTACAGACCCCAGGGTGGTATTATTTGATGAACCGACCACGGGGCTTGATCCTGTGAGAAAAAAAAAAGTTCACACCATGATTAAAGAATACCAGGAACAATTCGGATTTACAGCTGTTATTGTCAGCCACGATATCCCAGAGATCTTTGATGTTGCCCAGCACATTGCCCTGCTTGATGAGGGAAAAATTATTTTTGAGGGCACAAAAGATGACATTTTACACTCACGCAGCGACACCGTTAATGCGTTTATCCGTGGCGATGAACAATTGTGTCCAGCTGATTCCTAGAGATCGGTAAATATCAGCAAGAGGATAATTATGAACAGACGAAAAATAGAAATCTATGTGGGCCTATTTGTTATTATCGGCATTATTACAATGGGGTACATGATCCTGGCCATTGGAGAATTTAGTTTTCTTCCCAAAAATCAGTATCTGCTCCATGGGTATTTTGCTTCTGCCACAGGTCTAAAACAGGGGGCCCGGGTGGAAATAGCCGGGGTTGAAATCGGGACGGTTTCAAATATCAGCATAGACAAGGAACGGCTTGTGGCAAAAGTTGTCTTCCATATCAATGGAGACATGGCATTATCCGATGATAGTATTGCCGCGGTAAAAACAGCTGGCATAATAGGCCAAAAATATATTGATATATCACCGGGCGGATCCGATGATATACTTGAAGATGGAGATGAAATTGACAATACTGAATCTTCCCTGGATATTGAGTCTTTGGTCAGAAAATTTATTTTCGCCACGGATAAACCCTAGAATACATCAAAAACAGGTATGGATATGGTATTAAAGATTTTTGTTCCCTTTCTTTGTCTTGTTCTTGGTTTTTTACCGGTTTCAGTTGGCCTGGCAAATGATGCGGATCAGCCTGGTATTTCCTTTGAAATTCAGGCCTTGGATCAGTTAAGGCTATCTGTGGATGAAGTTCTTGCAACCATCCAGGATCCTAAGTTTACCCAAAACCCAAAGGAACAAGAGCAAATCTTTTATGCGAGAGCAATGGAACTATTTGATTTTAAAACTTTTTCCATGCTGTCTCTTGGTAGAAAATTTAGATCCTTTACCAATGAGCAAAAAGAATCATTTGTTTATTATTTCTCCAAACTCATCAGTCAGACCTATTTTACCCAACTTGCCGGAAAAGATGTTCAAAATATTGTCATCAAATATATGGAAAACACGCCTTTAAAACCCAAAAAAAATATGTTTAGAACCGATATCTCAACACAGATTGCCCAGGGAGAAAAACAAATTCAGGTCACCTATCGGATGATAAAAAAAAAGACCCAGGCCTGGAAAATTTATGATATAAAAGTGGCAGGGGTAAGCATGGCTGCCAACTACAGAGAACAATACAGGCAGCAGATATCCCAAACACCCGAAGCGATTATAACCGAACTCAGGGAAAAGGTTGAAAAATGAAAAAATCTGTTTTTGTTCTGGTTTGTTTGTTTATAATTGGATTCTCTTTAAAGGGCTCGACAGGTCTGGCAAAAGAGAGCCTCTCCAAGATCACCCCCATTTTTAATAATATGCCAAATGAAGGGTGTGGTGATTCAGTTTCAAGGCATTCCATTCTCCTTGCCCGGGCAGCAAGCCAAATGGATACAGGCAAAATAGTTCTTGTAATCGCCGCAGACAAACCCTTAGAAACAGATATGGACCAAGATCATAAGGTAGCGGGTGAAGATGAGTTTGAAGAGGATCTTTTTGATGAGTATGACGATGAGGCCCAAGCGGTGCAAATGGTCGCAGATCCCCTCTATTATTTTAATCATGCAATGTATTCATTCAATGATTTTCTCTATTTTTATGCATTAAAACCCGTTGCCCAGGGGTATAAATTTATTGTTCCCAGTCCTGTGCGCAGTGGGGTCAATAATTTTTTCTTTAACCTTTTGTTTCCCGTTAGATTTATCAACACTATTTTCCAGGGCAAACTTGTTGCAGCTTCGGATGAAATGGGTATTTTTCTCACCAATTCAACCGTGGGTATCCTGGGGTTTAACCAGTTCGCCCAAAAACATTTAAATATGAAAACTACCAACGAGGATTTGGGGCAAACCCTTGGGTCCTATGCCATTGGAGATGGATTTTATCTGGTATTGCCAATACTGGGCCCATCCACCCTTCGAGATGCAATTGGAAGGGCAGGGGACTACTTTATCACCCCTGTCAATTATGTGGAACCCTGGGAGCTTGCCCTGGGCGTAAACATCACCGATAAAATAAACAGAACCTCGTTTAGACTAGGTGATTACGAAGCGTTAAAGGATGCATCCCTGGATCCCTATGTGGCCATCAAAAATGCCTATATTCAAAACCGCAGAAGTGAAATTGAAAAATAAATATAGTGTGGGACGCAGATTGGCTTATTGACCAAACAAATCAGATCGCCGGTTTGGCAGAAAGTACCGCATTCTGTGGGATCTCACCCTGTCCAGGGCGGTCAGGTCAATATCGACGGTGTGAATTTTTTCATTTGGATCAATAAATTTGGAGATGATGTTTCCGTCGGGGCCGATCAAAAGAGCCAACCCGGGGAAAATGAGTCCCCGGGTATTGTCCCCTGTCTGATTAACCGCTGCGATAAATACTCCGTTATCAAAGGCCCTGGCAGTTAAATGGCGCATCCAAGACTGGTATTTTTCTTTTGAATTGCCCCGGGGTGAGGCATGGGGGATAAAAATAATATCAGCCCCTTGAACCGCCATGGCAGTGGAAAGTTCAGGAAAGTGTGCATCGTAGCAAAGCTGAATACCAAAACAAAGATCCATGTTCGTAAATATTTGTATCTCATTTCCCGGCGAAAAATATGCTCGTTCATTGGGTGCCATATGAATTTTTCGGTATTTCGCCATGGGGGCTTTGGGGGAAAAGACAAGATGGGTGGCAAAAATTTGATTCTCTTTTGCCTCTGCCATTCCGACCAGGATAGTTATATCAAATTTGTCGGCAGCAGTAGATAAGGTTTGTATCAGTTTTGCGGACACGGGTTGTGCGATGGATCTAATCTTTGGACCTGCTATATACCCGGACAGGTTCATTTCGGGAAAGACAACCATCTGAGCCTTTTTTGCGGCTGCAAGACAGACGGCGTTAAGGCTTGCAGTCAGATTTTTTTCAAATGCGCCCGGGATACACCTTTGAACCACAAGGGCAAGTCGAAGCGGGTTCATACCTTGAAATTGGCAGAGATTTTAAATACCCGGGTGGCTGGCAGGTTTAATATGGTCGTAACTCCGGTTTTTACAGATATTTCCTCAAGGCTTTTTTTGATGATGGCAACGGAAGGGGCTATAAAGGTAAACCAGATATTAAATTTGTGATCCCGCCTGTAGTTATGGGTAACCCCTGAATAGGTGTTAACCGTTTGTGTAAACAGCTCAATTTTGTCGTTTTCGACCATGGCTGCACAAAGGGTTGAATGGTACCCAAGTCGGTCAGGACTGAAATTCCCCCCAATTCTTCTGATCAGCATCTCCTCTTTCATGGTCTTGATCCTTTGGAGGAGTTCTTCTTCAGCGAGATCAAGATTTTCGGCAATTTTTTTATAGGGTCTTGGATCAATGGGAAAATCAAGCTGAATACGGTTGAGAATTTTTTTATTGGTTTCATCAAGTAAGGGCATAATTAACTCCCGGGGCCGTTATAAATAAAGGCCCTGTTTAAAGAAACAGAGCCTTTATAAACTAAAAAAAAGTGTGGATGGGTTGAACTATACACATCCGGTCGGTTTAGGAAGACCGGCCATTTTACAAGCACCTTTACCAGGACCTGAGGGGAACAATTCATAGATATGTTTGAGTTTGAACTTGGTAAGTTTGGACAGAACACGAACCATGGGCGCAATACCATTTTTTTCGTAGTAGTCCTGAAGAACCTTAATCAACTGCCAGTGTTCGTCATTCAGTTCTTCAATTCCTTCCTGGCCTTTTACATAGTCTACCCACTCGTCACAATAAAGATTGTAATCAAGCAGAAAACCGTCTTCATCTATTTCGAATGTTTTTCCATTAAATTCATGTGTTGCCATTTAAAAGTTCCTCCAGTAAAAAGTTTTTTTCTATCATTTTTAAGACATACTGTCTTGGCTTCAATAGTCGCATCGATAATTGAAAACTTAACATATCTCAGCATCCAATACTTGTCAACAAAGAATAAGGCAATTTTGAAAAAATCGCCCTTCCTAAATCAAGAAGTTTAATACTCTTTCGGGGTCTGGTTAATTTCATCAAGAGTAAAGACTGGTCCGTCTTTACACACCAGTTCTTTTCCAATATTACACCGGCCGCACATCCCGATACCACATTTCATTCTGTTTTCTAGGGACATGATAATCTGCTCTGGTTTATACCCTAACTGGGTAAGAGATGGCTGGGTAAATTTAATCATAATAGGCGGACCGCAGATAATGGCATAGGTATCTTTATCTGCCTTGGGCGCGTTTTGCTCAACCACCTGGGGAACAAATCCCGTATGGTATTTCCAGTCAGGGTCATCGGTGCCGTCTACGGTGATGTGCATGTTGATGTCATCCCGCTTTTCCCATTCAAATAACTCTTTCCGGTAGAGCAGCATTCCTGGGGATCTGGCGCCGTATACCACATCGATATTTTTAAATTTGGATCGATTGGCCGGATCCAGCATGTAAACAATGGAAGATCTAAGCGTTGTAAATGCAAATCCACCGCCAATGATGACCACGTTTTTGTTTTCAAGTTTGTCCCAGGGATACCAGTTGCCCAAGGGCCCACGGATTCCCATGATATCACCTACCTTCATGTTGTGCAGATGAGAGGTCACCACACCGGTTCTGAAAACGGTGAATTTTACAAATCCTTTCTCAACCGGGGATGAGGCGATACCAATGGGAATTTCACCCACACCGGGAATGGATAATTCTGCAAATTGTCCGGCATGGTAAGCAAATTTTTCTTCATCCCCTTCGTTGAGAAAAACAAATTTGAATGTTTTAAGGGATTTGTCTTCAGTTGCAATTTGGATGTCATCAATGCGAACTGGATACGGCATATAGGGGTTTTCCATGTCTTTGGCTCCTTTTGTTCGCTAATCTTTTTTCTCAAAAGTGTTCATGGTATGGGCAACCTGGCGGATGTCGATGTTAACCGGACAACTTTTCACGCACCGGCCACACCCGACACACATGATTCCCTGGTCATATTTATCCAGAAAATATTTGAGTTTATGCATGAATCGCTGCCGAACCCTTTGAACCTTAGCACCTCTGGGGTTGTGCCCCGTTGCATGACGGGTAAATAGAGGAGACATGCAGGTATCCCAGTTTCTAAACCGGGAACTTTCCTTTTGCTTGACCTCATCCTGGATATCAAAGCACCAGCAGGTGGGGCAGACATAGGTACAGGTGCCGCAATTGATACAGGAGAATGCAATATCATCCCAAAAGGGGGCCTCGTGGAGATCTAAGAGTACTTTTTCCTTGAGCTTATCCGTTTCAATTGATGAGGCAATATTTTTTTCTGCCTCTTTTTGTAAAATATCAAACAAGCTCTGGCTTTCTCGATCATCGGCTGCTGCATCAAACCCGCAGGCAGCGGCATAGGCCTCTCCCTTGGGAGTTAAAACCTTTGCCAGGTAGTGGTCATCAAGGTCTGCCAGCAAAATATCCAAACCTTCTTCACAAAAAGGACCGCACCCAACGGATGTAGAAAAATCAAAGGGCCCGGGCTTGGTGATGCCAAGGCCGACCAGGGTGGTTGCCGCATAGGCGTCACACCAATAGGGATCTTTATAGTCATCTGTGTCAAAGTTCATTTTTACCAGGAGGATGGCTTTGGCATCGTAGGGTCTAATTCCCAAAACCGCCCGGGGGGTGTATGTATTTTGGGCCCGCTTCATGATATGATGATCTTCAACCGCCTCATTGAGGCATGTGGTTAAAATGGTTTCTGTCTGGGGGAACAGCACCGATTTTGCAGACATGACCGACTCATGGTAGTCCATATCCGGTGCAAGATCTGCATCAAGTTCCTTTATCTTACACCCGTTTTTATCTTTAACCGGGCCAAAAAGCTGATAGGTCTTACGGGATTTATCAATGCCTTTGGTCCAGTCCTTTTTATCAATAGTTATAAATTTCATTGTATGCCCTTTTTATTTACTTGATAAAATCATTGGGATCTTCCGGACTGTACGAATCCAGGGGAGGCCGTTTGGTGATGTCAAGACCGGCTTCCCAGCCAAAGAGTGCCAAAGCATCTTTGTTCAGCTTTCGGGTAAAATCCCTGACATTGATCCCCATGGGGCAGGCTTCAACACAGGCACCGCAATCGGTACATCTTCCTGCGCAATGGAAGGCCCTTAAAAAATGAAAGGTGTCCACATCCGTCTTGTTTTGTCCTTTTCCCACCCACTGGGGGCCGGCCTCGTCCACAAAACAAGTGGGACAATAACACAGGGGGCAGGCATTCCTGCAGGCATAACACCGGATGCAGTTTTTTGTCAGATCGCTAAAATGCTGCCATTTAGCATCGGGGTCAAGCGCTTCAATGCGGTCCACATCGGGAAATGGATTTTCCAGCACTTGTTCTTCGACCAATTCTGCTGCCAGAACATCATAGAGCACCGGATTTCTATGGGTGCAAAGCCGACAATTTTCCCTTAAAAAATCTTGTTTGTTTAGGGTTTGGGTCTGGGACAATGATGAAACCGTCAGGGTGTCACCTGTTTCTTCAAATTGGCTAATCTCATCTTCAAAAAGAGAGGCAATTTTAAATTTATCGACCATGCCGGTACAAGGAACGCCAATAATATATATTTGATCGCGTTTAATTTGATTTTCTACAATGTGGGTGACAATGTTTCTTGAATCACATCCCTTGGCAATGATCGCTGTTTTGCCCTTAAGTTTTCTAGCAAAATTGGCAAGATTCAATCCGCAGGTTGAGTTAAAAACAAGTTTTTCGATCTCCTGCTTTGAATCAATGGCAATAGGACTGGTTGCCATGGGAATGGTCCCTTTGGCAAAGCCAATCACCCGTTCCACTTCTCCTTTGTCAAGGAGATCGGCGGCAAGCTCTCGTATTTTTTTGATACAGGTATCCATAAAAATAACCTTTTTTAGTTATAGTCTTTTACAAATTTTTTGTTGGGCCCCAGTGCTCTGACCTTTTCGGAGATTTCTCTGACAACGTCCACAAATTTTGTGGCTTCGGCCGAAGAGATCCAGGAGAAATGAACTCTTTCTCTTTCGACTCCCATGTGCTCCAAAAGGTTGCCCATTAAAGCAAATTTCCTGCGTGCATAATAATTACCATCCAGGTAATGACATTCACCGGGATGTCAGCCGGACACCCAGACAGCGTCCGCACCCTCCCTGAGGGCAGACAAGATAAACTTAGGACTCAAACGGCCTGTACATGGTATTCTTATGACCCGGGTATCGGCAGGATATTGCATTCTGCTGACACCGGCAAGATCAGCAGCACCATAGCTGCACCAATTGCACAGGAAAGCAACGATCTTCGTATTATTGTTTTGTGTCATTATGGAATTCTCCTTATACTGCTTCATTCAGCGCAAAGATTTGTGCAAGTATCTGATTCGTGTCAAAGCCCTTAAGATGGATGGCACCGGACCTACAGGAAGCTACGCACAAACCGCATCCTTTGCACAGAACTGGATTGATCTGGGCGGTTCCCTCAAACCGACCATCGGTTTCAAAGGCAGGGGCGGAGTAGGGGCAGATAGAGACACACACACCGCAGGAACTGCAGGCCATGGGGTCAACATTTGCCACATTACCGCTGGTATGGACCGTTTCTTTTGCCAGCAGGGTGACAGCACGGGAAGCTGCTGCCTGCCCATGGGCAATGGCTTCGTCAATGGGTTTTGGATAGTGGGCAAGCCCGCACAAAAATACCCCGTCGGTTGCAAATTCAGATGGCCCCAGTTTGGCATGGCGCTCCACAAAGAACCCGTCTTCATTAAGGGGGACCTTAAAGAAGTTGGCCAGGCGTTCATCTTTATTGGGGACAATGGCCGTGGCCAGGGTCACAAGATCTGTTTCAATTTCAATGGGCCGTCCCAAAATGTGATCCCTTGCAGTGATAAGAATTCGACCATTCGTTATCGTCACCTTGGGTTTATTGTCAACGGAGTACCGGATAAAAATGATCCCGGCTTCACGGGCCTGTTGATACTTATACTCCCTCTCTCCATAGGTTCTGATATCCCTGTAGAGAATAAAAATTGCCATTTCAGGGTTCAGTTTCTTAAGTTCCAGGGCATTGTCTATGGAATGGGTACAACATACCCTGGAGCAATAGGGACGATCTTTCTCCCTTGACCCGACACATTGAATAAACACCGCAGACTCAAGGGTTTTGAGAGAAGCGTCCTTGTCAATGAATCGTTTGTCCAGATCAAGGCTTGTGATGATCCGTTCATCCTCGCCGTAACCGTATTCAGTGGGGGTCAACCCATGTGCACCCGTGGCAATCACCGCAACCCCGTGTTCAAGGGTGGTGGTTTTCGTGTCTGTTAACAAGTCTGACTTGAAATTTCCCACAAATCCTTCCACATTTTCAAGACTTGTGTTGAGATGGATGTGAACCTTTTCATTTTCTTGTACATCCTTGACCAGCAGCGCAAGCTCCTGGGCAATGTTTTCATCTTTATAGGTATGATAGAGCTTGTTGGCTTGGCCGCCTAAGTTTGCATCTCTTTCAATGAGATGTACCTCATACTCTTGCTCGGCAAGGTTCTTGGCCGCTGCCATTCCGGATATGCCGCCGCCGATGACCATGGCAACGGGTTTGACCTGAAGTTCTGCTTCTTCAAGGGGTTCCATGAGCGCCACTTTGGCCACGGCCATGCGGACCAGGTCCTTGGCTTTTTGGGTAGCAAGGTCCGGTGAGTCTTTGTGGACCCAGGAAGCATGGTTCCGGATGTTGGTCATTTCAAACAAATATTTGTTTAACCCGGCATTTATAAGGGTCTGCTGAAAAAGCGGCTCATGGGTTTTGGGAGTACAGGCGGCCACAACGATGCGGTTGAGTTTATTGGCCTTGATAATCTGGGTCATGGTATCCTGGGTGTCCTGGGAACATGAATAAAGATTATCAGAATAATATTCAACATAGGGCAGGGTGGCGGCATAGTCCCGGACCTCTGGAACATTTACAACCCCTGCGATATTGGTGCCGCATTTACAGACAAAGACCCCGATTCTGGGGCGTTCTCCCACAATATTTGTTTCCGGAATGACCTCTGGAATTTGGGTCAGTGTATTTCTGGCACTGGCCAGTAGTGCGCCGGCTTCTCCGGCAGCAGCAGAGGAATCCACAACCGCCTGGGGAATATCCTTGGGTCCCTGGAAAGCGCCGGCAACAAAGATGCCCTTTCTATTGGTCTCCACCGGTTTAAAAGTGGTGGTTTTGGCAAAATTTCCATCGGTGAGTTCAATGCCAAGATTTTTGGCCATATCAACAACTTCAGGGGAAATTTCAAGACCAATGGACAGAACAATCATGTCAAAAATTTCTTCAATATTTTTGCCATCATCATCGGTATAGGTGATCTTCAGGTCGCCGGTATCCCCCACGGGTACAACCGTATGAACTCGGCTTCTCTGGAATCGGATTCCCTGATCCTGGGCCCTGTTGTAATATCGTTCAAAATCTTTGCCATGGGTTCGCATATCCATGTAGAAGATGGCACAATCCAAGGCATCTCCTGCATGTTCCTTGGCAATGACAGCTTCTTTGAGGGCATACATGCAGCAAACAGAGGAACAATACTTATTATCACATTTGTTCATGTCCCTTGATCCCACACATTGGAACCAGGCCACTTTCTTGGGTTCCTTGTGGTCGGACATCCTTGTTAAATGACCTGATGTGGGACCTGATGCCGAGAGTATCCGTTCAAACTCCATGGCGGTCATTACATTGGGGTGATTGGCATATCCGTAATTATCAAACTTGGAGGGGTCAAAGGGCTGAAATCCAGGGGAAAGTACCACAGCCCCTGCATCCAACTCGATGATCTCATCTTGCATGCCATAGTCAATGGCATCCATTTGACAGATCTCAGCACAAACGCCGCAGCCGCCTGTTTTAAAATGCATGCACACATCCCGGTCAATGGCGGGCGTATTGGGAACCGCCTGGGCATAGGGCACGTAAACCGGTTTTCTGCCCTTAAGGCCCATTTCATATTCCGATGGAATTAAAAAGGGATTTGCCTTTGTGAACTCATTTTTAATTTTTTCAAGGGTAATGTGGCCGGTGGGACAAACCGAGGCACATGCCCCGCAGGCCATGCAGACATCGGACTGCAACCCAAAAGGCGTATTGACCGCCATCTCGGTCCCACGACCAATAAAACTGATAGCCGAGTTGCCCATCTTTTCACACATGCGCACGCACAGCCCGCACAGGATACAATCATCATCTTGCATCTTAAAACGGGGGGTCTCAATATTATATTGTTTGGCCAGTTTTTTTAACAGGGGGACTTCAGGACATCGGGCATAGAGCATTTCAACAATGAGCTTTCGCCCCTGGAGAACGGCTTCACTTTCGGTGTTAATTTCCATGCCTTCCCAGATGGGATAGTTACAGGCCGTTACAAATTTTGTGTTTCTGCCATCAAAGAGTTCCACTGTACAGATTCGGCACATCCCCGCCGGTTCCAGTGCCTTGTGATGGCAAAGGGTCGGAATTGTTACGCCGTATTTTTCAGCAACATGAATAATATATTGCCCCTCTTCTCCCTGTACTTCTTTACCGTTAAGTTTAAAAGTTATCATAGATATTATCCCTCAAGTTTATTTGATAACGATTGCATTGAATTTACAGGCATCGTAACAAATTCCACATTTAATGCATTTATCTTGTTCCAGGACATGGGGTTCTTTTTTGTCACCTGTGATGGCATCCTGGGGGCATTTTTTTGCACAAAGCCCGCAGCCGGTACATGCGTTTTCATCAATCTCATAAACGAACAGGTTTTTACAGACACCTGCCCTGCATTTTTTATCAATGATATGAGATTCGTACTCTTCCCTGAAATAGCGAATAGTGGTTAAAACAGGGTTGGGAGCTGCGGTGCCAAGACCGCAAAGTGAAAATTTTTGAATCATTGAGCCCAGTTCTTCAAGCAGTTCAATGTCACCTTGTTTGCCGTTTCCTTCGCAGATGGCCGTCAGGATATCCAAAGATTGCTTGATTCCTTCCCTGCAGGGGTTGCACTGGCCGCAGGATTCTTCTTTGAGAAAGTCAAGGAAATACCTTGCCACATCCACCATGCAGGTGTTCTCATCCATGACAATCATACCGCCGGATCCCATGATGGAACCGACACTGGCAAGCTGCTGGTAATCAACCGGCGTATCCATGAGACTTTCCGGAATACACCCCCCCGAAGGGCCTCCTGTCTGGACGGCCTTGAATTTTTTCTTTCCGGGAACCCCTTGACCGATGTTAAAGACGATATCCCGCAACGGAATGCCCATGGGAACTTCCAGCAGTCCGGTATTTTTTACCTTGCCCACCAGAGAAAAGGCCTTGGTGCCCTTGGAGTTGTCCGTACCAAAACCTGCATACCAGGGGGCCCCTTTAAGAAGAATAGCCGGTACATTGGCATAGGTTTCAACATTATTGAGGTTGGTGGGTTGGTCCCTGAACCCTTTTTCAACGGTATGCACATATTTGGCCTTGGGCCGCCCCACCTTTCCTTCAAGGGAGGCCATAAGCGCCGTGGATTCTCCACAGACAAAAGCGCCGGCCCCGGTGGATATCTTAATTGTAAATGAGAAATCACTTCCTGCGATATTTTTTCCAAGAAGACCGTAGGCTGTGGCCTGTTTTATGGCGTTCACCAGCCGTTTAACGGCCAGGGGATATTCGTTTCTGACATACATGAACCCAAGTGAAGATCCAATGGCAAGGCCTGCAATGAGCATCCCTTCGATGACTGAATGGGGATCTCCCTCAAGGATGCTTCGATCCATGTAAGCCCCTGGGTCTCCTTCATCGGCATTGCAGATGATGGAGCGGTCCCCCTCATGCTTGGCACAGGTGGCCCACTTGATGCCGGCGGGAAATCCCCCGCCACCTCGGCCCCGCAGGCCCGATTCTTTGACCTCGGTGATGATGTCCTGGGGCTGGCTGTTTTTAAGAGCAGAAAGAAAGGCAATGTATCCTTGTTTTCCAAAATACTCCTCGATACTGTCCGGGTCGACATACCCGCAATTTCTCAGGGCTATTTTAACCTGGCCTTTAAAAAAAGGGGTTTCTTCAAGAAAGGGGATTCCTTCCAAGGGGTCTATATTTTCCTGGGGGTTGTCCATGTCATCTTCAAGAAGAGATCTGGGGTCTCCTACCTGTCCCAGGATAAGTTTTAATATTTTTTTATCGCTGAAATCATTGTTGGTATAGGCGGTAATGATATCGACGATCTTATCCTTTGTGGCATGTTTAAACATCATCCGGGGGCGGCCCTTGGAAAGAATTTCAACCAGGGGTTCAACCTCGCAATACCCGATGCAACCGGTCTGACAGATATCAATGTTTTTATCGTCTAAAAACGCCTGTTTTGCTGTTTCAAAGGAATCCTTTGCCCCGGCGGCAATTCCGCATGATGCCATCCCGATATTCACCTTGATTGTATCGGGAAGGTTGAGTTTTAACCGGTATTCCTCTTTTATTTTTTCTAAGTCTTTCACAGACTGAATAATCATGATTCATACCCCTTGTGATTTATTCGTATTGATTTAATACTGCTTCAATTTCATCCGGCTTTATACGACCATGCATATCTTCATTGATCTTAATGACAGGGCCCAGACTGCAGCAGCCTATGCAACGAACAGATTCAAGGGTATATCGTTTGTCTATGGTTGTTTGACCGTCTTTAATATCAAGGGTCTTTTCAATCTGCTCTTTGACCCGTTCCCCCCCCCTTACGTGGCAGGCGGTTCCAAGGCATATGGAGACGATGTTTTTCCCCCTTGGTTCAAGACTGAAGGTACTATAGAAGGTACTTACCTCGTAGATCTTGCTGTAAGGGATGTCCAGTTTTTCAGATACATATAAAAGGGTTGCTTTGGGAAGATAATTATAGCGGCGTTGAATTGCCTGGAGAATCATAATAAGATTTTCCTTGTTGCCGTCAAATTCTTTTTCAATCATCTGGTCTAATTCCAGATAATCAATTTCCTCACCACCATTGTTTTGAGTAGTCACTTCACCCATTTGTAATTCTCCTCTGTAATTCTCCTCTGGAATCAATAATTTGACGCTTATTATGCTGCAGAAGTCTGTTGCGTTACAGGACAATTTTCGACACAGGCTCCGCATCCGGTGCACAGGTCCGTTTTAATGCTGCGAGCTCGTTTTTTGACCCGTATTTTGAAGTTTCCAGCGGTTCCTTCAATGGATTCAATGTCTGAATATGTAATTAGTTCGATGTTTAAATGCCGGCCGACCTCGACCAGTGTGGGGGAAATAATTCACATGGCACAGTCATTTGTTGGAAAAGTTTTGTCAAGTTGGGACATGACACCGCCAATGGACGGACTTTTTTCCACCAAATAGACATAATACCCGGAATTTGCTAGATCAAGGGCTGATAGCATGCCGGAAATACCGCCACCAATTACCACGACTGATCCGATTTTTTCTGAGTTCATTATTATTTATCTCCTGTTTTTAATCATACAAAATCAAAATTAGGTTTTTCTTATAATAACTATCAATAGGCTATACCACAGTTTTTTAATTATTATTAATTAAAAAACTATGTTATAAAGCTTTCTGTTTTATCTTGTCAACCATTATTGAAGAAAAGGTTAAATACTCAAAGAGGCATGAAAAAAATCGTCACAATCTGTGGACCAACCGGTATTGGCAAGACAAATTTTGCCATTGCCATTGCCCGTCATTTCAGTGGGGAGATAGTCGGGGCCGATTCCATGCAGATTTATAAATATATGAACATTGGTACTGCCAAACCAGATTCCGACGAATTGAAAATGGCTGTCCACCACCTGGTTGATTTCCTGGATCCCAAACAAGGGTTTGACGCGGGTCAATATGCTACCCAGGCCGGGACGGTGATCGATTCTTTAATTGAAAAGGGGAGGCTTCCCATTATTGCAGGCGGTACAGGACTCTATATCCGGGCATTGCTTCATGGCCTTTTCCGTGCCCGCCCCGTGTGTGAAAAAACCTTATCTGAGCTGACCCGGCTGCAGGGGGAGCGAGGCAGTCTTTTCCTCCATGAACAATTAAAAAATTGTGACCCCGTTGCTGCAAAAAAAATTCACCCCAATGATAGTTTTAGAGTGATTCGTGCCCTTGAGGTTTTTCAGACAACGGGCCAGCCGATTTCTAACAAACAAAAGGACCATGACTTCAAAGAATCCAAATACCAAAGCCTTACCATTGGTCTTCGTATGGATCGAAAACACTTGTATGCGAGGATCAACCAGCGGGTGGATATCATGATCCGCCAGGGGCTGCTCCATGAAGTCAATTTTCTGATTGAACGAGGGTATTCCCTGGACCTGAAATCCATGCAGTCCATTGGATACCGTCACATGGGCATGTTTTTAAAACAGGAGGTTGATTTTGATGAAGCTGTCAGGCTCTTGAAACGGGATACCCGTCGATATGCCAAACGTCAATTTACCTGGTTTAACAGGGAGAAGGACTTGATCTGGCTTGAACCATCCCAAACAGACAAGGCCTTTGAACTGATAGAAAAATTTTTAAAAAAATAAAGAGCCCCCTGTGCCGGCGTATTCACGTCAATACAGGAGGGCTCCTTCAAGTGATGCGGGTGAGCCATAAATTATGCGGCCAGCGTATAGGCCTTTTCAGCAACATTTCGCAGTTCATCAGGGGTAAAGGGTTTGGGAAGATAATCCACAGCGCCGATTCTTGCGGTTTCAATGGCGGTTTCAATGCTGGCATAGCCAGTGATGATGATTACCCTGGCAAGGGGTTGCACATCAGAAATAGTCCTGAGAAGTTCCAGACCTGATACGCCGGGTATCCTCAAATCCAGGAGAACCAGTTTATACATCTTTTGATTTATTCGTTCAATGGCTTCATCTTTTGTCACAGCCTGGTCTACCTGGAATCCATTTTTCCCGAGGATTTTTCGGATATTGTTGTTCACAGAAATCTCATCATCCACCACAAGAATATTTTTTAACAAGGGGTGTGACGCCGGATCAAAAAGTTTATCTTGTCTGGTTGCAGCCTTTAGTGGATTCACTTTTTTCAGTTCTTCATAGGGAAGAAAGGCAAAGCCGTCTCTGTCCATGTACTGAACATATTCAGGACCTGTAATTGCCACCACTTCGTCATAATCAAAGGGCTGATCTATGCCGATCATGGTTTTGGGATTAAAGGCAATACTTTTTTTTGCCTGCTTTTTTGCCAGCGCCTTGAGTTTGGGGCAATAATTTTTTTTGGTTCCCGTTTTACAGGTGGTGCCCAGTTTTTCCATAACATCGCAGGTCATATTACCGATACTGCAAAAAAACTGCTCGGTTTCTACAATTTGATCTATAATCGTTTTGGTTTCGGGTTCAATAAGATGGCTGGCAGCATCCTTGCCAAAGTCCAGATCAATATCCATCACTTCAATGGCATCTCGTTCTGCCTGGGTGATCTCCATCTCCTGTAATTTGCCCAGCAGGGCATTGCTTACCGTCGTTCTTAACTCATCCGGGGTAAAGGGTTTGGGAATATAATCAAGGGCACCCAGCCGAATGGCTTTTACGGCAGTGTTGGTGGAGGCATATCCTGTCATCATGACGGTTTTAATATTTGGCACCTCCCTGGCAACACGCTTGAGCAACTCCAACCCATTCATTTCCGGCATGACAATGTCGGAAATAAGAAGAGAAAAAGTTCCATTTTTCATCATCTCAAGGGCCTGGGCGGCACTTTGGGTATGAACCACCGAATAATTATTCTTTGTAAGAATTTTTTCAACATTTTTACAAATTCCAAGTTCATCATCAACGACCATGATTTTTATTTGATTTTCCATCATATGCCTCCTCTAAAGATTAGAATTAATGGGGTTTGACTATTCATTTGTTTAAAAGAAGATATAGCAGGGATCATGCCAGGGGCAAGATCTTTTATAACTCACTGTATTTTAAGTATTTTTTTTAAAAATATAATTTAGCGGCCTGTCTATTAGTATATTTTTTCTATACACCTAACTTCAAAAATTGTTTTTATCAACAGGGGGACGATCCCTCTATGATGCTAACGGTGGGTGTATATAAAAAGAATACAGTGTATAAAAAAAACAGGGAACCGACATTAAAGGGGAAGGGCCGGTGGAGAAGCGTCAACTGTAAATCGGTTCATGGGCGGGAGATGTTATATTTTTTCATGAGGGCCTGGAAATTTGTTCGGTTTAAGCCCGTCTTCCGAGCTGACCGGGTGACATTCCAGTCGTTTTCTGCAAGGGCATGTAAAACAAAATTTTTTTCAACCTTGTTCACGGCCTTCTGGCGGATTTTTTTTCTCAATAATTTCAACTCTTCATTTGTCTTGGGGATGCTTTCAATCATTTCATCGATTTCACTTATTTCCCCCAAAAGGGGTAACTCTTTTAATGAAATGGATGTGGTGTCACAAAGAATGACGGCACGCTCAACAACATTTTTTAGTTGTCTTACATTGCCCGGCCAATGATACTCAATCAATCGGCTGGCCGAGGTTTCGTCAAAGCGTGTAATTTGTTTGCCCATTTTTTCGCAAAATTGGTTCAAAAAAAAATAGGCAATGGGCAGGATGTCCATTTTCCTTTTATCCAATGCCGGTATGATAATGGGATAAACAAAGATTCTATAATAGAAATCTTCCCTGAACTGACCGGCTTTAACCATCTTTTCAAGCTTCTTATTGGTTGCAAAAATCAAACGGACATCCACTTTTATAAGCTTTGTACTGCCAACGGGTAAAAATTCCCTTGCCTCAAGGAACCGTAAAAGTCTGGCTTGAATTTCCCTGGAGATATTGCTGATTTCGTCCAGGAAAACGGTCCCGTTATGGGCAAGTTTGAAAATGCCGGGTTTATCCTTGTCAGCACCGGTAAAAGCCCCTTTGACATGGCCAAACAATTCAGAGGAAAGAAGATCGTCTGAAAGGGTTCCACAATCAATGGCAAAAAAAACATTCTGATTTCGGTTGCTGTTGGCATGAACCGCCCGGGCGATTAGTTCCTTGCCGGTTCCACTCTCTCCGTAAATCAGAACATTGGCATCTGTGGAAGCAACCTTTTGAACCATTTTAATAACTTTTTTTATCCCGGGACTTTCCCCTATTAATTGATGGGAGATCGTTTTTTTTGTCGTTTGATCAATAAGCCTTGCTGGTTGGTCTCGAAGTTTTATCCGGGTAACGGCCTGTTGAACAACCGCCCTAAGTTCGTAGGGGGTAAAGGGTTTGGGAAGATAATCAAAAACCCCCATTTTCATCACTTCAACTGCTGAAGATACGCTGGCGTAGCCTGTCATCACAATGACAATGGTTTGCGAAAACGAAATATTAATCCGGGCAATGACTTCCATACCTCCCAATCGTTCCATATTCAGGTCCGTGATAACAATGTCAAATCCTTTTGATTCCATCCGTTTCAGGGCATCAAATCCATTTAGTGCGTATTCGACCGCATATTGACGGTTATCAAGGATTTTTAAGCAGTTGCGACAAATTGGCAGTTCATCATCAACAACAAGAATGGAGACAATCTGATCAAGGGTCAATTGTCATTTCCCTGGGGCAGGGGCAACCGGACAACAAAATCAGTTCCCTTACCAGGAGTGCTTTTTGCACAAATGGTTCCACCGTGCTGCTCAATAATACCATGGGTGATGGCAAGGCCGAGGCCAGTACCATTTTTTTTTGTTGTAAAGAAAGGGTCAAAAATTTTAAGAAGGTTTTCAGGAAGAATGCCATCCCCTGTATCACTCACTTTAATCTCCAGGATATTTTTTTCTTTAAAATAATGTGAAAAAAGCCGGATCTTTCCACCTGGCGGGGTTGCTTCAATGGCATTTAAGGTCAAATTTATAAGGGTTTGTTGAATTTTATCCCGGTCAATTGCCAATGGCGGCAGTTCCCTAGCAAGGTTGGCACTTAGGTCAACATCTTTGAATCTGGCCTGTTTTCTTGTAAGGACCAGGCTTTCATTTATCACCTCATTTAGATCATCCATTCGTTTGAATGATTTGGTTTGACGGGCAAAATCCAGCAGACTTTTGACAATTTTACGGCAGCGCAGGGCTTCATTGCTGATAATGGCAAGCTCTTTGTGAATTTCTGTTCCCTCCTCCAAATCTTCTTGTATCAGCATTGCCGATGTCAAGATTGTGGTAAGGGGATTATTTATTTCGTGGGCAACCCCGGCACTGAGGCGTCCTATGGAAACCAGTTTTTCCTGCTGCATCATTTTTTTTTCAAATTCAATGTCTTTGGTAATATCCTTTGAAACTTCGATAACCCCTTTTAACACCCCCTTTTCAGCAAGAGGATAGCAGGAGATGGAAACATGTCGCTTGTTCCCGTTTTGATCTTGATGGATATGAGTTGCCCTGGAGGATTTGCCAGTTTTTATGACATCTGCAAGGGGACAAGGATGTTCATCGCCTGAACAGGGTATAGACTGATGATGGGTTATTTTATAGCAATTTTGTCCAATCGCCTCATCTCTCGTCAATCCAAGTTTTTCCAGGAACGTATCATTAATATCAATGATTTTGTGATTCAAACCGATGACGACCACATCTTCATGGATGAGGCCATTGATTAATACATTATACAATGCCAGGGTTTCGGTGAGTTCCTGGTTGGTTTTACTGTGCCGTCGGGCGGCATGGTCTATTTCCCAGAAAAGCCGTGCAATGGTGTGGGCGATGGCCCGGGTTCTGTTGTTTTTTTTGGATAAAATATCATTATGAATATCCAGGTTTCCGGTCAGCTCAATGATGAGGTCAATATTATCAAGTTTGAAAAAATCATTATAATCATTGGTAACAAACATCCCTCGTTCCCGAGCTTTCACAAGACCGGGGGCATCATTGTTGATATCGGCCACTGCCACGACAACCGGGGAAATTATTTGAAACTCATATTTATCGATGATATCCATCAGGTATAAACTTTTGTTTCCTGCGCCGACTATGGCGATTCTCATGGCAACCCTCCCGTCTTAAACGGCGTTTTATTGTATGTCTACCCCTATGATTTTAATATTAGAGAATAATATGAATTTTGTAAAGAGGATGCCTTATAAGCAGAAAGTAAGCCGATTCATTTGATAAAAGAATTTTTGACATAATCTTTAATTTTACATATAGTTGCCAGGTTAAAAAAAGGATGCATCTGCCCCTGGGGGATTTGAATGGACCAACATTTTAAAATTTGCGAAATAAAATGAATATAAAATTAAACCGTATCCAAAAAACCGTCTGTTTTTTTCTGGCCGTTGCCATCATTGCAGGTCTGTGGGGATGTGCAAAAAAGCCCGTAAAATATCCCACGGATAAGCCTGTGGCTATTGGAGAGAAAAAAATTGAAAAAGATATTGCATTGACCCGTATCCTCATGGCGGAAGCTGCGAAATTTTCAGCCGAAGGAAACCATCAGGATGCCCTGTTTGTCTATAACCAGGCACTCTCTTTGGCTGACCCCCGGGACAGGGAAAAAATTTTATCCGGGATTGAAAAAGTGCTGACTAAAACCTCCCCCCCTGTCATAGAAGAGTTTATCGAAATCAAAAATTTAAGTATTCCCCATGCGCTGTTGCTCTATTGGCTGGGATTAAACAATGCCACCCAAAATAATTATTTGGAAAGCGGAAAAGCATTGGGTCTTTTTATCGATACCTATCCTGATCATCCCTATGCCGAGGATGCCCGGGATCTGCTGGTTGCCATGAAATCAGCCACTTTTAAACGAGATACCATTGGCTGTCTGCTGCCATTGTCAGGGAAATATCAAGTTTTTGGTCAAAGAGCTCTGCAGGGAATTCAGTTGGCCATCCAGGACCTGTCAAAAGCCCATGATAGAGTGTTTCATGTGATTATCAAGGATACCCAATCAAGCCCGGAAAGGGCAGCCCAATGTGTTGATGAACTGAACCAGGAAAAGGTAATGGGAATTTTGGGACCTATGCTGACACCCCGGATGGCGGGTGTCCGGGCAGAAACTTTAGGAATCCCCTTGATCGCCCTGACCCAGAAAAGTGAATTTCCCCTCCAGGGTGATTACCTTTTTTCAAATTTCATTACTCCTGAAATGCAAGTCCAGTCTTTGGCTTCCTATGTTTTTAAGGTGCTTGGTTTAAAAAAAGTGGCCATTTTATACCCCCATGAATGGTATGGAAAACGGTATATGGAATTATTCTGGGATGCTGTGGATGAATTCAACGGAGAGGTCGTCGGGGTTGAACCCTATGATGGTAATAAAACCGATTTTACCACTCCCATCCAGAAACTCACCGGCGAATTTTATCCTTTACCAGAGTTTTTAATACCTGAAACACTTGAGGGAGAAGACTTTGAAATTTCGGGTGTGCCGGAAGAAAATAAAATATTGCAAAATCCTAGAGGCGGGGCTACTACCTCCATTGAAGCGGCAATCAAGATAGATTTTCAAGCCCTTTTTATCCCGGATTCTGTGTCACGGGTCAACCTGATTCTTCCCCAGCTTGCTTTTAATGATGCCACGGGCATGGTGCTTCTGGGCACCAATCTTTGGCACCAGGCGAGTCTTTTGACCGGTGCAAAAGGGTATAATAAAAACGCGGTGATCACCGACGGATACTTTGGAAGCAGCAAGAATCCCATAACTTCTGGATTTGAGAAGGGATTTACGGATCTATATGAAACTTTCCCCGGGTTTCTTGAGGCCATTGCCTATGATACCGCCACTATTTTATTTGAAGTTGCCCTGGATGAGGCCGTGGACTCAAGGGAAAACCTGAAAAATGTCCTCCAGGAAGGCAGACTGTTTGAAGGGGTGACTGGAAAAACTTGGTTTGATAAGACCGGCAGTGTCCACAAGGAACTGTTTTTGATCACCGCCAAACGAGGCAGGTTTATGGAGATCAGTCAGTAAAAAACATGTTCTGACCGGTGGCTTCCAACACAGACTGCCATAACCTTCCCCGGGGATCCAGTTTTTTGCGTTTGCCGGCAGAAGCCGCCATGGGTACATGGACATAGTGGTTATTCCAGAAACTGATCAAAAGATTTGTTTTCCCCGCCATGCCGGCATGGACAGCATCTCTTCCGAGGAAACCGCAAAATACACTGTCATTGGCATTTGCCGGCAGGCTGCGAATAATATAGCTGGGGTCGATGTATTTAAGAGATATGGGAATCTCTTTTTCCTTAAAATACTGGGCGACTTTATCCTTTAAATAAATACCAATATCCTTGAGTACCACATTGCCGGAAGCATCATATTGATTTTCCTGGTCATCGAAAAAATTTTGGCCCGCCCCTTCAGCCACAATGATCACTGCATGCTTTCTTTGTTTGATCCTGTTTTCAAGGGCCTGCAAAAATCCGGTTTTTCCGTAAAGGAAAATATCCACCTCCGGGATCAGCACAAAATTGGCATCCTGCTGTGCAAGCGCTGCAGTTGCCGCCAAAAACCCAGAGTGTCTGCCCATGAGTTTTATCAGTCCAATGCCGTAAGGATAAGCTGCTGCTTCATTATGGGCCCCCTTAATGGCCAGGGTTGCGATGTCAACAGCAGTATCAAAACCAAATGACCGGGACACCAAAAAAATGTCATTATCAATGGTTTTGGGGATGCAGATCACAGATATTTTTAATTTTCTCTTTAGAATTTCATCGGCTATTTGTTTGGATGCCATCAAGGTGCCGTCCCCCCCCACCATGAATAAAATCCCCACATTCATTCGCTCAAGACAATCCACCACCATACTGATATCCTGGGTTCCCCGGGAGGATCCCAGAATGGACCCACCGGCATCCTGAATTCCTGAAACACTGCCCGGGTTAAGGTCCATGATATCATGCCCATAATCGGGAATAAACCCCTGAAGACCATGGCGAATACCATAAATATTTCGAACATGGTAAATATGATACAATTCGAGAACAATTGACCGGATAATATCATTGAGCCCCGGGCAGAGCCCTCCGCAGGTGGAAATGGCACATTTGAGTTTGCTGGGATCAAAATAGATTTTTTCCCTGGGACCTGTCTGTTCAAAGCTGGGCAACGCCTGATTATTTTTAATAAACCCTTCCATAGTTTCAACATGAACATCCACGGTAATCCTTGAATTATCTGAAATAAATCGGGTACCGCCTTCACCGGGGATACCATGACTTTTCAGGGGTGAATTAATTTTTGCCTCACCCAGAACAGAGATCTTCGTGTTGAAATCATCGGTTTTCATTGACTGCCTCCATTAAATTTAAAGGATCCTTTACCAAGGATATCATGTAAGTGCAAAATCCCTTCCAGTCGATTTTTTTCTCCAACAATGGGCAACACTGTTATTTCGTATTTTTCCATCAGGTTCAGTGCATCATAGAGAAATGCATTTATACCAAGACAATGGGGGGTTGGCGTCATGATTTTTTCCACGGCAACCTGGCCAAAATCAGGGGTCGCCACAGCAACACAATGCCGAATATCCCCGTCTGTAATAATACCCATAAGCTGTTTTTCCTGGTTCAAGACAATCACAGCTCCTAATCTGAATTTATCCATTTCTTCAATGGCCCGGGTCATGGTGTTGCCCATTGTTACACAGGGAACAGCACTGGCTTCAAACATGATTTCTCCGACTTTACAGGCAAGCCGCTGGCCAAGGGCACCACCCGGGTGAGATTTCATGAAATCGCTTTTTTTGAATTTTTTTTCATGGATCAGGGCCACAGCCAGGGCATCCCCCATGGCAAGCTGGGCTGTGGTACTGGAAGTGGGGGCCATGTTAAGGGGGCAGGCTTCTCGTTCAACCCCGGTATCAATGACCAGGTCGCAAAACCGTGCCATGGTTGATGACAGGTTTCCTGTAAACCCGGCCAACCGACAACCAACCTCCCGGATTACCGGAAGCAGCTGGTTTAATTCAATGGTTTCACCACTATTGGATATGGCAATAACAACATCATCACGGCTTACCATGCCAAGATCTCCGTGGACCGCTTCCACGGGATGGAGAAACAAAGCATTTGTGCCTGTACTGCTCAGGGTGGCGGCAATTTTTCTGCCGATAAGTCCTGATTTACCAATTCCCGTAATGATGACCCGTCCCCTGGATTGACAAATATCTTTTACCAGGGTTTCAAATGAAATATCAACGTTTTGAATAAGATTTAAAATACTCTCGGCTTCTATTTTTAAGACTTCTTTGGCATTGTTTATGATCATAATTTATTGTTTCACTATATTGATATATTATTATTGTTTAAATTGGTGGACATTTTAGACTCGATTCAGTAGTATCGTTATACTCCAGTCCTGGTGTTTTTCCCATAGAAAAATTGTTTTTACCGCATTATCTTCTCCTCTTGATGTTTAATATGCGGATTTACATTTTTGTGCTGTTTTTATCGCAGGGGGAAGGATTCTTTCTTGACAATTCGGCATGCTTTTTATATAAACACTCTCGTTGCACAACTTGGCGGGTATGGGTTGGTCAATGAAAAGAAAATTCCTTGATATTTAAGGGGTTTAACTTTTGAGAAAGAGTATATATGCCGAAGTGGTGGAATTGGTAGACACGCTAGACTTAGGATCTAGTGCCGCAAGGCGTGGAAGTTCAAGTCTTCTCTTCGGTACCATACATAAAAACAGGCAGTTAGGGTAAATCCTTAACTGCCTGTTTTGTTTTGGGTAACCATATGGGTAACATTTGTCCAAAAATATGTTACCCCTTTTTATATCCTCACCTTCGTCGGATTGAACAAAAATGATTCCATCCGTTTATCAGCTCAGCACATAGAATCCCAGGTTCTTGGCAAAGGGCGGCGGATTGTAAAAATCGGCTTTGATATAATTGCCTTTTATTTCCCTGACCACCCCCCGTCTTTTTATTAATGACTTTTTTATATCATCCAGGGAAAATCGAATATCTAAAAAGTCATTAATCTGGATACGGTGTGATCTTGAGATTCTGAAACCCATGGACTCCAAAGAGATTTGTTCCACCCTGATATGGCCGGATTCTCCTGTTTTTAACAGAACAAAGTTTCCACTCAATGAGACAGATTTGCCAAAGGTTTTGGCCTTGGTCATATGTTCTGTCTCCTTTTTATTATCTCGTTCAAACAAGGGTTGGATATTGTCTTCTATCTTGCCGATGGGTTTCTCATTCACAGTCGCCTTTGATTTGAACAGGAAATCAGCCACTATTTTCTTTAATTTTTCAGCATCCTCTGAGCTGACCGTATGGGGTGTGATGGTTAATTTTATAGGGATCTTTAGTTTTTGTGCAATTATTTTGGTAACTTCTTTTTTAATCCGATGGGTAGCTATTTCTGCATCATCGGCAAAGGTCAGGGGCAGGAGCAAAATAAAGGTATCCTCTCCATATCGGAAGAGTATATCTTTGTTGCGTTTGGTTTTCATCAGACCCTGGGCAATTTCTTTGAGGATCGCATTTTTGGATGGAAGGTTTTTGGTTTCTTCCATTTGGAGGATGCCGTCGGTTGCGATAATCAGCATGGTGAAGATACTGCCATACTGCTTTAAGACCGCTTCTTTATTGCTGATGGCACGTTCAAAACTCCACCGGTTTTTAAGGCCGGTTAATGAGTCCTTTGTGGCCATGTTGGTCAGGGCCTGGTTATAATAGGATCTTTCAATGGCAATGGCGGCATATTCAGCAATGGAAGATAAAAATTTCAGATCATCTGTGCTGAAAGGTGCGTCATTGATTCTGTTGATCAGTTCGATAACCCCAAAGCATTTGTTACCTGTTTTGAGGGGGGTGCCGATGATGGACTGGGTTTTGAATTTGGTGTAGTTATCCACCCGAATACTGAACCGGTTATCCTTTGATACATCTTTAATAATCAAAGATTTTCCGGTATTCATTATATGGCCTGCAATCCCTTCTCCCTTTGGCAGTTTCACTCCCTGAAGTCTTTTTTTGTTGCCTCCCACCACAAGGGAAAATACCATTTCTTCTGTTTTCGGGTCCTTTAGGAGTATGGACCAGTGAAGAGGTTCAAAGATACGGCCCACCTGGTACATGACAATATCAAGGACCTCCTTGATAGTTTTTGCCTTGGCAAGGGGTTTTCCAATTTCCATCGTATCTCTTGTCGATGCAGTTTCCTGGATCTGTTTAAACGGATCTTCCTGGTAATAATACCGTGTATTGGCTTTGGAAAGCTTGAGGTTTGCCCACAGCAGGTTTTCCTTGAGCTGACTTGCTGACGGGAATATAAATTGATAAAATTCGGAAATGCTTTCGATTTCCTTGTTCATACGGAGAATGCAGCGGATGATATCAATTTTTTCAAGGTTAATGAAGGTTTCAACTTCCGGGGGAAGGATGGGGGGACGGATAAAATCAAATGACCCAATCCCCTGGGTCCAGCAGAGAAAGTTTGCCAGGGAAACAATGGAAATCAGCAGCTTGTCCTCTCGTGTAAAGTCCATCTGATCAAAGGGCTGGTGATGATATTTTACAGCCATAATCAGTTTTTCGGGCAGTTTCCAAAGGGAACAAAAAAAGGCCCCGATATCATCATGTCCCAGGCCCAGGGTGCTCCGTTCTTTTTCAATGATCAGTTCCGTGGAACTTGATAATTCCTGGATAAAATCGCCATAGTCTTTTTTCCCGTGGATATCAAGAAAGACTTTGCCAACATCATGTAAAAGCCCTGCAATATAAGCTTCTTCCGGGTCGGGATATCCGGTTTCCTTGGCAATTTCCAGGCTTAGTACAGCAACACAAAGGCTATGACGCCAGAAAAGGAGCCTGTCAAATTGTCTGGCCCGGCCGGATTTGAACATTTTTTCAAACACTGTCATTCCAAGGGCTATTTTTTTTATTTCATCCAGGCCTATAAGTGTCACAGCTTCCGACAGCTTTGTTATCTGCCGACCAATGCCGTAAAAGGCAGAGTTAACAATTTCCAGCACCCTTGCAGAAATACCGGGATCTGTCTCCAGAATTTTTGCAAGGTCGGTCAAGGAGACGGTTTCGTCTTTGGATGCTTCGAGCAGTTTTACAGCTACCTGGGGAAAACTTGGCAGCTTCTTGTCATCAAGGGTAAGAATCCTTTTGATGTCTGATTCTGAGGGAAGATGTAGTCGATTTTCCATGGGGGGTATCCTAAAAAAAAATCTATTGTGTTTAACCCGTTTGATGGGGCAATAGTATTTCAAGTTGGGTTATATTTCAAGCAAATAAGAGGGAGCCCTTAATCGCCCGGGGTATTAATCATTATGTCATGGAGATGTTTTGCTGCTCATATGTATGCGCCCGGGATCTTGCAGACGCTTCAAAAACGGGGTTCAAAATATCGACAAAATCAAAAATAACGGCTTTTTTCTTCCCCGGAGCCGGCCTCAAGGCACGACCTATATATTGAATAAGCCTGCCAGAAAATTTTACAGGGGTTGTCAGAAACAGGGTTGAAATTCCGGGTAAATCAAACCCTTCTCCAATGAGCTGGCCGGTTGCAATGAGTGTCGTGCAGCGGCCATGCTGTAACTCCTTGATAATTCTGTCACGTTCTTTTGGGGATGAGGCCCCGGTGAGAATCTCTGATTTAATATTGTTTTCTTTGAGCAGGATGTCGTGAAGGGTCTGGCAGTGTTCCTTCCTATCCGATAAAATCAATTTGATTCCTGTGCCCTGATGATTTTCCACGGTATTTTTTTCTACCGTATTACAGACGAGACGGTTCCTCGGATAATCCTCTGTCAATTCTGACAAAACCTTTGAATAATAATCACTTGTATCTGTCTGGGTATTAAAGTTTGTTTCTACCCAGCAAACTTGGGCATCACAAAGATTCCCGCTGGCCAGTAACTTTAGTTTATCGATTCGGCCTGTCACGTCCCCTATGTGCCAAAAGATCACGTTTGAAAGCTTGTCTCTTCTCCAAATGGTGGCTGTCAACCCGGTCATGTACTTTGCATTGAATGCTGTCAGTGCTTGTGTAAACGTTCTTGACGGGCATCTATGACATTCATCAACAATAACATTGCCAATGTGATCCGTTACTTGCGCAGTTTTTTTATAAAGGGTTTGGATCATTGCCACGGTGATTTTAGCGCCTATCGTGAATTTACCGGACCCGATAATGCCTATTTCAGCTTTGGGAATATTCAAGAACTGCTCGATACGATCAATCCACTGGTTCAATAACTCCTTTGTATGCACCACAATCAAGGCGGGTTGCCTTCTTTTTGCTATTATATACAACGCCATTGTGGTTTTACCGCTCCCGGTTGGACTCTCCAAAAGACCGAAATCTTTTTTTAAACAGCTTTCAACGGCGGATATCTGTAACGGCCGCAATTCTCCTGTAAAACTGAAAGTAACCGGTTCAAGGGTTTGTCTGGCATCGATAAACTCGATTGTCTCCCCTTGGTTTCGGCAGATTTTATAAATCTGTGTTGCCGCACCCCGGGGACAGATTAACCTGTTCTCGGCCTCCTCGTAAAAATATAAAACAGGGTCAATGCCCCGGGTATATCTGCCCATTTTTTGGGCTTCTGAAAATTTTGGATTATTAAGGGTCAGGTTCTGTTTAATGATTTGTCCTGTATCAACGGCAAAATTTTCCAACACCAATCGGCGGTTTAATATGAATTTCATCCCCTGTTTTTTCTTTGGGGTTTTGTGACTATTTGGGAGAGCCAATTTAAGAATTCACCACCTGATCATAGGCAATCATCAAAAATATGGTGGATATGGGAATTGTAATCATGGTTCCCAGGAGAGTAGACCCACCCAGGGACTGAACAATTGAGTATAAAACAACGAGGATAAGGTGGTCAAAAAAGCGGGTTTGACGCACAAGGCAGATACTTTTTTTGCCTGCATCCACAAGGCCAAGCTTCTTGTCTACCATCAACGGAACCATGTATATCAAATAAAAGGTTACTGCTAAAACAATTATCAAACCCGGAAGAAAAAGAAGAAAAAAGCCAATGGCGATAACAATAACCAATCCCAGTGTAAACAGCGATAAGGGTAAAAAAAGATTCAGTTGTGAAAATACATCCCTGGGGGTGGGTTCTCGTCCGATTCTTACCATATTCAAGATAGATTTGGTATAGCCTGCAAGCATCACAGGAGCTAATATCCCAAAAGACAGGACACTGACACCCACCAAAACCAGTGTTGTGATTATCAACGGTACGATATTTTTAAGCGATTGATTGAAGGTGGATTCAATCATTTCTTTAAAGTTCATTTTCCCTCCATGGTAAAGTAATTTTGTCATATCCTTGAATATGACAGCTTAGCAGAGTTTAAAACGGTGTGCCACCCAAATTTTGTGGTCCATCTAAAGATAAGAGATTGACTTCCCCTTTATCTGAGCGTTCCACATTTTTATGGTGTTGTGTATAATAGTGGGGTCTTTTGTCTTTTTTTTGGGGGGGCGCTATTGGTTCCGGGGAATGCTAAACAAAGACAGGTTGCCTTCTTTGCTTACCCGGATAATCGGATGCAAGGTTCCCACGTCAAGCTTTGCATCCAGGCGATATGCAAAGGTTTCTCTCTGATTTTTGGCAAGGTCTGCAAAAAATCCAATACTGTTGAAAAAATCAACCGATGCCTTCAACAAAACATCCCCTTCTCCATAGGCCTCTATTCGGGGTAGTTTGTTGGAAACGCCGGTCAGTAAATCGTGGCCTTCAAGATTGACGGTATAGGCGATACCCTTTAAATCAAGGGCAGACCGATTTGGATTGACAATGTGCAGGCCGATTTCAAACCGAGGCACCATTCCTTCCCCGGGGATTGCCTTAAAAGAGGTAATGCTGACGGTGGGGGGTTCATAATCGGTCTGTAGCCCGGCGCAACCAGTCAGGTAAAAACCCAAAATTAAAATCAATATGAGTCGCTTCATGTCAGTTTTATCCAATCACGTCAAATAAGGAGCCGATGGTTTCGTCATAGGCGTTTATGGTTTTGGCATTTGCATTAAATCCATGTTGAACTGAAATCTGTTGAACCAGTTCTTGGGCAATGTCTGTGTTTGACATTTCTTTAAGGGACCCGTCGTTTTTAAGTGGATCTTCAACAAGGGGGCCTGCCGTTTTACTTTGGGTAATGGTAGTGGTTACCTGTTTGCCAGTTCCTTGGGTGTTTATGGCCCTGCTTGATTTGAAATCATCTGAAAGACAATTGGCTATATTATTGGCACTGACCGAAATCTGGTTTGAAAAAGCCTGCAATGCAGACGCATTGTTTTGTATGGATAAGGTCATATGACTCCTCCTGTAAAAAAAATATTTATCTAAGTTCATTTTAAGCAAGAAGTGTGCGCAATGCCTTGATTTTAGATAGATCCCTGTTGTCAAAGCATTATACCGCTTAAATTTAATATAACCAAATCGGTTTGTAAGGAAACGGCATTAATTGTTAAACAGAATAACAAAAATTGTCATGGATGGCAATTGTTTCAGGACCGGGTGTTTCAGGAATGGGGTAAAATTACTTGTTTTTTATGGTTTAACTGATATTTATGTATAGAATTTTAAAATAATTCTATTGGGAAGGATGGCGTGGTATCAATCTTAAATCATATGAGGAGGTGTGTCGTGTTTACAATTGGCAAATCTGTGATGCTTCTTGTGGATGTTCAGGGGCAACTGGCCCAAATGATGTACGAAAAAGATAAATTGTTTGCTTCTCTTGCACTTATGATAAAAGCCATGAAAATACTGAATGTTCCCATTCTATGGATGGAGCAAATTCCTTCCAAGCTTGGGCCGACCATCGGTGAGCTCTCTTGCCTTATGGACGGCGCAACCCCCATTGAGAAATTTTCTTTTTCTTGCTGTAATGAACCGGATTTTATGAATAAATTTAAAGCGCTGGGCCGAAGCCAGGTATTGCTGACCGGTATTGAAACCCACATTTGTGTGCACCAGACAGGATATGAGCTGCTAAATCAGGGGTATCAGGTCCAGGTGGCTGCCGATTGTGTCTCTTCCAGGACAAAGGAAAATAAAGAGATAGGTCTTGGGCGACTGGTCCAGTCCGGTGGACAACTTACCAGTGTGGAAATGATTTTATTTGAATTGATGCAAGAAGCCCGGGGAGAAAAATTCAGGCAGATGGTAAAATTGATTAAATGAAGCCGGTTTGAGAAAAAATCAGTTCAGACAGCCAGTTTGAAGGTGCTGGCGTCCTTTTCCGGCAGATTGTTTACCTTGGTATAGGAATCAGATGCCTGTTTTAGATTTCCAAAGGCCTTGTCTTCATTGGTCTCTGCCTGTTGTTTGGCCTGGAGCATTGTAAGTTCGGAACTGGCCTTTGTTGCCAGAGCTGCTGCCTTGGAAGCCACTTTTAAATCCTGGGCAGACGGGCTGGCAGGTGCCAGGGCAGCGCTTTTGACCTGTCGCATCTTTTGGACAGTGGCTTGGGGGTCACCAGGTATCTCTGAAGTGTCAATGCCGACTTCTCCTGCCACGGCATAATTATTCCCATCAGGCCCCCGTTGATATGTAAAACTGGCCCCCGAGGTGATCAGGCCGCCTCCTGCAGCTATGTGTGCCATTTCATGGCTTCTGACCTGAGTGTCTATTTGTGCGAGTTCCGTTACCAATTGGAGCTCTGCCTGGGTTAGTCGGCTGTCACTGCCTTTTTTTTTCCCGTTTTTTTCCACTGGTTGCTGTTCTGGTTGGGGATTGGCTGTCCGTGTCCTCTGGGGGTCGGAATCTGTGGCGGCCCTGACTGGATTCCCACCTATATATTCCGTTCCGGGTGAATAATTATTATACCTGTTTATATTCATTTCAAGCCATCCTGAATGTTCATATTTTTTTTATCCTTTTAATATAAGGACTTTAAGGAAGATTTGCAACCATTTGTCCATAATTATTTACAAAATATGACATTTCAAAACACTATATTCGGATGTAATTTTTATAATCAAATTGACATATAAATAATTCTACTGTATTTTAGAAAGATTCGTTCAGATTTATTATTGGAACGAGACGGGGTGAATTTAATGGATCAAAAATGGGTTTCCAAGGATGGGTTTATGGGCCGAAAAATAGATGTTTTCCGAAAAACAAACGAAACTCAAATAGAAATTTCGCTGGATTTAGACGGCACCGGAAACGCCGATATCTCTACTGGGATTCCGTTTTTTGATCATATGCTTACGGCCTTTACCGTCCATGGTTTTTTTGACCTTAAGGTCCGTGCCAAGGGTGACATTGAAGTAGATTTGCACCACACAATAGAAGATACCGGGCTTGTTCTTGGCCAGGCTTTTTATGAAGCCCTTGAAGGAAAAGAGGGGATACAAAGGTTCGGCGATAGCTGTATTCCCATGGATGAGGCATTATCCCGGGTGACAGTGGATTTGTCCAACCGTCCCTACCTTGTATATCATTTTCCAGAAAACTTGAGGTCAGGTGGCGTTTTTGATGCATATCTTGCCCGGGAGTTTTTTCAGGCATTCAGTGTTAAAGGCGGATTTAATCTTCACATAAATTCATATTATGGTGAAAATGAGCATCATGTGCTTGAATCTATTTTTAAGGCCATGGGAAAGTCATTAAATAGTGCAACCCGTATTAACGAGAATCTTAGCGGGCCCCTCTCCAGCAAAGGTAGTTTGTAGACAATCCTTTTGCTTTGATTTTAAATAATTACAAATATTATCTTTAACGATGATTGTTGACATGGTTTATTCAGTACTTACCTTAAATAACCATATATAACCGGTTGAAATTTTGGAGCCAGCACCACCGAAAATGACTATTCCTGAAGAGAAAATTTCAGAAATTCTAAACACTTCAGATATTGTAGATATCGTATCAGAATCTGTTATTCTCAAAAAATCGGGAAGGAATTTTTTTGGTCTCTGTCCCTTTCATTCAGAAAAGTCACCTTCTTTTTCAGTGAATGCGGACAAACAGATTTTTCATTGTTTCGGTTGCAGTGCCGGTGGGAATGCCTTGTCTTTTGTGATGAAATATCACGGGATCTCTTTTCCGGAAGCGGTTAGGATGTTGGCAAGAAAATATAATATAGTTTTGGAGACCGAATTAATTGATCCGGCAAGGAGAAAACAAGTTCTTGTTAAAGAATCATTGTTTCGGCTGAATAAAAAAGTAATGATTCTGTACGCTGGGTTCCTCAGTGACAGCTCCCAGGGTGGGGCTGCAAGGCGTTACCTTGAACGAAGAGGCATGACAGGGGATATAATTGATGAATTTTATTTGGGCGTTGCCCATGACACCTGGGATGATGCGGTTCATTTTCTAAAAAAAGAAAAAGTGACCCGTCAGATTGCAGCGAATTCCGGCCTGATTTTGCCAAGGAAACAGGGCAATGGCTATTATGACAGGTTCCGCAATCGAATCATATTCCCTATTTTTGACATCAATATGCAGGTGGCGGGTTTTGGCGGGCGTGTCATGGATGATGCCATGCCCAAGTATATGAATTCCCCTGAAACCCCCGTTTACAGTAAGAGCAGGATCCTTTACGGCCTGCATGCAGCCAAGCAGCATTGCCGTCAGGAAGGGGTTGTTTATATAGTTGAGGGGTATTTTGATTTTTTATCCCTTTACCAGCATGGGGTTAAAAATACAGTTGCAAGTTTGGGTACGGCATTGACACAGGAGCATGTCCGAATTTTAAAAGGGTATGCTGCTAAGATGATTCTTGTATTTGATTCCGATGATGCCGGAATCAAAGCCGCCAAAAGAAGCATCCAGATTTTTATGCAAGAGGCCGTGGATACACGAATTCTGGTTTTGCCGGATAAGAATGACCCGGACTCCTTTGTGATGAAGCATGGTAAAGACTCTTTTTTAGCGCTTGCAGCTGATGCTAAAACCATTATGCAGTTTCTGCTCGGGCTTGCCATGGATACCCATGGTTTGTCTGTGGAGGGCAGGGTTAGAATTTTAGATGAGATGAAGCAGCACCTGGCGTTGATCCAAGATTCCGCATTAAGGTCATTATATGTAAGGGAACTTTCAGAAACCCTGAATATTGATGAACGGGCGGTTTTGGAAAAGGTGAGAGATGCCGTTGTTCAAAAAAATACAAAACAATCTCCTCTCATGGCAGATCATCCCATGGACAAGGAAATACTGGTATCGGATCCAAGGGAGCGTCAAATTTTAAGTATCATGTTAAATTATCCCAACCTGATACCCGAGGTGATAGAAAAGGATGTATTAAGCTGTTTTTATTCAAAGCGGTTCCAGGCAATTGCCGGGAAAATTATAGCAACTAAATCCGTTAATGAGGGATTTGTCACAAATGTTATGGCAAAAATAGACGATAACAGGGACCAGGAATTGATTGCATCCCTTGCGATGGATGATTTTTCCGGAAACGATGATATGGCAAAGACAGCAAACGTCTTGATGAACCGGATTATAAGAATCAGAAAAAAAAACGAAAATATTTTAACAACAAAGATTATAAGTGCGGAAAAGGGCTGTGATGCGAATGTGACAGACCTGTTAAGAAAAAAACAGCTCGAAATTCAGCAATTACACGATAGTCAACAACTTTAGGCCTTTGGGAGGCACTATATGGCAGAAAAGACAAATACGTCTGGAGAGAATCTAGTGATCAATAAAGATGTAATGCGGAATCTTATAAAAAAGGGTGAAAAAAACGGAGTTCTCTCTTTTGCCGAAATAAATGATGCCATATCTGGTGATTTACAATCATTTGACCAGATTGATGACATTGTGGTTCAGTTTAAAGAAATGGGAATTGAGCTGGTGGATAATGAAAAGGCCTCTTCAAAGAAAGCCGCAGCAACGCCTAAAAAAAAGGCGGTTAAAAAGCCAGTTGTTAAAAAACTCAAACCCATTGAAGAGGCCAAAGGCGCCAAAAAAGATCTTTTTTCAGTTAAAAAGGACAAACCGGACCTGGAATTTGGTGCGGTAACAGATCCTGTTAAAATGTACTTAAAAGAAATGGGCATGGTGACCCTTTTGAGCAGGGATGGGGAGATCGAGATTGCCAAAAAAATTGAGGCGGGTGAACGAAAGATTCTTCGATCCATGCTCAATTGTCCGATTTCATTGTCCATTATCTTTATGTATGGGAAAAAAATGGAAAAAAAATCCATGAGACCCAAACATGTGCTGCGGGATGTGGATGAAGGGGATGGGGTTGTGGATGAAGTGTCCAAACAGGAAAAATTTCTCAACGCCCTCACCCATATCAATGATATTCACGAGGAAAATCAAGAAAAAAGAGAACAGCTGGTCAGTCTGAAAAAAGGAACCAAAAAATTCGAAAACCTCGAACGAGAGATTTTTGACAATACGGAAATCATATTTGAGCATTTAAAAAGGTGGCGGTTTGAAGCCAACGTAATCGATAAAATTGAAAAAAGTATCCGATCAACGATCGTCTGGTTTGAAACCGTTGATCGGCTTTTGGAAAAATGTGCCAAGACTTTTAATGTGCGCAAAGACACCATGCTAAAGCAGGGGGCGGACCAGGATACCTTTGTGCGCTGGGTGACGGCTAGAAGTGATCTTAAAGAAGAAAGGGTCATTGTACTGTATGAAGATATCTGTTCGGTGCTCGATCAGGTGGCCCAGCGGAAAAATTTTATCAGGGGCGGCATAGAAGATCTACGCGTCATAACCCGGGGGGTTGACGCGGGACGGAAAAGCGCCGATTTTGCCAAGCGCGAATTGGTAAGAGCCAATCTGAGGTTGGTTGTCAGTATTGCTAAAAAATATACGAACCGGGGGCTTCAATTTCTGGATCTTATCCAGGAAGGAAATATCGGTTTGATGAAAGCTGTGGATAAATTTGAATACAGAAGGGGGTATAAATTTTCAACCTATGCCACCTGGTGGATACGTCAGGCCATTACGCGAGCCATTGCCGACCAGGCCAGGACCATTCGTATCCCCGTTCATATGATCGAAACCATCAATAAGCTCATCAGAACCTCTCGGTATCTTGTTCAGGAGATGGGCAAGGAACCCTCACCCGAAGAAATTGCTGAAAAAATGGAAATTCCCATTGATAAGGTCAGAAGGGTGCTCAAGATCGCCAAGGAACCGATTTCTTTAGAAACCCCCATTGGAGAAGAAGAAGACAGTCATTTGGGTGATTTTATTGAAGACAAGAAATTTTCCATCCCTTCTGAAGCTGCCATTGATTTCAGCCTGGCGGAACAGACACGCAAGATCCTTGCAACCTTGACACCGCGTGAAGAAAAGGTATTGAGAATGCGGTTTGGCATTGGAGAAAAATCCGATCATACCCTGGAAGAGGTAGGCAAGGATTTTACGGTTACCAGGGAAAGAATTCGTCAGATTGAGGCCAAGGCATTGCGCAAACTCCGGCATCCAACCAGAAGTAAAAAGCTCAAGACCTTTATAGAAAATTAAATCTTGACAGCAGTTTATGATTGCTATATATAAACCAAGTTTGTTTGCATGGTAACGGGCCTATAGCTCAGTTTGGCAGAGCCACCGGCTCATAACCGGTCGGTCCCTGGTTCGATTCCAGGTGGGCCCACCATTAAATGAACAAGAGGCAATACCCATGAATGTGATGAAAATGAAAAAAGGATGGACAGGTCATATATGAATGTGCCTGCTGGATATCAAACCAATATAAGAACAAAAAGCGTGGTAGTATACCACGCTTTTTTTGTTTATAGAGGCGAAGTGTGCAATTAACCGTCAAAAAAATTATGGATATTATCAATGGATTTGCCCCCTTTGACCTTGCCGAAAATTGGGATAATTCCGGGCTTCAGGCAGGCAACCCTGATTGGGCGATTCAAAAAATTATGGTCAGTCTGGATGTTTCCAAAGAGGTTATGGAGGCTGCTCGAGACTGGGGGGCGGATCTTGTGCTGTCCCATCACCCTTTACAGATGACCCCTGCAAAATCCATTGATTTCGGTAAAATGCCGGGATCAGCCATTGGCCTTTCTGCCAGGGAACAAATCAGTATTATTTCAGCCCATACCAATTTGGACAAAGCCATTGACGGGCTCAATGATTATTTTGCTAAGATTATGGGTGTTGATTGCGATGAATCCCTTTTTTCTGATTCAAAGACAGAGGATTCAGACGAATCCAAGGGGAAACTTCAGGGGATTGGCAGAATCGGAGATTTGAAGTCTGTGCTATCCTTACAGGATTTGGCCTTACAGGTTAAGGAACGTCTCGGGCTTGAACATCTTCGGGTCATCGGAAATCTTGATCTTCAAGTGGATAGAGTCGCGCTTTGTACAGGCTCTGGCGGTTCTTTGATTGACTGTTTTCTGGGATCTTCTGCAGATGTTTATATAACAGGTGATGTTAAGTACCATGAAGCAAGGCAGGTTGAAACACACCACAAAGGCCTGATAGATGTGGGACATTTTGCTTCGGAAGTTATTGTGGTCGATTTGCTGGAAAGCAGACTTGCCCAAGCATTTTCATCTGTCGGGTATGATATAAAAATACAAGGGTTTAAAAAAGAAAAGGATCCATTCAAAATTGTTTAAGGATAAACTATGAAGGATATAGCAAAACCAGATATTGCAACACTTGTTAAGCTTCAGGAAGCGGAAACTGAGATTGTCAGACTTCAGGCGGTTCTTGAAAAGGTTGAAAAAGAAAAAACGAAATTGGCATCACGGCTTAAACAATTTGAAAAAGCCCTGGTCCAGAATAGAGAAGATCTTGTCCGTGCCCAGTCTGCATGTCGCGACAGTGAGCATGAAATCCAGATTGTTGATGATCGGATTATTAAAAGCAATGAAAACTTGAGAATGGTTAAAACCAACAAAGAGTATACGGTGCTTTTGCGTGAGGTGGATGACAATAAAAAACGTAAAGATGCTCTGGAAACTGAATTGCTCGAATTTATGGATGAACGGGAAAAATCGCAAACCATAGCCACTGAGAGCGAGCGAGAGTATGAATTGCTGTCAGAACAGATTACGGCCCAACAAGCTGAAATGGAAAAAAAATGCAGCGATGATAAGGAGCTGTTGGAAGAATACCTGGCACAGCAAAAGGATATCGGCAAACGCCTGGACTCCTCTTTGATGGTGAGGTTTCGCAAAATATCCAAAATGAACCAGGGGTCTGCCGTCACCAGTGTCAGCCATGCGGTCTGCTCCGGATGTTTCATGAATATCCCGCCCCAGCTTTATATAGAAGTACAACGAGGATCTTCATTGATTTCATGTCCCCAATGCAGTAGAATCCTCTATTATGTAAATATTGATTAAAATTTCGGTCTGACCGGACTAAACGATCGCGGGGTGTCTTTGGCACCTCGAGGAAAGTCCGAACACCACAGGACAGGACGCTCCATAACGTGGAGTCGCGGCGACGTGAAGGAAAGTGCAGCAGAGAGTAGACCGCCCTTTGGAATGGCAACATCCCTTAGGGTAAGGGTGAAACGGTGCGGTAAGAGCGCACCAGTTTTCCAGGTGACTGGAAAAGCTTGGTAAACCCCGTCCGGTGCAAGACCAAATAGGGAAATGCTTGAGGGTTGTCCGCCCAAGTTTCCGGGTAGGTTGCATGAGGTGCATGGCAACATGTATCCCAGATGAATGATCGTTGGCCCGTGGCTGGGTAACCGGCCCGGGTGACAGGATTCGGCTTACTGGACGGTCAGACCGAAATTTTTTTTAACTTTATTTTTTTTAACTTGGATTTTTTTAAAGCGAATAGTGAACCATGAGTCTTGTCTGTGATATTTCGTTCAAGGAAAAGGCTAATATATTTTCCTTTGAGTACCTAAAGTGTTTGTTGTTCATTAATAATCTTGAATCCGACGATTATCTGTTTACCAAAAAACTGTATTCCAAACTCATTACCACCTCCCATATCCTGGAAGATTTCTTGGATTTTCACGGGGCAAAAAAAAATAAAGAGTGGGTTTTTTACCGCGAGTTAAGTGCCAGCGTCCGTCATCTTTCCCTTGCCTGTTATTCCCAGCGTCATCTGTTGAACCGGTTTAAATTTTACCGAATTGAAAATGGTCACCAGGACATGTTTAAATTAGAGGCGTTAGATACCCTGAGGATTATCCAGGATTCCTTGAAGCTGGCCGTACCGGTTATCCTAGACGAAGCAAAGCGGCTGGACATTACCATTCCTGAAACCGGGTATGACCTAAGTTATTTTCCCGGAATAACCTCTTCTCAGCATCTGGATCACAACATAGATGATTTTAATGCAAAAGATAACCAGAAAGAAAATTTAACCCGGATTGCCAGTGAATTTCTTGAGGTGATCAAAGATTTTGACCAATTTTCCTTTTATGAGCGATATGATTTAAAAAAGATCAATCAATTGGTTCCCGGGAAAATCAATGAAGTGATTATTCGCAGTTATGAAATGAGGATCCATAATATTCAATCCTCCTTTGATTCCTATGTGGTAAATTCTGAGTCCTCTTCTGGAAATGTAATTTTAGATGAGCTCCGCAGTCATTTTTCCGTTGTTTTCCATATTTTACAGGTCATGGGCCGGTTATTGCATTTTTATGAACGCCACTTATATAACGTTGGGTTTAAAGATGTTTATAAGAATGTCAGTGTTGCCTTGTCCGAATTGATTGATCGGGACCTTCTTTTGGACCGGGCGGTAAATTTTTGTCTTTTTTATGCGGCCAAGTTTCTTTCTTCGGGTAAGGAAGTCGCTTTTAGAATCATTAATGAAAATATGGAAAGATCCACCATCCAGGTGGGCATTCCAAAAGACAGAGGATTTCATAGTCGCCCCAGCCTTTTGGTGGCAAAAATCGTTCAGCACTACGGTGGTGAGGTGAAGTTGCAGGTGGGAGAAGATTTCTTTGATGCCTCATCGGTTCTTGATATACAATGGGCCGGGGGCAAGATCAAAAAGGAAGAAATTGAAATCGTTTCCTTTACTGGTGATTCAAGAGCTTTGAACGATCTTGTTATACTGGCAGGTGTGAACTATGGCGAAGACCACATGGGCAAAGGAATTCCTTTACCCAAAGAATTATCCTATTTGAGCTAAAGATAAATTAGGCGAATTAAATGAAGGGTTTCAGGCATATTGCCATTATTGTTGCTGGCGGCAAAGGACAGCGCATGCAGTCCAAACAAAAAAAGCAATACCTGGAATTGGAGAAGATTCCCATTTTAACCAGGACCATCAAGGTCTTTGAATCCCATGAAAAAATTTGTGATATTATTTTGGTTATTCCAAAAGAGGACAAAAAATTTTGCAGGGAATCCATTCTGGAACCCTTTGACTTCAAGACCCCCATTCATTTAGTCGCTGGCGGGATAAGACGTCAGGAATCTGTTTTTAACGGTTTGAAAAAAACCTGCGAATTATCCCCCGACCTTGACAAAACCGTGGTACTGATACATGATGGGGTCAGGCCCTTTATTGGAAAAACATTAATTGATGATTGTATTGCCAAGGCCACTATAAATGGGGCCTGTATCCCTGCTATAAAAATTACAGATACCGTAAAAAAAGTTTTGGATGGTCAGAAAATTGCTAAAACCCTTGACCGGGATTTTCTATATAAAGCCCAGACCCCTCAGGTCTTTCGCCTTGATCTTGTTTTACGCGCATATGCCCATGCAAAGGCCACTTTATTTGCTGGAACCGATGATGCTTCCTTGATGGAACATGCAGGGCTTCTTGTTTGTGTCACCGATGGGTCTTTGTTCAATATTAAACTAACAACCCCCGAAGATCTTTCCCTGGCCCGCTATCTTTTAAGTACCCTATAATTTGACCCATTCTTCACGGGTATTGAACAAGTTATTGCTTTACTTTAAAGGGAAAGTATGTAACATTTTACCCTCAAAAACTTTATAGAACTATCATCTGGCCTGGCCAGATATTTGGTATTGACCTTGAAACAAAGTTGCGCATAATAAAGGGCAAATATCCTTATATACGCTTATAATTCGGAGGTATCTCGATGGCGGTAAAACCTGCAATAAAGATCGGCTATTTAAAGATTACAGACCATCTTATCCTGGGGGTTAGTGATCTCAAATTAAAAAAAGGGATGGAAAAATTTGAGCATTGCACACTTGAGCCTGTGGTTAAAAACGGATGGAATGAGGTTGCAGATGCACTTTCTGTCAAATCCCTTGATGGTGCGCTGATCCTTGCGCCCACTGCCATGGATTTGTTTAAATCCGGGGTAGACTTAAAATTATTGCTTTTTGCCCACAAATCCGGAAGCATTTTGGTAAAGAGCAAAAACGCCCAGATCGAAACAATAGAAGATTTTGCCGGTAAAACCGTTTTAATCCCCTACCAATTATCCATCCACAATATGCTGTTTCACAAACTTTTATCGGAAAAAGGCCTGAAACCTGGGCGGTCCACAGAAAAGGGAATTGATGTGACCCTGGAAGTTGTGGCACCCTTCCAGATGCCCGAAGCCATTGAATATGATGAAGAGGGTGAGATAGGTGGTTTTATTGTGGCAGAACCCTTTGGGTCCCAGGTGATTGCCCAGGGGCACGGTGAAGAATTTGCGCTTTCAAAGGATCTTTGGCCGGGGCATCCTTGTTGTGTTTTTGTCGTGAGATCAGAGATTATTGAGAAACATCCCGAAGCAATCCAGGAAATTTGCAACAGCTTTGTGAAATCGGGTCTTGCCATTGATGCACAACCAGATCCAGCCTCGGTCATTGGGGGGGACTTTTTATCCCAGGATCGAGAATTGATTCGAAAGGTTCTCACCACGCCGCCGGATCGGATTACCACAGGTGAGCTGTTCCCGGTAATAGAAGATCTTGATATCATCCAGAAATATATGATGGATAAAATGAAGATTATGACAAGTCTTATTGACCTTGAAAAATTTGTAAATACCGAATTTGCAATTAAAGCAGGTGCTAAATAAATAAAATTATTTGGCAGAATCAATAAATTTGTATATTTGGGAAATCGACTGCTCACTCCATTGTGATTTCCCTGAAATCGTTTGAACCCCATCCAGGTTCAGACGGCGTGTGGTTTCTTGGGCACTCAAATTCTCTGTTTTGAGGCCTATAATTATTTTCATGACAGCCGCCTTGTATTCCTTAAGATTTTCTTCCGGGGTGATATCCGGTTTTAAAGACGGGGGGTCGCTAATAAGGATACCTAGGTCATCTATCGGATCAATGGGGAGTAAGGAACCGGGAACCGTTGAATCAGGTGTGATCAATAAAGACAGATCATCCAGTACCACTGGGGTGTGTGATTCTTCTGTGGTTGGGGTCTCTATCAGCAACGACAGATTGTCCAGTTCCGGTGTTTTTAAAGGAGCGCTATCATCAATTAATAGGGACAGGTCATCCAATAAGGACAGGCCTGGGCAACGATTTGTTTCAGGTGAGGCCTGGGTTGAAATCGTATCTATCAAAGCTGATAAATTGTCCAATTTTTCTGGCTCGGGAGTCGGTTCAAGAAGCCTAGCGAGGTCATCAATCTCAGTCACTTTCTCTTCTTTTGTCGGGTTTACTGGCTGGGGTTCCTGGTCGATGAGAGCGGCTAAATCATCTAATTCGGGTTCGATTTTTATGGTTTGGGGTGAATCTTCGGGGGGGTGAGACATAATGTCTCCCGGGATATTTTGGACACCCACAAGGGGATCTCCAAGGAGAATATCCGCTTCGATTAAATCAGACAGATCATCCATTTGGATGTCGCTGGCTTCCAATAGATCAATGGGGGGATCTGGAGAATCAAATATCTCCGGGTAATCGTTTTGTCCGGGATCCCCGGTATCTTCGAGATCTGCCAGGCCCATATCCGGGTTTGTTTCATCTAAGGTCATTGCCAGTGCTGCCTGGCGGGCCATTTCCCTTGTGGGGGAATCAAGGCGTCGGTGTTGATTCATTTCCTGGAGCGCATTGGCAATATTGTTCATGGCATTGGCTTTTTTCTCTTCAGCCTCGGCTCGTTTTTCAATGGCAACTGCTTTTTTTTCTTCTGCGTTGGCTCTTTTTTCATGGGCCGTGGCAACTCTGTTTTGCAAAACTGCAATATCATCAAACATTGATTTAATAAGTGTGAGTCCATCCTTACTTATCCGAATATCTTGATGGGGGTGTTCCGGAAAATCGTGGTCCCTTTTTGAGTCAGATTTTTCTGGGTCAACTTTTTCTGGGCTTGATTTTATAGGGGGTGAGGATTCTTGTGACCCGGTTTTAAGCTCCTGATCTATCTCCGATGGCAGCAACCCTGCCTCCAGAGATTCTTGAACTTTAATTAAAACCGGGATGGTATTGCGTGAATAGTAATGATGCCCATCAATGCGGTCAAAGGGCAACCATGGGCTGAACCGCTTTAAAATGAATTTTAGGGTGACAATTCCAGAATTCAGCTCTCGTGCGATGTCACTGATTGATAATGGTTTTTCCGGGTTCATTTTTGCCTCATTTAAACCGAATTATGGGTTTTTTTCTTCCGGTAATGCGCCGGTAGGTTTCATCGGGATACCCCAAGGCAATGACGGCATGTATTTTTTCGCCTTTTGGAATATCAATTTTGGGCTGGATGGTTTTGTCGGCTTTCATGGCTTCAACGGCAAACCCGATAAGACAGGAACCAAGTCCCATTGTGTGGGCTGCCAGCAATATATTTCCAGCGGCCAACATGGCATCTTCCTTGGGACAGCTTGCTTGCCGGCCGCTGCCGATCAGAATACAGGCAGTGGCACCATGGAACAGCCGGTCAATATCCTGATTTTCCATTTCATCCATGGCATCCTTTACCGATGAATAATATTCTCTATAATAGGCATCAAGGGCTTTGATACCCACAAGGCGCAGCCCTTTCCGTAAAAAAAAATTTTCAGCCTTTTTGTTCAAACTCTGGAAAAAATGTTGTATGGATGTACCAAAATCGACCACCGCTTGTCTAGAGGAAAGGCAGGTAAAGGTCCATTCCTGGCTATTGGTTCCCGAGGGGGATAAAATTGCCAATTTAATGAGATCCCGCAAGATTTTAACTTCCACGGGGCGGGTTTTAAAATTTCGGCAGGATCTTCTGGAAGCCATGAGCCTGGCAATATCTGTGGTGGGGAACTCCCCAAAATTCATCCATTTTTTATCCAGAGAAAAGGTTTCAAATGAGGTCATTTCCGTATCAAGGGCTTTCACTTCTATGGCGTCTGCCGGGCAAACGGCCATACAATGACCGCATGAAAGAGAATTTTCTCCCGTGACAACGGCAATGCCATTGATAAGAGAAAGGGTATCAGAAGGGCAGACCTCAAGACAAAGGCCACATCCGGTGCATTTATCAGGGTCAACAACAGTGGTTACATTTCTCGGATTCATTAAGGGTCCTGAAAAATTTAAGTTAAATGCCATATTGGTATCATAAATTTCTTAACACAGAAAGAAATATATATGGGAGATTTGCGAAAATCAATACACAGAGGAGGTGTGTAATTATTCGCGATTAGTAATGCTGAAGCAAATGACCGCAAATGGTATGGCAAATAGAGTAAATTGTTTGACACTGTTTTCTTAACTTGTTATATTGTAAGTAATTAAACATCTCATCTAAACTTCGTTCCGATAAAAGAGCAGTGCCCGAAATATCAACTTTTCAAAGATGAAATGTGTTCCTGTTGTACCCGAAAATTGAAAAATTCCAACCAATATTGAATGGCAGCTGTCTCTTTGCTGCTTAAGGGGAGGGTAAAATGGCCAACAAAGCAAATCCGAAATCTTTGGTACACCATGTTGATGCGGTTAAAAAAGGGAAAAAGGTTTTTGAAGATGCCTTTCAAGGTGTTTCCCGGATGATTTTAGATGCCGGTATTCAAAAAATTACCGTTAAAGGAAAGACCACCTATCAATTTGATTTGTTCAGCCAGGGGAAAAAACATCTGATTGGTATGTATGATGAAATCAATAGCCTTGTTTCCTTTGTAAAGGATGCCTCCGAAGGGGGGTCCTCAAGGGAAATGGCCTTTGTCCTGGTGGGAGAACCCGGCAATGGCAAGACTTTTTTGGTGGAATATCTCTGTTCCCGGTACCGGGAGTTTTTAACCATTGCCGAAAATAGAAAACACACCTTCCGGTTTGTTAATTTAGACAAGCTGGGGGGATATGGAAAAATCTCATTTATTGAATCCCAGACCTATGAAGACCCCATGATCCTTGCCATGAGCCTTGATGAAACAAAAGAGCTCTCCATGGAATATCTGTCCAAAAAGTTTAAATTTACACCCCGGCAAATAGAAAATCTTTATGATAAATATCGGCCCTTGGGGGCCTGTTCCGCCTATATCTGGAATCAGATCAGAGAAGCCTGTGACAACGATATTACCAAGATGCTTTCTTTTATAGAAATTACCCAGGTGCCGCTGATAGAGAGTCTTGGCACCATCACCGGTAAATATCCGGCCAAGGACAAGATAACCTCGTCTGCTGTGGATCTTATGGGAGAAGAATCCATCCAGCGGTTGCTGCATATCTCTGATTCCAACAACCCTTACCGGTTTGATCTGCGTCGGGGGGCCCTGGCCCGGGTTGCCGGCGGCGGGATTCATTTCAGTGATGAGATCTATAAGAATAAAAAGGACCTGGTCCAGGTCTACCTGGGGGTTATCCAGAACCGGACCATTGAACTGGACGGCTTTAAATGGCCCATTGATACCCTGATTATTGCCACCAGCAATAATTCCGAGTTTGATACTTTTTTGTCGGAACGGGAAGAAGCCCCCATCATAGACAGGTGCAGAATCTGTTATGTGGCCCACAACACAGACTATAAGATTCAACGCTATTTGACTGACTATGCCATAGGCACCGATACCAAGCGTTCTTTGGCCCACGAGGTGCTCCACCAGGATCCCAATTTGAACTATGCAGCTTCCGTTGGCGTGGTCTTGACCCGGTTACCCCGTTCAGACAAACTAACCCCCGTGGAAACCATGAAACTTGCGGCCGGTGAAGTGGCCGGTGAAAAGAGTTTGAAAACCCTGGCGGAACTCATTGATTCCCTGAACCAGGACACCGAGATCACCAAGCGGTTCGGACAAAAGGGAATGGGTCAGCGGAACCTGGGGCGGGCAGTTCAGCTATTGCTGGAAAGTTCGGAAACCAATGAAGGCAAGTGTATGTTTGCCCTGGATATCTTTAAAGCCCTTGAAAGGACGGTGCTCGATTATGTCCAGGAACCCGCTGACCGGGCAAAATTTAAAGAAGACCTGAAGATTGCCCGGGGGCTGTATCGCGAGCGGATTATGACGGAAATGTTCAATGCCTATATGGATGAACCCCTGGCCATTAAAAAGGATGTCTTAAATTATGTCAACATGATCATAGGAGTGGACGCTGAACACCTGGGACCTGATATGATGTGGAAATACAAGGATCCCCAGACCGGAGAACTGCGGGCGCTTAAAATTGATGAACGCTACATCAAAAATGTTGAGGAGCGGTTGGGCTTGAAAACAGAAGAGCAGCGGGCTTCTTTTAGAAATTCCATTCGAAAAATCTACGGACAAAAATTGAGTGTGGATGCCAATTACGATTTCATGGACAATCTGGATTTGGTCAAGGCCATTACCGATGTGCGGTTAAAATCTGATATTGCAGGGGCAGGTTCTTTGATCGGAGCGCTTGCAAATCGGACAAATGAAGAAAATCAAAAGCTCTATGATCGAATGATTTATACCATGCATGAAAAACTTGGCTATTGTCATACCTGTGCCCAAAAAACCATTGAGTATTTTTGCAGTCAGGAAGACGATAAATAAATGTAACTGTTTTGAGTATTGAGGGAGATGGTTATTTTTTCACAACCCACAACCCACAACCCACAACCCACAACCCACAACTCATAATGAGGGAGACCCTGTCATGATAACCCTTGATGAACTCCTTGAAAGAGACAGACAAAGAGAAGAAGATGGATTTAAGCGAAAGATTCGCATCGGACAAATTGTAAAACCCGGTTCCGGAGGCAAGGAAAAGATAATCGTGGTGCCGACAACCGTGGAAGAAAAACTAATCCATGACGAAATAAACATGGATCTTGAACAAGGAGAGGGGGAACCCACCGGGGGAACAGGAGAAGGGGAAGAAGGCGATATTATCGGTGAACAGCCGGTCCGACCCGAAGAAGGTGAGGGGGAGGGAACAGGTG
>JADGFI010000037.1 GCA_016743945.1 Desulfobacteraceae bacterium
CTCTATATTCTTTTTGGTGAGTTTTAATAAAACCCCCAATCCGAATGTTTTTTTTATTTCAAATTTTTTATTATTTGTATTCATCTGAATGCCTCGCTTATGGATTCCGGTTCATGTTTCTTACCCATAAGTATCGGTACTCAAACAGGAAAAGTCAAACTTTATCCTAGGAAAAACAGGGATTTAAATGGCTGCTTGACGGCGATTTTTGACCCGGGATGTACTGTTCGCGCCGTACAATACTCAAGAAAATCTTTTCGGAAGACCCCTTTTTTTTTAATTTTCATAAAATTTCGATGTGTTGACAAGGTATTAAAATTTTCCATAACAATCCCAACTCTTATAAAAATTATCAATTTGTTAATCTGTTCAATTTTTTATAATCCTATACATCAATGGCGCTGATAATAGACATAGGGAGACACATCATGCCGACATGGGTACATATCTCTTTTAAAGTTGAGCGCCAATTGGCAGCCCTTGAACGACAGGGAAACATCCTTTCCATTGCGGCCATCAGATCAAGGCGTATCATTGATGCGCTAATGAAGGGAGAAAGACCCACCCGTGCCGGGCTACTAAAACGAAAAACAGATAAGCGGGTGAAAAATTGTTTTAAGTTTGACCTTGGCTCAGGGTTTCGCTTGATCTGTATCTGGGAAGGAAAAAACATTTATGTCCTGTTTGTCGGTGATCATGACAGCGCCGACACTTGGCTGGATAAGCGTCGTAAGAAAAAACCATATAAAACGGATATTAAAATACATAGTCATATCGTTGATAACCAATGCAAAATGAGGCCTGGAGTTCTTTTTCCCATAAAAGACACCGTTGATGACCTCTGCCTTACAAAAATTACCCAGGAGAATTTACGGCGGGTTTTTAAGGGATTGGTCGGGTCTTAAGCAGTTTGGCCGCATCCCGGACACGGGTTGCGGCCAGCATTTTTTTTGCATAGCCGGCAGCCTCTTCCAGGGAAAGCGCCATTATGGTTTTTTGAACCGAGGGCAGAAACTGGGGGTCCACACTCAAGGTGCGAACGCCCACTCCCAGAAGAAAAGGAATATAATTCGGGTCATGGGCCATTTCTCCGCAGACCGATACATCAATGCCCTTGCGATCGGCAGCTTTGACAATGGCGTTAATACCGCGGTTGACTGCCGGGTGATAGGGAATATAATGCGTTGCCACCAGTTTGTTGGCCCGGTCCGCCCCCATCATATACTGGATCAAGTCATTGGTGCCAATGGCAAAAAAATCGGCTATTTCTGCAAATTCATCGATGGTGCTGAGGACCGAAGGAAGCTCGATCATCATGCCCACGGAAAGGCTGTTGCTGTGGGCAATACCCTCCTGTTCAAGATCCAGGGTGCAGTCTGACACAACTTGCCTGGCTTCTAAAAATTCATCAATGGAGGAAATCAAGGGAAACATAAGGCGAATATGTTTTTTTCCATGGGCGGCCCGTAAAATTGCCCGTATCTGGGTTTGAAAGATTTCCTTGTGTTTGAGTGAAAACCGAATGGACCGAAGTCCGAGTTCCGGATTTGCCTCCCTTGCATATCCGGAATAGGCCAGGGTTTTTTCTCCGCCTGCATCCAGGGTTCTCACCGTAGTCGGCATCCCATCCATCTGGTCAAATAATTGTTTGTAGATCAAAAATTGCTCGGCTTCGGAGGGAAATCCGGTGCGGATTAAAAAAGGAAATTCTGTCCGGTAGAGACCTATCCCTTCGGCTTTGAGCTCTTTTGCCAGGCGGATTTCGCTCAACAGGTTTATGTTTGCCAGCAGGGTGACCTGTCGTTTGTCCCGGCTGAAGGTCCGGCTTTCCATGGTCTGGGTTTTGATTTGTTTTTCTGTCTGGTGTTTGGTCTTAAACAGTTCAAGGGTTTTCTTGTCCGGGTTGAAATAAATATTTCCCTGGGCTGCATCCAACAGGAGAATCGTTTCCAATGGAAGGTTCAGTAATCGCGGATCATCTGCAATGATCAGCGGAATTTGAAGGGACCTGGACAGAATTGCCACATGGGAGGTGACCCCGCCTCCCACAAGGATGATCCCTTTAATACCGTCGGCCACAAGTTTGAGAATGTCCGAAGGATAAATTTCCGTTGCAACGGCAATACTGCCTTTCACTGTTTTTTTTTGTGTGTTTGAGTTTTGAAAGTTGGACAGGATCCGTATGCTTAAATCTTCCACGTCAACGGTTTTTTCCCTCATATAGGCCTGGGGGCTTGCGGAAAACAGGTCAATATATTTCCGGGCAACTTTTTTTACAGCGCTGACGGGTTGCACGCCCTCATCAATGAGTTTTGCCATCCGGCCGGTAAAATTTTTATCCTTTAAAATCATAAAATGAGCGGTAAAAATCAGAGAAGCGCTTTCCGGAAGCCTTCGGGCAAACCTTGCCTGGAGGGATTTTAGTTCCTGGGAGGTTTTATCAACGGCTGCTTTAAAATCTGATCCTGTGAAAATGGTGTTTGACGGATTTGATCCGTATAACATTGATTTTCTGTCCTGGCTGGAGATAAGAACCTGTCCTGAGGCAGACCCGGTCCCGCCGGGTTCTCCCTTAAGAAATACTGGCAGCCCGGACTGATATTCAAGGGGTTTTTCCGGACCCAGTTCCATCAGGAATCGGGCATTGTCTATGGCCCCGGCCAGTTGGGTCATGGCTGTTCTCAGGGCCCTTTCATCAAACAGGGTAAAATGGTCCAGTTCCCTGTGTTGGACAACCAATACCCCTATTTTTTCCACGCCGCTGGAGATGGGCACACAGAGAAAGGAGTTAAAAGGGTCTTCCCCGGTATTGTCAAAATATTTGAACCGGGGGCTTTGGGTTGCATTGCCTTCCCGGATGATCGAGCCATTTTTAAAACATTGCCCCACCAGGCCCTCTCCCGATTTCATTGTTACCCTGTTCACAGCTTCCGGGTTTAGCCCCTGGGTGGCCCGCAGGACCAGGCGATTTTCCATTGCCTCAACCAGGTAGATGGAGCAGACATGGGCTTTTAGATGCTGGGCAACAAGGGTTGCGGTACTTGCAAGGAAGGTTTCAATATCCGAGTTTCCCGTGACAATGGTGGTCAGTTCCGCCATGTCGCATAATAGATTTAAATGGTCTGGCTCTCTTGTGTTCATTGGGTGTATCCGGTTTGTTCCATTAATATTGGGCAGCTTCCACTGGGATTATTGGTTTTAAAAATCAGAATGTAATCACAAACAGGTAGATGTTCAATATAAATTTGTTTTTTTTGCTTGAATACCCCGGTGAGGGCCGGCAATAGTTCGGAATCGGATCGTCAGAGGCTAACCTCAGGACCGGATAATAAAAAAGGTTGCCGGCAAAAAAACTGCCGGCAACCCCAAAAAAAAGAAGCTGATTCTTTAATTTATTTTTCTAATGGTTAGCTGGGGAACATGGTATCTTCAATGTCAACCGCCACTGAACTTGTGTTCATTAAAGCCGCAAACCGGCCCAAGGTGATGGGCAATTGGGTTTCCACATAAAATTGGAGAGACTTGATAATGCCCTGGTAAAAGGGAATATCTTTTTTCTTGGCTTTTGCAAGTTTCTGGGCAGCCACAGTGGCCCTCCAGAGCAGCATCCATGCCATGGTGGTATCCCCTGTGGCATCCTGGAAAGGAAGGGCATTGGCAAAGGCTGTAAGGGCCTTTTCAGACATGGCGGTCTGGCCCATGTGAATGGCCACTTCAGCCAGTTTATTTATTACCTCTTCCACCTTGGCTGCTGGTTCTGCAAGTTCTGGAATCTCCTTTGCATCGGCAACTGTTTTTTGCATTTTGCCGAAGAGATCCATGATGGGTTTGCCCTTGTTCAGGCCCAGTTTCCGGCCCAGCAGATCCATGGCCTGGATACCGTTTGTTCCTTCGTAAATCATGGTGATCCGGCAATCTCGAAGAAGCTGTGCCATGGGATATTCTTCGATGAAACCATAGCCGCCATATACTTGCATGCCATGGCTGCAGACCTCAAAGGCCCGGTCTGTGACGTAGCCCTTGGCAATGGGCGTCAACACTTCAACGATTCCCTTGTATGTATCTCTTTCTTCCTGGGTTTGGGCAACATCTGCCATGTCTAGACAATACATGGAAAAATAGAGAAGGGATCGGATGCCTTCCACATTAACTTTCATCATCATGAGTTGACGCCTGACATCCGGGTGACGGAAGATGGAAACAGATTTTGCATCGGGGTTCATGAATTCCAGAAGATCTTTGCCTTGAATCCTGTTCCTGGCATAGTCAAGGGCATACATATAGGCAGTTGTTGCGCAGGCAAATCCCTGGAATCCCACCAGAAGTCTGGCAGCATTCATCATCAGGAACATGGCTTTCATTCCCTTGTTCTCTTCGCCCAAAAGGGTGCCGCTGCAATTGCCCTTGGAACCCAGGGATAGGGAACAGGTGCTGTTGCCGTGGATCCCCATTTTGTGTTCAATACCGGTGCAGATGACATCATTGAATTCACCCAGAGTGCCGTCATTATTGACCCTGAATTTGGGCACCAGAAAAAGCGAAATTCCTTTGGTGCCCTCGGGTGCTCCTTCGATTCTTGCCAGAACCGGGTGGATGATATTCTCCGTCAGGTCATGTTCTCCACCGGAAATAAATATTTTTTCACCGGTGATGGTGTAGGTGCCGTCTCCATTGGGAACGGCTTTGGTGGTCAAAGCACCCACGTCCGATCCGGCGCCGGGCTCGGTCAGGAGCATGGTGCCGGTCCATTTGCCCGTATACATGTTTTTCAGATAGATATCTTTTTGTTCCTGGGTGCCGAAATGTTCGACCAGGTGACCGGCTCCCTGGGTTAACCCTGGATACATCATAAAGGGGTAGTTGGCGCCGTTAAAATATTCAGCAGCTGCCGAGGCAACGGTTCTAGGCATTCCCTGGCCACCCCATTCCGGGGATTCCGTGGGTGCCAGCCATTCGCCTTCATTGAACAGGTCAAATAGCCGTTTGAAGGATTCCGGGGTGGTAACTCGCCCGTTTTCAAGGGTGCAACCCTGATCATCCCCTTCTTTGCTGGAGGGCAACAATTCTTTGACAGCAAAGTTTCTTGCTTCCGAAATGACCAGGTCAATGGTCTTTTTATTGAAATCTGCAAAATCCTCATGGATTTTTGACAAATTTTCTGCCTCAAGCTGCTCATGCAGCACAAATTCGATATCCCTGCGGTCGGAAATTACTTGTGCCATCTTAAATGTCCTCCTGATGCTGTTGTTGCATATGGTTCTGGTTATGTTTGTTTGATTTTAAATGAATAACCCTTCATTAAAAAAATCAGCATAACTCGGGGGTCTTTTTATAAAAAGAACATCTTAAAACGTCTATATAGTTAATAAAAATAATTATTTATATTTTTTTATCAGTTTAATCGTCCTTTTAATTTTCCCCAAATCATAAAATGAATATCAATTCATTACATTAAATTTTTAAATAGTCAACGATTATTTTTACAAAGTCGATATAGTTTAGTATACCTTGTTTATGGAAAAAATATTAATATCTGCCTGTCTTATGGGCGACATTGTCCGGTATGACGGACGGCAAAAAAAAATGGACCATGTCGGAGTCGAAAAATGGGAAACCCAGGGCCGGCTTGTCCGGTTTTGTCCTGAAGTGGCGGGTGGGCTTAAAACTCCACGCCCTCCTGCGGAAATTGTCAATGGAGATGGGCAGGATGTGCTTGCGCAAAGGGCAAAGCTTTGGACATCCGCAGGCGAGGATGTTACACCTCAATTTGTCCGGGGGGCAGCCATGGCCCTTGATCTGATCAAGACCCATGCCATAAAAATTGCGATTTTAAAGACCAAAAGCCCTTCCTGTGGATCAAGCCTTATATATGATGGAACCTTTGAAAATAGATTGATTGCAGGAATGGGTGTGACAACGGCGGTATTGAGGAAAAATGGGGTTCTTGTTTTTTCAGAATATGAAATCAAAGCGGTAACCGCTTTGATAAATTTGGGTCCTTAATAAAATTTTTCCGCATGGTGACAGGCCACCATCCGTTCTCCAACAGATCTAAGTTCAGGGGAAGATTCTTTACAGATACCTGTCATATGTGCACACCGTTGATGGAAGGTACATCCTGGTGGCGGGTTCAAAGGAGAGGCAATCTCTCCTGTCAGTCTGATCTTTTTTATTCTGGCAGTCTTATCCACACGAGGTGTCGCTGCAAGTAAGGCCATTGTATAGGGATGAATTGGATTCTCAAAAATAATATTTTTTTCTCCCTGTTCCACTGGCCTGCCAAGGTACATCACCATGACCTCATCGGAAATCAATCGAACCACGCTCAAATCATGGGAAATAAACAGATATGCAAGATTCATCTCATCCTGGAGATCCATGAGCAGATTCAATACCTGGGCCTGGACCGACACATCCAGAGCAGATACGGGTTCATCCGCTACTACCAGGGCTGGATTAAGCATTAATGCTCTTGCAACCGCAATCCGCTGTCTTTGTCCCCCTGAAAACATATGGGGATATCTTGCATACTGTTCCTTGCTCAGGCCTACTTTTTCCATCATGGCAAGTGATTTTTCCCGGCGCTGGGCTTTTGTCATATTTGTATTGATTTTAAGGGGTTCTCCTAGGATCGAGCCGACTTTTTTCCTGGGATTTAGGGAAGCATAGGGGTCCTGAAAGATAATTTGGACTTTTGATCTTAACGCTTTCATGGTTTTTGGGTTGGACGTTACTGCATTGATTCCATCCACTTGAAAATCTCCGAAAGTCGGTGGTTCAATCATGGTAATCAGACGTGCAAGAGTAGATTTCCCACAACCCGATTCCCCCACAACTGAAAAGGTTTTGCCGGGTTTAATGGTAAAAGAGGCACCGTCCAGTGCTTTCAATGTTGCAGAGGTTTTAAAAAATAACCCCTCTTTAACCGTATAATATTTTTTTAGATCTCTGGCGGTTATAATTGTTTTTTTACTCATATCGGGGAACTCCGTTTAACAATGGAAAGTGACACCTGAAAGCACTCTTGCCTTTTCGGGTATATGCAGGGGCCGTGGTTGAACATTTTTTTTTGGCAAATTTGCATCTGGGATGGAAAAGACATCCTGTCGGCCTGTCATACTTTCCAGGGACAACCCCGGGAATGGTGGGCAACCTTCTTGTATTCACATTTCGTTCCGGCAAAGAGCCTAATAAAGCCTCTGTGTAGGGATGTCTGGGATCCGTGAAAATATTATCTGCAGTGTTTTTTTCCACCACCTGGCCGGCATACATTACCACCACATCTTCAACGGTTTCAGCTATTACTGCCATATCATGGGTGATAAGGATCAGGGCCATATTATTTTTTTTTTGAAGGTCGATCAACAGGTCAAGAATCTGGGCTTGGATGGTCACATCCAGTGCCGTCGTGGGTTCATCTGCAATAAGAAGTGTCGGATTACAGGCAATGGCCATTGCAATCATAACCCGTTGGCTTATCCCTCCTGATAACTGGTGGGGAAAGCTTTTTAACCGCTCCTCCGGTGCCGGGATACCCACCTGTTTTAATAATTCTATGGCCTTTTCTTTTTGCTGTTTTTTTGATCCGCCTTCATGGGTTTTTATGGCTTCGGTTAATTGGAACTCAACCGTAAAACAGGGATTGAGACTTGTCATGGGTTCCTGGAAAATCATGGCAATTTCTTTTCCGGTGATCTTGCGTTTCTTTCTTTTTGACAGGCGTAAAAGATCATGATGATTGAAAAAAAGCGTGTCTGCTCGAATAATTCCAGGGTAGGGAATGAGTCCCATGAGCGCAAGCTGGGTCACACTCTTGCCAGACCCAGATTCTCCTACGATTCCTATAATTTTTCCTCGATCCAGGGACAGGTCCACATCCACAACCGCCTTGAATCCATCAAAGTCAACGGACAGGTTTTTTATATCCAATACTTGATTCATGATAATTTTATCGCTTCATTTTTGGATCAAGGGCGTCCCGAAGGCCATCTCCCGCGAGGTTGAACGCCAGCACTGTTAAAAGAATGGCAAGCCCCGGAAATGTCACTACCCACCAGGCTCTTTGAATAAATTGCAAGGAACTGGCGAGCATTGCCCCCCATTCAGGGGTTGGCGGCTGGGCACCCATACCCAAAAAGCCCAGGGCTGCCGCATCAAGAATAGCAGTTGAAAACCCCAGGGTTGCCTGGACGATCAGGGGTGCCATACAATTGGGCAGCAAGACGGCAAACATCATTCTAAAAGGGCCGGATCCGCACACCCTTGATGCGGTCACATAATCCTTGCTCTTTTCGGCAATCACCGATGCCCTTGTCAATCTTACATAATGGGGCAGCACAACAATGGCAATGGCGAGAATGGCATTTTTCAGGCTGGGACCCAGGATGGCGACAATGGCAAGCGCCAGCAAAAGGCTTGGCAGGGCAAGAATGATGTCCATGAGTCGCATGACAAAAACTTCATAATACCCGCCAAAATATCCCGATGTCACGCCGAGAATAATTCCGGCTGCAAGGGAAAGGGTCACAACGATAACCCCCACAAAAAGGCTAAGCCTTGCACCATGTATCAGCCTTGACATGATATCTCTTCCGACATCATCGGTCCCCAGAAGGAATTTTGTGCTTCCGCCATGCATCCAGAGCGGCGGCTGGAGCAAGGCATCCCGATATTGGTCAAAGGGGTTGTGGGGTGCAAGAACATCTGCAAAAACGGCAACGGTAATCGCAAATATGATAAAAAATAACCCAATCACTGCGCCCTTGTTTTCGCTAAAATAGTTCCAGAACTCTTTTAAGGGGTGTGGCGGCGCTTCATTGTCCCGGGTTATGATTAAGGTTTTATTCATGGCAAAATTCCTAACGGGTGTGACGGATACGCGGATTGATAATTCCATACAAAATATCCACCCCTAGGTTTACAAAAATAATCAAGGTGGCAATGATGAGAATCCCCCCCTGGATGGACGGGTAATCCCGCCGTCTTATGGATTCAAGAATCCATTTTCCCACTCCGGGCCAGGCAAAAATCGTTTCGGTCAGGATGGCACCGGCAAGAAGAACACCGGTTTGAAGGCCAATGACCGTAATAACCGGGATCATTGCATTCCTCAGGGCATGGACCATTATAACCCGGCTTGGGGACAGACCTTTTGCTTTTGCAGTTCTGACATAATCTTCCTTTAAAACTTCCAGCATAGAGGAGCGTGTCATCCTGGCAAACACTGCCAGTGGAATGGTCCCCAGAACGATTGCGGGCAAAATTAAATGACTTAGGGCAGATTTAAAAGCGCCGGGTTCATCGGAATAAAAGGCGTCTATGAGCATAAAACCGGTGTCTGCATCCACCCAGAAAAGAGCGGATATCCTTCCAGAGACAGGTGTCCACCCCAGATGCACGGAAAAGAACAGAATCATTAGAAGTCCCCACCAGAAAATCGGCATGGAATATCCTGTCAAAGAGACTCCCATGACGGTATGGTCAAAAACAGTCCCCCTTTTGACGCCTGCAATAATGCCTGCGGGAAGCCCGAATATCACTGCGAAAATCATGGCGCAGAAAGAAAGTTCAAGAGTAGCAGGAAAAAGGGTTAAGAATTCTTCAAGAACAGGTTTCTTTGTGACAAAGGATTTGCCTAAATCCCCTTGAAAAACATTGCCGATATATCGCAAATATTGCACATAAAGCGGTTTATCCAGACCCATTTCAGCTTTCATGGCTGCATGTCGTACAGGATCTATTCCTCTTTCTCCTGCGCGAAGCTCAACCGGGTCCCCGGGAATCAAGTGAATCAGGGAGAATGTCAGGAGTGTTACACCGATAAAGGCAGGAAAAATATGAAAAAATCGTCTGAAAAAGAATTGAATCATAGTGGCATCACATTTTTATTATTAATGGCGGTACAGCAAAATATTTTTGTACCGCCCTTAATTTATATGAAAATCCGGCCAGGACACTGCAATTATAAGAATCCCATTCTTCGTTGTGGCGAGAGCAAACACCCGTACTCCGGCCATGCCGGTTATTGAAATAGGGCATTGATTATTTTAGATCAACACCGTAGAAAACGTGTCCACCAAAGGGATCAATTTTATACCCCACCACATTTTTGCTCATGGGTTCATATACGACTGAATGGGCAATGGTCACCCAGGGCGCCTGCTCTTTAAAGATAAGCTGAGCTTCTTCATAGAGTCTTGTCCTCTCTTTGGGATCGGAAGTCTGTTTTGCTTTCATGAGAAGATCATTAAACGGTTTGTAACACCACATGGCTCTATTACCGGAACCCACTGCATCACATCCCAGGAGAACCGCAAGGAAGTTGTCTGGATCACCATTATCACCGGTCCATCCCAACAGAACGGTTGAATGCTCACCCGCTTTTGAGCGTTTGAGGTATTCACCCCATTCATAGGAAATAATTTTTGCTTTAACACCAACCTTTGACCAGTCTTCCTGAATAATTTCAGCCATTCTTCTTGCATTGGGGTTGTAAGGACGCTGTACCGGCATTGCCCAGATATCGGTTTCAAACCCATTGGGATAACCTGCTTGGGCAAGAAGTTTTTTTGCTGCAGCAACATCATAGTCATAATCTTTTACACTGTTATTATAGGACCATATTGTCGGTGGAATCGGATTTTTGGCAATTTTGCCGGATCCCTGGAATACGGCATCCATGATGGCTTGTTTGTTAATGGCCAGGCTTAATGCCTGGCGAACTTTAACATTCTGGAATTCTTTTACTGTTGTATTAAACGCAAGATAACCAACATTTAACCCTTCCTTTTCCATCAGATTAATATCTGTATCTTTTTTCATGGCTGCAAGGTCTGCGGGGTTTGGGTATGGCATGAGATGGGCTTCACCTGCTTTGAGTTTTGCATAGCGGACAGATGCATCCGGTGTAATTGAGAAAACAAGTTTGTCAATTTTCGCCCGGCCTTGCCAATATGTATCATGGGCAAGGTATCTGATGGTGGAGTCTTTCTGGTAGGAAACAAAGACAAAGGGTCCGGTTCCAACAGGCTTTTGATCAAATTCGTCAAGGGTTTCCGCTTTTATCATATTTTCTGCATACTCTGCTGAATGGATGGAACCAAGGGGCATTGCCATGTTGGCAATAAAGGGGGCTTCAGGTCTGGTTAAATGAAAAATAACGGTGTAATCATCTTTTTTTTCAATACTGCTGATAAGCGCACCCATGCTCATGGATTCGAAATATTCATATGCCCCGCCCGATATTTTATGGTAGGGGTGATTCTTATCCTTTTGCCGCATAAAAGAAAAAATAACATCATCTGCATTAAACTGACGACTGGGTTTGAAAAAGGAGGTTGTGTGAAAATCGACACCTTTTCTTAAATGGAAGGTATAGGTTTTGCCATCTGCAGATATATCCCAGGACGTTGCAAGACCGGGAATAACATTTGTTCCCCCATGTTCAAACATTGATAGTTTATCAAAAAGCTGTCTGGCTGAAGCATCAAAGGTGGTTCCTGCCGTGTAGAGCGAAGGGGTGAATCCTTCAGGGCTTCCCTCTGAACAGTATACAAAGGTTTTGGCCTGAACAGATACAGCAAGCATGCTGCACATAATAGTAAAACTTGCGATGGATAAAATTTTACGCCATTTCATGTTCTTTTCCTCCTCGTGTAAATAATTACTTTTAAAAATCATTACAATTGGATTATGAAGCTATTGAGATGAAGGTGGAATGATTTAGTGATCTATAAATTCACTGTCCATTTGTTCTTAGTAATGCTGGTAAAACAAGTCAAGGAAAAAAGGCAATTCGCTTTGCTTTTACCTATTTCTCTTTTGGCGACCAACCAGAAAAAAGAGAAAATACTTACACTTGACCCGATCAACTATATTTGATATTTTCTTGTATTTGAATACATAGGTTTTTTTTAAATATTGAAAGGTGGAAAATACGTTGCTTTCAGTATCACTTTTAATTTATAAATGGAGGATAGGATGAAAAAATTATTGTTGTTGACCGCAAGTTTGTTTCTGGTGCTTTCTTTCGCCGTTTCTGCCGGAGCAAAGACAGTGACAGTCGGGCTGGATGCCGATCCGGTATCCCTTGATCCCCACGTTCAACTGTCAGGCGGCATGCTCCAGTTGTCCCATTGGGTGTTTGACCCCCTTGTCCGCTGGACCCAGGAATTGACCTTTGAGCCCCGCCTGGCAACCCGCTGGGAACGCTTGGATGAACTGACCATGCGCTTTCATCTGAGAAAAGGCGTGAAATTTCACAGTGGAAACTCCTTTACTGCCAAGGATGTAAAATGGACCTTTGACCGCATGCGGACGGGTGTGGATTTTAAAGCGCTTCTGGATCCCTTTGAGGGCGTCACCATTGTCGATGATTACACCGTTGATATTAAAACCAAAAAACCCTATGCCCTTCTTCTCAATATGGCGACCTATTTCTTTGCCATGGACTCAGAGTTTTATACCGGTACCGATACCAACGGACAGCCCAAAGACACTATTTTGAAAATTGGTGAATCCTTTGCCTTGAATAATGAATCCGGAACCGGTGCTTTTTTTGTGACCAAGCGGGAGCACGGGATTGTTCTTGAGATGGAGCGGTTCAAAGATTATTGGGATACCAAATCACCCGGCAATGTGTCAAAATTAATCATCGCCCCCATCAAAGAAAATGCCACACGGGTGGCGGCCCTTCTTTCCGGAGATGTTGATTTTATTTCTCCTGTTCCTCCCCAGGATTTCAGAAGAATTCACAAGGATGACAAAGTGAAGCTGGTCACCATTTCCGGCGGCCGTATTATTACCTTACAGATGAACCAGAACCGTGTTGAAGCCCTTAAGGATGTCAGGGTTCGCCAGGCCATTGTCCATGCTGTCAACAATGCCGGTATTGTAAAAAAGATTATGAAGGGGACTGCAACCGTTGCAGCCCAGCAGGGTCCCAGGGGATATGCCGGTTATAAAGAAGCTCTCAAACCCCGGTATGACCTGGCCAAAGCCAAGGCCCTCATGAAAGAAGCCGGCTATGCAAAGGGGTTTGAAGTTACCATGATGGCCCCAAACAACCGCTATGTGAACGATGCCAAGATTGCCGAAGCAACTGCCCAGATGCTGGGGAAAATTGGTATCAAGGTGAACCTGAAAACCATGCCCAAGGCCCAGTACTGGAACGAATTTGATGCCAGAGCCGCCGATATGATGCTGATTGGCTGGCATTCAGATACAGAGGATTCCGGTAATTTCTCCGAATTTTTAATGATGTGCGAGAACAAGGAAACCGGATACGGCGCGTATAACAGCGGGTATTGCAACCCGAAAGTAGACGAGCTGACAGTGGCTGCCCAGTCTGAAACCGATCTTGAAAAAAGGGCTGCCATACTCCAGGAAATAGAGCAGATTCTTTATGACGAAGGAGCCTTCGTCCCCTACCACTGGCAAAACCATTCCTACGGCGCCAAAAAGAATCTCCAGGTGAAACCGATAATCAATGCAATGAACTACCCCTATTTCGGTGACATGGTCGTCAAATAGTTGTGACATAAGTATTTCGTATTAAAACGCTGCCCTCAAGTCCCGGGAGGAAAATCCTTCCGGGACTTTGGGGGTACTTAAATTTGGAAAAATAAGAAAAAACATGTTTGCATTTATTTTACGCAGAATCCTCCAGGCGGTGCTTGTCATGCTCGTCATCAGCTTGGCGGTATTTGCCATAAAAAATCAATTTGGAGATCCTGTCCGGGATCTGGTCGGCGAACGGGTCACCCCGGAAGAACGTTCCCAGATCGCCGAAAAAATGGGCCTCAACGACCCCTTCTTCACCCAATACGGCCGGTTTGTAAGAGATGCGGTTACCAAGGGGGACCTGGGAAGATCTTTCTTATACAACAAACCCAATCTTGAGGTGATCATTGCCCATGCCCCTGCCACCATTGAGCTGGTCTTCGGCACTGCCCTGATCATCATTGTGATTTCTCTTCCCCTTGGGATCTATTGCGCGCTGTGGCCCAGGCGTTTTTTATCCCGTTTTACCATGAGCTTTTCCACTCTGGGGGTCTCCATGCCCGTGTTTTTAACGGCCATTCTGCTCATTTATTTGTTTGCGGTCCATTGGCAGGTGCTGCCCTCCTATGGGAGGGGGGAAACCGTGGATCTCTTCGGTAAGGGATATTGGCATACGGGTTTGCTCACCATTGACGGGCTCAAACATCTGATTTTGCCTTGTGTCTCTTTATCAACCCTGATGCTGCCCCTGTTTATTCGTTTGATTCGCTCGGAGATGATGGAAGTTATGGAAACCGAATATATCAAATATGCCTGGGCCAAGGGCTTGGCTCCTTCAAGGGTTTGGCTGGTCCATGCCTTTAAAAATACCTTGCTCCCTGTGATAACGGTGTTCGGGGTCCAGATAGGTATCATGTTTGCCTTTACTCTTTTGACCGAATTGGTGTTCCAATGGCCGGGTATGGGGTTTATGTTTCTAGAAGCTGTGAACCGGGCGGATCTGTCGCTGCTCATCGCCTATATGGTGGTGGTTGCAGCTTTGTTTGTATTTGTCAATACGGTTGTGGATATCCTTTATGGATTCATCAATCCCACCGTTAGAATAACAGGGACAAAATGAAAAAATTACAGCAATTTAAAGAATCGTATTTTTTATACGCTTTTAAACGGGACAAGGTTGCCATATCAAGCTTTGTTGTCCTGGCGATATTTCTTATCCTGGCAATTGCCGCTCCCTGGATTTCTCCCATGAATCCCTATGATGCAGCCAGCATTGATCTCATGGATTCTGAAATTCCGCCCATGTGGATGGCAGACGGGTCTTCCCAGTTTCCCCTGGGTACGGACAACATGGGCCGGGACATGCTTTCCACCATGTTCTACGGATTGCGGACCTCCATCATCATAGGGATTGGCGCTGTTGCCATCCAGGGGTTTATAGGGGTGGTGCTGGGGCTCATGGCCGGGTATATGGGGAAAAAAACCGATGCCATCATCATGCGCATTGCAGATATTCAGTTTTCGTTCCCCTATCTGATGATGGCCATTCTCATGAGCGCTATTTTTCAGGTGGTGTTTGGGCTGGGCAGTTTTGAACGTTTGGCCGTTCCCCTGCTGACCATTATCATAGGGCTTTCCAATTGGCCCATGTTTGCCCGGACCATAAGAGCTTCGGTTATTGGCGAGAAAAACAAGGAATATGTGGAAGCCGCCCGGGTGATCGGCCTGCCCAAATGGAGCATCATGTTTCGTCATATTTTGCCCAACTCCCTGACATCGGTGATGGTCATCTCCACTATCCAGGTAGCCAATGCCGTCATGAGCGAGGCGGCTCTTTCTTTTTTGGGACTTGGCATGCCCGTATCAAGGCCTTCTCTAGGGTCCCTTATCCGCGCTGGTCAGGAGTTTTTCTTTTCCGGTTCCTGGTGGATCACGGTTTTTCCGGGACTCTGGCTGGTGCTCTTTGTGTTGGTGATAAACCTTTTGGGTGACTGGCTCAGGGATGTACTTAACCCGAAACTTTACAAAGGATAGAAATTTACAATGTCTCATCTTTTAGAAGTGCGGGATCTTGAAGTGAAGTTTGCCTTAAGATCCGGCGATATAACGGCCATAGACGGTGCCAGCTTTACCCTGGACAAGGGAGAGCGGCTGGGAATTGTGGGGGAAAGCGGGGCGGGAAAGTCGGTGACCGGTTTTTCCATTATCAATCTCATCAGTAAACCGGGGTTTATTTCCAGGGGCAGCATCTATTTTGAGGGAAAAAAGATCAGCGATTATAGTGATTCCCAGATGCGTAAAATTCGGGGGAATCGGATTTCCATGATCTTTCAGGATCCCATGATGACATTGAACCCGGTGTTTACCGTTGGATTCCAGATGATCGAGACCCTGAGGGCCCATCAAAAAATTTCAAAATCTGCCGCCAGGATAATTGCCCTGGAAAAATTAAAAAAGGTTCAGATCCCTTCCCCCGAAGAACGTCTGGATCAATATCCCCATGAATTGTCCGGTGGCATGCGCCAGCGGATCATCATTGCCATATCCCTGTTGTCAGATCCGGCCATTATCATTGCCGACGAGCCCACAACTGCTCTGGATGTGACCATCCAGGCCGAGATAATGGATCTCTTGCAACAGCTTTGTGCGACCGAAAATATGGGGTTGATCCTGATCACCCATGATCTGGGAGTGGTCTCCCAGGTGACCGAGAAAATCGCCGTCATGTATGCGGGCAAGATCATTGAATTCGGCGCAACCGACCAGGTGGTCCACACCCCGGTTCATCCCTATACCATCGGCCTCATCGGGTCTATCCCCGGATCCACGGCACCGGGAGAAGAACTTCGGCAGATCCCCGGCATGATGCCGACCCTGAGCAATATCCCCGAGGGGTGTGCATTCAATCCCCGGTGTGAATTGTGTGAACCCATCTGTACCCGGGAAACCCCGGTGCTTGAGGAAAAACAAAACGGCATTATGGCAGCCTGCCATATGAAATAACCGATGAAAGATTATGGGAAATAACATGGAACAAGATCTTAAAATGAAGTTAGAAAAACCATTGGTTTCCATCAATAATGTGGTGAAACATTTTGATATTTCCGGCGGGCTTCTTGATCAACTCACCTTCAAAGGCGGTAAGCCCAGATTTGAAAAGACCACTGTTAAGGCGGTAAATGATGTGTCTCTCTTTGTTGACAAAGGGGAAACCCTGAGCGTGGTGGGGGAGAGCGGGTGCGGCAAATCAACACTTGCCCGGGTGATCATGGGATTGTATCCCCCCAATGCGGGGCAGGTTCTCTACGACGGCCAGCGAATTGATAATTTAAGCCACAACCAATGGCTTCCCTTTCGCAAGAAGATGCAGATGATTTTCCAGGACCCTTACGCCTCTTTGAACCCCAGGAAAACTGTGCGCCAGACTCTGGAGGAACCCCTGCGGTTCCACAACCCCAAAATGACGGCGGCAGAAGCCACGGACAAGGCCGCTCAAGTCATGGAACAGGTGGGAGTGGACCCTGCCTGGATTACCCGGTATCCCCATGAATTTTCAGGCGGCCAGCGCCAGCGGATCTCCATTGCTCGTGGCCTTATCCTGGATCCCCAGTTTATTGTGGCCGATGAGCCGGTATCAGCGCTTGATGTGTCCATCCAGGCCCAGATTTTAAACTTGCTCATGGAGTTGATGGAAAAGCGGAATCTGACCTATTTGTTTATCACCCATGATCTTTCCGTGGTTCAGCATATCAGCACCCGGGTGGCGGTTCTTTATCTGGGAACCCTCTGCGAACTGGCCCCGGCCCATGACCTTTTTGCCGAACCCCGGCACCCGTACACAAAGGCCCTGATTTCCGCTATTCCCAAGTTGGGGGAGAAAAGGGCAAAACATATCAAGCTTAAGGGGGAGGTGCCCACACCCGTCCATCTTCCCCCCGGCTGCGTTTTCCACGGTCGGTGTGTTTATGCCAATGAGCGATGTGTCAGGGAAGTGCCTAAGCTTGTGAAACTCGCCAATGGGAGCTTTGTGGCCTGCCATGGGGTTGAGGAAAACCGTCCCATGGACTAGGCCCCCATGAATTAGGCCCCCCATTAATTAGGATAGGAAAGATGTTTGTCAACCTTAACGCGAATGAAAAAAAGGGAACATCATGCCGTTTGTGAATATAAAAGTGACCAATGAAGGGGTCTCGCCAGATCAAAAAGCTGCGCTTATCCGGGGGGTAACCGATCTTCTTGCCGATGTGCTGGGGAAAAATCCGGCAACAACTGTTGTGGTCATCGAAGAGGTGGATACGGACAATTGGGGGATTGCCGGAGAATCCATTACCCTGCGAAGGCAGCGTGAAAAATAAAGACTGGCTAAACGAGTGGATGGAAGACCACAGGTTAGCCCTATGGGGAGCAGCAGACCTTCGGGCTTTTAACACCCCCCTGGATGAAACCGGACAAAAATTTTGCCGGGCGATTTCATGGGCTGTTCCAATGGCCCCTCTTGTAATGGCCGGCATTGGGAAGGGTCCAACCCGGGCATATGCAGATGAATATACCCGGGTAAATCATCTAATCAATGAGGTGTCGGTTGACTTGGCGGGTGAAATTAGAACCCGGGGCTTTCGATCCCTATCGTTGGCGGCATCTGATCGTACAGATACAATTCACATCAAAGGGGATTTCCCCCACAAAACAGCCGCAACAAGAGCCGGTATCGGCTGGATAGGACGTCATTGTCAGTTGATCACCCGCCCCTTTGGCTCATGGGTTCGATTGGGAACTGTTTTTACTGATATGACCCTCGCCTGTGGAACCCCGGTTGAGAAAAATTTTTGCGGCAATTGCAACCGCTGCGTGGACGCCTGCCCAGCAACTGCATTAACCGGCAGGGCCTGGTTTCCGGGCGTGTCCCGCGACGCCATACTCGCAGCAAAGGCCTGTGATCAATGGAAAAAGCAACATTATTTTCAATATCATAAGGGGCACAATTGCGGGATTTGTTCTGCTGTTTGTCCCTATGGGTTAAAAGTTTTGAAAAAACTGCAACAATAACGCAATGCGATTTTTGGAGAACAAGTGAACATAATTTGGAAAAAAGTTTGATTTCAGTGGCTTCGGTTTTGTTCCTCATTCTGTTTTTAGGAGGGGTGTTTCTGGCAAAATTTTATATGGAAGCCAGAAAATTGTCGCCCGTGGAAACCCGAAAGATTGCAGCCGGCGTGTATGCGGTAAAAGATTCCTATGTGAACCTGTTTCTCATGAAAAATAATGACACCTATATTGCCTTTGACGCCGGCAATGATGTAAAACAGGTGCGTCGGGAGCTTGCCAGGCTCAAGATAGACCCCAAAACCGTAGTAGCCGTATTTTTAACCCATTCAGACCCCGATCATGTCGCGGCATGCACCCTTTTTTCCAATGCCAAAATTTTCCTTCCCAAAGCGGAAGAACCGATGGTCAAAGGGCAAATATTTCGTTTTTTATTCATCAAAAATCAATTGGCGCACCCCTATGAACTTGTTGAAGATAATCAGATCATAAATATTTCAGGGCTGAAGATCAAAGGTATTTTAACTTCCGGTCATACGCCGGGGTCCATGTGTTTCCTGGTAGATACCTATCTGTTCACAGGCGATACCATGGGGATAAAAAATGGGGAGGTCACGCAATTTAATGATCTGTTCAATATGGATTCCCAGCGTCAGCGAAAATCCATAACCCGACTGGCAGCTTTGCCCGGAGTTGAATCTGTATTTACGGCCCATTATGGCATCATTGATTCCCATAAAATTGCTTTCCGAAACTGGAAAGAGTAAGCTTCTCTTTTTTTTGGAATCCTTGACACGGGAAGTTGAAACGATTAAACTGTAGGACAATTAAACAATTAGATTGTTCTCTTTTAATCTGCGTATCCCAAAGGACTCCCATGGCCCTGAATTTTATAAAAATGGTGCCCAAAAAATCTTACCAGCATGTGGTGGAACAAATTCAGACAGCCATCATTGACGGAGAACTCAAACAGGGGGATTGCCTCCCCTCGGAGATGAAATTAAAGGATGCCTTTGATACCAGCCGGGGTACCATCCGGGAAGCCCTCAGGGTATTGGAACAAAAGGGATTGATCTGCATCCGAACCGGGGTAAAGGGGGGAGCCGTCATCAAAGCTATCAATACAGAAGCTATGAGCGAGAGCATGGCCCTGCTGATTCGCCATGGGAATGTCTCTTTGCCGCATTTGGCCGAGTTCAGGAAGCTGTTGGAAGGGCATGTGGCCCAACAGGCAGCCAGGCTTGCCAATCTTGAAGATATTCGAAGGTTAAAGGGTATCCTGGCCAAAATTGAAGCCCTCATCGACACCGATCCCCAAGGGTGGGAGGCGTTTCATCGTCTGGATTCAAATTTTCACCAGGAACTGGCCAGGATCGGACAAAACCCTCTTCTCCAGGCAAATCTAACCACCATCCATGAGAATATCCACACTTATTTCCACCAATATTTGCCTTTTAGCCGGGAACTGCTTGATGAAGATTACCAGGATTTGTGCCGGATTTTGGCGGCTGTGGAACGACAGGATGAAGGCGAAGCCAGGAGCATCGCCCAACACCATGTGGCACGGTTCAGTGAACTCATGGCAAAGCATCAATACGCCCAAAAAATACCCGGGAAAAGAAAATCCGGGAATAAGGGGGCATAAATGCCATGACAAATATTACCCCTTATATTTTTAAGGTCCAGCGGTATTCCATCCACGACGGACCCGGGATCCGGACCACCCTGTTTTTCCAGGGGTGTCCTCTGGCCTGCCAATGGTGTCACAACCCGGAAAGTCAGGCCATGGGGCAGGTTCCAGAGGTAAAAAACATTGGGGAGCTTGTGGAGTCCCTGGTCCTGGAAATTGAACGGGATCGGATCTTTTACGATGAATCCGGCGGGGGGGTAACCTTTTCCGGCGGCGAACCCCTGGCACAACCAAAACTGCTCCTGCCCTTACTTTCGGCCTGCAGGGAACAAGAGATCCACACCTGCCTGGATACCTGCGGGTTTGCGCCTTTCAATATTTTTAAAGCCGCAGCAACCGCGGCGGATCTGGTGCTTTTCGATATCAAGATAATGGCGGACCAGGACCACCAGATCTTTACGGGAAAGCCCGTGGGACAAATCCTGGAAAACCTTAAAAATTTTTCCCGTCAATTTCCCCATATCAGGGAAAAAATGAAATTGAGGTTTCCCCTGATTCCCGCAAGGACAGATACCCGGGACAATATCCGTCAAATAATTGAATTTATAACGAGGCAGACCCCCTACCGGGATATTCATATTCTGCCCTTTCACACTAGTGGTGACGGCAAATATGAGCGGTTAAAAATGAAAAACAAATTAAAACATATATGCCCTCCCACGGTGGAACATTTGGAAGAAGTGCGGCAGATGTTTGCGGCCAAGGGGTTTAATGCAATAATAGGTGGGTAAAATGAATACAAGGGTAGAACAACTGCGAAAAAAAAGTCTTGAACAGCCCGTAACCATCTCCCATGAACGGGCAGAACTTGTGACCCGGTTTTATAAAACCAAAGTGAACCCGAGCCATTCCGTTCCAGTTCAGCGGGCCCTGTGCCTTGGGCATATTCTTGCCCACAAGCTCATTTTTATTGATGAAAATGAACTGATTGTCGGAGAACGTGGGCCGGAACCCAAGGCGGTGCCCACCTATCCGGAAGTCTGTCTTCATTCCCTTGGGGACCTTGAGATCCTGGATTCCCGGGATCGGGTGGCCTATGGGGTTTCAAAAGAAACAAAACAGGTGTATGAGCAAACCATTATTCCCTTTTGGAAGGGAAAGACTATTCGGGAAAAGATATTTGCCGCCATGGAAGACCCTTGGAAGAGTTCCTTTGAAGCCGGTGTTTTTACGGAATTCCAGGAGCAGCGGTCGCCGGGTCACACCGCCGGGGGGGATTTGATCTATACCAATGGATTCATTGACCTGAAAGCCAGAATTCAGTCGGCCATGGACGATCTGGATTATTCTTTAGATACCACGGCCCTTGATCAGCAGGAGGTGTTGACGGCCCTTGATATTGCAGCAGATGCCTTGATTGCCTTTGCCAACCGCCATGCCGATGTTCTGGAGGAATTGTCCCAGAAAGAAACCGACCCTAAAAGACACCGGGAATTGGTTGAGCTGTCAGCGATTTGCAGACGGGTTCCGGAACAGGCCCCCCAAACTTTCCACGAGGCCCTCCAGTATTATTGGTTTGTCCATGTGGGGGTGATCACGGAACTCAATCCCTGGGACGCATATAACCCGGGGCGCCTGGACCAGAATCTATATCCCTTTTACAAAGCAGATATTGAACAGGGTCGTCTGACCCGGGAAGCGGCCAGAGAGCTTCTCTCCTGTTTTTGGATAAAATTTAACAATCATCCGGCACCGCCCAAGGTGGGGGTGACGGCCAGGGAGAGCAATACTTATGTGGACTTTTGCCTTATCAATCTGGGGGGGGTGACCCCGGACAACAAGGACGGAGTCAATGAACTGACCTATTTGATCCTGGAGGTCATTGAGAAGATGCGCTTGCTCCAGCCAAGCTCCATGGTCCAGGTTTCCCGGAAAAATCCCGACCGGTTTGTAAAAAGGGCATTAAAAATCATTGCCACCGGATTTGGCCAACCCTCGTTTTTTAACACCGATGCCATTGTCCAGGAAATGCTCCTCCAGGGTAAATCAATGGAAGATGCCAGAAAATCCGGGGCTTCGGGGTGTGTAGAAGCAGGCGCCTTTGGCAGGGAAGCCTATATCCTGACCGGATATTTTAACCTGCCCAAAATTCTGGAAATTACCCTGCACAACGGGTGGGACCCAAGGACCCAAAATCAGATCGGTCTTGCTACCGGAGATCCTTTGACCTTTGAGACCTATGACCAGTTCTTTTGCGCCTATTCCCGACAACTGGCACATTTTGCCAAGATCAAAATCCGAGGTTCCAACCTCATTGAGCAGATAAACGCTCGCTACATGCCGGTTCCCCTGTTGTCCCTTGTGACCGATGACTGTATTCAAAATGGTCGGGACTATAACCAGGGAGGGGCACGATATAATACCTCCTATATCCAGGGGGTGGGCATGGGCACCATCACCGACTGTCTGTCCGCTGTTAAATACACGGTTTATGATCAAAAGTGCTTTTCCATGGACACCCTTTTGGCCGCTTTGGAGAATAATTTTACGGGAAATGATTTGGTCCGGCACGCGCTTCTTAAAGCACCCAAGTACGGCAACGACGATGACTATGCCGACCACTTCCTCACCGAGGTCTTTGACGCATACCACGGGGCTGTCACAGGAAAACCAAATGCCAGGGGAGGGGTGTATCGCATCAACCTTTTACCCACCACCTGTCATGTGTATTTCGGGGAAATCACCGGGGCCCTGCCCGATGGGCGGAAAGCTTTTATCCCCTTTTCCGAAGGAATCTCCCCTGTCCAGGGAGCAGACCATTGCGGTCCCACGGCTGTGTTGAAATCCGCTGCAAAAATTGACCATTTAAAAACTGGCGGCACCCTGCTCAACCAGAAGTTTCTACCCGGTTTTTTAAAAAGCGATAAGGGCATTATTTCTCTGGTAAAATTGATCCGTTCCTATTTCAAGATGGACGGTCACCATATCCAATTTAATGTGGTGGACAAAGCAACATTGCAAAAGGCCCAACAGCACCCGGAAAATTACCGGGATCTTATTGTGCGGGTGGCAGGGTATTCAGATTATTTTGTGGACCTCACCCCGGCCCTTCAGGAGGAGATCATTCTTCGAACCGCCCATGAATACAGGCCGTGAAAATTTTTAGGTGAGCGGAATTATCCCATACGTTAATACGCGGGTTCCCCAATGAAGTAGATGCAGTTTGTGGGGCATTCTTCCATTGAGCGTAGGGTATCTTCATAATGTTGGGCCCCATAGGTGCCATATTCGCATTCATCTATACCCTGATTGGATATGGGACCGTTGATTTTTTATCAGGATCGCACCGAGTAGCATAAATATCCCGATTCTGATCATCCTTTATCTGTTTGTATTAGCCGTGTTTTTAATAAGGACAAATAAAGCGGTCGTAGATCAACTGGTACCTTTCTTAATTATATCATATCCTGGGCTACTTCTCCAGGGTTCAGGTAGGCTTCAAACCAGCCTCTTGTTCCGGAAAAATCACATTGACAAGACACTTCCCGCACTTGTCCTTTCCGCCGCAGTCGGATCGAAGAGACGAATTATTTTTTGAGACATGGAAATTTCCTTAATGATTTCTCATTGTGCAGGTATCTTTTTTAGAGCAGACCTCGCAGGTTGAACCCACACGGCTGGAAGCATAGCCGGGGCCCACGGCAATCAGACAGGAAATGGATTTAAAGGGGGTGAGGATGGCATCCTTATTGATTTTGACCCCTATGGTTTCCAAGGGAAGGAAAGAGCACAGAAAGGACTGATCGTCTATCTCCCATCCGTGGACCGATCCAGGGCTCAAAAAAGGGCTCACTCCCCATCCCAGGGCTTTGGCCCGATTTTCAGCCAGGGTCCTGATCTTTTCTCCGGCCTTGTCCAACACCACAAGACCGATGATATCGGTAATATAAGCACCCAGAAAGTCTCGATTGGCAGACAGAGAAGCACCGTATTCTTCGAGCTCAGACCCCAGTGTATAGACCGCAGCCAATACCGTTTCAGCCTTTGCAAGGAAACGGGTTGAAAAGCCGGGATTAAGCGTAACAGACCGTTCCTCTGAGGGAAGGGCAAGGGTTATGGTTTCGGCCGTGATCTGTTTTATGTCAAGCCAGCAATAGACCGCCCGGGGACACCAGATTTTGCAGGCTGCCATAAGGCTTTGCTCCAGGGGTGCCACTATTTTTTTCAAAGGTCTTTTCCCCGGAATTGCCTCTAGCACTTCATCAATACTGACATCTACCTCAATGTTTGAAAGAAGTTCAAAAGAACAATTCGGTGTAATACCCATTACCATACATCACCTGTTTTATCGTTATTGCCACTGTGATAGTTTAATAACGATACCTGGCCGCGAACCATTAAAAAGGATCGTTTCCAGTAATTGGCTGGAAACGATCCTTTAATAATAACTATAATCAGCTCTTGATTGCACCGGAGCGGACACCCTTTAGATAACCACCACAAAAATTATCATGTCCAAGAAGCATATCAGCGGTTTTTATTGTTGCCATGATGGCTTTATCCAGGGGATCAATGATGGCTGAATCCATTCCTGCATCCATCATAAGGGTAACAAAGGTCCTGTTTATAATTTTTCTTTGGGGGAGGCCATAGGAAATATTGGAAAGACCTCCTGTAATATGAACCTCGGGAAATTTATTCTTAATCCCCCTGACAGCGTCAAGAACCATAACCCCTTTATTGCTGTCAGTGCTGATTGGCTGAACAAGGGGATCAATGTAAATTGATTCTGTTTTTATACCTATTTTATTGAGCTCTTTAACAAGGAGAACAGCCCTTCCTATAATATCGTTGGCATTGGACGGCATTCCATTATCATCCATGCAAAGGGCGATAACCTTGCAATCCTTGCCATCAAGAAAGGGCAGCATAGCCTCAAGGCGGTCTTTTTCAAGGCTGATGGAGTTGATCATGGGTGTCTTTTTAACCATCTGAAAAGCCATTTCAAGAACGGCGGGATCGGGACTGTCAAGGCATAGAGGTACGGTTACAATGGGCTGAATGGTATCTATAAGCCACCGCATATCCTCTGTTTCATGGCCAATCCGGGCACCGGCATTAACATCAATAAAATTGGCGCCTGCTTCAAGCTGCTGCTTTACATCATCTAAAATGTAATCAGCATCCCTGTCTGCAACTGCAGCCTGTACTTTTTTCCTGGACGTATTGATTCTTTCGCCTATTACTTCAAACATTGTACAATATCTCCCTGAACTAATTTAAAAGAGCCTTGGCAAGCTTGGAAGCTGACCCGGCATCGGGTGCAAATCCATCGGCACCAATTTCATCTGCAAAAGCCTGGGTAACAGGTGCGCCACCAACCATAATCTTAACCTGATTCCTTAAACCGCTTTCAACTATGGCAGCAACCGTCTTTTTCATCATGGGCATAGTTGTGGTAAGAAGCGCGGACAGACAAATTATCTTGGCATTCTTCTCCTTGATCTGGGCGATAAACTCTTCAGGTTCAATATCCACGCCAATATTGTGGACGTTCATTCCTGCGCTTTCCAGCATCATGGCAACAAGGTTTTTGCCGATATCATGGAGATCTCCCTTTACGGTTCCAATGATGACATTTGCTCCGCCATCCGCTTCATCCTCACCAAGGAGCGGTTTCAAAAGTTCCACACATTTACCCATGACCTGGGCTGCCATAAGGACCTCTGGAATAAACATATCGCCACTCTCCATCTTCTCTCCAACGATGTCCATTCCTGCAATCAATCCCTGGTTAAGCACATCCGTTGCCGGAATATTCTCTGCCAGGGCTGCATTTACAAGCTCAAAAAGTTTGTCTTCGTCGCAATCAACCAAAGCCTCTGTCATTGCACTTAAATCTGCCATTTTTTTCTCCTTTTAACTTAAATATAAAATATTTGTTGTCTATTGTTTGTTACCAAGGGTAAAAATCTTTTCTGAAATCCCCGCTATATAGGGCTCAGGTCATACCAAATTCTCATCAACCGGGTCAAACTGTACCGCGTTATGTCGCTTTTCCTCTTTATCAAAATCCCGGGGTTCAATAATAAGCGAGATAACTACACCTGCAATAAGCGCCCAGAAAGGAGCACTGATCTTTGCTATACTGATACCGGACATGGCAATAACCAGGGCAAAAAAGGCGCCTGCTTTAAACTTTTTTTTGGCAAATGCCTGTTCAAATGCCTGGGTCAGCACACCGATCATGGCAAGGCCTGCAACCACACCGATCAGGGGTTTGGGAACGCTTTCTATAAATGTTACCGCCACCGAGGCAATAAGACCGAAACCTGCAAAAAGAACCCCATTTACAACGGTTGCTGCATAACGTCCGGAAGTATCTTTACCCGCTGCATCAGAGGCACAGATGGCTGTCATGGGGCCTGCAATATTGGCATTGTGCCCCCCAAAAAAAGAGGTGAAAATTCCGCCAACGCCACTGACAATGGTCATAAAGTTTATGGGAGGTTTATATCCTTCCGTGAGAAGAACCCCTGTGGCCTGGGCATTTTCAGCACCAATAACAAGTATGGCCACAGGAATGCTTATGGATAAAAAGGCATCCAGGGAAAATTCGGGCATAAACAACGAAGGAAGCACAAAGTTGTATTGGGAATTTGCAAAATCAATGGAATTGGTAAAAAAGGCTGTTGCAATTCCAATGAGCAGAGCCCCGAGCACCGGTGGGATCCGGTTGGAAAATTTTGTGCATACAAGATAGCCTGCCATGGCCGATCCGCACACCACAGGAAGCGATTGCATAGAAAGAATCATGCCCGTTCCAAATTTTATCATGGCACCGGCAATCATGCCCATGACAATGGGCATGGGCAAAAGCCGCATCACTTTTCCCACAAGGCCTGAAACACCAAGAAGTAATACCATAAGGCCTGCAAGAAAGTAGGCCCCCACCGCCTGATTAATATTGAAAAAAGGCAGGGTGCTGCTGAGCATCACTGCAATGGGAATGGACCATGCACCGGTTATGGGTTGCTGGTACCTTAGGGCCAGGATAAGACTGAGCAGTCCGCCGAAAACACAGACAGAGCAGAGCCATGAAATGGTCTGTACCGATGTGTATCCTGCTGCCATGGCAGCGTTCATGATAATCAAGGGAGGGCCTGTGCATCCGAAGATTGCAGCAATAAGTCCCGCACTGATGGTCTCGGCGTTAAGATGGCCCGGCAAATCGGCAAGGCCCTTACGAATTCCAGGTGCCGCCTCAATTAAACCTGTTTTATTTTTTAAACCTGACATTATAAATCTTAACCTGTGTATTTTATTTGTTGTTTTAAAAAAATCGGACACAATCTTATTCAAGGCAACTGTGCCCAATTTACTTGTATGAAAAGCAATCTTTGATTTTTACTGCTCTGTTTTCTCCTGTGCCTGGTCCTGTGTTTGGTCCTGGGCCTGGGCCAGAAGCTTTGCGCACTTTATGCCGGTCCACAGCTGGGGAATATAAAACAGCCCCACAGGAACGGCTGAGACAATGATGAATGTCTGCAGCGCCTTTATGCCTCCGTCTCCTATCTTGATCAGGACAGCGGCCATGGCTCCCATGAGAACCCCCCAGAACAGACGCATCCATATGGGTGGATTTTCATCACCGGTCACGGAAATGGCAATTGAATATGTCATTCCAGCTCCGGTGGTGACCAGAAATAATACCACAAGAACCAGTGCAACAGGAATAAGCAGGGCCGAGAGGGGAAGCTGTCCTACAATGGCTATCAATGCAGCAGGAAGTCCCGACTCATTCAATGCAGTTGACACTGAACCGGGATTTGTGAGTTCATAATGAATCCCTGCACCGCCCAGTACGGTAAACCAGATATTTGTCACAATGGGTGCAATTACTGAGACGGAAAGTACGATCTCCCTGATGGTTCTCCCCCTGGATATCCTGGTTACAAAAATGGCCATCATGGGACCATATCCAAGGAACCAGCCCCAGTAAAAAACCGTCCACCACCCCAGCCACTGGGGATTGCTCCGGTCAAGGCTGATACGAACAAAATCCTGGAGATAAAGACCAAAGGCGGAAAGAAAACTGTCTACAATAAAACCGCCGGGACCTACAACCATAATGACAGCCATAAGTGATATGGCTATCAAAACGTTTATTTTACTCAAAAGGTTTATACCCTTGTATATGGGGGTGGCAGCCGCAATGGTATAGACAATGGTGATCACAACGATCACGCCAAGCTGAGTTGTATATATGTCTGGAATTCCCATCAGATACTGCAGGGAATAACTCAGCTGGAGCCCAAGAAAGCCTATGGGACCAATGGTACCCGCTGCCACGGCAATTATGGATGCAGCATCAACGGCTGTTCCCATCCAACCGTTAACGCCGGCTTCCCCCAGCAGGGGATAGAGCAGAGACCTGGGTTTCATGGGCATATTCTTATGGTAACAAGAATACATAAGTACGATGGTACCAAGGGTACCAAGGATTGCCCACGCAAGGAATCCCCAGTGCAGATAACACTGGGCAAGCGCCGGAGCAACAGCCGCTGCGGTGGAACCTGCTACTCCAGGAAAAGTAGGGGGAGGCGTTAAAAAATGGTACATGGGCTCCGCCGATGACCAGAACACCCCTCCTCCTGCGAGCAGGGCGCACATGATCATTGAAATCCAGCGAAAGGTACTGAGCTCAGGCTTATCAATACCACCGACCCTCACTTTGCCATAACTTGAAAAACCGAGCCAGAGGGCAATTATAAAGGTGGCAAACAAAAGAACCTGCCATACGGCACCAAAATAGGATGTGGAAAACTGCTGGGCCACATTCACCCATTTTGTAATAAGGTCCACATTAAAGAGAGCAACTGCAACAAAGAGAACAATAAAACCGCCGCTTATGGCAAATACAGTCCAATCCGTAGAACTTTGCTGGGTTGACGCACCCGTATTTTTATCAGACATTATACACCCTTTTTTTGAAATTAATTATTTTTTTTCGGCCAGATCCCTGGTGGCAGCCTCAACGATTGCATCAATGCCTGCTTCAATATCTTCGCTGAGAAGTGGTTCCTGCTCCTTGTCCATGAGAACTCTCACCTTTTCAATGGCTATCTGACGGATATCTTTGGACCCGTTTTCCACCCATCTCTCCCAGTTGTTGTGATCAAAAACATTCGAGTGGAGCAGCTCTTTTCTGAAATTTTTAAAGGTATGCTTATGAGATAGAAAATTGCCGGCAGGTCCGATTTCTTTGATAACATCCAGGGCAAGGGTGCTTTCATTAACATCAATATTCCGAAGGGCGTGGCGGATAGATGCCATGGATTCGTTACAGAAAATAAGGTCTGCATAATCCACGACCATGTCTGTATCAAGCTGCATGGAATCCATAATGTCCGAAACAAAGGAGGAGAGGGTTCCGACCATGCCGGTTTCAAATCCTGCCTGGGCATCCAGGACCTTGGAATCTCTGAGCATGGAAGGCATTCGAATGGGCAGGTCAAGGGAGAGGCCCATTTGCCCCATGCAAACCTTTAATACCGCAAATTCAGGACCTGCCATGGAGATATTGGATGTTTTCATATTCATTCCCCGGGCAAAGCTTGTATAAACTACAGGTGCTCCAGGGTTTACCAACTGGGAAAGGGTTATGCAGGCAAGAATTTCCGCATGGGCCTGTGCAACGGTTCCCGCGATTGTAACAGGAGATGTGGTTCCAAGGATGGGACCTGAGCTGAGCATGATGGGAATATTGTTACGATTCATCTCAATCATGGCCTCAAGGGAAACAGTGTCCATATCAAGGGGGGGAATAGTCAAGACCCAGCCGGAGATAAAAGGCCTTTCCAGAAATTTTTCCTTGCTTCCACAGGCAATTGCTCCCATTTCAATGGCATCAAGGACACCCCGGTATCCATAGACACCTCCGGTGATATGCTTGGTTGTATTTTTCATGCATGTGGCCCAGGTATACCAGTCATTGGTGGCTCCTGGAATCTCCTGGGGCGTTACAAGGCCTCCGTTGACAGCCACACACTCCATCTGGTCAGCAAGACGTGTCAACCTTGCAAGATCCTCATTGGTTGCAGATCTTTTCTCGAGGGTGAAAGGATCCATGACACTTGTCGCCATGGTCATGCAGGCAAGGGATGGGAGATGATCAACAAAATTAACATCATGTTTTGGGTCACGCCCGTAAAGGGTAACATCCTTTCGCTTGGGAATGGTTTTCAGCGCTTTTTCCACCAGATGGGCATCAATCTGTACAACATCTTTACCAACAATTTTGGCGCCTGCGTTTTCAAATATTTCCAATGCTTCCTTTGCCGGAAAACGCATACCGATTGTACTTAAAATTTTCAAAGAACTCTCATGAATGCTCTGGATTTCATCCTTGGAAAGGAATTGAACTTGTGGCTTCACTCTAACATCTCCTTTAATTTAAATATTTTATTGCGTTGATTTACCCAAATAAAAATGATGGGCAATATTGTTATGGTTCCAGGGTCATCATGACAACCTTTTTAACAAAAGCCAGATGCTGGAAAATAGCCTTTTCAATTTTTGATAACTCCTTGCTCTCCAGAGCTTTGACGATGATCTTATGCTCTTGAATCAGCTCTTCATACCGATTTTCAACTTTAAGGGCGCTGGCTCCCATGATATGGCAGAGATCCTGAAAATTATTGGTAACGGCAACAAGTCTTTTATTGTCTGCAAGTTTAAAAAAAGAATTATGAAATTCCCGATCACTGAGCATGAATTTGTGAAAATCATTGTTCTGCGCAGCCTTGGATTGTATCTTGATACTGTCCTTCAAAACCTTTAGGCCTTGGGGGGTGATGCTGGTTGCGATCTTTTTAAGAACGGCTATTTCAACAATTTGACGCAGTTCAAATATCTCTTCCACATCTTTCAGGGTGTATGAGGGAACGATAAATCCCTTGCGGGGTAAAAATGTGACCATGCCCTGGGAGGAAAGCTTGAGCAAAGCTTCCCTGACCGGTGTTCTGGAAAGCCCCAACTCCTGGGCCACTGTCATTTCGTTATAGACAACGTTTTGTTTCAGATGAAAGGAAAGTATGGATTCCCGGAGGGTGTCGTAGGCAATAGTGGAGAGGGAAGCAGGTTTATCGATTTTAGCAAGTTTTGACATCAATACTCCTTAGATTTTTAATATTACATTATACATGTAATATATTACAGGAAAAATAAAGTCAAATTATTTTTTATTATACAAAGCATAGTTTTTTTTTAAAACCAATGAAGTGGTTAAAATAATAAGAAAATTTAAGATGCCTTGTAAAGTTTTCGCTTTTTCCGTAATTTTCAAGCCACAAGATACGGTATGCCATAACCTGTAATTTCGCAGGTATAAGAATCCATTTATTACAAGATAAATGGACAATTATCGAAGGTCCTTTTGATTAATTTCTACGCCAATAAAAAGCATATAAGGGTTTGTTCTTTTGAGGTTACCCACGGTTAATAGGCAGGTCAATGGGATGAGGGCGGGTCGGAGCGGTGTAAATGGCCTGGCGAGGTTATAATTAAAATTGTAACCAAAACTTTTTTTACTTGCCTCTGATCTTTTTATCTTAATTTTTATAGGACGCAGATTGGCGCATCCTGCCAGCAGTAGCATCTCTTCTACAATTGTGCTATATAGCGTGGGTGTATTTTAGGCACATGGTTTATCTGAACTCAAATAAAAAGTTGGTAGTGTGAAAGAAAATAATTACAGCCTTGATAAAAATGTTCTGTCCATCAGAACAGAGTGTGGGACCTACAAATTTAAGATTGATGGAAATGCCGTTTTGAGCAATGCACAGAGGATTGCCCATGTAATGGTCAGTGAAATGGAAAAAATCGCAGCGGAATTTCAGGGCCGCGAGAACAAATCAAGTCCATACGCAAAGCTACTGTTATCCAACTTAAACATTACCGATAAATATGTCCAGCTTGAAAACAAATACAATCAGCTGCTTCAGGAGTATGAACGGAAGATGGTCTTATATCGGGACCGGGAAAATTCCAACGGCATCTGCAAACAGGAGCCAGAAAAGAACGGGCCGCTTCCAGAAACACCACCACCGCCACCAAGAAAAGAAGAGAAAGAAGACCTGCCTCCTTCCCAGGAAGAAAAAGAGACACAGAACGCAATAGAACCTGCAAAGGATCTGAAAACCCAAGTTGTGCCACAACCCGGTCCCCTGGTCAGGCGAGTGTTGGAAACGTTGAAAAAATCAAAGTTAGCTGTAAAAACCTCCAAGGATCCCAAGCCAGAAATGCGGATCAAGTCAGAAATGCCGCCCCAGCCAGAGGTACCGCCGTCCCACCGGCAAGAGACCGAACCTTTCGTGGAAACGAATGAAAAAACCCATTCTCAATTGAAAATCAACACAGCACAAAAAAGCATGAATCCCATGGCTGTCCTTACCCATGGCGGTGATGAATTTAATATGCCTTCCCTGGATTTTCTCAAAAAAACCGATACACAGATGGAAGTTGACCATGAGGCCATCAGAAGAGGGGCGGAGGTGTTAGAACTAAAATTGGGGTTCTTCGGCATAAAGGGAGAGGTCATGGCAGTTTCCCCCGGCCCTGTGATTACCACATTTGAATACAAGCCGGATCCCGGAATCAAGATCAGTAAAATTGTGAACCTGGCCGATGATCTGGCACTTGCGCTGAGCGCACTGAGTATCCGTATTGTCGCCCCGATTCCCGGCAAGGATGTGATCGGTATTGAAATCCCCAATACAAAGATGAGTATTGTACCCTTTATTGATATTGTCGGGTCGAAAGATTTTATCAATATCGACTCCCATACCCCCATCTGTCTGGGCAAGGATATCATCGGCAATCCGGTGATTGTGGGGCTTGAAAAAATGCCGCATCTGCTCATTGCCGGGGCAACGGGTACAGGAAAAAGTGTTGCCCTCAACGCCATGATTGCCAGTATCCTTTATAAATCATCACCTGAAAACGTAAGATTTATCATGATTGACCCAAAGCGCATCGAACTTTCGATGTTCAATGATATTCCCCATTTGCTCACCCCGGTCATCACCGACATGAAAAAGGCCAATATCGCCCTTCAGTGGGTGGTTCGGGAGATGGAGAGCCGGTATGAGATGCTGGCCAAACTTCAAGTCAGAAACATTGAGCAGTACAATCACAAAATAAAACACTCGGATCTGTCTGAATATGGGGAAGATGATATTGAAATATATCCCTATATTGTCGTCATCATAGACGAGTTGGCCGACCTCATGATGACCGCAAGCAAGGATATTGAGTTTTCACTCACCCGCATCGCCCAGATGGCAAGGGCGGCCGGTATTCACCTGATTCTTGCCACCCAGCGCCCTTCCGTTGATGTGTTAACCGGCATCATTAAGGCCAATTTTCCCACAAGGATATCCTTTCAGGTCTCCTCCAAAACCGACTCCAGAACCATCATCGATTCCAACGGTGCAGAAACCCTTCTGGGCAGGGGAGATATGCTATTTGTCCCCCCGGGAACCGCACGGTTGACCAGAGTTCACGGCACCTATCTTTCCGAAACGGAACTTATTTCCATCACCGATTTTTTAAAGACCCAGGGAACCCCCCAATATGTCCTTGAGATAACCTCGGAAAAAGAGGTCGAGCCGTTCCTGGAGGTGAAAACAGATGATTATGATGAAAAATACAGGGAAGCCCTTGATTATGTTCTGTTCACAAGAAAGGCGTCCATATCAAGTGTTCAGCGCGAGCTTAGGGTCGGGTACAACCGAGCCGCAAGGATCATCGACCTGATGGAGAAAAACGGAATTATCGGCCCCACAGATGGGGTCAAACCACGCCAGGTCTTAGTCGACCGGGGATAGATATGAAGACGTTTTTTGTTAAGAATCTTTTTTGGCCGGGTGGTATCACCGATTTTTTTATAATACAAAATTAAAGGGTGTTTATAATTCGCTTGGTTTCCCAATGAAGTGGATGCAGTTTGTGGGGCATTTTTCAATTGATTTTACGACCTCTTCATAATTTAGGGCTGTATAGGTGTCATTGCATTTTGAGAGATTGTCAGTGATGGTGAAAATATCTGTAATTTTAGAACAGGCCTTGCAGGCGACGCAGGGGGTTGTGCATACAGCTTTTGCGTCCTTTGCCTTGTCTCTATTGGAACAGGCAACCGTGGGAATCTGGTCTTCCTTGAAACCTGCGATGGTGATGATTTTTCGGGGGCAGACCTTTGCACAGGCGCCGCAGCCCACACATTTTTTATAGTCCACCACGGCTAATCCTTGGACAATGTGGATGGCATCATAGTTACACGCCCTGACACAGTCCCCAAATCCTAGGCAGCCAAAGGTACAGCCCTGGACCCCTGCCACCTGGTGGGCGGCGGCACACCGTTTTTCTCCCCGGTATTGATTTGTTTGAAGACGATTGGCGGTTGTGGCACCACAATGTACAATGGCCCGGACCGGAATCATTTCACCGACTTCGACCCCCATAATGCCTGCCACACTAATGGCACAAGCTTCTCCCCCCACCGTACATTTGTTGACGGGAACATTGTCGGTAACGATGGCAACGGCATAGTCACTGCAGCCAAGATAGCCGCAGCCGCCGCAATTAATCCCCGGGAGAATTTCCAATACCGATTCGATTTTGGGATCCATTTCCACTTTGAATTTTTTATTTGCCCAGCCCAGAATAGAGGAGAGGATTACTGCCATTACCAGCATGGTTCCGGCTGCTATGGCAAGGGTAACAAGGATCATGGCACCCTCACTTGGGATATAGGTTCAAGGCTTGCAAGGGCGTCGGGCCGAGGGGGGGGGATGGTTGAGACCTGTTCTGCCGCAGGTGGCATGAGGGCGGCACGTATGCCCGAATCCACCCCGGTAAATCCCATGAATGCGATGGCAAGGATACCGCCGATAATAAGAGTTATGGCAGCACCCTGGAAAGGTTCTGGAACATCACAAAGTTCCAGTTCTTCCCTGATGCCCGACATGATCACAATGGCAATGGTGAATCCCACACCCCCGAAAAAAGCCAGGGCAATGGATCTGCCCAGATCCCAGGCATCAGCCGGGTTGTCAACGCCCGTAACATGGCTCATGATGGTAAGACAGGCAAAGAGGATGGCGCAATTGGTGGTGATAAGGGGAAGAAAAACTCCAAAGGAACCATAGAGCATTGGAAAATATTTTCTCACATACATTTCCACAAATTGAACCGAAGAGGCAATGGCAAAGATATAAACAATATAACTTAATACGGTAAGATCAATCTTTGCTGCGGCTTGTTCCGGGAGGAAAAAACCGGCAATAAAGGAAGACAGGGGAGCGCCGGGTATCAGTACCATGGTGGTGATGCTCCAGGAAATTAAGGCGGCAATGCTGATGACAAAGGTGACGGCACATCCCATGCCAAAGGCCATTTCCACCTTTCGAGATACCCCCACAAAGGGACAGATGCCCACAAAATAGTAGAGTACAAAATTATTAATCAGGGCTGCTGTCAGGGAAATCAGCAGTATGTCCAAAAGATACATCATAAATGGTGCCTATACCTCTCTTGAGAATCGTGAAGAAACCAATGTAAAAATCAATTTAAAATTTTGGCGAATCATTTGGCAGCCCCCTTGGATCGAATGATGCCGATCCAGTTGACAAACCCCAGGAGCAATCCCAATGTGATGAATGCGCCGGGGGGTAATACCATGATGACCCAGTCCGGCCAGGCTGATGGAAGCACCCGTATCCCGAAAAGCATCCCCGTGCCCAGGATTTCCCTGACCGCAGCAATGCTGGAAAGGGCAAGTCCAAACCCGATGGCCTGGCCAATGGCATCGGAAGCTGCCGTGACCACACCTTGTTTGGAGGCACAGACCTCGCAGCGGCAGATGATAATGCAGTTAACGATGATCAAGGGGATATAGGGTCCCAGGGTTTTGCTCATCTGGAAAAAATAGGCGGCCAGAAATCGGTCTGCGATGGTAACAAAGGTGGCAATGGTAAGGGTGAAAATAACAATGCGTAAATGGGGTTTTAGTAAATTGCGGATCAGGCTGATGACAATATTGGCACACAGGAGTACAAACCCAACGGAACAGGCCATGGTCAGGGCAGGTTTCATTCCGTTGGTAACCGCCAGAGTAGGACAAAGACCAAGAAGCTGCCGGTATACCGGGTTTTCAGGCAAAATGCCCTGGACAAATCTTTCAAAGGGGGTGGGGGAATCGGCCATCACGTGTTCTCCTTAATCTTGCCATTTCCATTCGGGATGGGCTCTTGTTCGTTGGTCGATCGTTTGGGGGGTGTCAGTTGGGTCTTAATATCGGTAATGGTATTATTGACAATGCCCGTAACACTTCTCGAGGAAATGGTGGCACCGGAGATGGCATCGATTTCATTGTCCTTGCCAGGGTTCCCCTTTACAACAACTAGTCGGGTGGCGCAATCTTTATCCAAAAACTGATCCCGCCACGGTTTTTCTATGATTCTGTTCCCCAGGCCCGGGGTTTCTTTTTGGTCCAGAATAAAAAGGCCTGTAATGGTACGGGCATTTGCATCAAGGCCCAGCAGCAGTTCAATCTTATCGGCATAGCCCTGACCCGAGGCCTTGGCTACATGTCCAGCCAGGGTACCTTCAAGAAAAGCATCATAGACGGTATAAAATTTTTTAATACCGTTTCGTTCAATTTCAATGGTCCGGGAGATGATGGAAAGATTCTTTTTTTGACGACTGAGTTGCTCTGCCTGATCTTCGCCCAGAACAAGGGCGGGGATTTTTGCCAGGGTTTCCCGGGTTTTGTTTGCCTCAATCACGGGCCCCAGTTTTGTCTGGACTCCGGCAAGGGCGCAGCCAAAAGCGGTTGCCAGCAGCAGCACCAGCCATGCCTGGAAAAGATTGCTGTCCTTAAATGATCGCATATCAGGCTTCTCCCATGGGTTGGGGGTTGGTCCAGCGGTTAATCAGCGGGGTAACGGCATTCATCATGAGAATGGCAAACATGACGCCCTCGGGATAGCCGGAAAAAAGCCGGATTACCATAATTAAAAAACCCGTGCCCAGACCGAAAATCCATTTTCCCCTTGGGGTAAGCGGGGAGGTAACCGGGTCCGTTGCAATGAAAAACACCCCGAACATAAGCGCCCCGCCAAAAAGATGGTGAACAAGCAAGAGACCTGAATGGGAATTTATCATATCCGTGATCCCGGCAATGAGGGCGACGGACAACAGTATGCCGGCAGGGATTTGCCAGGAGGCGGTTTTCCTCAAAACGAGAAACAGCCCTCCTAAAAGACATGCGGCACTGCTTGTTTCGCCAAGGGATCCATTGGTCATCCCCCAGAAAAGGGAGGAGACGTCCATGAAATGGGAATTAAATTTTAAGGCACTCAAGGGGGTTGCCCCGGAAACCGCATCCACAAGACCTGTCACATTTTCATAGGAGGAGGCCCCCATTAACTGGGCAAAGGCGATCATCACAAAGGCCCTGCCGACCATGGCAGGATTGAAAATGTTCATGCCAAGGCCTCCGAAGAGGGTTTTTCCTATCCCGATGGCGACCACCGAGGCAAGGACACCCACAAACCAGGGGGCTGATCCCGGCAAGGAAAGTGCCAGAATAATACCGGTGACTACGGCAGAGCAATCTTTAAGGGTAAGGGCCTTGCCCCGCATTTTGACAAACACAAATTCAGATCCCATACAGGCGACAACGCAGATTAAAAGCTGTTTGACGGCATAGAATTTAAACAGGTAGATGGACAGGGCGATAACGGGCAACAGCGCAAGCATCACATCGGTCATCATTCTTTGGGTATGGCCGGCAGCATCCCTTATATGGGGAGACGGCGCCACATGGATAAGTGCCCCTGATCTTTCATCTGCCGAATCGGGCGGGGCAATTGGATCTTTGTTTTTTATTGTATCTGACACGCATTCGTTCCTTTTCGTGTGATGGGGCTTGTTATTTGCGCCTTTTGCATGAAGGGTTCTTTCCCTAGCGGTTTGCCCAGGCGGCAACCAGTGTTTTCCCTGTTCGAATCAGCTGGACCAGATTGATTTTGGACGGACAGACATAGGAACAGCAGCCGCATTCAAAACAGGCATGGATATGGTATTGGCTTGCAATTGAGGGGCTATTGTATCGGGCAGCCAGGGCAAGTCGTGTGGGAATCAGGTTCATGGGACAGGCATCCACACAGCGGCCGCACCGGATGCAGGGCGTCTCCTTTTCATCGGAAATCTCGTCGTGGGTCAGCACGGTGAGGCCTGAGGTTCCCTTGGTGACAGGTGCGCTCAAGTCTGAAAAACTAAATCCCATCATGGGGCCACCGGCAATAATTCTCGCGGCATTCCGGGTGATCCCGCCGCAAAAATCGATCACCTCCCCCATGGAGATGCCAATGGGAACAAAAATGTTTTTAGGGGTTTTTATTCCCCGCCCGGAGACAGAGATCACCCGGTGGGTCAAGGGTGCCTCTTTTATAACTCCCCTTGCCACCGTTGCCATGGTTCCGACATTGCTCATGGCAACCCCCACATCAGACGGCAGTCCTCCCAGAGGAATTTCAAGACCCAACACTGATTTTATCAGCTGTTTTTCACTTCCCTGGGGATATTTGGTTTTTAATACGGCAATTTTAATGACAGTCTGTTCCGTGGCTTCGGTCAGTTTTTTAACCGCTTCTGGTTTGTTGTCTTCCACACAGATGACAATCTCCCTTGCGGATACGGCACGGCCCGTTAAAAGAGCGCCGGTCACAATAGCTCTGGCAGCCTCCCTCATCAACCGGTAATCGCAGGTGAGATAGGGTTCGCATTCACAGCCGTTGATCATGAGGGTGTCGATCATCCGGGTATCATTGGGGGTGACCTTTACATGGGTGGGGAATGCAGCGCCCCCCAACCCGACAATTCCGGAATCATGGATGATTTTAACGATGGTCAGGGGATCATAAATGGAAATGCAGTCCCTGGGCCAGTCCTTTGAGCGCATCTCATCCCATAACCTTTGCGGGGGGATCTGATCCCCATCCGCATGTATGGTGATGGCCGGAAGATGCTTGCCGTTTGGCAGGGTTACCATATTCACCCGCTTGACTTTCCCGGCTATGGGGGAATGGAGGGATGCGGATACAAAGGCTTCGCCCAGGCCGATCATTTCTCCATACCGGACCGTCTGCCCCGGCTTGACCAGAGGTTTGCAGGGTACTCCTAGGTGCTGAAGCAGTGGCAATGTTACACTTTCAGGTACCTCCATCACTTCAACTTTTGATTCCTCGGACAGGGCTTTGTTATCCGGCGGATGGATGCCGTGTCGAAAATTACCGGTGCCTGGAAATCCTTTTAACCTGAACAAACTCATAAATCACTATTTATCTTTTTTAAATTGGTTATATTTTTTTTAAATGGATTCAACGGACTTGCAAATTACTGAACGATCCAGACAACATGGTTGTCTGCGTTTCTAAAAATTTTGTTGCCAACCCTGTTCAAGAACAGCTTTTTTACCGCCGGTAAACGACGTCTTCCAATCACAATGGTGCCGTAATCCCCATACCGGGCTTTATTCAGGATACAATGGGTATGATTCTTTTCACCTTCCATGATCTCAAAGGAAACCTGGTCAATGGAAAAACCGGCTTCCAGAAAATAATCCAATGGCAAATCAAACATGTCGGCAGATGCTTTTTTGGGGCGGGGGCTAAACAGGCACCGGGGGGTTTGTGAATGGCACAATAACAATTTGCAGTCATTGGTGTTGATCAAAGAGCTCATGGATTTTACTGCCTTCATGATTTCCCTTGTCCCGTCAAAGGCAACGATGATATTTTTATGGGAAGGTTTTTTTCCAACAACAATCAGGGGGATTGTTCTGATTTTTCCCAACAGTTTAATGGGCAGGCTGTCCATGAAAAAGTCCTTGATTTTGCTGTGTCCTTTGCGGCCGATCACCAGGGCGTCATATCCGTTGTGGGATTCTTCGATAATGTCCTGGAGAACCCCCTGGTTTTTGATATGGACCATGCTATGAATTGCATCCGATGGAAATCCTGCGTCCAGCAACCGACGTTCGGCTTTTTCCATGGCAAGGTTGACCGTCTTTTTTCTTGCGGCCATGCTGGCTCTGATTTCAGGTGTTTTAAAACGAAAATCAAGTTCCCTCTCCATCTCCCAGAAGGACCTGGGGATTTTGGTTTCCACATAAAAAATGAAAACCTCGGTCCTGTCGGAGGGAAAAACCTCGCCGATATATTGCACGGAATCCAAGGCAAGATAGGACCCATCATAGGCAAGCAGAATCTTAATTTTTTTTAACGCTGTCGTTAACGCTGTCTTTAACACTGTCATTGACAAATACTATCCTCTTATAGTTAAGGATCATAAAAAAATACCAAGTTTCAGTATTATCAATTTTTCAGCTGTTTTTCAACCCTATTATTTTTTTTAGCGATAGTTTTTTTTGGGGGGCTGGTAATTTTTCTTGCACCGTCATAACACAGGCGATATAATCACTCCCGTGAGAATAGCAGTTTTAATCGTATATCCACGGCATTGTCTGAGTTTTTTTAAAAAATGCAAAAATGGAGTCAAAATGGGAAAAATATTGATCGTATATGCCTCAAGGGCACACGAGACAAAGGGAATTGCAGAAGTAATCGGTGAGGGTGTTCGCAGCTCCGGGCACGAGGCCATTGTTAAACGAACAAGCGAAATTAAAGGAGAGGAGGATCTAAAGGGGTATGACGGATATGCCTTTGGCTCCCCCACCTACCATGGTGAAATGATTTCTTCCATGAAACAGCTTCTGTTTATTGCCGAAAGGGCAGAACTAAAAGGTAAGCCGGGTGGTGCCTTTGGTGCCTATGGGTGGACAGGAGAAGCCCAGGTAAGAATATTTGGCACCATGCAGCATATCTATAAGATGAAAATGGTTGCAGGTCCCTTGATGCTCAAGGCCAGCTGGGTTGAGGGGGGGGTAGCGGCGGCCCAGGAATATGGGGAAAGTATTGCCGCGATGATATAGGTTTAACCAAAGAAAGCCCAGGGAAGCAACAACAATGACACCGCCCGAGAAAGATCCGCCAGCCCAAAAAAGAGAAACCATACATCAAGGACACCCCCCAGACCCGGGTAAGATCCGGTCCAAAGCGCTTTTAGCGGCGTATATGGCAAAGGGCAGGGAGAAACTGGGTACGTTTTTAGATGCCCATGGGGCAAGCCTGCCGGTTCTCGGGGTTGCCATGGAGCAGTTTACGCAATCGGTTTTTGCATTGCCGGAAGAAACTGCCTGTAAACAAGGGTGCGCCTATTGTTGCCATTTAAGGGTGGGGGTTTCTATCCCCGAGGTGTTGGTGGTTTATAGAGAACTCGCTGCCCAGACAACCCAGGAAGGGTTTGCCTTTTTAAAAGAGCGGGTGTTGGGTGTGGCTGCAAAGGGCAATACTCTCAAAGATGCCTTTTGGCATACCACCCGAAGCCCTTGTCCGTTTCTGGATGTTGATAAAAACCAGTTGTGCCTGATTTACAGCCTGCGGCCCTTCGCCTGCCGGGCCTATCATTCCACGGATCTTGACGCTTGCCAGAAGGGATATGACCTGGGGCAAGAAATCATGATCCCCTGTTTTCCCTTGTACCGGGCCACCACAGATATGTATTCCAGTATTTTTACCCGGGTGCTGGCAGAAAAAGGGTTTCCCTCCTACCAGGTGGGATTTGTAAAGGCCCTGGAAATTTTGTTTAAGGACAAGCGTGCTTCAGGCCGATGGCTGGACAATAGGGAAGATGTGTTTGTGTCAGCAAAACTGGTATGATGGTAAGTTTTCCAGGGCCTTGATTGCCAACTAAATAACAGGCTCCAATTAAATAACAGACTCCAGGGCAATCACCTGGATTCCGCCATTGATTACCACCCATTTCAGGTCAAAATCAAACAATCGGATGCCGTAGATCCTGTCTGGTTCATCCGTAATATTGCTGCAATACCCAGGTCTTGGATCGTTTTCAAGGACCTGGGTGATGATGGATTTAAGATCCGGGATTTTTTTTCCCAGGAGGGCGCATTGTTCAAGGGCCTTGTCGGAAAAATTGATATGGAATCCGGATTCGGGAGCTGTGGGGGCAAAGCCGCCCGTGGCCTGGGGGATGCTGTCTGAATAGGGCAAATAGGGTTTGATATCCAGCACCGGGGTGTTGTCTAAAATATCCACCCCCGTAAGGTGGAGAATGGGTCCCCGGGAACTTATTTCAATGCATTTAAGTTTCACCGCAGACATGCCCACAGGATTGGGCCTGAAGGGGGAGCGGGAGGCAAATACCCCGACGCGTTTATTGCCGCCCAGGCGGGGGGGGCGAACCATGGCAGGCCAGTTGTTTGTGATGGCTTTGTGGAAGACAAAGATCAGCCAGATGTGGGAGAAACCTGTTAGTTCCCGTATGGCCTGTTCCCTGGCAAATTCCGGGTGAAAGACCAGGGTGGCCGGTGCTTTTTCCACCAGATTCATCTGCCGGGGAATTCCGAATTTTTCCTTGAAGCAGGTGTGCAGGGTGCCTATGGGTTTAAATGGGTATTCCATAATGTGTCCAGGGTCTGTACTTGTTTTTTAAAATAGGTGATGGTTGCAAGGATAGGCTTGGGAGTGGACATGTCCACCCCGGCTGCCTTAAGTTCATCAATGGGAAACAGGCTTCCCCCAAGTTTTAAAAAGGAGAGGTAGTCCTCCAGGGCTTTTGGGCCCAGGATCTGGATCCTTTGGGAAATGGCAAGCGCTGCGGATATGCCCGTGGCATATTGATAAACATAAAAGCTGGAATAAAAATGGGGGATGCGCAGGCATTCAAGGCAGAGTGCCTCATCTATTTCCATGTGATCTCCAAAATAATCCTCCAGGCATTTTCTATATTCCCCTGTGAGGATTTCTAAGGTCAGTCCTTTGTTTTGGGCGGCAAGTTCGTGGATACGCGTTTCAAAATCGGCAAACAGGGTTTGCCTGAAAAAAGTGGCCCGGATATTTTCGATTTCCCGGTTCAGGATATAGGCCTTCATCCGGGGATCATCTCCATGTTTTTTTAAAAGGTATTGCCCCAGAAGATTCTCGTTCAAGGTGGAGGCCACTTCGGCCACAAAAATGGTGTAATCGTGGCTTGCATAGGGCTGGTGTTTTTTCGAATAATAGGAGTGCATGGAATGGCCGGCCTCGTGGATCAGGGTAAAGAGGCTGTTGATTGATTTTTCCTCATAATTTAGCAAAATATAGGGAGGGGAATCATAGCACCCGGAAGAATAGGCACCGCTTCGTTTGCCTCGGTTTTCATATCGGTCCACCCAGCCTTGGGTCAGGCCTTTCTCCAGGATATTACAATATTCTTCTCCCAGGGGAGCCAGGGCCTTTATACAGGTGGTGATCGCCTCTTCATAGGGCATATTAAATTCCACATCGCTGACAAGGGGGACATAGGTATCAAAGACGTGCAGGCTGTCAAGTCCCAGGGCTTTTTTCCGAAAATCAAGATAGCTATGCAGAGGCGCCAGGTTCTCCTTGACGCTTGAGATGAGGGTGTCATAGACACAAGTTGGCACATTGTCCTTGAAAAGGGCTGCCTGTTTTGCATGGGGAAAGTGTTTTGCCCGGGCATAAAAAAGATCTTTTTTAACCGAGGCACAAAGGGTGGCCGCAATGGTGTGCCGATGGTTTTCATACACCTCATAATACTGGGTAAACACCCTTTGCCTGAAATCCCGGTCATGGTGACTCAACAAGAGGGTGAAATTGCCATGGCTCAGGGGTTGGGTTTTCCCGTCGGGGTCAATCAGGGTGCCGAAATCAAGATCTGCGTTGTCCATCTGGCCAAAAATTTGCCGGGGAGCTGAAAGAGCTTCCCCTGCCATGGCCAGAATCTGTTCCACCTCTGCGTTTCGGGTGTGGGGGGTATTGCGGATAATTTTTTCAAGGTAAAAGCGGTATTGGGCAATCGAGGCTTCCCCCAGATATTTTGTCATTGTTTTTTGGGGAACGGCCTGGATCTGGGGGATAATAAAGCTGGCTGCGTCACCAATCCGGGTGTAGAGGTTCACAGCCCGTTGATAGATATCCTCTGCCAAAGAATTGGTCTTGTCTTCATCGTTTTTTAAGTGAGCATAGGTGTAGACTCGTTCAAGGTCCCTTGCCATGCCATGGTGAAAATCAAGGCAGGCCTTAAAGCATTCATAGGCGGTGTGAAGCCTTCCCCTGTATTGTTCAAATCCTTGGATGCGGTTTTCCAGGTCTTTATAAAGGATGTCCCAGTCTTGTTGGGATGAAAAAAGGGGACTCAGATCCCAACAGGCCTTTTTAGGGGTCTCTTGTCGGGTGGGAAGACATTTTTCATTCATGGTAACTCCTATGTTTTCCATGGCAGGACTGTGCAGCCTGCCTGTATTTTTCAGGTTGTATTCTGCTTAAAAAAGTATCTTTACTAGGGCACAATAGAGGTCTTTGTCAAGGAAGGGATAAAAAAAGGATGATTTTAGTGCTGTGTTTGGGTATGGTGAATATCCAATATATGGTCATCGAAATAGGTCCATCTCATTTAGGAGAAGCAATATGAAATTTGTGGGGGTGGTATTCATTGCCGGTATTTTCATTCTTGTCGGGCTCAAACTTTTTTCAAGAAAGCTGCTGTATTTCCCCGCCCCGGTAAGCAGTTCAAGGCTGGCCTACCTGAAAACCAGTTTTGACCAGGTGACGCAAATTTTTATCCCCATTGGAGATCAGGGGGGGCTCCATGGCTGGTTGATTCAAAAGGATATGGAGAACCTGCCGACTCTCTTTTATTTTGGGGGCAATGCCGAAGAGGTGTCCCTGAATATGGAGGATTTTGTCCAAAAACTTTCCGCCAATGTGGTCATGGTCAATTATCGGGGGTTTGGGAAGAGCGATGGGTCTGCCGATGAAGTCTCGTTGAAATCAGATGCCCTGGCCGTCTACGATGCCATGGCAAAAAGATATAAGATAACACCTGATAATGCGGTTGCCTGGGGGCGAAGCATCGGTTCCTCCATGGCCAGTTTTCTGGCTCTTGAACGGGGAGTTGGCCAGTTGATTCTCACCTGTCCCTTTGACAGCATCGCGTCGGTGGCCGCCCATTATTATCCCGGCTGGCTGGTGGGAATGGTCCTAAAGGACAAACATCAAACCATTGAGTTTGCACCCCGTATTACCTCTGCCACCTTGGTTCTGGCATCTAAAACAGATGAGGTGATCCCTCCGGCGAATACCAAGAAGCTGTATGAGAGCCTGACCTGCCCCAAAACGCTTGTGTATATTGAGGGGGCAGGTCACAATACCATTTCGCAGTTTGATGGGTATTATGCGGCTGTGAACCGGTTTCTCATTGAAGAACCCCGGGAAAGAGCCGACAATGGGGCAGGTCTATAAGCTTGAAAACAGGTAGGGTAAAATAAGGGCCATTACCAGCCAGAAAACAGCTTTGATTGATCCCAGGCTCAGGGTGTCGGCGTCAATGCTGAAGGAAAGACTTCCATGGTGAACCAGTTGCCCGGAATCTTCTGGTGTAAAAAAGTAAATCACCATACGGGTTATTTTGCGGAGCAATTTTTTCATGTGCCACCTCTTAAAACTTCAAGTATGTGTAAAATTAAAATTTCGGCAACCCATATCGGGTTGTTTTATGTTGAAAATATATAATCGAGTTGATACTAAGTAAAATTAAAACAATTAACCCTTTGATTAAGAAATGCTAATGCTTCCTGATTTGAACCGGCTCAAGGTCTTTTATTTTATCTTTGCCTTTAAAAGTATTGCCATGGCAGCCAAGGAACTTCATATCACGGCGTCTGCCGTGAGCCAGACCCTGTCAAAACTGGAGGCTGAGCTTACGGTATTGCTGTTTACACGGCTTCACCGCAAACTGATTCCCACATCCGCAGGCAAGGCCCTGTTTCATCTGGTCGCTCCGTTTATCCGGGACCTTGAAGCCGGCATCGGAAAAATTATCCAGTCAAAACAGGTACCGTCTGGCATGCTGCGGATCGGTGCCCCCATTGAGTTTGGCAAATCCTATTTTCCGGGCCTATTTGCCGCCTTTAGGAGGACCTACCCACAAGTGGTCTTTACCATGAAGCTGGGGGATCCTTCTGAAATCTTTTCCATGATCAGCAGCGGGGAACTGGATTTCGGCCTGGTGGATATGTTTTTCAGGGGCCGGGAGGCCGGGGAACTGGGGATTTACAGCAGCGAACCTCTGGTTGAGGAACGGGTGATTCTGGCCTGTTCCAAAGCCTATTATGACCGGGAAATTAAAGGCGATCATTCTTTTGAAAATCTTGTCAGCAAAGAGTTTATTTCCTACCAGAAAACATCTTTAACCCTGCGTATCTGGTTCAAGTACCATTTTAACCGGTTTTCCATCGATCTGAACCGGGTCATGACCGTGGACAGTCACCAGGCAGTGATCAATGGGATCCTCAACCACGTGGGCATGGGGATTGTTGCCGCCCATATTGTGGGCAAGGCCATTGATAAAGGTCAGATTATACCCGTGGCCACCCAAAAAAAAGATGTCATCAATAAAATCTCCCTGGTCCAGCTCCAGGACAAGGTGCCAAGCCTCACGGAAAAGACATTTATCCGGTTTTTAAAGTCAGATATCAACGCCTCGGGCGGCCCCATCCAATTGCTGGATCAGTCCGGATCCTTTGTTTGATTTTTTCTTGACAAAATATTAGTAGTTACTACAATAGTCACTAATAATTTTCTACCCATTATGGAGTGATTGGAATGGTAAAACAAGAGATACAGGATGCCGTCAAAGCCGGCATCCCAATTTTTATCGGTTATTTCCCCGCTGCCGTGGCCTTTGGAATTTTGTCCAAAACCACCGGGGTTACCCTGTTGGAATCCTTTTTGTTTTCAGCCGTGGTCTTTGCCGGGGCCAGCCAGTTTATTGCCCTGAACCTCCTGGCCACGGGCATGGGGTTCACCGGGATCATCCTGACCACCCTGCTGGTTAATTTCAGACATTTTTTGATGAGCGCCTATCTTTCCACCCGGATTAAGACAACCCTTAAAAAATATTATTTTGCCCTGGCATTTGGCGTGACAGACGAGGTCTTTTCAGTCCTCTCCTTTAAAAAAGGGCCTTTGTCCAAGGGGTTTGTGTTTGCCCTCCAGATGTCTGCCTATTCCGGCTGGGTTGCGGGCACCCTGAGCGGTTATCTTTTGGGAGGATTTATGCCCTTGATTTTGAGCCAGAGCATGGGAGTGGCGCTTTATTCATTGCTTTTGGCTATATTAATGCCCGAAATAAAGGCCTCTTTTCTCTCTTTTGTTCTGGCCCTGTCATCGGGCCTTCTCAATTGGCTGCTGTTGTATCTGGATATTTTACCCAAGGGCTGGAGCATCATTGTCTGCATTTTTATCATTGCCACGGCAGGGGCATTTTTAACCTTGAATGGCTCTCAAAAGGAGGAACTTCATGACAGATAATCTTATTCCTTTGATCCTGGGAATGGCTGCTGTAACGTACGGACCACGCCTGTTGCCGTTTTTGTTTTTTTCCAACACAAAAATCCCTCGGCGGGTGGATGCCTTTTTAAAATGTATTCCTGTGGCTGCCATCGGCGCCCTTATCATCCCGGGAGTCATGACCGCCACCCCGCAATTTCCCCAGGCAGCCTTGCTGGGGATCGGGTTTACCGCTGTCTACGGTTGGTTCAAGGGCGGCATCATCGTGCCGGTATTGGGATCGGTGGGGGTTACCTACCTCGCCCTGGCAGGACTGGGATAATGGACCAAGCAACCCGAATGATGACCGACATGAAGACCCTGGGGTTTTCTGAATATGAGTGCAAGGCTTATTTGAAATTGCTGGAAGCGTTTCCCTTGAACGGCTATGCCCTGAGCAAGGCTTCGGGGATTCCACGGTCCCGGATTTACGAGGTCTTGAATAATCTGATTGACAAGCAGATGGTGTTTGAACAGGCCGATGAAAAAACCCGGGTCTATTATCCCATGGAACCCAAGATCTTTATTAAAAAGCTCAAGGTTCATTATGAAAAACTCTTTGAGGATCTGTCCCAATATGCCAATGATCTCTACCGGGAACCCGAGCAGGATGACAAGTTGGTGGTTATATCGGGCAGAGAAAATATCATTAGCTTTTTAAAGCTGCTCATCCAGGGAGCCCAAAAACGGGTGGCTGTTTCCATTTGGGAAGAAGAAATTAAAGAGATCACCGGGGAACTGGATGCTGCCCTGGATCGGGGGGTCATGCTCAGGGGAATTTATTTTGGGAAAACCAACGCCTATGAGTCCCTTACTCCCCATCGCAGGATTGACCGGTACATGGCCGAGAAAAAGGAGAGATACCTCTCTATTATCATAGATCATACCCATGCGATTTCCGGTATCATGTCCCGGGGAGCCAATGCCAAGGTGACCTGGACCCGGGATGAGGGATTTATTGAGGTCAGTGAGGATTATATCGCCCATGACCTGGTCGTTAACCTCTATTCTGCCTCCCTGGATTCTGCGACCTATAAACGGTTTGAAAATTTTGCCGACACGGTTCATGATCGTTATTTTCACTATTCGAAAAATGAACTGATCACCTGGAAAAATCCCATGGAGTGAGATTTTTTCAAATTTTTAAAAATCCCCCATATGGGCGATGTAATTTTTTTATGCTTGTGATGAAGTGGGGTTAACTTGGGTGCGGTTTAAACCGGTTTAATAACGGCATTTTATAGAGGGAGACAATACATGGTTGCCCAGATATTTGAAAAAAATTATCAGCACTATTGCGATCAAATTGAAAAGATAGATTTTATGGGTGTAAAAGACAGGCTTGGGATTGAAGCGGATAGCGATCTTATGCGCATTCCCTTTTTGGGAAGGGAGTATCGGGTGTCTAGAAAGGGTTTTTTTGATGCTGCCGGCGATAGACCCAATTATGGTATTTGTGTCATTCTTGCCAAGTATGTGCTGCTGGTCCCGGATAAGGTATATACTGATCCTGGGTGGGTCTCGTTCAGGGATTTTAAAAGAGCATCCCATTTCACCAATGTGAATTTTTTTACCAGTGATACCGAACAGGCCATTGTAAAACAATTTTCGGGCAAACTTGACGCGCTTGCACATGCCGGTCAGGTCTTGGGGGGTCTTCACCATGAACTCGGGACATCCTACGATCTGGCCATGGAATTTGCAGCCCTCCCCCGTATATCACTCCTGATGCTGTTTAATGATAAAGAAGATTCCTTCCCTGCCCATTGCAGCGTCCTTTTTCAGAAACATGCTGAGTTTTATCTGGACCCGGAATCCTTGGCCATGACAAGCGCTGGCCTTGCCAAACGTTTGAAAGAGACAACTGCACAGGTTGATATTAATTAGGTGACCCGGCAATATCCCTTTTACAATATCCATAGATATTGGTAAACTTCCCAGATGGAGCGCCCCAGGCATTGTGCTTTTCGGCATCCAACCCCTTGGTTACACCATTACAGGAGATTCATGATTTGGGATTCCGGGAAATTACCCTAGAACTATCCACCGATTATACGGATGATGCTGCAAGGGATGCCATCGCAAAAGAGCTGGGTATCCGGGATTTCACCTGGCAGATCCAGGGCAAAAGCCTGGATGCCCGGAAAAAAAGCAACATCCACTGGCTGATCCGGGCCGGTGTGCTGTCCGATGAACTTATGGGTGGCGAGCCCTTTGTCTATCCTGTTTTGGAAATTCCCCATAAAAAAAGAACCACAAGGGTTCTGGTGGTGGGAAGCGGGCCGGCCGGTTTTTTTGCAGCCCTGGTATTGCAGAAAGCCGGATTCCAAACCCTGCTCATCGAACGGGGCTCCAAAGTATCCAGGCGGTCTGACAGCATTAAAAAATTTGAAGCCTCGGGTACCTTTGATCCCATGAATAATTATGCCTTTGGTGAAGGCGGTGCCGGCACTTTTTCCGATGGAAAACTCACCTCAAGAACCAAGAAGGTGGCCGCAGAAAAACAATTTATTTTGTCCAGCTATATCCGGGCCGGTGCCCCCAGGGAGATCGAATACCTGGCCCACCCCCACCTGGGCACAGATTATCTGAGACGCATCGTGGTGGGTCTCAGAGAGGAGTTCGAGTCCCTGGGCGGTCAGATGCAGTTTGAAACGCAGCTTACGGACCTGACCATTAAAAATGGAAAGGTGGTTGCCGCCGTCACCTCAAGGGGGGAGATCCCCGTTGATGAGGTGGTCATTGCGCCGGGCCACTGTGCCCATGAAACCTATCGCATGCTGATTCAAAACAAGGTTCAATTCCACTCTAAAAATTTTGCCATTGGCTGCCGGGTGGAACACCCCCAGGAACTGATTAACACAGCCCAGTGGGGAAGACACTCCCTTCCCGGGGTCAAGGCCGCAGAATACCGGCTCACGGCAAAGGGGGACGGTCTTCCCGTCTACACCTTCTGCATGTGCCCCGGCGGCATGGTGGTTCCGGCGGCTGCCTATGCGACCACCAATATTGTTAACGGCATGAGCCGGTACAAACGCAACGGTAATTTTGCAAACGCCGCCTGCGTGGCCGGTATCAACCTTAATTCGCTTATGGGAAAACCGGTGGAACCCCTGGAAGCCCTGGACTGGCTGGGGGGGCTGGAACATCAGTTTTATCAGTATTCCAAGGGCTATCGTGCCCCCTTTGCCACCATTGACGGGTTTATAAAACAACGGCTCCCCTCCCGGAGTGTTGACACAAGTTATCCTTTGGGCCTCACCCCGGCGCCTTTGTGGGAACTGCTTCCAGAGGAGGTCAGCCGCTCCATTGCCCGGGGCCTTTCCGTGTTCAACCGAAAACTCAAAGGGTTTGATTCCGGCATTATCCTCGGCCTGGAGAGCAAAACCTCATCGCCGATCCAGGCCTTAAGGGGAAAGGACAGATGCTGCCAGGGGTTTTCAAACCTGTATCTGGCAGGGGAGGGTTCCGGCTGGTCAGGCGGCATCATCTCCAGCGGTGTGGATGGGATCCGTGCCGCCATGGCCATTGTCCAAAAAGCATCCTGAATCGTTTACAAACAAGAAAAAAACTGACATAGCTGTAAAAAAATGATCCTAGAACCATAAGGAGCATGACACGCCCATGAACCGGACAAACAAAAAGCTGAAAATCGCAGTGGTAGGGGCAGGTGCCATCGGCGGTATCTGTGCCGGACTCATTAAAAAGGCCGGATATGATGTAACGGTTGTGGTCCGAAGGGAAGCACATGCCCGGCAGATTATGGAGAGAGGAATTCATATCACGGGTATTGCCGGGGAGTTTACCGTGAAAATGGATGCCCTGGCCGGGGTGGAGAATCTGGCTCCGGACCGGGATCTGTTGCTGCTGGGGGTCAAGGCCACGGCCCTTGAAGATGTGGTCCAGAAACTTAGCTCCCGGCTAAGTCCTTCGGCCATGGTGGTCTCCCTCCAGAATGGATTTTGTGAACAGGCCCTGGCTGATGTATTGGGAAGGGACCGGGTGATCGGTTGTGTTACCGGCTGGGGCGCCACCCTGCACTCGGACTGTGATCTGGAAATGACCTCCACGGGAGATTTTATTGTGGGGAATATTGATGGCAATAAAGATCCCCGCCTGGAAAAGGTACAGGCCATTTTAAACCGGGTGCTTCCCTGCCAGATCTCAAATAATATTGGCGGCAGCCTCTATTCCAAGCTGATTATCAATTCTTGTATTACCTCTGTGGGCGCTGTATGCGGCCTTTATCTGGGGCAGATGCTGGCTCAAAAAAAGGTCAGGCTTGTTTTTTTAAGGATCATGGAAGAGGCCATGGCCGTTGCAATGGCCATGGACATCGAGGTCGAAATTTTTGCCGGAAAGCTCAATTATTATAGCTTTCTTGAAGAAGGTGGAATGATCTCCATCCTGAAACGCCATCTGTTTTTGCGGGTGTTGGGATTTAAATATCGACGACTCAAATCCTCCATGCTCCAGTCCCTTGAACGAAAACAAATAACGGAAATCGAGTATTTAACCGGCTTTATCACGGAAAATGGCAAAAAACACCAGGTTTCCACCCCGGTAAATGATCAGATCTTTGATATGGTCCGGGAAATTGAGCAGGGCCAGCGGGCCATTTCACCCGATAACCTGGACCAGATACGAATTTGAATCAAATTCGTATCTGGTCCTCTTCCCGGCGGCAAACATTAGATTTTCATGTTATGGAGAAAAAGCGATATAACCCAAAAAAATCACCCCTGAAAGACAGGGAAATGCTGCGTAGCGGTTCACACTATAGGGGATGATGATCCCCTATTTGTCCGATAATCTTATTGCGTCTTAAGGGTATTAATTACATAATTTTAAAGGAGAAGAACAGCATGCAAAATTTTGATTATTACAATCCCACTCATATCGTTTTTGGAAAAGATCGCCTGACAGAACTGGATGACCTTGTCCCAAAGGAGACCAAGGTTTTTATTTTGTACGGGGGCGGGAGTGTTAAAAAATTTAAAACCCTTGAGAAAATTATACAGGCCCTGCCTGGAAGGCAAATTGTGGAATTTGGGGGAATTGAACCCAATCCCAGGTTTACGACCCTGGTAAAAGCCGTTGAAATTGCCAAGGCCGAAAAGGTTGGTTTCCTTTTGGCCGTGGGGGGCGGATCTGTGATGGATGGAACAAAATTTGTGTCCCTTGCATCCTGTTATGATGGAGACGCCAAGGATCTTCTTGCCCATGGTTTTAGTCCTGTTCCCGTAAAAAAAGCCATTCCCATCGGGACGGTGGTGACCCTTCCTGCGACGGGGTCGGAAATGAATTCAGGGGCGGTCATCAGCCATGATGGCGGAAAGTTCCCGGTATTCAGCCCCCTGGCCTTTCCTAAATTTTCAATCCTGGACCCGACGCTGACCTATACCCTTCCTTCCGTTCAGGTTGCAAACGGCATTATCGACACCTTTATCCATACCGTTGAGCAATATGTCACCTATCCTTTGGAGGGGCGCTTCCAGGACCGAACTGCCGAGGGAATTCTCAGGACACTCATTGAAGTGGGTCAAAAGACCATTGACAACCCGACCGATTATGATGCCCGGGCTAACCTGGTCTGGTGTGCCACAAATGCCCTCAACGGACTGATCGGCGCAGGGGTTCCCCAGGACTGGACTACCCACATGATCGGTCACGAACTGACCGCCATGTTCGGAATTGATCATGGTCAAACCCTGGCCATCCTCCAGCCTTCCATCTGGACTGTTCGAAAACGCCAGAAAAGGGAGAAGCTGCTTCAGTATGCCCAACGGGTTTGGGACATTACCGCAGGGGATGAGGACAGCCGCATCGATCAGGCCATTGAAAAAACACGGGCGTTTTTCCAAAGTCTTGGCGTCAGTACACAGCTTGGTTCCTACGGTGTTACCCATGACAAAATTGATGATATTATCAAGGCTTTGGAGCGCCACGGACTAACCGCCCTATCGGAAACCGGGGATTTGACCCTTGATATCAGCCGGAAGATACTTGAGGATGCCATGGGAACCACCACTTCCTGATTGAATCTGTGAGTGAGTATCAGCTGCGGATCTGACCCTCTCCCCAGGCCACAAACTTGGTGGTGGTCAGCTCTTTGATGCCCATGGGGCCGTAGGCATGGAGCTTAGAAGTGGAAATTCCCATCTCAGCTCCCAGTCCCAGCTCTCCGCCGTCATTGAACCTTGTTGAGGCATTGACAATGACCAGGGAGGCGTCCACTTCCCGGACAAACCTGCGGGATCGGCTGTAGTCTGCCGTGATAATGGCTTCGGTGTGGTTGGAGCCGTGGGCCGCAATGTGGCCCATGGCATCTTCCATATTCGTTACCACCTTGACGGCCAGGATGAGATCCAGATATTCCGCATCCCAGTCTTCAGGGGTGGCACACTCAATCTGGGGAAGAAGGGCACAGGCTCGTTCACAGCCTCTCAGGGTTACACCTGCTGCGGTCATTGCAGTATATGCCAGGGGTAAAAAGCGTTCTGCAATGCTTGCATGGACCAGCAGGGTTTCCAGGGCGTTGCAGACCCCGGGGCGTTGGGCCTTGGCATTGACACTGATGTTGACGGCCATGTCAAGATCGGCATCCTCATCCACATAGGCGTGGCAGACCCCTTTGTAATGCTTGAGCACGGGGATGGTGGAGTTGGCCACCACGTGGCGGATAAGGCCTTCCCCGCCCCTGGGGATGATCAGGTCAATGGATTCTTCTTGTTTGAGCAAAATATCCACGGCTGCCCGATCCGGAACCGGAACCACCTGGACGGCGGCGGTTGGCAGGCCTGTTTCTTTAATTCCCTGTTCAATCACCGATGCCAGGGCCATGTTGGAATGGATGGCTTCGGAGCCCCCCCGCAAAATCACGGCATTTCCCGCCTTGAGGCAGAGGCCTGCTGCATCCACGGTGACATTGGGCCTTGATTCATAGATGATGCCGATGACCCCCAAAGGAATCCGCATTTTGGCGATTTCAAGTCCGTTGGGCCGGATGGAAGCATCGGACAGGGTTCCCACAGGATCGGTAAGCCCCGCCACAAATAATAACCCCTCGGCCATACTCGTTATGACGGCGTCACTGATGGTGAGCCGGTCGATCATGGCCGGGGAGAGTCCGTTAGTTCGGGCGCGGTCAATGTCCTTTGCATTCTGTGCCTGGATGGCCGGGGCATTTTTTTGGATCCGTTTGGCAATGGCAATAAGGGCCTGGTTTTTCTGGTTGCTGGATACCGCTGCCATGGTTCTTGCGGCTCGTCTGGCGTTTTGTGCAATTTGAATGATCGCTTTTTCCAAAGACTGTGTTTTTTCTAAAGACATATTGTCTCCTTTTGAAGGGGGTGTTTAAAAAATTTTATTTCGGGTCAGCCGTTATCACCAGGTTGTCCCGGTGGATCACCTCGTCATAGGATCTGAACCCCAGGCGTTCTTTGATCTGGCTGGTTTTACAGCCCATGATCTTGAGAATATCCGCGGCATTGTAGTTGACAAGGCCCATGCCCAATAGTTGTCTGTTTTCATTTAAAAATTCAACAGGATCTCCCACATCAAAATAATTTTCCACCCGGGTAATGCCCGAGGGAAGAAGACTTTTACCCCGTGTGAGCACGGCGTTCTGGGCACCGGCATCAATGGTGATCTTTCCCTTGGCCTGGAGGGTGAGGCCGATCCAGTTTTTCCGGGAATTGAATTTTTCTTTTTTGGGCACAAAATAGGTGCCAACATAATCATCATTGAAAATATCGATCAATATGTTGGGCGCCAGTCCCGAGGCGATGATCATGGGAATTCCGGCCGAGGTCAGCTTCCTGGCCGCCGTGATTTTGGTGCCCATACCTCCGGTTCCCAGGGGGCCGGCTATCTTTCCGGCCATGGCCTCTATGTTTTTTCCCATGGCGGTGACTTGTCTGAGCAGCTTGGCATCCGCATGGGCCCGGGGGTCCTTGTCATAGAGCCCGCCGATATCCGTGAGATTGATCATGAGATCCGCCCCCAAAAGCAGGGTGATCATGGCACCTAGATTGTCATTGTCCCCGAATTGAAGGGATTTGACGGCCACGGTATCGTTTTCATTGATAATGGGCAGTACATCCCATTCCAGGAGGGTGTTGATGGTGTTTCTGGCATTGAGATACCGGACCCGGTCACACAGATCTCCCCGGGTCAGCAAGATCTGGGCAACTTTTCGGCCGCAGTGTTCCAGGGATCGTTCCCACTCCCTGATCAGGTCTGCCTGGCCAATGGCGGAAACCGCTTGGCGTTTGGGGGTTTCCAAAGGCCGGCAGGGAAGCCCCAGTTTTGTGACCCCGGCTGCCATGGCCCCGGAGGAGACCAGGATGACCTGGATCCCCCGGTCATACAAGGCACAAATCTGGTCTGTGATGGCAGTGATGATCTCCAGGTTCAAACGATTGTCTTTGGTCAGAACCCCGCTGCCAACCTTGACCACAATCCGTTTGCCGGCTGAAAGGGGGGATAATTTTTTTGGTATTTCCATGTTCGTATCTCTATAATTTATATTTTGGGACCCATATCATCGGGTTAATGGTAAAAAAAATCAATTCGTCAGAGTTGAATTCCCTATGCCGAATCCTTGAAAAAGTCAATCAAAATCCCGGCAGTTTGAATTTCAAGGTGACTTCCCCTGTCTGTCGGTCAATCTGAATCATCTTTTCCTGGGACTGGTTTTTTTCTATTTTTTGACCTGTGGCCATTTCCATAAGGCCAGCAATAAAATCCATACCCGAGTTCAGGACCGTTTCAATTTTTTCCGGGGGCTGGCTTGCCAGAATGTTCTTTGTGGCCAAAACATCCCCAGGCTGGGTATTTTCCGGAGAATCGGTTGCAAGTTCATCCCCATTCAGGCGGTTCGGGTTCAACACTTTCGGGTTGAGATAAAAGGGGGTATCCTCGGGGATGTCTTCTGGCTCGGCTGTGTCAAAGGGCATAAATTCAGGCTCTTCCCCCATCATCTCCCGAAGCCGGTTGAGCATCTCATTGCGTTTTTCCCTGGAAAATTCAACCGTATCCGGACCGTCATCAAACACCCCTTTGAATAAATCGGTTTTCAGCTGGATACCGGCCAGAATTCTCTCTTCTATGCTGGCCTTGGCAATGAGGTTGATGACATTGATGCACTGGCTCGCCTGGCCGATGCGGCTGACTCTTCCGATGCGCTGGTTCATTTTTGCCGGGTTCCAGGGCAGTTCAAAATTGACCACGCAGTCGGCGGCCTGGAGGTTTAAGCCCGTGCCGCCGGCATCGGTGGATAAAAAGACCAGGCAGTCTGGATTATGGGTGAATTCGTCAATCAGGGCCTGGCGTTTTTTAACCGGTATTTTACCGGATAATTCCACAAAAGGGATGCCCATGTCGGACAAATGCCTGGCGATTAAAAAGGTCATGGTGGTCCATTCACTGAAGATGACCATTTTGCGGCGGTTCTGGATGACAATTTCATCAATGATGCTGTCCAGTTCCTTGAGTTTAGGGGAGATATGGGTGTCCCGGTCGACAAGATAAGTGGAATCACAGACCATGCGCATGCGCAGCAGCAGGGTCTGGATTCTTCTCATGTCCATGGGGGTTAAAAACTTTTTATTGAGCAGGGGCATAAGGGATCTGCCATACCCTGCGTGTATTTCCTGTTGTTCCTGGGATAGAGCGATATAATAATTGTTCACCACTTCCCGGGGCAGCTCCTTGAGCACCTCTTCTTTTTTTCTTCGAATCAGGAGTTGTTTTAGTTTTTTTTGTAGTTTGCCCAGATTTTTATAACCGGCAATGGTGGTTTTTTTTTTTCTGGGGATCATAAAATGATCTGCGGCAAACTTCCACAGGGGGGTCAGCAGGTAGGGATCCAGAAACTGGACAATGGAATAGACATCCTCAAGTTTGTTTTCCAAAGGCGTGCCCGTAAGGACAATGGCATGTTTTTTGGGCAGGCGCTTGACCGCCTCTGCGGTTTTGGTGGAGAAATTTTTAATGCGCTGGGCCTCATCTAAGATGATGATATCCGGGTTGAATCCGGACAGAATCGTGACATCCCGCAACACCGCCTCGTAGTTGGTGATTTTGAATAAATTGGGATCATTTTGGTACATGGCCTTGCGCTGGAAGGGGCTGCCTTCTATGATGGTGGCCTTTTCCCGGGAGAAGCGTTGGATTTCGCGTTTCCATTGTTCTTTTAAAGAGGCCAGTGTGACCACCAAAATTTTTGAAAACCCGAAGATCTCTTTCTTTAAGATCCCTAGGGAAATCGCCTGCAAGGTTTTGCCAAGGCCCATTTCATCCCCAATCAGCACCCCGGTTTTCAGCAATCCAAATTTTACCCCCTCCCTTTGATAGGGGTATAGTTGGGTGTTAAGGGCAAGCTTGGGGATGGCGTCTTCTGTGATCTTGTTCAATTGCAGGGTCTGGAGGCGGTGATCTACCCTTTTGAGCAGGTTTTGCCGGATTCTTACCCGTTTGTCTCCATGGAGTTTTGCCATAAGTCCCATGATCAATGCCATGTCCTTTGCAACGAACTGTCCCTGATCATTAAAATATTTTTTCAAGACCGGTTTCAGGTCTTTCATTTCCGCGTCAAGGCGCTGGGAAAATAATTTGGGTGCTTCGGACAATGAATCCCAGTAAATGTCTGTATAGGGGAAAATTTCTCTGGCAAGTTGTTGTTTAAATCCCGGCTCTTTTTTTAAAAAATCGGCCATGAACTGGATATGTTTGCAGGTGCCAAGGCCGTTGGTAAGATAGTCCGGGCAGGAGCAGTGGCCTGAAGCTTTTCCCGGATCATGGAGGGTGACGGTGTATTGGCGGCCGGACCGGTTGGTCACCAGGTGGTCTCCCTTGAACATGTCCCCCCTGTCAGGGGTGAAGGGTTCCGACCGGGCTCTTTTTTTTCGGTCTGCCAGGGCCTGTGCCTTGATTTCTGCCCGGGCCAGATAGGGTTCTGGATCCGGGAATAGTTCAGGGATCTCTTCTCTTGCCAGAAGGTCTCCTATATTGAGGCTGGCCGCCACCACATGGCGACATCCTTGCCGGGGGTAGGGGCAATTGCAACTGGTTTCTACTTGATTTGCTTTAATCTGGATGAAGGTTGTGTAGTTTCCCAGGGTGCCGTCAAATTCATAGGTGAATGTTCGTTGGGATAAGTCTTTTTGTGACAGAAAATAGGACCCGTGCTGGTAGGTATTCAAACCCCTGTAAAAAATAAGCTGGGTGTCGGCAATTTTGTTTTTGATGTGGTCTTTGGACAATGTCAGCATGTTGTTTTCCTTGTGTTTCCGATTAAACTTAAGGATTTACCCTAATATAGCTTTTCCCGGGTTTCAATGTTTTTTTTCATAGAAACCCCAACGCGGGTAAATAGCGAGTAGAAAAATCCCAACTGCCGTGGTATGGTTTTTCGCTGATTCAACACTGAAATAATGGATTGGAAATCAGATACCGGCTGTGCCGGGCAAAAGGGGGGAATAAATGACGGAAACGTTCTGCTGTTGCAAAAGCGGGAACAAAAGTGACAGCTGTTGCGGGGCCTATCTTTCGGGTCAAGCCATTCCCGCCACCCCGGAACAGCTGATGCGATCTCGGTATGCCGCTTTTTTTCACAAAAATATTGACTACCTCATTGCCACCCGTGATCCGGATCACCGGGAGGAAAATGACCGGCAATTGCTGGCCGACACTTGTAACACCACCCAATGGCTGGGGCTTGTTGTGATGAAAACAGATACGTCTCAACTGGCCTTAGGAGTCGGGTATGTGGAGTTTGCTGCCTTTTATGACCAGAAGGGCACAGGCCGGCTCCATGGCCAGATTCGTGGCCAGATCCACGAAAAGGCCCGGTTTGTGATCAAGGACGGCCGCTGGGTTTATTGCGACGGCCATCTGCTTCCCCCGGTGGTATGGGGGCGAAACCAGCCCTGCTGGTGCGGCAGCCATAAAAAATTTAAAAAATGCCATGGCGCCCCATGATTTACTATCTTGCCATGGGAAGCCTGTTGGGGTTTTCCTCCGGGATGGCCCCGGGGCCCCTGCTGGCCCTTGTGGTATCGGAAACCCTTGCCCATGACCTAGGAGCAGGTATCCGGGTGGCCCTTGCCCCTCTGGTCAGTGATCTGCCCATCGTGCTGTTGACCCTGTTCGTTCTGTCAAAATTGCCCGATTCCCATTCTGTGCTGGGGGGAATTTCCCTTGTGGGCGGCGGGGTTATTTTTTACATGGGGGTCCAGGGGATTCGCACCTCGGGCGTGGTGCTGGATATGGACGACAAGGCTCCCCGATCCTTGGGAAAGGGGGTTATGGTGAATTTTTTGAGTCCCCATCCCTATCTTTTCTGGATCAGCGTGGGCGCCCCCACCATGGGCCGGGCCATGGAGGTGAATATCGGGGCGGCCATTTTTTTTGTGGCAAGTTTTTATCTGTTGCTGGTGGGGTCAAAGGTGGGGCTGGCAGTTCTCGTGGGCCGATCCAAATCATTTTTAAAGGGCCGGGTGTATGGGGTCACCATGAAGTGTCTGGGGGGCCTGCTTTGCGGTTTTGCGCTTTTCCTGTTCAAAGACGGGCTGAGCCTGCTGGGTTTTTTGTAGCTGCTGTAAAAAAAATGAGCTCGGCCAGGGACAAGTGGCCGGGGTGATCCCATAT
>JADGFI010000038.1 GCA_016743945.1 Desulfobacteraceae bacterium
ATCCCATATGAATCCCCTTGACAAGCTTTTTTTTTTACATACTTTATTATGAATCGTGTGAAAAATGCTGTAATATATTCAAAGTATTCAAAAAATGCATGGATGGGGGGGCTGAAAATGAAAAAAAAACATGGTGTATCTGTTCTTGTATGTTCTTTGTTTGTAATCTTCATATTTGGCTGTTCCAGCATAGAGGTCAGTCAAGATTACCAACTCGATTGGGATTTTGGTAATTTAAAAACATATGCCTGGAAATATAAAGACCAGGAAAAAACCGGCGATATGAGAATTGATTCCCAATTACTGGATGATAGAATTCGCAAGGCAATAGAAGAAAAGCTACTGGAAAAGGGGTTTACAAAGATTTCCGGTGACCTCCCTGATTTCCAGATAGTATATAAATATTCCATTTCAAGAAAGATTTATTCCAACCCGGTCAGCACGGGCTTGGGATTCGGATACGGTCATTATGGCAGCGCTGGCACAATCGGTATCAGAACAGGAACACAGATAAATGAATACGATGAGGGGCTCTTGATTATTGACTTTTTAAAACCGGACAGAGATATTGTTTTGTGGCGAGGAAACAGTACCCGTGTGGTTGAAACCCACTCAACCCCTGAAAAAAGAATTCAGGATATCGATCAAACCATTGGAAAAATGCTGGCCCAGTTTCCTCCGGGTAAATAAAATTGGTTTTCCGATAAAAGTTGAAGCCATGATCTGCCAGTTATTCTTGACCCCCTTTAGAGAGCTGTGTAAACCAAAGAATCTGAAATATCGTCGTTTCTTTGCCCGGCTATTTTTAACGCAGCCGTAATGGCGTATAGCCCCTTTTCATCAACTCCAACCGCCACTTGTCTTTTGTCTTTAAAAAGCATTAATAGATAAACCATGGGAAGAGCTGAAGAAACTTTTCCGGCAATATCGGGCATTTCTTTTATCGATTCAAGCTGATCTAAATCAAAACCAATCATTTTTTTCTCAATGAGTCGTTCTCTTAAGGTTGGCTTTACCCAGAACCGATTTTCGGCTTCATCAAGAGTTATCTTTCGACATTGATGTTTTTTATTGACATAAATTATTTTCATTTTAAATTTCCTGCTTATTCGATGACCCATTGAAACATTTCACAGCGACTCTGTCGTTTAGTTTTTGTTTAAGATTCCAGATCCTCATAGCCCCAAGCATCGCCATTTTTAACACCTCTTTATCAGAGAGTTGGTAGCCTTTTTTGTTCTTTGCCGGCCGAACAACTTTACAGGACAGCCGGGTTCTGGGTTTGTTCACCAAAATAACACCCGCCCGGTCCGGTATATATTTGATATAATCTTCAAGATAGTGAGGCAGCGCAAAGTACAGGCGTTTTACATTGCTGTTGATGTGGCCATGGGCCTTTTTTTTATCCGCAATTAGATCCGCCTTACTCACTTTTATTTCAACCTCCCAAAGATATCGGCTTTTGGTTAAAATCAAAAGATCGCACTCATGCATCGGCTTACCGTTTAACCGCAGACCCTATTTAACATTCGGGACAATTAGATTTTTCCGGAAGCCAAAGTGGTTCGCCAGGGTAATTTCCATTTCAGGAGTGGTAATTTGGGGTGGCATCTGCCCTACCTAGACAATTATAGACTAAAAAATATATCGATGGCAGACGTCTACTCATATTTGCAGACGTCCACCCATTCTTTACAATTTGAATATTTTTCAAGTTCTTCTATGGTCAATCGTATTGAAGAATATCGGTCCCCGGCAGCTGGGATAACCTGTGAGTGTTTTTTTAGTGATACATCCAGGTAAACCTTAATTGTTTTTTTTAATCCGAAAGGACAAATTCCACCTATGGCATGCCCCGTATGCTCCAGGGCCTCATCTTTATTGAGCATCTTGGCTTTTTTTGTAAAATACTTTTTATATTTTTTATTATCAATCTTCGCTTTGCCAGCAACGACAATTAAAATTGGTTCCTCGTCGAATTTAAACGATAGTGTCTTTCCTATTTGATCAGGATCTACTCCATGGGCCAGGGCAGCTTCTTCTACGGTCGCCGTGGAATTTTCTAAAACCATAACACGGTGATCCATATTGTATTCTGAAAAATATTCAATAACAGCTTCTAATGACATTTTGTAACCTCAATTTTTAAATTTGATCTCCGCAAAGATATAGTGAATATGAAATCCGTATACAAGGAAAAAGTGATCCTCTTCCAGAAAATTAAACAAAAGGGTTAACTGATTTTGAAGGTGTTTTTGAAAATCTAAAGAAGATGGTCCCAAGAATCTTATCGGTGAGTTGTGATTCTTTTAACACTTTTTCAGGATTTCACGGATACAGACGGCTAACTTGCTGATAGCGATAGGTTTCAGGATAAATGCTTTAATGCCGATGGCTTTGGCTTTTTGTTCATTGATGATATCGCTGTATCCGGTACATAGAATAATGGGAACCTCCGGATTAATTCTTAGAATATGGCGGGCCAGCTCAGCCCCTGTAATCCCCGGCATGGTCATGTCCGTGATAACCAGATCAAATGCGTCAGGCGTTTGCTCAAATGCGCCAAGGGCCTGGATACTTTGGTTATATGCGGTTACCCGGTATCCTATTTCCTGTAAAAGTTCCTTGAGCATCATTAATAGCGGTTGCTCATCATCAACAAGCAGAATCGATTCCATGCCTTTGGGCATTTTTTTATCGGTGATGGTTTCAACGGGTTCTCTCGGGTCCTCGATCTGGGGAAGGTAGACATCAAAGCAGGTCCCCTTAGTCAGCCGGCTTTTGACCGCAATATGACCGTTGAGCTGTTTAACAATCCCATGGGCAATTGCAAGACCCAGGCCTGTGCCTTTGCCCTTTTCTTTTGTGGTGAAATAGGGTTCAAATATTTTCTCGAGCATGGCCCTGTTCATCCCATATCCGGTATCTGACACTGTTAACCGGATGTATGGACCCGGGGTCAGGCTGAGCGTTTCCACAAGTCTGCCGGAATCGATTGTTTCTTCGGTCAGAGAGACGGACAGCACCCCTCCCTCTTTCTTCATGGCATGGTAGGCATTGGTGCACAGGTTCATGACCAGCTGATGGATCTGGGTGGGATCGGCCTTTATCGGCCTGAGTTTGGAAAGAATATTTTTCTTTATTTCAATGGTGGACGGAATGGATGCCCTGAGCAGCTGCAATGTCTCTTTGACAATGGGGGTGAGTTGAATCCATATATTTTCCTGTTCTCCCTGCCTGCTGAAGGTTAGGATCTGCCTGACCAGTTCCTGGGCCCGGATTGATGCCTTGCGGATACCTTGAAGGTATCTGAAGGATTGTTCATTTTCAGGGGTAATGCCGAGGCACAGGTCGGTATATCCGACAATGGGAGAGAGTATATTGTTAAAGTCATGGGCAATGCCGCCAGCTAGAACGCCTAAGGACTCCATTTTTTGCATTTGTGCCAGCTGCTTGTCCAGTTCAGCCCGTTGGGCTTCATACTTTTGCCTGTGGCAAATACTTCCAATTTGCTGGGCTACGCCCATAACCAGATGCTTGTCGTTCCTGCCCAGTTTTTTGGGCGTCTCAATATTACCGGCCACGATGATGCCGATGACGGTATCATCAACCGGGATCGGACAGGAGATAAAGGCCACGGGGTTCATTATTTTAGCCAGACGGAAACTGCGCTGGGTCGATCGTTCCTGCAATAATTTAAGCTTGTTGACCAATATGGGCTTTCCCTGTTTGAATGATTCATAGAACACGCCCTGGGACGGGTCTTTCAAGCTGATTCTGTATCTTTTCAAAAAAGGGCTTTCCTTTTGGGTGAACCCGGATCCCCCAGAATAGACCAGCTCGGTTTTATCTTCATTGGCAATCATGATCATCACACGGTCGTATTTGAGCCGCCGCCCGGTGATCTCGGCGATTCGATCAAAGAGATTTGAATCGGTCTGCTCAATTCTCAAGGCCTGGCCGATATCGATAATTACCCTGGAATTTTCAGAGTTGATATCAATCTGTTTGAGAAGTTCTTCCTTGTTCTCGTATATTTCGTCCAAGGAATGTTTTAAATTGTGAGATTTGGTTTTTTGCGTGCCCCAGCCCAGCAGCATAAACACAAACAGGGAAACGATAACTGCTGTTTCCGACACAAGATCTGCCACGGCGAATTGCTGGAGAAAAAAAAGTATTGCCGTGGCAAAGCCTGACAGCCATGTTAACCGATGAAAGACGGAAACCAGCGATTCCTCCCAGGAGACAATATATCTACAGGCACCATCCCCCTTGAAGAGACACTCCGGATGCGTAATGGTGATATTCTTGTAATAAAAAAGATCGGCAATCCCCCTGAAATTTCCCCGGCGGTTCTGACATTGGAATTCTTTTTCCTGAACTCCCTCATGGGGCGTCACCGTTATTTCGATTGTATTTCGGCCGGCTTTCCGGGTTGTATAGGTTGATGAACGGGTTAGTCTTCTGGCATATTTTTCAATCAATTTAAATGCGTTTTTGATGCCGCCCAGGGACAGGATCATTCCCCGCAGTTCCCCGAAACATTTGGGATTGGCTGCAAACCTTCCGGCTTCACGGGCAATCTTCATATTGTCGGTGAGCATGCTCAGTCTCTTGTGGAAACGATTCACCTGCTCCTGGGTGAACCAGACCGAAGAGTCCCCGATTTCATAATTTTCTATGCCGGCATATTCCATGAGGTCATCAATAAGAATATCAGGATATTTTTCTTTGATCAGTTTGACATAGGTATCAAGAACAAGGCTGTTATATAACTCTTTGTTGTTTTCCATTGTCGGATGGTCTTCTGCTCCTGGGCTGTTTCCATCACTGCCTGGCTGAAAAAGTCTACCCATTAGACGATTTCCATTGAAGCTATCCTACGTGTATTGAGTATAAAAATCAAATTAAAGCTAAGTTTGAAGCCCGGTATATGAAGCCAGTGTTATATCTTTGGGAAGGTTAGCTGGTTATGGCACATTTTTTTTCATACCGTTTGATCACCGGGGAAAATATTCGTTCCATGTATTTTTTCCATTTTTTAAACCCAGGGGTCAGCCAGATGCCCTGGTAATACTGCCGTGTCTTTACGGCGCCCAGATCGATCAAGGCGGCTGTGCACGGATCATCAGCCATCATAACCAGGTGGGAAATGGGGTATTCCGGTGATGAAGTCAGGCCAAAATATGCCTGGGATGCTTTTCCCACCAGCACCCGGCACACATCGGTTCTATGATCCTGGGAAAGGGAGGGGTCCACCATCAGATCGCACCGGTTTTCAAGAAAACTGAAATTTAATCCAAATGGGCCCCTGTAGGCAATGATCATCCCTTTGGGTTCCAGGCTGGCTTTTTCAATGGCCATCCAGACATACCGTTTCCGGCTGAGGCCGTGCCTCTGGTATTGACCGTCCAGAATGGACAGCTCAACATCCCAGGAGTCCAGTTCTTCGGCCTTGCAATAGGTCGAACCCCGGCAAAGCTCTGCCATGTGACGGATTGCTAGGGTATTTTTTTCCGTGCATCTTGTGGTTTTAAACGATGTGGATGAATGTTTGATCAAACCTGGGTCCAGTTGGAGGTAATTGAGCAGGAAGGTGCCTGCACAGTCGGCACCCAGTACCCGGTCCATACGTCCGTAAATCTTCATGGCAAAGCCGTTGGTGGGGCTGTACCAGTTCTGGCCGGATCCGTAATTCATGAGCATGCCTTCATCCTGGGCGCAGAGAAGCAGGTAGAGGATTCCTACGGCATATTTCTGTGATGTCAGGTGCTGGGACTGCCAGCTGTTTCCCGTGGTTTTCCAGACGGTAACCGTGCCCATTTTATTGAGTCGCTCTTCCCAGTAGGTCAGGGTCCACATCAGGTCCCGGCCCCCTGCCCAGCATCTTTCCCAGTTCTGTTTTATCAGGTCAAAATGGGGGGACATTTTCTCAAGTTTGCTCGGGTATAAAAACCCTGTTTCATGGTAATGGGCATAGAGTTCATCAAAGGACAGGCTGTTGATGGGCAGAAGTTTGAGATTTTCACCGATGTAACGGGTTTCAAAACAATCATGGATTTCCGGGAAAGGGATCATCTGGGTTTTTGGCCGCAGCAGCAGATAATGGGGGTATAGGTAAACCGCCTGGGATTGTTGAAAAATTTTTGGCTGGCCTCTTTGAATCCCTCATATCCATTGTTAAACTCTTTGAACCCATAGCCGGAATTTTTTGCGGCTATTTCTAATTTTTTTTGCCAATTGAATGCCTCACTGGCCTCAATGTCCCCGTAAATCAGATGATGACAGGACACATCAACCCGAATATCTTCAAACTTCAGGTCATAGAGGTGTGAATAGAGCTTGCGCCCGGCATAGGGATCAAAGCCCGTGCTTTCTTCCAGGGCACCCATTACGCCTTTGATGGCAGCCTCGAGCCGGTCAGGTATGCCGTAATGGCTGAGGCAGTTATGATCCAAATCAATAAGGCAGAGGATGCCGCCGGGCTTGAGCAGGGAAACCAGGTTGTTGATGATCTGTTTTGCACAGGACCCATAGAATTCCAAAACAAAGCGAAGGAAAATAAAATCATAGGATCCCAGGGGCAATGGATCTCTCAGGTCACCCAGAACATATTGGATCCCGTCATCCAGGTAGTGGGCATTTGCATGGTTGATTCTGTCCAAAGAGATATCAACACCGGTTACCGAACCTTGAGGCTGTACCAGGCTGTTTAAATGATGAGTGGTCTTTCCCGGCCCGCACCCCATATCCCCGACAGACATACCAGGTTCCAATCCTGCCCACAGCACCTGTTTTTCAAGGATGTTAAGGTTGGTTTTCAGGTCCAGGCGCAGGATTTCATCTTTGTTATCCATAATATAATTGGAAGTTGTCATTGCATACTCCTCAAAGTTGTGTGGACCTTTATATCATTTGATCGACATAGGTTTTTAACCCAAGGGTCTGAAAAAACTGTTTTTCAGGCAGGTCAAAAGAGGTCTTTGCAAAAGAATACACATCATTGTAATTAAAATTAAGCCCGAACAGGGTATAATACTCGGCCAGCAGCCGTTTGGGCCGATAGGACTTGAACCGGCACGCTTTTGAGGTCAGGGGGATATTGTTTTTCTCTGCCACCGCTGAAACCTGAGGGTCATTATAATGGATCAACGGTTTGAAAATTGTTAACCCGTTGTCCAGTTCAAGCAGAGGATAAAACCGCTGGGAAATTTCCAAAAACCTGTCTTCCGGGGATTTTCCCTGGAAATTACCCATGTCCCCGCCTCCAAAGCCCACACGCAGGGTATGCTCAATGGTGGCGGAGGCAAGATCCCAGAGGGTGTAGCCAATAACAACCACCAGTTTTTTCCAGTCGGTCTGTTCGGCCTTGAAATGTGAAAACAGGCTGACTTTTTTGGTGTGACTGCACAGGACGCAGGGACTTTTTCCGTTATCAATCAATTGATCCAGTGCCGCCTCCTGGCTGTCACCGGCACCATGCCAGACAATATCAATGCCGTGGCCCTGCCAGTAGTGACTCAGCCGGTCCTGTTCTTCGGGCGAAAATACATGGCAGGGAAAGGCCACCCCGTGTACCTCCAGATCAAACCCATAGGTCTGCTGGGCCTGTTGAAAGAAATGCAGCAGTACAGATGAATCTTTTCCCCCTGAAAATGAAATGACCAGATGTTTTCCAGATAAAGTTTTCAAGGTTTGGTGGTGTCTTTTTTGCCAGCGGGTATAGGATAATTCCTTGTCCATCGTGCCTCCTTTTTACGGTTGAGATTACTCATTCAAACATAAACACGTGCTCAGCATTTGTCCGTGGTTCCGTGGAAACTCAAATAAGTATAGCCATATTATGAGGGGTTTGAAAATGATTAAGTTGACCAAAAATTTAGGGGGATTAGCGAAAGGCCCTGACCGGACATTTCTTGGGGAAATATGAATATAAAATCGGCGGGGTGTAAACGTGTTTTGGAAAAATCCTCCTGGGAAATTCGGCCAGGAGGGTGTTGCCGGGAGAATCAACCATCCGGTTTGCGTTTCACTTTCCGATTATCCATGGTTGATTCCTTTGAAACCGCTTGGTCCTAGGAACCTTTACAGCTCAAACTCCCGGGAGGTAACCGTATGTTCCATTCTCTGGATTCTGCGGTCGATGTTGTCAAATTTTCGTTTGATCCGCTGGATGGCAGATTCCCTTGAATTTGTATAGGATTGATAAAATTCTTGATCTTTTTCATTCTCAAGGGGAATGACCGGTTCCATTTTCAGGATCAGGCCGGCAACAATGTACATTACCCCCACGGGCCAGAATCCGGTGAATAAAAAGAGAAGAAAGACGATGGTTCGCAGCCAGAACACGCTGAAATTAAAGTGCTCTGCAAGACCTCTGCACACTCCCATGAAGATGCCCCGCCGGGAGCGGTAGACCCCGCTGCTGGAGGTGATGACATCTACCTGGTTCCGGAACCGTCCGTATTGGGTGCGGCATCGATCAAAGCCTCTGCGGCCTTTGTTTTTATAATGGTGTCTCATCTTTATTTAGCCCTTTTTTCTTAATAGTTTTTTTTCTGGCGTTCAATTAAAATGGTTTCAAGTGCTTCTACCCGCTCTTCCATTTTAGACAGCCCGTTGAAAATGTCCTGGATCATTTTGGTTTCATCGGAATGGGTCTGCCTGTCTTTTTTTGAGATGCCGCCGGTTTTAGCAGCCCGGATGATGCCGATGAGAATTAATCCCAGTGTGGCAATCAGGAGGATGGTCCCTCCGATACAGATTCCTACGAATATTGCGCCATGCATGATAGTCTTTCTCCTCTTTGGTGTATACAGCCTATATCTTAAATCAGGTTAGAATGCCGATTTATGCCTTGGTTGTATCATCATTTTTTGAGGATTGGGAGGACTTTAAATCATGGAGCTGCCGTTCAATTTCATCGTCGGCCGCCAATCCTTCAAACTCTTCTTCCAGGGTGGTTTTCCGTCCGTAATTGACCAGGTCTGCCTCGGCTTCCAGACGTTCAATCTGGGATTCCATTTCGTCAAATTTTTGCATCACATCGGCAGAGTCCACCCGCCGGATCTCCTGTTGGGCTTTCTTTTTCCGTGTGGCCCGGATATGGCGCTGGACCAGCATGCGTTGTTTTTCCCGGGCAGATTTGAGTTTGTTTTCAAGTTCCTGGATATCATCCCGGTACTGCTCCACAATCACCCCTAATTCCATGTGCTCGTCATCCACCGCAGTCACTCTCTGGGTGAACCGTCTTTTTTCCAGAAGGGCCTGGCGGGCCAGATCATCCCTTCCCTTGGTGACGGCCAGATTCGCTTTTTGGGTCCAGAACAACTCTCTTTCCTTTGTTTCTTCCAGAAGTCTCGAAACTTTTTTCTGGCTGGCAATGGTGTTGGCACAGGAGGACTTGATTTCGATGAGGGTGTCTTCCATTTCCCGGATCATGAGTTTGATGAGTTTTTCAGGATCTTCTGCCTTGTCCAGCATGGCATTGATGTTTGATGAAACTATGTCGCTAAAGCGTGTAAAAATTCCCATGTGTTTTCTCCCTATATGGTTGTTATTGGGTTGGTTCAACATGAAAATATTAATAGCAGAAAGTGTGCCAGGTTGAATGATTCGGAAGAATGGCTATTATTTCAATGATTTATTCCCTTGATTGGAGAAAGGGATTGTGGTAATATTTCCCTTTATATGGTAGTATTGCTATTTTATGGTTATTTAAACCAAAAAATCCCAGGAGGTGGTATGGATTTTTCGAGTCAGGATGATGGGGAAGGGGGGCATGTCTCCATGTCCCAGGCCCTGGGGCAGTCCGAGGCCTTTATTGAATTCCAGGAGCAGATTTCCCAGGTGGCGCCCATAGATCGGCCGGTTTTGATCCTGGGAGAGCGGGGAACGGGCAAGGAACTGGCCGCCGCCCGGGTCCATTTTTTATCCAAACGCTGGCAAAAACCCATGGTGACCTTGAACTGTGCTGCCCTGACCCCCACCCTGATCGGGTCTGAATTGTTCGGGTATGAAAAAGGGGCCTTTACCGGTGCCACGGTGCGCCAGGCGGGTCGGTTTGAACAGGCGGGTGACGGCACTCTTTTTTTAGATGAAATCGGCACCATCCCCATGGAGGTTCAGGAAAAAATTCTTCGGGTGGTGGAATACGGGGCCTTTGAGAGGGTGGGCTCCTCTAAACCGGTGCAGGTGGATGTGAGGATTGTGGCAGCCACCAATGTGGATCTGTCAAGGCTTGCAGACCTGGGCCGGTTTAAACAGGATCTTTTGGACCGGCTTTCCTTTGAGGTGATTTATGCCCCTCCCCTACGGTATCGAAAAGAGGATATCTTGTTACTGGCCAATCATTTTGCCGGAAGGATGGCCTATGAACTGGATTGGGAAGAGGTGCCACACCTTACCTTTGGGGCGGTTAAAACACTTGAGTCCTATTCCTGGCCCGGCAATATCCGTGAATTAAAAAATGTGATCGAACGGGCCGTGTACAAATCGCCTTCCCACAGGATCGAGGAGATCTCCTTTGATCCCTTTCAATCTCGTTATGGGGAGATGGGCACCGTTTTCTTGGAACCAGCTTCCGGGAGGTCCAATGATATGGCACAGGATTCAGGGGCTGATGTTTTAAAATCGGCTGAAGGGAAAGGGCAAAGGGAAATCATGGCAGATCTTTTTGAAAAACCGTTGAAGGAATCCATCCGGGCCCTGGAATTTCACAGGCTTTGTGCTGCCCTTTCAGCCTGCCAGTATCATCAGAAAAAAGCGGCCGCCTTGTTGGGAATTTCCTATGACCAGTTCCGGGGCTTAAAGAAAAAGCATGGCCCGAATCTATGATGCCGCTCCATGGAAAAAAAGTTTATTGAATCTGAAATTCCTTGGGGCTGCTGACAATGGGATAATTGATTTTTTGCCGGAGCCTCAATTTGCTAAAATCCATAACAGGGTTGTATTTTTTCAGCAGCCACAAAGGGATTTCCAACTTATTGAGGCATAAGAGCCAGATGGTATCCCCTTTTTTTATTTCATAGGTATCCACACCTGCAATGGAAAAAGATTCAAAAAAATCTTCTTCCATTTCCTTGTGATATTCGTATCTGAGTTCCTCAAACCGGTCCATATCTTTTGGTATCAGGGGAATTTTAATTTTTTGGTCAATGGAAATAGTTTTGCCATAGGCAAATTTGTTTAAGGTCCGGATCTTCTGGGTGGGGATTTGAAGCCAGTCTGCATAGTGGCCCAGGGTTTCTTCCGGGGCCACCCGGATAATCCCAACCAGCTGATGTGACTGGGTAAAGGTTCTTTCGATTTTAAGGTCGCTTGTGACAATTGCAAGGTTGATTGTTGGTTCCTCGGAAATCGGTTTTGCCACAGCTTCCGGGCTGTCGGGCAGGGGGGGGGCAACTGCCACCTTTGGTCTGGGCTCTGTCTTTGCCGGGTATTTTGCCAAGGGCAGCGGGAGTGGCGTTGTTTTTTTGTCAGAAGGAGGTAAAATGATATCGGGGGGTGTTTCTGGTGGCAACGGTGTCTTGGCCGGTTTTTTTGCTTGGAGGGGGGGCTTGGGTTTTGTAAGGGCCAGTTTTTCAGGGAGAATCACTTCGCCCTGGACGGGGATCCTCAGGTTCTGACCAATATAGATGGTGGCCCGGCGGCTCAGCCCGTTTGCCATAACCAGTGCATTTAAGGGGACAGCGTGGGTTCTGGCAATGCCGCCTGCGGTGTCACCCTTCTGAACCATATGGAATTTGCTGGGTTTTTGTCGGGGTTGGTAAAGAGATGCGGCTATACGGGTAATGGTTTTATGGGGGACCTGTTTTGGCAGGCGCAGTTCAAATCCTTTTGGGATGTGTTTGCGGCCGGCAAATACCGGGCTTCTCAGGGAGGGATTCAACTTTTTGATTGTGTTGAGGTCCAGATCCAGGTCCTGGGCCAGGGCATGGGCGGGCAGGTATCCCCTGGTGGTAAACCGGGTGACGAGAACCGGTTTTTGAAGGGGGATATCGCCAAAATAAGTTTTATAATTTTTGGCCACCTGCCGGGCCGCCAGAAATTCGGAATAAAAATTTCGTGAGGCGAATCTAAAGGATCGTCCCTGGTAAGTGTTAAAGATTTTTTCATAGCCGCCTTTTTGTTTCTGGGCCCGAAGCATTCCGTTGACCCCATGGTTATAGGCGGTGAGGGCCAGGGGCCATTCCCCTAGTTTTGCATAATTGCGTTTTAACAGGCGGGCAGCCGCCTGGGTAGAGATGTAAGGATCCCTGCGTTGGTCAACGACATACCCTATTTTCATATACATCCTTCCGGTTCCCCGGGTAAACTGCCAGATGCCGGCGGCACCGAATTTTGAATAGGCTGTAAAATCAAAGGAAGATTCCACACAGGGCAGGTAGGCCAGGTCAACGGGGAGGCCATGGGAGCGAAATATTTGTTTGAATTCCTCAATCACGGCTCCGGACCGGATCAGGCCCTCCTTAAAATGCAGGGTCAGTCCGGTCTGGCATCGCAGCCGATGGGCTGCCTTTTTAAAGTCTTTGGGACCGGCCTTGCTGCCAAATAAAGCAGCCACCCGTTTTTCTTCGGGGGTGGCAGGCGGCTTTCCTGCAGCAAGGGCCACCAGGATCCGTTTGTATTTTTTTTGGACAGCGTCTTTCTTTTCTCTATTTTTTTTGGACGCTGTCCGTGTCTGGGCCGGGTCCAGGCGGATCACTTCGTATATCCTATTCAGATGCCGGGTATCATGGATGACGCCTTGGGATCGGGTATAGCGGGTAAACATATCTATCCAGAATGCCACATTGGGTTCAATGGAGGGGTAGACAGGAAAGGTTTCTAACTTAATTTTGGTTTTTTCAAGGTTCCCAGCTGATGAATGGGAGGGGGAAACGGCAGCCAGGAGGCCCCCTATTGCCATGGAGATGATGATACCTGTTATCAATAGATGTTTTGTGGAAACCTTCATATTATCCCTCGGATTTTTTTGTTTTTGGTTCTAAAAATATAGACGATTCACCTTATCAGGCCTGGGATATTGCCGGGCGCTGAATCTAATGCAGTTTTGAAAGGCATATGGGGTCATATGTTGTTCAGCGTTTTTCCAATGCTTTGGTTTCTGCCTCCTTCTTTGGCCTCATATAATGCTTTGTCCGCAAGGGCAACAAGAGATTTAGCAGAAGTGTTCTGGCCCTTTATGGTGGCGGCGATGCCAAGACTCAGGGTTACATATTGATTTATTGTAGAACTCTTATGGTCGATTTTAAGATTTTTTACGGAGGTTCGAACCCGTTCTGCAACCACCTTTGCCCCTTTCATGTCTGTGTTTGGCAAGATGAGAACAAACTCTTCGCCTCCATACCGTGCAATAAGATCGCTGGAGCGGCAGGAACTATCATGGATGGCCCGGGCAACTTGTTGAAGGCATTCATCCCCTGCCTGATGGCCATAGGTATCATTATAATATTTAAAAAAATCTATATCACACATAATCACAGATAAATGATTTTTTTCCCGGATGTGCCGCCCCCATTCAGACGCAAGATATTCATCAAATTTTCTTCGATTTGGGATTTGTGTCAGTCCATCTATCCCGGAAAGGATCTTAAGTTGTTTATTGGCTTTTTCCAGCGCCTGTTCCGTACGAACCGTTGCGCTGATATCAACTGAAAATCCGTTAAATCCATCTATCCTGCCAAATTTATTTTGGGTTGTTTTTGCATAGCATAATGCCCAGAGATAGGAATTATCCTTTTTTTTTAATCGGCACCTGAAGCTGATAATCTGATCCGCTTCAAAAATGTTGAACATAAATTCTTTGGCTTTTTCTTGATCGAAAAAAACCTGGGTTTTAAAATCTTTAACATGATTCAAAACAGCATCCGATGATTCAAACCCAAGCATCCACGCATACTCGGAATTTACCATGGTTATTTTGCCGTCCAGGTTAACATGGTACATACCAATGGGGGCAACCCCGAATATTTCTTCAATTTGCTGTTTTCTTTGTTTTAACTGGGTTTTTTCTGAAATATTGATCGCCAATAGGGCAATTCCCAGTTTTTCAGCTTGTAAACTCAGGATGGGTGCATAGGTGATATCACACTTGATTTTTTGCCCCTGTTCATTCCCCAGGGAAATGGACATCGTCCCTGCCCGGGTGCACTGAATCAAGGTCTCTTTGTCGACGGGAATCAGTTTATCTAAGAAATGCCCCAGGGCCTCATTCTCAGAATGTCCGAACATCTTTTGTGCCCCTTGGTTCCATGCGGATACGCATAAATCGACATTGGTCTCAATATGGGCCATACGGGCATATCCCATTATATTTCCCAGGGCAAGTATTCTGTCAATCAGTTTTATATCCATGGCAATCTTCAAAAAATTTGGTTGGTTATGGAAATGATCCTATGAATTATTTTATTGTTTAACAAGAAAAATTTCATTAAATTCCAATTTTGTAGTGTTGGTGGCGGTATCAGGACTGGATAAATTTTTTTTCTTTTGGGTGGGAAATAGTAGGATTGAAATCCATTTTAAAAGGAGTTATTAAATGAACACTAGGCCGTCCACATGGAATACAGCAGGAAAAGGTGATCGGGTTTAAATAATTTTTAAAACAGCATCATCTTAATCTTTATCTGCCTGCCGAATTGAAGGCTTGATACTTTGAATGATTAATACAGGATGCCGTCTATTTCTGGATGCTGTGGATGGCTGTTGCTAATTTTTCAACGGCGATTTCAATGGTGGCTTCATCGGCCATGGTATAGTTGAGCCGCATGGTTTCAAGACCTTCTTCTGGGTTGGTGTAAAAAAATTGGCCGGGTACAAATGCCACCCCGTTTTCAATGGCCTTGTCATAGAGGGACAGGGCTTTGAACCCTTTGGGCCCTGTTACCCACAAGAACATGCCGCCGTCGGAGGGGGCACAGGTGAACCCTTTGGGCAGAAAACGGTTCAAGGCATCTTGCATGGCCTTTTGCCGCGGGTTATAAAGGTCTATGATCCGGGGCAGATGGGTGGACAAATAGCCCCCTTCCAGATATTCTGCTGCCAGGGCCTGGTTAAAGGTGGAGGTGTGAAGATCCACTCCCTGTTTGACCAGAACCAGCCATTCCCGTATAAATTTGGGGGCTGCATAAAATCCGATTCTCAATCCCGGTGCAAACACTTTGGACAGGGTGGAAATATAGACAACATGGTCAGGCGCCAGGGTTTTTATGGCGGGGACTGGGTCTCCCTTGTAGCGAAGGGCAGAATAGGGATCATCTTCCACCAGCAGCACATTATGTCGTTGGATGATCTCGGCAATTTTTCTCCGCCGTTCCAGGGTCAGGGTCCGGCCCGTGGGGTTTTGAAAGGTGGGGACCAGGTAAATAAATTTGATGTCATGGGTTTGCAGGGTGTGTTCCAGGGAGTCGGGAACCAGGCCTTCATCGTCCATGTCCATCCTTATATAGTCGGGTTCATAGGGGTTGAAGGCAGAAAGGGCCCCAAGATAGGTCGGGGCTTCCAAGGCAATTTTGTCCCCCTTTGATATGGTCAGTTTGGCAATGGCATCCAGGACTCCCTGGGAACCCGAGGTGATGTTGACGGCATCCGGTAAGGCGTGGATTCCCTTTTGCTCAAGGAGAATGGATAGCTGTTCTCTCAGGGGCAAAAAACCTTCGGTCAAATCGTATTGAAAGGCGTTTGATTTGTATTTTTTTAACACCTTGTCGCTGAGCTCCTGGATAATGTCCATGGGAAAACTATCGGGGGAAGGTATGCCACCTGCCAGGGAAATGATGCCCGGATTGGCGACCACTTTTAAAATTTCCCGGATGGCATTGGCCTGCATAAGGTTTGTTCTGTCTGCCAGAAGATGTTGGTAGTCCATTTGTCGCTCCTCTTTTCCCAGGGTAATTGTTTTTGGATAAGGATACCAGGGGGAAAGGACAAAAAACAGATACAGATTATAAAAAAGTAACCATAACAGATTTCAAAAAAAACCGAGGATGATGCTAAAATAGCTGGCTATAAACGATTTATGGGCACATTGGCAAGCTGCTCTTCAAGGTATTCATCCATTAGATCTTTATAATTTTCTTGGGGAAGTTCTTGACCGCAGGACCTGCAGCTCAGGGTTACCTTGGTTCAGGTCCGCTTGATATAAAGTTTTCCATTACAGTGGGGACAGGTTTTATTTAATTCATTCACCATATTTTTTCCTTAAGTCTCTTTTCTTTTGTCAATATATAAAATAAGTAGATAAAATAAAACAGCCGGATGAAAGGTCAACATAAAAATCATCACCCCATTAAAATTATATCAACACAGGAGAGATAACAAGATTATGGGTAAAAAACAGGATCGGTACAAAAGAAGCTACCCCATTCCCTGGGATCAGCTTCATAGGGATGCAAAGGCATTGTCATGGCGGCTCCATGACCGGGGAACCCCGTGGAAAGGTATTGTTGCCATCACCCGGGGGGGGCTTGTGCCGGCGGCTATCATTGCAAGGGAGCTTGGGATCCACCACATTGATACAGTGTGTATCACAAGCTATGACTGGCAGAACCAGGGAACGCCTACTATCCTTAAAGAGATAGAAGGGGACGGAGAGGGCCTGCTCATTATTGATGATCTGGTGGATACGGGGTCCACGGCAAAGGTGGTCAGAAACATGCTTCCCAAAGCTTATTTTGCAACGGTCTATGCGAAACCGGCTGGCAAGCCCCTGGTGGATGCTTTTGTGACCGAGGTCAGTCAGGATACCTGGATTCTTTTCCCCTGGGATTCCGAAGCCCAGTTTGTTGAACCCATTGCCGGCAACTAACCGGCCATTGATTCCCAAACGTGTAATTCACAAATGATACAGCCATGGAGAAAAGCAATTCTCTCCATGGCCTTTTGAAAGTGGATCTTTGAAAAAGGATCTGTCTCTATTTTTTGTCGACAATTTTTCGGTGGGCCATGAGCCGGATGGCATTGATCCGGATGAACCCTTCTGCATCTTCCTGGTTGTAGCCGCCTTCAATATCCATGGAAGAAAGATCCTGGTCATACAATGAGGAAGGACTTGTCCGGGCAATGGGGTAGGCCACTCCCTTGTAAAGTTTAAGCGTTACTTCTCCGTCAATCAGCTCCTGGCTCTTGTCCATGGCAGCCATGAGAAATTCCATCTCCGGGCTGAACCAAAACCCATTGTAGACAAGTTCTGCATATTTTGCTGCCAGCATATCCCGGATTCGCATAACTTCCCGGTCCATGGCAATTCCCTCAATATCCATATGGGCCTCATGGAGGATGGCGCCCCCTGGCGTTTCATAAACCCCCCGGGACTTGATGCCCACGAAGCGGTTTTCCACCATGTCCAGGCGGCCGATACCATTTTCTTGTCCCAGCTGGTTTAAATATTCAAACAATTCCAATGCATCGGTCTTTACGGTATTGTCTTCCAGGTTGGTAACCTTCACCGGGACGCCGTTCTTGAATTCAAGAATAATCCGGGTGGCTTTGTCTGGTGCGTTTTCAGGAGAAACTGTCCGGGAATAGATGTTTTCATCGCACACATGGCCCGGATCTTCAAGAATACCGGCTTCATGGGAAATATGGAGAAGGTTGTCATCTTCGCTATAGGGCTTGGCTGCGCTTTGCTTGGTGGGGATCCCGTGTTTTTTTGCATAGGCCAGAAGATCGGTCCGACCTTTGAAGGCGTTGAGAAAATCCTTGTTTTTCCAGGGGGCAATGACCTTGATTTTGGGATTTAAGGCATAATAGGACAGCTCAAATCTTACCTGGTCATTTCCTTTTCCCGTGGCCCCATGGGAAACAAACTGGGCGCCTACTTTTTCGGCAATTTCGATTTGGCGTTTGGCGATGATGGGCCGGGCAATGGCAGTACCCATTAGGTATCGGCCTTCATAGACGGTATTGGCTTTGTAAACCGGGAAAATATAATCCGTTACAAATTCTTTTTTCATGTTTTCGATAAATACCTGGGATGCGCCGATTTGCAGGGCTTTTTTTTCAGCTACATCAAAATCTTCTTCCTGGCCGATGTTGGCCATATAGGCAATGACCTCATATCCTTGTTCCAATAGCCATTTCAAAATAATCGATGTATCCAGTCCGCCTGAATAGGCCAGGACTACTTTTCCCTTTGACATATTCTCTCCTTCCTCTTTAACTTTTATCATAATTTTTATGGTTTCTTCATTTATATCATGACACCATTAATGCAGAAAAATCTTGAAATAGTCAAGAGCTACTGTATAAAATGCGCATAAAGTTTGCTTTTGTGCATAAATATGATACCATACTAGAAAATTTACATAAAAATACAGAGAAAATGAATATGACTATTTCTGCTCACTTAAACAGGCTGCTCTCCCAGGGGATTTCTGGTAACCAGGCCCAACTTGTAAAGGCCTTGGAGGAAAAAGGGATACACACCACCCAGTCCTCTGTTTCCCGGGCATTAAAAAAGATAAATGCCATAAAAGGCCCGGATGAAAAGGGCAATGTCGTATATGCCCTGAAGCCTGCCGAACCCGGGCTTAAGGATTTGGGCTTTTTTGATTCTCTGGTCAACAAAATTGCAGATAACGGATACCAGATTGTGATCCAAACCCGACCGGGGACTGCCAATACCGTTGCCAAGTTCATTGATGACCACGGGTTTGATCAGATCCTAGGATCTGTGGCCGGGGATGATACCATTATTATTGTGCCCAGCAATGTGGCAGTCATTGGGCAAACCGTCCGGGAGATCACCACCTATATGAAGCAGATCGGTATCTTTGAGGTCTAATTTTCCATGAAACTGATTGCAGACAATTTCAGGATTACAAAACGCTCCATCCAGAATGCCCTTATAAAAAAGGAATCCCTCCCCATACGATTGCTACGGCACGGTCAATGAGAGCCATGGCCCTGTCAAAGGTTTTCCAGGTTTTGGCCCCCACCGATGCCCGGGTGGTGCCGTGGCCTGCCAGGGTGGAAAGGGTGGGGGTGATTCCAATGGTTTTAAGATGGGTCCCATATTCTGCCATGGATGCCCATTTAAGGGGTGGGGTGCCTGTTTTAAACAATTCATGGGAAAAAGCAGCGCTCTCTGCCGGGCCATGGTGTACAGTTATCAATATCACACGGTAGACGATGTTCAAGGGAAAAATTGGTTTTACCGTGTATCCGGCACTGGCGCGATAAAAGGACGTCGTTAAATTTGGAGGAGGAGATAAACTTTTTAAACTGGAAAGATCAGGTTTATAGACAGTAGTCCGGCTTTTTTAAGGTCTTCCTTTTCGGTTTGTCCGACATCATAAAAATAAAATCACGGGGACAAATGGTATCATTGATATTTTTAACGTTTCCTGGCAGTTTACGTTAGGATAATTATCCTTTGTTTTCATCAATTACTCAATAGTCTTAAACTAAGGGTAATCCCAGACCGCAGCAAGAGCGGATTACCTTAGCGATTTTATCGCTTGCATTATTTTTAGTGACATAACCGATGGCACCAGCCGCAGTCATTTCAGAACCTTGTTCCTTTTCTTCATACATTGAAAGTGCAATGACTTTTATGCCGGGGTTATGTTGGCAAATAATCCGTGTGGCTTGAACCCCACCCATACCTGGCATCATAACATCCATTAATACCACGTCTGGTTTTAATTGGGCTACCATTTCTATAGCGGTTTCTCCGTCCGGTGCTTCGCCCACAACATGAAAACAAGAATCCTGTTGTAATATTCGAACAAGCCCTTCACGCAAGACAGCATGATCATCTGCCACAAGAATACAAACTTTTTTTGTTTCTTTCACATTGATTGATTTGTTTGGGATTTTTTGTTGTACAGCAGAGTTTTTTATAGGCGATGAATTTCTCCGGACTGCCGGTCTGTTTTTTTTTTCATCGAAAGGTAAATTCAAAGTGACAGTACATCCGTCACCAGGGCGGCTATCAATATTAACATGTCCTCCCATCCAACTTAATCGTTCCTTTAACATAAACAGACCAAACCCACCTGTCTCATATTCTGTTTCAGCAATATCAACCGGATCGAAACCTTTACCCTTGTCGCATACCTTTATTTCAATTCGGCCATGAGTTTTTTTTGAAACAATGATCCGTGCACTTTTGACGCCTGAATGCTTGACAACATTGAGAAGCAATTCCTGTATTGCGTTAAAAATAGTTAACCTTTCTGATTCGGTAAATTCGGTCAAACCCTCTGCTCCAATTGAAAAATGGACTACCAGGCCATGAAGGCGAGCAACATGATTTTTAATCCAGTTCAAAGATTGTTTCAAAGTGCCTTCATACAAAATTGGTGGACACAAATCCATTGTCAGCATTCGAGCTTGATCAATCGCTTCGCTTACAATTTCAATGCCCTTTTTGGCATATTTTTTGTTCTCATCATCCGTAATATTCTCTTCAACTATAGAAAAAGTAAACTTTGCGCCCGCAAGTTGTTGTTGCAAATTGTCATGCAACATGCTGGCCATACGCCGCCTTTCACGCTGTTCTACTTGAGTCAGTGCCTGTTCCATTCTCTCAAACTGCCGAGCACGTATGTACAATGCCTTATTGGCATTGCGGAGTTCATTTTCTGCAACACGCTGGTCTGTGAAGTCTCTCACAAGAACAATTACGGTATCTTTTCCGCAAAGTGTTACCCTCCCTTCAAACCAGCGAGATTTTCCATCGATTAAGAGTTCATAACTAAAAGAATTAACATCACTTGGAGATGTTAATTTTGACATTGCAGTCATGCAGTCTTTACCAACAGGTGGGGGGAGAACGTCCATAACCGTTCTTCCAATTAGGTCCTCACGGGGCAGAAAAAGATCCTCTTCCGCAGCAGAAAAAATATCGATATAACTTCCATCAAGTCCCAGGAGGAAAACAAGATCAGGAACTGCTTGCATAAGTGCACGACTCTGTTCTTCTATCACGGGAATATTTTTTTGGGTTCGCTTATTTTCTTTATATAACATGTTTCCAACATTGCCTCAATTTCTTGACATGTACGAATTCGCCTTAAAAGTAATTGCTTATAGACTAAAATTTTTTAGCATCATCAGATTATTTATTCAACTTGTTTAATAATATGAATTTTTCTTTGAAATTTTAGAACATGTCACCCGCCGCTATCGTCACCAAAATTTTATTTCTACGGGATCACCCTTTGGGTTAAAATCATTTGCCTTGCTTTTTTTCGGTAGACCCTATAGACAATACAACTTTTTCCCATTTAAAAATTAAGATTTTTCCACGGGCATGGATCTCAATGCGAGGACCATGCCTGTTTTTATTGCGCGATTATTAAAAGGCAACGCCAAAATTTATGTTTGAACTGATCAAAAAAAGAACCAAGAATGTTAAAAACGAATTCACATCGGGCATCACCGTGGCCCTGGCTCTGGTACCCGAAGCCGTCGCATTTTCATTTGTAGCGGGATTGGATCCCCTGGTGGGGCTGTATGCCGCCTTCATGGTTGGCCTTGTTACCGCTCTTTTCGGAGGCCGCCCGGGAATGATTTCCGGCGCCACCGGGGCCCTTGCCGTGGTGATGGTGTTCCTGGTGAAAGAGGGCAACACCATGGGGCTTGCCATGGCGCAGCCGGTCGAGAATATGGGGGTGCAATACCTTTTTGTCACGGTGATCCTCATGGGCATTTTCCAGGCGATGGCAGGCGGGCTAAAACTGGGGAAATTCATTCGTCTGGTCCCCCATCCGGTGATGCTGGGATTTGTCAACGGCCTTGCCATCGTGATTTTTCTGTCCCAGTTGAGCATGTTTAAAACCGTTGAATCCGGCGTGGCAAACTGGTTGATGGGACCTGAACTTTTTACCATGGCAGGTTTGGTGGCTGCCACCATGGCCATTATGGTTTTTCTTCCCAAAATTACCCGGAAAATTCCCGCAGCCCTCACAGCCATACTGGTTGTCACCGGTGTGACCCTGGCATTTAATCTGGAGGTTGCCACCGTGGGGTCTTTTATCAGAGACGGCGGCGGAGAAGGATTAAAGGGCGGGCTTCCGGTTTTTCAGTCACAAATATTCACCCTCATCCCCTGGAATATGGCGACCCTGAAATTTATTTTTCCCTATGCCTTTATTCTGGCCGGCATCGGTATCATCGAATCTTTGCTCACCTTGAACCTGATAGATGAGATTACCGAAACCCGCGGCAACAGCAATAAGGAGTGTGTGGCCCAGGGCATGGCCAACATTGTCACTGCCCTGTTCGGGGGGATGGGGGGATGCGCCATGATTGGTCAGTCCATCATCAATGTGAATTCCGGCGGCAGGGGACGGCTTTCCGGCGTTGTGGCGGCTCTGTCCCTTCTGGGGTTTATTCTTTTTGGATCTGCCTACATCGAGCAGGTTCCCATTGCGGCCCTCACCGGCATCATGTTTATGGTGGTCATCGGCACCTTTGCCTGGTCCAGCCTCAGGATTATGCACAAGATTCCCAAATCCGATGCCCTGGTCCTGATCTGTGTATCGGTTCTAACAGTGACCTTTGATCTGGCTGTGGCCGTATTTATCGGCATTATCATGTCTGCCCTGGTGTTCTCCTGGGAAAATGCCCTGAGAATTCGGGCCCGGAAGAGAATGAAACAAGACGGCACAAAAGTCTATGAAATATGGGGCCCGCTGTTTTTTGGGTCCACTCAGATGTTTGTGTCCAAGTTTGACGTGAAGGGGGACCCTGTAAATGTGGAAATTGATTTTATAGAGTCTCGGGTGTCGGATTATTCTGGTATTGAAGCCATTTCAGGGATCGTGGAAAAGTATGAAAAACAAGGGAAAAAGATTACCCTCAAACACCTTAGCACCGACTGTAAAAAATTGTTGAACCGTTCGGATAAAAAATACCGGTCCATTATCCTGGAAGAAATCGATGATCCCAGGTATTACGTGGTGGCAGATCCCAACAGCTTTCATGAAAGCTTCACAGAGGCATAGTCAAAACCATTTTTCACCGCTATGTCTTATTGGATGTTCTGGAAATTTTGGCCTCATCAAAGGAGGCCATCTGGGTCATGATCTTACAAGCGGCGTCAACGGTATCCATTGCCAGGGCCGCCCCGGTGCCTTCGCCCAGCCGCATGTCAAAATCAATGACAGGGATCAGGTTCATATGGGAGAGGGCGGCTTTCTGGGCCTGCTCCACGGATTTATGCCCGGCGATAAGATATTCTTGTATATCGGGGTTGATGGTGTGGGCCACGAGACCCGCCGCCGTTGAGATAACCCCGTCCAGCACCACAGCACATTTCTTTGAGGTTGCCGCCAGGATGGCCCCGACAATTCCGGCGATTTCAAATCCACCGATTTTTTGAAGGATCTCAAATCCGTTGGAAGGATTGGGCCGGTGAAAGGCCAAGACTTTCTCAAGGACCTGGATTTTGTGTTTTAATCCCTCGTTGTCCACTCCCGTTCCCCTTCCCGTGGCCTGGGCCGGGGAGATGCCGGTGATGACGCAGATGATGGCCGAGGCTGATGTGGTGTTGCCAATTCCCATTTCACCTAAACCCACAATCTGGATGGGTTTTTTATCATGGGCAGAAAGAAAAACTTTCATTCCCGTTTCAAGGGCCTGGTGCATCTGGGAGAGGGTCATGGCAGTTTCAATGGCAAAGTTTCGGGTGCCCTTTGCCACCTTGGCAATGATGAGATCCGGGTGGGGGGGAAACGCTTTTATAACCCCCATGTCCACCACCTTCATGTCAATGTTGTGGTGACGGCAGAGCACATTGATGGCAGCCCCGCCAGCCAGAAAATTTTCCACCATCTGGCCGGTGACCTCGGAGGGGAAGGCCGAGACCCCTTCTTGGGTGATTCCGTGGTCCCCGGCAAATACAAAGAGGTTTTTTTGATGGATGGCCGGGGTCAGGCTGTTCTGGATCTGGCTCATCTGGATGGCCAGAATTTCGATTTTTCCTAGAGCGCCCAAGGGCTTTGACTTGTCATCCATCTTGGCCCGGGCATGGGCCAAAAGAGTGTCGGCAAGGGGGGAAATCGCCTGGATCACCCGGCGGCAGAGGCTTTGTTCGGAAAATGCTTCCACAAAATTTTCCCGGAGACTGCCGGGGCCGCGCGGTTTTCCCGGGGAAGGCAATGGCGGGGCTTCTGTTTTATCCATTGTCCTATCCATGGCGCTGCCCGTAAAATCAAGAATGAATTTAAGGGTTTGGCCGGTCAGAACCCGGGGCAGAAGATGGGGGGCATGTTCCGGAGGGACCACCTCCTGGATGAGGCGTTTTAATTGTTTTTCATGGGTCTGCATAAAAGGAATGGCCTGTTCCATGTCCGAGCGTTTCATGCCGTAGGCCCCGGTCAAAGTGGCTTCTTTGTAGTGGATCAGGTTTAATAAATTGGTTTCCACATGTTCATTTTTGGTGATCCCTGAAAAAAAAGAGATGGCCCCTCCCTTGTCCACCTTGGTAATCGCTTGGCAAAGGGCAATATAGTCGGGGCAGACAGTGATGACAATATCAAACTGACTTTCCCGGGTCTCTTTGACACAGGAAATGTCGGTATATTCCAGAAAGGCGTTTACCTGTTGGATTTTGTTCGCATGTTTTTCAATGATCAGGGGGAAGAGGCCCAGGCTTTTGACATAGAGGGCCGTGATAAGTCCCATGGTGCCAGCGCCGTAGATGAGCACCCGGTCGCCCTTTTTAAAAGTCAGTTTTCCAAAGGCATTGATCACACACCCGACAGGTTCTGCAAAACAGGCCACATGGCGGTCCATTCCTTTGGGCAGGGGGATCAGGCTTTTCTTTGGGAGAATTACCTGGTGGGCAAAGCCGCCGTCACTGTGAAATCCGGTAATCTCCATGCTGTCACACAAATTTTCCCGAAGGTTTTTGCAATATTTGCAAAGGCCGCAGCTTTTGCCCGGCCAGACAATATAGGAGATCTGGTCCTGGGCTTGTTCCGGGTTCTTATTTTGGATTCGGACCACCATCTCATGGCCCAGAACCCGGGGGAATATAAGATCCCTGTGGCCCTGTTCCCACATTTTGGCATCGGTTCTGCAAATGGCACAACAGAGAACATCGGCCAGAACCTGGTCCTTTGAGGCAGGGGGTGCCATGGGGGGCAACGGTTTTATTTCAAGGCGTTCAAGACCTGTGAGTATCATTTTGATCATTATAAATTTCCTTGTTAAATATCCGCTTCGGACAGGACTAATTTTTTAATTTTTATTGATTCAAACCCCTGGGTTTTGAGGTGGGCTTCATGGGTTTTGACAAGATCCATCTGGTTCATGGGGAACACACTTGCCTTATCCAGTCCGACCCGTAAAAATTGGCCCTCTTTGACCCGGATATAAGCGTCGCCAGATTTTAAAATAAGTAATTCCATAATAGCTCCTATACCAGACTGTGAAGGGTCTTCAACCCTTTTTCAGGGTCTGTGTTCTGGGAGCTCACCCAGCGTTCAAGTATTGCAAAGGCCTGTCCTTTTTCCAGAAGCTTTGCCGCCCTTTCAATCCCCTCTTCAAGACAGGTGACCTTGTCTGCGGCCAGAAAGATCAAACCGGCATTGAGCAGGGCGGCATCTTTTCTGGGGCCGGATTCTTTATTGTTCATCAGGGCGGCAAATCGTTTTGATTCCAGGGAAATTTTTGGCTCCGGTGCCAGGGCCTGGGGGGTCTTGGCGGCAAGTCCCAGTTTTTTAGGGTCAATGGTGAATTTACTGATTGTTTCTCCGGACACCCTGGCACAATGGGTAATGCCGCAGATGGATGCCTCGTCCATGCCAAGGGGGGAATCCTCAATGCAGCCATGGAGAACAATGGCGCTTTTGTACCCGATTTGCTTCATTACTTCGGCCACGGGAAGGATCATTCCCTTTGCATATACCCCCCGGACGCCGATGGTGGGTAGGGCCGGGTTGGCAAGAGAGGCGGCAATGTTAAGGGTGGACCCGAAAAAAATCTGGGAGAGGATTCGGCCCAGGGCTTTGGGGTGGATATGGGGACTCATGCCGTTGAACAGGCCAATCCCGGATGTTTTAATGCTTTTGGTCACAAGGTCTGCGGTACATTCCACATCAACCCCCAGGGCTTCGGCAATGTCAACGGTACCGCACAGGGAGGTGATGGCCCGGGCCCCGTGGCGGGCCATGGGAATCTTTCCGGCGGCCGCAATAATGGAGGCGGCGGTGCTGATATTATAGGTTTTAAAAGTATCCATGCCCGTGCCGCTGTTTTCAACCAGGTTAACGCCAGGGTCCATGCGAACCTTGGTTGTGTCAAGATCATAGATGGCGTCCCAGGAACCGGCCACCTCCATGGCTGTTTCCCCTTTGGCTGTCAGGGCGGCTAAAAATGCGCCCTGTTGCATGTCATTCGTTACATTGTTAAGAACCGTTATAAAGGCCTGCCTGGATTGTTCTCGCGTCAGATTTTTTTTGTTTATCAGCCGGGTGATAAGGGTGCCGAATTCTTTGTTTGGGTCAATTTTATCTGCTTGAATGGTCATAAGATTCCTTTTGAACATAATTATTCATTAGGATCTTGTTCCAGCAATGAATCCGTTTGGTCAACACAAAGGCAGGCTTTCCGGCTTAGGGATCATCCTCGGACCGCGCCTTCCCCTCCATCTATTTGTATGGAGAGTGGCAGTGTTGCGGTCTTTGTCCCCGATTACGGCAACGGCTGGCATGCAACGGAATTCCACCGTTTTTCCTATTATCCCGGATTCTTTTAATGGGTTTCCGAGCACCTTGGTATCCAAAACTTTATAGTCAGATTCCCCAAGGGTGTCAATCATTTACTGCAGGAGGTCTTCTCCATTAAAGCCGGTACCACCTGTGAATTATAATTGAAGTTAGTTTATAATTTAACCTGGATTACTTGACATGGAAGATTTGGAGAGATATTTTCCCCATTGCAAGGGGAAACAAACATGGGGTTGGACCAGGATATAAAAAGGAGCCCGGCTGGAAAATGACAGAGAACGATTACACGAAATTGGCTGATTTTTTTGATGATTACACCACAGGGTTTATCACCCGGGCAGTCAGTGTCCATCCCCATGTGACAAAAAAAGCCCATACAGCCCGGGTGGTTGAAAATATGGTTTTTCTGGGAAAAAAATTGGGGCTTTCTTCTCAACGGATGCTACTGGCAAGGGCTGCGGCTTTGCTCCATGATATCGGGAGGTTTAGTCAATTTGAGATCTATGGCACCTTTTCCGATGCGGCGTCAAAGAACCATGGGGCTTTGGGGGTGGGGGTGATCCGGGAACACAGGCTTTTGGCATCCTGGCCAATGGGAGAAAAAAAACAGCTTGTCCGGTCCATTGCCCTGCACAATGCCTATCATCTGCCCTCTGGAATGGATCCTGACACTCTCTTTTTGACCCGGCTGTTGCGGGATGCAGACAAGCTGGATATTTTTCATGTGGTCACCCGAAATTACCTTGGACTAGACCCTGGAGAAAACGGGTATCTTACCCACAACCTTCCGGATGACGGCCTGATCTCCAAGGGCCTTGTGGATCGGATTCTAAACGAGGAATTGATTGACAGCCGGCAGGTCCGCTCTGTGAATGATTTGAAATTGCTCCAGATCAGCTGGGTGTTTGACTTGAATTTTAAGGCAGCGAGAAAGCAAGTGAACGACCTTGGCTTTATTCCCCTGATCTTCTCCACCATGCCGGATTCAGATCTTTTAACCTTTCTGGGTGATTTTATGAAGTCCCATCTTATTCCTTAATGTTAAGGGCAAATTGTCCCTTGAGGTGGGGAATCCCCGTCTTTTTATCCCGGAGTTCAAAATCGATCCGGGTTTCAGCGGATCCTAATTTTATGGGGGGAGGGGCTTCGGTCATCGTTTGTTCCGGTTCATGGCCCAGGGTAATCGTGCCTGGCATGAATATGGGAAGCTTGAATGACGCATCCGCCCTCATGGGGTAGTGGATTCCAAATTTTTTTTCCATGCTTGCCATGACCCGGGCAAGGCTCCACATGCCATGGGCAATGGGCTGTTTAAACCCAATCATCTTGGCGGTAACCCCATATAAATGGTGGGGGTTGTAATCTCCTGAAACACCGGCATATCTTAAACCTGTATTTCGGGGCACAAAGATGGATTCTTTTATTTCCAGGCTTTCTTCTTGTGTTTCAATCCTTTTCTTTTTGGGCTGCTTGTTTTTACTTCGGGTAAAAAAAGTGGATATTCCCTGCCAGACAATCTTTTTATCCGAGATAACCTTGAGAAGAAATTGGGTGTGAATTCCCTTTGAATTTTTGGTGATCCCATGAAGTTGGCAGGATAAATCCAGGATCTCATCGGTTGTCACAGCTCTTGTTTGTTTAAATGATTGGCCGACCTGGATCAGGCCCATGGGATTGATGGGAAAATGGGCAGTGGTGATAAATTTCCCCAAAAGACCTATGAACAGGGTCTGGAGATAAGTTGCAGGGATGGTGGTATCTGGATCAATGTTACCCGGCTTGATTTCCCTGGGACCTGGAAAGCCGCAGACACCCCTGTAGTCAAGGATTTTTTTTGCATTTGGTTTCAGGTTATTGCGCACAACCCGCACATTTGAAATGCGGGTGTCATCATCAAGCGTAGAAGGGCGGATCAGGGACAAAAAAAAGACTTTTAAAAACAGGGTTGTAATGGAGGGGTTTTTTTTGAGTTCCACAAGAATTTCAGGGTCTGCTAATTCAAATTGGACAGGGGGTTTCGCAATATCCATATATTAGTATCCTTTAATTTTTAATAAAGGAGATCATCCTATCCCTGTTTGTTTTGGAAGTCAATGTGTGGGATTGAAATAAACAATAAATATAAGAGGTTAACCCTTTTGTCCCCAGAGGGAACCAATTCTTTTCATGCTAAGAATACTTTTGTATTGACCAACCATAATCAAGGGTATATGAGCAAAGACAAAATTAAAAAGAAAAGGGAATATAGTGTTCTCGAAACTTTTTAAACGATATTTGATTAAATTATTGTAAGCAGATAATGAAAAATGTTATTTTATTTTGTATTCAACTTAGGTGTGACCTTTGTCGCCGCATTTGCCTGGCGACAGGATTCGCATCACTTTTTAAAAAAACAATTGTCCAAAAATAGGAGATCAAATGGAAACCCAGACTGATAGTTATCTTCCTGTTTCACCAGGCGCTTATATCATCAATAAAGCCCAGAGTGTGAAGCTCAACCCAAGTATTCTATACGAAGCTGTTATTGACCTGTCTTCAGAGGGGCTTGTGACGGCCAATTGTATTAATAAGGCTGCCGGGATTCTTCTCAATGACCTGGGTCTTCCCGATTATTTTTTTGAAACCATCACCAAGGAATCCTTGAAACATATCTTGGCCTCCATTGCCAAAAGCATTAAACTTGCGGGTGACAAGGTCATGCTAAATTCATGGGTGGCGGGAATCGATTTCGACCTGGCCCAGGGCAGTCAGATCCAGCGGGTCAGAATTGCCACCAAAGAGACCCGGGACCGCATGGAAGATGTTTTGAATACCCAGCTTGCAGGACATCGCCGCGAATATTATTATAATCCTGAAAGTGAGTACTATACCTATATCTTCCGGCCTGAGACAGCGGCGGATTTCAAAGCCGCCGATTTTTCAGATTCTCGGTTCCTGTTCAACCTGAATCTGGATTACGGAGCTACCCCTCGCCTGACCCGGAATCGGTATGAAAAATTTTTAGGAGAGTTTTCAACCGCCGTCATCCCATCGATTGAGGTGTTCACTCTTTCGGATATCGGGGAGATCCGATTCATGTTCAATTCTGATTTTGAACGGCCCCAGTTGCAGGTGCTAAGAAAATTATTTTCCGAACACGGGCTGGTGATTACCCGGGCCTACTGGGAACCCTATTATACCAAGTCAGGGGTGGCATCCTCTATTTGTTCCCTATATGTCCAGGGGGAATTGTCCAGAAAGATGGAAACCGCCCTGGTGGATGATTTGCGATCCTATTTAAGTCTTTCTGTCAGCACGGCCACACGGCTCTATGTGGAAGAAAAATTAAGCTTTAATGAAATGCTTTTTGCCGTGAATGCCATCGACTTTACCCATATGTTTATATTTAAGGAACGGGGAAACCAAACCGACCGGGATATCATGGAGAGTCTGGCAAGTAAAGACCACCAGGAGGCATTTTCAGCACGGATCCACGAGTCCAACAAGTTTACCTATGTGTCCCGGATCATAATGGATACGGCCTGTGCCCATCCGGATCTGATCTCCTTTCTCTACGGGCTGTTTGAACAAAAATTTAACCCTGATACCCCCTTTGATCTGACGCCAGAGTCTCTTGAAAATAAAAAGAAAGAGTTTTTTCGGATGCTCTCCATGCGGTTTATGGATTTTCCCCTGGGACATGATATTTTTGCCTTTATGTTTAAATTCATTCCTGCCACCTTTAAAACCAATTTTTATAAACCCGAGAAACGGTCCTTTTCCTTTAGAATGGACAATCAGATTTTAGATCCCCTGGTGTTTAAACAATTTGTCTACGGGATTTTCTTTGTCAACGGCCATTATGCCTGTGGTACCCATTTGCGGGCCGACGACATTGCCCGGGGCGGGTTGCGTCTGATTCGGGTATCTCCCACCAACCATGGCGTGGAACTGGACAATGCCTTGTTGCTCAATTATGCCCTGGGACCAAAAGCCCAGCGCCTAAAACACAAGGATATCTGTGAAAGCGGTTCAAAGGGGGTGGTGGTGCCCCATACCATTTATGCCGGTTACAGTATGGATGCTCTGTATGACTACACCGAAGGGATTATGGATCTCATGCTGCCCGATGTCAGTGTCATTGATCATTATGGACGTCCTGAAATGGTATTTTTTGGTCCGGATGAGGGAACAGCACCTTTGATGGATGCCGTAGCCTTTAGGGCAAAACAGAGGGGATATCAATACTGGCGGACCATTACCACGGGCAAGAGTTTTGGGATTCCCCATGATACCTATGGGATTTTAAAAAACGGTGATTTATTCGGTTTGATTGAGCGGGGTAACACGGAAACCGAACTTGCGATCAACGGCGAAACAAAAGTTGTGACAGCGGACATGGAAGAGATTTATGGTCATATCGGCGGGAAAATTGAGATCAGCGGTATGACCACGACCAGCGTCATGGGGTCTTTTCGAACTCTCATTGCCCATTATGACTGCAAAGAAAAAGATTTGAACCTGATGATGACCGGCGGTCCGGATGGGGATCTGGGCTGTAACGAGATCCAGTGTTACAAGGGCAAAATTTGTCTGATAATTGACGGAGGTTCCGTTCTCTTTGATCCCGATGGGCTGGATAAAAAGGAATTGATGAAAATCGCATTCATGCGTCACTCCTCCCCCCGGGTGAATTCTTTGGGGTATCCGGCAAAAAAATTGGGTAAAAATGGATTTCAGGTTTTGCTCAAGGGGAAGAACATCACCCTGCCCGATGGCACCTTTGTGGAGGACGGGGCTATCTTTCACCGGAATTTTCTCACGGACCCTGATAATAGGCGTTATATTGAAAAGGCCAATATTGAGGCCTTTATTCCCTGCGGCGGGTTCAAAGATACCATCAACCATGGGAATGTTCGGCAATTTGCCTCCCAGTTCAAAGAGTTGAAATTTATTGTGGAAGGGGCCAATGTCTTTTTTGATGATACTGCCCGGCGGTATATTGCGGCATCCACTAAGATTCGTCAGATCAAGGATACTTCTGCCAACAAGGGCGGGGTCTTTTCCTCTGCCGTGGCAGAAGTGCTTACGGCCTTTTTGCTCGAAGAGAACTATGATAAGCACCTGTTGGAAAACAAGGTCACAAGGTGGGCACTGATCCGGGATATCATGATGCAGGTCTTAAACTATGCCGGTGCTGAAACCGATATGCTGATCAAAATTCATGAGCAGGATCCAGCCATTCCCTTGTTTGTTCTTTCCGAAAAAACCAGTGAACAGATTTTTGCCTTTCAAAAGGTTGTGGGGGAAAATCTTGAGAGCCTGCTGGCAGATGAAAAACTGCTGTGGCATGTATTGGAAACCTATATTCCGGGAATATTGGTGAAAACTCTGGGGCGTGATGCCATTTTGAAGATCCTGAATTCTGAACGGCTGCTGGCCTATCGGAATGCGATTATTACCAAGAAGTTGTCCTCAGTTGCCTTCTATCAGCACGGTCTGGACTGGGATGAATATGTGGATGGGGCACAATCTGATTTTATCGGGACGGCTGCGGCCTTGTTTGCAAGATAAAGAAGGGGGGATACCCGGTATTCTCTTTGGCCAAAATTTTTCGACCTGTGCGGTTAGCTAACCGCACAGGTAGCAACTTTTAACCGGAAACAGGAGGGTAAAAATGGGAACCATAATGGACATTGTCACTGGAAGAGATCCTTTCGAGAAAGAATTTCACCAGGCGGTTACCGAGGTCGTGGAATCGGTGAAGCCGGTTCTGGACAATAATCCCGAGTACCGACATGCAGGGATTATGGAACGGATTGTTGAACCCGAACGGGTGATTCAGTTCCGGGTGCCCTGGGTGGATGACCAGGGCAAGGTCCAGGTCAACAGGGGATTTAGAATCCAAATGAGTTCTGCCATCGGTCCCTACAAGGGAGGTCTTCGTTTTCACCCTTCTGTTAATCTTTCTATCCTCAAGTTTCTTGCCTTTGAACAGGTGTTTAAAAATGCCCTTACCACCCTTCCCATTGGTGGTGGTAAGGGCGGATCGGATTTTGATCCCAAGGGAAAATCCGATTTCGAAGTGATGCGGTTTTGCCAGAGTTTTATGTCCGAACTTTTTCGCCACATTGGAGCGGACACAGATGTGCCGGCAGGAGATATCGGTGTCGGGGGCAGGGAAATCGGTTATTTGTTCGGTATGTATAAAAAACTGAAAAATGATTTTTCCGGTGTGCTTACGGGAAAAAGCCTTAATTGGGGTGGCAGCCTGATCCGTCCGGAAGCCACCGGGTATGGGTCGGTTTTTTTTGCCGATGAAATGCTGACCACCCATGGGCAGAGCCTGAAAGATAAAATATGTCTGGTTTCGGGTTCCGGTAACGTGGCCCAGTATACCACCCAAAAGATTAACCAGCTGGGGGGGAAAGTGCTGACCCTGTCTGATTCTTCCGGATATATTTTTGATGAACGAGGGATTGATGAAGCCAAGCTTTTGCACATCATGTACCTTAAAAATGTAAAACGCGGCCGGATCAAGGAATATGCAGAAAAATATCCGGAAGCCGTTTTTACCGCCCGTGATACAAGTGCCGACCATAATCCTCTCTGGGCCCACAAGGCCAATTGTGCCTTCCCTTCAGCCACCCAGAATGAAATTAATGGCAAAGATGCCCAAACTCTGGTCAACAATGGGATCACAACGGTTTGTGAGGGTGCCAACATGCCCACCACCCACGAGGGTATTGAGGTCTTTCTTGACAATAAAATACTTTTTGCACCGGGTAAGGCTGCCAATGCCGGCGGCGTGGCTGTTTCCGGCCTTGAAATGTCCCAGAATTCCATGCGGATCAAATGGTCCAGCCAGGAAGTGGAGGCCAAGCTCAAGGCAATTATGCACAATATTCACAGCACCTGCATGGGTGCTGCCGAGGAGTATGGTACGCCCGGCAATTATGTCAACGGTGCCAATATCTCAGGATTTGTCAAGGTAGCCGATTCCATGATGGACCAGGGGATTGTCTAGTCCCAGGGTTTAAAAATCCTTTATATAGGGATCAATCATGACCAATTCATTGGGCCGGGCATGTCGCCAGGAAATGGTATACAAGGTTTCATTGGAAAGTTGTCTTTCCGGGTGGAGTTGCGCTATCCGGATTTTATCTCCCAGCTCCACCCACAGGGTTTTATCAATATCCAGGTCATAGGTTTTGGATATTTTTTTTGCAAAATTATCAATATAATTTTCCAATGAGGTGTTCATGAATTGGGTTGTTTTTTGGGATTTGAAAATGACGGCAATGGGAAACAGATAGCTGATTTCCTTGGTGTCCTCCCCCAATTTAACAATTTTCACCCTGTAGGATCCCGGCCACCAGGAAATGGGTTTTTCACCGGCCTTGCTTTTTCCATCCCATTCATAGGTAATATCATGTAGAATCATGGATCCTCCTTTTATTTTTAGGTTAAATGATTGCCCTGCGGCAGGCCTGGGCAAAATCTTCAGGATAGCACCCGCTGATCCATCGAAGCTGGGCTTCGGAAAAGGTTCCCGGGGCATAGGGAAGCTTTGGGATAAATGAATACACGAGATGCTGTCCTGTATTTTTTTTGTCAAACCGGCCGGACAACTCAATGGCCGTGACCATTTGGGCGCCCAGGGTTTCAAGCGTCTGGATGGCGATGAGCATGGCATGATCCAGGGAAGCTCGAAGGGCGGTATCCGCTTCCAGAATGTTGCTGCTTTGCTTTTTGGTCATGAGGGAAAGCTCCCATTCACTGGTCTGGGCCTTGGGAACAAATAGGATTACCCTGGGGTCTTCGTGGACAATGAGGGAGGCCGACCCCTTTGGTTTACCGTCTGTCCGCTCATTGTTCCGGATGGCCGCCAGGTATGCCTTAAAAAAGTTTTTCCCCGTGGCGCATTGAAATTTTGTGATAAAATCAGCCACCAGATCACCGCAGGAAAAGCAGTCATAATCTTCTCCCTTATTGTCTGTTATTTTTCTTGGAACCATGCTGTTTTGCTGGTGAATCATCTGGTGGGAGGCGTGGAGCCTGTGGCCGGACTGGGCAAATCCAAATCCGAAATTCCATCCCCACAGGGAGCGGTTAAAGGCAAGTGTCGGCTGCGTGTCTGATTTGAGGGCCTGGAGAATGCTTCTTCGAAGCGCTTCAAGCTCGTCTGTGCCCAGGCACTTTTTCTGGGCAGGCAAGGCAATCCCCAGTTGACCTGCCACCCGGACATAGACCCGCTGGTAATAAAGGTGGCGTAGACCCGTCATGTCCTCGGGGGTCAGGTCCTTTGCCCGGTATCGGATGGCGTCATCGGCCATGTTGGATGCATAATGGCCCCAGGGAATATAGGAGTTTCGTCTCAGGTATTCAAACACATGGGTCGCCTTGTCCTTGGATTTAAATTCCCCGACAATTTCGCTCGTCCCCTGGACCCCGGGTCTGAGAACCAGGGCTTTTTTATAGGCATCCGGAAGGAAAGGGTTGTTGATCAGTACCTCAAACACCTCAAGGTCATGGATATCCGGGACAATACTCCCATCCTTTTTTGTTTTGTATTCAATGCCCCAGGGGGTGGGCGCTCCTTTTTCAAACAGGAGGGTGCAAGATTGTTGGGCCAGGAGTGTCAGTTCTTCCGGATCAGTGGATGCCTGGGCCAGGGCAATACAAAGGGGGTGGGGCAGTAATTTCAGAAGCCTTGTTTTATCCTCAACGGTCAGATCCGGGTGCCATTGGTCAAAATTTTGGAACAATGAGCAGGGGGAGGGCCGGGGGATACCGATGGTTTCTGGTCGGCCGGCATGACCATCCGCCCAGGCGGAATTGATAAAGGTGGTTCCCCTGAAGGGGAAGGGGTTGGCAATTTCATAGATCCGGTCTGCACAAGGTTCTTGAACATTTCCTTTGGGAAAATTTACCTGGTTGTCCACGGGGGTGCCATTGGCGAGTTTCCCCAGTCTTTCAAGATACCTGTTTTCCCTCAGGTTTTTAACTTCAAATTCGGGTTGGTGGATCCCTACCCGGAAACGACCGGAAGGATCCACACATGTCCGGAGCACCATTATAGTTCCGGTGCCTTGGACGGTACCAGGCAGATAAAGGTAAAGATTTTTTCCGAGGTGTTCTTGAACTGGTGCACCACATTGGGGGGAACAAAAATGGCCGAACCCGGTGACAAAGGATGCCATTTAGCGTCAACAAAGACCTCTCCATTTCCTTGGTGGACAAAGACCTCGTGTTCCCAGTCATGGGTATGTTTTGGGGTATATCCGCCGGGTCCCATTTCAAAGAACCGCATGCAAAAATTGGGGGCCCCCTCTTCCTGGCCAATCAACACCCTTCCTGCAACATCTTTTACCAGGTCATTGTTCATGGTCACGGGCAGTATCTCGTTATAGTGGGTTATTTTCATTGATGTATCTCCTTGTGGCTTTTTTTTGTTATAATTTATATGAAACTTCGGCCAGGACATTGCAATTATAGGCGTTTCATTTTTTGTTGTGGCCGAGAGCAAATACCATGTTCCGGCCATGCCGGTTACTAAAAATATGCGATTGAACCCGGTGTTGTCAATACACTCTTTTTGATTCCTCCGATCCCATGAGATTATGGTGTTATGGTTGTCTGGTTTTTCAGTTGCATGGAAATAAAAATTGATAAATAGGCCCGGCTATGCCAGGATATCCGATCAAGAACATATTCTTGTGTGCAAATGTATGCTGAATCAAGGCCCGGCCTTTTATATCGCTGTCAGGGCCTATCCAAGTATCGTGTGTAGAGGAGAGGACAATGGCAAAAATAGCAAAAAAATTTCAAGTCCCGGCAAAAGAGCTGACAAGAAAATCCGATATTTCTCTTTTTTCGTTTAAAACCACCAAAGAACTGGAACCCCTTGACGTGGTTATCGGTCAAAAAAGGGCAGTGGAGGCCATCGATTTTGGGTTGAATATGAAAAGTCCGGGATACAATATATTTGTAACCGGGTATGAGGGGACAGGAAAATCAACCATTGTCAGGGATATCCTCACCCGGCATGCCCAGACATCTCAGACTCCGCCGGATCTGTGTCTGGTTCATAATTTTGATGATGAATACTGTCCGGTTGCCCTGGAAATGAAACCGGGAACCGCTGCCCTTTTTGCCCGGAGGATGGCAAGGTTTATCGAAAATATAGAAATTAAACTTCCCCGCTCCTTTGAGTCGGAAGAATTTCAAAAGGAAAAAAAAGAGGCAGAGAGAGGATATACAGACAGGCAGAATTTGCTTTTTGCAGAAGTTGAGGCGTTTGCCCAGACCCTCAATGTGGGGATTCTCCAGACGGAAAATCAATACCAGGCCGTCCCGGTCAATGGGGGGCAACCCATTCCCTCCGAGGAATATCAAACCTATGATGAACCGGCAAAGATCCAAATTCAGGAAAATTTGGGCCTTGTACAGGAACGACTGAATCTTGTACTCAGAGAGACGGGAAAACTGGGCCATGAGATGAAAAAAGCGTATAAAAAACGGGTGGAACACCAGGCGGACAGGGTCATCTCCAGGCAGATCCAAACCATGGCGGATCTCTTTGTTCACAACCCTGGTATTGAGGCATATTTAAAAACCATACAGACAGATATCGTTGAAAACGTGGCCGTGTTTCTGGCGGCCGGAAATGGTCAGGGTGAAAAGGATCTTTTGTCCATGGCAGAGGCCTTGGCGACAAGGTATCAGGTCAATGTTCTCTGTGATCGCAAAAATGAGCGAGGGGCACCGGTTATCTTTGAAACCAGCCCCAGTTTTCAGAATCTTTTCGGGAAAATTGAAAATTATCCGGCCATGGGCGCTGTGCCGACTGATTTCTCCAAGGTCAGGGCCGGATCTGTTTTAAAAGCTCACAAGGGATACCTGGTCTTAGAAATAGAACCTTTGCTGATGAATCCCCGTATATGGGAGACATTAAAAAATACCCTGGTAAACAGGGCCCTGAATATAGAAGATCTGCCCGACCAATCGGGAATGGGCTCCACACTTTTAAAACCCCTCCCCATTCCCGTGGATGTCAAGGTCATCCTGATGGGGAGTTATGAACCCTTTCGGGCATTGCAGCAGGGAGACGATAAATTTAATAAAATTTTCAAGGTCAGGGCCGATTTTGATTACGAGGCAACTCTGACACCGGAAAATGAACTAAAATATGCCAGGTTCATTGCCAGGACCTGTTTTGCTGAAAATCTGCTGCCCTTCACTCCCTGCGGGGTATCGGCCATCCTGGAATATGGCAGCCGTATGGTTGAGGACAAGGAAAAACTCTCCCTGCGGTTTGGAAAAGTAACGGGGATTCTTAAGGAAGCAGATTATTGGGCAAAAAAAAGCGGGGCGGATCTGGTCACACGAAAGTTTGTTTTGGCCGCAGTTACCGCGCACAGGTTCCGCCACAATCTCTACGAAGAAAAGGTGCAGCAGGGGTTTGATGACCATTCCATCCTTTTGGATGTTGATGGGTCCATGGTAGGTCAGGTCAATGCCCTGGCGGTTTATAGCATGGGGGAGATTGCCTTTGGCAGGCCCACAAGAATCACGGCTGAAGCGTATATGGGGACCCCGGGTATTATCAACGTGGAGCATGAGGCCGATATGTCGGGCCAGACCCATGACAAAGGCGTGATGATTGTTGCAGGCTATATCGGGCGCATGTTTGCCCAGAATTATCCTTTAAGTGTCAGCATCAGTATTACCTTTGAGCAAAGTTATTCCGGTATAGATGGTGACAGCGCCTCTTCCACCGAGGTTTATGCGGTGCTGTCAAGCTTGTCTGGCATTCCCATCCACCAGGGGATTGCCGTGACAGGATCGGTAAACCAAAAAGGAGAGATCCAGGCCATTGGCGGCGTCAACGAGAAAATAGAAGGTTTTTATGATGTTTGTGTTAAAAAGGGAATTACCCGGGACCAGGGGGTGATGATCCCGGCCGCCAATGTAAAAAATCTCATGCTTCGGCAGGATGTGATCCAGGCCGTTGAAACAGGGGCGTTTCATATCTATGCAGTTGCCTCCATTGAGCAGGGTATAGAGGTCCTCACGGACACTCTGGCAGGCGAAATGGATTCAAAGTTAAATTATCCTGAAAATACCGTGTTTGGCCTTGTTCAAAAAAAACTGGGTAAATACCATGAACGTTCCCGGGAATTTAGGAAATAAAGACAGGTACATTTATTTCGACAACGGGAATTTTCTTCTTCGTTTTATGGAAATTTCAGGTTATTATTTCTCGGGATGGGGGAGTTTGATTAAAGCGATAAGACCTGCAATGAAATAAAGCAAGGCTGCGGTACCGAAAACAGACCCTATACCCAACCACATGGAAATGCCAACGCCTAGAAGGGGGGCAATGGTTCTTGCGCAGGCTGTGATGGAGCTGTCTAATCCATAAACCGCCCCTTCTTCACCCAGACAGGTATAATCTGAAAGAAGCGCACTGATACCGGGCACAATGCCGCCAAGACAAATTCCAAAAAAAGCTTGAAGCACAAGCAAGTGCCAACCGGATGTAACGTAGACTTGAAGTGCTAAGAATACTCCGCATGAAAGGGATGCCGCTATCACAATTTTTCGATGGCCGATACGATCGCCAAGGTTTGCCAGATAAATTGAACTTAAGGTCATGGTCGCCGAAGAAAGTCCGACTACCATTCCTGTGAAAGTATTAACTTTTGCATCTTCGCCTAGGATGCTTTGAACAAAAAGAGGGAGGATGGGAACAAAAATGATGCGTCCCAGTTGATTTGAGAATCTAAGGCAGAAAGTTGTAACAACCCCTTTTGCCTTCAATACATGTCGCCATTCAGGTAAAAAATTGAGTGACCCTTTTTTTGATTTCTTTGGTTTTTTAAAATTTTCAGTGACGCCCAAAAAGACGGTAACCCCTGAAATAAAAAGCGTTGCACCGGTCACAAAAAAGGCAGACCGGTATCCCAGCATATCAGCCACTACTCCACCGATAAGAGGGCCAATGGCAACGCCTATTCCCATTCCCACCTGCAACACACCCATGGCATAGCCAATCTTTTTTTTGGGAACCGATGCGGCAACCAGGGCATTGGCCGCACCGACTGTGCCTGTGATCAGTCCCTGGATGGCACGAAGCAGGACCAATTCTTCGGCAGATCGTGCAAATGCCATGAGGGTTATAATAACGGAACCGCCAATCATGGCCCGGACAACCATTAATTTTCTTCCATATTGATCGGAAAGGGCACCCCAGACCGGAGAAGCAATCATCATGGTAAAGGCCTGGCTTGAAAAGACAAGCCCTACGAGAAATTCCATTTTAAGGTTTGATACTTTTCCAATGGATTCAATGTAAAATGGAAGGAATGGAAAAAAGCTTGAAAAACCAATCATGGTGGTCATCTGGGCAAAAAAGATAATCCACAGGTTTTTTTTCCACGAGGTAGAAGACGCATTCTTGGGTGGCACTGGTATCATTTATTCAACATCAATCATTTCAAGGCAATTTAAATTGCCGATACCATAATCTCAAATTACGTATTAGGCAAATAGATTTAATTTAATGATGGGATACTCCGTATTCCCGCAATTATGAAACCATATTCCCTGGTGGTTTAAAAAGAAAAATGTTTTTTTATTGTGTAAATGTTTTAGTGTCTTTCATAAAAGAACAACCGGGTTCATATTTGGATTGTTACATCCAATGCATCTGCTGTAACCTTACCCTTTGGCGCATGAACGATGGGGTTGTTCTTGACAAGGGCCTGGTTAAAAAAATGTGTGACCTGGGTGACAGATTGCAAGTTAAGTTTCCGGGTTGAGATAGTTATCCACCTGTTGTATGAATAGTTCTTTTTTTACCGGTTTATTAAGGAAGTGAATATGAAAGAAAGCTATTCTAATTGTGCAGCGTGCCCTTTTAAAATTTCAGATCGTCAATGCAGAAATGCGGACGGGAAATCACCGGAAGCGTGCCCCACGGAAAATAAAAAAGAACTTTGTGAAAAAGCGCTCAAGGAATATGAAAAACCTGACATCTATGATTTTGCACAAAAAGCGTCTATCCAGGAGGGAGAAGGCTATGGACAAAAAGAGCTGGGATATGGTCATCTTATTCCCATAAAACCACGTATTTTAGAGATTGTAGAGTTTGCTCAAAAGATGGGATACTCAAAACTTGGTTTGGCTTTTTGTATGGGACTCAGAAAAGAGGCAAAGATTGTGGAAAAGCTTTTTTTATCCAAAGGGTTCTCCATGGCATCTGTAATGTGCAAAGTAGGACGTACGTCAAAAGATCTAATCGGGATAACAGATGAGCAAAAAGTGGATATTGGCTCTGAAGAAACCATGTGTAATCCCATTCTTCAGGCCATGGTTTTAAATGATGAAGAATCCGAGTTTAATATCCTTCTTGGATTGTGTGTAGGGCATGATTCACTTTTTTTTAAATATGCACATGCGCCATGTACTGTTCTTGCCGTAAAAGACCGTGTTCTTGGACACAACCCTTTGGCGGCGATTTACAATATAGATAGTTATTATAGGTCTTTGAGCTAGGCTGTGACCCTATTGGGATCCAAGCAGATCAATTAATTCTGCAAAGTGTCATCCATAGAGGAAATGGTTACCAGGTCGTCCGGGTATCCAAGTTGATCCAAACCATGGAGGATATCTTTGCCCAGAATTATTCTTTAAGTGTCAGCATCAGTATTACCTTTGAGCAAAATTATTCCGGTATAGACGGGGACAGCGCATCTTCCACCGAGGTCTATGGGGTGCTGTCAAGCTTGTCCGGTATTCCCATCCACCAGGGGATTGCCGTGACAGGATCGGTAAACCAAAAAGGAGAGATCCAGGCCGTTGAAACAGGGGCGTTTCATATCTATGCAGCCTTCATTGGACAGGGTATAGAGGTCCTCACGGACACTCTGGCAGGCGAGATGGATTCAAAGTTAAATTATTCTGAAAATATCGTGTTTGGTCTTGTTCAAAAAAAACTGGGTAAATACCATGAACGTTCCCGGGAATTTAGGAAATAAGATCAGGGAGGTTATAAAAAATGCGCATATCCGGCTTGTTTGGCCTGGAATCGCGCCAGCTCGCCGGGGGTATCCCTTAAAAATGAGAAATCGGTAAAGTCAAAGCCCGGGGCCACGGTGCATCCCACAAGGCTGTATTTCCCGGTGGTGGCAGCTGCCTGCCAGGTATTGCCGGGCACGATGGTGACATACGCTTCACAGCCTGGCCCGAGGGTCACTTTTTTTATCCCGGTGTCAAACTGGATCAATTGAAGGGGATCCCCTTCATAAAAATTCCAGATTTCATCGTGGACCACCCGGTGGAACCGGCTGATTTGTCCTTTTTTCAGTAAAAAATAGATGTGGGTGACGGCATCTCTGGTTTCTGTGACAATTTCGGAGAGGACCCTTTGCCTGGATCGGTATATTTCCTTAAAGTACCCGCCTTCGGGGTGGGGGGTCAACCCGTATCGATTGATTAGTTTTTCCATGGGGATCTCAATAATCTTTTTTTCCTATTCTGGCAATAGGCCCGTCGGTTTTCATTTCTTTACGCCAGGTTGAAAAAAGAAGGGCACGCTTTTTTGTCATGGTTTTTTTTGAAAAAACCACGCCTATCTCATCCTGGCATACCCAGGGTGGTTTTAAATAATCGATTGATTCGGTTCACATAATTTTTATTTTGACAGGGCTTTGACAGATGGTCAACCCGGACATCTTTTTGTTTTAATGCTTTTATGGATTCTAAAAAATCCATGTTGCCGGAAATAAACAGGATGGGGATTTTTTTGTCAATTGCCCTTATGTGGGTGTAGATATCCATCCCATTAAAGTTGCCTGGAAGCACATAGTCCAAACTGACAAGATCATATTGATTTCTTCCAAACAAATCCATTGCAACCTGCCCGTTGTTGGCAATATCCACTGTATGGTTACAGGGCGCCTGGGTCAATATCCTGTACTGCACATCAGAGATGGCGGTTTCATCTTCAACCAGAAGAATATACTTTTCAAAATGGGCTGTTTCTTTTTGAAGTGCTGTTTTTTCATCACGGGTTAATTCTTTTTCTAGGATTGGCAGACGGATTATAAACTTGGTTCCCACTCCCAGTTGCGATTCCACAGCAATTGTGCCCTTGTGCTGCTCAATATATTTTTTTACATTGGACATGCCATAACCCGTGCCCTTAATTCCGGGTTTATAGGAACCGGTTATATCTTTGCTTCCTTTCAGGGTGAAAGAAGGTCCATAGATATCTGCCAGGTTTTTCGGGGGAATGCCGCATCCGTTGTCCTCAATTTCAAAGCAGATATGGTTCTCACGGCTGTAGGTTCGAAGGATGATCCGTGGAGATTCAATCCGGCTTGTGGCATGGATTGCGTTTTGGATAAGATTTACAAGGGCATGCTCGATCATCCCGGGATCAGCAATTAATTCCGGGATACCCGGATTTTCTTCTTTTACCAGTTCAATTCCCGTCAGGTCTTTTTTCATTAGATTCAGGACAAGGTCAATTTTTTCGCTGATTCTGAAAAATTCCTGTTTTAATTCCTGATCTTTGGCAAAGGCAACCAGGTTTTTGGTCAGGTTTTTTCCCCGGATTGTCTGATCAAGTATTAATTTCAGTGTTTTTTTTGTTTCAAGATTTTGGCATTCAATCAAGGATAGTTCTGTATTGCCCATTATGATTCCCAGAATATTATTAAAATCATGGGCCATTTTTCCGGCAATTTGACCGACCATGGCGTGTTTCCCCTGATCAGCCGCTATTTTCTGGGCCCTTAACTTTTCTTTTTCTGCCTGTTTTTGTTGGGAAATATCCAGGGCGATGCCCCCCAGTAGGGGCGGTTTGTCGCAACGGTTGATTTTAAATTTATGGGTCTGGTAGATATGTTTTTTTCCCTGTTTGTCGGGCACGGTTTCAATAATCCATTGATACCCTTCAGCCATGGCTTTTTTATCGTCTGATATCATTATTTTAGCCAGATCTTTTGGAAATAAATCAAAGGGATTTTTTCCGATCCAGTCCTTTGCCCCTAAAACATCATCCATCTGCTTGTTAACAAACAGGGTCTTGCTTTTTTCATCTTTGATAAACACCATGGCAGGAAGATAATCCATAAATAAAAAAAACTGTTCCTGGCTCTCCTGAAAGGCCTCCTCGGCCAGTTTGCGAGCGGTGATATCCTGCACCGTTCCTTCATATCGGATGACCTTTTTTTCTGGATCAAAACAGGCCCGGGTACTGCTGGACACCCAGATGTGGGAATCATCCTTACATCGGGCTTTAAACTCGAAATGTTCCACATATCCCGCCGTCTGGAGAAGTTGCTGATACTGGATGCGATCTTCGGGGTATAGATAGTACTGGGTGGCAATGTCTGAAACCATGGCAATGAGTTCTTCAGGAGATGCATACCCGAGCATCCTGGCAAAGGCGGGGTTGACAATGACAAATTGTCCCTGGGGGGTACTCTGGAAAATGCCTTCAACGGCATCTTCAATGATGCTTCTATATTTTTCTTCACTTTTTTTTAATGCCGATTCTGTTTGTCTGTGTTCTTCAATTTCCCTTGTGAGATCTTCGGTTTTCAAGTTTACCATTCGTTTTAACAGACGATTCCACAGCAAAAAACCAATAATAACCATTGAAATAATGCCCAGCAGGGCCAATATTAACCCTTTGAACTCCTGCAGGTTTACCCCGGGTTCTGTTTCTAGATGAATCCACTTGTTGTAAATAACTTGTTTTTCCTCCGGGGTAATCAAGGCCATTCCCTTTTCCAGAATATGGCTTAACTGCGGCCAGTCAGAACGGACGGCAAATCCGGAGATATTGGGGGGATCTGTTTTCCCGGCAATTCTTAGATTTGTGATTCCCTCTGATTCGATATAAAAGCTTGCAGTTGCCAGGTCACCCACAAAGGCATCTGTCATGCCAAAAGAGACTTTTCCCAGGGCGGTTTTCAGTTCAGGTACCAATTCTATATCCAGATCAGGGTATTTATTGCAGATCAGATCTGCATAGCCATAACCTGCCACCATGACGATTTTCATTCCTTTGAGCATCGCAAGTGTCAGGTTGTCCTTTACGTTTTTTCTGACAATGATTACCGAAGGAATCTCCAGGTATGGCCTGGGAAATCGTAAATAGGTTTTCCGCTGAGGGGTTTGGACGACGGCATTTAAAACATCGATTTCCTGGCGGTGCATCCGTTGGGTGACTTCTTCCCAGTTTTTGCATCGGACAATCTCAAACTCGATATTGAGCTTTTGTTCAAGCAGTCGGGTATAATCGGCGGCAAGCCCTGCATAATTGCCGTTTTGATCAAAAAACTCAATGGGTTTGAACTCGGGATCCGGCGCAAGTCTGATACTAGGATGCGCATTGAGCCAGGCAGTTTCGTCCTTGGTCAGACTGGCCGGGTATGATGCTTCTTTCCCGGTGACGCCGGGAACCGTTCCCAAAAAAAAGAGAAGACACAGCATCAATAACAAAATTTTGAAATATGTCCAGCCGTGTTTCTTTTGCACTATATGCTGCCCCCCCGTTTTGTTCCTGCCCCAGAATGAATTTTTCAAATTTAAGGTATCATTCCAGTAAAAGTCAATGTAAAATATTCGGCGGGGCATATATTTTAGCGGTTTGGTGATTTTTTATAGGGCTCTTGACTAAAAGTGCCTTCCTATCCTATATCATACGGTGCTCTGTGGACATAAGCGCTATCCAAAGAAGCCAAGGCTGCCATTATCTTGGGTGATTTGAGATGGATCAACAAAAATATGGGATAGTCTATGACGCAATTAAAACAATATAAACGGTTTTATCAATTGTTCCGAGAAGTGAGCCTGGTGGTTCACTCCAAGAGGGAACTGGATGATGTACTTGAGATGGTGGTTTCCCGTATGGTTCAAGGGGTCAATGCCCTGGGGGGGGTGTTGTGTGTGGTGGACAAGGATTCAACCCACTTCAAGACGCGTGCATCTTACAAAGTACCCGGATCGTATCTGGCTTTAAAACCCCTTGCCGGAGAAAAACTCTCCCCCTGGCCTGAAATTGATAACGGGATCCACATCATTGAGGATATCTTTAAATCACCCCGGGTCAGATTTCCCCAGAAGGCCTGGGATACAGGGGCAAGAGTGATGGTGGATGTCCCTCTGCTTATCCAGGGGCAGATCTTTGGATTTATCAGACTTTATTTTTCGGACAATCCGACGCTTTCCGAAGATGTGTTGGCTTTTGTAACGGCCATTGCCTCTCAAAGCTCCTGTGCCATTAACCACGCGGCCGAGATAAAATCTCATATTCTTCAGTACAACCAGCTTGCCACCAAGGTTGACCGCATGTCCTCTCTGGGGAGGATGGCCGCAGGCATCGCCCATGAAATCAACAATCCATTGACCGGCATCCTCCTCTACAGCTCCAATCTGTCGAAAAAGGCGGAACCCGGTCCCTTTAAGGACGGGTTTGAGATCATCATGCAGGAGACCCAGCGCTGTAAAACGATCATCCAGGGGTTGCTGGATTTTTCCCGGGAGAAAAAACCCCAGAAAATGTTGGTGAACATCAATGGGGTTATCGAAAAAGCCCTGGCCCTGATGGACAACGAGTTTTTCATCCGACGCATCAAACTGCTGCGGGATTTCGATTCTGATATCCCAAGTTTTTTTCTGGACGGAGATCAGATGGAGCAGGTGATGATCAACCTATTGTTCAATGCCGTCCAGGCCATCAAAGAGATGGGAACCATAACCGTGCGCACCTTGTCAAATGAAGAAAAAGGGAGCGTCTCCGTTGAGGTCGAAGACAATGGATGCGGTATCCATAAAGATATTCAGAAAAAAATATTTGAGCCATTCTATACCACCCGGGCAGAGGGAACAGGACTTGGCCTTGCCGTTAGCTACGGCATTATTAGAAATCATCAGGGCCAAGTTAAAATAACAAGTGAACCCGGTATCGGCACATTGATCAGGCTGACGCTGCCGGTACAAGATCAGGGCGACCTCGAAGGAGAAATGACACAATAGAGTTGGCTGTCTTTTTGTGCGGACCATTTTCCGTTTAAATATTAAAAATAATTAAACGGAAAATGGTAAAAATCATCCTGAAGGTGTCTCTAACTTTTTATGACACCCGGGATCTATTTATTGTATTAATTTTTCAATTTTAACAGCGCCCACTTTAAATTCCGGGATTTTGGCCAAAGGGTCAAAGGCAGAGGAATTGGTTAAAATATTGGCCGGGTTCTCGCCAAAATGAATGGGCAAAAATAATGTCCCAGGGTTTACATCCGTTGTTATCCTCGCAGGAACTTCCATTTGCCCCCTTCTGGATGTCAATAGAACCGATTCATTTGATGTTATTCTCAGTCTTTGTGCATCTTTTGGATTAATTTCCACATACCCGGTTTTTTGTTCCACATCCAGATGTTTTGATACCCGTGTCATGGTGCCTGTATGGAAGTGGGCAAACATCCTGCCGGTGGTAAGCAGGAACGGGTAGTCTTCACAGGCAAGCTCTGCCGGGTCCTTATAGTCAACTGCATGAAATTTGCCTTTCCCCCTGGCAAATCCTTCTTTGTGAAGATAGGGGGTTCCCGGATGCGCTTGGGTGGGGCATGGCCATTGAAGCCCATTGATGCCAAGCCGTTTATAGGTCATCCCCCCATAGTGGTGTTCCGTCAAAGAAGTGATCTCATTAAAGATTTCTTCAGCAGCGGTATAGGACATGTCATATCCCATGGCCGTGGACAGTTTTGAGATTATTTCCCAGTCAGACAAAGCATTTCCCACAGGCTCAACCGCTTTTCGTGTTATCGAGCATCGCCTTTCTGTATTGGTAAAGGTTCCCTCTCTTTCTCCCAGTGCAGCAGATGAGAATACCACATCTGCTATCTGGGCAGTCTCTGAAAGAAAAATGTCCTGAACAGCAAGAAAATCAAGCTTTTTAAGAATATGATTCAGATGATTCCAGTCCGGGTCACTGAGTTTCGGGTTTTCACCAATGATATACATCGCTTTGATTTTACCTTCATCAATGGCTGAAATCATATCGGTTATGGTCAGGCCAGGCGTACTGGAAAGGTCACATTTCCAGGCGTCTGAAAACTTTTTTATGACGTCTGGATTGGCAACCGCCTGATATCCGGTGAATACATTGGGCAACCCTCCCATGTCACAGGCGCCCTGGACATTGTTCTGTCCTCTTAAGGGGTTTACCCCTCCCCCGGCAACACCGACATTCCCGCAGAGCATGGCGAGATTGGCGCAGGATTTTACATTATCAACCCCCGTGGTATGCTGGGTAATGCCCATGGCATATAAGAGTGCGGCAGGAGAATTTGTGGCATAGAGTTCCGCCATTCGTTCAATATCTCGTTTATCAACTTCCGTAATTTTTGAAACCATTGCCGGGGTATATCGTTCAATGGTTTTTTTAAAGGCTTCAAAATCTTCGCATCGACTGCCAATATATTCTTCAGAATGCCAGTTGTTTTTAATAATCACATGCATCATCCCGTTTAGCAGGGCAACATCAGAACCCAGGCGATGATGGACACAAAGATCGGCAAGCTTGGCAAGCTGAATGTTTCTGGGGTCCGCAATAATTAATTTTGCGCCATTTTCCTTTGCCTTCATAATACGGCTGGCAATCAAAGGATGGCAGGCGGTTGTGTTGGATCCAATAATAAAATTTAATTTTGAGGTGGTTTCAAATTCAGCTATGGAATTTGTCATGGCACCACTTCCGAATGCAGCGGCAAGACCTGCCACTGTGGAAGAATGTCAAAGCCGGGCGCAATGATCTACATTGTTGGTTCCAATGACGGCCCGGGTAAATTTTTGTGCCAGATAGTTTTCCTCGTTGGTGACTTTGGCAGATACCAGGACCCCTATGGCATCAGGGCCGAACTCTTGTTTGATTTTTTGAAATTTTGTTGCACTATAATCAATTGCTTCATCCCATGTTGCCTTTTGAAATTTACCTTTCTCTTTAATTAATGGGGTTTTTAACCGCATAAAACTATTGATATATTCATGGAGATTCCATCCTTTTATGCACAGCTTTCCCTGATTTACCGGGTAAGATTTAAGGGGCAGGGTGGAATTTATTCGTCCATCAATCACTTCGAAAAGAACGCCGCAGCCGGTTCCGCAATATGAGCAGACTGAGGGTACAAATTTGCAGTCCATTATTTTTTTCCTTATATGTGAGCCATTGGTTTGGGTTCCAGTACTACTTTCTCTCCGATGATGTTAAAAGGAGATTTTTCCTTACCGCTCCCTGGGCTGTAATCGAAAACAGTCGATACAATTTTATTGACCTCTCTGTAAAGAAGGCGCAAAGGAATATGAGAAGGACAGGCATCTTCACATAATCCGCAGTCTATACATCTTCCTGCCATATGACTTGCTCTGATAAGATGAAATATAGGAATCTCAACCGGCAGCGTTCCCGGCTCGACGAGGCTTGGATGTTCAAGACTGCATTCCGTACAAAAACAGACCGGGCATATATTTCTGCACCCGTAGCATTTTATGCATTTGCCAAATTCATACATCCAGCGGGAAAAACGCTCGGTGTTATCATAGGAATCAATGAGAGCGTCAGGATCTATATTAAAATCAATCCCATGTTCTCGCTTATAGGCTCCGCTGTGTTTTGGTTCAAAATAAGAGCAGTCACCATGGGGTTTGAGTGGTGACGGGCAGCAATTGACATTCACCGTTTCAATTTGCTCAGGGTTTAACTGGTTCCAGAGGTAAAGAATATTCAATGCCCTGTTGTTGCAATCCCTTGCGATGATCCCGATTCTAATATCCGGGTGTTTTTCTGTCAAATGAGTTGCTATTTTTTCAAGAGAGTAACGGTTTTTACCAATTTTAAGTTCTTTTAGTTCCTCTAAATTGTCCCGGGTAAAACCGTGGGGAATCAGATGGCCTTCTAAATCCTTATATCCTAAAAAAATATCAACCTTGTTTTGTGTAATGAGTTGTTCGACTTGATTGATAATCGTCATGTTCTATCTCGCTCCTTTAACAAAACCGGCTGCTTGTTCGATCTTTAAGGGGTTGGGGCCCAGCGCCCTGATTTTTTCCGTAAAATCCGTAACAACCTGTACATATTTTTGTGCTTCCGCCGAAGAGATCCATTCAAGATGGAGGCGCCCTTCAAGCCCCATAAATTTTAAAAGTTCCTGGAGAAAGGTGATTCTTTTGATGGTCATATGATTACCAGACTGGTAATGACAATCTCCAATGTGTCAGCCCCCCACCAGAACCCCATCTGCTTTGCTCTGTAATGCCCGAAGGATATGATGGGGGGATATGGATGCGGAGCACATGACCCGGATCGGCAGGATATTGGTGGGATACTGAAGCCGTGAGACACCGGCCAGGTCTGCAGCCCCATAGGTGCACCAATTACACATAAAGGCAATTATTGTCGGTTCAAATATATCTGTTTTCAAGAGAGATCTCCTTTTTTATATTTATGCGCCCATGGCACTTTTAATTTGCGCGTATAGCTGTTCGTTGTTAAAGCCGTCAAGGGTCAGCGCTTCAGAAGGGCATGTGGCAGCACAGGCACCGCATCCCTTGCAAAGGGCAGAGTTTATCAGGGCAACCTTTTCTTTAACGTCCATTACAATGGCCCCGTATGGGCAGACCTCGACACAGGCCTGACAGCCTGAACAAAGCCTTGGGTTTACTTTTGATACGATACCCCCGATGCTTATGGACTCTTTTGCCAAGGTTGTTATTGCCCTTGATGCAGCCGCTTTCGCCTGGCCAATACTTTCATCAATGGGTTTTGGATAATGGGCCATTCCACACAGAAAAATACCATCTGTGGAAAAATCCACAGGCCGCAGTTTCTGGTGGGCTTCCAAAAGCCATCCGTCACTGTCACTTGCAACCTTGAATGCCTGGGTAAGTTCTGTGTTATCACCGGCGTCTATCCTTGATGCAAGGCAGAGAATATTTGCATCAACAGATAACCGTCTTCCTATAATAGGATCTTCAAATTCGACACAGACACAGTCCTCATTGGGTGTGATAACCGGTTTTTTATCCAGATCATACCGGACGAAGAGAATGCCAAGATCCCTGGCCTGTTTATAAAGAAGTTCCCTTTTGCCATAGGTCCTGATATCCCTGTATAAAATAAAAATATTTGCTTCGGGATTCATTTTTTTTATTTCAATGGCGCTGTGTATGGAATGGGTGCAGCAAACTTTGGAGCAATAAGGATGTGCCGCATCCCTTGACCCCACACATTGGATGAAAACAATATTATCCGAGCGTTTAATACGGGGGGCATCTTTTTTAAGAAGAGCATCAAGGTCAAGATGGGTCATAACCGATGCATGCTTTCCATAAAGATATTCATCGGGCTTGGATTCGTTTGCACCCACGGCAAGAATGGCGATACCATGGGAAATTTGTCGTTCAGATTCTCCTGATACAATGGTTGTGTTAAAATTTCCCACAAACCCATCCACCTGTTTTACAACAGACCCTAAAAACAGATCGATCCGGTCATTTTTTTCAACCTTCTGTATCAGTTGTTTTACATAGGATCCGATATCTTCATCCATATATGTTTTGTTGAGCTGTCTTGCATTTCCCCCCAGATTTTGATCTTTTTCCACAAGGCAGACATCAAATCCCTGGCGTGCAAGGGAAAGGGCCGCGGTCATTCCGGCAATACCGCCCCCCACCACAAGACCTGACTGGGTCACCGGCAATTGGCTTTCGAACAGGGAGGTTAACAGAAAACTTTTGGCAACGGCCATTCTCACCAGATCTTTGGCTTTTTGTGTGGCCTCTTCGGGTTGTTTTGCATGTACCCATGAATCATGATTTCGAATATTTGCCATTTCAAAGAGGTGTCTGTTCAGACCGGCATTGATAAGGGTCTCTTTGAAAAGTCCCTCATGGGTTTTAGGAGAACAGGCCGCAACCACCACTTTGTTTAATCCGTTTTCCTTGATCACCTGGGCCATTTTATCCTGGGTATCCTGTGAACAGGTAAACAGGTTTTCTTCACAATAGATGACGCCGGGAAGTGTTTTTGCATATTCAACCACCTTTGGGACATCAATGATCCCGCCGATATTGGTTCCGCAATTGCAGACAAATACCCCTATCTTCGGAAATTCTCTGGTCGTGTTGCGTTCCGGGGGAATCGGTATTTTTTTTGTTTGTGTGTGTCTTGCCGTGGCAATATTCTCAGTTGCCGCTGCGGCGGCAGAGCTGGCTTCCATTACCGACTGGGGGATATCTTTAGGACCTGTTAAAACACCGCAGGCATATATCCCAGGTGATGAGGTTGACACCGGATTGAAACTGTCCGTTTTAATGAAATTGTGACGATCCAGTTCGATACCCATGGTTTTTGCAAGGTCAATGGAAGAGGCGCTTATTTCAAGACCCGTTGACAGCACAACTATATCAAACGTTTCATCTTCCATCAGGCCTGATTCAGTTACGTACCTGAGCGATATGCCGTTTTTATCCTGGGGAATCGCGGTGTGGACCTTGGATCGTATGAAGCGCACCCCTTTTTCCTGGGCGGTTTCCACATATTTGTCAAAATCTTTTCCCTGGGTTCTCATGTCCATATAAAAGATGGCACAGTCTAAAGGCGTCTTGCTGTGATCCTTGGCCATGATGGATTGTTTTACGGCATACATACAGCAGACCGAGGAGCAATAGCCATTATCGCATTTATTCTCATCCCGGGAGCCCACACATTGCAGCCAGGCAATTTTTTTGGGCTGTTTTGTTTGTTTTTTATCAGAGGGTAAACACAGGTGACCGCCAAAGGGACCGGTGGCAGATAATACCCGTTCAAACCCCATTGAGGTGACAATATCAGGATGCTGGTTAAACCCGAAGTTATCCAGCGTTGAAGGATCAAAGGAATTGAATCCCGTTGAAAGGATGATGGAGCCCACATGAAGCGAGATATCTTTTTTGGTGTCTTCAAAGTTTATGGCATCCGCCGGGCATAATGTTTCACAAAGTCCGCATTTTTTTTTGTTCAAATAGATACATTGGGTGTCATCAATGGCATATTTTAATGGCACCGCCTGGGGGTAGGGGACATAAATCGCCTTTCTTTTCCCAAGGGATTCATTATATTCATCCGTTACTTTTTTGGGGCATTTTTCTGCACAAAGACCGCAAGCTATACATTTATCGGTGTCTATATAGCGGGGGTGCTTTACAAGGGAAACCTCAAAATTACCCTCGGCGCCTGAAACGGCTGAAATTTGTGTAAGCGTAAGCAGTTCAATGTTTGAGTGCCGGCCGACCTCGACCAGTTTAGGAGAAATAATTCACATGGCACAATCATTGGTTGGAAACGTCTTGTCGAGCTGGGCCATTTTTCCCCCAATGGCAGGAGATCGTTCAACCAGGTAAACATAAAATCCTGAGTTAGCAAGATCCAAAGAAGCCTGTATCCCTGAAATGCCGCCTCCCACAACCATTATAGATCCCTGAAGGTCGGGTTGGTTTATCTTTTGTATTTTCATTTAATTACTCCATGGTTTTATAGTGATTTTTTATATAATAGATTACGCTTTGGAAGTGTTTTGAATCCCATTGGAAATGGCAATGGCAATATCGTCCTCACTAAACGGTTTCGATATATAGTCATTGGCCCCCAGCTTCATGGCCGTGACAGCATTTTTAACGGTTGAATACCCTGTGATAACAATGATATAAATCTCAGGTTTGATTTTTTTGACCGTTTCTAAAATTTTCATGCCATCCATGTCTTTGAGTTTCATGTCAAGAAGAAGCACATCGTAAGGATTGTTTAAAACGAGTTCAAGCCCGGCAACACCTGATAAAGAATGATCACACAGATATCCCAGTTCTCCTAAAATTATTTCACAGCCTTTGCAGATTATATTTTCATCATCAATAATCAGTACTTTTTTTTGCGTCATTGATCAGCCCTTCGTGGTAATTTTGTTTGCTTTGTTCATTATCGGTAAGTCTATGGTAATCAAAGTCCCGGTGGCTTTTTCACTCCGTATGTTTACCGTGCCCTTATGGTTTTTAATAATACCATAGCTGACGGCTAGCCCAAGCCCTGTTCCATTTGTCTTGGTCGTGTAAAACGGCTCAAATATTTTTTTTAATTTGCCCTGGGGTATGCCATGTCCATTGTCCTGGATCTCTATCCGGACAGATTTTTTTTGTTTGTCCATCCTGGATCGTATGTCAATCCTTCCTTTTTCATTAACGGCATGGATCGCATTCAACAGCAGGTTTATCAGCACTTGTTCGATTTGGTTATCATCCAATTGAAAATTTAAAATGTCCGGGTCAAGATTTTTTTTTATCTGGATGCGTTTTATGAAAAACTCATTTTCCATCAAGGCAAGTGATTTTTCGATTATGGTGTTAATGTTTGCATCCACCTTTTCAGGTTTTTTTTCTCTGGAAAACTCAAGCAATCCCTGAATAATCGTCTTACACCGTTGTGTTTCTTCCATGATAATTTTAAGCCCATCTTTAAACGGCCCGTTTTCTGATGCCTTTTTGAACAGGTTTGAACTGTAAAGCAGTATTCCGGTAAGCGGGTTATTTATTTCATGGGCAATACCCGCGGCCATTCGTCCCAGGGATGACAACCGGTCAACTTTTGTGGCAAGTTGGTTATACCGCAAAATGTAGAATTTTATTTTGTCATTGTGGTCGATGGCACAGGCACACTGTTCGGTCACAGCCGCCATGAAATCCAGTTCATCGTCGGAAAAAATCTTTTTTTTGTTAAAATATGTTCTGATGAATCCAAAGACCATGTTGTCAATTACCAAGGGCACATCCAGCATCATCCGGATACCGATATCCCATGCTTCTTGTGGATACTTTACTCTATTTGCGTTTAGAATATCCGTAATAATTTGGATGCCATTGTTTTTATCGGGCCAGGGCATGAACCTTTTCCCTGTCAAAGGTTCCAGGGCAATATATTTTTCATCTATTCCATAGGATGCACGAATATGGAAATAGTTGGAGTTTTTATTAAAAATGCAGAGTGCAGCCCCTTTTGCATCAAGACCTTGGGTTGTATTGGAAACAATAATTTTAAGCACTTCATTCAAATCTGTTTTACTTGTAGAATGAACGACTCTACTCAATTCTCGAAACATCCGATAAAATTTTTCAAATTGTTTTGATTCAGTCATCTGCTGCCTTTAGCCTTTAAATCAACAATAAACAAGGGGAAAACCATGATTCTGGTTTACTTGTCGTGATTTTACCATGCTTCCCGTTCGAGACGTTTGTAAATGAACATTAATTGCTTTTGTGTCAGTTCACCGATATTTTCATTTATCCATTGCAGATCACCGGATGCAATGGCCGCCTTTGCCTCGGAGGTTAATGTGTACTCTGCCAGGGCGGCACTTCCGTTTTCCATAAGATGAAGCCAGAAATTTTCATCTTCGGATGTCCGGTTCAATACGTTTAATACTTCTCTTTTCTGGATGGATTTATTTTCTTCAGAATCAAGGAGGGATAAATTTTCCTGGCTGGTTTTGGAAGCGTTAAAATCCAGGGCGTCTTTGATGGCTGTTTTGATCTGTTCCTCGGTAAACGGCTTGGCAATAAAATCATGAGCCCCCAGTTTCATCGCGTCGACCGCCAGGCTGCTGGTGGCATATCCCGTCATAACAATCACGCCCGTGTCCGGTTTGGTTTCCTTTGCCCTTTTTACAACCTGCATGCCGTCAATATCGGGAAGGTGTAAATCTGCCATCAGAAGATCATAGTCATATTTTCCAATAGCATCCATAGCGCCGATGCCTGTTCCCTGAAGTTCAACCTCATATCCTTGTTCCTCGAGAATCATTTTCAACCCTTTTGCAACATTTAAATCATCTTCCATAATTAATATATGCGGTCGGGTCGTTTTTTTTGTCCTATCATTTTCTTTTAACGCAATCATGTTAGTCCCCTTTTTGTGTTTTGTTGTCAGTTACAAATTGCATACAGCATATGGCATGCCATGGGGTGGGAAAAAATAAAAATGGAGATTAAACAGAATTATTATCAATTAAATCAAGATCTTTTGTTAAACGTTTTGATTTAGGAAATTGTTAAGAATGCAGGACGCCATAGACGCTTCGTATATAAAAATATATGCCCAATGAAGAACGGTTGGTCTTTTTTAAGGGAAAGGCCTATCACTGGGACCGTATATTTTAATATATGCCATATATTAAAATATATGGCATGGCGCTATTGTTTTAACACTTCAAGGAAGGTGATCTCGTATTTTTTCATCAGTGTTGAAAAGTTGGACCGTTGCATTCCGACCGATTTTGCGGCTCGGGTAATATTGCCGTCTGATTTTGCGAGCGCTTTTTTTAAGAAAGCGGCCTCTATTTTGTTGAAATGATTCTCAATGAAGCGTTTTTTTACGGCCTTGAGTTCATCAATATTTTGGGGAACCGGGATGTCATTGGCGGTATCATCTTGCCGGATTTCAAGCGTGTCAGATAGAAATTTTTTATTTAATTGATTTTCATCGGACAGGATCACAAGTCGTTCAATAACGTTTTTTAATTGCCTTACATTACCGGGCCAGTCAAAGTTTACAAGAATCTTAAGGGCATCATCGGAAAATCCTGATATTTTTTTTCCGGTTTTACGGCAGAACCGCCTGAGGAAATAATATGCCAGGGTGGGGATGTCATTTTTTCTGTCCCTTAATGGGGGAATGTGTATGGGGAATACATTTAAACGGTAAAATAGATCCTCTCTGAATTTTTTTTCTTTTACCATCTGTTGCATGTCCATGTTCGTTGCGACGATAATCCTGGCATTTGTTTTTTTTTCTTGACTGGAACCAACTGATTTATATTCCCCTGTTTCCAAAACCCTTAGAAGTTTGCCCTGAACCTCCATGTCAAGATTGGTCACCTCGTCCAAAAACAGAGTGCCGGTTGAAGCAATTTCAAAAATACCCGGCATTGTTTTATCTGCCCCGGTAAACGCACCCTTAACATGCCCGAAAAGCTCGCTTTCCATAAGCGAAGCGGAAAAAGTATTACAATCCACGGCCAGGAACCGGTTGGCGGCTTTTTTGCTGTGGGTATGAATGGCATTTGCAAACAATTCTTTCCCCGTTCCGCTTTCTCCGTCAAGTAAAACGGTACTGTCCAAAGGGGCCACCCGTTCTATTTTTTTAAAAACTTCAACGATCAGGGGATTTTCGCCAATAATATTATTAAAACTGAATGTATCATAGCGTTGTCTTTTTAAAGAAAGATTTTTTTGAATAAGTTTTCTACTCTCCAACGCCTTAAGGACACAGCGGGCGAGATCTTTTTCATCAAATGGTTTTGTAATGAAATCAAAGGCACCGTTTTTCATCGCTTCCACCGCATTCTCAACTGTTCCATGCCCGGTCATCATGATGACACAGGTATTATTATTTTCGTTAATTTTTTTTAGTATTTTAATGCCGTTCATATCAGGCAGCTTGATATCCAGAAGGACCAGGTCAAATAAATTTTGTGAAATTTTTTCGAGCCCTTCCTGGCCTGAATAGGATATATCAACATCATATCCATGTTCTGAAAGAATCAGTTTACACCCACGACAGATAGACGGTTCATCATCTACAACTAAAATTTTTTGCAAATCATTCATTTTTTAAACGTTTTATTATCCTTTAGGGCAGTTTAAAATATTCTCATAATAATACCAAAAACAAGATCCATTATACAAAATGTGTTTGGAAAAAGTAAGAACAATGTCAGAAAGTATTATTAAAGGGTTGCAAAATCATAAATATGTCTTGACATATAGCTATTTTTCTGTCTTTATGGAAATATTCGGGGGATTGGATGAAATCTATAAAGAATCTACGAAGGGCCCAGGGATGAAAAATACTTAGATGAAAAATTTAGATGAAAAACTCAAATTAAAACAGCTGACCTTAAGGATGCCGGAAAATCTTCACAGGGAATTCAAAGTGACTGCGGTCAAAGAAGGCAGAACAATGGGAGACGTGACAATTGAACTCATCAGGCAGTATTTGAAAAAAACATCCGATCCCCTTTGATTTATACGCATAAAGGAGGATGCCATGAAATTTTCAGATTTTTTTGTGCCCAAGTACGTTCATTCCAATCCATTGGTTCGGATTAAATTTGTTAACAAAACAACAGACTTGCACCTATTGGAGCAGATGGTAGAAAAAGATGAGGATGGTGAAGTGGTCCAGGCGGTAAGAGATAGAATTCAAGCCCTGACGGTTACCCACAAAGAATGAGGCCAAAGTCTTCCTGTCCTAGAGAAACCTTGATATAATGGTATCGATGGCATCTTGTGCCGCCTCTTTGAGATCTTCATTTTCCAAGTTCGGGATACTTTTTTTCACCCACCGTTTTGTTTCAAGGTTCCCTGTTTCGCCAAGGGCATAGAAGATATCTCCCTGGACAGGGATATCGCTTTGATCAAAGGCCTGGATGAGCGGGGAACACAATTTCAATGCCAGGTCCGGACGCTCTTCTGCCAGGGATTCCACCACCACCATGGCCCCCAGTCGCACAGACCAGGTGTCATGGAGCAATAATGGGATAAACCCCTGAAAAATGGTGTCGGCTTGGATCATCTCCTGGGATATCCAGTCGGCATCCCCTTGTTCCAGGATGGTTTTCAGGGTTTGAGAACTTAAGCGGGACACATCCCGCTGGGTGATCATGGAAAGGACCTCTTTAGCTGTAACAGCACCGGTCCACCGGAATCCATTGTCAAGGATCAGGCAGGGAGCGGACATGACCTTGTCCTTTTGGGCTATTTCGGAAAATAAGATCCCATCGATAATTTGCAAATTTATTTTATCCGAGAAGACTGCCAGGGGGAAAATGGTGTTGACCATCCCGGGGCAATGGGGACACTGTGTGGCAATATAAAGGGTCAGGTCACAGGGAATACGGATCTGGTCTAAAAGTGTCTGGATAGGGTCGGAAAGTTGTGGCGCCCGGGTTTGGATACACGAGAGCCCCTTTAAAAAAGGGGGCAGTTCCTTGTCCAGGGCAAGGGCGGAATAGATGATATTTTCTTTTAAAATAAATCCGGGTAGCGGATTTTTTTTTGTAGATGTATTTACCCGGATGGAGGGCGCAAGGGCGGACAGGTTGCGGCCAAAGGATTCAAATTTTTTTTGCTCCCCATGATCGGTTAAAAGTATTTCAAGGGGGTGCTGCCCGGTTTGTTTTTTTTCCCAGGCTAAAATAGTTGATCTGGCACTCGTATCAATCATGGGAAAGATCATTTTTTTTAGTGGATAAGAATTGGAGAGTGTTTCCCCCTTGTTGAGCCGCCAGGTCCACGGCCTTCAGGGCCTGTTTTACCAGATCCGGATCCTGG
>JADGFI010000039.1 GCA_016743945.1 Desulfobacteraceae bacterium
ATTCAAAACCTGATGCATTAGATATAAATAGAGTAGGGAGGTTGAGACTGGGGAAATTGATCCGTCCTCTTCTGAGGTGGTCAAGTAAAAATGGGCACTATCATTAAAAACGCAATGTTGAGAACTTTTTTAAAATTGTATGACTCAACAATGCTTCCATCAAAGCTTAGTATTCCCAATACCAAGCCCAATACCATATTTTGTGGTTGATCCTTCTTAGGTGAAAGGCAGGATTATGTATTAATAACCGCCCTGGAGAGGGTTCCGCAAAATAAGGTAATTAATATATACACCACGTTTTGACAGATTCTTGGAAGATAATTTTTGGGGCCTCGATTAAAACTTGCTCTAATTCCAAATAAATTGATTTTTAGCTCTGATGGAAAAATTTTGGATGCCATATAGTGTGGTTTAAACGCGTCTGGAAAAAGCAAAGATTGAGAGATTATAATTGACAAAATAATTGGCTAAAACATAAATTGTTTGATATAAAAGATATAGCCCCTGCGGTGTTCGTGATTGTGCAAAAGTCTTTGCCCTAATTTTTTGCAAAAGGGAGTCCACACTTTTACCGGTGTGCAGGTTCCAGATGGTATGGAAAAGCCTGAAAGTAATATTGGATGCCCACTTTTTGAGCCAACGGTTCAAAGTCTAAGCAAGCAACACGGCAGTTTCGGGGGTATTATATTTTCATATTTATTTACCATGATTAGAATTGTTCCTAAGGAAGGAACATGGAACAAATTGCTACCACATAAAAATTCATGGTGAATCAAATTTTCATGATATAATCCTTTGGGAATGATGCATGGAAAATATTTGTCAAAAATGCAATCAGGAATTCCAGAATCTTTATGAGGGTATTTGTCATCAATGCTGGAATAAAATAAATAACGATTCTAACAAAAAGAAAAAAGAATCAAAGATTTATCTATGCCCTTCCTGTAATAGCCTTCTTTTTAAAGGAAATGTTTCAAGCTTTGCGATGACATGCCCCCGGTGCAATGCGTTTGTGAAAATGCCCACGGCTGTCCAAAATTTAGACTCTTTTACATAAAACAATATTTGCCATTAGATGTAAAAAGATTTTTATATTTCACCCGGACCTTTTTTCCTACCACATTTCTTTGTTTGTTTTCCACTCTCGGTTTATGTGTGATCATTCTGGGGTAAGGGCGGATCTGCCACAATGCTTAATATGTACTGGTCCTCAATTGTTCTGGACCAGGAATTGAGATCTTGTTTTCTTCCATGGTGAAAGATCTCCTTATCAAAAATTTCCACCTTGTGAAGATTTTCATTAAATCCCATTTTAATATGTTTCAAAAAGGCTTCTTTCAAGGTCCAGTGACGAAATATTTCATGGGCGGTCTGGGTCATGTGATGGATTTCTCGTTGGGTGAATGCGGTCTTCATAAAAAATGTGTCCGGCATTTTTCCGATTCGTTCAATGTCAATTCCCAGGGTTGTTTGGCGGTTTTTACTTAAGCCCACTGCTGTATAATTACCACTGTGGGAGAGGGAAATAGGAATGTCCGGATACGCATTGAGAAAGGGGGCGCCTTTTTCCTGGTAGGAAACCTGAATCTTTTCAAGGGGAATGGGACCTATTATTTCATTGACAAGGGTTTTGAGTGAAAATCTTCCGCAAATCCATTCAACCTGTTTTTTTTGTGCTTTGAATCCATTGACCGTGGTCAATTCAGCTCCTGACAAAAACGGGATTTTAAAGTTATTTGGCCCAAAGGACAGGTTTGCCATGGTTTTATAATTGGGATCAGGTGGGGTACTGAAAACCAAATCAACAATAGCGGGCATTTTGATATAGCGGACGGTTATCCCCGATTGTGGGGAAAAGGTGTTTTGAAATAGCGTATCGGGGTAAGTCATTTCTTATATACTGATCCTGGCTTTTTGCCATAAGGTTGTCGGTTTTGTAACTATCAAATATTTATTCACAAGCAAGGTTTTATTGCAATCCTTTATTGTGATCCTCTTTTTGGGAATAAAAAAACGGGTTACAAATATTTCCTTGAGTATTATGGTCATAAAACCTATCCTTTTCAAGTTTGTCTAGGTCATATTGTAAATTAACACTAACCTAAAGAGAAAAGAACCCGCCATGTCTTTAACAAACTTATTGGAAAATCGGTTTTCCGTGCGTGCCTTTTTGGATAAATCAGTTCCAGACAAAATTTTAAAAAAAATATTCACCACTGCCCAATTGGTGCCGTCCAATTGTAATGTGCAGCCCTGGCAGATCTATGTTGTTTCCGGGGACCAAAAGGATGTGCTCAAAGACAGATTAATGGAGGCCTTGATGAGTGGTAATCCACCCAATCCGGATTTTGACTGGGGGATACGCTATGAGGGAATTCACCGGGACCGTCAGTTTGCGTCGGCCAATGCCCTCTATGGTTCAATGGGGATTGAGCGCAGTGATAAAGAGTCCAGAATGAATGCCCTGATTCGAAACTGGTCTTTTTTTGATGCCCCCCATGTTTTGTTTTTTACCATGGAAAAATATCTCAACATCATGGGGGCGGTTGATATGGGGATCTATGCCCAAACACTGACATTGCTGATGAGTGAGAAGGGGATTGCAAGTTGTTTTCAAGGGGCCCTGGGGCAATTTCCTGATCCCGTGAGGAAATTTTTAAATATACCCGAAGGTCAGGGTATTCTTTTTGGTATGTCATTTGGCTATGCCGATGAAAAAGCTGCGGTAAACACGACCCGAACGGATCGTGTCTCCCTTGACACGTCAGTTGTGTTTTGCGGATAAGCAGCAATGAGCAGGCCCTTGGGGGTGTTCTTCCCAAGGGGTGTGATTTATTTTTTTTTTAGGGGGTCTGGTGCCAGCAGGAAATGGGGTATAAACCTTGGATCCATTTGGCCTTCGGCAACATTGCCGTATTCTTCGTAAATTTCCGCCATTAGATTGGACAATACGGCCAGGAAAGGTTCCGGCAGGTTCTCTTCATTTTTGTCCTCATTTTTATTTTCAGAAGGGTCAAGGGTTTCTGATACCCAAAGCGCCAGGTCCTGAGCCTTGAGATCATCAATTTTTCCCGGGGTATCCGAGGCAAAAAGGGCGGCAAAAAAAGGTTTGAACACGTTTGGTTCAATGGGGTTCAAGCTGCATTCAGACCCATGGTCCAGACTGAGTCTGTTTCTGGCCCAGAGGGTCAAAATCAGGCTTTTATAGGTCAGTGCCCCATGGGTAAAAGAATCCATATTTAAGGGGAGTTGGCCCAGTATCCCATCCAGGTGGAGGATCTGATTTAATATCGTGTCTGTTGCATTGATATCGGTGAGGCTTGTAAAATGCCGGTATAATTCGCCTTGCTGGTAATTATCATAGTACATGGGGCGGTCCAGGAGAAGCCCTCCGATCACCCCGAGATATTCTTGTGTCAGAAAACTCAGGGGCAGGTTCTTTTCCTTCATAAAACTTGTATTATACCAGTTTCTGGCACGGGTTTTAAGCTGGATCCCCGCCCGGGAGCCGGTCCTGAAAATATCTTCAAGAAAGTATAAAAGAAGGGTATCCCGGGCGGCTTCAATTGTCGGCTTTCCTTTGATAATGATTTCAATCCCAAGGCTCAGGTAAGACGTGGCCTTTTGAATGATCTTTTTAATGTCGTCGGGATTTTTTATTTTGATCCTGTCTGCTGAAATGATTTTATTGCTCAGGGCAGCAATTTCCGATTGAAGGGGGAGCATAAAATCTGGATCTAAAAGTGCCAGGCATCGAACAAAAAGAGTGTCCCCTTCAATAAACTGGGTGAACAGCTGGGGGGGCATGGGAAAATCCGGGTCAAAGGTTACCGTGGCTCTGGTTTTTTCCGGTCTCATCCGAAGGGATGCCACATCCGTCGGTTGGTAAATACCAATGGCCTCATGGCTGGGTAAAAATCCTTTTTCCGCCAGGCGAATATTTTTGAGCCGGAACTGCTCTTCTTCGGTTTCAGCCGTCAGTACAGCACAGGTTTCCAGGAGCAGGCCATGGAACACCGACAGGTCCATCTCCGCCAGGGATCGCATCATCTTTTCAATGAGTTCCGGTGCGGTTTGGGCAATCACTTTATCCATTTCTTCTGACCCGTCGGTTGGCATATCCGGGTCTGTCTTGTGGGGAAACCTGAAATAAAATTTATCATCCAGGGTGATATAATCATCAAAATCCTCCGGTGTCCATTCATCATGCTCCCGGATAAAGATGGTTATGTTTTTAAAGAGATAAAACTCGAAATAATCTGGTTTTTCTTTGATGATCCAGCGAAGCAGCCGCTTGGGGTCTGCCTGGAACAGCAGGTCAAAGGCCTGGGTCATGGTGTGGATATCCAACCGGTCATCGTCCCAGACTTCCACGTCCAGTATATATTCCCATTGGGCAGAGGTGGCCATGGCCAGTATGGGCAAGAAATCTTCGCCGCCGATTTTGTGCATGAGAAAATAAAGGTCCTGGTCTGGAAAAGATTGGACCAGTGTGGCAGGAGACGGTGCTTCAAGGATCATGTCCAGGGCTGTTTCCGACTGACTTGTCAAAATTTCCTGGCGCTGGGCGGTAAGTTTTATGGCCCGTTGTTCTAAATTGGCCAGGTGGTTCTTATTGCTCATTGTGTTTGCTCCTAGGGGTTACAAATCTGGCATTACAAATATTGATATAATGGTCCATGCCCGGTTCCTCCCTGAAAGGGGTGAAAAAGGGAAGGGCCTCTTTAAATTGTGCCTGGTTCATGAGGCAGACTCCCATGCAGACGCTTAGGTCCTTGTTGCTGGGGAAATGGTCAAGCCCTTGTGCAAGATGGCTTTTTGCCTGGGAAAATTTTTTTTGTTTTTGAAGCAGCAGGGCGATTCCCATGAATGCCCTGGGGTGGGGCGAATAGGACAGGGCTCGTGTGAAAAGGTGTTTTGCTATTTTATCCGTATCTTTTATCCGGTTTATTCGGGGATCTCGTGTATATTCACCATGGGAGAAGGTCATGGCAAGTCTGGATAGAAAATCTGCATGGAAGGGATAGAGGCGCTTATCCTCCACCAGGTCAAGCCCCATGGCAAATTGGGGAAGATTTTCAAAAAATGCCTGTCTGAGTTTGTCTCCAAAGGCTTTCACCCGGGGAAAATCAAGGCTATCATCCAGTTCAAACCAGGGAAGGTCTTCGATTTTTTGGTGCCAGATCTCATCGGTGACCAGGCCTTTTTTACGGGCATGGTCATAGAGGTGGGTGCCGGGAAAAACCACCAGCAGGTAAAATATTGTGGCCAGGGGTTGGAGCTGCATCATCAGGTCGCAGCTGTCCTGGATGGTTTCATCGGTTTCTCCGGGAGAGCCGTAGATAAAATAGGCCCGGGGCAGGATGCCATGGGACCGGGTCAGGGAAAATGCCTTTATACAGGCCTCATTGGCGACGGGTTTGCCCAAGGCTTGTCTGATCTTTCGGGCACCCGATTCCACCCCGAAACTGATTTGAAGGCAGCCGGCCTGGCGCATCCAGAGCAACAGCTCCTTGTCAATATAATCCACCCGGGAGATGGCATTCCAGGTTATGGGGCGGTTGGCCAAGATAAGGATTTTGCAGAACTCAATCACCCGTTTTTTGTCCATGGTAAAGGTATCATCGGAGATATAAAAATGGGTGACACCTTTTTGGGCCAGGGCCAGGAGTTCTTCGGCAAACCAAGGGGCAGAATGGCGCCTGATGTTGGTGTTTCCCCAAAATTTCGGGGAGCCGCAAAAGGTGCATTTCCCCGGACACCCCCGGGACATGGACAAGTGCTGGTAAACAAAATAGGTGGACGGGTGGACCAAAGAATCCAGGTCCTGAACGGGTTTCGCTGGTCCTGTCTCAATCATTTGGCCTTCTTCCCAAAAGGCAATCCCCTTAATTTTCCGGATCAAGGCGTTTGTTACAGATCTGTCTTTTATTAAGCTGGTTTCTATTGATTCTGATTTTATTTTTGCCAGGGCCTGTACCAGGGACAAAATGGTTACCTCACCCTCTCCTTTCACCATGATGTCAATCTCCGGGCATGTTTTGAAAAGATGACCCGGCATAAAGGTGGGGGCAGGTCCGCCAAACACGATGCAGGTTTGGGGTAACAGTTTTCTGGCTTCCTTTGCACAGGCAACGGCATTGAATCTTGTGGGGTTGGTCACGGAAAATCCAACAAGATCCGGTTTTTCCTTTTCAATTATTGCCCTGAAGGTCTGGACACTATCCTTGTTTGCCCTAAGATCGGCCAGATTGAGAATGCGGGCATCAAATCCTTTTTCGATCAGGAGGGCTGCCATGTAATAAATTCCGATGGGAACCACCCCAGCATCTTCATTGGTGATCCTTTTGTCGAGGCAGGCAGGATTTACAAACAAGATCTTCATGGGTTACCAGGTGCTGACAATTAGGTCAGACAGCTTTTTTTTGGGGACATGGTGAACCTTATTTTCATCCCTGAAGTATCGGATATCGCCGGCTTCATCCACCGCGTCGATTTCTATAATTTCAACGGGTTTGCCAAGGGCAATGACCAGTTTGACTTCCAGATGGTCTTCAATGTTTAGAAAACCGGCCAGTTTTTTGATGTTAATGGACCCGAACATACAGCCGGCAAGTCCCTGGGCCCTGGCACCCAAAAGAATGGTCTGGGCGGCAATCCCATGGTCGCACCAGAATTTGTCGGCCACACTTTTGTCCCCCATGACCACAATATAGGCAGTTGGTTGTTCTTTTTTTTGGGGCCCCTTCCAGTCGGTTAAATAAGCGGCCCACCCCAGGCAGGAAAAAATTTCATTATTTTTTTGTTCACTGGTGGAAAGAATATATTTCAAAGGCTGCTTGTTGCCTGCCGAAGCACAGTGCCGTGCCAGGTCCACCAACTCTTCCAGGGTTTGGGGTTCAATTTTATGGCCATTGTCAAACCGCCGGCATGAACGGTTTTTTTTGACCAGTTCTGTAAAAGATTTCATGGCGTTATCCTTTACAGGGAACCTGGGTAAATTGGGGCATACTCATCTCCAGCCATTCTATTATTTTGTCCATTTCACTGGACACTTCCTTTAGTGCCTTGCCCCTGTGGCTGATTTCTCCTTTTTCTGCAATGGAAAGCTGGGCAAAGGTTTTGTTAAACTCGGGGAAAAAGAACAGGGGATCATATCCGAATCCGTTCTCACCGACAGGTTCCCTGGTAAGAACGCCTTCACACCGGCTCTCATAGGTCAGGGCCGCCCCTGTGGGCACGGCAATGGAAATGACACATTCAAAGGCGGCCTTTCGGTTTTCTTCGTCCTTTAATGCGTCTAATAGCTTTTCCACATTTTGGGCATCCGTGGCATTTTCTCCTGCATACCGAGCGGAATAGACGCCTGGAGCACCGTCAAGGGCCTCCACACAGAGGCCGGAATCATCTGCCATGGCAGGAAATCCCAGCACCTTTGCCGTGAATGCTGCTTTTTTATAGGCATTGTCGTCAAAGGTTTCACCATCCTCAATTATTTCGGGGATGGGACCAAAATCTCCAAGGTCTTTAATCTCAATGGGAAAATTTTTGAGTAATTCCCTGAATTCTTTTGTTTTTCCTCGGTTGGTTGTGGCAAGAACAATGATTTGTTTCACTTAAGATACTCCATTTAATTTTGGTTAAAATTATGTTTAATATACGGGCTAACATAAGTATCGGGGCAGGCTTTGTAAAGTGCTGTCGGCAATTCAAGGCAATTGAATTTGTTTTGCACCAAAATATGGTGTGTTCTGACCTGGAATTTGATTTCTGGATATTGTATTTGATCTTTTCCCATGGTATGGAGAAAAATGATTTATAGAATCGGATATTATAATATCAGCTCATCCTCCGATGGTCCCATGGCCCGGCCCGGTTCCGTTAACAGGGCTTTTGTAATGGCCCGGTTTTATTTTGAACAGGATATCTCATTTTTGTTTCCCTATATCAATGCCGTGGCAAAAGAATCAGAACTCCATGAGCGTCCCTGTTTGGTCCGGTTTGTCCATAAAGGGGTTTATTGTGTGGTCTACCCTGAAAAATGCATAGCCTCTCCCTTCAATGGCCATGGTGAGGTCCGGATATTTGTGGAAGATTTGGTTGGATTTTTAAATGAGATCCTTGAAAAAAAAGAGGAAATCACTCCCAAATTCAAAGTGTTCCAGCACGTGTCGGTTACGGATATCATAACCCTTCTGCCCAAAACCAATTGCGGTGAGTGCGGGTTTAAAACCTGCATGGCCTTTGCCGCCATGCTTTCAAGGCAGCAAACCTTACCGAGTCTGTGTCCCTTTATTGGCAGACCCATGACCGAACAGGTTACCTACCCTGTGGTGAATGAAATAGGTCAGAAAATTTCTTCGGTTACCCTCCATGTGGATACCCGGGAGTCATCTGCCCTGGGCAGGGTCGGGTCAGTTCCAGAGGTCCTCCCTTCTTTTGTCCAAATGAACCCTAAGACCCGGGTATCGAAGAATTCGACCTTGGCCCTTGCAACTCTGCCTGATCCGCTGACCCCCCGGGAAATTCAGGTTCTGGCCCTGATGGGAGAGGGAAAGACCAATCCTGAGATTTCTGATGGGCTTTGTATCAGTCCCCATACAGTGAAAAGTCATGTGGTTCATATTTTTAACAAGCTTGGGGTTAACCATAGGACCCAGGCGGTTGTCTGGGCAGCCCGTCATGGGATTATTTGATTTTTTGTATAATATTCCCCGTTTGGGTGATGTCTTTTGCCAGGATGTGTGCAAGGAATGGCAATACCCCATAAACCTAAATGACAACGGAGGAAAAAAATATGTTTGCCAATGTCATGGAAGTTTTTAAGCTGCTTGAAAAATCCAATTGTAAAAAATGCAATGAACCCACTTGTCTTGCCTTTGCCGCAAAGGTGTTTCTCGGGCAATTACCCCTGGCACAGTGCCCGGTCCTTGACCCCAAGGTGGTTCGAAAGTACGGGGCTGGTCAGGCGAAATCTGGACCCGGGCAGGATGATCAAGAGAAGGTTTTGCTGGCCTTGAAAAAGGAACTAAACCCCCTGGATCTTTCCCAGGTGGCCCAACGGACAGGCGGGACATTTTCCAATGGTCGCCTGAATTTGAGAATCTTTGGAAAACCATTTTCCTTGGACAATGCCGGTCAATTCAAAACCGATATCCATATTAACCCCTGGGTTGCCCTGCCGGTCATAAGCTATGTGCTCCATTGCCAGGGAGTTCCCCTGACGGGTAAATGGGTGCCCTTCAGAGAGCTTGAAGGCGGTCGGGAAATGAACGGGCTTTTTGTCCAGCGGTCGGAAAAACCTTTGAAAAAAATTGTCGATACCTATCCCAACCTCTTCGAGGACCTTTTTCTTATATTCAGCGGGAAAAAAGTGGAGAATCATTATGAATCCGATATCTCTCTGGTGCTGTATCCCTTGCCCAAGGTGCCCCTGCTTATTTGCTATTGGAAACCTGAAGACGGGATGGCATCGGGTCTGCATCTGTTTTTCGATTCAAGTGCATCCGCCAACGCAGGAATCGGGATGATTTTCGGGCTTGCCACCGGCATTGTCCGGATGTTTGAAAAGTTTGTCATTACCCATGGGGTAATAGAAGAGTGACCAAATCGTTGATACTAAAAAACATAGACCTGCAGGAGACATGATGCAAATTGTGACCAGCCATACCAACACTGATTTTGATGCCCTGGCTTCCATGGTGGCCTGTACCTGCTTGTATCCCGGTACGGTGGCAATTTTGCCTTCCCATATCATGCCCGGGGTCAAGGCATTCCTTGCCATTCACCAGGATCTTTACCGCATCCGACCCCGGAAAGAACTGGATTTAAACCAGGTATCGTCCCTGATTGTGGTGGATGCCAATAACTGGAAACGCCTGGACCGCATGGAGGGGCTTGCCGCCAGAGAAAATCTTGAGATTATTTCCTGGGATCATCACATGGAAGGGGTGACCATTAACGGAAATCAAGAATTTCGGGAAGAGGTGGGGGCCACCATTACCCTGCTGCTCGAGGAAATCCAGCGCCGGGACACGCCGGTTACCCCCATGCAGGCCACCTTGTTTCTATTGGGAATCTATGACGATACCGGTTGTCTTACCTTCTCCTCGGCAACCCATAGAGATGCCAGGATGACGGCATTTTTGCTGGAAAACGGGGCGGATCTGAACATTGTTGCTGCTTATCTTGCCGACACCATTGATGATTCCCATTCCCAGGTTTTTTCTGATATGCTGGCAAACGCTCGGATTTTTGAAATGGAGGGGCTTAAAATCGGTATCTGTGCCCAACCGGTAAAAAGCGGGCTGACCATGCTGGCCTCCCTGGTGAGTAAATACAGGGAATTTAAGGGACTGGATGCAGTTGTTGGCATTTTTCTTACCGACCAGAATAAATCCATGGTTATCGGCAGGGCCAATTCCCAGAGCATTGATGTGGGAGCCGTTGTAAGGGCTCTGGGGGGCGGGGGGCACCCGGCAGCCGGTTCTGCCGTGGTCAAGGGGATGGAACTTGAAACAGTCGTGGCAAAGGTTGAGCAATTGATCCAGGATGCCAGCCGCAAGGAAATTCTTGTTCAGGAAATCATGTCGGATCCCAGGCGGTTTATGGTGGACCCCTCTTTGACCATGGCCCAGGCCCGCAAGATTGCGGCCCAAGAAAAATTAAAGGGTGTTCTGGTCTGTGACCATGGACACTTTCTGGGCTGTCTGTCGGCTGAAAGTTTTGCCAAGGCAAAAAAATCAGCCCGCATGGATGCGTCGGTAAAAGGATTCATGAAACCCCGGGTGGCTGTGGTGGCATCAGGGACGACAGCCCGCAAAGCCCTTGAACTAATGAATCTGTCCGATGACGGGCTCTTGCCGGTGGTTGAACAAAATTTGTTGATCGGGGTGTTGACCCGGGGAAACCTTATCCTTCATATTTATGATATCTAAGCAGGATATCTAAACAATTCGGGACAATTCTTTTTGGACTGCCAGCCCGATTTTTTCTATGGTATAGGGCTTTTTTATATATTGACCAGCCCCCAGCACCAGCATCTTTTGTACCCGGTCGTTTTGGGAAAAACCACTGGTGATGATGGCCTTTTGTTTTGGTTTGAGTTGACGGATTTGTCGAAAGGTTTCAAGGCCGTCAATGCCTGGATCCATGATCATATCCAAAAGCAAAAGATCGGCCTGGTTTGATTCCAGGTATAAAATTGCCGCTTCTCCGCTGTCAACAGACAGGGCTTCGTATCCAAGTCTTTCCAGGAGAATTTTTGCAATCTGTCGCTGGTCTGCCACATCATCAACAATGAGTATTTTTTCCTTGTTTCCCATGAGTGCATTCATAAGGATTTCCTTTGAGGGGGATTCAACCTTGTCATCGGTCACGGGGAAATACAGGTCGAACCGGGTGCCTGAATTTTTTTGGGATACAACATCAATATAGGCTTCATGGTCCTGGACGGTTCCCCAGACAACGGCCATACCAAGTCCTGTGCCGCTTCGTCCCATTACTTTTTTGGTGAAAAAAGGTTCAAAAATACGTTTTATGTCCTCGGGGTCAATCCCCGTGCCCTGATCTTCAACACAGAGAAGAACATAGTCCCCTGGCTGGACCCGGTCATATCCCTTCACGGGTTTGTCCAGGTGACGGTTTGCCGTTGAGATTTTGATGGTTCCACTGTCAGGCTGGGCCTCGGCTGCATTGGATATAAGATTCATGATGGTTTTTTGAAGATGGACGGCAGACCCTTTTAAAAAGGGGAATTCTGCGGATAGATTTTTTTCAACACTTACATGGGGATGAAAGGAGAGAATTTTTTCATATTCCGGTGTCCTTAAAAATTCTTCAGCAATTTTATTGAGATCCACGACTTCCCGGGTAATCACCCCTCGCCTTGACAGGGTCAAAAGGTCCTGGACAATTTTTGCGGCCCGAAGTCCCGACGCCTGGATGATCCCGAGGGAATTTGCCATGGCGCTGTCTTCGGGTAGATCCATTAAAAGGAGTTCCGGGTAGGTGACAATGCCGGACAGAACATTGTTGAGATCATGGGCCACCCCTCCGGCCAGCAGTCCCAGAGCTTCCATTTTTCGGGACCGATTCAGGCGTTCCTCCAGATCTTTTTCCTTTTTTACCATGGCTTTTTGATCCGTAATATCTCTGAAAATACCAATGATCCTTTCTGGATTTTTGGTTTCATCTTGAATGATCCTGGCATTGACAGAACAGATTCGAGTTTGTCCGGTCTTATCGGAAAGGCAGATTTCATAATCCTGGATATGCCCTGTGGCAATAACTCGGTCGAGCAGTTGTCCTTTTTTGCCGGGGGGGGCGTAGATTGAGTAAATGGATCGCCCTTTCAGTTCTTTCGGGGAATAGCAAAAAATTTGGGTTGCCGAGGGGCTGACCTCGAGAATGATGCCATCCAGAGTGATTTCAACATAGACATCCAGGATATTTTCAAATATTTGGCGGTGTTTTTTGTCCGAGATAGCCAGGTTTTGCAATGAGTTGTGAAGACCGTTTAATATGGTGGTAACCGACAGGGTGGCAAGGATGTTCAACAGCATGAAATTAAAACAGATTACCACCCATTTTTCCCAAGAGTTATGTGTGGCCAGATACCAGACCCTAACATTAAATTGGGACAGAAGATCCGTGAGGTTGAGCTGAATTAAGATACCAATCCCGGCAATGGTGATTCCATTTATAATCAGTGCCCATGAGGCGGGTCTGGAACCCAGCAGCACCCCGGTCAGGATAGGGACAAAAAATAGCCAGACAGGTCCTGCACCAAACGGTCCAAGGGTGAGAATCAGGATCATCCCCAGGCAATAGGAAACCATAGGGATACTCATGGCCCTGACGGTATAGGAAATGTCGGGTTTAAGAAAAAGGCCCAGAATGATGCAAAAAATCAGCGTGTCAGCAATGGCGATAAACCATAGGTTTTCTTTTATGGAAAGGGCCACGCTGGGGATCCAGGTAATAAATCCCAGCACCACACTGACCAGAAGCAGGTTTAAAAGGACCTTTTCCTGCCAGAAATGGATTCCATCTTGGAGGGTAAGGTGTCTGGGCGTTGTCAAAGTAGAAATAAGCGTTTTTATTTTATTCATTATTTGGGTTTGTTCCTTGGGTGCATGGAAAAGTGATTCTGTCGTATTCGTGGATCTGGTATTAAAGAGTATGCTTGATAGTATCGCAATGGATTGGATTCGTAAATATAATAGTGTGGTTTGTTTCGATTATATACCGGTTTTACCAAGGATTTCCAGAGGCCTTGACTTTAAATATTGTAACTGGTATGACCTCTTACCAGAAGTTGAAAAAAATTTATATGGGATACCAATGTTAAAATTTGAGGTGGTTCAAAAACCTGTAAAGCCGGCCCAGTTTGCCGAAACCCAATTGTTGGAAGCCATTTTAGAGGGTCGTTACGGGCCAGGGGATGTTCTGCCGGCGGAAAGGATTCTTGCAACCTCCCTGGGGGTGACGCGGCCGACTTTGCGGGAAATGCTCCAGCGGATGTCAAAGGAAGGATGGGTCACCATTGCCCATGGCAAGCCCACCCGGGTGAATGATTATCTCGCCTCGGGAGGATTGGGGGTATTGAATACCCTGTCCCGGTTCAACCACCATCTTTCGCCGGATATGATCGCCCATCTTTTGGAGGCCCGGACCCTGATTTTTCCGGGGGTGGCCCAAAAGGCGGCGGAAAATGATTCGGCCAGAATTCAAGATTATTTGGGGTCCAAGGTTCCCCCAGATATGGATGCAAATGATATGGATGCAAAAACCTTTGCCAATTATGATTGGGGGCTTCAGATGCTCATGGTGGAAATTACCCAAAACCCGGTGCTGAAAATGATGTTCAACGATTTTGCACCTGTTTATCATCGGCTGGGCCAATTGTATTTTACCCATAAAATGGCCCGGAAAATGTCCCTGAAATATTATGGGGATTTGGGGCTGGCCCTTCAAGATAAAGAGGCCTTGGTCCGAGGGCTTGTGGAACGAACAATGGCCCGGGCCCAGATGTTTTGGCAGGAGATCTGATGAAAGAAGATAGGATATCCATTGAAAAAAGATATGACCTGGTCATTGTGGGCGGTGGTGTCACCGGTGCCGGTGTCTTTCATGCGGCAGTCCAACGAGGGCTCTGTCCATTGCTGGTGGAGGCAAATGATTTTGCCTGGGGCACCTCGAGTCGATCTTCCAAGATGGTCCACGGGGGGCTGCGCTACCTTAAAGAGGGAAAATTTTTATTGACAAGAGCCGCTGTCAGGGAACGGCAGCGGCTCTTGTCTGTCTACCCGGGCCTTGTGGACCCCTTAAATTTTATCATGCCCCTCTATGATGGCCACGGGCCCTCCATGGGAGCCATGAAGTTTGGGTTGTCCCTCTACAGCCTCATGGCCGGGGAAAAACAGCATGAAATCTTTTCCAGGGCTCAAATTCTTGGACAAGTGCCAAAGGTGTGTCAAACAAGTCTTTTGTCTGGTGTGGGGTTTAAAGATGCCCAGGTGGATGATGCCAGGTTGGTCCTTCGGTTGATTTTTGATGGGTGCGATCAAGGAGGTGTTGCCCAAAATTATACCCGAGCAACCGCCATTGGGCGCAACGCCAAGGGGGATGTGACCGGGGTTCATTTAAAAGATACAAGGACAGGGCAAGGGCGTCTGGTGAAAACCCCTGTGGTGATCAACGCCACGGGTGCTTTTGCTGAAACCCTTCATCCATCGCCGGTGAAAGGATTTCACATCCGCCCCTTAAGGGGCAGCCATTTGATATTTCCCGGAAAATTATACCCCATGGACCGGGTGATCAGTTTTATCCATCCACAAGACAACCGGGCGGTATTTTTGTTTCCCTGGGAAGGCTGTCTCGTTCTTGGGACCACCGATGTGGACCATAAAGGAGATGTTTCAAAAGAACCCTGTATCACCAAGGAAGAAGCCGATTATTTAATGGAGGGGTTGGCCCATATTCTGCCGGATCTTAAGGTATCCCTGGCGGATTGTATCGCCTCCATTGCCGGGGTAAGACCCATATTAAGCAAAAAAAAGGTTGCCGCCTCCAAGGAATCCAGGGAACATGTGGTCTGGAAGGAAGGCGGGCTTATCACGGTCACCGGGGGCAAGCTGACCACTTTTCAGCTCCTGGCGAGGGATGCCATGAAGGCGGCACAAAAATATCTGCCCAGGTATCCTAAAAATAAGCCCGGCCCCGGGGGAGGGGCGGGAGCAGAATCAACCCTAAAATCAGGCCTAAAAAAAGGTATAGAATATGGGGGATCAACAGAATCCGTGCCGGGTCTTGGCCCGGGCAGATTATCCCCCAAGGCAATTTTGCGCCTTTGGGGGCGATATGGTGCCAGGGTTTTGGACATGGCTGCCATTTGTTGTGAGGAGGACTTTACCCCAATCGGCACTACCCAGACACTGTGGGCCGAGCTTTGCCATGGGGCTCGCCACGAACAGATTCGTCATCTTTCAGATCTGTTGCTCCGGCGGGTGCGCATCGGTCTTTTTTTACCCCATGGCGGTATGGATATGATCGCCGAGATTCAGGCAAGGATTGGGCCCCATCTTGCCTGGGATGATGCACGATGGGCCCGGGAAAAGAAGGCCTATGAACGCGTGTGGCAGGATGCCTATGCCCCGCCGGGCCGGAGAATGAAATCCCCAAAATAAATAAGAGAACACAGCTGAAAGGATGGGCCATGGAAACAAAAACGATTCTGGCAATTGACTGCGGCACCCAGAGCCTTCGGGCCCTTCTTTTTGCTGAAGACGGGGCGCTGTTGGCCCGGGAGCAGGTGTCTTATACTCCCTATGTCAGCCCCATGCCTGGCTGGGCAGAACAGGATCCGGATATTTATTGGACGAGTCTGGTCGCGGCTTGCCAGGGATTGAAAAAGAAATATCCTAAAGCTTTTGCCGCCATTGCCGGGGTGGGGGTCACCTCCCAGCGGGCCAGCATGATCAATGTGGATAAGGCCGGTCGTGTGTTGCGGCCAGCGATCATTTGGCTGGACCAGAGAACGGCACGCCCGGTTTTCGGGGCAAGGGGGCCTTTGAATTTAGGGATTAAGCTGTTGGGGCTTGAAAAAAAGCTCATGGACATCCAGACCCAGGCCAAGGGCAATTGGATTATCCAGAATCAGCCGGAAATCTGGGAAAAAACCCATAAATACCTCCAGGTGTCCGGGTTTTTAAACCATCGCCTCACCGGCGTTTTTGCCGATTCAGCCGCCAGTCAGATCGGTCATTTGCCCTTTGATTATAAACGACAAAAATGGGCCGGGAAATGGGCCTTGACCAGCCGGTTTTTTCCCATTGAGTTTGAAAAATTGCCTTTCATGGTTCAGCCGGGGGATCCCATTGGGACTATAACAAGGGAGGTCGGAAATTTGACGGGTTTAACGCCGCAAATCCCGGTGATTGCCTGCGGTTCTGACAAGGGGTGCGAAACCCTGGGCGCCGGGGTCATCCATCAGCGAATGGTTTCCTTAAGTTTTGGTACCACTGCCACGGTTCAGACCACCTCTAAAAAATATTTTGAGGCCATCCCGTTCATGCCCCCCTATCCGTCGCCTGTGCCGGGATATTACAATCCCGAGGTGGAAATTTTCCGGGGGTTCTGGATGATTTCCTGGTTTAAGCAGGAATTTGCTCACAAGGAAGTACAAGAGGCTCAAAAATTGGGAATTGCCGCAGAGGAAGTTTTGAATCAATGCCTTGAACGGACAAGCCCCGGTGCCATGGGCCTTGTGGTTCAACCCTATTGGGGGCCCGGCCTGGACCACCCCGACGCCAAGGGCGCCATGATCGGATTCGGGGATGTCCACACCAAGGACCATGTGTATCGGGCGGTGATTGAAGGCCTTGGATTTGCCCTTTACGAAGGCATGGAAAGGATTCAAAAACGAGGAAAGACCCTGGTTGAAAAGGCGGCGGTTTCCGGCGGGGCATCCCAGAGCGATGAAATTTGTAAAATCACCGCCGATATTTTCAACCTGCCCATGGTCAAGGGAGAAACCCACGAAACCTCGGGGCTAGGGGTTGCCATTCTCACGGCAAAGGGCCTGGGTCTTTATGCCGGGATTGACGAGGCTGTCGCCAATATGGTTCGGGTAAAAACGGTGTTTGAACCAGACCCGAAAAATGTTACCCTCTACAGGCAATTGTACACGCAAGTCTACCAGAAAATGTACAAGGCCCTGGCTCCCTTATATTCACAAATTCAGAAAATTACAGGATACCCGAAAAGATGAAAAAAAATGCAGACCTTATACCCCAATGGCTTGAAACTGCTCCCCAAAAAGATTCCTTTCGGTCCATTTTGAAATGGGGAGACAAACAGGCCTTTAAAAATCCCAGCAAAGGTTTTTTAAAGGTGATCAAGCAGGCATTGAATTTAACCGACACTGATTTTATTACAATGGACAAGACAGGGAACCAGGCCGTAAAAGAGTCCCCCCTCACTTTGTCCCGGGCCAATCTGGCAGAGTTGGAAAAAATTGTGGGCAAAGAAAATCTATCAATTGCCACCTATGATCGTCTTAAATACACCAAGGGAAAGGCCATGGAAGATATCATGCGCCTTCGCCAGGGTCAGATAAAAGATATCTGCGATGTGGTGGTCCATCCCCGGCACAAACAGGACGTCGTGTCAATTGTCCGCCTTTGTCATGGTCAAAAAATTCCTGTCCATGTCTATGGCGGCGGCAGTTCTGTCACTTTTGGCCTGGACTGTCCCAGGGGCGGAGTGACCCTGGTCCTTTCTACCCACATGAACAAACTTATTTGCTTTAACGAAACCAACCAGACCATTACGGTTGAGCCGGGCATGACGGGTCCTGTTTACGAGGAGATGCTCAACTATGCGCCCCAGAAATTATCCGCCAAAAAAGCGTATACCGGCGGTCATTTTCCCCAGAGTTTTGAGTTTTCGTCCGTGGGCGGATGGGTGGTGACCCTGGGCTCTGGGCAGGCCTCATCCCTTTACGGAGATGCCGCGGACCTGGTGATCAGCCAGGAATATATCACCCCGAAGGGCAGCTTTAAAACGATCGAGTACCCGGCCACGGCCACAGGCCCCAAACTCAATGACATCATGAAGGGCTCCGAGGGCTGTTTTGGTGTCCTGGTATCTGTGACCATGAAGGTGTTTGAATATTTGCCGGACAATAACCGGCAGTTCACCTTTATGTTTCCTTCATTTGAATCGGCAGTGGCAGCAGGGCGACAGATCAGCCAGGGCCGGTTCGGTATGCCAGCAATTTTGCGGATATCCGATGCAGAAGAGACCGATGTGGCCATGCAGATGTATGGACTTGAAGGAGGTGTCATCGATAAATTTATGGGATTTAAGGGCATGAAAAAGGGCAGCCGCTGCCTGATGATGGGGCAGGCTGAGGGTGAACGCTCCTTTGTCGACACCGTATTGCGCCAGGTGAAAAAGAAGTGTCGGGAAAACCAGGGATTTTATCTCACCGGATATCCCATGCGAAAATGGTACAAGGGACGGTTTTCCGATCCCTATATGCGGGATGCCTTGAATGATTATGGCATATTGATTGACACATTGGAATCTTCGGTGACCTGGGAGAATCTTCATGCGTTGCATAAAACCGTGCGAAAAGTGGTCAAGGCCAACCCCCATACCATTTGTATGACCCATGCCTCCCATTTTTATGCCCAGGGCACCAATCTTTATTTTATTTTCATTACCAAAATGCCGGCACTTGCCGAATTTAGAACCTATCAGCAGTCCATCATTGACAGTATCGAGGCGGCCGGCGGATCACTGAGCCACCACCACGGGGTGGGAAGGATGATGGCACCCTGGATGGAGCGTCATTTGGGGGGTGAACAGATGGCGGTTCTTCGGGCCATCAAGACCCATCTGGATCCTAATGGCATCATGAATCCCGGTGGGCTTGGACTATAAAACCGGCCTGTAAAACAGGTGTCATTAAAAGAAACGTAACCTGGCCCGGGCGGCTGGCCGTCTGCCGGGGGATCGTTTCCTAGAAGCTTCCGGGAAAGGGGTTGGACAGTTTTTTTGCAAGTTGATTCTGTTGGGCCAACTGGACCATGTTCTGCTGGAGAATATCCAAACAGGATGCAATGGTCTCCCGGGCCTCTATAATCCCTGGGTTTTCCTGGATCATTGTAAAAAAGGCCTGGACCACTTTTGGGTCAAATCGGGTGCCAACTCCTTGCTTAAGCGCGGTTAGCGCTGCGGCCAGATCTTTTTTGGGGATGTGGGGCCGGCCGGTGATCATGGTTTCAAAGGCATCGCACACTGTGATGATCCTTGCGCCCAAAGGGATTTGCTTTCCTTTTTTGCCCCCAGGATAGCCACTGCCATTGAACAGTTCATGGTGGTGGCGCACCAGGGGCTCAATCTCGGAAAAAAAAGTGAGGGGCCTTAACATATCAGCCCCCAGACAGGGGTGCTGTCGGATGGTGGACATCTCTTTTTTTGACAAATTGCCCAGACGTTCCAGAAGATTGTCCTGGGTTCCTATTTTTCCAATGTCATGGAGAATACCGGCCTGGAAGATCTGTCGTACTTTTTTTTCTTCCAGGCCCATTTTTCGGGCAGTCAGCTCGGATAATCGGGCCACTCGCTGGGAGTGACCATGGGTGACCTTGTCCTTGGCCTCAATTGCCAGGGCAAAGCCTTCCACAATCTGCTGGTACATGATCTGGGTTTTTTTGTCGTATCCCATGGCCTTTTCCAGGGAAATGGCCCCTTGTTCTCCCAGGGCGGTTAACAATTCCAACTCGTGGGGGGCAAGGGTTCTGGAATCTGTGAAATAAACGGCTAAAAGTCCGGATAAGGGGCCGGTGATATCAAAAAACATGCCAGTGACAGAACTGATTCTTCTTTTCCCCAACCGTTCTAAATCCGGAATTCTGGTATCATTCCTGGCATCGGTGATGCAGATGGGGTTGGTTTTCTTTTTTTTAAAGATGGTCATCAGGGTGGGATAATCCACCCGGGACAAGCTTTGATAATCAAATCCGTGGAATATCCGGGTTTCAATGATCTGTTTTTGCTGGTTGAGTATCCAGTAAATACATCCCTTGGCGGACATCACATCGACGATATTTTCCACAATACAGGCAATAATTTCCAAGGTCTCGGTGTTGGAATGGATTTTTTTACTGATCTTGGCCAAAAGTTTGAAATAGGAATGATAGGAAGTGGCTTCCGGGTCAGCTGCACTGGAACTATTTTCTGTGTTGAGGCAAATTGTCATTTTCTAACATATTCCTAGTTAAAAAAGTTTATCCAGGCCTGGTTATAGGTTTTGTGAATCCGTTTTTGCAGGCGGGTAACTGCGTCCAGAGAATCACTCAATGCCTGGGAAGCATCTTGGTTAAGTGTTGAAACATCAATGCAATTAATTGGCAAGCCTTTTTTTCCCTGGCCGCTTAAATGGTTGGTGACTTTTAATCGAACCAACCGCCTGAATGCTTCTGCATATTGATCCGATTCCCCTGGGGATAACACCTGCTCTTCCCCGAGTAATTGGAATCGGGTGAGGGTGGAGGGGATTTGAATCCTATGGTTCAGGGCCAGAATTCTTGCTCCATTGGTTAAGTGGACCAGGCCCCTGGTTTTGAGATTAAAATAGGCCTTGCCGTTTTTCCCTTTTTGGGTTCGGATCCGGCCAAACAGGGTTTTGGGGGATGGGAACAATTTGTCGTCCTGGGCCAAAAAGTGGCTGACACTTGTATTTTTATGAAATAGATCAAATACCCGGGCCTGGACCATTTGGGCCAGGCGTTTATCTCCGTAAATAGCTCTGAAATCCAGGAGGATGGTCAGCTGCCGCAGTGCCTTGGCCTCTGTTGATCCCACCCATTGATCCAGGGCGTGAAGCCATTCGCCCACAGGACGCCGCCAGACAGAGTTGGTGGCCATGACATTGCCGGTACAGCGTCTGAAACCGAATTGATCCAGGTGTGTTACAATCAGCTCCGCCAGGGCTAAAAAGTACTGGTCTGTTCCCATGGCCTTTCCAGGAGAAGGATTTGCATAAATCAGACCATTGTCCTGGTCTGTTCTCACCACCTGTTCCTGGCGGGCATCTGATCCCATGCTTATCCAGCAAAAAGGGCAGGGGGGAGGCATATTTTTCAAGGTTTCCAGAGTGGTGATGGCATGCTGGATGATCTGGCAGGTGACCCGTTCATTTAAAAATGAAATCATTTTCATGACGGTCCCAAGGCCTATTTGTTGATGGGTTTGGCCTTGGGTCGATAGAAGATCCCGGATGAAATTATCCAATTGCTTTCCCCATTGACTCAGATCCCGGTGAAATTTTTGGGTATGAATGCCCGAAACAATATCTGAAAATTGGGTGAAAAGGTGGGGCCAACTCATTAAGGCTGCCTGGAATCCTATAATGTCTGTTTCTTCCGGCATATCCTTTGTCATCGCTTTTTACAAGGTTTTCATTGACTTCTTTTCCCATAAAATATAAAAAAAAGGATAAAAAATCAAGATCATTATGGGGTAGATAACCTTGAAAATTAGAGAGCTTCAAAGGAGTCTCCTTTGAACAAAACGTTGGTCCTTTCTGCAAGCCTGGATAATCTGGAACCTTTTCTGGCCCATGTCCGAAGCTTGGTTACGTCCTGTGGCATGGATGCTAAGTCATTGTATCCCGTGGAATTGTCCCTGGAGGAGGTGCTGGTAAATGTTATCAGTTATGCCTACCCAAACGAGGAAAAAGGCAATATTGAAGTGAGCTGTTCATGGGACAGTCAACAGGGCCTGGCCATTCAGATTGTGGATTATGGTACTGCCTTTGACCCCCTTGCAAAACCAGATCCCGACACGGATCTCTCCCTTGATGAGAGACAGATCGGTGGACTGGGTATATTTCTGACCAAGAAGATGATGGACAAAGTGACCTATGAACGCAGCCTGGGCAAAAATATTTTTACCATGATCAAGCAACCTTCTGGTTAGGGCCTATTTTTCCTTTGGTATAGAACAGCAAACCATAGATTTTTTTGGATGAAGTTGCAGATTATATTGAATCATTTTGTAGCAAGCCTTGCAGGATGGAGGAGGGTAAAATGGAAAAGGATATCAACGAAGAATACCAGGAAAGAACAGAAAGAAAATTTGCCGCAGAAGGGGAAATGAAGGCTGTTTTTTCTCGGTTGGGTGATCAGATTGCTCAGGACCAGGGGTATGAAGACCTGCGGGGGATGGATGCGGTTTACCGGTATTTAATTGATAAATATAGATGGCTTCCCCACCAGGTGAGAAGTCTTTCCCTTGAAGATTTGTCACTGCTTTTTGATGATTATGATACAAAGAAAAAAACAAATTCTTGAAAAAATTTGTACGGAAAAAATATTGATAGGTGTGGTCTATTTGATTTTTATCCCCTAGAAAAGACGTTGCCATGGAAATACCTCAGATCATAAGCCCGGACGGCCATATTAATGCGATTCATCCTGGAAAAAAAGGGGAGAAACTTTTAAGGGCAGAGTTTTTATTTCCCTTTGTCTCCGATTATATCTGTGGTGCCCTCAAGGAAGGTAAACCTTATATTTTCTCGGGGAGAAGCGGGAATGCCCAGATCGGCATCAAGACGGATCAACTCTCTCGGGACAAGTTGCCACGAATCGAGGCTTCTGATATTTTTTTGGAGGGCCAGGTCCAGAATTTAAACCCTTTGCTGGGAAATGCCCTGGACCTGTTTAAAAAAGGGGATGAAATAGGGCGCCTTGCGGTGATGGATCCCGAGTTGAGAATTCAGGATGTCCGCCATTATCTTCATAAACGGCTTTTTGTGGGGCGAAGACTTGGTAAAGGCTATTATGAGGGGTTTGAAATCTGCCAGGAACAAGATCCTTTAACGGGCAAAACCTGTGACTATATCAGTATGGAATTGGAACCCTATCAATATTGTTTTGAGCCTTCTGCCATGAATCCCTCCAGTATCAATGCCGTGATAAAAAAAGGCAGAAGCGCCTTGAATCGCATCCGGTCAAGAATGCCCTTGGACCTTAAAACCAGCCGGTTGAGCCCCGGGGAATTGTTTGTGGGGGCCATCAAAATATCTTTGGGGGATATTTACGGGATCATTGATTCGGTGGCAGAACCTTGCGCGGAAAAGATTGAGCATCTGCCTGCCTGGGTGCTGGACCCTTTTAGGACCTTCAGGGATCGCCAGGTGGAACTGTACCATTTTGGTACCAAACCCATTTCCTTAAATAAAATCCGGATCCGGATCCGGTTTTTCAGAACCCGGAATCCTTTGACGGTTCCCCTGGAAAAAAATAAGGTCAAGGAAGGCTATCGGCTCTGCGATCTTTTGACCAATGCGGAAGTTTCCACTCTGTTTAACGCCATTGGCAAAGCCTCTTTGGGTATGATTCTTAACAAGGGAAATTTTGTTCAGATTCCCCAGGCGTTAAATCCCCATGGTGAGGCCCAGCTTGAGATCATCAAGCATGCGTTGCTCGAAAGTACCTATCGAAAAACCAGGCCGCAGGCGTCGGCGGGTGAGGCGGATAGGTTCCAGGAGACCCTGGAAAAGCTATCCGTCCTGGGAGGTGTGAATTCCAGGGTTTTTATTGGAAGGCAGTTTCCCTCTCTTGAAGTCATTGATGCCTTGAAACGCAGTGGCTTGAGAACTTTTTTGATTGATATGAACAACCCTTCCTTTGAGGATGATTATATTAAAAAAATGATCAAACTGACCCATGCCGGTCATTCCGGATGTGAATTTTTACGCTATGATTTTGACACCGATAAATTATACAGTTTTTACCATGGCTGTTTCATGGAGCCCGATGACAGAGAGCGGTTTGACCGGGTCAGATACTGGCTGGCGTTTTACGGGTCCCATACAAAGGAAGCAGACAATCGTCTGACCATTGATTTGATAAACCGGCTGGCCATCCGGCTGGGGTATGAAATGGGGATTGTCCACGGCGGTGGTCCCGGGCTTATGAAAGAGGCCAATGATCTGGCCCGTCAGCATAATATCATGAGTGTGGGGATTGCCATTGACCTGGAAGGGGAACACCAGGCATCGCTGACCACCTGTGACGGATTGATTAAATACAAGGAGGGACTGCGCCTGGCCCGCCAGGACCATCTCCAGAAGCTGAGCAACCTGCCCATTATCAATACCGGCGGGTATGGAAGTGCGGAGGAACTTGCCATTACCATCACCTCCATGAAGATCCATGAAAACCCGTTGGCACCCATTATTTTGCTGGATCCGGATAATTTGTGGAAACATGCCCAAAAACAGACTGACGAGATTGCTCGGTTAAAATATGGGCCAGCCTTTGCCCCCTGTTTGATCAAATCATGCGGCAACGCCCGGGAGGCGGAGCAGGAATTAATTAGCTTTTTGGGGAATCCCGATGATTGGTATAAAAAAAATAAGATTCCAAGAGAAAATGTGGACAAGGCCAGAATAAAAGCTGGCCGTATCCGTAGGCAAACCCTTTGCCAGGAGGTGGTTGAGGTGTTTGGAGAATTTAATTACAGGCTTAAATAATAAAATCAACCACAAGAATAACCGGGCTTTATTTTTTTTACCATGAATAGAGTTCCCCGTTGGTATTTTTCAAACCTGCATTTCACATAATTTGTTTGCCCAGTCTATGGATCCGCCATATGCTAATTTTACCTTTTTTGTATCAAGGCCGAGTTGATTGATCATGGCATCGCTTTGGTCAAATTGGGCCTCTTCAAAATATCGGGCCAGCTTTAAAAACGGAACGTACTCATTATTGTCTTTCATACAAAGCGCACCTTTGAGCTTGTCCGCCAGGGGAAGATGCTTTACAATTTCTTTCATGGGCCGATTCAGCAGGGCATCCAAAAGTGAAAACATACCCAGCAGGAAAAGCGAATCCGGTTCAAATCCCCAGAAATCATGATCCAGACCGATCTGTTCTAAAAATTTCCCCCTTTGTGCAGAAAGGAAAATCAATTCAGACGCATGCTGGTTTTCTGAAACTTCTGCAAGGAGAACAACCCTGAGCCAGTTTTTTAGATTATGCCACCCCAGCATGGTAATGGCGTCCTTGATGGTATCAATTTTTTGGCGAAACCCGAATGATGCTGAATTGAGGTGGGAGAGCAGGCGGAAACTTATGGCCACATCTGCCTGGATGGTGGCGGCCAGTTTCGAAAAATCCGGATCTTTTTGTTCCATGGCTTCCATCAGCTGAAACTTGGAAATTGTTCCGGGTAACACCTTTTTAACCGACATATTTTCAGGCTGTTTAAAAAAAGAGCCTTGAAACAAAGAGAATCCTGACCTGTGGCAGACATCAAACCCTGTTTGGTCATGAACCCGGTTTGCCAGTATCAGGGAACCATAAGGGGCGGTTTTTGTGCATGCGCCGGTCAGGTCCGGCACCCCCATGCCGGAAATATCTTGGCAGATGATATCTGCCAGCTCAAAAAGGTTAGAGCAGGTGTCATCGGCCAGTTCCACAGCGATCTGATAACCGTCATTCTTGAGTCTTTCCAATATTTGTACAGAATCCGAGGGTGCAGGGGCCGTTATTTTAACCGCAGTCCCGCCCGGTGGCAGGGCATAGGGAATATTATCAAGGATATTCTGCCATGAAAAATTAACCATTATCCTTCTTTTTTTGTCTAACCTCTGCTCAAGTGCCAGGGCGGCGGCTGCCATGAGATCAGCGGTGAGGACCTCCTCTTGCTTGGGAGAGGAGATCTTCTTGTCATCTGGGGGCATGTATACCAATTCATATCCCCAGAGATTTTTTTCCACGTCAAATATCGGAAGCCTGGCAAAGGTAACCAAAATCAAATTGCTGTCGTTTCTTTTTGTATTCATCTGCCCTCTCCATCAATTTGGTTTATTTTATTGAGGAATGGGGGTTGCACCCCATATATTATTTGCATACTCCAGAACGGCCCGGTCACTGGAAAATTTTCCCATATTGGCTGTATTCAGGATGGACATCCGGGTCCATTGATCCTTATCCTGATAGGTTATGGCAACCAGTTTCTGTGCGTTAACATAACTTTCAAAATCAGCCAGCACCAGGTAATAGTCACCCTGGTCCAGAAGAGACCGGGTAAGGGGCTTGAACAATTGGGGTTCCTCCGGGGAAAAATAGCCTGAATCAATCATGTCAATAATTTCTTTAAGTTCAAGATTCCCTTCGTAATATTGGCGAGGGTCATACCCGTCCTGTCTCGTTTTAACCACTTCATCGGCCTTAAGCCCGAAAATGAAAATATTGTCTTGTCCAACCTTTTCCATGATTTCCACATTGGCACCGTCCAGTGTTCCAATGGTCAGGGCCCCATTTAATGCAAACTTCATATTGCCTGTTCCCGATGCTTCAAGCCCGGCTGTGGAGATCTGTTCGGAAATATCCGCCGCCGGAATCAGTTTTTCCGCCTGGGAAATGCAGTAATTGGGCAGAAATATGACACTCAGTTTTCCCCTGGCCCGGGGATCGTTACCAATGGTTTGGGATACACTGGTAATCAGTTTGATGATGAGTTTTGCCTGGAAATAGGCGGGTGCCGCTTTCCCTGCAAAGAAAAAGGTGCGGTTAATGTCAACAGCTTCATTGTTTTGTCGGATACAATTGTAGAGCCGGATCACATGGAGGATATTGAGAAACTGGCGTTTGTATTCATGCATTCGCTTGGCATGGATATCAAATAGGGTGTTGGGGTTGACTCCCATCCCGGTTTTCCTCAGGGCATACCTTGCCAAGCGTTTTTTGTTTTCTAATTTAACCTTTTGCCATTCGGACCGAAATGACCCATCCTCTGCAAAGGGAATCAGCTTTTTAAGGTGGTCAAGGTCGGTTATCCAGGCCGTCCCCAGAACAGAAGTGATGAGTGTTGAAAGACCGGGGTTGGATTGATAGAGCCACCGTCTTGGGGTAATCCCATTGGTGATGTTTTTGATCCGACCCGGATAAACCCGGTTGAATTCTTTAAACAAATTTGTTTTTAAAATATTGGAATGCAAGGCGGCAACCCCGTTCACCGAATGACTGCCCGTGATGGCCAGGTGGGCCATCCTGACCTTCTGCACATCCCCTTCCTGAATAATGGACAGCTTGGCTATCAAACCCGGCTCATCGGGATATGCTTTTTTTAACCTATCAATGAACCGTTGATTGATTTCATAAATTATCTCCAGGTGTCGGGGTAAAATTTTACTCAACAGTCTAACGGGCCATGTCTCCAAGGCTTCGGGAAGCACGGTATGGTTGGTGTAGGCAAAGGTTTTTTCACAAATAGACCATGATTTCTCCCAGTCAATCCCTTCCTCGTCCATGAACAGGCGCATGAGTTCCGGGATGGCAATGGCGGGGTGTGTATCGTTCAGTTGGATGGCTGCCCAGTCGGAAAAGACGGAAAAAGACTGATGGTCTTCCTTGAACTGAAGGAGGATATCCCGCAATGTAGCGGCAACAAAAAAATATTGCTGTATGAGCCGAAGTTCCTTTCCCTTTTCCATCTCATCACTGGGATATAGAACCTTGGAGATGGATTCGCTCATCACTTTTGCTTCCACCGCCCCCATATAGTCTCCCCGGTTGAAGAACTCCAGGTTCAGGTTACGGCTGGATCTGGCGGTCCACAACCGCATGTTGGTGACAAAGTCATCCCCAATGCCCGGCACCATAATGTCACAGGCCATGGCCATGACATCCTTGGTGTCCACCCAGCGGTATCTCTTATTTCCGTGAATGTCCGTGTAAGGTTCAGACCTGCCGAATAACCGGATTCTGTGGATCTTTTCAAACCTGAGGATTTCCCAGGGGGTTCCCCGGCGCATCCAGTTATCACTCTGCTCACGCTGATAACCATTTTTTAATGTTTGGAAAAAAATGCCGAAATCATAGCGGATACCATATCCATACCCCGGCAGCCTCAGCCGAGCAATGGAATCCATGTAACAGGATGCCAGACGGCCAAGCCCTCCGTTTCCAAGACCTGCGTCCCATTCCACTTCTTCAAGGATATTCAGGTCAAAGCCAAGATCTGACAGAACTTTTCGGGCGACCTCCTCCAACCCCAGGGAGATCAGATAATTTTTTAGAAACCGGCCTGGCAGAAATTCCAAAGAAAGATAAAACACTCGTTTGGAAAGGGTGTCCCTGCATGCCTTCTGGGTTTTGATCCATTGGTTGATCAACCTGTCTTTTACGCTAAAGGCAAGCCCCATATAGCAGGAATACCGACTCATTTCTTCGGGATCAAGCCCCAGGTTGAATCGAATATGTTGATAAATATCTTGCTTTAATCGATCCGCCTCTGCAAGGGATTTGGTTTCCTGGCTGGGGTGGTTTTGATTCATTGCGGCCTCCATTTATCTGTTTTATGCCTTGCCTGCTGATCCCAGAACCATATTGATTTTATGCATATACAATTGTTTTAAAGACTCCCGGGCCGGTCACAGATATTTTCTGGGATCAAACTGTCCGGGTGATTCAAACAATACCTTTCTTATGGCAGCTGTCATGGCAAACCTGCCCTTTTCATCCTGTCTGCATTTATCGCAGCAGGGTCTGGTTGGCATATTTTCTGGCACCGGAGGAGACCTGAAGAATCACAGGCGATTGTGTTTCTACACAGGCCTGGATAATCGCCTGAAGCTGCTCCATGTTGTTGAAATTATATGCAGGAATAGCATATCCTCCTTTTGCTGCTTTTTCCAGCATGGTGCGGGTATTGACAAGTCCGATTTCTTTGTAGGCAATCATGATTTTTCCCTTTGTTTGATGGTGATGGAAAGTAATCTGACCTGGGATCGGAAAATTTTATAGAGGGGCGCCACTATCCTAAATATTCCCGTCATACACTCACGACGGAGTTATCGCAGCCTCCATAGGAAGAGTGAATATATCTGTCTGCGTCGGAGTCGTTTTTCCAGATAATCCGGTCAAAAAAATACCTGAATTGATATTCCCTATCTGTTTTGAGGTCAATGGTCATGACAAACCCGCCTTTTTTCAGGGGCTTCATGGGGGTTTTGGTCTTATTCCAGTCGTTGAATTCGCCAACCAGAAAAATTGATTTTACATCCAGGGCTTCTTGGGCCGAAAGCCTGAATGTTACCTTGCAGACAGGCCGGGTTTTTAAAAAGTGTTTTTTGATGCTCAATATTTTACCTCTCTGATTAAAGTTTTGAGGAAATCTTTAAACGCCTCGGCAAACTGTATTTCTTCAGCATTTATTTCAAGAAGGGGGGATGCAGATCAATGAAATCTTTTGGAAATTACCGGGTGCGAAGTACGATGGACAAAAAAATATCAGACGCTTCATTAAAATGCAATGGAAAAATATACATCCGTAATGGAAAAGACAAACCATGCCTGATACTGTTTTGGCAACTCACCCATCTATTGTGTTTGTCTCTATCTGAAAAAAAATAGTTCAATGAATAAAGGCAGTTGTTGTAATATTTTTAATACCCTTCCCCATAGTCAATTCAAATAAACGTTTTTTAGATAGAGGCTATCCGTTATTATAAAAGGACAAAGCCAAAAATTGAAATCTTTAGGATGCCGAACCAAATCATAGACGTTTGGGAGCACATCAAAGTCAACAGTGGATAGAATCAATGATATCCACTGTTGACTACAAAATTTTGTGAGCGTTGATGGAGGAGTCCATATTTCATTTTTCCAATACTTTTGTTGACAAAAAACAAGTTCTTAGCTAAAGATTCTGTATGCCGTGGTTTTGAATATTTTACGATTTGACTGAGCGTGAGTTGTGGTAATATCACCGCTATCGATGTAGTTCGTATAATGACAAGCAATCTGCCACCAAAAATAGTTGTCTTTGCATACAAGCGTTCTTTCATCGTGAATTTCTAAAAATCCATATATGATTGTGCAAAGGAGTTTGTCTATGAATAAGCTTTCTTCCTTGATACTCCCTACTGACATTCGTAGCTTTCCAGCAAACGAGACCCTTTATAATAATTTATATACAAAAGTGCTTATAATCATCGGTATGCCTATCACTGTAGCTTTTACCATTTTTCATTTGATTTATTCCCGTTATCTTGCTGCTGGTTTCGTTTTTGTAATGTTTTTATCACTATGTGTTATATTGTTTGATTTCATTAAGAAATCAGGAATTTGTCTGCCCAATTTATTCCGAGAAATTAGTATTCGGGTTTTTATCATTTTCTTTATGTTTTCTCAAATGTATGATGTATGGATTGAACAAACTCTCAGCTCAATCCCTTGGTTTTTGTTATTTCCCTTGCTGATTTTTTTTTCAATCAATATCAAGGAGGCACTGATTTGGTCTTCTTGTATTGCGCTAATTTTATTTTATTCTCTTTTTTTAATAGACCTGGGTTCTAATCCCGATGAGATATTTCACTTAAAAATGAGACTGATAATCCTCTTTGGGATATTGGCTATAATTGCTCTCATTATATCTGGGATCATACGGTCAGCGTTGCAAATGCTATTTGACAACGCAAAGGTAACGCAAACCATAAATTTGAGGCTTAAAAAGGAGATTGAAGAGCATAAACAGGCCGAGGAAACCTTACGGAATAATGAAGAGAAATTTCGTCTGTTGACGGAAAATGCCAATGACGTAATTTGGATTTTGGATATGGGCTTGAACTACAATTATATCAGCCCTGCCATTGAAAAAATCCAGGGCTGGAGTTCGGAGGAAGCTGCTTTGCTGAAGATCAATGATGTTCTTACTCCCCCATCCTTGGAGATAGCCCATAAAAGGATAGAGGCTAATTTGGTTTATGGTTTAAAAACAGGTAATTATGATATTTCCGAACGGCTTGAACTCGAACTGTACCGCAAGGATGGTACTACGATTTGGACTGAAATATCAGCTTCCTTTATTCTGGGTGAGGATGGCAAGCCGGTAGGTATCTTAGGAGTTACACGGGATATTACTGAAAGGAAAAATCTTGAAGACCAACTTTTTCAAGCACAAAAAATGGAATCCATTGGTACCTTGGCAGGTGGAATCGCTCATGATTTTAACAATTTATTAATGGGTATTCAGGGTCGAGCTTCATTGATAGCGTTGGACATGAATCACTCTAATCCTAAATTATTTGAACATATTGAAGCAATCAAAGAGACTGTAAATAGCGCCACAGGCTTAACCAAGCAGTTACTGGGTTTTGCTCGTGGAGGCAAGTATGATGTCAAACCAGTCGATATAAATGAATTGTTGCTGACAACTGCCGCAATGTTCGGTCGCACACGAAAGGATCTGCAAATACGAACCAAGACTGACCCAACACAGCCAGTAGCTGAAGCAGATAAAGGTCAGATCGAACAGCTTTTGATAAATATGTTTGTCAACGCCTGGCAGGCCATGCCCGGCGGCGGCGAGCTTTCTTTGGAAACAGCTGTTGTTGATTTTCAGGATGAGGCCTCTAAATCAAGAGGAATTGATCCGGGGTACTATATAAAAATCATGGTGACCGATAACGGTATTGGTATGGACGAAAATATCCAACAGAAAATTTTTGACCCCTTTTTCACCACAAAGGACAAAAGTCGCGGCACGGGAATGGGCTTGGCGTCTGCTTACGGTATAGTCAAGAATCATGGTGGTATGATAACAGTTAAAAGTGCAGTCGGTCGAGGGACGACGTTTGAAATATGTTTACCGGCTTCTGAGGAGAGGGTTATTAAAGAGATAGTCTCCGATGAAGAGATGATGCATGGGTCTGAAACCATACTTTTAGTTGACGATGAAGAAATGCTTCTTGATGTAGCCAAGGAGCTGATTAGCAAATTGGGCTACCAAGTACTGGTTGCAAACAGCGGGGAGGATTCTGTAAGAACGATAGCCAATCCCAACAAGGGCATCGATTTGGTGATTATAGACCTTATAATGCCTGGCATGGACGGCGGCCAAACGTTTGATCAAATAAGAGAAATTCGGCCTCAAATTCCTGTGATGCTATGTTCGGGGTATGCTCTCGACGGTTATGCCTCTGAAATCATGAGTAGGGGATGCAATGGTTTTATTCAAAAACCGTACAATCTCTCCGAACTTTCCAAAAAAATTCGTAAAATACTGGATGCGGTATAGACATAATTTTTTGCCGTTGATGTGAAATTCATCTATATGGGACACGGCATGTTCAAATGGACCAATTTTATGTTATATTTTATTGGAGTTATCGTTGATTCCATAGACAGGTCAAGCCAATAAGCTTTAGGCGGATACTTTATCTGTAGTCTTGGATTTTTAGAATTTAAAAAACATCCCTGATTTTCCTTTGTGTGGTGAATGTTTTCGCTTGAGTCAGGTCTTGTTAAAATTAAGTCAAAATTTACGTGGGATTACCCCCATGGTTTTTTATTAAGGTTATGTACAAAACAATCAACCTATGTCATATATATATTTTCGAGACGAAAGTTAATTCACACAAATCCTGGCAGTCGGCTGATCTTGTCGCTTTTAAGAAATATCCATCCTGCACTCTTGGTTCATCTTTATAAACAATTGTGGATAATAACATTTTGGCAAATCATATTTAGGGCAGGGCATTCTCCATGGAAAGATCGTCAAGTATCATCCAATTTCCTTCCCCCGGTGAGTCAAGGGTTATGTATTGCGGGGATTGTGTTACCTTTACCTTAATGCTGCCGGCCAAGGATGAGGGCTGTGCATGGGTGAGAACCAATTTGGGGTATGCTGCCATTTCCAGAAAAGAAATTATTTACCGAGTGGAGAAAGATGAAATAAAGCTGGGCGGAGCCTGGGTGGATATTAAAATGGCACAGGAGAGCGACCTGGTTTATAAAATTGTTCTTCCCTTGCACCAGACGGGGTTTTTCCAGGCGAAATGTTTTTTTTTGCCGGCAAAGAGCAATACGCCCGTCTGGCCGCCTGGGGACAATTGTATTTTTAATGTAGAGCCACCAGGCACCTGTTGTGCCAATATCATTTACAATGCCTTTGTCCGGCAGTTCGGCAGATTCAAATCCGGTGTGAGCGAAGATAACGAGCTGTCGCCAATCATTAAAAAATTAGATGAAAAAGGGTATACGGTTATTCCTGAATCCGGTAAGTTCAGGGACCTTAAAAAAGAAGTGGGGTTTATTTTTTCTGACCTGGGGTGCCGGGTCCTCCACTTGCTGCCCATACATCCCACCCCCACCACCTACGCCCGGATGGGGCGTTTTGGCAGTCCCTATGCCGCCCTGAACTTTACGGAGGTTGATCCGGCCCTGGCCGAATTTGACCCCTTGGCAACCCCCCTTGAGCAGTTTATGGAATTGGTTGATAGGGTTCATTTTTATAATGGATATCTGTTCATGGACATTGCCATTAATCATACCGGATGGGCGGCCTCCATCCATGAAACAAACCCGGAATGGCTTGCCAGGGGAGAAGACGGACTGATAGAGGCCCCGGGTGCCTGGGGGGTTGTCTGGGCGGATTTAACAAAATTGGATTATTCAAACACAGGTCTTTGGCGCTATATGGCCAATGTTTTTTTGCTTTGGTGTCACCGGGGGGTGGATGGGTTCCGGTGTGATGCAGGTTATATGGTTCCCCTTGAAGCATGGGAATATATTGTTGCAAAGGTGCGCTTAGAATATCCTGAAACGCTTTTCTTCCTGGAAGGACTTGGGGGAGCCATTGAGACAACTTGTGATATATTAAACAGGGCAAACTTTAACTGGGCCTACTCCGAGCTGTTTCAAAATTATACCCGGCAGGAAATATCAAACTACCTGCCAACAGCTTATGAAATATCAAACACCTGCGGCCATACGATTCATTTTGCAGAAACCCATGACAATAATCGTTTGGCATCTGTTTCAATCTTGTATGCAAAATTGAGGAGTTCCCTTTGTGCGCTTTTTTCCGTATGCGGCGGGTTTGGTTTTGCCAATGGGGTCGAGTGGTTTGCGACCCAGAAGATTGATGTCCATGAATCGACCAGCCTTAATTGGGGGGACGCTGTTAATCAGGTGGATCATATTTCACGGTTGAACCTGATATTAAAAATACACCCTGTCTTTTTTGCACAGACCCGGCTGTCCCTGATTCAGAAGAACCAATCCCAGTGCCTGGCACTGCTTCGCCATAATGAAGCATATGACAAAAGGCTTTTAATACTGGTGAATCTTGATTGTGAAAATTTCAATGAGGTATCCTGGCAAACAAAGGAAACCGGTATTAATGAAACGATTCTCTACGATATGATGTCAAGCAGGCAGGTCAATACAGATCAAGTAAAACCAAATCAAGTAAAACCAGGTGAACAGGACCTTTGCGTGATGCGCCTGGCTCCGGGAGAGATTCTGGCACTGACCCCTGATGGGGAGGATATAAGCCTGGTTGAGCAAAGCCTGCAGAAGAAGCCCCGGATGCCGGATCGGGTGTATTTACAAAAGTTAAAAGCAAAGGTACTCAGAATTCATATCGCCCTTAAAGGGTACCAGAATTTAATGGGGGTTAATGTTGAACAAGAGGCAAGGTGTTTGGCCAATAATCCCATTGAATTTATCCGGTCTTTCAACAAGGACTCAAAGGAGAGCCGGGTGATTGTATTTGAAGTTCAAAGGGATCTGAAACGGCAACTGATGATTCCGCCGGGCTTTTTTCTTTTGATCCGATGCGAAACCGGTTTTCGAGCGGAAATTCTTGATAATATTCGATTCGATACCATCCGATCTGATAAAAGAGGGTCGTCTAAAATATCCCTGGGATATGAGGAGGGAATAGCAACATCCGACGAAGGAGGCTTTTTTGCCCTTTTTTCCCCCAAGGAGATAAAAAGCCGGCATAAAGAATATTCTTTGAACCTGAGGATATTTGAACCGGATGGCACACGGATTGAAACGGCCTCTTTGTTGTATCTTGCCCCCCTTGAAGCCTTGTATATGATCTCCTCTTTTACAAGAAGGGAGATTGTAAAAAACCCTTTTTTGAAACTATTGGGCACCACCAACAAAGGGGGGATGATGAGGGCAGCCGCATGGTGGGGCAGGCTTGACAGCCGGTATGATGCAATTCTTGGCGCCAATTTGGATAAAATCATGCCGGAAAACAGGCGGATGGTGTTTTCAAGATGCAGGATCTGGGCTATTTTCCAGGGATATTCAAGGGAGCTTGTGCCCGATTGTCTGGAGAGGTTCACCTTCTCCTATGATCATGGGGGGAAATGGCTGTTCCATGTTCCCACATCCGAAGGCAGGTATTATGCGTTGGAATTGTATCTTTCCATTGATCCCCAAAAGAATCATGTCGGTCTGTCCATATTGAGAAAGAATTGCCCTGAAGACAATTTGTTTTTTTTGGATAATGATAAAACAGTGACGCTGATCATTAGACCGGATATCGAAGACAGAAGTTTTCATGATACCGTTAAGGCATTTAAAGGGCCGGAACAAGATTGGCCTGTTGCCGTATCAGCCCTTCAAAATGGGTTTGTTTTTTCACTTTCCAACGGGAATTTTCTTAATGTGAGCATATTAAAAGGTCGCTTTATTTCTGAGCCGGAATGGTATTACATGGTCAACCGACCCTTGGAGGGACAAAGAGGGCTTGATCCGGAATCGGATCTGTTCAGCCCGGGATATTTTACGGTTTCCTGTCTGGGGGGTGAAAGGGTTTTGCTCAATGCTGCTGTGGTGGAAAGCCCACGGGAAATAGAGCTTGATACTCCTATTAATATTTTTGAACCCAATTGCTTTGAAAAGGGCATGCCCCTTTCCAAAGCTGTCTATAAGAGTCTGGATGCCTTTCTTGTGGATCGCGGGCGAGATAAAAGTGTGATTGCAGGATATCCCTGGTTTCTGGACTGGGGAAGAGACAGTCTGATATTTTGCAGGGGCTTGATTGAACTTGGCCGGTTCGCCGATGCAAAATCCATATTGCGGCTGTTTGGCCGGTTTGAAGATAAAGGCACGCTTCCCAATATGATTTGCGGCAAGGATGCGGCAAATATTGAAACCTCGGATGCGCCTCTATGGTTTTTTGCCTGCTGCAAAGACCTGATCGAAAAGGAGAAGAGCAAAGATTTTTTAAATGAAAGGCTGGGGCATCGCAGGGTCAAAGAGATTCTCTTATCCATTGCCCATTCTCTGATAAAGGGGACCAAAACAGGGGTGGCTGCAGACCCTGAAACCATGCTGCTTTACAGCCCGTCTCATTTTACCTGGATGGATACCAATTTTCCTGCCGGGTCGCCTCGCCAGGGATATCCCGTTGAGATTCAGGCGTTATGGTATAATGCCCTGGTCCTGCTGGTAGGGGTGGATCTTCCCCATAAACGAGACTGGGAGGAGCGAGCAAGGCTGGTTAAGACGTTTGTCCAGACGCTTTTTTACAATAAGACCGCAGGTTTTTTTTCAGATTGCCTCCATTTGGACGGACCCGGGGGTGCAAAAAATGCAAAACCCGATGATGCCCTGAGGCCCAACCAGCTCTTTTTGTTCACCCTTGATGTGATAAAAGATAAAAAAATTGCACAAACCTGTGTTGAGACATGCCAGCAATTGCTGGTGCCCGGAGGGATCAGAAGTCTTGCCGATCGGAAAGTTGAAATTCCGATCCATGTAATTTACAACGGCAGATCCATAACAGATCCCCATTTTCCCTATTTTGGTCAATACAGAGGAGATGAAGATACCCAGAGAAAACCGGCCTATCACAATGGGACCGCCTGGACCTGGCAGTTTCCGGTATTCTGTGAAGCCTGGGCAACGGCATTCGGTAAAAACAGCCATTCAACTTGCCTGGCATGGCTTGGTAGTGTCATCGGCCTGATGAGAAAAGGGGCTGCCGGATATATTCCTGAAATTCTTGATGGCGATTTTCCCCATGTTTCAAGGGGGTGTGATGCCCAGGCCTGGGGATCAAGCGAGGTTGCCAGAGTTATGCACAAGTTATCGGATACTGTTGTGGGAGACAAAAAATGATGGAAGAGATGCAAATTTACAAGGTATATCCTGCGATTCCAGAAGGATTGTCTTTTCTGAACTATTTAGCTCGTAATTTGTGGTGGTGCTGGAACCATGAGGCCATTGAACTGTTTCAGAGAATCCATCCAATGCAATGGGAAGCAATTGGGAAAAATCCTGTGGCCTTTCTTTCCAACATATCCCAGAGACGATTTGAGGAGCTTTCAAAAGATGAAAGTTTTTTGGGGCACCTTGAACGGGTAAAGGCGAAGTTTGAAAGAATGTTTTCCCATGTTTCCCAAATCAAGGAGATTGATTTGGAGCCCAAAGAGACCATTGCCTATTTTTCCATGGAATTCGGCCTCCATGAATCCCTTCCCTTTTTTGCCGGTGGATTGGGAATTCTCGCCGGCGATCATTTAAAGGCCGCTTCCAGTTTGGGAATACCCCTGACCGGTATGGGGCTGTTGTTTCGGGAAGGCTATTTTCGGCAGTTCCTTGACCATACCGGCTGGCAGCAGGAAACATATCCCATCAATGATGTATTTGATCTTCCTGTTCAAAAACTAAAGGATACTTCAGGATTTGAAATAAAAATAGCAATACCCGGCCCTGACGGGGTGATAGCGGTCTGTGTCTGGCAATTAAAGATAGGTAAAATTCGACTATTGCTGCTGGATACAAATTTGTCGGAAAATTCAAAAAAAAGCAGGGACATTACCTCCCGTCTCTATGCCAGCCATGACGAGACCCGGGTTGCCCAGGAGATATTATTGGGGATTGGTGGGATTAAGGTGCTCAAAGCCATTGATGTGTTTCCCACTGTTTGTCACATGAACGAAGGGCATTGTTCCTTTGCCGGGCTGGAACGAATCTCCATCATCATGGACAGGTATCATTTGGATTTTCAAACTGCCATTCAAATTTGCAAGAGAAGTGGTATCTTTACCACCCATACCCCGGTGGCTGCCGGCCATGATGAATTTCCAAAGGAGTTGATTTTGCCCTATCTTCAGCCCTATGCTGAAAAATTTGCCGTTTCAGTTGAGGAGCTGCTCTCCTGGGGAGAGCCCCATGGCAGTGAGGACACGGGCAAATTTTCCATGTTTGTTTTTGGGGTCCATTTTTCAGGCTATATCAATGGTGTCAGCCATCTGCACGGGCTGGTCGCCCGGAAGATGTGGCAGTCTTTATGGCCAAACCGGTATGTGGAAGAGATTCCCATTTTCCATATCACCAATGGGGTCCATATCTGTTCCTATCTTTCCAGGAATAAAAACGCCTTGCTTGAACGCTATTTGGCCTCGGATTGGTCCAGCAAGCTTGTTGACCCGAATTTGATCCCAAGGATAGACAATATTGAAGATGCAGATCTCTGGCATGTGCATGAACTGGATCGGTCCAATTTAATTAGAAAATGTCGGCAGTTATTATTGAAACAATATAAACGGCGAAATGCACCCAGAAATGTGATGGATGAAGTGGCCAGTGTCCTGGAGCACCGCTGCCTGACCATCTGTTTTGCCCGGCGGTTTGCAACTTATAAGCGGGCCGGGCTTCTGTTCAAAGACACCCGGCGGCTAACCCGCCTCATCACCGATGAGGCCAGGCCCATCCAGTTGATCTTTGCAGGCAAAGCCCATCCTAATGATACACAGGGCAAAGAGATTATCAAGGAAATTGTTGACTTTGCAAAGGGTGCTGATGTCAGACACAGGGTGATTTTTATTGAAAATTACGATATCAATATTGCAAGATATATGGTCCAGGGATGTGATGTCTGGCTCAATACACCCAGAAGGCCCAATGAAGCATGTGGCACTTCGGGCATGAAAGCTTCTGCAAATGGCGGGTTGAACTTGTCCATCCTTGATGGATGGTGGTGTGAAGGGTTCAGGGAGGACCGGGGATGGCGCATTGCCAACGGAGATGTTTATGAGGATCATGAATATCAGGATGAGGTCGAAAGCCAGGCCCTGTTCAACCTTCTTGAAAATGAGGTGGTGCCTAAATATTATGACAGGCGAAGAGGCAATCCGCCTCTAACATGGATCAAGATGATGAAAGAGGCCATGAAAATGGCCCTCATCAATTTCTCAAGCGACCGGATGGTCCGGGAGTATTCAGAAAAATTTTATATACCGGCATCCAGAAATTTTAAACGATTAACAGATGATTCGTCCCAAAAAGCCAAGGAACTTGCCCGGAGACAATCCCGGCTGACCTCTCTTTGGGGCGGTATCCGATTATTAAAACCAACCCTTATAACAGCGGATGATTTTACGGTGGGGGATACCTTCCGAATTACCATTAAGGTTTTTCTGGGTGAACTGACGTCTCAAGAGGTAGAGGTCCAGGTCTACCACGGCAAAATTAAATTTTCAGATGAGCCCGAAGGCAGCCGAACGGAGGCTATGTGGCTGCAGGAAACCATATCAGAGGGTATCCATATTTATGCCTGTACCATTACCTGTTCTGATTCCGGCCGTTTTGGGTATACGGCCCGGGTGATCCCGAAGGGAGATGATGTTCTCAAAAATACCCCGGGCCTTATCACCTGGGCCCATGGAGAGGCGTAAAAAAACGATTCTTTTGATTTTTGATCTCGCGGACCCCCTGGGAGAAGATGAATGGCACAAAAACCAAGAATTCTGGTAGTGACACCCGAGGTGAGTTATCTTCCCGAAGAGATGGGAGAGTCATCCCACTATTCTGCCAAGGCCGGCGGTCTTGCAGATGTGTCGGCAGCGCTGGTTAGCGCATTGTTCGATTTTAATTGCGATGTCCATGTGGCCCTTCCTGATTATCGGTCTATCTTTAACGGATTCACCACCAAAACACACAACAGGGAACTTGCAAAAATCCGTAAAAGCCTGGATGAAGAACGGATTCATCTGGCGGCAGACCGGGCCTTTTATTATCTTGATAATATTTATTCGGGATATTCGGATAAGGATCTTAAGGTCTCCCTGGCATTCCAAAGGGAAGTGATTAACAACATCATTCCCCGGGTTGAACCGGATATCATCCATTGCAACGACTGGATGACGGGCCTGATTCCTGCCATGGCAAGGCAGATTGGAATCCCCTGTCTGTTTACCATCCACAATATCCACACCCTGACATCCACCATGGCGGAAATTGAGGACCGTGGAATCGATGCTGCCTCTTTTTGGAAATGGCTGTTTTTTAAAAAAAAACCCCAAAACTATGAAGAAAGCCGGGATTGGAACCGGGTCGATTTTTTAACGTCCGGGGTATTTGCAGCCCATTATGTGAATACGGTGAGTCCGACTTTTTTAACCGAGATTGTTGAGAACCGTCATCCCTTTGTGGAAAGCTGCATCCAAAATGAGCTGAGCAATAAATACCATGCCGAATGTGCCACCGGGATTTTGAATGCGCCTGATCCGGAATTCAACCCGGCTGTTGATCAGATGATCCGGTATAATTACGGGCCGAAAAATCACAGGCGCCTGAAAGCAAAAAACAAAGCATATCTTCAGAAGATACTGGATCTTGAAATGGATGGGGATGCGGTCTTGTTTTTCTGGCCGTCCAGGCTTGATCCTGTACAGAAGGGGTGCCAGCTTCTGGCACAGATTATGTACGATATTGTCTCCCAATACTGGGAGGCTGATCTCCAAATTGTCTCTGTGGCCAGCGGAGAATACCAGAAATGTTTTCATGATATTGTCCGGTTTCACGGCCTGGGTCAACGGATTGCTGTTTGCGGATTTAGCGAGGGGCTGTCACACCAGGCATTTGCCGCCAGTGATTTTTTGTTTATGCCCTCTTCCTTTGAACCCTGCGGTCTTCCCCAGATGGTGGGGGGTATCTACGGGACTTTGCCCATTGTCCACGATACCGGGGGATTGCATGATACAATCCGCCAGCTGGACCATCAAAATAACAGGGGGAATGGATTTTTATTTAATACCCATGATGTCAACGGGTTTAAATGGGCCATAGACAGGGCCATGGAGTTTCATTTTTTTGATCCGGCCATAAAAGAAAACCAGCTTAACCGGATTATGATTGAGAGTGTGCTTGAATTTAACCATAGCCGATGTGCGGAAGAGTATATTAACCTATATGAAAAAATGCTTAAACGGCCATTTATTGTCTGATCCCGGAATCTTCAATGATCCCCATCTCCTTTGCCACGCAGAGATCATATTTTCAAGAAGACTTGCGTGCATTGAACTTGGGGAGAGATTAAAGCAGGAAAATAAAGGCTCTTTAAAATTTTTTGCAGATTATCACAAGCGGTTCGGCCTTCATTTTGAAAAAAAATTAGAAGAAGATTCCTGGGTTTTCAGGGAGTGGGCACCCAATGCCAGTGAAATGTTTATCCTTTGCGATAAAACCTCCTGGCAGAAAAATTCAGCCTTTCAGCTTGAGAGAAAAGAGAATCATATATTTGAAAGAGAGTTCCCCAGGGAGATATTTTCCCACAAAGATCTTTTCAGACTCAAGGTGGTGTGGCCGGGTGGGGAAGGGGACCGGATACCCACGGCTGCGACCCGGGTGGTTCAAGATTGTCATACCCATATTTTTAATGCCCAGGTCTGGGAGCCAAAAGAAAAATACCAATGGGCGATAAACAAATTTTTACCGTCAAAAGGACCGCTGCTGATTTATGAAGCCCATGTGGGAATGGCATTGGAGGAGGGCAGGATCGGAACCTATAAAGAGTTTGAACAAGGCGTTTTGCCCCAAATAGCAGATGCCGGGTACACTGCTATTCAATTGATGGCCATCCAGGAACATCCCTATTATGCCTCCTTTGGGTATCATGTGGCCAATTTTTTTGCCCCCTCATCAAGATTCGGCACCCCCGAAGAATTAAAGCACCTGATTGATGCAGCTCACAAAAGCGGTATCAGGGTGTTCATGGATATGGTTCATTCCCATGCCGTGAACAATGAAGTGGAAGGTATTTCAAAGTTTGACGGAACAGGCTTTCAGTTTTTTCATGAGGGCCCCCGGGGGTATCACTCCCAATGGGATTCCCGGTGTTTTAACTATGGTAAGCCTGGGGTATTAAAGTTTCTTTTATCCAATTTAAACTTCTGGATTGAAGAGTTTAAAATCGATGGATTCAGGTTTGATGGTATCACCAGCATGCTTTTTGAGGACCATGGGATCGGGCGGGCATTTAAAGGCTATGATGATTACTATGGACAGGATGTGGATGGGGACGCCCTGGCGTATCTATATCTTGCCAATTGTCTTGTCCATGAACTTCAGCCTGATTTTATAACCATTGCCGAAGACGTCAGCGGATATCCCGGGCTTGCCGCTCCCATTTCAAAGGGAGGAACCGGGTTTGATTATCGGTTTTCCATGGGAATTGCGGATTTCTGGATCAAATTACTAAAGGAGTATAAAGATGAACAATGGCACCTTGGCACTCTGTGGTATGAACTGACTACCAAAAGAAAGGAGGAAAAGGCCATCTCCTATGCGGAGTCCCATGACCAGGCGCTGGTGGGAGATCAAACCCTTATGATGCATCTGATGGGCCAGGATATTTATTCTGCCATGGGAAAGGAGAACGACAGTGTTAAAACCCTTCGGGGGGTGGCCCTGCACAAGATGATCCGTCTGATTACCATTGCCCCGGCAGATTCAGGTTATTTGAATTTCATGGGCAATGAATTCGGGCATCCTGAATGGGTGGATTTTCCTTCCCAGCGCAACTTGTTTTCCTTTCACCATGCCAGGCGCCAATGGTCATTAAAACATGACACAAATCTTTATTATTCCTGCCTTTTCGAATTTGATCGACAAATGATCCGTCTGGTTAAGGCCCATGATCTGTTTTCTTGGCCCCTGAATCTTATACACATCCATGAAGAGAACAAGGTCATTGCCTTTGGAAGAAAGAATTTGATTTTTGTTTTTAATTTCCACCCGTCTAATTCTTTTTTTGATTATAGGGTGGATGCCCCGCCTGGTGAGTACCAAATGGTTTTGGATTCCGATGAGATTGTTTTTGGCGGACAAGACCGGCTTAAAAAGGACCAGGTTCATTTTACCCTTTTTGATTCGATAAAATTTGGGAAGAAAAATTTATTAAGCCTTTACCTGCCAGCACGAACGGCAATCGTACTGAAACAAAAGCCCACATTTTAAAAAAGTGTTTCCAAAGTTAAGGTTGTTATTCAGGGAGGGATGTTTACACCATGAAATCAACCACCCTGGAGGCCACAGGATCGGTATAGGTGATCTTGGTGTTATTCGGCGTCCCCACATCAATAAAGGCGGTGGCCGTGTATTTTTTATGGGTCCAGTCCAGTATTAATTGTTTGTTCGTGGATTTCATGACGATGAAATCACCATTAAAGGCCGGATAGGCGTTGCGAAATTCCATGAGACGAAGCAGTCGCTGCACCACCGGTTTTTGAAACTCTTCTTTGATCTCTTCTAAGGTATAATTATGGCGGTTGATATTTCTGCCAAGTCGTGTTTTTTCAAGCAGTTCAATATCATTTTCTCCGGCCAGAAGGCCCACATAATAGACCTGGGGGATTCCCGGGGTAAAAAACTGGATGGTTCTTGCCGTAATATAGGCGTCATCATCACACCCGAGGGCTGAGTAATAGGTGCAGTTGACCTGGTAAACATCCAGGTTCTGATATTCCGGTCCGGAATAGGTTTTTTTGACATTGGAGCCTTTTTTATACAGCTGGTCGATGGTCTGATCGATTTCCTTTTGATTCAGCAGGTCCATCACATCCACCACTCCGATACCATCATGGGTGTCCAGGGTGGTGATCTGTTTGCGGGGACATTTGTTTAACCAGGATTTCAATCGTCGGGTGGTTTTCATATACAGGGCGTGGAGTACCAGCATGGGCAGAGAAAAATCATAGCACCAGTATCCTTTTTCCGTCAATTTGAACTGATAGCTGTAATGTTCATGTATTTCGGGCAGGATTTCCGTGTCAAAGGCCATTGCATAATCGTTAAACCAGTCTAATAGTTCCCAGATTTGGGGTTCCAGAAAAAAACAATTGGTACCCAGCTCTATGGTGGTGTAGGCAATGGCATCAAGCCGAATCATCTTGGGCCGGTTCCGGGCCAGGCGGATGAGAAATTTGCGCATCACCTCTCGTGTTTTTGGTGAGTTATAGTCCAAATCAATCTGTTCGTAATCAAAGGTGCACCATATTTTTTCCCGGGTTCCGTTGGGTCTTTCCAGTTGTTGATAGGGCGGGCGGGGTTTTCTGGTATAGACCTTTGTCAGATCTTCATCCGGGATAAAGCCGCCGGGTACAAGTTTGTCGAAACTTAAGAACATGTCTGCATATTCGCTGTCAGCACCCTTCTCAACATAATCTTGGAAAAAAATAGACTGCCGGGAAATATGGTTGACCATGAAATCAATGATCAGGTCAAAATCTTGTCCGATTTTTTCCACATCATCCCAGGTGCCAAAAGCCGGGTCCACCTCATCATAGGTTTTGGGAGCAAACCCCCTGTCCGAAGAAGAGGGGTAAAACGGCAGCAAATGAACGCCTCGGATGGCCTTTAAAAAGTATTTTCGAAGTGCATAGTGCAGTTCAGGAAGGTTGGCTCCCAGGCTGTCCGGGTAGGTAATCAGCTGAATTTTATTTTTAAGTGTCATGTTTACCCCTTTGCGTGAAGGATGAAATTATAATGGGAAATCCCTTCACGGATGCCGCCTGCAAAGGATTGGTTGGCAAAATAAACCTTTTTTGTTGATCTTAAGGATTCAAGTTCAGGGCTGTAATTGCCCACCACCACACCGCAGGGATCTCCCTTGAGCATTTCTTCATCATTGCCTGAGTCGCCGCAGACCAAAAAATTTTTTAAGGGAATCTCCCATTTATAGCTTAAATACCGAATGGCTTTTCCCTTGGATGCCCTGTAGGGGAGCAGGTCCAGGTGTTTGTTCTGGGAATAGACCAGGGTATAAAGGCAGCGGTTTTGGGTCAATACATGATGTACCTTGGCCAAACGATCTTTTCCCGGCGCCATATAATAGCTGAGTTTATAGGGCCCCTGGAAAGCGTCTTCCTGGGGGTGGATAAAGTCAATCTTTTCAAGACAGGCTTTTATTTGCGCCGGCTTCCAGTTTTTTGAAATATGAGTCTCCCATCCCTTGTCGTGGTAAAAGGTATCTCCATAATAGATCTGACTGCCCACACAGGAGATAATAATATCCGGTGTCATGACACCATGTGCCTTTAGAACCTCCCGGGTAGATTCCAATCCCCTGCCCGTGGCCACTCCAAAGCCAATACGGTTTCGGTTTTTTCTCAAAAGATTCATCAGGTTGGCAAGCACTTGTTCATCCCCGCCCACCAGGGTGTTGTCAATATCGGTTATGAGTATGTGATCCAGATCCGAAAGCCGATATCCGATACTGTGGCTGGGTTTTTTGACCTGGATGTCGGATGATTCGTATTCCCGGCAAAGGCCCTCAATTTCGGTGACATAGGTCTTTACATGATTTTTCCAGGTATAGAATTTCCGGGTGTTCATGATCCCGTTTTTTGAGTAGGTATTCCACAGATCCTGGTGTACAAGAATATTTTTGATGGCCTGGGCAAGGGCCAGGGTATCGGTGGGATCCACCAGAATTCCACTCTGGCAATTTGCCATAATATCCTTTGGTCCTCCGTCATGGGTGGCCACAATGGGCAGGCCACAGGCAAGGGATTCAAGGAGGGTCAGGCCAAAAGGTTCTGTCAGAGCCGGGTTGACAAAAACTCCTTTTTTTTGGGCGGCAATGCGGTAGAGTTCCGGTACTTCATGTTCAAAGTCATGTTTTTTGGGGATGGCCATTTTTCCGTAGAGGTTATACTTGTCCATCAACAGCAGCATTCGGGTCAGCACATCCCGCTCATTGTCTTCTTTTAGGGAAATGTCCTTTCGGATACCGGCAAAAACCGCCAGATTGGCCATGGCCTGAAGCTCCTCATCTTCGCCATAGGCCTTGATTAACCCCTGGATGTTTTTGCGTTTGTCCGGGCGGCTCAATACCAGGATGATGGGTTTGTCCGGGTATTGAAAAAACCGGTCCAACTCGCGGTTGACCGAGGCCCTGGCAAATAATGCCTCTTCTTTGTCGCTGTTTGCGGCAAATGTGTCATGGTAATAGGGATGAAATTTTTCAATGTCGATCCCCGGCGGAATTACCTGGTAGGTTGGCAGCGTCCGGTTTCGATACAGGCCGTACTGGCCATGGATTTCCTGGTGGGTGCTGGTGATGATCAAATCAACGGATTTGAGGATCGCTTCCTCCACATCAATCCGGTGGTCTATTTTTAGTCGTTTATTCATATCATTTATATCCATTCCCTGGTTCAACAGTTGTTTTTTTTTGGGTTTTCCCAGGGAATGGCCCGTATACACAAAGGGTATGCCGAAAAACCGGGCCAGTTCCCGGGTAACATACCCGCCGTCGGGATAATGACCGTGGACGAGATCCGGGACTTTTTTTTCCCGTTGAATAAATTTTATGGTTTTGTCCACAACTTCATCCAAAAAGGGCCACAGTAATTCTTTTCTGATATATTTGCGTCCCCCGCATTGGATCCTGATAATGCGAAATTTTTTATTGATTTGTTCTGTGGGGCGACCATAGTCGTCAGAACAGGATTTGTCCCGGATCAGCCGTGTGAAAAGGTCCACCTGTTCAACCTGGCTGTTTTGGGACAGAGCATTACAAAGCTCAATCACATATTTGATCTGGCCGCCTGTGTCGGCATCATGGCCCAGTTCCATGTTTTCGGCCCGGATCAGCCCATGGATACTGAACATCTGAATATGAAGTCCTTTTTTCTTCTCCATTATGGTTTGAGCCTCTTCTTGAATTCTTGGTAAATATCATTGTTATCGGGTAGTGCGCCTTTGAAACCGCAGATCAGGCCTGCAAATTTTTGGGCAAGATCCATGGTAACGGAATCGCAAATACCTGAAAGGCGCCCGGCAACCGCCATGGCTGAATAGGCATCGCCTGCTCCCACTGTATCTATAATCGGCTGGTCGCAGGTTGCGCAGCTTTTGTGACAGGTTTTGTGTGTGAACCATTGGCTGCCCTGTTCTCCCAAGGTCAGAATCACAAGGTCCAGGGAATGGGTAATCATGAGTCGGGTCACTTGTGTTTCAAGGGGTATTTTTTTTTTTTGCTTGCCAAGGATTTCTTCAAGTTCCGCCTGGTTGAGCTTGAGAATATCGGCTGCCCCAAGGGAAGCCTCAAGGGATGCTTGTGTATAACAATCGGGTCTCAGGTTGATATCGCAGAAGCGTATTGACTTTCCCTGTTCGTTTGAAAGCACTTTCTGTATCAGGTGGGCGCCCTTTGGCGTGCGCTGGATCAGGGTTCCAAAATAAAGAAGGTCCCATGGCCTGTGACACAGTTTTGCCATGTGGGTATCAAAGGCAATATGGTCATAGGCGGTGTTGGAAACGATGGAAAAGGAATGGCTTCCGTCTTTATCCAGGGAAATGGAGACGGTTCCGGTGGCATGATCCGGGTCCCTCTGGATATCATCAGTATTAAAGCCATTTTGTTCCAAAAACGTCAGGATTTGTTTTCCATGGATATCATTTCCTACCCTGGAAATAAATCGGACCGGAAACCCCAGGCCTTTCAGGTGAAAGGCAAAATTAAAGGGGGCACCACCGATTCGCTCGTCGGTCGGGAAAAGATCAAATAAAATTTCGCCTAGCACTAAAATCATGGTGATCTTCAATCACTAAATATGCAAGAAAGAATTATTCGCTGAGATGAGATTCTTTCTTTGGGGTCAATAGGAAGAAAGAAAATTATTAATGGAGACAAGTATAGACCATTTAATTGGCTTGGGTCAAGGATTGAGTCTATTCCCAGGAAGAATCCATTGGAAAAGGGGCTGTAAGCCCCCTGGTGTTGCCAGTGTAAGGAGAGCGGCGTATTAAAAATTTATAATCGAAAGATATCGGATAAACCGTTAGAATCTTTTTTTCTGGCGTTTTTTGTTGTTTTCTTCTACCTGGGTGATTTTTATATTGCGCCCCTGAACTGTTTTTCCATTCAAGGCTTTTATCGCTTTATCTGCGTCGGAGTTGTTTGGCATCTCCAGAAATGCGAACCCCTTTGACTGGCCTGAGAATTTATCGGTTATAAGTTTAGTACTTGCCACCTCACCGAATTCAATAAAAAGCTCTTTTAGATCCTTCTCCGTTACGCCAAAAGCAAGATTTCCAATATAAAAATTCATAAACCATCCTTTAAATATGTTATAATATAAGTACTTGACCAGCCATTTTAAGTTCAATCCATCTACCTGCTGGCAGAAGAACATAAGCTTTGATTCCCGGATTGTAAACAAAATAAAAATAGGGAACCCTCCTTATATAACGTCTTATTTGTTGGTTTCTTAAAAAAAATGATTTAGCACTTGACTTTTGTCGATATTCCTATATTCTAACTGAGTTTGCGCTGTTGTATGTGAAGCGCTTATGTTTCATCCTAAGCGGTGTTTATTCCAGAAAATAAAATGGCATGGCACTAAAGTTTGAAATTTGTATTTTTTTTTATTACAATAGGAGATTGCCAATATGGCTAATGGTACTGTAAAATGGTTTAACGACTCTAAGGGTTTTGGTTTCATTGAACAAGAAAACGGCGGGAAAGATGTTTTTGTACATCATTCCGGCATTAACACAACAGGTTTTAAATCCCTGAATGAAGGGGACCGTGTTTCGTTTGATATTGAAGAAGGACAGAAAGGTCCTGCTGCAACAAATGTAACCGTGCTCTAGTTAGCCGTCTTACTTAGCTAAAAAAGTCATCTTGGTGACTTGAAAAAATAGAAGTCCCTGAACAGTATTTGTTCTGGGACTTTTTTTGCATTTGCCTCGGTATTCTGATTGCCTTTTAGCCACCAACGGGGACGAAAATTGTGCTTCCATTTGACACAACCCTTTTAATGGAATAATAGAGTGCAAAAGAAACCAATTGCAAAAAAAAACATTCCAAAGGGAAACGGTGTTTTAAGGGAGATCATATGGAAATAGAAAAGCGGGTTGAAAACGGAAGGTGCATGGTTGGGCTAAAAGGACGGTTGGATGCAGTGACAGCACCCGAATTGGAACAAAGCCTCGGGGAAATCATTGAAGAGGGAAATTTGAATATGGTCTTGAACCTATCCGGGCTTGAATATGTTTCCAGTGCTGGACTGCGGATTTTTTTGGTTGCAACCAAAAAAATAAAGGCCCTCAAAGGGGAGCTATGCCTGGCCGGGCTTTCCGGTAATATCAAGGAAGTGATTGAAATTTCAGGGTTCCCCTCTATTATGCCCTGTTATGACACCATGGAAGATTTGCCTTCGTCTTAACAGTCCCTCGGCAGTTTGGGGGGATAGCCTTGCCTGTGGCGCTTATGAATGAATTAATACCTCCCGGACCTGGATTGGTTTACTGACATTTTTCAGGGGGTGTTCCCGGGGACCGCCCAGGCTGAATTTTTGTTTAATATGGTCGGATGTCTGGGGGGTGACCAGAATTTTACCACCCGTTGCAATGCCGCATACCCGGGCCGCTATGTTGGTGACAGCTCCCGAGGCAGTATAGGTCCAGCGATCACCGGCAATGCCTTTGAATCGAGTGGAGCCCACAGAGGCATCTCCTGAGTTAATGCCCATGTTCACTGACACGGGTTTATATTTTCCCTTCAGGGATTCATTGATGCGCATCGTTCGTTTGTGGATGCCAACAGCTGCAGAAACGGCATTTATGGCATGGGTTTGGGGGGTGGCATCCTGGAACAGAATCATGAGGCCGTCTCCTGCGGTTTCATTAATATCCCCGTTGTTTTCAACAATGATATTTAAAAATTCGCTGAAATAGGTTTCAATCAGGTAATTCATTTTTTTCCTGGAGTTGTTTTCACTCATTTTTGTATATCCGGCAATATCGAGAAACAGTACGGATATATTTTTTTCATGTTTGTTCAGATCCGGATTCTCAGGGTTATCCTCTATCAAGTTCTGGACCGATTTTGGAACAAATTTGCTCATATGGCTTTGAATGCTCTCCAGCATTTGGACCCTATGGAGGGTGTCTTCCAGTTTTTGGTTTTTTGCCTTGAGTTGATCCAGCAATTGCGCCAGGTTTAATTCCCGGGCTTCCACCTGGACGATCATCATGCCAAAGGCTTCGGCCAATTCTGATACCAGGGCTGGATATTTGTCTTGATTGGTAAGTTCCATGAGGCTGTTCGTTTGGTCATAGGCCCCCATGGATACTTTTTTCGCGGCATTTAATAAGATTTCAAACAAAGCATCACTCGTATCCGGTTTCATGATAATGCCCCAATTTTTAGGGTTCTGTGAAAAATTTCTTTGGATAGTTATTACACCTTTTTAGGGGCTTAGATCAAGGTTTATCCATATTCTTGCTGCAAAATTATATATCTGGATTCCACTTGTTTCGGACCGCTTTCAATCGTGGTCAGGGTATTTTTAACCTTTAGGCTTTCCTTTATCCCTTGTCAGCCTTAAACGGTTCATGGTACTTTCTGATCCAGAAAATTTTGATGAATCTCAAGTAAATAATCCTTTAAAAAGGACAGGTGAAGATGAGATGGTTATTGGTGTTTTTTGGGTTGCTGGTATTGGGCTCTGATGTGTCTGCTTTACCTAGTTGTGCCCATGTTGATATGGACTGGCTCGCCCAGCAGGCGCCCCTGCCAGGGAATGCAAAAATCGTATATGAAAAAGATTTGGGAGGATTGTGTGAAATCGTCCTGTCCCTGGATGGAAAGCTTGTACCCCTCTATGCTGGGGAAGATTTTCTCCTGGTTGGAAAACTTTTTAAGAATAAAAAATTTATTACCCGGGAAACCCTGGATGCCCTAAAGGATGTTGCCGAAAAGGAGCGGGCAAAAGCCGATGAGAAAAAGGCCCGTGAAAAGGAACTCAGGAAGGCTTTTTTTCAAAAAAACCTGAGCATTTTGGAGGATTTAACCCTGTTTTCATTTAAACCGGGAAAGGCCGACACCTTTTTGTATGTGGTCACAGATCCTAATTGCTTCTACTGCAAGAAACTGATGCCGGATCTTGAAATTCTTGCCATGGAAAATCACCTTGAAATCAAGGTGGTCCTTTTCCCGGTTCTGGGCCTTAAAAGCCGTGACATGGCAGCTCATGCCATTTGTGAAGCCTATTCCTACGAAGACTATGGACACATTCAGTTCCAAGAGGATACAGTGGGCTGTCGCCAGGCAGACCGTTACCTGGAAAAAGTCATGCCTTTTTTTTCCCGGGCAACTCTTTCCTTTGTTCCGGTGGTGGTATCAGGGGACGGCACCTGGGTGGTTGAGGGAAATAATATCGCCCAGGTGAAAGCGCATCTTGGTATTGACTGTGATGAGGGGGCTGGCAATTCTTCCAATGGATGTGCCCCGGTTCCTGAGAAATAATCATCTTTTTAAGACGCGTGTCCCCCCCCCCGTCCCTTATTGTTGATTTTCCCTGGGGGGAAATTTTGGAATAATGCCGCCCACGACGGGTTCATAATACCGGTAAAGGGTTTTTTCCCCCAGCAATTCATCTATTTTTCGTTGGATAGTCTGGCGTTCCTGGCTGTGCATCCATTTATTCCAGTCTTCCAGGGTATGCCAGGTGCTCATGATCAGATACTCCCCTTCACAGTCCAGGCAGCTGAAGGTCTGATCCGTGAGGAATCCCGGCTGAACAGCAGCCCGGGATCTGAGCTGTACGATAAAAGGGGCCAGTTGGGCTGCCATGGTTTCATCTTTAACCAATCGTTTGATAATAATGGAAACGGCCATAATGCACTCCTCTTTTTATAAGATAAGTTTAAAAAAGACAATTAATGGTGATAAAAAATAACAGGACTGCGACAGGAAGAATCGAAAAATACCACTGCTGCTGAAAATTGACCATTCAGTTTCAATTTTACGCCAGCATTATTCGTGATGTTAGTTTACCAATTTGACGGATTTGTTGTCAAATTATATTAAAAATATCCTGGGAATATTTACCTGCCCACTGGCCATTTGGGTATAAAGATACAAAAGACAGGTAAATCAATTTACAATTCAGGGTGTCTCTGGTATATTTATAGCACTTGGTAATCTCGATCTATCTTGTTCGTATACACGGATTTTATGCCGTGCTTCTGGTTTTGTCCTTCTCCTGGTTTTTGTTCATGATGTCCCGTTGATCTCTCCAGACCTTCCTTTTTGCATTTTCAAAAACATTTTTTAATTTTTATGAAAAGGAGGTCAGGATGAAAGTTAACATACTGGTACCCTATAATTTTACCGCGAATGATGAACTTGCCATTGATTTTGTTGGTCACCGGTATGCAAAAAGAAAAGAGGTTGAAATCACCTTGTTTCATGCCTTTACTCCTGTCCCGAATATTGATACCCGCAACAACCCCATCATGGATAAAGTAAATCGTGGCACCTCCTACCTTCGGCTTCAGCAGGAAGCGGAGAAACACGCCCTGGAAGCAGCCAGGCAGACATTGATGACTTACGGATTTGCAGGTCATCATATCCATTGTCTCTATCAACCGGTGCAAAAGGATGTCGCTGATGATATTATTCGGCTTTGGAAAAAAGGGAAATTTGACGTGGTGGTGCTGAATCGAAATCCAGGCAATATTATTAATTATTTCAGCAGAAGTATTTCAAAGAGAGTGACCCGGCATGTTGAGGGGGGGATCGGGGTCCATATTGTGAATTAGAGAAAATATGAATACTATGAAACACGTTAAAGGAGGCATGCATGTCAAATGACACCAAAATAGACCTTGAAAGATATAAATTGATCGTGGAAACGGTTTTTGATGCAAATAATCCCTCCATCATGGGCTCCCAGACCACCCACTTATTGGTCTCCACCATGGGGGTGAAAGGCGCCAGTATTTTTGTGGTGAACCCGGGGACAGACTCCCTGGAAGTCCTTGCCACCGAAGGGTTGAGCATTGGATATGTCAATAAGGGTCCCATCCTGGTTGACAAGAGTATTAAACTTGCATCAAATTTAAAACCGGTTATCATAACCGATACAAACGGCTCTGATCGCCTTCAATACCCAGAGAAAGCTGAAAAAGAAGGGATTCGGTCCATTGTTTCTTTGCCCATTAATCTAAGGGGGAAAATTATCGGTGCCCTGCGAATCTATCATTCAGAACCCTGGGAAATATCAGCCCGGGAGCTGTCCTATCTTCGGCTGTTGACCCTGAATCTTGGCATGGCATTGCGGTATTTCAGGTTGTCTGCCGTTGTTTCGTGTACAAAGGATCTTTTGGATGAAATCCATCCCATCTGGCTTTAAGAGAACCAAGGCAAGATCAGGTGGAATCCAGGTCATACAAGACCCAGATCAATGGCCTTGATGACCTGTTTGGCTTCCTCAAACCCATGGTCCTTTTCCAGGGCAGCCTGGAAATAGAGTTTGGCTTTGGTGGTATTTTTCATGTCCAGGTAGAGTCGGCCGATATTGTAATAAATATAGGGTTCGTCCGGGTGGACTTTTAATGCTTTTTTGTACTGACGCAGGGCCTGTCCCACATCCCCTTTTTTCCGATGGAGTACCCCCAGGGTATTAAATACGTTCAGTGAATTTGTTCCGGCTTCAAGGATTTCATTGAGAATGTCTTCAGCGGATCCGAGTTTGTCGGTGTCCATGTATATTTCTGCTGCAATCTGGAGGCATTCCTCGGATTTTTGGGCATCACCAAGTGCCTTATAGGCCCTTCCCATGGCTTCATAGGCTTTGACAAAAAGCCTGTCTAATTGGGTGGCCTTGGAAAAGGCTTCAATGGCCTCACTGTGCTGTCCCTGGGAGGTCTTGATATATCCTATGTTAAAATAGTACTCAGGATTTTCCTTCTGGTTGACCAGGGATTTAAATACCGCCAGGGCCTTGGTAAATTCCTGCTTTTCGATGAGATCAATTCCCTTTTCCAGGTTTTCTTCAACCTGGAGGACCACCGGGTCTTTGATTTTTTCAATGGCCCGGAAAAGTTTGTCTTTCATCCCTTCCTCGTTATAGGGAATGACAAAAAGACCGGTTACACCGATTTGTCCGGCCTTGATGACCTTGATTTTGGTAAAGGCGTCGTGGGTGAGGAAAAAGGGCAGATCTGCCACGAATTCTTCCCTTCTAAGGATCTTTAACAGGGCGATTCCGGACATGTCTTCCATTTCATAGGAGGAGATAACACAGTCGATTTTCTTTGATTTTAAAAATGCCCAGGCATTTCCGCCGCCCTGGGCTAAGAGGATATTGTCATACCCGATTTTTTCTAAGGTTTGGGTCAGATCGGTTCTTTCTCGTTCATTTTCACTGACAACCAGGATGGATTTGTCTTGCATGTTTTTTCCTATAATTTGTCCAGCAAAGGACGGTTTTTGTCAGGGCACCCGGGACGGCGAAAGGGAACAGCCGATTTGGCCGCAAGAGTTTGTTTGATTTCAAACACCGCTTCCGGGTCATGTTCCTTTGCCAATTGGAAAAAATAGTGCCGTAGATTGGTTTCTCCGTATTCATAAATTTTATTGGCGATATCCCCATACCTATCCCCTATGTTTTTATTTGTGTCAAGGGTCAATGTATCCAAAAACAATTCTCCCCAGGTGTTTAAGGCCAGAAATTCTGCCCTTTCCAAAGGGTTTTTCTCTTTTTTTCTCGGGTATATCAGCAGAATCATCAGTTTGGACCAGGAGGGGGCGTGTTCAAAAATATCGTCGGACAGGGGTTTGACCGGCTGAAGGGCCAGGTATAGTTTGTCCGGGTCCACGGGGTGGGCATGGCTTTTAAACAGGTGTAAGGAAATATCAATTTTCATTGCGCTGTGGGATCTGGCATAGAGTTGGTTTTCAAGTATCCATCCCAATAGACCCAAAAGAGACGGGGATTTATGTATTTTTTCGAGATGGGGCTGATGGTTCAGGTAACAGGATAGATGCCAGGTGCTGAACCGTTTTTGTTGAAGAAGAAACAATTGAAATTTTTGTCGCTTCAAATAGGTGGAACATTCAAGAATTTTTCCTTTGGCCTTGTTTAATCTTTCTTTTGTTTTATGGACGAGAATTTGAAAGTTTCTTCGTTCCGGATCAGGGATCCCTTCACCGGTTTTTGGGGGATACGTTTGCATAATTTTCTGAACCATATCTGAAAGACGGTCAATAATAGCTCGTTCAAGGAGCAGTTTTTCCGGCTCTGCCCAGCGGGTATAGGAGAGCAATTTGCTGACCTGGGTTGGATTGAGATTCCAGTTCCGGATATACCAGTCGAGCAATTGCCGTTTGGGAGACCCCATTTCCGGTACACAAACCTTTGGATATCCGCACAGCCTGAAAAATATAGCATTTTTAATCAGGTTCAGTCCCTCGGGAGCCTGTTCTAGGTGGAATTTAATGATCCGATCAAAAAGCATTTTATAGGGGTCTGCGTGGTAATCATCAATACCGACCTTGGCATATTTGGCCTTTATTTCATCACATAAAAGATTGGTTTGATTTGTTTGACCAACCTCTGTTGAAAAAATCATGGATGCCTTTATCAAGGCTTTTACCGGGTCAAACCGGGCTTTGCAGATATGCCATAAAAGACCTTTTAATATGTCTTTATGTCCGGGTTTTTCAACGGGTCCAAGGTCTATGAATTCCTTGGAAATGGACGTTAATTTGCTGATGGACAAGATGTTTTTGACAAGGGCGGTATAGGTTTTATCATCACACTGGCTGGGCAGTATGGTCCAGAAGGGGATTTTCCCGGCAATCATTAAAAAGGTTCTGTAAAATTCTTCCTTTAAAAATACTTTCGGGGCTGTCAGGGTTTCAGGATTGTTAAACCGGGCATAGCAATTTTTTTGAATATCTTCCTGGTCCATGATAAAAAAGGTAACTTCTTGATCATAGGTTTCTCTGCTGAATTTAAGGATCTGATCCAGTTTTTTTTCAAGGTTGTAATACCGCAGATCAGAAAAATTTTTTTTGTCAATGATGACCCAATAGTCAAAATCGGATCCTGCCGACTGGGTAAAGGTTCCCAGGCTGCCGATGTGATAAAATCCCTGGACACAAGGATCCATAGCTTTATGGAAAGTCAGGGCATTTCCCGCAATTAGGTGCTGCTTGAGCACTTCTTTATAAAAACCGGATTGTTCAAAATTGTAAATTCCATGGGCAATGGTATCTGACGCAATGAATCCTGGGAATTCTTTGAGATTGACATGAATATAAAAAGGAATGTTGATAAAAAGCTCGAGCTTAGGCCCGCTGAGATATCGCAACGCTTCCCGCATCCGGACAATATTATGGTTGGAAAAACAAGATTTTAGGTGTAAAATCCGGGTTTCCAGCGGTTTTGTATGCTCTTTTTTATGAACCATGCCCCTGCCCGTTTCAAAATTGAATTGAAAATAACATTAAAAAAGTTTAGGATAACCAATGTATTATATGGGTTAATCATCACTATTTTCAAGCTTGTTTTTGAATGGAGTATTAATGGGCCAACCAGATACCCCCCATGCGGGTATAGAATTGGATGCGATTTGCTTGCCTGGCCTGGGCCGGGAAACCGGAGGTGGGGATTCGGCAGCAACCCTGTCAGACGCTTCTGATCACAGCCTTTTTGTAAAGTCTATTTTTAAAAAAATGATGGCCCAGGATTCGTTTCTGTCTTTTTCCCGTCAGGTCAGCAATGTGAATAAAATCTTGACCATGAAATATTCTTCGGCCAATGATATAGCGGATGTAATCCTAAAGGATATGGCATTGACCTCAAAGGTGCTCAAATTGGTGAATTCTTCTTTTTATCGCCATTTTTCAAACAAAGGGATTTCCACCATTTCAGAGGCCATGATCATTTTGGGTACCGATGAGGTCCGGTCGGCCGCCGCCGGATTAAAAATTTATGAAATGATGAGTGGCCTTGCCAATGCAAAACTTCTTAGGGAGAAATCTTTAAAAGGACTTCAAAGGAGTATTATGGCAAGGCAGATTGCCCTTGATAGCGGATATAAGGATGCAGATTCCCTTCAGATTTCTGCCATGATTTATGATTTGGGTGAGTATCTAGTGGCCTTGTTTGCCCCGGATAAATATATCCAGATTGAGGTGGTCATGGATGATGATACGCTTTCCCTGCAGGCCGCAGCAAAATCCATAATAGGGCTTTCCTATAGCGATCTTGGCAGGCTTGTGGCTTTAAAACTCCATTTGCCGGAAAACATCGTCAATGCCATGCGGCCGGTGACAAATTTCAGGGTGAAAGGGGAGAAAATCAGTGAAGGAGATCGTCATCGGTATGTCTGTGCCTTTACCCGAGAAATGTGCGACATTCCCATGGACAAAGATCTGGACCAATCACTGGGACAGATCATGGATGTTACTGCCAAATATAAAGGGGTTCTGGCGATTGGCATGTCAAGGGCATTGGAATTGGCCAAAACTTCCCGGGACAAGATGATGAAACATGCGGCTCTCCTAAATATCGATCCCGAACTGGACAAGGCGATTTCCAGATCTTCGGGCGTAAAAAATATGGACCGCCTCAATGTCGGCTTAAAAAAAATACAAGAAAATCTGGACAGCCAGCTCAGTATCCATGAGATTTTTACCAATATCGTGGGAATCCTTTTTGAAAGTTTTTATTTTACCCAGGTCTGCATTGCCATCAAAAAAGCTGAAGAACAGACAATGGATGCACGGTTTGTCAAAGGGGACAACTCACAGGAATTTCTTAAGGGCTTTTCATTTGAACTTGCGAACAGCCTGGATATATTTAACCATGCTGTTTTGAAAAAAAGAGAGGTTATTGTTAAGGACATCCACGAAAAAAAATATAAAAGGAAGATACCTTCCTGGTATATGGACCGGTTCGGGAAAAATGAGCAAGCTGCCGGCATTGCAGTTTTTCCTGTATTTGTTGATCAGAAAATTATTTCCATGATGGTTGTGAACTGGAATAGCAATGCCCATTCCATGAACCAGAAAATTCTTGATTATCTATCGCTTTTTAGAGAACTTATGGTGAAAACATTTACACTTCATGCACGAAAGCATAACCGGTAAGCCCCTTTTCCCAATTAAATATTTATAGACAAAAGGAGACCGTATGGACATTGAATGGGCCTATATTCGTAAAGGCTGAGTATCCTGTAAAAAAGCCCAAATGTATTTTGAGCAAAAGGGGATACATCCCTTGGAGTTGATGGATGCAAAAAAAGAAAAAATTGACCGTGAAATGGCCTGGGAACTGATACAGACCCGGCCGATGGTCTACATAGGAAAGGGGAAAAAGTTGCTTTCCCTTGAGCCGGATGAATCATACAAGGAAGAGATTTTAAAGGCTGTCATGGGCCGGTCCGGCAATCTTCGGGCACCGGCCATAAAGACAAAAAATGCTTTTTTTATCGGATACAATGAGACGATCTATGGGGCATTGGACATGACAAGAAAGTAGTTGGCAGGTATAACCTAAAAAAAGGAGATAGATATATGGAGCTTCACGTAAATGATATTTTAACCCGGATCACCCGGTACAATTTGATCAGAAAAGGCAGGATGATTTATATCGATGTTCATCAGAAAATTCAGGGGAATCTGGCCGGGGACTATATCGCTGTTCCCAATTTGGTGAATATCGTTGCCAAGCCGGAACATCAGGGGGCCGGCCGCTCCGAGCAGGAAGCATTGGAAAGCTGTCTTAAAAAAATAAAGGGACACAACATCGAAGACTTGTTCCCGACAACAGGGCCCGGGACCCCCCCGACCGCATCCAATAAAAAATAAAAAAAACGCCTGGTGATAAATTTTGCACCAGGCGTTTTTGCGGGATTTTTATTGAATGTGCCTAAACCTCGGCTTCACCCATTTGAAACCCTATATCCAGGGCTCGTTTGTTCATATCCATAAAGTCCTTGGGAATGGTGGTTTCCAAAACCTTGAGGATGGAGTCTGGTTTTACCAACTGGGAAATTCCAATGAGGGCGCCCAGCATAAAGATGTTAAAGACAATGGGTTTTTTGATTTTTTCCATGACCGTCTCATACATGGGCAGGCAAATATGTTTTGCATCCACCTTTTTTTCAATGGTCACATATTTTGAATCTACCAATAAAAGCCCCCCCGGCCGTAGGATCGGGGAAAATTTG
>JADGFI010000003.1 GCA_016743945.1 Desulfobacteraceae bacterium
GTCTGTCAGGTGATGATATTCCCTTATCCGGAAGAATCATGGCCATTGCTGATGTTTATGATGCGCTCATCAGCCGCAGATGTTACAAGGAACCATTTTCCCATAAAAAATCCATGAAATTGATATTGGAAGGCAAAGGCACCATGTTTGATCCTGAAATAGTAGACGTCTTTATCTGCGTTGAATCTGAGATTCAGGCAATTGAATCGATGTTTAAAGATAAAATTGAAGACGCCTCTGAAGATATGAAAGAAATTTTCATGGGAGCACTCCCCGAATAAAAATGATTTATGAAAATTCATTTTTTTAACATAAAATGGCCATGTCGCCTCCTGTGGTCAGCTTTCCTCCAAGAAATCTCATCTTCACCTTGATATGTTTCAGTTTGTTTTTATCGATGTTCAAAGGATCTTGATCCACAACAATCAAATCGGCAAATTTTCCAACTTCAATGGTTCCTTGTTGGTGAACCTGCCTTTGATTGGAAAAACCCGAGAACCTGGTCAGGGGCATTAGACGGAATAAATGCGGTTTACATCACATTTCAACCGGCCAGGTCGCTTTGCCTAAGGAAGATGCACTTGTACCATACGTTGATGCGGATGATATTGCAGATGTCGTAGTGGAATCACTCTTAGATGACAAGCATATCGGTCAAACTTATGAATTGACCGGCCCGCGTAAATTGACGTTCAGGCAAATCGCCAAGGAAATTTCTAAGGGAACTGGCAGAGATATCCGGTTTAATGCAATTTCGATGGATGAGCACTCAAAAATACTTCGAAAAAATCAAGTGCCCGAAGATTTAATATGGTTAATGAATTATCTTTTTAAGGAGGTTTTAGTTGAAAAAAATTCCAGCGTCACCAATGATATTGAAAAAGTACTGGAAAAAAAAGTCAGCCGCCAAAATTGTCATGGATACCAAAATAATATATAGCCGGAAATCTGGATTAAAATTGATACTGATTTTTAAATCAACGCTTAAAATCGGTTCTGGTTTTTCATCTCATCAAGCCTCTGTCGCATATCGTGGATCTGATACTCTTTAGATCGAAATTCAGATTTAAGCCTTCTTATTTGCCTGTCCAGATCCCTGATATGATTTAGCGCCTGGGTGCAATTTCTATGATTTTTACAAACCTTGCTCAGTTGGACCTCTTTTCCTTTGATAAGAAGATCCATTTTGTCAATTTCCTTTGCCAGGCTGTCTTGATCTCGTTGTTCATGCTGAATCTGTTTTTGAAACAGATAAATATCACGGCCAATGTAATATGCCTGTTGAAACGGATCTTTTAAGTTACCCTGACACACATCTCGATATGTCAGCCCATTAACACCCTGCGAATATCCTTTATGCGGTGTACAATATTCAACCAGACCTTCAGACCGTCCTTGTTGATATAATGACAGATCTTGAATAACCCCATATTTTGAACACGCTTTTCGATGCAAAGCAACCCGGGAGATCTCATACCCTTTTGTGCCATCTTCATACCCGATATTATACCAGTTAATCGTGAGGCACTCTTCTTCTGTCAAGGTCGCGCATGAATTCAAAAGCAAGGGGATCATCACCCAAAAAAGAAGAATCCTGCAGCCCGGTTTAAATTTATATTTGGAAATCATATCTCTTCAATTCCATACAAAACGATTATTCTATAATAATGTCCTTACCCTCACCTAAAAATTAAACAAAACAATTTTTCAGGACAAGGTCACAATCCAAATCCACGTTGGGCATAAAAAATGAGAGTGTATAGGATAGGACTTGGCTTCTTGTCAACAAAACAATAAAAATCCAAATCCACCGCCTATTTTTTTTTATAGGCCCATCCAAAGACAAATCAGGGGAATTTTTTAAAATTGTGCGCCTATTTCGCCAGAATTGAGTTTTCCGGGGCCCAAACATTTATGAGCAGCAATTTTTGGCGCAACTATCCTGTGGTGTGTGATATATATTAACCCGGCAATTAAATAGCCGCCCCTGCATAAGTAATTTTTGGATGCTTAAAATAGTTTTTAATTCTGCTCGACAACTTTAGAAGGGGTATACATTGCAGGCCATTGTCCCGGCAAAACAAAAGATTAATAAGAGAGAACTGCCCAGGACAGAACTGCATAACGGGTGAATTTTCCAATGGAAACCAGGGTCAAAAAGATCCAGAGGCGTATTTTCAACATCCCCGCCACCACGGTCAGGGGATCCCCGATAACAGGCACCCATGCCAGCAATAGACTGATGGTGCCATGGGTTTTAAACCGATGTTGGGCCGTTTCTATCTCTTTTGGGGAGACCTTAAATATTTTCTCCAGTATAGGCCCTCCACCGGCGCGGCCCAGCCCGTAATTTGTAAGTGCTCCCATAACATTGCCCAGGGTGGCCACCGCCAATACCCCCGGAACCGTATAATTGTGAAGCAGTAGATAGCCCAGCACCAGCTCAGAACTCAGGGGCAAAATGGTGGCAGCAAGAAAAGAGGCAATAAACAGCCCCCCCAGGCCATAGCCGGTTAAAGATTCCATGCCCATGGTTTACGTGAGTTTCATATGAAACTTCGGCCAAGACATCACAATTATAAGAGTTTCCTTTTTCGTTGTGGCCAGAGAAAATACCATGCTCCGGCCATGCCGGTTATTGGAACAATTTATAAAGGGCCTGGGTCCCATTATTCTCCAATCCCTTGTCCGCCATTTTCTGGTACAAGGACAGGGCAAGGTCTAAGCCCGGTGTCGCAAGCCCCAGACGCTTTGACGAAGCTGCGGCAATTCCCATATCTTTAATAAAGTGCTTGATAAAAAAACCAGGCTGGTCATCCTCATTAATAATCCGGGGACCCATATTGTTCAGGGACCAGGACCCGGCAGCCCCCTGGCCGATACTCTCAAGAACGGTCCTAGGATCCAGCCCTGCCCTTTGCGCATAGGCCAGGGACTCACAGACCGCTACCATCCCGGCGGCAATGGCAATTTGATTGGCCATTTTGGTATGCTGACCCGCCCCTGCTTTTCCCTGGTATACGATATTTTTCCCCATGATTTCAAATATAGGCCGTGCATCCTCAAAGATTTGATGATCCCCCCCCACCATGATGGAGAGAGTCGCATTTTTTGCCCCCAGATCTCCGCCGGAAACCGGGGCATCCAGCACATGGATTCCCCTTTCCTTACCCTTTTCATAAAGGGTCATGGCAAGGGCCGGTTCCGATGTGGTCATATCAATGGCAATGCTGCCGGGCTTTGCATTCTCCAACACACCGCCATCCCCCAAAAACACCTCTTCAACATCCGCAGGAAACCCCACAATGGCAACGATAAGATCTGATTTTTTTGCAAGATCTGCAACACTGGCTTCCAGGACGGCCCCTTTTTCCACCAGATCATCGGCCTTTGAGGCGCTGCGATTGTATAGATGCAGTCCAAAGCCTGCATCCAGGATGTGGCCGGCCATGCTGTGCCCCATAACACCAAGGCCGATAAATCCGATGATTGTCTTTTCCCTTGTGATCTCCATATAGTCCCCCTTTCATAATGATCATTTTTATTTAAACAATCATTAGTGACAGGTTTTCACGGGTTTATCAATATGGAAATCTCACCAAAAAATTCTGGGAATGTAAAATCCGTCGCTTTTCACCTCTACTTTAGGAGGGGACGGCCCGGCCCGTTAAAACTCAATACCCATCATCATGCCCCATACATATTTTGGCATGGTATATCCGCTGATCTCCTGATAATTGGTTCCCGTAAAATTATTCACAAAAAGATTCATTGAATAGGCCTGACCGCCAAACTTGAACTTTTTTTCAAAACCGGCATCGCAGACAACATAGGCATCTAATTCATAGCCTTTTTGGGCCCCCCTGTCGCCAACATATTTTGCACTCAGCTGAAGCCATCCCTCTGGGATAATTTCATATTTTCCCATCAACTTCACCTTGTGTTTGGGAAGGGTGGCCGGCAGATAATAGGTCCAGCCCTGCTCATAGCCTGTCTGGCTCACTTTATATTCCTGAAACACATAGGATGCCGTGGCCCTGAATTTGCTGGTAAACTGAAAAGCGGTTTCCAGCTCAACCCCATACAGTTCAAGATTGTCAATATTGTACAGACAATTGGAACCGGCACCGGAGCCGGGAGCCGTAATACCGTTGTCATTGATAAAGTTTTTGATATCATAATGCCAGGTTGAGGCCCTGAGGCTGACCCAGTCCCCTATATTGTGAATCACGCCTATTTCATATTCATCTGCAGTTTCAGGATCAAGAGAGGTATTTGTTTCGGAGGCGCACCGCGCCCACCAATAATAATCTCAGGGACAGGGCAGCCGGTAAGACCGGCTGGCAGCAGCATAAAGGGTGGTATCCTGGTTGAGTTTATAATCCACTCTCAGGCTGGGAAAAAAATCTGAGTCTGTCTCGGTTTTCCCTGAATTGCTGACACTGAAAGGCCATCCCGGCGGCATGGTATCATACCCCATTTCCGTCCAGGAATAGTAAGTGGCCTTGTCCACCTGGTAATATCGGACCCCGGGGGTCAGGGTCCACTTGGACCCCAGGGTAATGATATCTTGTACATATCCCGATTTAACCTTGTAAATAGCCCGGGTTCCCGAAGGCTGTCCCAGTTCTTGATATTCCATCCCAAAGGTAAACAAATGGGTGTCAAAAAGACTGACATCACCGTATTCAAGGATCACCCCTTGAGTTCTGTCATCCATGAACGTATCCCGGGTAAATGCCCCGCTTTTCCCGTAAAGGCTTGTCCACCTTCGCCCATCGGTCATGAACCCATGAACTTTTAGGATGCCGGGCCCCACAGGCACCCGAAAAATGGCATCCAGGTAGGTGGTTTCTTTTTCCCATTCAGGCGTATCCGTCCCGGGCAGCTGGGCCCAATTCAGGTGCCGCAACTGATCACTGGTCCGTGAAAATATGGGGTAATCAGAATCATAGAGTGCGGCAACATTTGGATTGGGATCATTGGGATCATTGATAACGGGCATGCCATACTCGACCCGGGAGTGTTTCACGCCGAGTTCAAGACTTGCCTCGTTGGGCAGATGGATGCCCAAATGTGCGTTAACGGACTGGGTTTTCTGAAAATTATTTTTCAAATATCCGTCACTCTCCTGGTTGGCCCCGGAAAAATGAAAATCCGTATAATCACCGATACTGCCATCAACCGATGCCGCAGCGTTCCAGCTGTTATACCGGCCATATCCTGCACGAACACTGCCCTTGGTTTTTTGGGTTTTACTGCCCTTTTTGGTAATGATATTGATCACCCCGCCAATGGCAAAGGGGTGAAGCACGGAATGCCCTCCCCTGATAATCTCAATCCGGTCCACATCATCCAAGGTCAGGGTGGACCAGTCCACAATATACCGCCCCATGTGGCCGGTCTGGTTGACCCGTCTCCCGTCGATTTCGATGACCATCCGTCCCTCATTGAGCCCCCGGATGGAAACCTCATCCCCGGGGCTTGCCATCAAAGCGTTTGCCCGCTGAACATCCACCCCTCCGATCTCCGAGAGGACATCGGTCACCGTTGTCAAGGAACCGGGTTTAACAAACTTATCCAGGGAGATCACCGTCTTTTCCGTTGTGATCTCAACCCCTGGCTGGGCTGCCATGACCGTCATCTCCCCCAGGTCCACAACCGGAGAATCTTTTTGGGTTTCTGCCTTAACTTCTGCCGGGTCATCTGGCTGGCCGGCAGTTGCCGTCATGGGATGACACAAAAAAGTGCAGGCAAGCATAATTCCCAGGCCATATAGTAACTTAAATACAGTCATTAATTTTTTCCTCTCCTTTTTTTTGGAAAATCACTCCCGACCGGAGCGAACTCCCCTTTATTAAATGCCGTTTGACAGGAAAGGACGATGGCTGATATAGTTGATCGTCCTCTCTGGAGGGCACGGGAAAACAGGTGTCTGAAATCTTTGCGGGATCAACACCTGTTTTCCCCTTTAAACTTTCAATCGGTGCACTGTTGTCAAAGCGAATTTCGTGCACTCTTTTTTTTCGCCGACAAAAAATAAAAGCCGGGTTCATCTATAAATTTGGTGATCAAAAGGTTGCTTTCTTCACAGAAATCTTCCATCTCGCTCCTGGTTGGCAGCCGGTCTCGTGCAACAGCTGTTTCACTGCTGTGGTGACCGGCAATCTCATGTGAAGACATGAGATGGGATATTATCAGGGGATGGTTTGGCTTTAAACTGCCGGCCATTTTTTTCAATGCAGCCCGGTGATTTTCAAAATGAGGGAAACAGGCAAAACAGACGATTGAATCAAAGAAATCGGCTTTAAAGGGCATCTCCATAACATCGGAGCAAACAAAAGTAATTTTGTTGTCCCCATGAATTTTCCGGTTCCGGGCGATCATATTTTCAGCATAATCCATTTCAAACAACCGCCCGGCATCGCCAAGATACCGCAGCAGGTAGGGAACCAGAACCCCGCTGCCACACCCCAGATCCAGAACCCGATCGTCGGGTTTGATATTCAGAGGAGCAATCATCTTTTCAATCTGTTCTGAATACCGGTCATGGTCACCGGTGTCCGGATTTTTATACAATTTATCCAGCCAGGTATCCGCCCTTTCATTGAAAAAAGCTTTCCGGGCCGCATGGATTTCACAAGATTCCATCTATTGCTCCTCACAGGCCCAATCCATCCACTGGCAGGACCTGAGTTCTTTGGCGGTTTTCACATCCACCTGGTAAACGTTCTGATAAAAATCCAACAGCCATTGCCCCAGCTGGATATCTTTAAAGCGTTCCGGATAGGCTGTTTTGGCCATGACCATGACATCAATGGGATACTCCAGTCTTTTCTCGCAGTTACAAGGGGTCCAGGGCAGGGCGGACACCGCCTTATTTGCAACCGCCTTCATATCTTTCAAACTCTGATAATAGGGGGCTTCATACAGCTCTGCGGGGGGATGATATCCCCAGGCGGTTACCAGAACAATGACATCGGGGTCCAGGGAAAGCAGTTGCTCTGTATTCAAAATATTCCATGCCCCCCTGCCGTCATAGGCATTTTTTGCATGGACAAAATGATCCAGAAAATAGGTCTGGATGGTATCCAATCCTTTGACATGACCTGCCCCGCCCTGGCTTCTGGCGTTGGGAGAAAGCCCCAGCAGCAACAGCTTTTTTTGATTGGCCGGCACAATATCGGCGGTCCGCTCCCGGATCATCTCAACACAGTTTTCAAGATAATCGGAAAGTTTGCCCGCCTCTTCCGGCTGTTGAAATACCTGTCCCAACAATTTAATTTCATTGCTGATGGACACCATATCCGGCGAGTCAAAGGTATCGGGCCCCTTAAGGACCACCAGGGGGACCCCTAAGGACTCCAGCAGAAAAATACTTTTTTCAAGGATATCCTCACCCGCACAAAGGGAACAAGACCCCGTACGGATCAGTATCAGGTCCGGATCCAGAGCGACCACTTTTTCATAATTAATGCCAGCACCAAATTTTGACACCAGGGGCAGCTGCATCAGCCCTGGATTCAAATGGGTGACAGGATTCATCCCATCATGATACTCATGGGTGAGACTGCCCATGGTGGGATAGGAGTAGGCCCAGGTTTTCGGAATACAGCTGGATCCTAGTCCCACAATTGTATGCGCCACTCCCAGCCGGGTCATCACAGCTTCAATCATGCCGTCACTGATGGTGACAACTCGGGAAATAGACTTGGGAATCTCAATGGATTTACCCCTGAAATCTGTTACCACAACACCGGCAAGGGCCTGGGCAAAACAGACCGTTGTCCAGACCAGCAAAACAGCCCCCATCACCCAAAAATTAAGCCGCTTTTTCATGGAAAGCCCCTTTGCTTTTCCAGGAAAACTTCATGGCAATATGATCAAACCCATGGACAAATCCCTCCTGGGTTTTTACGCATTTTTCCTCAAGATAGGATTGAATCATGGGGTGATGGACGGGTTGAATCTGGTCAAATCGTTTGCAATAAAATGCCAAGGCCGCGTCCAATGACACAAACACTTCATGAAAATGGCTGGAAAACACCTCAATCCTAGGATAAATGCCCATCTGGTAGAGTACCTGGAATAAAAGATCACTCTTGGGACCCCCGTGATAGTTTGTTCCGAATAATTGAGGCCATAATGTTTTGGGCATATCTTCCCACCCGGGAATACCGGCATGCCAGAACAGGGTCACCTCCCCACGGCACACCTTATTCATTTTTTCAATGGCCGCCCTGATATCGCGCATCCCAAGGGACATTGAGGCAATGACCAGATCATAGGAAGGCGACAGCTCCAAATCCGGGTCCACCGCTTCCCAAGTTTTCTCAATGGGGATGATATTTTCCACCCCCTGTCGTTGAATGCACTCTTTCATGACCGCATTCATTCCGGCTGAAGGCTCAATGGTGGTAACACTCTGGACACGTTTTGCCATGGGGACGGCTAAATTTCCGGGACCGGCCCCTATATCCAATACCCGGGTGCGGGGGGTAAGAACAAGTCCCTCAAGGGTTTTATCAATCCGCTTTTGATGGTGTGCCACATGCTCCCGGGAATAAACCGCCGCAGATTTCTCATCTGCCCAAAACTCTTTACAGCTCTTGCCCGAGGAATTTTGCCAAAGATCCATCTCATGTTTCCATTCATCATTCCAATTTATCGCATTGCAATTTATATTAGCGTGTTCCATACAATTTTTCTCCTTTTGGGTTCATTGGAAATTTTACCACCTTAGCGGGGTCCCGGATCAGACCACTTGGAACCACCATTTTAAAATTTTCATCATCCTTCACCTGACAGGTATTAGGATAAATGGTATCCATCAGGTTTTGGGAAATCACCTCCTTGGGATCTCCCTTGGCAAGGATTCCTGCAGGGCCCAGCACCACTGCGGTATCGCAAAACCAGGCCACATGATTGGGATCATGACTGCAGGCCAGAATACCAATGCCCTGGTCGGCAATTTTCCTCAAGGTTTTCCATATGGTGACCTGATTTTTAAAATCCAGTGCCGAGGTCGGCTCATCTAAAAATATCAGATCTGTATCCTGGGCAATTGCCCTGGCAATAAGCACCATTTGCTGCTGACCGCCGGAAAGAATATCATAGGGTTCCCGGGCAAGATGGGAAATATTGATGAGTTCCATGGCCCGGGCACAAAATTTCCTGTCCCTGCTGCCCGACAGATAAAACCGGTTCAAATGGGGGGTCCTGCCCATGAGAACCATCTCTTCCACCCGAAAGGGAAAGGGAGGCGTATGACTCTGGGGCACATAGGCCACCTGCTGTGCCATCTGCCGTGTTTTCATCTGTTTTATATTCTGACCGTTAAAACAGATGCGGCCCTTATCCGGACAAAGAAATTTCAGACAACACTTGAAAAGGGTTGTCTTGCCGGACCCATTGGGACCGAAAAGTCCGCAAAGTTCTCCTTTTCCCAGACCAAAGCTAATATCATTCAACACCTTTGTCCTGCCGTACCCGAAACTTAAATTTTCAACCAACAGCATTTTTTATCCTCCTAACAGTCTTTGTCCCCGGCTTCTGATCAAATAAAAAAGATAAGGGGCCCCCACAAGGGAGGTGATGATACCAATGGGAATCTCTGCATCGGTAAGGGTTCTTGCAATGGTATCGCAAATCACCAGGTAGATTGCCCCCAGCAAGGCTGAGGCCGGTATAACCATGCGATGATCCGGCCCTGTGATCATCCGGGTTGCATGGGGAATCATCAGTCCCACCCAGGCGATAATCCCCACAAAAGAGACCGCAGCAGCCGTCATCAATGTTGCAAGGCAAATCAGTATCAATTTGCTTTTTTCAGGGTTAATCCCCATACTTCTGGCTTCCTGTTCTCCCATGGACAGCACATTTATCTTCCATCCACAAATCCAGATGATCAGAAAACTTACCAGGGTGATGGGGAAAAGCAGGGCCACATCCCGCCATCCGGCATAATAAAAACCGCCCATGAGCCAAAATACAATCTCGCGCAACGCCGAATCCTGGGCCACATATTTTAGTATCCCCACCAACGAGCCAAAGATGGATCCTGTGATAATACCGGCCAGAACAAGGGTGACCACGGGAGTTTGCCCCTTCACACGGGCCATGCCGCAGGCAATGGCCACCGCCAAAAATCCGAAAAAAAAGGCCAGCACCTGAACCGACAAAAAAAAAGAAGGAAACACAATCCCCAATGCCGCCCCGAAAGCGGCTCCCGAAGAAATCCCCAGAATATAGGGTTCCACCAGGGGATTTTTAAAACATCCCTGAAAAACCGTGCCCGAGGTAGCCAGGCAAATCCCGACCAAAATAGCCAACAGGGTTCTGGGCAATCGGATATTCCAGACAATGGTATGATGAAGGTTGGAAATTGAGGATAGATCCGGAAGGGAAAATAGGTGGGAAGATATGGTTTTAATAACCTGGGGAAAACTGATCTGACACGCCCCTCTTCCCATACATAAAAATGCCGCCGCCAAAAGCATCATTCCCAGCAAACCAAGTAGTGTCCATCGATTTATATCCAGCACTTTTTTTTTATATTCCATAAACTTTCAACCAATAAAAAAAGGCCATGAAGGATTGCAGATTCGTATCTGCGAGCCTTCATGGCCTTTTGATTTTTAAAATTGTCTTATCTTAAATTACTTACTTTAGCATTCTTCAGAATACTCAGTTCCTAAACTCTTAGTATATTCAAGATATCGTGTCAACCCCAAAACCTGGGAATAAAAAAACCAAATTTTAGTATTTGGATATAGGCTTTTAAAAAGGATAAGCTGCTATCAATTTTTTGTGCAACCCCCTCCAAAGTATGATATGAAGATTTTAATATGAACCCTTCAACGGCAATACACAAGGAAAAATTTATACCATGAAATGGATTGATCTGAGAAGCGATACCGTTACAAAACCGACCGATTCCATGCGAAACGCCATGGTCCAGGCGGATGTTGGAGATGATGTCTATGGGGAAGACCCCACTGTTAACCTGCTGGAAAAAACAACAGCACAATTAACGGGTATGGAAGCGGGGCTTTTTTGTGCCAGCGGAACCCAGAGCAATTTGCTGGCCCTGATGTCCCATTGCAACCGGGGGGATGAATATATTGTGGGACAACTGGCCCACACCTATCGCTACGAAGGCGGAGGGGCGGCCGTTCTGGGCAGCATCCAGCCCCAGCCTCTGAACCTTGAACCCGACGGCACCCTGGACCTTGCAAAGGTTGCCCGATTTATCAAACCCGATGATTTCCATTTTGCCCGAACAAAATTGCTATGCCTTGAAAACACCCATGGCGGGAAAGTGCTGCCCATGGGCTATCTTGCCGAGGCCCGAACCTTTGTGGACGCTCACAATCTGTTGCTTCACCTGGACGGGGCAAGGGTCTTTAATGCCGCTGTAAAATCAAATGTGGCGGTTCAGAAGATCACCCACCATTTTGATACGGTATCCTGCTGCCTGTCCAAGGGACTAGGTGCGCCGGTGGGTTCTGTGCTCTGCGGCCCTGAAGACTTCATCCAAAAGGCCCGGCGGTGGCGGAAAGTTCTGGGGGGCGGCATGCGCCAGGCAGGCATTCTAGCGGCAGCAGGCCTTTATGCCCTGGAATACCATGTAAACCGGCTTGAGCAGGATCATAAAAATGCCCGGCGACTGGCCGCGGGCCTGTCTGAAATCAATGGAATAGGCCTTCACCCCGGCGGGGTTCAAACCAATATTCTTTTTGCGGATATTAAGGGGGACATAGACAAACTGTATCAGCATTTAAAGACCCAAAAAATCCTCATAGACCCATCCAATCATTTACGCCTGGTAACCCACCTGGATATTGCCCCCCAGGATATTGAACACACCATTGGGGCCTTTAAATCCTTTTTTATGTGATCGCCTTGTTTTTTATGACAAATTGCTGGGGAAAATCCGTAATAATCCCGTCCGCACCGGCAGTGACAAACCGGGAAAAATCATGGGGGTCATTGACGGTAAACAGGTTTACTTTTTTGCCACGGGCCTTGAGCTCCCCCACCCCTTTTTCAGAAATCAATTTTGCATTTACATTGTAGGTCTTGAAGGAAAAATCTTTGAAATCAAGGGGAATCTCATCGTCATCCCCCACCAAGGCCTGGATTTCAATCTCCGGAGCCCTGGTGCCCAGCCAATTGAGCCAGCCATGATTAAAGGAAGAAATGGTAATCCGTTCCAAAGAAATACCTGTCCGTTTAATGATGAAAAGGGTCTGGGCGGCAAGGGAAAAAGGCCCGGGTTCATTTCCATGATCCTTGAGTTCAATATTAATCTGAAAACCAAGATCCCGGGTCAGCACCACCCCTTGCTCCAGGGTAGGGATTTTTTCTCCTTTAAAGGCGGACAGTGCAGGTTCCTTTATCTCGCCCCGGGCAATGGTTGAAAAAGGATCTGTGGACAAAAAAACAGACCCAAGATCCAGGGTGGAAAGTTCTGCCAATGTATAGTGGATCAGGGAATCTTCTTGTCTCACGAATGCCACAGGTTCTCCTGAAACGGGGTATCCAAATCGGGCCGGGGCATCTGTGCACCGGGAGAGGGTATCATCATGGAACAGGACCAGATGCCCGTCCCTTGTGAAGCTTACATCTGTTTCCCAGCGATCAGCACCCAGTTCCCAGGCACGCCTGGCAGCAGCCAGGGTATTTTCCGGTGCAATGCTCCTGGCACCTCTATGGGCAATAATCTCAACCATGGTTCCGCCTCTGTCTGCCCTTAACAGAAAGGATCGTCTGCTTTCCGCTGGTCAATGGGAATATACTCCTTTAACCGATTACCGGTATAAACCTGCCGGGGTCTGCAAATCTTCATTTCCGGATCAGACACGTCTTCTTTCCATTGGGCAATCCAGCCGGGCAGGCGGCCGATGGCAAACATGACCGTAAACATATTGGTGGGAATTCCCATGGCCCGCAACACAATCCCGGAATAAAAATCCACATTGGGATAGAGATTTTTCTCTTTGAAATAAGAATCGTTGAGCGCTGCCTCTTCCAGTTTTTGGGCAATATCCAGCAAAGGGTCTTTTTGTTTGACCTTCTTGAGAACGATATCACACATTTCTTTCATAATTGTGGCCCGGGGATCATAGGTTTTATATACCCGATGCCCAAATCCCATGAGCCTGAAATCATCTTTAGGGTCCTTTGCCCGGGCAATGCAAGTTTCCACGGACAGACCGTCTCGTTCAATTCTCTCAAGCATCTGGATAACCGCCTGGTTGGCACCGCCGTGCAAAGGACCCCATAGCGCCGAAATCCCGGCGGAAATGGTGGAATAAATATTCACCTTTCCAGACCCCACCACCCGAACGGCTGTGGTGGAACAATTTTGCTCATGGTCAGCATGGAGAATCCAGAACACATTAAGCGCCCGAACCAGCTCATCATCCAAACGATAGGGGACCACCACCGAGTCAAACATCATATTTAAAAAATTGGCACAATAGCACAAATCCGGCCGGGGGTAGATCACCCGCTGGCCGATGGATATCTTATGGGCCATGGCGGCCATGGTCCTGATTTTGGAGATAATCCGCAAATAGGTTTTGTTCATCTCCTCTTCAATATCAAGCAATTCCGGATAAAAACTTCTCATGGCATTGACCATGGCAGACAAAATTCCCATGGGATGGGCCTTGGACGGATAATTCTGGTAAAAGGCCTTCATATTTTCATGGAGGGTGGAAAAATCATTTAAATAGACAGAGGTTCGGGTCAATTCATCCCGGGTGGGCAATTTTCCCGTGATCAGCAAAAAAGCGGTTTCAACAAAGGTGGAAGACTTGGCCAACTGCTCAATGGGAACTCCCCGATACCGCAAGATACCTTTTTCTCCATCCATATAGGTGATGGCGCTTCTACAGGCGCCGGTATTTCCATACCCCGGATCAAAGGTTATATAACCGGTTTGCGGTCTCAAATTCCTGATATCAATGGCACGTTCACCTTCAGACCCTTCAATCACCGGCAGGATAAATTCTTGTCCGTCAATGATGAGTTTTGCAAATTCTTCCATACACCCTCCTTTGGCACCGGGGCCTGAAAACAGATAATTTAGATAGCGAGCGGGGAATCTTCTTGAAGAAAAGATTAAACGGAGCAGGTATTAATCCCTGGTTGCCCCCGGGACAGTATAGGTTTTACAGGATCCACTGGCACATTCTCTCTCCTGGGTCTGGACACCCTTGCCGCCACCACTGCTGCCCGAATTGCCCATGGCATAGTTTATGGTGGACACCACCCGTTGAAATTCCTTGGATTTACACTTGGGGCAACTGACAGAAGTATCATCATCGGATCCCATGACAATCACTTCAAAGAACTCTTCACATTTTGAACATTTAAACTCGAATATTGGCATTTTAATTCCTTGGTGTTAAATTTACAATAGCTTGCTAATATAAACACATTTTTGGATTTGTCAAGCCAACCCCTGGTGAAGAAGTTCTTCTGCGTGGGTCAGGGTAGCAGTGGTAATCTTTTGTCCGCCAATCATTCTGGCAATTTCTTCCACCCGTTCTCGTTGGGTTTCAAGGGGAATAATAGAGGTGCAGGTGCGGTCATTGACCACCTGCTTTAAGATCCTGAACTGACTGGCACCATATTTTGCAATCTGGGCCAGGTGGGTGATGCAGATCACCTGGTGTTTGGCCCCCAATTCTTTTAATTTGAGCCCCACTTTTTCCGAAGTGGCCCCGCCGATGCCGGCATCCACTTCATCAAAAATCAGGGTTTCAAGAGATTGGGTGGTGGACAGTACCGCCTTAAGGGCCAGGACAATCCGTGATAGCTCTCCGCCGGAAGCAATCTTAACAAGGGGCTTGGCAGCTTCCCCGGGGTTGGGGCTCAAGTAAAAACAAATTTTATCCATGCCCGTGGAAAAAATCTTTTCCCGGATAGGGGTTTGGAGTTCTTCCGGGTTTTCGGTTGTCTGATGGGAAATAAGCACCTCAAACCGGGCCTTTCCCATTTCAAGGGCAGCCAATTCTTGTTGGGCCAATTTCGCCAACACAATCCCGGCCTTTTGCCGCGCCAGGGACAAGGCCTTTGCCCTTTGCCGGATCTGCTGTTCAAACCCTTCTTTTTCCATGCCCAGTTCAAGGAGCTGGGTTTCCAATCCCTTTGTGTCTGAAAGCTTAGTTTGCATGAGTTCATACTGCTCAAACAAAGAAGCAAGGCTTCCCCCGTACTTTCTTTTGAGTTTTGCGATTAAATCCAGCCGCTGGGTTAGCAGTTCCAGCGATTCTGGGTCCAGATCAATGGTGGCGGAATAGGTTCTCAGGGTCTCTGCCACGTCCTGGAGCTCAAACCCAAGAGATCCCAGACGGTCTGCCACTTTGTCCAGGACATCATCCACCCGGGAAAATTTTTCAATCTGAGTTCTTAGAGCTGAAAGGCGCTCAATAAGGGATCTTTCCCTGTCATAGATCTCATGGATCCCCCCATTGACAACTTCAAAAATTTTACTGGCATTCTGAAGCCGGTCCCGCTGGATATCAAGTTCCTCGTCTTCATTGGGCAAAATACCAGCAGCCTCAATCTCATCCACCTGGAATTGAAGCAGATCCTGCTCCCTTATTTTTTCTTCCCTTTGGGATTTCAAAACCTCGATCTTTCGGGTGATGGGTAAAATTTTTCCATAAAGAGAAGTGACCTCTTGCCTCAGGGAACGGGTTCCTGCAAACTCATCCAGAATATCCAGATGATTTTCCTCCCGGAGCAACCCTTGATGGGCGTGCTGGCTGGAAATCCCGGCCAGGTTCCAGGTGACCTGTTTTAGCAGGTCCAGGGTGGCTTGTCTGGAATTGATAAACACCCGGCTTTTACCGGAACTTGCGATAACCCGCCTGATCATGAGGCCTTCGGATCCATCCATGCCCTGTTCCGCCAATATGGTTGCAGCGTGGGAATCGGGCTCAATATCAAAAAATGCCTCAAGCTCGGCGGTTTGCTCACCGGTCCGGACAAGATCTGCCGAAGACCTTGAGCCCAACAGCAGGTTCACCGCTTCTATGATAATGGATTTACCGGCACCTGTCTCGCCGGTCAGTACGGATAGACCCTTTTTAAAAGGAATTCTAATGTCGTCAATGATTGCGAATTTTTTTATGGCAAGCTCGCTTAGCATAAAGCCTCCTTGCACGAGAAAGTGCTGAAAACAAATAGGTCACCGCAACAGCAGCAATCAGTCTCGGGATCCAGAGCCAAAAAAGGGGAATTCCCAGGGGTAAAAACAACATCGGATCCTCGATCATGGCATGGTTAACCCCAATGGAAAGGTGAAGTTTTATTAATTCTTCCTTATCATATTCATTGGCCCGTGTTTCTTCTACAATCACGGCAGAACCATAGGCCAGGCCGAAAACAGCCGCCGTCAGCCAGAGCATTCCACAGGACCGGTCCAACCCCAGCAACGTTACCACCGGGGAAAAAACCCGGGTAATCATTTGAATGATATTGAAAATTTTGGCCAACTCAAGCAATACCATCAAGGGCATAATGATACAAAAAATCTGAAGGCAAAGTTTTACCGTTCCCACCCCCCATTCCTGGAGCATGGACAAAAAGGGCACCCTCGCACCAAGGCTGTCCAGGACTGGTACAACTTCCAGGGCAGGGGTTACCCCTATAATCTTTGCACAGACAAAGGTCACCACAAAGGCCATGATCAGACGAAAGGCAGCCGCTACAAAGGGATTGATCCCGGAATTTCCCTGGACAATACTCTCCTGGATCAAGTTATGGGAAATAAGGGTAAAAACAGCCATAAGAATCATGTGATCCATGGAAAATGCCATGACAGAAAGGGCAGCCACTGTTCCATAAATCCCGGTAAAAAGGCCTATGATCAGCACAAGAGCCGCGGATGCAGGCAGGCTAAGCCAGTTCATTACCGGTGTCAGCAGAAAGTCAAGCCGATAAATAATGCCGAAATGAACCAGCAATGCCGTTAAAAAAGATATGGGCACAAGAATTTTTAACAGCCAGATCAATCCGCTCCATCCCTTTTTCAGGCCTGCTTTTGTACCGGTTCGAATCCGGAAAAAAAACGACTCAGGGCTGTGTGTCATCAGAAGGGGGCTCTATATTTATATTTTTTTTAACGGTTTGGTTCACTGTCGCATAGATATCCTTGAAGGATTCATGCACACTGGCAGGAGACAATCGGCCCAGTTCAATAAATTTGACAATGATTTCCTTTGTGGTCCGAAGTATTTGCTCGTCGATGGATTTCATACAGACCTGAATAGCAAAAGAACCCGGCAAGGTCAAGAATTTGCACTGTTTTATCTTTAATACCCCCCTATTCGTATCTTAATTCCTGTCTTGCCATGGAAAATATAATGCTTATAATCAAATTTCTATTTTAATTAAAATAAAGGGCACTAGGGCATGGAAAACACGTTGGAACCAGCAGAAACATCAGACATTCACAGATTATCCTTTCAGGGAAAGCAGATTCTTTTAATCGGCACCGCCCATGTATCCAGACACAGCGCCCAATTGGTGGAAGAAACCATCCTGGAGCAAAATCCCGACACGGTATGTGTGGAGCTTTGCACCACCAGACTTGCCTCCATCCAGGATTCAGACCGGTGGAGAAACATGGACATTGTCAAGGTGATCAAACAAAAGAAAGCCCTGATGCTCTTCATGAACCTGCTTCTGGCATCCTTTCAGAAAAAAATTGCCGACAAATTTGATATCAAACCCGGCCAGGAGATGATCAATGCCATTGAATCGGCAAAAAAAACAGATGCTCTGATTGTACCTGCTGACCGGGAAATACAAATCACCCTTTCCCGGGTCTGGCGGGGCATGGGATTCTGGGAAAAGCTGAAATTAATGACCTCCATTGTCTTTTCCTTTGGGGAGTCCGATGGCATCCAGGAAGAAGATATTGAACGAATGAAGCAGGAAGATATCCTTCAAACCCTGCTGGCCGATGTAAAAAAAGCCCATCCCATCATTGAAAAGGCCCTGATTGATGAAAGGGACCGGTATCTTGCCCAAAGTATCCGGTCGGCTCCCGGAGAGAAAATCGTGGCAGTGGTGGGCGCTGCCCATGTTCCCGGGATCAAGCGCTATATGGCAGATGACACCCCCATTGATCTGGCGGATCTCAACCAGGTACCGCCGGCGGGGAATATGGGCAGCATCTTAAAATGGCTGATTCCCGGCCTCATTCTCCTCTTGTTTGTGGTGGGTTTTATGATGGAAGGGAAAAATGCCGGCACAGACATGCTATGGATATGGATTGCGGCCAATGGTATTTTTGCAGGACTTGGCGCTGTTCTGGCCCTGGCCCACCCCTATACCATTATATCCTCCATCATTGCAGCTCCCTTAACCTCTCTGAATCCCATGATAGCGGCCGGATGGGTATCAGGGCTCGTGGAAGCCTTTGCCCGAAAACCCAAGGTTCGGGATCTTGAAGCCATCCCTACTGATATTGTCTCCATAAAAGGGTTTTGGAGAAACAATGTCACCCGAATTCTATTGGTGGTTATTTTCACCAACCTGGGCTCTTCCATCGGCACCATGACAGCTGTTCCCCTGATGCTCAAACTGCTTTCCTGATAGCGCAAGGGTTTCCCCTTGATTTTTCCATTTTATCCAGGCTATAGTGGCAAACTTATTAATAATAATTCGTAATTACTATTTGATTGCCAAGAAACTCCAGACAGGAGCCTTCTGAACATGGATATTTTTGTCGCACGACAGCCTGTTTTCACTGCAAAAAAAAAGGTTTTCGGTTATGAACTTTTGTTCAGACAAAACCTTGACAATGTGTTTCCCGATACCGACGGGGACACCGCCACCTCCGGTGTGCTGTCCAATACCTTTTTCTCCTTCGGGCTCCACGAAATCCTGGCAGGAAAACCCGGGCTGATAAATTTTACCCGGAATCTGATCCTCCTGAAAACCCCCTTACTTTTTCCAAAAGAACATATTATCATCGAGGTGCTGGAAGACATAGAACCGGACCCTTCTGTAATGGCGGCATTAATGGAATTCAAACTCCAGGGATTTCGCATCGCTCTGGATGATTTTGTCTATGACAAAAAATTTAATGACATGATATCCCTTTGCACCCTGCTCAAGTTTGACATCATAGCCACTCCCCTGGATACACTTGAACCGATTATTGCAGCCATTAAAGCCCGTCATTCCATCACCCTTCTGGCGGAAAAAGTCGAAACCCACGAAGAATTTGAGCAGGCCAAATCAATGGGATTTGGCCTGTTCCAAGGCTATTTTTTCGCCCGGCCGGAAATTTTCTCCAAAAAAGACATTTCTCCAAGCCAGATGACAAAATTAAAACTAATCAATGCAGCGACGCAAAAAGAAATGGATTTGACAGCCATAGAAACGCTCATAAAAAGAGACCTGTCTGTCTCGTTTAAATTACTAAAATTCATTAACTCAGCTTATTTTCAACGCCCCACACCCCTGGACACCATCAAAGATGCCATGCTATTTTTAGGGGTTGACGAATTAAAAAAATTCATCCATGTGGTGGTGGTCTCGGATCTGGGAGAAAATAAACCCAATGAACTGATCCGCTCGTCGTTAATCCGGGCCAGAATGTGCGAACAATGCGGTCAAATGCTAAAAACTAATTTTACAACAGAAGAATTGTTCACCATTGGCCTGTTCTCATCCATGGATGCCATTCTGGACAAACCCATGGCAGCCATTCTCTCCCAGCTCACCTTTTCAAACAAAATCAAAGATGCCCTTTTGGGCCGGGACAAACAATACAGTCTGATCCAGGCACTTGTCGTAAGCTTTGAAAAAGGCCTATGGAATCACAAACTCTTGTCACTTATGGACGGTCAAAAAATAATTGAAAAACTACCAAAATTTTATAGGGACGCCCTCCACATGGCAGATTCTTTTTTCGTCTGAATTTATCGGGCGTCTGCGAAGGCCTGGATACAGGCAGGATAAAGCTCCCACTCTCGTTCAAGCCCTTTTCTTTTAACATCCTCCAGGGTATCACCCGCTTCTATCTCAAAGGCTCGCTGGCCAATGATGGGACCGGTATCCTCTCCGTAATCGACAAAATGAACCGTGCAGCCCCCAACTTTACACCCATACCGAAAGGTATCCCCATACCCGTCCGTACCCGGGAAGGAAGGCAGCAGGGCCGGATGGATATTCATAATCTTGTACCGGCCGGAAACTGTATTGATCCGGTCAATAAAATAGGGGGTCAGTACCCGCATGAATCCGGCCAGGACCAAAAGGTCAATATCATGGGCGAGAATATGGTCTAAAAGTTTTTTTTCTGCCATGGCCCTGGATTTCAAAAAGAATGCTATCCGCTCCATTGACCCATCACTTGACGCGCCACCCAAAGTACCCGCCGGCGTATCAGGGGTTACCAATTGCTGTTTTTCAAGAATCTCACCCAGGTCAAAATCAGGGGGAAGATCTGCATCCTCAATGCCATGTTTGCAGGAGCGGATAATCTTGGTGTAATCTACCACAAAGGTGTCAATACCCGATCGTTGAGCCCGTTCAAGCCCTTTAATGCCAGGGGTGTCAGAGCCGGTAAAACAAATTTTGGCGTCAATACTGCCCCTGGAGCAGGCGTCAATAATGGCCTGAAGGTTAGTACCGCCTCCGGATATCAAGGTTCCCACATGGATGGTTTTTGCCATGGTATTGCCTCCTATTGATAAAAATTTATTGATTGCCGAATCCGTTCTGGGCACCGCAGTCCGGGCACTGCCAGGTAATCCCGTTGCAGGTCATGCCCCACTGATTCTCATACATGCATGCCTGACACATGGCAAACCCGCACCGGCATTGCCAGCAGAACATAAATTCCCCCTGGCAGCAATGGCAAATTTTATTGTTTTTTTGCCTGCGTTTTTCCCGGCGGGCACGGCCTTTTTCCTTCATCATATAAATATACTTCTCCTTTTTTCAAAAAGATAGTATATATGCCCTTAATTTAAGAAAAATTCAATATCCAAAAAGGCTTATACACAAAATGGCAACTCCAAAAAAAATATTTCTCATTGACGGCAGTGCATTTTTATACCGGGCATTCCATGCCATTCGATCGCTTAGCACCGCCACGGGTCACCCCACCAATGCCACCTTTGGGTTCACCCGAATTTTACTCAAATTATTAAAGGAAAACACACCCGAATATGCCGTGGTCTTTTTTGATGTCAAGGGGCCCACCTTCCGCCACACCATGTATGACCAATACAAGGCCAACCGACCGCCCATGCCCGAGGAACTGGCAATTCAGATCCCCGATGTCAAACGAATGATATCGGCCTTGAACATTCCCATTATCCAGAAAATCGGATTTGAAGCAGACGACCTGGTGGGAACCTATGCAGGTCTGGCCGAAAAACAAGGATTTGAAGTGGTCATGGTCACCGGGGACAAGGATTTTATCCAGCTTGTCACAGAACACTGTGTGCTCTGGGATCCCATGAAGGATACCATCACCGATGTGGCCACGGTAAAAGAGGATATGGGGATAACCCCTCTTCAATTTATCGATGTACTGGGGCTTGCCGGGGATACGGCCGACAATATCCCCGGGGTAAAAGGAGTGGGCCCTAAAACAGCCATTAAGCTCATTGCCCAGTTTGGTTCCATTGATAGGCTTTATGAAAATCTGGACCAGGTTAAAGCAAAGAAAAAACTTTATACAAGTCTCGTCGAAAGCCATGAAATCGTACGCCTAAGCCGGGAACTTGCCACCATTGACCGAAAGGTAAAAGTTAATGGCAATATTGAGGATTTCAAGCTTCCGGCCTTTGATACCCAAAAGGCCTTTGAACTGTTCAAAGAACTTGAATTTAAAAATCTCGCCGCAGAATTTGCCCAGAAAGCCGATAAATCAAAAAAAATCTATAAGTTGATCACCTCCGTCCAAGAAATGGAAAAACTTGCCAAAGTTCTTGAAAACAAGGGTGTCTTTGCCATTGACACCGAGACCACTTCCAAGCACCCCATGGAAGCCGAACTTGTGGGACTTTCCTTTTCCTATATGGATGACACAGGATTTTACATTCCCATTGGCCATACCCATCCAAATGATATTGAGCAACCGGAGAAACAAGAGATCCTCCGCATCTTCAAGCCAGTCCTGGAAAACCCGGAGATCCAAAAAGTCGGCCAGAACATTAAATATGATTATATTGTTCTGGCAAATTACGGCATTCGCCTTGCCGGCATTGTTTTTGACACCATGATTGCCTCCCACCTGCTCAACCCGGCCATCCGGGGCCACAGCCTTGACAGCATTGCCATGACTCTTTTCGGGTACAAGACCATCTCCTATGAACAAATTGCCGGGAAGGGGAAAACCCAGATCGGGTTTGAAGAGACCCCCATCGGGGAGGCCGTTGATTACGCAGCAGAAGATGCCGATCTCACCTTCATGGCCTATGGGGAATTTAAACGTCAGCTCCAGGAAAAAGAACTATTATCCCTCATGGAAACCATTGAAGTGCCACTGATCCCCGTGCTTGCCAATATGGAAATGGCAGGCATACGCGTGGATGCAAGTGCCCTGGCCCAATTGTCTGTCACCTTTGAAGCCGAGATGAAAACGCTTGAACAAGAAATATATGATCTGGCAGGGGAAGAATTCAATATCAATTCTTCCCAGCAGCTGGGGGTCATTCTCTTTGAAAAACTCCAGCTTAAAACCAGCAAAAAAACCAAAAAGAAAACCGGATATTCCACGGATGTACAAGTGCTGACCCTGCTTGCCAAAACCCATGAACTGCCGGACAAACTGCTCCGGTACCGGACCCTGGGCAAGCTCAAGTCAACCTATGTGGAATCCCTTATCCACCTAATCCATACGGATACAGGCCGTATTCACACCTCCTTTAACCAGACCATCACGGTGACCGGCCGACTTTCCAGTTCAAAACCCAACCTCCAGAATATTCCCATCCGGAAAAAAGAGGGCAAACTCATCCGACAAGCCTTTATCCCGGAAGAGGGGAACACCCTTATCTCCGCTGATTATTCCCAGATCGAACTTCGTGTTCTGGCCCATTGCGCTGAAGACAAAATTCTGATTGAGGCCTTTAACAACGATGAGGACATCCATACCCGGACCGCCCTTGAGGTCTTCCAGGTGATGGAAGCATTTATCACCGATGAATTGAGAAGCCAGGCCAAGGCCATTAACTTCGGGATTGTATACGGCATGAGTGCCTTCAGGCTCTCCAATGAATTAAATATCAGCCGGAAAATGGCCACGGCCTATATTGACAATTATTTCAAGCGATACGCCGGAGTGAAACAATTCATTGACAAGACAATCGAAGAAACGAAGGAAACCTGCGAGGTAGCAACTATCTTCGGCCGAAAACGGCGCCTGGATGATATCCGGTCCTCCAATGCCAATATCCGGAACTTTGCCCAGCGGGCCGCCATTAATACCCCCATCCAGGGAAGTGCCGCCGACCTGATCAAACTTGCCATGATAAAAATGGAAGCGGCCCTGGTGAAGGATGAGATGGCCTCCAGGATGCTGCTGTCGGTCCATGATGAAATCATATTTGAAACCCCTTTGGAAGAAAAAGACCAATTGATACGCATGGCCCGAGAAATCATGGAAAATGTATATCCCCTCAAGGTCCCGTTAAAGGTTAATTTCGGATCTGGAGAGAACTGGGCCCTGGCACACTAAAATCAGGCAAATCAGCCGGAAGTAAATCAAGGAAATAAACACAAAAGGATTGCATACAATATGGGAAACCAACGCGTCGGGATTGTTATCAAAAATGAAGTCCATGCCCAGAAAAAAGCCCGGGAACTGATCCAGAGGCTTGGAAATAAATGCGTGGTGATTGATACCCAGGGGAAAACAGTTCGTCATCTGCCCGGGGATCTTATCTGCATCATTGTATTGGGGGGAGACGGCACCTTTTTGAGTGTATCCCGGTTCATTGAAGACAAAAGAATTCCCCTGATGGGGGTAAAATTCGGGGAGGTCGGATTCCTGGCTGAAACCACGGAGGAAAATCTTTATGAAGCGGTTGAAGCCGTATTCAGAGGAGATTATATTATCCAAAAACGGGCCAGGCTTAATATCAAGGTGATGCGAAAAGGAGAACAGATCATTGATGTGGATGTCCTCAATGATACCGTTATCAACAAGGCAGCCCTGTCCCGGCTTGCTTCCTGTGCGGTATATCTGGATGATACCTATCTGACCACCTACCGGGCCGATGGTCTTATTGTGGCGACCCCCACAGGTTCCACCGCTTATTCCCTGGCAGCTGGCGGACCCGTGGTCCATCCGGAAGTACCCTCCATCATCTTAACCCCCATCTGCCCCTTTACCCTGACCAACCGGCCTTTGATTATTCCCGACACCACCCGGGTGGAAATCCGCCTTGAAGGCAGTCCCGAAGATATGATCCTGACCCTGGACGGCCAGGAAGGCTTTGAAATGGACCCAAGGGATAAAATCTTCATCAAAAAAAGCCCCAATGCCCTCAAAATGATCTCCCTGGAAGATCAATCCTATTTCAAGGTATTGAAAACCCGGCTCAAATGGAGCGGCGGCAGAAGCTGATCTTCCCTGATGGTCAAATGCGCTTTTTAAACCGGGCTGGCCACTATTTTGACCATTTCCCGGGCCAGGATTAAAAGGGTGCCTGCATTCTGATCCACTTGGGCGGCTCCGGCTTCAACCCCCTTAGCCATCCCTTCCAATTGGACGATATCATGGGACACCTGTTTAAGGCCCTCGTCATTTTCTGCCATCATCTGATTTGCCGAATAAAACCCGGCCGAGGCTTCGTTAATATTTTTGGCCACCTCATTGGTGGCAAAGGACTGTTCTTCCACAGCCCTTGCAATTCCCCCCACCCGGGTATTTGCTTCCTGAACAATTCCGGTAATGGCATCCATTTCCCTTGTGGAGCATTGGGTAGCTTCCTGAATCTCCGTTACCTGGCGGTTGATTTCATTGGCAGATTCGGAGGTTTGAACCGCCAGCACCTTTATTTCAGTCGCCACAACGGCAAATCCTTTCCCGGCCTCTCCCGCCCTTGCCGCCTCTATGGTGGCATTCAATGCCAAAAGATTAATCTGCTCAGAGATATCGCCGATGGCATCGGTTATTTTATTAATGGCCGTGGCAGATTCCCCCAAAAGGCCCATCTGAGCGACAGCAGCATCACTTTGCGCAACGGCTCTGCTAGTGATTTCGCAGGTTTTCTCCGTGCTGCGGGCAATATCGGTAATGGTAGCTGTCATCTCTTCTGTGGCAGAGGCGATATTAGAAAAATTATTCGTGGTCTGGTCCATGAGGGAAACCATGGAAGAGGCATTGGTATTCACCTTTTCTGCAATCCCGGCCACGCTGGATAATTTAGCCGCCATTTTTGCGGCATTTAAGGTCATGTCACCGGAAAATTCAGACAAATCGGTTGAGGTTTTATTCAAGAGGGCTGCATTGTCATGAACCCCTTGAAAAACGCCTTCCATGGTTTGGGTGGCGGACTGAATTTTTTCTGTGTTGACCATGCTTTCCCAATACCAGAGGTAATTGTCCCTGGCCATGCGAATGAACATAAACATGGAAAAGGCGCATAAAACGCCCACCCCGATTCCCAGGGAGGAACCCTCAAAAAAACCCCACAGGGTAAGGGGCACCATCATGAGCAATGTAAAATTCCTGGAAAGGGAAAAATGAGGCCCCAGAGAACTGGTTGCGCCTGCCGCCAATCCGCAAATGATCACCAGGGTAAACAGCAAGGGCCACTCAAGGGGATAATAAACAGCCATGATAAGACCCAGTATTCCCCACAGGATGCCGGACACCAGATTAAGCCCCAAAATAATGTTGACCCAGGTCAGGGGGGCCAAGTCAAACCCCTTTGGAACCTTTTTGGCCATGATAATTCGAATGCTGGAAATCACAAATATCAGCGTTCCAAAAACCATAAGAACCAGTGGATGATCTGTTTTCATGGGAGTGATCACTGCGACAAAAACAAACAATGCAAAATGGGCCACCACTGACGTTAAAGACCGGCTGGCAAGGGCCAGGACCTGTTCTTTTTTGTACCGGGCAACCAGGGTTGGATCGACTGCTTTTCCCATAAAAGACCTCCTTTCGTTATTAAAAACGTAAAACTTTTACAAAAAACGACGTTCACATCGTTTCTCATAAAAGGATTGCTAAAGTCAAGAAAAAATAAGGCCTCGCATCCAATGACGACCAACCTCCGGGTCACCCCTGTGACCAGAATGACCACAATGGCCAAAAAAAATAAAAAATTCATTAATTCCATAAGCTTTACGATTTCAAAAGCATCCTCTACTCTGTGATTTTGATGCTGTGACCAGACATCTGCTTGCAGAAAACCTTATACTCTCTTTAGAAAAAGGAATTTTTATATGTTGTATATTCAGTTTTTGTTTCTGTTGTTGATACTTTATATGGGCAGCCGGTATGGCGGCATTGGCCTTGGTGTTGTTTCCGGTATCGGCCTTGTGGTTGAGGTGTTTGTTTTCCAGATGCCCCCCACCTCCCCTCCCATTACGGTGATGCTGATCATCATGGCAGTGGTAACCTGCGCCTCCATCCTGGAAGCAGCAGGGGGATTAAAATACATGCTCCAGCTGGCAGAACGGCTGCTCCGGTCCAACCCCAAGATGGTCACCCTGCTGGGGCCCCTGGTCGCCTATACCATGACATTCATGCTGGGAACAGGTCATGCCGTCTATTCGATCATGCCCATTATCGGTGATGTTGCCCTGAAAAACGATATTCGGCCGGAACGGCCCATGGCAGCAGCTTCTATTGCTTCCCAGATGGGAATTACCGCCAGCCCCATTTCTGCGGCAGTGGTCTATTATCTGTCACAATTATCAGATATTGCGCCCGATCTGACCCTGTTCTCCATCCTCAGTGTGACCATCCCGGCCACCCTTGCAGGTGTTCTTGCCATGTCCCTTTACAGCATGAGAAGGGGGGCGGAACTTAAGGATGATCCTGAGTACCAGAAACGGTTGGAAGATCCCATCTTTCGGAAAAAGGTTGAAGGGACCACCGCCACAACACTCGATGAAACACTGCCCAAGGCAGCCCGCCACTCTGTCATCTTGTTTGTCCTGGCTCTTTTCACCATTGTCATCATCGCCATGTTCCCTGAGATACGAACCATTGGCGGCAGTGAAAAGGCCATCAAGATGTCTGTGATCATCCAGATGATGATGCTGGCCTTTGGCGGACTGATCCTTCTTATCACCAAGACCAAAACCGCCAAGGTGCCCGAAGGGGTTGTGTTTAAATCCGGTATGGTGGCGGCCATTGCCATCTTCGGTATTGCCTGGATGAGTGACACCTACTTTAAGTTTGCCCTTCCCAGCTTTAAAGCCGGAATAATTGAAATGGTACAAAACTACCCCTGGACCTTTGCCCTGGCCATGTTCCTTGTATCCGTTGTGGTCAACAGCCAGGCTGCCACCTGCCGGATGATGCTGCCGGTGGCAATCGGCATGGGCCTTTCGCCGGCCCTGGTAATTGGCATCATGCCCTCATGTTACGGGTATTTCTTTATTCCCAACTACCCTTCAGATATTGCCACTGTTAACTTTGACGTCACCGGAACGACTAAAATAGGGAAATACTATTTCAACCACAGCTTTATGGTGCCGGGTTTGATTGGCGTCATCATTGCCTGTTGCGTGGGATACCCCCTGGCCCAAATATTTATCTAATTCATCCAACCAGAATCTTCCAATTCGATAGTCCAACCCGGCTCCGTCAAAAAAACGTTAACGGAGCCGGGTTCTATCGGTCATGGGCTGCCCTCCGGAAAATACCGGCGCTCGGGCCGTCCAACACTGCCATAAATCAAATCTGCCCGTAATTCACCCGTGGTAATCATGTACTCCAGATAACGCCGGGCGGTTGAACGGCTGGCCCCAATTTGTTCTCCTGCCTCTTCCGCACTGAGGCCATTGGGATTATTTTTTTGAAAAACCTGCTGCACCTTGCCCAGGGTAAGCACATCAATTCCTTTGGGGACGCTGTCTGCCTGGGCAGACGAAGGTGCCTGATGGGGATGGGTTAACGCATCAATATCCCTTTGTTCCAGGGTATCTTGCTGCTGCAGCTGCCCATGGTACTTGCGAAAACGGATCAAGGCCTGTTCAAACCGGGAAAAGACAACCGGCTTCACCAGATAATCAAAGGCTCCTGCCCGCATGGCCTGCTGTACATCCGCCACATGCCTGGCCGCCGTTATGAGAATAACATCAATGGCCCTGCCTTCCCCCCTTAATTGATGCAAAATCTCCATACCGTTTCCATCGGGCATATACAGATCCAGCAACAGCAAGTCCGGTGCCAGCAGTTTTACCAATTCCCGGGCCTCTCCAAGATTCTGGGCAATGCCCGTCACCTCAAATTCTAAAACTTTTTCAACAAAAAACCGGTGCATTTCTGCGATCCGTGTATCATCTTCAATAATTAATACGCGTATGGCGTTCATATTATCCTTTCCGGATGTTTGGGGAGACTCAGGGTAAACAAAGCACCTCCCAGGTCACCGGTTGAAATCGTTAATTGACCGTTTAAATCGGTCAAGAATCTGTCCACCAGATAAAGGCCCACCCCGTGGATATCCCCCCGAAGTCCCTTGGATTTTTTACTGGAAAAGCCCTTGGAAAAAATTTTTTCCTGGAGCTCAATGGAGACACCGGGACCGGAATCCTCCACCTCAAAAATCAAATCATGGCCCATATCGGTCATGAACAACTGGATACAGGCAGGACGTTCCCGGCCCTTCAAGGCGGCTTCTAGTGCATTGTCCAACAGATTGCCCAAAATACTCACCAATTTGTCCTGATCATAGGCCTCGGGGATTTGGCCCATGGTGCTGTCCGGATTGAGCAGAAAATCCACCTTCATTTCCAGGGCCCTATTGTATTTGCCCATGATAATGGCCGCAAGGGCTGGATGGGGCACCGCCCTGTTTAAAAACTCAATCAGGCTCTGCAAACCGGAAGATTCCCGGCTCACAAGCTCAAGGGCTTCCTGGTAGGCAGCCATCTGCAGCATACCAGCCAGGGTGTGCAGTTTGTTTGAATATTCGTGGGCCTGAACCCTGAGCATCTCGGAAAATTGCTGGGTCTGGCGCAATTTTGCCTGAAGCCTGTGAAAATCCTCCAACCGACGGAAGCTTGCCACCATCCCCTGCACCCGCCCTTGGTATTTGATGGGAACCGTCGTCAGTAAAAGCGCCTGGCCATCCACCATTACCTCACGGAAAGACTCTCGGGGGTGGGGCTGTAAAAGCCGTTTAAAATCACTGGCGCCAAACACCTCATCAACAGAGGTCCCGATAATATTTTCATCTGAATCAAACCCGCAAAATTCCAGTGCCGCCGGGTTGATCAAGCGGATATCCTGTTGTTCCCCCACGGCAATGATACCGTCCCGGATGGATTCAAGAATAGCCTGGCGCTCCAGGTACAGGGAGGATATTTCCCTGGGTTCCAGCCCCAGGGTCTGTTTTTTTACATACCGGGCAATTCCGGTGGCCCCCAGCAGCACCACCACAAAGAGCATAAAAATAAGGGTTGCCGGCTCCCGCTGGTGATCCTTAACGGTTTCCAACACCTTTGTCTGCAGATACCCCACCGAGACAAACCCAATAACCGTGTCTCGTTCGTTGAATATCGGCACAATACTGCGCAAGGAAGGCCCCAGTGTGCCGACAGCTTCGGACACATAGGCCCTGCCCTGATCAAGGGCGGCTGTTTCATCCCCTCCCACAAAATGTTTACCGATTTTTTCAGGATCTGGATGTGAGAACCGCCGGCTCCCCCGGTCGGCAATGACCACAAACTGGGCATTGGTTCGTTTTCGAACCAGCTCCGCCAGCTGTGCAAGTTCTCCTTTGGGGTCGCTTCCTTTCTTAAGAACCGTGTGCACCATCGGCATCATGGCAACCGTGTGACCAATATCCAAAGCGCGTCTTCCAATTTCTGCCTTTGAAAGATTGCCGATAAAAGTGGTAAAAATAGCACCGCTGACAAAAAGAGCCCCAAAAACCACCAAAAACACCAAAATAAACATCTGTCCCTGCAGACTGGCTGGATAAAAAAATCTAATTGCCTGTTTAATGGGTCGGGTCATAAAAACATCCTCTTGTTAACTTGGCCTGGAAAAAAACAGCTGAACCCTTGATATATTAGATTAGGCCCTTCTTTGTGTCAAGGCGATGCCAAAGCTATCCGGCAGGTCCTAAAACAGCACGTCTTTTTTAACGCGCAACGCAATTAAGATGCACAAAATCACAATCAATGATACGCTTGCAATCTCCCCCGACCTCTGGACAAACTCCGATCCGAAAGCCACAGCCCCATTATCCACTATTTTGAAAACAATTTTTTGAATACGATACGATCAAATCCAAAAACAGTTCCCTTGACCAAATTTGAGAATCTGACTATAATTAAATTCATGAGTCGCCTCCTTTTGTGTGGCGGTTATTTTCATCCTTTCATTTATGGCAAATGGGACGGTTCATGTCATCTATAAGATGGGTTTCGACATAGCCCGTTTTGGTAGTTTAATATTAATTACTTAAAAAAGGAGAGTTGAAATGGCTGACCCAAAAGATATGTATCAATGCCAAATACACAATTGCGGATATGTTTATGACCCTGACAAAGGCGAACCAAAGACAAATACCCCTCCGGAAACAGCTTTTAAAGATCTTCCAGATGATTGGGAATGTCCCTTCTGCGGATCATCAAAAAAAACCTTTAGACCTTTAGCAGGACCGGGGTCAACATTAGCTGAGAGTACATAATAATTAAAATACCAGGAGATGATTTTGCCAAAAATCATCTCCCCATTTCTTTATTCAAAGAATAAGGTAAGGTATGGTCACTAATGAAGCAGGTGTCCCAAATACCTTTGATAATTTTACAGGATGAATCGCAAACCGGTTTAAAATTGAGCCGCTTGCCGAAACTATGTTTTTTTTTATTTCTGCAAGAGGCTCAGTAAAAAATATTCCAACGCAAAAATTATCAGACTGGAAGAAGCAATGTTCAGGGTTCCTGTTAAGGTCCGGGTAAATATTTTTGGGCCTGTAAATATTTCTCTTGCTCTTTCGAACCTTTATAGTTTTTGCCGTTTGTGCATTCGTTGTTGAAGTCGATGATCTTGCTGCTACTGGTGTGTTAATTCTAATTGCTGGAACAACAGCCATAACTATTTATTTTACCTTCATTATTTTGTCCTTGTGCTTTTAAATTTTCCTTTTGAATGGTATGGATACCTTTTTTATAATAGATAATAGTTAGGAGTACAAAATGCCCAAGGCCTGTGATTTAAAAAAAGGCAATGTTGTGGAAATAAACGACGACGCCTACATTGTGAAAAATATTGATGTAAGATCGCCCTCGGCAAGGGGGGCTGTGACCCTTTACAAGGTCAGGTTCAACAACATCAGGACCAAACAAAAATATGAAGATACATTCAAGGGAAATGACATGCTCAATGACGTCGCCCTGATGAAAAGATCGGTACAATATCTGTATCCCGACGGCGCCCTCCATGTGTTCATGGACAGCCAGGAGTATTCCCAGTATATGATAGAAGAGGATGCCATCCAGGATGAATTTGTCTGGATCACAGACGAGATGGAAGGACTGGTTGGCCTTATCATTGATGAAAACATGGTTGCCATTGAAATACCCATTTCCCTTGTTTTTGAAATATCCGAGACAGCGCCGGGCATCAAAGGGGCAAGTGCAACGGCAAGGACCAAGCCCGCAACCCTTTCAAATGGTGTTGAAATTCAGATCCCGGAATATCTGGAGCCCGGTGAAATGGTCAGGGTCAATACCGAAACAAGAAAATTCATGTCCAGGGCCTGACCCCTGGGGCGTCAACTCCTTTAGGGCGTCAACTCCTTTAACAAAGGGTCATCCCTATGGAAAATATTGCAGGTCTCGGTTTTACCATCAAACACCAGGATGGCTTTGCCCGAGTTCAGATTCTGATGGACCTGGCGCACCTTTGTTTCCAGGGGCACTTCAATTGCGCCGTAATCCGTGCTTTCCCGGGTGATAAATTCCTCTATCACCCCTAGGAGAGCTTCTTTGCTTAGTTGATCATGGGGTATTTGTATCGCCGTCATTGATAAATAAGGACCGTGTCATCCCAGATAACACGGCCCTTCCTTTTTGGGTGTTATTTAATAATTTTCATCTGCATATTCAAGCCAACCGCCTGTCTGAACAAGGGTTTTATCAAATTCGGAAATCGCAAAGCCAAAGGCCAGATCCTTGTCCCGGGAGGTCACCTGGATCATGGAGGTCTCAACATCCACCGAAACAAAGGTATCGCAAGCCTTGCAGCAATCAAAAAGGATATCAATCTCCGATTTTTTCAGTGTAATGGCCAGCATCCCGCAGTTGAACATATTCTGCCGGAAAATCCGGGCAAAACTTTGGCCAATCACCACAAAAATCTTGTTGACCTCAAGGGCCCAGGGAGCATGCTCCCGAGAGGACCCGCACCCGAAATTTTCCCGGGTGACGATCACGGCAACATCTTGAAGGTCTTTTTGTACATTAAAGCCGTCAAGCACAAGGTCTTCCAGCAAATGGGGCTGCATGGCTTTTTTTTCGATCTCCGTCAGATATTTGGCCGGTATAATTTCATCGGTATTGATATCAGACCGGTCCAGGCACAAAATTTTTCCTTTAAATTCTTTCATGGGGCTCTCCTAATTAACAAAAAGACTGGAATTTGCGATTTTTCCCTGGATAGCGGTGGCTGCGGCGGTGGCCGGACTCATCAAGTGAACCATGCCCCCACGGCCCATGCGGCCATTGAAATTTCTGTTGGTGGTGGCAGCCGCCACCTCTCCTTGTGCCAAGACCCCGTTACTCATGCCCAGACAGGCGCCGCAGGTGGGATTGGTCACACAAAATCCTGCATCCATAAAGATTTTGATCAACCCCTCCTCAAGGGCCATGGAAAATATCTTGGGGGTGGCCGGGGAAACAATGGCCCGAACCGTACTTTTTATCTTCTTCCCTTTTAGAACATGGGCCGCCACCCGTAAATCTTCAATGCGCCCATTGGTGCAGGACCCGATATAGACCTGGTCCACAGGGGTATCATCCATCTGGGACACAGGGCGCACATTATCGGGTTTAAAACCAAAGGTGGTCAGGGGTTCAAGGCAGCTCACATCAATAACTTTTGTCTTTGCATACACGGCGTCTGTATCAGATGAAAACTGGGTAAAAGCGGCAAGGGCTGCTTCCCGGTTCTCGTACTCTTCTTTAATGAAGGGCCACAGATATTCAACCGTGGTGGAATCCGGCAGACAGATCCCGCTGGTGGCACCTGCCTCCACGGCCATGTTGGCAATGGTCATTCGCTGGTCCATGGTCATGGCATCAACCACACTTCCGGCAAATTCAATAACCATGTTGGTGGCACCGTCCACAGAAATCTGACGGATCACCTCCAGAATGATATCCTTGGCATAGACCCCTTGTTTAAGGGACCCCACAATTTCAATCCTGAATGTTTCCGGTCGTTTAAAGGTGGCAACCCCCTTTAAAATCCCCACTTCAAGATCTGTGGTGCCAACCCCTGCGGCAAAGGCACCAAATGCGCCATGGGTACAGGTATGTGAGTCACCCATAATAATGGTAAACCCGGGGCGGACAAAGCCTTTTTCCGGGAATATCGCATGACATACCCCGTTGTTCCCGATGTCAAAGAAATCTTTGATGCCGTGGCGAATCGCCCATTGCCGGAGGATTTTCCCCTGCAGGGCGGTTTTGGAGTCCTTGGCAGGGGTGACATGGTCAATCACCGCCTTGATCTTGTCCGGGTCAAACACCCGGTCTTTCCCCCGACTCACAAGATCCTGGATGGCCGTGGGGGTTGTAATCTCATGGCAGAAAACCCTGTCCAGTTTTAATACACAGACATCCCCAAAGGGTTCATCCACAAGGTGGGTTTCAAAAATTTTTTCCGCAATTGTTTTTCCCATAATTTACTCCACTATTATGTTATTTTCCATCAAAATAATCTTCACCATCTGCAGGGGTAACAACCCAATAGGCCTGAAAACGGGTGTCAGACACATTTTCGATCACATGGGGAATCTGGGAAAAAAAAGAGATGGAATCCCCGGCATGGATATCGTAAATTTCTTCCCCGTAAATCAATTGGGCACTGCCCGATACGACAATCCCCAGTTCACGACCCAGATGTCCGTCGCCTGCATCCCCCCGTTTTTGCCCCGGGGCCAGTTCCAGGAAAAAAGCGCTAAAGGAATGGTTTCCCTTTTCCTGGCTTTCACCGCAAAGTTTCTCATATTTGAAGCCCTTTCGCTGATAAATCTTTCTTTCATCTCGCTTGATAATTTCAACCCGTGAGTGGGTTTCATAATCTTTAAAAAATTTAGTGGGCGAGACCCCGTATACTTCCAATAATTGAAGAAGTGTATCCAAGGAAGGAGAAATTCTGTTTCTCTCAATCTGGGAGAGCAAACTGGAACTGACCCCAGCTTTGGTGACAACTTCCTTGATGGTCAAATGTTTAGAATTTCTTATGGCCCGTAACAGGGCTCCCAGCTTTGTTTTCATAACCCCACCAACTTAAGTATACTTAATTAAATTTTAAGTATACTTAAAATTTGAAGCTTGTCAACTCATTTTCTCCTAGAGGGGATGAAAGGTCCTCCACAAGACCCTAACCGGGTAGGAGAACCGTGTAGGAGAGTGACCCTTGATGCTGATATTCTGTGAGAAACGCCTCAAATTCTTTGATCTGATCATTCTCAACTTCAATTTCATGGACAACCTCTGCTGTATAATCCGTGTGCGCTATCACTGCCGGGAACCGATTGAGCTGGTTTAAAAAGGGATCATTCTGACCATAGGCGAGCCTCACGCGGATTAAGGTACTCCTGACCAGCTTGATCAGCGGTTCCAGCTCAAGGGCAGTGGTCACTGCCTCGGAATAAGCCTGTATCAATCCCCGGATCCCAAGCTTTACCCCGCCGTATTGCCGGGTCACCACAGCTGTGATTTGGCTCGTCCCATGGCTGTGCAAGGTGTTGAGCATGGGCTTACCGGCAGTGCCCCCGGGCTCCCCGGCATCAGAGCTGTGGCAGATGTCTCCTTGTTCTCCCACAATATATGCCCAGCAATTATGGGTGGCGGTTTTATTCTCCTTTGAAACCTTTGTAATAAACGCCTTTGCCGCCTCAATGGAAGGGGCATAGGCCAGGGAACAGGTAAATACAGACCGCTTTATTTTAATCTGGGCAACGCGGACAGAATCTGTCGCTGCGGTTCCCACAGAATAATAATATTTTTTTCCCTGCATTGAATCCCTTGCCCTTGTTTATAATATCTGGTTTATAATATCTGGTTTTCCTCTCACCCCTGATTTTTTGCGATCATACAAAACCCCGTCAAAATACACCAGGAAATTCCAGGGAGCTGGACAGATAGGATGTCAAGTGAGGGTAAAAAATATAATTACCGCTGCGAGGATGTTTGCCCCTTAAAACCCAAGATTTTTAATTCCCTTTTTAAGAAAAAACTGATAGATGCAATCCTATAATTTTTAACGTTTCTTAAGGATCAAAAATGAAACCCCTTCGCCAACAGGTACTGGAAACAATCGCCTTTATAAGACCTCGCATCAAAAACTCAGTGGACATTGGTTTTTTAACGGGCACCGGTTTGTCTCAGACCCTATCCTCCCTGAAGGTTATATGGGAAATCAACTACGCAGACCTTCCCAATTTTCCCCAAACCACGGTTGAAAGCCACCGGGGCAAATTGGTATATGGCAGTCTTTCCGGCAGGTCAATCCTGGTCTTTCAAGGTCGCTTCCACATATATGAAGGATATACGCCCCAACAGGTAACCTTTCCCATAAGGCTCATGCAGGAACTGAAGATTAAAACGCTGATTTTGAGCAATGCCGCAGGCGGCATTAATTTAAATTTTTCATCCGGAGATATTATGCTCATCCGGGACCACATCAATCTGACCGGTCACAATCCCCTGATCGGTGCTGAAGAACCTGCCTGGGGAATTCGGTTTCCAGACATGACCCGGGTCTATGACAAAGGCCTTGGCACTCTTGCCAAAAAAACTGCAGCAAACAATGATATCATCTTAAGGGAGGGGGTCTATGCAGGGTTATTAGGCCCCAGCCTGGAGACACCGGCAGAAACCCGGTTTTTAAAGGGTATCGGCGGTGATGCCGTTGGTTTTTCAACCATCATGGAAGCCATTGCCGGCGTCCAGGCCGGTATGAGAATCCTGGGACTTTCCCTGATTACCAATATCAACAATCCCGATGCCCCGGAACAGACCACCCTGGAAGCAGTGGTGGAAACTGCCCAAAAAGCATCCGAAAAAATGAACTGCCTCCTGTGTGATATGATATCCCAAATGCCTTAAAAAAATCAATTAGGTTTACCATATAGAATCAAAGGCAATCTTTATCCAGAAGACGTCTAAGGGTGAATGAAAGGGCCTTTATTTCAACGGGTTTGCTTAAAAAGCCTTTGACACAACTGGCATCATCCCGGCCTCTTTCAATTGAATCTCCCAGCCCGGTGCAAAGAATTATCGGCAGAGTGGGAGTTATTTCGACCATTCTATTTGCCAGATCAAATCCGCTCAAATCCGGCATGGTCAGGTCAGTGATGACCACATCAAATCTTTTTGGATTTTCTGCATAAACGGCCAGAGCCGTAGGACTATCGGTAAAGCAGGTGACCTTATACCCCAGTCGTTCCAGCATGTGGGTATGCATAATCGCAACCTTTTTATCGTCATCCACTAAAAGAACCTGTTCCGTACCAAACTCCACGGATAGGTCCGGCCGGGTCTCTTCCCAGGCCTCCCCCCGACTCCGACAGACTGGAAAGTAAATTAAGAACTTAGCCCCGTCCCCCTTGCAGCTTTCAACCTGGATATATCCCCCATGGGTTTCAACAATGCCATGGACAACAGAAAGTCCTATTCCCGACCCCTTTCCCTCTTCTTTGGTAGAAAAATAGGGTTCAAATATATTCGAGAGAACATTCTTTTCGATCCCGTGGCCGGTATCTCCCACAGACAAGAGGACATATGCCCCGGGCTTAATTTCCGCCGTCCCCGGGGTTGACAGACCAATTTCGACCCTTCCCAAAAATACTTCCAGAAGCCCCCCGTCTTTTTCCATGGCATGGGTGGCATTTGTCACAAGATTCATCATCAATTGGTTGATCTGGATAGGGTCTGCCATGATATACCCGCAATCTTGATCAATGACGGTGTGAATTTTTATGCTTGAAGGCAGGAAATTTTTGACAAGGTCCATGGCTTCTGTCACTGCAGTTGCCGCTTTCACAAGAACCCGCTTATGTTCCTTCTGACGACTGAAGGCAAGAATCTGATTCACCAGAGCTTTGGCATGCCTGGCGCAATCTAAAATAATGCGGACCTGTTCTTTTTGCGCTCCCTTCTTTATGTTATCCATCAACAGCATCTGGGCATACCCGGAGATGGGGGACAGCACATTGTTAAAATCATGGGCAATGCCCCGGGCAAGGGTTCCGATGGCCTCCATTTTCTGGGCATGGAATAATTGTTTTTCAAGGGTCTTCCGCCGGGAAATATCAATTCCCACGGCCCGAATTTCAACAATTTTATCATTTATATTTTTTATGGCATCAATGGACAGGCTTATCCACACCCTATCCCCATTTTTACAAGCCATTTCAAGTTCCATGTCTTTGACCGCCCCCCCCTCATTAAGGATCTGCCGCATTGAATTGAAATTTTGATTGGCTTCTTTTTTATTGGCAAACAAACCAAGAACATTTATGCCAATTAATTCGGATTTCTCATATCCCGATAAAAGACGTGCTTCCTGGTTACAGCGGTAAATTTTGCCATCACGGTCCATGGAAAGGTAAGAAATGGGGGCATTTTCATAGAGATCTCTGTATTCTTTCTCTTTTTTTGCCAGATTCAAATAGGTTTTGCGAAGATGGACCTCTTTTCGCCAAAGGAGTTCTGCCCCTTTTTTGCCCTTTAATTGTCCAAGATAGGCAAGGGAAGATGTCTCGACCAGTTTAATCAGCAAATCAAGGCGTTCCCGGAGTGTTTTTTCCTTTACGAACTTGTTGTCATGGACGTCCATCAGCCCCACATCGGCCGTATTAAGAACAAGGATACCATAATCGGGCAGGATGATATAAATGGAATTGCTTGATTTGAAATGCTTTACAATCCGGGTATCCACCTTAATTCCATTTTCAGGCATAAAAATCTGGATACCGTCATAGATAAAAAAGGGGATGTAGTTGTACCCGTCCATATCATCTGTTTCATGGATAAACCTGCTCGTATCCGGGCAAATGATGATGTTGATCCCTTTTTTATAATAATCGGCACTATGCCTTAAAACATAGGCGATGATACCATCATTCTCCTGGAGTCCACCACCCGGGGCGGGTTTATAAAAAAGGACAGGACTCAGCTTCCTGGCCGAGACGATGTATTTACCGAAAAGCCTTAAAAAAAAACCGCTGACGCCTTTCCCGTTCAATTTATCCATGATTCCGCGGTCCCACATATTGGTGGGTAAAAATCTTATTTTGCTCTCATTGGTGCCGTAAAGGATCCCGCTCTGCTTGGCATCAAGCAGGTCAAGGGAGATGGCCATCAGCTTTCTCCAGGGATTGCCCCCCTTGAAAAACGAGCGTTCGATTGTATCAAGATTCAGTTTTTTCATTATCCCTACCGAAAACGATTGTCAGAAAACGATTGCCTTAAAAGAAAACGGACCCACGGAAACAGAACATTTCACCCCGAATAAAACACACTCACCCCGATGGGGTCAAGTAAAAACAGGTAAAAGTAATGACCATCGCCAAATGCGAATCCATCCATCGAAAATATTTGCGCCAAATACATTCTTAAAAATTGTATGGCTATGTTTTATCAAAAAATGCTATACTCCCCTCAAGATACAATGCTTTTATCAATTTTTTATCAAAAAAATCATCCCTAAAGATTGAGGTTAATATATGAGAATTGTTACACGTCCAGATTTTGATGGCATTGTCTGTGCCGTTCTTCTCCATGAAGCTGAAAATATAGACGCTGATATTTACTGGGTTGAACCCAGTGAAATCCAAAATAAAAAAGCCATGATCCGCAAAGGGGATATCATTGCCAACCTTCCCTTTAATCCCCATTGCTCCCTCTGGTTTGACCATCATGTTTCCAACAAACCGGACATTACGGTAAAAGGTGCTTTTGGCATTGCCCCGTCTGCTGCCGGTGTTATTTTTCACTATTATAGGGAACAGGGCAAATTTTCCGACCAGTTTGATGAATTGATTCAACAAACCGATATGATTGATTCTGCAGACCTGACACAAGACCAGGTGCAATTCCCGGAACGCTACCCCTATCTGCTGTTGTCCATGACCATACAAAACAGGGGGGACAGTGATGAGGCCTATTGGAACAAACTGGTCGACATGCTGGGGAAACTGCCCATTGAACGAGTGCTTGAGGATTCTGAAGTCCGGGAGCGCTGCGACGCTGTGATCCTTGAGAATGCTCAATTCGGCCATTTTTTAACCACCCACACCACCATTATAAAAAAAATATCCGTCACCGATTTCAGATCCCTTGACACTGTCCCTTCTGGCAATCGGTTTTTGACCTATTCCTTATTTCCAGACACCATTGCCAGTGTAAAGATACGATACCTGGGACCGGATAAGGACCAGGTATTGCTCAGTATCGGTCGCAGTATTTTCAACCAGGGCTGCCAGATAAACATAGGAAACCTGCTTGCCAAATTTGGTGGCGGCGGCCATGCCGGTGCCGGCGGATGCAGCCTTGAAGCAACAACAGCCCAGAAAAAAATTGACCGTATCCTTGAAATCATGACGACCAATGAGATGGAAGAGATAAAATGACAATTATCTGGAAAAAAGAATTTATCATAGAGGATCTGAACCAATTTACAAAAGAGACCATTGTGGGCCATCTGAACATTGAATTTTTAGAAAAGGGAAATGATTTTTTAAGGGCAACCATGCCGGTTGACAAAAAAACCATGCAGCCCATGGGAATCCTCCACGGCGGAGCTTCGGTGGTTTTGGCCGAAACCCTGGGAAGTACGGCTTCCTATATGACCCTTGACGACTCCTGCTATAGTGTGGGGCTTGAGGTCAAGGCCAATCATTTAAAAAGTGTGTCCAAAGGATCGGTAATCGGCATGGTAAAACCAGTCCACCTGGGAAGGACAACCCAGGTATGGGATATTTCCATTGAAAACGAAAACACCAAATTAATCTGCGTTTCCCGACTGACCATGGCGGTTTTAAAATTTCCGACAGACCAGACCCGCTAAAAAAACAAAGGCCGGACACCTGCCTATAATTTTTCCCTTACACTTTCCACCTTATCGGCCATGGTCTGGTCCCGATCGGTGCGGGTACCGGCCTTAATGGTGGTGGTAATCCTGGGAGCACCCATGGCATGGATCTTTTCGTGGCATTTTTTTACCACACAAAATACGGCATCCCACTCCCCTTCAATATTGGTGCCATAGGCATGGAGCTCGGATTTAAGCCCGGCGGTGTGAATAATTTTTTCGCAGGCGGCCACATACTTGGAAACAGAAAGCCCGACTCCCAGTGGAACCACACACAAATCAATGATAACCTTCATATTTTAACTCCTTATTTTGTATTTCAATCCCCGACTGATCCCCCAAGTTTACACGTCTCCTTTTAGAATAGCCAGAACAATGGCAATCCCTCCCAAACATTTTACCAAAAAACAACTAAGCCCGGTATCCACATTGCGGGGGTGAAACAGGCTTTGTTTATTAGATTTTGGGTTGACATAGAAATTGATTACAGGCATATAATGCAAGTTGTATCTCAAACTAAATTTTGAAAAACTTAGGATTCTGTAAACCCCCCGCAACCGTATGGGGCGCCGACGGTCCTAGAAGTTTTGGTCAACTACTTTAAGGCTTCCGGTAATGGCAGAATATATTATAGTAAAAAAATCCCAGGTATCTTTATTCAAAACCATCCCGTTTTACTATCACACCCAAAATGGAGACTATGCCCTTTACAAAAAAAAAGGAGATCGCCTTGATGAATCAAGGCTTCAAAAAAATAGATATCCAGATTTGTACATTCTTGATGCAGACAGGGACGAAGCCATGGCAGAGCTCATCGCTGCCTTGAATAAAGATTTTGAAAAAAAAATAACCGACGGAAAGCTCAAAGAAGTCCGACACACATTGGAGTATATTATAGAAGAGGCCCTGACCCCGGGACAGGAAAACGGCATGAATGCCCTTCCGGAGACCCTCAATATTCTTCTTGGCAGATATCAGAATGATAACCAGGCAATGGAATACCTGAGAAAAATAGACTCCAATTCTCCCATACTGATTAAGCATACCGTCAATGTCACAGCCCTGACGCTGCAATTTTGTTTTTTCCACAAATTCTCTGAATCCGATACCCGCCAATTGGCCATGGCCGCACTGCTCCACGACGTGGGCTCTTCACAAATCGACAAGAATCTCGTCGAGACAAGTAAACGGCTCACGGACGAACAATTCAAAATTTATACCACCCACCCCAAAATGGGTCATGACATGATTATCCAAAGCACAGATTTTAATACGGCCATTCAAAAGGTGGCATTGGAACACCATGAACGCATTGACGGCACCGGCTACCCCTCAGGGTTAAAACGATTGACATCCTACAGCCAACTCATCGGCCTTATCGACAGCTATGAATCTCTCACCTACAGAGCCAAACTCTTCAGAAAAGCAAAAAAACCATTTGATACGTTAAACCTCATCAAAGAAGAAGTTTTGCGAGGAAAATTTTCCAAAGAATTGTTTAAAAAATTCACATCCTGCCTGGTAAAGTAAGCATCTATCATGGGATCCCATAAAATCAGACAGATGATGAAATCCGAACGGGAAACGGCCAAAAGGCGTTTCCGACAACAACGCAATAAAAATTATCTGGCCCAACCCGGCATCCATGACTGCATCATTGTGCTGGATCACCTCAAGCCCACCTATAATATCGGCAAAATTTTCAGGAGTTCCGAGGCCTTTGGCTGCCGGGAAATCCATTTGGTGGGCATCGATTTCTTTGATCCTGGACCTGGGATGGGCGCATTTAAGTGGGTTCCGGCTGTCTTCCACACCGAATTTTTCGCCTGTTATACAGACCTCATCAACAAGGGGTATACCCCGTATATACTTGAGCCCGGACAGGGTCCCCCGGTAATGGATACGCCTTTGCCCAAAAAAAGCGCCTTTATCTTTGGCCATGAAGAATTTGGAATCAGTTTTGAGCCGGGCCTGTTCCCGGAAATAAAGCGCCTGACCATTCCCCAATACGGCAAGTCCCAAAGCCTGAATGTCAGCGTGGCCGCCTCTATTATTTTATATGAATATGTGCGGCAGCACGGCAAAAATTCGTCCTGAACCAGACAAGGGGCAAGGGACAGGAGTATTCTTTTGAAAACATTGACAACAAATGACTTGTTTCATTATAACGGACCCATGGAAAATACTGACAAATTATGACATCTTACATAAATTGAGGGCAGACCCATGCAAACATCTGATATAGTAGAATATATTATCAATTGGCTAAAAACATATATGAAAAAATCAGGGTTAAACGGCTTTACCATTGGGGTATCCGGTGGGATTGATTCTGCCGTGACCTCAACCCTGTGCGCCAAAACCGGAGAAAAGGTGATCGCATTGAATATGCCCATTTTCCAGGCAAAAGACCAGATATCCAGATCCGCTGACCATATTGCCTGGCTGGAGAACGCCCATGACAATGTCACGGGAGTCGATGTGGAACTGACCCCTATCTTTGAACAAATACAGGCAAGTTTCCCAAAAAAAATCCAGGATGGTATGACCATGGCCAATACCCGCTCCCGCCTCCGCATGACGACACTTTACGCATTTGCCTCCCACCACAGAATGCTGGTGGCCGGCACCGGCAACAAGGTGGAAGACTTTGGGGTAGGATTTTATACCAAATACGGGGACGGAGGCGTGGATATTTCCCCCATTGCCGACCTGATGAAATCCCAAGTTTATGCCATTGGCAAGTTCCTGGGCATTCACCAGGACATTTTAACAGCCCCCCCCACAGATGGCCTATGGGAAGATGACCGCACCGATGAAAGCCAAATAGGGGCCACCTATGAAGAACTGGAATGGGCCATGACCCACGAAGCCTCACAAAAGACCCCGGGAAAAGAAATGGAGGACCGACAAAAAAAAGTGCTGGCCATTTACCATAAATTTAATACGGCCAACAAGCACAAGATGGCGCCCATTCCCGTGTGCAAAATTCCATCTGAGTTGACCCGATAAAAAACTTGCATACCGTTCTGAATCATGGCCATAACCATGGTCCGAATCATTCCCTGACGCATAATTGAGGTTTTTTTCAATGGATTTCACGCTTTCTGTATTCAGTCTTATACTTCTTTTTCTCACCGGCCTTGTGGCTGGGTTTGTGGATTCCATTGCCGGCGGGGGGGGCCTGATTTCCCTGCCGGTCCTCTTGTCCCTGGGGATACCGCCACAACTGGCCCTTGGCACCAACAAGCTCCAGGGCAGTTTCGGCTCCCTGTCCTCGGCCATAACCTTTATTCGCAAAAAAACGGTACGCCTGGATGAAAATGTTCATGGCATTGTTTTTACCTTTATGGGAGCCATGCTGGGATCCTGGTCCATCCAGCAGATAGATGCCGGGTTTATCCGGCATATCATACCGGTGTTGCTCTTATTTGTCTTTTTTTATACCCTTTTTTCCAAGGATTTGGGCACCCATGCCAGCCAGCCTAAAATGACCGGAACCCTTTTTTTCACCCTCTTCGGTCTGGGCCTGGGATTTTATGATGGCTTTTTTGGGCCCGGCACCGGTTCTTTCTGGACAGGCGGTCTTCTTATTGTCATGGGGATGGATATGACAAAAGCGGCGGGCACCACCCGGATCATGAATTTCACCTCCAATATTGTGGCCCTGTCCGTGTTTATTATTGGTGGGAATGTGCTGTATTCAGCCGGTCTCTGCATGGCGGCAGGCCAGGTCATCGGGGCCAGGGCAGGCTCTGGCCTGGCCATCAAACGAGGCGCATCCTTTATTCGACCCATCTTTTTGACCATGGTTTTTTTAACCATTGTCAGACTTATTGTTGTAAATTATATTTAACGGTTTACCCACAAAAAATAGTCCCGAGTCTACAAGGTAGGGGGGATTTATTTTTTTTCCTGCATCTTGACCCGAAACTGGCTCATGCAATCAATGATATCTTCTGTCTTACCCTCATCCGCAGACCACAGGACCGTATCCGGTGCCTCAATTTTCATAAGGCATTCCGGAAAAAAATCATAATATTCACCATTAATTTTCAATACATTAATTTTATCATCCGGGAATGAAGGATCCGACACATGCTCTATGATTTCCCACTCATCCGGAATAGTAAATTCCGCGGTTATTTTCACTTCAAGGGTTTTCATTTTTTATTCTCCAAAACAGGTCTTAATATTTTTGAAACTATTTACCGAGAAGGGTATCAGTTTTATCGGGGAAAATACACCAGAAAAATTCAGGGATCCACCACCCGGGCAGATCATTAGGCGGGAGGGTCTTCCTTGTTTTTGCCATCAAATATTTCTTGTATAAGGGTCAACAGATACCGGTTTGATACCGGTTTTAAAAGACATTTCTGGATACCCATCTTGAGCGCCTGTTGTTCCGACGCATCATCAAAGTATCCGGAACATAACAGAACCGGTATATTGGGACAGATTGCCAATATCTTTTCTGCAAGGTCAGTGCCTTTCATTTTTGGCATGGCCATATCCGTGATAACCAGGTCATAAAAAGTGGGGTCCCTTTGAAACGCTGCCAGGGCTTCTTGGCCATCAGGATAAGTGGATACCCGGTACCCGTAATCCTCCAGCGATTCCCGGGTAAATTGACAGATATCAACTTCATCATCCGCAAACAGTATCTTTTCGGTTCCCCCTTTTAAGGGAAGATCTATCTGTTTCTTTTTATCTATTCTTTTTTTAAGGGATATGGGCAGATAAACCCTCACACTTGTCCCCTGGCCCCGGGTACTGTCAACGTGCAAGTATCCCCTGTGTCTTTCCACAATACTCCGGACCAGGGTCAATCCCATACCGGTTCCCTGCCCTTTTTCCCGGGTGGTAAAATAAGGGTCAAGGGCTTTTTGCAGAATCTTTTGGGTCATACCCTCACCCGTATCCTTAACTTCCAGCATCAGATATTTTCCCGGAATCATTTCAGGAAAAAAGGCTGGGGGTGAATCCAGCGCCTCTATATCTTGCCCCGATATGATTAAACGCCCCCCGCTCTTCTTCATGGCATGATAGGCATTGGTACCCAAATTCATCACCACCTGGTGAATCTGGGTGGGATCGGCTTCAACCAGAGAGGTGGAATTAAACTGGTTTTCTATCTCAATGGTCGCTGGCAAAGAGGATCGAAGCAGTTTTAGCACCTCTGTCATCACCGGCATCAAAGGTATCAAATATTGTTTTTGGTCTGTCTGCCGGCTGAAGGACAAAATCTGTCGAACCAGTTGTGCGGCCCGATGACCACTTTCCATTATGTGGTCAAGATGGCCTTTTGCCTTTTGTGGGTCATTAATATGTCTTTGGGCCAGCTGGCAGAATCCAAAAATCCCCGACAAAATATTATTAAAATCATGGGCGATTCCTCCGGCCAGGGTACCGATGGCTTCATGCTTCTGGGCCTGTAGCAATTGTGCTTCCAGATGTTTTTGCTCGGTAATATCCCGGATGAATTCAACAATCCCCGTGACCTCTCCTGTTATTGTTTTTTTAATCGGATAATGGCTCAATTCAATAAATCGAAGCCCGGGCCCGGACGCATAGGGAATTTCATACACCCGTCTTTTGACGTTAGCTGTGACCATACAGCTATCACTCGAACACAGGTCACATTTTTTTTCCTGGTTAAAATAAACCTCATAACACTTTTTCCCGGTGAGAGGTAATTTATCGGCATGCCAGGCCTCCATCACAGGATTCGTATACCGGATGGTCCGGTCTGTATTTAAAATACTGAGCCCGTCCTGAATACTTGCAAAAGTTGCTTCCAACAATTCCTTTTGATCGCTGATTTCCTGGGTTTTTTGATATTCCTGTGTCACATCCCGAAACACCAGAACCACCCCGTTTACTTTTCCCTCTGTATCGATAATGGGCGCCCCGGAATCGGCTATCTGATACTCAACCCCGGACTTTGATACCAGAGAGGTATGATTGGCAAGCCCCACAACCTTTCCTGTCGTTATTACGCGTTCAACTGGATTTGTTACTTTCTCTCGGGTTTTGGAATGAATAATTTTAAAGACCCTGTCAAGTTTCCTGCCCTTTGCCTCCTTGACATCCCAGCCAGTCAGTGATTCGGCGACAGGATTCATCCGGGTTATTTTCCCATCACAATCCGTGGCAATCACCGCATCCCCAATGGACTGAAGGGTCACATGGAGTTTGGCCTCACTTTCCCGTCTCAACACCACATTTATGCCAAGGAAAAACATGAGTATCAAAAGGCAACTCAGTGTCAGTCCAATACCCCAAAGTTCCCTCTCATAGGCCTGGTAAAGGGAAAACGGTCGATTAATCACAACAGCCGAAAGAGGCAAAATGACGCCATCCAGGCCAAAGCGGACCAGGGTCTGATAATCAATCATGACCCAGCTAGGACACTCCAGAACCATGGGGGGGATCTTACCGGTTTCAAGGATTTCAAGACAAAGCCGGGCCGCCACATTGCCCTGCCCCTTTGAAGAGTTCATAGTGCCTCCCATTACCCCGGTGCCCAGATAATGGTCTTCCATGGCATATACCGGCACGGCAGAAACCTTGCTGATCATCTGCCCGCTCTCTTCATGGGAATAGTAAACATCCTTTGCATCCCGGTTGAAATTACAGAGCAAAACAGCCTGATCTGGAGACAATCCTGCCAACCGGTCCAATAATTGTTCTGTTTCAAATTCTGCAAGCCAAACCAGGCTCAATTGTGATTCCAGACCGGCCAGTTCAGACGCTACCTCTGCCCGAATGGCTCGGGCCGTGGGGGTAGTCCCGGAAACGATGATAAGTTCCCTGAGCCGGGGTTGAAATTTACGAATCAACCCAATTGTCCCCTTGGGATCCAGAACCTGGATCCCCCCTGTAATTTTCCCATCAAATCCTTGCAGCATATCCGGGCTATAATTATTGATACCGCAGAAGACCACAGGGGTATTGGGGAACAATTCTTTGTGATACAAAGAAATAAAAGTCAGGGCACTGTTATCTGTCACCACCACTGCATCAACATAATTGGGGGAATATTTTTGCCCAAGAAATGCGGCAAAGGGAATCAGAATCTCATTGAGAGGAATCCGCTTGGAATCCAGATATTCGGTAAAAATCTCTATATCCCGACGAGGTTCAAAAATTTCCCGAATGCCACTGTCCACTCCCTCGGTCCAGGTCAGGCCATCATGGTAGGAATGAACGATCAATATTCGAAACTTTTTCTGGTCCACACCCATGGCATTGCAAACCAAAAATCCCCATATAAAAATCAGGGCTATGATAATCTTAAAATATCGCGAAATCAAGACTCCCATATCCAACGGATAAAATGTACCAATTTATTGTATAGGAAGAACTCTACACACAATTTCCAGGCATCTCAATGATTTTTTTGACAAAACCCTGCCCATATATTATAAAACATTCTTTTTCTATTAAGTGTGGAGGGATGATGCAGACCGGAAAAGTAAATCAGCGAATAACCTATTTCATGGAACAGCGACAAATGGACATGGAGACCCTTTCCCGGGCGACAGGCCTTGACACAGCCCTTCTGGATACCATGCTCACCGAAGATGTGTACCCCCCCCTGGGCCCTTTGATGAAAATCGCCAGGGCGCTAGGCGTCCGGCTGGGAACCTTTCTGGATGATCAGGAAAGCTGCGATCCCTATATCGTCCGCAAAGCCCAAAGGCAGGCAGAATTCAGTGTCCTGGCCGGAAAAAACAAAACCGCTTCCTTAAATTTCTTTGCCCTGGGCAAGGGAAAAACCGATCGCCACATGGAACCTTTCTTCGTTGAGATTTTTCCCGAGTCTGCCAGGGAAAAAAAATTATCCTCCCATGAGGGAGAAGAATTCATCGCGGTAATCAAGGGCAGCATTGAGGTCCGATATGGCCAGGAAACCCAAATTTTAAATGAGGGCGATTCGGTTTACTACAACTCCATTGTCCCCCATTATGTCAGCTGCGCCGGGAATGAAAAGGCAGAAATCCACGCGGTCATTTATATACCCGAGTAAAGGAAAGCAAATGGATACCAACATCGGTTTAAATGATCTGGTCGGCTTACAAGAACTAACGCTGGGGCAAATTCTCGACCGGACAGTGGCAAAATTCCCCGACAACGAAGCCATTGTATACCAGGATAGAAATTTTCGGCTAACCTATCGGCAATTTTCAGACTTGGTGGACGAAACCGCCAAGGGGCTCATGGGACTGGGTATAAAAAAAGGCGAAAAACTAGCCATCTGGGCAACCAATATTCCCGGCTGGGTGACCCTCCAATTTGCCACGGCCAAAATCGGTGCCGTACTTTTGACGGTGAACACCAATTATAAAACCGCCGAGCTGGAATATTTGCTCATCCAGTCTGAAGCAGAAAACCTCTTTCTCATTGACGGGTTCCAGGACACGGATTATGTAAATACCGTGTACGAATTGGTGCCGGAACTCAAAACCTGTCAGCGGGGCAGCCTGTCCAGTCCCAAGTTTCCCCATCTCAAACGGGTGGGATTTCTGGGGCCGGAAAAACACAGGGGCATGTATTCCGTTCCGGAAATCCGTGCACTTTCGGTGATGGTATCCGACAAGGATTATTTAGATCGTCAAAAAAGTCTAAGCCCCCACGATGTGGTCAACATGCAGTATACCTCGGGTACAACCGGATTTCCCAAGGGGGTGATGCTCACCCACTACAATATCGGAAACAACGGGTTCTGGATCGGAGAAAACCAGAAATTCACCGAGGCTGATAGGGTCTGTCTGCCGGTTCCCCTTTTCCATTGTTTTGGCTGCGTCTTAGGTATTCTGGCAGCTGTCAACCACGGCAGTTGCATGGTGATTCTAGAGGGATTTGATCCCCTGCTGGTCATGGCCTCGGTTGAGCAGGAACGCTGCACGGCATTGTACGGGGTTCCCACCATGTTTATTGCCGTTCTGGACCATCCCATGTTCTCAAAATTTGATTTCTCCTCCCTGCGCACCGGTATCATGGCAGGATCCAACTGCCCGGTCCACGTCATGGAGCAGGTGATTGACCGGATGAATATGACAGATGTCACCATCTGTTACGGCCTGACAGAAGCCTCACCTGTGATGACCTATACCCGGATTGGCGATGATGTTAGGTTAAGGGTGGAAACCGTTGGCCGTGCCCTTCCCCACATGGAAGTCAAGGTGGTTGATCTGGAAACGGGAAAAATACTTCCTTCAGGGGTCCAAGGAGAGGTGTGCTGCCGGGGATACAACATCATGAAGGGCTATTATAACAATCCCGACGCAACAGCCCAGGCCATTGACCAGAACAACTGGCTCCATTCAGGAGACCTTGGCATCATGGACCAGGAGGGGAATCTGTCCATCACCGGCCGCCACAAGGACATGATCATCCGGGCCGGGGAAAATATTTATCCCAAGGAAATCGAAGAATTTCTCTATCGCATGGATGATATAAAAGAGGTGCAGGTGGCCGCTGTCCCCAGTAAAAAATACGGGGAAGAGGTGGGGGCTTTCATCATTCTCAAAGACGGCGCAACAATTGAAGCAAGTGAGGTGAGCGATTTTTGCAGGGGAAAGATCAGCCGGTATAAGATTCCCCGCTATGTTCATTTTGTGGAGAACTACCCCATGACCGCCTCGGGAAAAATCCAAAAATACAAACTGACTGAAATGTCGACCCAGATCTGGCCGGACCGGCGCTAATCCAGGGACATAATTTAAGATTGGTAGCCATGAATTTTCCTTCTTCAACCGTTCCGGACACCAAGGTCCTGGACAAGAATATGGACCCGGCAGACCCCGGGTCACAGTATCTGATCGCTGACTGGAATGCCCTGCAGCGGGTATTTATACGCCCCGAAGACGAGGGCAGTCGGCAGACCCTGGTCAAATATATGGAACAGATTTTCTTTGGACTCCATGATTTTTTGAACAAACATGTGGGGGTCACCGAAGAGATCAGCCTGGCTGAACTGTCCCTGGCCCACACAGATACCCGGATCAACAAAGAACCCTTGAAAAAACTGGCCGATGTGATTGAAGACATTATCCAGGAGATCGCTCCCCGGGCAGTCAATGTGGCATCCCCCTATTTTGTGGGGCACATGACCTCGGCCATCCCCTTTTTCATGGTCCATCTCAAGGCAATTACCGCAGCATTGAATCAGAATGTGATCAAGCTTGAAACCTCAAAAATACTCTCTGTACTGGAAAAACAGGTTCTGGGCAAAATGCACCGGATGATCTTTAAACGAGAGCAGGCCTTTTATGATGCCCATGTTCAAAACATTGAAACTTCCCTGGGCGTATTTACCACTGGCGGCACCACTGCCAATATAACGGCATTATGGGTGGCCCGAAACCTGGCCCTTTTGCCCACAGGATCTTTTGCAAGTGTTGAACAGAACGGGATATTTGCAGCCCTCAAGGCTCATGACCTGGAACGAATGGTGATCCTGGTTTCCAGCCGGGGCCACTTTTCCCTAAAAAAGGCCGGGGGCATCCTGGGGATAGGGAACCAAAACGTCATTTCCATTGAAGAGGATGAAAACCGAAGTATTGACCTAAAAAAACTCGAACAAACCATCCAGGCACTCAAGGCAGAAGGAAAAACACGGATACTGGCCATTGTTGGAATTGCCGGGGCCACAGAAACCGGAATCATTGATCCCTTGCCCCGGTTGGCCGATATCTGCCGGGACCACGGCATTCACTTTCATGTGGATGCCGCCTGGGGAGGGCCTGTACTCTTGTCTGAAAAATATGCCCCGCTTCTGGAGGGGATCCAGCGGGCCGACTCGGTGTCCATTGACTGCCACAAACAATTTTACATGCCCATGACCGCCGGAATGGTTTATTTCAAAGATCCCGAAGCCCTGGACCAAATTGTCTACCATGCCCGGTATATCAATCGGAAAGGCTCGGTGGACCTTGGTATCAAAACATTGGAAGGCTCCAGGGAAGCAAATTCCCTAATCCTGGACTCTGCCCTGAAAATCATGGGGTCAAGGGGATACGGTTTGATGATCGACCACGGAATTGAAACGGCCAGGGCCTTTGCCCGAAAAATAGAGGCCCGCCCCCTGTTCGAGCTGATCACCCAGCCCTGCCTGAATATCCTGACCTATAGGGCGGTTCCTCTTTTTATCCGAAAACAGCTGGAAACCGCAGACGAAATGGAACAATGTCGGATCAATGCCCGGCTTGACCTGCTCAACACCACCCTCCAGCGGACCCAGAGGGAGGCTGGCAAAAGTTTTGTGTCCAGAACAAGGATAAGAGTAAACCCCAGGGACAACCAGGATGTGGTGGTTCTTCGATCGGTGATAATGAACCCCTACACCACCCCAGAAATTCTGGATGAGATTCTGGATGAACAAGAGGCTCTCCTGGCTGATTTGATCAGATCAAATGAATGACTATTTTCACAGCCGCCTTGACAAATCCTTTGTGAATTTATATTTTGTGACTGCTGGTCACAAGATATAAAGGAATACTAATGGGAGTTTCAGACAGAAGGGAAAGGGAGTTTCAACGCAGGGAAGAGGATATTCTCAAGGCCTCCTTTGATTTGTTCGCAGAAAACGGCATTGAATCGGTCACCATTGATATGATTGCTGAAAGGGCTGAGGTGGGCAAGGGTACCATTTACAAACATTTTATTGGGAAAAATGATATTTTTGCCTCTCTGGTTATTCTCCAGGGATATGAATTGATGGATGCCCTGAACAGCTTGGATAAAACCGTTCCCATTATTTCCCAGATCAAAATAATGATTCGTACTTTCTGGGAAGTTCATACCCATGACATGAAAAAATTTAAAATCCGGCGAAGATGCGACCAGTTGCTGGTATTAGAAGAGTTGTCCCCCCCTGTGCTGGCAAAATACACCAAACTCAATGATATGAAAAAAGAATTTGCCCAGGCCCTGTTCCAGCAAGCCATTGATGAAGAAATTTTCATGGATGTGGATGTGGACAACCTCCTTATCGCTTCCCTGGGCCTGTATACGGGCATGCTGGATGTTACCCTGGAAGAGGATGTCCAACCGTCGGAAGAGTTATATCTGTTGCTAAAAAATATGATTTTTAAGGGATTTATGCATTAGGTTCAAGGGGGGCAGCACCTGGAAAATATATTTTTTACATTTTTAATGACTATAAGTCACGAATAGACTATTAGTCATATTTTTTATTGAAATAACAGTGAAAGGAAATCATGGATATCAGTCGAATAATTCGTTGGGTGGTGATTAAATTTCCAGGAACGACCCTGGTGACACTTCTCCTCTTGTCGGTTCTGGCGGCTACCCAACTGCCGTACCTTGAAACAGATCCGTCACCCATGCTTCTGGCGCCGGACCATGAAAGCCGGGTGGCCATCCGAAAGCTGCGGCAGACCTATACAGGAGCCAACAGCGGGATTATCGTGATGCTGGCTGCCAAGGACACGATTTTTAAGCGGGACACCCTTGCCCGAATAAAAGAACTGACCCGGGCATTTGAAAATCTGAACCTGATCACCCAAAAAGATCGTGACCACCTTATCTCCCTAAGTAGGGGGTGTCCGGCTGACCTGGGCAGGCAAATAGCAAAGCTGGCCAATGCACCCATTGAGTCCGACACCTGGATGCACATTGATGAAGTAAAGCAGACTCTGGAATTCTTTGCCGAAGACACCCCGACAGGGACCATTAAAAATTTAACCGCCACACTGGATCTTTGGCTTGAAAAAATTTCCCCCATAAAAAAGGTCAGTTCGCTTTCCAGCACCGATAATATCCTGGTTCGAAACGATCGCCTGGAGGTCGGCCCCATATACGAATCCATTCCCCCTGGTCCGGATGCTCTGACAAAGCTTGAGGAGGAGGTAACTTCCAATGATATGTTCCAGAATATTTTAATTTCCAACACTAGCAAAAACACCAGCATCAATATTGAACTGAATCTGTCCGAGGAGAACATAAAAGACCGGTATCTCATTTACAAAAAGGTCCAAGAAATTGTTGAAAATAAAATCCCAGGATCTGAAAACCATTATATTGCAGGGTTGCCGGCGGTAACAGCAGCCCTTGGCAAAGTCATGGAAGATGACAGCAAAAAGCTGTTTGCCATTGTAATTTTCCTGGTGATGACCTGTCTTCTCATCACCTTTAGAATGCTCAAAGGGCTCTTGGTTCCCCTGTCTGTTGTCCTTCTTTCCCTTGTGGTTACCCTGGGGGTGAAAGCCTTTTTGGGCATTCCTTTGAATATTATCACCATCTCTCTGCCCGTATTCATCCTGTCCATCGGGGTGGCCGACGGTATTCATATGTTTTCAGAATACCGGGACTGCCTGCTCAGGGGGCTGGGTAAAAAAGAGGCGGTTGAAGAAACCCTGGACCATTTGACCATGCCGGTTATCATGACCTCTTTGACCACAGGCGCAGCCTTTTATGCCATTTCCATAACCAAAATTGTTCAGCTCAAATATTGCGGACTGTTTGTCTGTTTGGGCGCCATGGTGGCCATGGTGTTCTCCTTGTTTTTTATCCCGGCCCTGTTAATGCTGCTGCCGGAAAAAAACCATCACAAACAAAGGGCCAAACAAAAGAAACCGTCTCTGTCTTATATTGAAAAAACCTATTCACAGTTTTTGGTTGGCATCACCCGCAAAGCTCTGGAAAATTGCGTTGTAATAGCGTCCCTTGCCGGTATCATTTTTCTGGTATTCCTTTTTGGTGCATCCAAGGTAAAGGTGGATAACAATAGCGTTAATTTTTTCATGGAAAATTCCGATATTTATATTTCCTCCCATGCCCTGAACAGTCAAGGTGCCGGATCATCCCGGATCAATTTTTTGATTTCAGCAGATTCCCAGGAAACGGAACCCTTTAAGCGTCCTGAAAACCTTAGGGTTATAAAAGATTTTATGGCATTTTTAAATAACCAGCCCCAGGTGGGGAAGGCCATGGGAATGACCGAGCTGATCCGGCGGATTCATTTTGTACTCAACGATGAAGACCCTTTATTTAACCGAATGCCAATATCCCAAAATGAAGATTCCCCATCAAATCATCTGATTTCCCAGTTGCTGCTCTTGTATGAAAACGGGGGAGGAGATGCCCTTTCCGATTATGTCAACCCAGACTATACAAGGCTGAACCTGCCCGTGGTGCTGACGACCAATTCATCCCTTGAGACCAAAGCCCTGACCGACAGGGTAAGGGGGTTTGCAAACCAAAGATTTCCCGATCACTTAAGCCTTGAGATCAGCGGTTCTGCCAGTATAGAGGCAGCCACCACAAGTGAGATCGTCAAAGGCCAGATCACGGGCCTGACCGTTTCAATCCTTGTGGTGCTGGTGATGCTTGTCATTACCTTTCGCAAATTTTGGTACACCCTCATCGCCATGATCCCCCTGGTCATGACCATTACCATCAACTTCGGCGTCATGGGATTTTTGGGGATTCCTTTGGATATCGGGACCTCCATCATCTCCAGTGTGGTGATTGGAATCGGTGTGGATTACAGCATCCACTACCTGTCCCGGCTGAAAACAAATCTGGACAAGGGGATGACATTTACAACCGCTTTGGACGATACAGTGCGCCATAGCGGCAAAGCCATTGTTTCCAATGCCGTAACAGTGGGATGCGGATTTATGGCACTTTGGTTTTCCGTTCTCACCCCCCTGATCATCATGGGATGGCTGATCTCCCTGACCATGGTGGTCAGCGCCCTGTGCGCCCTGGTGCTGCTGCCGGTGTTTTTTTATTTTACACTGCCAAAAACCAGTCCGCAAAAGATTTCAACACCCTTAAAGCGCTTAGAACAAGAATAATTCAAGGAGAAAAAAATGAAGTTCAATCGTTATATTATAATTTTTGGTTTTATCTTTTCCAGCCTCTTCCTGGCAGCATCCCTATCCTTTGCCGGTCCCAGTGCCCCCGGGGTAATGGAAAAAGTGGATGACCGGGAAACCGGAGAAACAATGACATCGGATACCCTGATGGTTCTTATTAGCAAAGGGAATCAGAAACGGCGCAGAAATATCAAAACAATCCGCAAAGAATATAGAAAAGATACCAAGGGTATTATCTTTTTCGTAAGTCCCGCAGATGTCCGGAATACCGCCTATATGTCCTTTGACTGGGATGATGCCGCAAAAGAAGATGATTCATGGCTCTACCTGCCTGCCCTTGGGAAGGTCAAACGCGTTGCGGCCGGTGATAAATCCAGCTCTTTCATGGGCAGCGACTTTAGCTATTCTGATATCAACGGCATTAAAATTGAAGACTGGGATTATACCTTTGTCAAAGAGAGCTATTCCTTGGAAGGAAAAGACACCTGGGTCATCCAGGGGCTTCCCAAAAAACAAGCCAGACACAGGGTATTAGAGGAAACCGGGTATTTAAAATCCATAATTTGGGTTCAAAAGGACAATTGGGTGGTGATCAAAGCAAAATACTGGGTGCAAAAAGGTAAAAAAATAAAATATTTTAAAGCCGAAGAGATCAAAAACATCAGCGGTATATGGACTCCCCTAAAACTGATCATGGTGACCACATCCAAGGGCAAGGTGACCCACTCATCCATCCTCACGGTGTCCAATGTCCAATATAACCTTCCTGTAAAAGACACTTATTTTACCACCCGAAGCATGGAGCAGGGACTGTAATGTCAAGACCCGGCAAGCTGTTCTTGTTGATTCTTCTCCTGGTTTTTCTAATGCCCTCTCCTTGTTTGCGCAGCCCTTTGGTTCCCCTGGCCTTGGCAACAGAAATGATCCAACCCGTTGCAAAAAAAAAAGGCAGCTCTGAAAGCAAGATAAGAAATCCCCTTGAAGAAGGGTTTAAAGATATAGATCCCTTTTTATCCCCCGAGGATGGTACTGACAAAGAAGATAGGCTTGATGATGCCTGGCTTGATGATGCCATTGATACTGTTTTAGAAGATACTATTTTAGAAAATAATTCGGATGGTATAATTTTGCCCGATGCAACCTCTTCAAATTTTTACCTGGGCGGGTATGCGGAACTAGAAACAGAGATAGGATATGAAAAACCAGATGAGAAACTTTCCAAATTCAAACCGATTTTGTTTGTTGAAACTGAATACAGATTAAACCGGGACCATAAGTTCAGGGCATCGGGTCTGGCATATTATGATGCTGCCTATGGCATAACGGCAAAGGATCACCCAAAAGGACAGAGCCTGGATGATAAGATCTCTGATGTTGAGCTGCGGGATCTCTACCTGGATTCAACCCTCAGTGACGTTTTTTCCGTAAAAGCCGGACGGCAGATTATTGCCTGGGGAGATTCCAATTATGCCAGGATTACGGATGTTATCAATCCCCGGGACAAGACAAGTCCCGGCCTCATTGAACTCGAAGATTCAAGGCTTCCGGTTGCAGCACTTCGCTTGTCAGCCCAATATGGTTCCCTTTGTCTGGATGGTGTGAGTATCCACGAGCACCCGGGCAGCAAGATTTCCGGTCTGGGGTCTGATTTTGACTATTATGCCCCCCTGAGACAGCCCAATATCTGGATCCGGGACAAAAACACCCCGGATACTGGATTCAAGGATACAACGCTTGCTTTTAAGGCCACCCGCTCCTTTAACGGGGGAGATATTTCCCTTGTGGCATCCAATACCTTTGACGATTTGCCGGTTCTTTCCTACCAGGGTATCAACCCCTCAGGAATACTGGTGTTTACCCCGGAATATGAACGATTTTCAACCATGGGTATCTCCGCAAGCATGACCAAAAATTCAGCCTTGTTCAAGGTGGAAGCAGCTTTTCGAAAAGATCGGGCTGTTCAGCGCAATGATGTTTTATTTCAGATTGCCGCTGGTATTCCCGCCCGGTCAATCCAAACCTTTGACAAAAAGGACCAGGTAGAAGCACTCACAGGCCTTGAGTACACTGGGATATCAGACCTTCGGATCCTGTTGGAAGGCAAGGTTCTTCACACCCTGGACCATAAATCTTTCCTGGGTCTGCCTGAATATGAATACCGGACCTATTTTCAGGCCACCTATGAAATGCTCAACGAAACCCTGGCCCTGGATCTGTTCTGGGTTTATTTTAATCCGGGCCAGGGTCACATCCTCAGGTTGAGCGGTGAATACGATATTTTTGATGATATCAGTGTCCAGTTAGGCATGGCCTTCTACGATGCCGACAACTGCGATACCGTCATTTACCCTTACAGAGACATGGACAGGATCTTTTTTCGATTCAAATATTTTTTCTAAAAATTACAGGATCCCTTTGGGAAAAGGGATCCTGCAATGGGGTCAGACATAATCGGCATCCCAACGGTTTATGCTTTGGACAAGCCTTCAAAGGCGGTTTTGATTTTATCCACTGCCCAGTCAATATCCTGCTGTTCAATGATCAGAGGGGGAGCAAACCGGATGGTATAGGTATGGGTTTCCTTGCAGAGGATTCCCATTTTCATCAGGGATTCACAGATGGCACGGGCCCCTCCCAAAGTTCCCTCCTTTAATTGGATGGCAATCATAAGCCCTATCCCTCGGACCTCTTTAATGGCAGGATGCCCGATCTTTTTCAATTCAGCCAAAAAATACCCCCCCATTTTCTCGGCATTTCCAATCATATTTTCTTCCACCAGCACCTTGAGGGCCTCCCTTGCCACGGCACAGGCCAAGGGGTTACCGCCGAAGGTGCTGCCATGCTGGCCCGGCTGGAGGAGCCCCAGCACCGCCTCATTGGACAAAACCGCCGACACCGGATAAAATCCGCCGGACAGGGCCTTGCCGATAAGGGTGAGATCCGCCTGGATTCCGTCGTGTTCTTCGGCCAACAATTTTCCGGTTCTGCCAAGACCGGTCTGGATCTCATCTAAAATCAGCAGAACATTCTTTTGGGTACAGATTTTGCGAACCTTTTGTAAATATCCTTTGGGCGGAATAATCACCCCTGCCTCGCCCTGAATCGGTTCCACCATGAATGCCACGGTATTGGGACCAATGGCCTGTTCCAGGGCCTGAGCATCCCCAAAGGGAATGGTTTTAAACCCCGGAGTAAAGGGGCCAAAATTCTCCCTGGCATTCTCATCGGTGCTGAACCCGATGATGGACAGGGTTCTGCCGTGAAAATTGTCGTTACAGACAATGATTTCCGCCTGACCAGCCGCCACCCCCTTTGTTTCATACCCCCATTTCCGGGCACATTTAATAACCGTCTCCACAGCTTCCGCCCCGGAATTCATGGGAAGCATTTTATGGGAGTCGGTCAGTTTACAGAGTTCTTCATACAAAAGCGGCAACTGGTCATTGCGAAATGCCCGGGAGGTCAGGGTCAATTTATCCGCCTGGTCCACCATGGCCTGGCGAATTTTAGGATGGCAATGGCCCTGATTGACGGCAGAATAGGCAGACAGGCAATCCAGATATTTATTGCCCGCAACATCCCATACCCAAATGCCTTGTCCCCGACTTAAGACAACATCCAGGGGTTTATAATTTTTTGCCCCGAACCGGTCTTCAAGATTGATAAGTTCTTTTGCTTTCATTATTATATTCCTTTTTAAGATTATTCCATGATATTTTGTGCATAAACAGCCCCTAGGCCAACACTTGCTTTTTTATTTTAAACCAGTATTAATAGATACCGTCAAACGATTTTAACACATAAGATGGATGAAGAAAACTCATGCAAAAAAGAAAAGGTCATAACCTTCCCTCCTTAAATGGTCTCAGGACCTTTGAAGCGGCGGCCCGTCACCTAAGCTTCACCCTTACCGCCCAAGAGCTCTGTGTGACTCAGGGGGCGGTCAGCCGCCAGATCAAACAGCTTGAAGAACAGCTAAAAGTGATTCTCTTTCATAGACGTCACAAACGACTGTTGCTCACGGACCAGGGCATACTTCTGGCATCTCCTTTGACCCGGGCCTTTAATATCATGGCAGATGGCGTGGGCAGATTAAAAAACCAGCAGCAGGATTTCAGCCTCAAGGTCCACCCGACCTTTGCCATCCGCTGGCTTATCCCACGGCTCCACCATTTTCAGGCCCTACACCCGGATATCCAGATACGACTGACCACCTCGGGAGAAAATGTGAAATTTAGCCATGAAAATTTTGACGCCGGCATCACCCATGGGGGAAATGATATCCCCGGCATTACCCGGAAAAAAATTTTGACAGAACAACTGATCCCGGTCTGTTCCCCCAAATTTCTTGCCACGGTATCTCCCCTTGAAACCCCAGGGGAAATCACCGGCCGAATGCTCTTACACAACACCCCCGCTCTCACGGAATGGGCTATCTTTGCAGACCAGGCCGGAATAAAAAACATCCCCCTGGAAAGGGGCCAGGTTTTTGAAGTAGACGATGCCGCCCTCCAGGCGGCAACTGCAGGTCTCGGGATTGCCCTGGGAGATCTCTTCCTCATCCGGGATGAGTTGGAAACAGGCCGACTTGTGGCCCCCTTTGGATTAACCCCCATCAAAACAGGAAACTATTATTTTTCCAGGCCCGATTTTAACAGCAAAACCAAAAATGTAACCGTCTTTCAAGACTGGCTGATCACAACCCTCAACCAAACCGGCCAGAAGAAAAAAGCAGATTAAAACCAATCTCTTGTTGACATTTTCCATTCCGCTTCTATCCTAGTTTATAGACACCTTCACTAAAATCAGACAAAATAAGGGGGGCAGCTGTCATGAACACAATAGAAAGCCGCAGCATCCGCATAAAACTGGTGGATGGGACCCAGATCAACGGAGAGGTCAATTTAAACCGAGGTAGCGGGTATGATCGATTAAGTGACCTTGTGGGAGATTACCAGGAAAACTTTCTAACCATCTTCAATGCAACCCTCTATGAAAGAAACCTTGATCCCCAGCTCAAATATGAAACGATTCTGGTAAATAAAAATCACATCCTCTATTCCACTCCCAACGGGCATATGGAGTAGCGGAGGCACTAAATATCCGGAAAAAAAAATAGCATCCTGCAAAAACAATGGAAAGGACAATGAAAAGCGACCTGGAGGAATACCTTAACAAAAAAATTGTGATCGATTCAACGGCCTCATGGATATACATCGGCGTATTGGAAAGGGTGACCGCCCATTGTGTGGTGCTGTCAAATGTGGATGCCCATGACAATACCGATACCGCCACTTCAAAAGAACTCTATGTTTTTGAAAGCAAAACCACGGGGATAAAATCCAACCGGCAAACCGTCCACATTAACCTGGCCCATGTTGTAAGTTTCTCCTTGCTGGAGGATGTCAAAGAATTTTGAGAGAACCCCGGTTTCCGGAGTGAGAGGACTTTTACGCCACCTTAAAAAACGTTGAGGCACGCTATTTTTCGCTGCAAGAAATTCAAAAAAAACACATCAGATACATACCCTTTTGCGTCGGCCAGAGATCGCCAATACGCTTACAGAGCAACCCAATTTTTGGATAAAGGTGATCGGCATGGGGTCCCCGTGGCCTGCTGGCCACGGGTGTCAGATTTCTTTTCAAAATAAAAGATATCCAGTGTAAAAAGAACTAACAGGACATGGGTGATTTGAAATATATTTCTTTGAATTCTTTTTCCAGGCTTTCCCGAAATTCAGGGGCGGCAATGGCTGTCAATTGCCTTGCGCGTTCCCTTATGGTCTTTCCCCTAAGAGAGGCAATGCCAAATTCAGTGACCACATAGTCCACATCATTTCTGGATGTGGTGATGGCCTGGCCTTTTCCCAGGGCTGCCGTGATCCTCGATAGGCTGCCCTTGGCTGCGGTTGCCGGCAGGGCAATAATACTTTTTCCTCCCATGGACCGCCTGGCACCCCGGACAAAATCCACCTGCCCCCCCACGCCGGAAAACTGGTATGGTCCCATGGTATCGGCTGCAACCTGGCCCAGAAGATCGACACAAATGGCTGAGTTTATCGAGATCAAATGATCGTTCTGGGCGATGACAAAAGGATCATTCACATAATCCACAGGATACATTTCCACCAGAGAATTGTTGTCCAGCCATTGGTAAAACAACTCACTGCCCATGGCAAAGGAAATAATGATTTTAGAGGGGTGAAGACTTTTTTTACGGCAGGTGACAACACCCTTTTCCACAAGGGCCATCACCCCGTCAGAAATCATCTCAGAGTGGATGCCCAGATCTTTTTTCCCATCCAGAAAAGTCAGAACTGCGTCGGGTATTCCACCAATGCCCAGTTGCAGACAATCCCCGTCCTGGATCAGGGAGGCAATATGGCTGCCGATTTTTTTTTCCGTTTCACCGATGGCCGGGGGTACAAGCTCTATCATTTTTCGCTGACTGGGGACCAGGTAGTCGATATCCCTGATATTCAAAAAAGACAACCCGTTGGTTCTGGGCATAAACGGGGTCATTTCAGCAATGACAAGCTTTGCATTCAAAGCGGCCTCCAGGGTATAATCAACCGATATCCCCAGGCTGACATTCCCGAGTTTGTCCGGCAGGGACACACTGATGACAGCCACATCAACCGGGAGAAGCCCGTCCCTGAAAAGCCCGGGGATTTCGCTGAAATAGCAGGTGGTATAGTCGGCTCTGCCCTCGTGAATGGCGCTTCTGCTGTTACTCCCGGCAAAAAGAGAGTTGTGGGTGAAGGATGTTTCACACCCGGGTTTGCAATAATCGCTCTTTCCCATGGAAACCATATGAATGATTTCAACATTGGAAAGTTCATGGGCGCGCTTGACAATGGCTTCCAAAACAGGTTCTGGTGAACCGCATGCATGGCCGGCAACAATTTTGTCACCTGATTTGATCAGTTTTGCAGCCTGGTCCATGGTGATGCTTTTATTTTTTATAATTTGTGATAGGTCCATTTTATATTTTTCCTGGATATTATGGTAAAAAGGTATCTTGTTTTTTGGGGTCAGTATGTTGTGATTTCAGCAGCTCCCGGATAAAGCCTGTGGCATGGACAGGGTCAAAAATAACATCCACTTTTTTCCCGTCAAAGGGGGATAATTCCACGCAGGCACAAGGGCATCCGGCAATGACCAATATGCGCTGGCAATTTTGATTTTCCCAGGAAACAAATTCACAGGTTTCCTTGAGCCTTTCTTGGATGTGATTTGCTGTCACAATCCGGTCATGGCATGGATTACACCCCCCGCAATATTTAAGACCAATGATAATGATGGGATTTTGTCCTATTCTTCAATGCCGCATAATTTTTTGGCCTTTTTTTGTTTCTCACCAACATTGGCCTGACGGGAAATCATGATGCGCTGGGCCTGGGGAGACCCTGCCCCGTGCATGGATTCGGTAAGATAGCCGACTGCGGCCGTTCCCATGGTTATATTTTCAATGAGTCTTAATATTTTCATCCTGTTTTCCACGGGAACCTGGGCGTTTCCCTGGAAATATTTTTCAACCCATTTCCCCACTTCCGGGGATCTCAAATCTTGTTCGGAGGGCAGGGTCACCATGAGTCCACCGGCAATATCCTGGCTCAACCGAGCAATTTCATAGGGGAACCGGGTAACGTTTTGTTTACAGACATTGGCCAAAAGGGTGTTGACAAGATAGGTCCCAGAAGGTTCCTTGTGCCCTTCACAGGCGCAGGCAACAGAACCGCAGAAAAGAGTTTCGTTCAAATGGTTCATCTCAATAAGTTTGTCTTTTATGTGGGAAGCTTTCTGGGCGCCATTGTATTCTGCAACGGTCTGGGTCGCACCGATCAAAACATCTCCGACACCGGCCTTGCAGGCGTAACTCTGGCGATGGTAGGAGGCAAAATTCTCCACCAGCTGGCCGGCAAATTCATACTCTTTGCACATGAAAATCCGATCCCTGGGAACAAACACATTTTCAAATACCACAAGGGCTTCATGACCGCCGTAGAGTCGGTTTCCCCGGTCTATCATTCCTGTCTCAAGTTTTCGGGTGTCACAGGACTGCCGGCCCATGATATAGGTAATCCCGTCTGCATCGCTGGGAAGGGCAAAGGAGACTGCATAGTCCTTGTCCGCCTCCTTCATGGAGATGGTGGGCATGATAATAATTTCATGGGAATTGACAGCTCCGGTTTGATGGGCTTTTGCCCCGGTCACCACAATGCCGTCCTCCCGCTCTTCAACAATATGCAAAAACATATCCGGATCGGTTTGCTTGTGGGGAGGAAGGGACCTATCCCCTTTGGGATCGGTCATGGCACCGTCGCAGGTCAGATCATTTTCCTGGACATATTCAAGGTAGGCAAGAAAATTCTTATTATAATCGGTTCCCGCTTTTTCATCGATATTATAGGTTGTAATGGAAAGGGCATTTAATGCATCCATTCCGACACAGCGCTGGAAACAGCATCCGGTGAGAGAACCCAGCAACCGCCCCATTTTTGTTTTTTTGACAAGATCCTCATTGCTCTGGTGGATATGGCAGAACCGGTTGATTTTTTTCCCGGTGATATGGGAAGTTGCCGTCATAAGGTCTTCATATTCAGGCATGTGGGCCAGTTCATAGGTCAGGGCAACCGCTTCCATGGAGGGCCGAATAATCTTGTCATTCACCACATTTTCGATGCGTTTTCCAAAGGCATAAACCTTTAGGTTCAATTTTCTCAGACTCTCGACATACTCTTCTTTGGTCATCATAATGATATTCCTTATTTTTTTTTAGGGTCTTTCCAATAATGAAGCGTGCAGTTACCACCGTCCCAAACAAACAGGTTCAAGCAGGCGAATATTTGTTCTTAATCATCACTGCGATGCAATGGACCATTTCAAGTGACAGTCCACCCGCAGGATGCGAGGCAATCAGGCCCGAAAGTTCTGTTAAGGGCACAATTTTTATTCCGTTATAATCGGTTAAAGCCAATTTTTTGCTATCCATGGCCACAATCAGGGGCATGGGCATACACTCAATTTTAAATCCTTTTTTTAAAACAATATGGATAAGGTGACAGACTCGCCACAGGGTATTAGAAACGGTTATCAAAGGGCTATTTCCATCAAACAGCTCTTTGTTTTGAACCTGGAGATGCATTCCCGTTCCGATCTTATGGATGACAAAAATGCCTCCAGGACAGATCACCAGATGTTCAATGCGGAAAAGTTCAAATATAATGTTGTTGAATATAAAGGTTTCATCATCAAAGGTTTCAAGAACTTTGATGCATTTTTCTTCCCGGGCCATGGCAAAATGAAACGCCTTTTTATCAAAAAATTGCCTGAAAATATACGGGTGTGATCTTGTAAAAACAAATCCGAGCACCAGAACACATGCAAGGGTTGCAATCAGACATGCCACAAGGTTATTCTCATCCGAATAGACAGTCAACAGGGTAAAAAGGGTGACAGCCACGATGGTCATCAGGAAACCGTATTTTTTTGTAACCTCACCAAGCTCCTCGTGGGGAGCGCCTTCCATGTATGCCATTTTTTAAAATCCTTTTCAATGGAACGGGCAATCCCATGGGGACTGCCCGGTTTTAGGCTTATTCTGCCATCTTTGCCTCAACTTCCTGCTGGAGTTTTTCCGGAGAATTCAGCGGAAAAATCGCTTCTTCCTCGCAATAGGCGTTCTCTTTTTTACCGCCCAGGTATAGAATCAGACACAAGACGATGGATGCGCCCAGGCCCCAGGCAGCGCCTCTTGTGGCAAGGATTGCCCCGGTAATGCCGGCAATGCCGATGTCATTAAAGGATTTGGATTTCAGCACCCCTATCCTGACACTGACAAATCCTTGAATCAGCATGGTCGATGCCAGGCCGATGCCCAGGATCGGCTTGATGGTGCATACCAGGGGGGAAATGAAATACCCTGTCATGGTTCCGAACCTGAAAGAAGCTGCGCCGCCTGTAATAGAATCCATTGCCTGGGGGCCGTGTTTGTATCGTTCGCAGGTCACCACCTGCATGGCTGCCCATAAAGGACCGCACATTGAAATATCCGGTCCCACCACACTCATGATGATATTACGTGCGCCAAAAATAATATGGGACCTATTGGGGTTATAATCTATGTTTTCATCGGGCCTGTATTTCTGGGCATCGTCCAGGAGCGCCTGGCTCTGGATTACATCACCGAAAATCACCAGATAGGCAGAAATGACCATGGGAATGGATGCAATAAACATGTGCATGGAGGGAACCGGGATATCCCCCAGCATGGTAAACCCCTTGATGAGGCCGGCAAAATCAGGAGAGGTGAAAAAATTTCCGTCATAGGTTCCCCAGGGAAGCTCCCCTGTCAGGGGGCCGATAAAAATGGCAAGGGCAAGGGCCGGCATCATCCCCAGACTGGAAAGATAGTAGAAAAATTTATTTTTGGTCCGGATCTTTTTAAAGTGCTCGGAAAAAAGCAGGTAAAAGGCAAGACCGATGCAGATGGTAATGGTAATGGGAAAATTGTCAAAGCTTTTCAGCCCCTTGCCGGGCTTGAACACAACCATGACCGCCGCAAACCCGGCTCCCATGACGATACCCGACTGGATGGCATTGGGAATCATGGCAACAAATTTTCTGGCAAGCCCTGTCCCCCCCAGGAACAGACAAAAACACCCGAAGGTCAGCTGAAAGGCGATCAGGGCCTGCATCCTTTCCGGGCCGGGTGGAAAGGTTGCAACATAGGCGATTAAAAGCGGGATAGCCGGTGTGACCCATCCGGGAATCACCGGGTCTCCAAAGGTAACATGGGACAGATAGAGAATGCCGTTGAAAATAACGATGGCCAGGGCAATCTCAAATGACATGCCAAGCTTGCTGGTCAAAATGGGAATAATGGCAAGGCAGACCGTACACATGAGCAACCCCTGAATATAATCGGGTATCTCAAATTTATAATGAACAAATGGGATTCTCATGGTCAACGGCCCCAATGAAATTCCCGGTTGTTTCGCACCATACGCTCTTTTCATACTCATAACACAACCTCTCCTTGTTTAAGTGTGATAAAAAATGCATCTGACAAATTATATTGAACCAAACCACAACTATATTGTGGGATACATATGGCAAGGAGTATGCCAGCCCAAATCTTTTGTTAAATTTTTCCGGAAGAACCTTTTGGCAGAAGGGCATGACAAACTTTCCCAAAAGGGAACGGGTCATAACAAACTTAAAAATTCGATGCTGTTGTGCATCGAACAAACAAAAATAAAATGGGATAACGTGGATTTTAGATTGATATTTTAGATACTTAAATTCAGGACAACGCAACCGATGCTCTGTCGCATCGGTGATGCCATGCTGCATCGATCACTGGCCGAGATGATATTGCTTTGCCTTGCGCACGACTGTGGATTGGTTGATTCCCAGTATTTTGGCCGCTTTCCGGGTGGATCCCCCTTTTTTTATGGCATCGCCGATCACACGACGCTCAACCCCTTCAAGAATTTTTTTAAGCGATTGCGCACCTGTATCAAAAAAAACTGGGTCCTGGTTCTTTTGGATGTAGGCCGGAAGGTTTTCCAGGACAATGAGATTATCCTTTGCCGTGACCACGATACGTTCAATGATATTTTCAAGCTCCCTTACATTCCCGGGCCAATTATAGGCAATGAGATGGTCCGAGGCCTGGGTTGAAATCTGCCGGTTAAACCGGTATTTGGTATTATATTTTTCAAGAAAGAAATATATGAATTTGATGATGGCTTCCTTCCTTTCCCTCAACGGCGGAACAACCAGGGGAACAACATTGAGCCTGAAAAAAAGATCTTCCCTGAATTTTTTTTCCGCCACCATTTTTTTCATGTTATGGTTGGTGGCGGTCAGTATCCTTACATCCACCCGGATGGGCTTTGTATCGCCCAGTCGATAAATCTGCTGGTCCTGGAGGGCCCTCAGAAGCTTGGCCTGCAAACTTAAATCAAGGTCTCCGATTTCATCCAGGAACAAGGTTCCCTTGTCTGCAATTTCAAACAGCCCTGCTTTGCCGCTGTTTTTGGCACCGGTAAAGGCACCCGGCACATAACCGAACAATTCGGATTCCAATAAATTTTCCGGAATGGTTGCACAATTGATTTTGATAAAGGGGTTGTCCCTGCGAAGGGAGTTCTGGTGGATCAATTCTGCGAACAATTCCTTGCCGACCCCGGACTCCCCGGTGATCAAAACCGTTGAATCCACCTGGGCCAGGCGCAGGGCATATTCCCTTAATTCAACCATTTTTTTGGATGCAAAAATATATTTTCCATCCCCCCTGACCTTTGCCCGCAATTGTTTTAACTCGATCTTGCTGTTGCGGTAACATTTTTTAATTTTTTCCAGGTCCTCCTGGAGCCGGCTCAGCTCGGTGATGTCCCGGACACTGGTGACAATCAGAATAATTTGCCCCGCGTCATTTTTGATGGGGTTTCCCTTTGCAACAACGGTTTTTCCCGTGACAACCTTTTGAACAATGGATTCAGGCTTGCCTGTCCGCATAACCTTCAAGGTGACGGATTCATCATAAAGCCCCTTTTTTATCAGGTCCCCCATGGTCTGTCCGATGACCTCCTCCCGCCGTATCCCGGTCATCCTTTCATAGGCCATGTTGACCCGCAGGGTACGGCCGGTACCGTCCGTCACATACATGCCGTCAAGGGAAGATTCAATAATGGCCGTCAATTCTTCGCTGATCATCCGTGTATGCTTCAAATCGCTTGAAATGGATTCCAGCTCGGAGATATCCTGCAATATCGCAATGGCCCCGGCCGGCTGATTGTTGATCGTCAAAGGGGTCCTGTTTGAAAGAAATGTTTTTTCACCAATGGTTAATTTCTGAATGGATTCTGTTTTTTTGCTTTCAAGTATTTTATGGAGTTTGGAATTCTTTAGAATGGAGTGCAATGTCTGGTCCAAAACCGTATCCCTGGAACGGTTCAATATCTCTTCGGCAGAGCGGTTGCAGATGATCACCCTGCCCGACGGATCAATGCCGAGAATCGGGTTATAAATAGAATCCAGCAGCTCAATCATTTCCTTTGAAATATTAATTTTCTGCGGTTCCCCCTTATTACCCTGTTCTTATTTTTTAAATTTTATTTTTACACTTCCCTCTATAAACGAAACCAGAAGAATCTGTCAACAGCAAAGGCAGAGGGATATCATCCTGAAAAAAATACCTGAAAAAGCGGCATTTATTTTCCGGGGTTCCCCGTTAGAGACGCAATTTTTTAGAAATCATCTATCTTCTTTTTCCAAAACCACTCAATGGGTATCAGTCCCGCATCTCCAAAGCAAGTATATATTATACCTGTGTTAAAAATCAATTTAAGTAAAGGGAACGGATGGGATGAAACGAACCCGCCTTGCATCCATTAAAAACCGCCATACATGTGCAACGGCTTCAGTAATAAAGCACGATCTTTAAATTAGCTCAACAAAAATACTTCTTGAATAAACTTGGATGTTGTGTAAAGAAAGTCTTATAAAAGAGAAAAAAAATACCTATAAGAGATTAAGATTTAATGTAGTCTATTCAAAAAAGGATCTGAAATCATGCTCCTCCTGGTTGTGGATATGCAAAAAGGCCTGTTTCCCGAAGAGCCCCCGCAGCATGACCCAGAAATGGTTCTCCGGCGAATCAACCGCTTATCGAAAAATTCAGAAAAGCCCAGCATTTCATCATATTTTTCCAGCACGACGGCCCTAACGGGGGGATGCCTTTGAACCCGATACCCGAAGGGAAACTCTGGATGCCCTTGATCTGCTTTCCATTGATTTGGTGATCAGGAAAAAGTTGCTGAACTTTAAGAATCCATAAAACTTGTGCCATTTTCAAACACTCTTGAATATTTTATTCAATAAGTTCAGGAGTTGGTTTATAGAGGTTTTATTATGTGTAGAGTTATTATACGGATAAAAGCATTTCAAGGGGAAAAAATACTGTGGAGTTTGCTTATTTTATCCCTTTCTTTCTTTTTTTCTGTAAATTTGTATGCTGCTTCACCGGTTTTATTGGAAAAAGGCAAATCAAATTTTCCCATCGGATTACATTTAGAGATACTGGAGGACCCCAAAGGGGAATTGGTCATATCCGATGTCATTTCAGAGGATTTCAACCATAAATTTATACAGAGCACAGACCCTACGCCCAATTATGGATTTTCCACCTCCGCATATTGGGTCCGATTTCAATTGGTTAATCCATATATGCAATCCCGCTCTTTATTTTTAGAAAGCAATTGGTCGCATCATGATGTCGTCAATTTTTATATTTTTGATGGTGGAAAAAAAATAACTGAAAAAAAAGCCGGGGATCTTTTCCCCTATAACCAAAGGGAAATAAGACATCGAAATATTATCTTTCCCTTAGACATCGAACCGGATACACATCTTACGATTTATCTACGGTTTAAATCAGAAGCATCCATGCTTATCCCCCTCACCTTATGGGAACCGACTAAATTTTATCAACATACAAATGCCAATAACTATTTTTTAGGGCTTTATTACGGTGCCTTAATTATCATGATTTTATATAATTTATTTATATTTTTTGCCGTAAAAGAAAAAAAATATTATCTATATTATGTTTTTTTTATCAGCAGCCTCTTATTGATTCAAATTTCACTGGACGGTTTTGGGTATGAATATTTATGGCCGTCATATCCAAACTGGGCAAATAAATGCGTAAATATTTTTATTTTAATCGGCGCTTTCTGGGGTACCATTTTTTGCCAGAAATTTCTCAACACAAAAATCCATGTACCCAAACTTGATAAAATCTTAACTTTTTTCGTACTGGCAACACCGCCAGGTGTTTTACTAATGTTTTTTATTAAGGTATCCATTGCCGGCAAAATTGCATCCAGCGTTGGTGGTGTGTTCTCGGTACTCCTGCTCATTACCGGTTTTACTTGCTTAGTAAAAGGGGTCCGTGAAGCCAGGTATTTTTTTTCAGCATCCCTGTTTTTGTTTGCGGGTATGATTTTAGTCGCACTGGGATATGGAGGTTTTTTAGAGCGCAATTTTATCACCACTTTTGCCGTTCACATAGGTACCACGGTTCAGGCACTCCTTTTGTCATTTGGTTTGGCAGACCTGATTAACACCCTCCAAAAGGATCACCTGCTTGCCCATAAAGCAAATCTTAAAATGGAGAAACAATTTTCAGAAAAACTCAAACGAGAAATTGAAGTAAAAACTCTGGATTTAAGTCAACAGACGATAAAACTTGAGCAGGCCAATGAAGAGCTGACAGAACTGGACACACTAAAGTCTAATTTTTTTGCCAATTTAAGCCATGAATTACGCACCCCGCTAACATTGATCCGAGGATGGACAGAATACATTCTTGCCGGTGAACAGGGTGAAATTTCGAAAGAACAGACACAGACATTAAGCAACATAAATATTCAAAATCTAAACCTGACGGATAAAATCAACCAGATGCTCAAATTGTCCAGATTCGATGCCGGCATGATGAGACTGACCCTGAATGAAATCGATATCGATAATTTTATGTATCAGATTATATCCAGTTTTAAGGGGTTAACCGATCACAGTGGTGTTGGACTCAATTATACCTGTGAATTAAAAAATAATGACGTGTTAATTGATAAAGAAAAACTTAGAGATACGATCAATAACCTTATCAGGAATGCATATAAATTCACTGAAAAAGGTGAAATAAATATTACCCTTTCCGGCAATGCGGATATGGTGATCATAAAAGTTGCCGATACAGGTGTGGGCATGTCTCAAAAGATGGTTCAAAATATTTTTAAGCGATTCCACCAGGGAGACAGCTCAAAAACCAGATTATATGAAGGAACCGGTCTTGGATTGGCCATTGTTAAAGATTCGGTAGAGATGATGCATGGCAAAATTTCAGTGGACAGTATTGAAAATGAAGGGTCTATATTCACTGTTGAACTGTCCAGAAATCTGGAACAGCTTGAACCGGATGCCCACATTGAAAGACGTAAAATAGATCGGCGTATAACCGACCAACATTTTGATCATGCGGATCGAAGAAGAGAGGCCAGAAGAGAAACTGATCTGGCTAAAATTGACAATTCGGATATTGCCTATATTTCAGCAGCAGACAAAAAAGTTGCAGACCTGGGAACGATTCAGAAAATTACGGCTAAAAATTCAAAAGGCAAATTGGTCATTGCCGAGGACAGTAAGGGCATTCAGGACTTGCTGTGTGGCGTATTAAAAGATTACACTTTGCTTGTTGCGCCAAACGGAAAGCTGGCATGGGAAATTATCCAGGAAGAAATTCCTGATATGATTATATCAGATATAATGATGCCATTTATGGATGGTTTTTCTCTGGTGAAAAAAGTAAAATCAAATAACAAGACCAAAGACATCCCTATCATTTTAATTACTGCATCAACAGATAACGACGACCGAATTAAAGGGCTTCAGATAGGTGCCGATGACTTTTTAACAAAACCATTTCACCATTTGGAACTCAAGGCACGTGTCAAAAACGTTATCAGTCTGCGTAAACTTCACACAGAAAGAACGCGTACTGAACAGCTTGAAGTTTTCCTGATGACGCTTTCATCTGCAATTGAATCAAAAGACAAATATACCGGTGGGCATGTGGAACGTGTTGCCAATTTTGCAAAAGACCTGGCAATCAAAATGAATCTTTCCTTTGATCAGATAAATGATATCTATCTGGGAACGATTGTTCATGATGTGGGCAAAATTGGGATTAAAGACACAGTGTTGAATAAACCCGGAAGACTTACGGATGAAGAGTTTAACCATATCAAAGAACATCCGGATATCGGGAGAAGACTTCTCTCAAAACTTGAATGTGCGCCGGTGGCGGTTAATATCGCCTATTGTCACCATGAAAAATGGGACGGTGGGGGATATCCTCGCGGAATACAGGGAAAAGATATTCCTATTGAGGCAAGAATTTCAACCGTTGCCGATTTCTGGGATGCCATTACATCTGACCGCCCATACCGTAAGGCCATGCCCCTTGAAAAGGCAATTTCGATTATGCATGAAGAGAGGGGAAAAACCTTTGACCCGGAATTGTTGGATATTTTCATGGATGATACTGAAAACCTATACCTTAAATATATGGATGGTTCAAAGTTGCTTAAAACATAATGTTGTAATCGGATAATTGACAAATTGAAAGGAAATTGAAACGGCATGAAAATCAAGTTTGAAGAAATCAGAAATGCAAAAAGAAAAAGCATCAAAAACACGACCTGCTGCTTTGAAAAAACATCCGAAGTATACCAGGTGAGTGATCTGTCGATTAAAGGATTTTCATTCTATTGTAGTAAAAAATCCTGTTTTTTTAAAAAAGGGGTGACTTTAGAAAGAATTACTTTTTTTGATGCCGAAAAGTTAAAAATTATTGAAGCCTCCGGTACAGTGGTTTATGTGAACGCGGTTGATCATGCCAATATGCGTATCGGTGTCTCCTTTATTAAAAATAAAATTCTTCATTCTATTGCCGGCAGTGTCAGAGCCCCAAGATATTTCCCAAACATTCGTATGGACGCCACAATTGAATTTATTGATGGTAACGAAAATAAAAGATTTAAAGGGTTTGTCGTCGACTATACAGCAGCATCCACCCGGATTGGATTTACCGATCTATTACCATCAAAGGCTGAGCTTGGTGATTCAGTTAAAGTGTGCATAAAATCGATAGACAACGTATTTATTGAAGACATTGCCATTATTATTCGAAAAAAATATGACTGCTCCGAGATTATTCTTCAATTTTGCAATGCGTTTATTGACGTCCCGCAAATAGAAACGATTTCAGAGGCCGTAAAAAGTAAAAAAGAAAATCTGGCCTATTTAAATGAATTAAATGACTATGAAAAAATTTCAAGCGAATTTAAAGCACTGATCTGTGACTGGAGAATGTATTTTACCCGTTTAAAAAAAGCCCTCGACAATGAAGATAAAAAGGGCATTTACCAGAAAAACGAGGAGCAGAAATTTTACCTGAAAGGACTCGAAAAAGAAATCATTGAGCAGCTCAACACCTTTATTGGAAAATTGAATGTCATAACGGACAAACTCGGTAAGGATGAAAGTCTATCTTATAAAAAATACTTTAGAGAAAACCTGAACTTGTTTCTAAGAGTTTCTCCTTTTGTTGCTGCAGTAATAGATAAAGACAGAGGGTACGCAGGTAATTTTGAAATCATCAAACAACTTTTCGACGATCCGTATACGGGAGATTCTCTTTTTGCAAAGATGTTAAACCGATTTGTCTTCAGTCTGGATGCTGTCACAGCACATCAGGACAGAATTAAATTTTTGTATGATATGCTTTGCTCAATGCATGAAGAAAGCGAAGAGGATTTTTCCTTTCTGGTATTGGGCTCAGGTCCTGGGGAGGAAATCTTGAGATTTGTGGAAAACAATGTCTTTACCATTGAAAAACCGGTACATGCCTCCCTTCTGGATATGGATGCCTTCGCGCTGATTGACTTTAAGGATCAAATCCAGTACCTGCAGGTCGATAATTTTGAAGTGGACCTGATTAATAAAAATCTTTTGAATATCCTTGCCAATAGGATAGATGACCCCATAAAAAAACAGTATTCCCTGACTTATTGTGCCGGGATGTTCGACTATTTTTCAGAAAAAATATGTAAACGCATCATCGACTATTTACTAAAACACACGAAACCCGGTGGCCAAGTCATCGTTACCAATGTTCACGAAAAAAGTTACGCCCGTAGATTTATGGACTATGGAGGAGAATGGGAGTTAATCCTAAGAGACGAAAAAAAGATGATTGACATGGCCCCTTCCGGCTATCATTACGATCTTTTTTCTGATGATAACAACGCGAATCTGTATCTCAAAATTAATGTTCCCGATTCTGTTAATCAGATTGCAATAATGACACCTTTATAAGAACAAACCTTATGAAAAAAATAGTAATTTGTAAATTCATGGACCAAACCGCTGAGGCCATCATTGTCAGGAACCGGCCCCAGGTGCGGGGTGAGTTATTGGCGTGGGCCAAACGATTAAAAGCCATCGGTCGCCTGGGCGTTGGATTGGATAATATCGATGTGGCCGCCTGCAAGTCCAGACAGATTGATGTGTTCCCGGCCTAGGGTGCAAATGATGCCGCCGTTGCCGAGTATGTCATCGCCTCAATCTTCATTTTATTCCGGAGAGCCTATCAATCGGCGCAGAAAATGGCAGGAGCAATGGGCATTGGCGGGATAAGGTGACGGGCTCCTATTTCCCCCGCACCGCATCAATGGCATACTGACCCAGTTGGGTGTGATGGATCACCCCGGCAAAGGGTTTCCTGGCCCTGACACTCCCCTTGGTAAAGACCAGCACCGGTGTGTTGGTATGGGTTCCAGTATTCCAGACGGCAAATTGATCCCCCGCCACGGCCAGGGCCAAAAGGGCATGTATGTTGCTGAATTTTTGAGAGGGATAAAATTCATCTTTATTGTCCAGTTTGGGGACCCGCTTTGCATTTAATTTCCGGTTATCAGGAAGATAAATGGGGTTGTCCTCTGTTTCCAGAATTCTTTGGGCCTGGGCAATGGTGATGGGAAAGGCGGTATATTGGTTCACCAACATGGCAAGATTCTTTGGCGTCTGTTCCTCCTTTGACAATTGATAAAATTTATCAAAGATATCGCCATAGCTCAGCTTTTGGCTATAAAGTTTATCCAGCACATGGGGATCCCCGTAATTATACCCGGGTTTGTAGTCCTTGTCCTTAAACATCATTCCGGGTAATTGGCTTGCCCGGGGCAGGTCCTTGGCAGTGTAGCTGAACCCGAATCCGCCGGTGGTATGGTCGGCTGTGAGAATAATCAGGGTATCTTCCCTGTTCTTTGCCCAGTCCAGAACAGCGTTAACGGTTTCATTGAGTCGGATCATTTCGTGAAGCATGAGTCCGGCATCGTTTGAATGGGCAGCCCAGTCGATTTGTCCTGCTTCTATCATCAGGAAAAAGCCCTGGTCATTTTGAGATAATATATCAATGGCCTTTAGGGACATCTCTTCCAGGGTGGGAACGGATCTATCCGGATCATTCAGGCAGTTGGACACCGCAATGGCATTGGGCATGGCAGAGGCGGCAAACAAGCCGATCACTTTTCCCGAAGCCGCTGCCAATTGGGATCGATTAAAGACAAGCCCATATCCATTTTCCCGGGCCCTTGCCAAAAGATTTTGACTGTCTCTTCGTTTTGATTTGATGGCAACCGATCCCTGGGTTATCTCTTCCAGTTCTCGTCTAACCCTGGAATTCTTGTCGTTGGCCTCCCGGGGAATCCAGTTGCCAAGCCCCCCGCCCAGGAGGACATCGGGTCCCAGGGACAGCATGTCCAGAGCAATGGCATCTCCCATCTTCCGGTGGGGCTGGTGAGCAGCAAAGGCGGCCGGGGTGGCATCGGTCACCCGGGTGTCTGTGACAAGACCGGTGGATTTCCCCGCCTGGATAGCCCTTTCAAGAACCGTGGGAACAGGATCCCCGTTATAATCGAGCCCGATCATTTCAGATCCCGAAGAATGCCCCGTGGCAAGCTGGCTTCCCGATGCAGCAGAATCGGTCACCAAAACATTGTGGGCATAGGTCAAGGAAATCCCCAAAGAACCGTCTTTCTCCATAATTTTGTCAAAACAAGTGGTCTTATCACCCAGCACCGAATGGGGGGCCTGCCGGGCATAGGTCAGCAAAAGCCCCACCTGTTCCGGCCCCATACCATCCCCTATGATCATGATCACATTTTTGGGGCTGGCCGGGGAAGAAAGGGCAGAGTTTCCCTTCTTTTGTGAACAGGAAGACACTATAAACAAGAGCATAACCGCCGTAAAAATCACCATAATTTTATGTTTCATATACCGTCTACCCTTTCTTTTAATTAAGGCAATAAAAATCATTGAAAGCGCTTGTCAGCACCATTGCCCCTGGCACTGATCTCAATGGGGATTGAAATCAAAATTGTATTGCTTTTAATCTTGTTTGTAAACGGCTATCAAAATTTATAGCCGGATTCTTCAGATTACGCGAAAAAAATAGTCTAAGGATTGACAGCATCCCTGGAATCGGTCATAAAGAAAAAAATAAAAGGAAATCGATACAACAATGAGAAAGACACGAGAACAAACCGGATCCATTCTTCTTGCAAGATCCCACCAGGGTCATCGTGTGGAGAGGAGCGTCTTTTTGTAATTGATATCGTTAAATAAAACACAAAAAAAGCCCGCTTCAAACAAGAAGCGGGCTTTTTTTGTGTAAGGATCAGGAACGTATGGGAAAATATCTAAATAAAACAAATAAAAATTTTATCCGTCTGCTGTTCAAGCTGGCATTGCCCATTACATTGCAAAATTTTTTAAGTTCATCCATGACCTTCATGGATACCTTGATGATCGGGCAGTTGAATGAAGCTGCCATTGCAGCCGTGGGGGTTGCCAACCAATTTGTCTTTATCTTCATCATCATCCAGTTTGGGATCCACAGCGGAGTGGCCATTTTCACCGCACAATACTGGGGGAAACAGGATTTAGCCAATATCAAGAAGCTTGCGGGAATAGGGCTTATGGCAGGTCTTGCCATTGGTTCCCTGTTCACATTTGCAGCAATCATCACCCCCACCGCCCTGATGTCGCTCTTCACAAAAGACCCCCTGGTCATTAATCTCGGATCCGGCTATCTGAGAATTGTCGGTATCAGTTTTGGGATATCGGTATTCACCCTTTCCTATATGAACAACCTGAGAAGCATGGAGATCGTCAAGGCCCCCATGTACGCCAGTTTAATCGCCGTACTCCTCAACCTGGGTCTCAACTATATCCTGATATTCGGACGCTTAGGATTTCCCGCAATGGGGGTCACAGGCGCTGCTATTGCCACCTGTATTTCAAGATTTGTTGAAGGATTTGCCCTCATGGGCATGATCTATTGGAAAAAATATCCCATTGCGGCCAGTCTCTCTGAAATGCTTGATTTTGACAGGATTTTTTTAAAAAAAGTGCTGACCACCTGCTGGCCTGTATTTTTAAATGAACTGGTCTGGGTGACCGGTGTCAGTCTCTACAACCTGGTCTATGCAAGGATCGGGACCCAATCCATTGCTGCGGTGAATATTGTGGCATCCATTGAAAATTTCATAATGATCCCCTTTTTCGGCATGTTTTTTTCCGGATCCATCATCATCGGCAATAGTATCGGGGCGGGCAAACTGGACCAAGCCTATTTATACGGAAAGTTTCTGCTGGCAGTTCAATTTTCCATGGCCCTCGTTGCCGGAGGAATTATGATCCTGGGAAGGGAGAGTATCCTCACTTTTTATAATATCTCGGACAAGGCTTACATGAACGCCTATCACCTGATGTTTGTGGCGGGCATCGCCCTGTGCGTCAAGATCACCAATTTTACAAATGTGGTCAGTGTCTTGCGGGGAGGGGGAGATACCCGGTTCGGTTTTTTCCTGGATCTCACCGGGGTTTGGTGTATCGGGGTTCCCATGGCATTTTTTGCCGCTTTTTATCTGAACCTGCCGGTATACTGGGTCATGGCACTGGTCCTGACAGAAGAAATCTACAAACTGGGCCTGGGAATTCCCCGGTTTTTATCCAAACGCTGGATACAAAACCTGGTGAAAGATTGATCAGGTTTTGGCCAGAAGTGTCACGGGCTTGGTATTCATAACCTTCCGGGATGCGGCCATGGCTGTTGTAAATATTACCAATTTGTCGTTATGATTATACAGCACAATTATTCCGGGGTAAAAATTGAATTTTTCATAAATGATCCTTATCAAGTCCATTGTTATTGATAATTTTACATTGTCCCTAAGCCTGTATATTTTGGGGGGCAATTGTTAGATTATCATTGGATAAGGAGGGAATATGTTTGGGATGAGTGTCCGTAGCGGATTAAAATACCGATTTAACATCTTTTTGATACCGGCCGTAGTGATTGGGTTTATTGTTTCATCATGGTTGGGAACCCATAGCAGCTTAAAGGCTTTGACAAAGACAGTAGAGGAAAAAATCGTGGGCAACGGCGCATTTATGTCCATGAATATAGGTCATTGGCGAAAATTCAATGAAAATTTGCTGCACTCAATTGCTGCCAGTCCCTTTGTTGACGCTGCCATATCCGACAAAGCAGCAAGGCCTGCCCTGAATATAAATTGGACGCAGATGAAAGGGCAGCTTGGGTTTCGGAATATTGCCCTACTCAATAAAAAGGGCATTGCCATTGCCGGAAGTAATGACAACCGCATTGGAAAAAGTTATGCAGAAATGCCGTATTTCCAGCAGGCCTGGCAAAAGTCCGAAGTGGTGATATCCGATCCTCGCTTTAGCCGGGTGGATGGAAAGGCCCTTGTAACCTTCGCACTCAAGATTCCTTCCGGAAAAGGAATTGTGTTTATCAGTATTCCATTGGACAAATTCTATGGACAATATGTGGATATCACAGGTTATGATCCCAACAGCAATGCCTTTATTTTGACGGGTGACTGCAAACCATTGGCCCATAAAGGGATAGCCAGAAAAAAAAGGCTACCCCTTGAACTTGAACAATTCTGTGCTGCCGGGGATGAACTTATTGCTTTTTCTGAGGAAGGGCAGGATTATTTGGGACATGTCCAAAAAGACCCTGCAACCGGTTGGTATATTGTCAGTGCCACCAATAAAGCAGGGATTCAAAAAAGCCGCAATGCACTTATTTTGACCAATTTTATTGTTGCATTGGCAGCAATCCTATTGGTTTCAATCCTTATATTCCGCCTGGTGAATTCCATTACCTGCCGAATTGATTCAGTTGTAACCGCCATCAAAAATCTGTCGGTTGGAGATATTGCTCTCCAAGATCTTAACCAAAAGGATTGGAAGATATTGATTGAAGGAAACGATGAACTGAGTCTGATGGGGCGGGCAATGGATGACCTGATCCAAAACCAGAGAAATTTGGTTGACCGGGCAAAATCCATTGCCCAGGGAGACCTGTCGGGCAGCGTAGAGGTGGCCGGTCCCAATGACGTTCTTGGGAATGCTCTGATGGAAATGCTCAATAACCTGAGATCCCTTATTGATGCCATCCAATCCACAATCCTTGAAATAGCCGATGCCGTTATCGTTATTCGCTCCGATGGTGACAATCTGACCCAGGGAGCAACAGCCCAGTCCCAGGCAATCTCATCCATTGGTGACGCCATCCATGGAATCGAAAAACAAACAAAGCTTACCGCCCGGGCATCTACAAATGTAAACAACCAGGCATCTTCGGCTCTAAGCGAAGCAGAAGAAGGCAAAGACCGAATGCAGGAGTTGGTGGGGGCCCTTAAGGCCATTAGTAAATCTGGAGACAATATATCGGCAACCATGCTGGATATCACCAGGATTGCAGGCCAGACCAATCTCATCGCATTGAATGCAACCATAGAAGCGTCCAGGGCCGGTGAATTCGGGCTGGGCTTTGCCGTGGTTGCAGATGAAATTAAAACCCTGGCCGCCAGCAGTGCCCGGGCCGCCCAAAAAACCAATGACCAGGTTCGGGTATCCCTTGAAAAAATGGCACAGGGAAATAAGGCCTCAAGCCTGACTGAAAAAGCGCTCCTGACCATTGTCGGGCATTTTAACAACACCTCAAATGAGCTTGCCTTCATTGCCAAGGCCGCTGGGGAGCAAGCCCAGGCAACTTCTGAACTCAGTAAGGGATTGGCCAAGATTGATGGGGTTACCCAAAACAATACCACCATTGCAGAGCAAATGACAGAGCAGTGCCGCCACCTGGCGGCCCTTTCTGAAAAATTTCAGAAGACCTGCACAAAATTCTCCCTCTAATTAATAGGGCGAATGGGAATAATAAGATTGGGAATGAATGATGGGGAAACCCGGGACGGGCTTGACCGGCCCTAACGCCCTATAAAGGGGTTACTCAGTTCCAATTGCAACCGCTTCAATACGTTTTATTCCGCTCTGACACAGAACCAAACGAAAGCGCTTGTACTTCACTCGCTTGCCTTCAGAGTACTTCATGATCATGTTTACATGGTAAACCCTGTTCCCGTAGATCTTTCGGTAATTTATCCCGTCCCCCACGTAAATGGGCTTTTTGGGATTGTCCATTTTCCTAAGGAAACGGCTGATGTTAATCCGCATGATATCGTTTATGCTGTCCAGGGGATAGCCGTGGGAAACAGACCGAAACTGTTGATTAAAAAGTTTGATCTGTTTTCGGTAAAGAATGATCTTTTCTCCGACCCAATCATTTTCGATCTCGGTGATGTGATCCCTGGCCCTTAACTTTAAAATGGTATCTGGGATCTTGTCAGTTTTGAGAAAGGTGAAACTCTCCTTGCACCACCCAAGGTTATTTTTGGTATTGAAATAGACTTTCCGCCTATGGTCGAACAGCCAGTTTTTTAGTTTGGTTCCAAGGTAGATCCGGATGAAATCCTTGACCCTGTCCTTGAACATGTAACTGACAACCAGCACAAAAAACAGGGGCATGGAGACCGTCGAATACGTGCTCTGGGCAAGAAAAGCGGCTCCCGTGGCAAACATCATGGCAATACCGGCTGCCAGGGCAAAGGTGATCTGTTCCAGGAATTCCCCCTCATGCTTGAATTGGGTCTGGAGGAAAAGGACATTTCCCATGAATTTTTTCAGCACACTTGAACGGAAAAGAAATTCTTCGTTGGTGGAATCGATACAGGGGATGGAGGGATAATCGTTCTCCTGCCGGTAATCCAATTCTTTGCGGATAAGTTTAAAAAGCCTTGAGGTAAGTTCCTCTTTCCCAGAAAAATCAAGGGTGTTGATTACCTGCAGAAGCTCATGGGTATAAAACTCGATGAGAAGGCTAAGGTACTCGTCTCCAAAGAGAAAGATGGAAAAAACAGTCTTGTTCCTAGAGGGAATGTTAAGCAAAGATCGTAAGCCCCGGAATCCCAGGGTTGTGGTCTCAATACCCCTGAGATATTTTTCTATCAGATCCTTGACATCCTGGTTGTGCTCTTTTTGGGAGATACACCTGATATGCTCCCGGATGGCGCTCTTGAAGATACAGCAAAACATCTTGAGATGGTACTCATAGCTTTCAAATGATTTGTCATCCCCATTGGCAAGGAGGTTTTCAATGCCTTTTCTCAGCTTTTCCAGGGGGGAATCCTTTTCCCTTACCATTTTCTGGAGAAGCACTTCCGGCGTCTTGAGCCTCACATAAACCTGGGTGTTGCTGTAAAAATCCTCCCGAGTATAGGTGTAGCGGTTGATACCCAGGTTATTGGGGAAAAAGAGATAGGTATCGACATCGTACACCGTTGCCGTCTCCTTTCCTGCAAAATGATATCCCAGCTTGATCTCAAACTGCTTTTTGTCATGAATCTGAATGGTCTCTTCAATCACGCCGGGTGCAACTCCAGATTTAGAGACATAGTTCGATCTCAAAGAATTCAGAGATTCCGTTGTCATTTTCGCTGGCAGTCACCACGAGAAGATCACCATTTAACTTAATCTCTTTGATGCTGATAGATTCAACTTTGGTGATTACATTGCTTCCATTTTGCTCGAGTACTTTGAAATCTGCCCCATGGCTGTTGTCCAATTTGTCCATTTTATCAAAGGACAAAATACCGATAAAACTGTCCAGAATTGCTCCGTCATTGATTTCATCGATGGTGTCCTCAACCGAGGAAGTGACCAGCAGACCGGATTGATTTGGCAGTGCCACGGCCCCGGAAAATCCAGATTCGATATTTTTAATTTTCAGCAGGTTGAACCGATACATCCTGGCATTGGGAAAAAAAGTTCTGGAGCCGATGACATAGTTCATAAAATCATTGGCCCTGAACTGAAAGATAATATTGCCGGAAATATTTCCGCGATGAAAAAGGAATATATCATTGTCTGTGTTGGCAATGGCTTCTATATTTATCTTATTTTTGACAGGAATCTGAGCCTGTTTTTTCAGATTGGCATAGAGAGAGGTGAATATTTTGTAGGAAATCTTGTCCGTGATCAAATTTACCATATAGCAATCATCCCGCTTGGGAAACTTGGAGCCTGACCCCACAACGATTGCAAACTTTTCCCCCTCAAAATGGGCCTCAGTCAACGCTTCAAAGTCAGGTTTTTCAGATTTGGGAATCCGACCGTTTGCGTCAAGTTCAATATTTTTTAAGCACATTCATCTCATTGTCCAGGTAAAACAACCAGGAAGAGTCATCACTGATGGCATAGATATTATTACCGTCAATTTCCAGGCCGGAAGCCGAAGAAATTTCCTTAACCTCTTTCTTCTTTAAAATTTTGTTCATTTTTATTCCCTCAATTAAAAAAATTAAATTTACAAGATAACACATCTCCCCTGGAAACCAATTTCCAAGGAGAGTTTGCCAAGGCTGAAATTCTAGGAGGTAAAATAATCATCCAGCAAGGGGGAGAGTTTTTTCCTGGAGATACCCAGGTTGCCCTGTCTATAGAAGGATATTTTTCCTTCAAGGCAGGTTTTTTGATCTCCGAGGCTGACAGGTGTCAGTTCAAGTCCTTTTTCCTGTAAAAATTTGATAATTTTGTCATGAAGTTGGATCTCTTTACAATAGACCGCCAGGTCCCGATTAAACCCCGGGTTCGTATAAGCATTCATCGAAAAAAACAGATCAAGGTGCCGTCTTTGGGCATAGGATTCAAAACCGAGGCAGAGCTCTGCATCCTTCTCCCCCCACTGGATCAGTGACAACAGGACAGAGGCAATGCCGCAGGGAGTTTCAGCAAATTTAAATTCCTTGTAATCCTTGCGAAGCAGGTCAAAGGTGCCCAGTTCAGCGGTGTTGAATTTGGCCTCCTGAACCTTATTAAAATAGGTGTCCTGTCCAAGGGGGCAGGACTTCATAAGAATACCTGCAATTTCTTCATCCTTGGGTGTCACCCGGCCAGCTGCGGGATCCAGATTTACCGTATCCAAAAGGATGGTACCACAGAGCAGTAAGGCCAACGGCTCATCAATAAGGTTAGGATGAAGACGAATCAGTTCCTCACCCACCAGGGTGGTTGTGGACCCCACGGTCTCTATCACTTTTTTACCGGCATGGGGGTAAAGATTCTCATCCCTGTGGTGATCCAAAATAACAACCACCTTGTCTCCATATTGATCCCATGAACCCGACAATTTATTGTGATCCACCAGTACCAACCCTGTCACCCGTTTCACAACCTCTTCAACATTCATATCATCCAAAAAAACAAGATTATTCAAATTGATGCCGGCCTGGCTAAAGACATAGACCGCTTCGGTCCTGAGCTTAAAATCAGCCCGTAAAATGGGCATAACCGGGACAATGGTTTTATCGCTTTGCCTGGCTGCCATAAGATAGGCATAAGCAATGGCTGATGCCATGGAATCCAGGTCGGCTGCTTCATTTCCCATAACGAGATAGTCAATACTTTTGTAATTGATATCTGTTTTGGATTCAATCAGATATTGGTTTAATGTATGGTGGGTCATATTCTTCTCCTAATATTCTTTATATTTTTTACTTTTCTGGTTAGGGTATATTTAAAAAATCCCGAAAACACCGTTGGGTGTATATCCAAGAAATCTGTAATAGGTTTCGCCCATGAGAACAACCACAATCCAGGCGATGACCAGCATGGTAAAACCGAACTTAAAGGTATCCGTCAGGCTGTACTGGTCTGTGGCGTACAATAAAAGAGCAGGCTTGCTGTTAAAGGGCAGGACATAAACATGCTCAATGAGCATTGCTACGGGAAGTGCCAGGGACATGACGGAAAAGCCAAAGGTATTGGCAATCCCAATGGCAATGGGCACAAAAATCATGGTCCTCATGGTCTTTGACTGGAACACAATGGCGGAAAAGAGCATGCCGCCGGTGAGCATGACATAGAAGATCCAAAAAGGCGTTTCTTGGGAAAGACCCAGGGCAGAAACACCTGCATTAACGGCAAGGGCGGGAAGATCCGTAATTTTGAGACCGGCCCCAAGGGTGTAGGCCCCTGCCGAGAACATGAGAAGATGCCAGGGGATGTCCACATCGTTCCACCGGACAACGCCAATCCGGGGATATAGTGCCACCACAGCGCCCACAAAGGCTACAGCAGTCGGACTAATCCCGTGGTATTTATCCGTTGCCCACATGGCCAGGATGGCGACAAAGATAATAACGGATTTTATCTCCATCCATGAGACAGGACCCATCTTGGCCAGCTCTTTTTTAAGGGTCTCCAACCCGCCCGCAACCTGGGGAAGCCGTTCTTCAGGGCTTAGGGGGAAAAAAATCCGGGTTCCCAGGAACCAGCCCACAAACAGCATGGTAAAGGATACGGGAAATGCCACCACCAGCCAGTCCTGAAAAAAAATGTCCATCCCGACCGCCCCGGCAATGATGGAGGCGGCAAGCAGGTTTGCCCCGGAACCGGTTACATAGCATCCGGCAGACAAATTGATGCACAAAAGGTTCTGCAGCACAATATTTCTGCCAAAATTGTTCCTGTTTTTCCCGCCGGTGGCACCGTACACGGCTGCCACCACCATGAAAATCGGCATTAAAATAGCCGCCTTTGCCGTGGTGGCCGAGATAAAGGCCGACAAAATAACGTTGATGATGATAAAACTCATAAAAATGGAGGTGGCATTCTTGCCATACTTGAGAATGAACCAGAGGGCAAACCGTTTTGCCACACCGGTTTTAACCAGCATGGACGCCAGAATAAAAGACAATATATTCAGCCACATGATCTTATGACCAAGCTGGGCATAGGCCAGTTTTTCAGGCAGAACCCCGGTAAGCACCATGGTGATGATCAGCATCAAAGAGGTCAGATAATTGGGTATAGCTTCGGTCATCCAGAGCACCACTGCTGCTGCAAATATGGCCAGCATGGCAATATTTGCCCTTGAAAAATTAAGGGCGCCAATGGTGTCAAAATGGGCTTTGGCAGTTTTACCCAGGCGTGACGGGTCAATTTTTTCCAAAAACGGGATATTTAGAAAAAACATGATCAGGACAAATAAGCCAAGAGCCAGGGGAAATCCTGCAAATTCAAGCCATTTCTCAATTTTTGATTTTTCCCGGATGGGCAATCGGTCCATCCGGTAATTTTTCATATCAAAAAGGTCTTTTTCATTGGCGGGCATTGCTTTTCCCATTTGATCTCCTGGATCTTTTATATGATCCTCCCAATTCTCCTGGGCCGGAGCAACAACAACCTTGGTTTTTTGAAAAAATTTTCTCATCTATCTCCCTAAAAATCTTCATATTATTGATATTTAGTAAGTATTCACCCTATACCCTATGGAAATAAAATTTCAGAAGGCATTTGTCATTCATATAAAGCCCTCCCCCCATTAAGTCCAATTCTATTCTGCTATCAATAGTATAACCATTTCTTATGGCAGATGGGCTTGCACAGCAAAACGGAAAGATACAATTTAACCGTGGTAAAAATCTGCTCATAAATTATTCTTATCGTTCCAATGCCCAATGCTAATTAGACAAATTTGTCATTTTAAGATGTTTTAACCGACAAGGAGAAAATTGTTTTTGTCAGGAACAGGGCTCTTCCGTCAAATGTTGCCAGTGGAAGGGTTTATTTAAATCACGGAAAAAAGGAGATCAACGTATGAAAAAAAAATGTTTAACCGCAATCCTCTGCGCATTGGCAATTTCCGCCACTGCCATGGCTGCCCCCAGCAACGAGGAACTGCATCAAATGATTATGGACACCCAGAAACAAGTTGTAGATGCCCAGACAGAAGCCGAGAAAGACAGTCACATCAAATTTTCAAAGAAAACAGGCTCGCCCGAGTGGAAATCCACCGACGGCAAATCCTCATTTGGTATAGGCGGCCGTATCACCACGGACACAGCATGGCTGCCCGAGATGTATGGAAAGGGCAAGCTGTCAAAGTACCAGGAAAGCCAAAGAAAAAGTGAAATCCGCAAGCTCTATCTTTCCTTTGACGGACAATTTAGCGATGTCTGGGAATATGAAATCCAGTTTGACTTTGCCGGAAGCGAAGTGGACATTAAAGATGCAAGCATCACATATGCCGGGTGGGAAAATGATGCGATCACCATGGGGTGGCAAAAAACCCGCTATGGCCTGGAAAGCACCACCAGCTCCAAATATCTGACCTACATGGAGCGCGGGCTGACCGATACCTTCTCCCCGGAACGGGGCATTGGTGTTTTATGGACCCATAAGTATGACAAGGGTATCACACAGCTTACCTATCTCATACCCAATGGCAACGAGGAGAACGATGCCGATTTCCGTGCCGATGCCAACACTTTTCTTGGCAGGGTAACCTATGCCCCCATTGATGACAGCGACCAGGTTCTTCATTTTGGTGTGAACGGTGCCTATTATAAATACGATGACAAGGCAGCCTCCTTAGAGCTTGAAGCCAGACCGGAGTCACATCTGGCTGAGAAACTGGTTAGCGTAAAATTCGCCAGCCCCGACAGAGATTTTCGCTATGGCCTTGAGGCTGCTTATTCCGGCCACGGCTTTTTGCTCACAGCTGAATATGCCGGCACAACCATAACAACGCAAGACAGCCAGGACTATAATTTTGATGCCTGGTATTTATCCGCTGCATACATGATTACCGGAGAATCCCATAAATATAAAAAATCCTCGGGTTATTTCAAAGAAGTAACGCCTGACAACCCCATTTCCAAAGGTGGTTTCGGCGCCTGGGAAATTGCTGCCCGTTACTCCGGTATTAATCTAACCGACGGTGACGTGTATGGCGGAGACCTTAAGGACTTCACCATTGGTCTCAATTGGTATCTTGAAAATAATTTAAAATTTGTTCTCAATTATGTTAATTTTGATGCTGGCAGCTACGAGAATGATCCTGCCTATGTCGAAAGCCAGGACGGGAACATCTTCCAGGCTCGTTTTCAAGTTTTTTTCTAGTCCTGTTTCTGCATAAAAGATCCACCAGGGTGAGGTCGGGTAATGATTTTGGCCTCACCCCTCTTACAGAACCGACGGTATTAACAATAGAGAAATGAGTGTTTAAACACTTCCAGTTCCTTCCGAATACGTATCTGGAAGTGAGTCGCTTATCAAGTGCAACGGTCAACTCTATTGGACAGGGAGATTGGACACCAAAATTTAGATTATCCGTTCAAGTTATCCGAGCAAAGAAAATTGTCTGTCTGCATGGCCAGGAAGGCTTTGGCTGCAACGGATAATTTCCTGGCCTTATGGGATAAAAGATAGAATAGGGCCTCTTCGTCAAATCCTTCCAGATTGACCCGGGCAAGCCGTTTGGCTTCAATTTCCCTTTTTATTGCGGTCTCGGGGATCACGGTTATCCCAAATCCCTCTTCAACAATTCGCTTGGCAGTCTCAACGTTTTCAAGTTCAATAAATTTCAAGAATTTATTATCCCCCCTGGATTTAGCCAGCCAATTGCGCACAGATTGCCGGGTCTGGGTTCCCTGTTCCCTTGTGATAAAAGGGGTTCGCCTGAGATCTTCAATGGCAACCTCCTTTTTTAAGGCCAGGGGATTGCCATAGGAGACCACGGCAATCATCTTTTCCCTGTGAATCAGAACCGTTTCAACCTCGGGGTATTGGGTGGCAGGCCCTGCGGCAAACCCCAGATCCACCTGACCTTCCAATACCATCAAGGTGACCTGGTGGGTATTTCCTGCCCGCAGTTCCAGCTCTATATCCGGATAAGCGGCATTAAACCGCCCGATAACCCCGGGCAACAGGTAGGTGCCAACCACAGCAGAAAGGGCAATGTCCAGCCGCCCGCGACTCATATTGTTCATGCCCTGAAAAATGGCATCAACCTCCTTGAATTTCATGAGCAGCTCTTCGGTCTGCTCAAAAAGCATTTCCCCTTTGCGGGTGAGCATGATCTTCTTTCCGGTCCTGTCAAACAACACCGTGTCATAAAAATGTTCAAGGGCGTGGATGTGCTGACTTACAGCCGGCTGGGTTAAAAAGAGTTCCCGGGCTGCTTTGGTGAAATTTCCAACTTTGGCGACCATAAAAAATGATTTTAGATGATCAATATTCATAATAATTCCTTATGGGCTCCATTCCTATTGATAATTTAACAATATCAACAGGCCATGGTAATTTACTCAAAATTAGCAACGAATTACTAACACAATTTGCTTACAAGGGTCAACCGTAGCCATTGAAACCTTAAAGGACACTGCGCCAGTATGAATTTTAATATTATTACCCGAAAAATTGGTATTGAAAATGAGATCAATGATTTTCTGGACCAGGTGAGTCGATCAGGGCTTGTGTTCCAAAAAGGGGCCAATTTCTATCTAAAAAGCGAATATAAATATTTTGACAGGGTGCTCGCTGATATTTCAGCCATAGAACACAAGGGGGATGCCCTGAAACGTTCCATTATCGAACACCTCCACACCAAAACCCTTATTCCGGAATCCAGGGGGGATGTGCTGGAGCTGCTTGAAAGCATGGATTCCCTGCTGGACCGCTTCAAAGGTGCCCTGTGGCGCTTCGAAATCGAACGCCCTGAGATTGACCCCATTTTTACCGATGACTTCAGTGAATTGATCAACAGCGTGGTGGAATCGGTTGAAGCCCTCGTCAAATCCACCCGGGCATTTTTCACAAACATTGCATCGGTGAGAGATAATTTACACAAGGTTTCATTCTGGGAGACCGAGTGTGACAAAATCTCCACACGGCTGAGAACTGCCCTTTTCCGTAAAAAAGATATGCGGCTGAGCCATTGCATGCTCTTAAATGATCTTGTCAGGCATATTGAAAAAATCTCAGACCGGGCAGAGGATGTGGCCGACCGGATGAATGTTTACGTCATTAAACGCACGCTTTAAGGAATCTTTTTATGTTTGCATTCTTTTTAACCAGCGGTATTTTTCTGGGATGGTCCCTGGGGGCCAACGACGCCTCTAATGTATTTGGAACAGCAGTAGCCTCAAAGATGATCCGGTTTAAAACGGCAGCCATTTGCTGTGGTATCTTTGTGATTCTCGGCGCTGTGATCAGCGGTGCCGGTGCCTCCCTCACCCTTGGCAAACTCGGGGCTGTCAATACAGTTGCCGGTGCTTTCATCGTTGCATTGTCAGCCGCCCTAAGCGTATTTTTGATGACCAAGGCACGGTTTCCAGTCTCCACCTCCCAGGCTATTGTTGGGGCCATTGTGGGGTGGAACCTGTTTTCAGGCTCTGCCGTTGACAATGATTCCCTTACCAAAATTGTCATGACATGGTTGGTCTGCCCTGTGCTTTCCGGAGTCATTGCAGTTGGCCTATACTTGATGACAGCCCTTTTTATCAAAAAATGCAAAATCCACATGTTCCGGCTTGACCTGTATACCCGATGGTCTCTTTTGATCGCCGGAATATTCGGATCCTACGCCCTGGGGGCCAATAATATTGCCAATGTCATGGGAGTATTTCTCCCGGTATCCCCATTTAAAAATGTTTCCTTTGGCACCCTGGCTTTTTCTCCGGCCCAGCAACTATTTTTGATCGGTAGCATCGCCATTGCAGTTGGTGTTTTTACCTATTCCAAACGGGTAATGATGACCGTGGGTGCCGGAATAGTGGAATTAACGCCTGTGGCTGCCAGCGTTGTGGTATGGGCACACGCAATTGTGCTCTTCCTCTTCTCCTCCCAGACCCTGGAATCTTTCCTAATAAACCACGGATTGCCCTCCCTTCCATTGGTCCCGGTATCCAGTTCCCAGGCAGTTGTGGGCGCGGTCATGGGCATCGGTTTGCTGAAAAATGGCTTTTGGAGCATCAAATGGAAAATGGTCGGAGGGATCGCCAGCGGCTGGGTGACCACCCCGATTATTGCAGCAGTGGTGAGCTTTATCTCCCTTTTTTTCCTGCAAAATGTATTTCAGCAGGAGGTATATAAACCGACCATAGCCGCATCCCCCCCCCTGGTAATCGAAAAAACTATTGCCCAGGCTGAAAATACCTGGGCGCATCAAATCAACCCATTAATTAAATAACGGAGTAAACAACCATGGTAGATGTATTTGGACAGAACGCCGCCACTTCGGCGACAGACGCAGAAAAATTGGTACCCAGAGCAGAATTCAGAGTTTTTGGACAAAATGTCCTGGACATTGTCACCACATCCATGTGGAAGGCCCATGCCAAACTATTTAAGATCCGAACCAGTAATGAGACCTATATCGTTTCCAGGCTGACCAATGAGGCCAATGTAAAGATTCGTGACGGCCTCCTTGATATCAAAACAAAAGTCAATGAAACTGAAGACGGGTACGAGGTGTTCCAGCCCAGGGGCAAATTTCAGTTCCCGGTCAGCAAAGAAGAGATTGGTAAAATTTTTGAAAACCTTCTTGTTACCGTGGCCCTGGACCAGGAGACCTACACCCTGGACCAATTCATCGACATGGTAAACGCCCATTCAGACCTTGCAGCCGTGGATGTTCAGAAAGAAAGATATGGATTTTCTGTAGACGGAATGATCTGTGAATACGGAAAAGTCCTTTTTAATGGTGCCCTCATTGAAACCGCCTGTGTGGAGAGTGAAGACTACCAGGGCATGAAAAAGGCGATCCAGGCCCTTGAAATTGACCACCTTGAGAACATCAACTACCTTAAGGCAGCCAAAAACGTATTAAAGATGTAACGCATCACAAAATGCAAGGAAATTAAAAACCATGAAAAAAACTATATTTTGTACTGCCATGCTGCTTACCCTCATATTTGCCTTATCCGTTCAGGCATTGGAAATCAAGGACTTCACGGAAAGTGAATATGCCTTTGGTGTTGACGAGCCAACAAACCTAAAAATGGCACCGTCTGCCCTTGAGGGCAAACGGGCTGATTTTTATGATTTTATTAATTTTGAACCGGGCAACAAAACGAAACTTGTGACCTATTTGGACACACCCGATCGACAATTAAATCAAACTTCTCTAATTATTCGCATTCGGGAAGACATTAAAAAATCAGGTAAAAGTAAGATCACCGTCAAACTCCGTGCCCTATCCCCCGAGGGATTTGGTGCTTTAAAAAATTATACAAAAGCGGAAATCGATATTGTAAATGGTAAAAAAAAATATAGTATCAGTTACGATATAAAATACAACCCCAGTGATATTGATGTCCGCAAGGTTGACATCCAAGCCGTTTTCAAAAGGGTTAAAAAGAAAAGTCCAGACGCGTGGGCTCTGGTTGAACCCTTTGCAAAAAAATATGCCGATCAAATTCAGCAAACCATTGTAATGCGCTCCTTGTCCTGGGAAGGTCTGATCACCAAAATTTCTGGAAATGTAGAGGCCAAGGTTGAAATCTGGAGCCCGTACTACAAACAACCAAAGATGTTTTTTACCCAGATTTCCTTTAAAGGTAAAACAAAAGATTCAAACCTTGTAAAGGTTGCCAACCGAATTCAAGATGCTTTAAAAAAAAAGAACATCTTATCTGAAACCATGGGTTCTAAAACAACGGCTACATTCAAGATGAGCCCTAATTTTAACTAAACATTCACTTACCGTTGCAGGGGGGTATTAAGCAATGATGCCACTGCTGATTCTTTCCAAGAGTGGCATCATTATTTTTCTGTAATATAAGGAGGTTGCAACATGATAAAGATAAAAAATCCTTCGATCGATACTAAAGCAGGAGTCATCAAATGAAAAAACGTATGTCCGTAATTTTGAGTGTATCCCTGGGGTTAATTTTTTTAACGGCTTGTGGGGCGGCAAAAGAATCCTATCCTCACAAAACTCAGATTGCCAAGCACCCCGCGCCAGCACTTGAAATCGTTGAAGCAAGGGAAATGAAATTTTTGATTGATCCGGCAAAAGTCGGTTACTCAGCAGAACAGGGCCTCACAACAATCTGGGAAAAAGTTAAAACATTTACAAAAAAAGAAAACATTGTTCTTAAAGAAAAAAAATTTGATGCCCATGGATTCACTTACTCCACCAAGGTTTATTACGATACGCCAAAGGGCGACCTTACCAAGCTGGGATATGTGGCCAGGATTACCACCAAATACTTAACAGGAAAACCCGCTTCAGCCGCTTTGACAGTGAAATTTATTGACCGTGATAACCCCGATCGGGTTTTCAGTTCAATGCCTGAAGAAGAAGATGTTGCTGTTGAGGAAAACGTTGGCCCGGCAGCGAACTACACCCTGGATACCTACCTGGAAAAGTCCACCAAAGTCGATGTTGATCTCAAGGAGATACCGGTAACCCTTGCTGATTTTTCCCTTCTTGTGCCCCACCTGGCTACCCTAGGTTTGGACCCTAAAACAAAACTGGTAGGTGTTGGTGCCTATAGTATCCGAATGAAACCCGGGTTTGCCATACTGCCGGGACTGCCTTTCCCAGCGGGAATATCAATGGAAGCCTGGCTCCCGGTTGAAGCTGGCGAACGCGCATTTGTCTATGACTTCTCCTTCGGCTACCCAACGGGTGATTACTACGATATGGCGGAAACCCATATTGCCGCTGAAAATATTATTCAAAAAATATATCAACAGCTGGATAAAGAAATAGGGCTGCCCAAAAATGCAGAATGGCGCGGATCCAAAGCGACGTATTTGAGGAAAGGCGGTTTAAGCTTCCCTGAATATACAGGGATAAAGAGCCTTGAAATGAGATCTTACAAGCCGCCCCAAAAAGCGAAAGATGGGACAATCTCATTTAACGATGATCCTTCTTAACCGATTCATCAGGCAGATAAGCCCTAATTAATAGCGACCCAACGTATTTGCCTCAAACAAATATACGGTTATAGAACAGTTTTTTAAACACAACACTTAGGAGGAATGAATGAAAGCGAGAAAACTACTACTATCCTTGATTTTGGCAACAGCTGTTATGTGCTGCTTTACACTGCCCAATGTCCTGGCAAATGTCACGCCGAATGTTTCAGTACTGCAAGGGGGAAAAAATTTTCTAACCGGATACCCGGCCATGAATGTCGATGGCAGTGTTAATGTTGTGATCGAAATTCCAGCGGGCCAAACAGCTAAATATGAAGTAAACAAAAAAACCGGTATGCTTGAGCTTGAGCAAAAAAACGGTAAGCCGCGGTTTGTAAAATATATTGGTTATCCAGGTAACTACGGCATGATCCCCAGAACCATTCTGCCAAAAAATCAGGGCGGCGACGGTGATCCAATGGACGTAATCGTACTGGGGCCTTCAGTGCCCATCGGATCTGTTATTAAAGCATATCCCATTGGGGTTTTAGATCTCCTTGACGGTGGTGAAAAAGACTATAAAATTTTAATGGTTCAAGAGGGTTCTCCAATCGCTGATTGTGACTCAATCCAATGCCTTGACGAAAAATTCCCCGGAATAACAACCATCGTTAAGACCTGGTTTACCTCTTATAAAGGCCGTGACGATAACGGTAATTTCAAACTGGAAGCCAAAGGTTTCATGGGAAAAGGCAAGGCCATCCAGCTGCTGGGTGATTCTATTCTTGCTTTTGAAAATGCCCAAATCACAGACGAAAACAAAATTCCCCTGGAAGCAAACGGTAACCCCCAGCTGCACTACTGGCCTGCTTCCAAAAATAACGGTCATAAGTATGCCAACGTTCCGGCAATCGGCAACAATGAACTGGATAAGCTGTACGGTGCGCTTTGCATTCCTTCCTACATCAAGTATTATGAAGTGGACCAGCAAGACAAAATCATGTTGAATCCCTACCTCCAGGTTGCAACCAAAGCACATCCCGCAATTCTTGATGCGGAAATCGGCGTTTACAACTACATCGTTAATGCTGAAGGCAATGTTGCAATTGTCCAGGAAGCCACACATCCCATGGGAAGAAAGTATAAAAATGGATACATTCGCCCGGAAGACGGCAGAAAGAAAAAAGTTAAGGTCAAAAAGGGCAAGAAAAAGTTCCCCAAAGAGAAATTTGGTCACACTTCAGGTGTTGCCGGTGCGGTAGCTCGTCTTGGCGGTGAGATCCTGTTCGAAGATGGTGCCTGGATCATCAACAACAAGTCGGGTCGTTACTCCAAGAAAAACCTTGACCGTACGCCTGCTCAGATGGCCAATGTTGCCAAACTTATCATGGAAACCGTTGACCCTGCAGGCAAACCATGGGGAGAAATTCAGTATCGTTTGGCCTATGGCAACGAGGCAACACAAAAAGAGTATGAAGGCAGCGATAAAATTAAGTACCTGGAACCGAAAAAAAAGCAAAAACCTTACATTACAGTTAAAGTTACAAAGTAATTTTGCACCTTCATAATCGTTAAAGTACATAAAGGCTGGGTAATTAGGAAGGCATAATTACCCAGCCTTTTCTATCTTTAAATGGCGGCGTCTGGTTCAAAGCTGCCATTTTTATTTGGTGCACAACCCCAAGCCCGAACTAAACCGGGATCTCCCCGGCCAGGGTTTGACAGGTGGTGTTATTTACCGGGAAAATTGCTAAGATATTCACTAACCGGATCCAACAAAAGATAGGGAAGCCCTTTGGTCTCGGGCTTGCCAAAACGTAGTAACGGATTGGCAAGTTCCTGGCTGCGAAATTGAGGAGAAGCATAGTCCAGAAGATAGACTACCGGCCCCCACTCCTGTCCTCCCGGGTCTGTCACGGATCGTATCAGGGCAGCGGAACTGGCCAGTTGCCCGGGCAATCTGTCGGGATTGCCCCGGGAATAGCGTCCTGATTTATTATTGATGACCCAATTTTTATTATAGTAATCATTGACAATTTCGCCGCCGATACGCCCGGGTGAACCGGCCAGGGCTGAAACGTGGCCGTAGTTTTCCACATATCCCCCGCCCCGGCTGTAACCATCTTCAGGGCGTATATATCTTCCGGCATAAGCTCGGCCACGGGGGTGGGGAACAACCGCAATGACCCGCAGGTTTCCCTGGGCATCAATCACCCAGTCATAAACGGGGCATGCCTTATCCAATATGGCCTTGCGCGTCTTTGTGGCCACCTGGAGATAGGGATTCAGCATTACATGATCCCGGTCATCTACCTCATAGTATTTGATGTGTAAGGGAAGAGAAAGAATACCATAGCGAACATCCAGATTCCCGGCCTCTGCACCCGCTCCACCCAAGAGACCAATCCGCAGAAAAAGGGTCAACAAAACAATTTTTTTCATCCAGCCACCTAAAAATAAATTATCACTTTCTTCAATTTATAGTGTACTTAAACACTGCGACATTCCACCCCAAACGTCAAGTGAAATCAAAGACAACCCCATGAGTGGTTAAATAAGCAAAACAAGACACTTTAGAGATCAGGTATTGGCCAGAAGTGTCACGGGCTTGGTATTCATAACCTTCCGGGATGCGGCCATGGCCGTGCCCATACAGATAAGGGTTGTCAAGCATAAAATCAAAAGGGAAGCCCCCCCATCAAACTGCCAGAGACTGTCAAAAAAATACCAGGAAATTGCCCGGGAAAACCCAAACCCTAAGAGAACCGCAAACAAAGAGGCCATAAATCCGATAAATCCGAACTCCACAAGCGTTATTGCCTGAATCGCTTTAAAGTCAGCCCCCAGCACCTTTAACAGGTTGACCTGATTTTCGTTCTTCCGGGCCTCGTGGCGGACAATGGAAAAAATAGACACAAGACCTGCAGCAATGGCCAGCCAGGCCATGAACCGAATGGACAAGGAAAGCCTATCGGTTATGGAAAGCAGGGTACCGGCCATCTGGGTCACATCAATGATGGAAATATTGGGAAACGCCGTAACAATTTTGTTTTTCAACTCTTGACGATCCTTTGGGGCCACCCGGGAGACGGCAGCCAGATAGGTTTTAGGGGCATCGTTTAAGACCCCGTCCTGGAAGAGCAGAAAAAAATTGGGCTGAAAACTGTTCCACCGGACCTTCCGCAGGTTCACCACTCTTCCTTCCAGGGGGATGCCCTGGATGTCAAACCCGATAAGATCCCCCAGGCCCAGGCCATATTGTTCGGCAAAAGAAGTTGCAACCGAAATCTCAAAGGGAACCGCCCCAAAAGACCAGGGGATTTTTGACAAAGGTCTTCCCTGGACAATGGTTTCCGAAACATCCAGGTGAGTGCGATGGGAAAAATTAAACTCCAGTCGTCGGCCCCGGGGACGGGTTTGCCGGGTGCCTGGCTGTTGGGATGCGTCTTGTTTGGATCCAGACGTCCTTTCCCCTCCATGAAAGGGCGTTTGATTCACACGAAGAATTCTGCCCCGGACCATGGGAGAAATATTGACCAGCTCCCCAGCCTCTTTCCCGATGAAATCAATAAAGTCACGCTTTTGCTCCTCCTGGATATCCACCAGGAAAAAGATGGGTATTTTTAAGCCTTCCGGCCGCATGATCTCTGTTTGAAGCCCATTTTGAATCTGGGGTATCATGGAAATCAAAAATACGCCCATGGCAATGGTGACAAAACAGGACAAGGAAGACCACTTGTTCCGGTAGAGGTTCCGAAAAGCGATTTTTCCCACCAGATACCGGGTGGTGGAAAGGATCTTACACACTGAAAATATAAGCCAGCCCATGGCGGATAAAAAGGCCATGGCCAGCAGGAATCCACCGGCAAAAAGACTCCCGTTTTTCACAGAACCTGCCACCACAACAGACACGAAAAAAAAGGCCCCAAGCCCGGGAAAAAAACTTAAGACCTGCCAGAGAACCATCCCATGGGTCCTCCTGCCATCCTCGCCCCGAAGCAAAATAAGGGGTTTTACGCCAAATATCCTAATAAAAACAGGAAGGCAAAAAATCAGGCTGCCTATGCCCATGCCCAGTGCCAGCAAAATGGTCCCAGGATCTGTGGAAAGCGTGATATCGTTAGGAATCAGCCCCTTAAAAATAAGGGGAAAAGCAGGGACCAGGAACAGGGAAATAAAAATTGCCAGGACAGAGGCCAGGGTACCCAACAAAACGAGCTGAAAGCTGAACAAGAGATAGATCTCCCTTTGTTTGGCACCGACGCTCATTAGAATTGCCATTTCTCTTTGTTTCAGGTTCAGATAGCCCCGAAAAAGATATGCCGTGGCAATGCCCGCCAAAAACAATGCCACAATACTGACCAGCCCCATGTACCCGGTAAAATGCCCGGTGATCCTTCCCAATCGTCGGTTCACATCCCGGCTGTCATAAACATTGACCCGGGGCTGTCCCCCTGACAGCGCATAAAACCCTTGTTCCAGCCTTCCGGCAACTTTTGGGACATCAATTCCCGGGCTGAACCGATAATAATAAAGATAGCTGATCCGGCTTCCGAACTGAATTAAACCGGTCCCTTCCAATTGGCCTATCCCCATATAAATTTTAGGGGCCAATTCAACAGCCGTCAACGATTTGTCCGGATCTTTTTTAAAAAAATCTTGGACATAAAAGGGTTTATTCCCCAATACCAGGGAATCGTTCACAGGGGCATCGGTTCCCAACCCAAGGGCATGGGCGGTATCCCGGGTCAAGAGCACCCCGGGGCTGTCCTGGATATCTGCTGTTCGGCCGTTTCCCTCCAAAAAAAATTGGCCGTAGAGGGGATAGGCATCATCAATGGCCATGACCCGAACCAGGCGGGCATTGTTGCGGGCTTTGACCATGGTGTAAAACCGAACAAGCCGGGCACAGGTTTTATCCGGCCCCATTACCTTGTCTGTCAGGCCTAGCTCTTCTTGGGTCAAGGGGCTGTTGGCCGACAATACCAGGTCTGCCGTTAAGATCTCCTTTAAATTCTCCGCCAGATGACGGTCTAAGGAACTGCCAAAGGAATGGATGGCAATAAACCCGGCAAGCCCCAGGGACAGGTTTAATATGAAAAAAAAGGCAAACCCCCTGTTTTTCAACAACTGCCGCACCCCAAGGCCTAGCCAGAACATCAGACGAGACGGCCCCGGTCAAGGGTACGAATCTTGTGGCATTGACGGGCAAGATCAAGATTGTGGGTCACCAGAATCAGGGTTTTATTTTCCCCTGCCACCAGGTCGAACAAGAGCTTTGACACCTTTTCTCCGGTTTCGATGTCCAGATTACCCGTGGGCTCGTCTGCCAGAAGCAGGGCCGGCTTGATGATAAGGGCCCGGGCAATGGCGACCCGCTGACACTCCCCTCCGCTGAGCTGTCCGGGCAGATGATGCTGGCGGTCACCTAAGCCCACCTTTTCCAGCATGGCATGGGTCCGCTGTTGAATCTTCTCCTGCTTGAGAATTTCCAGGGGCAGGCTGATATTTTCCCGGGCCGATAAATGGGGCATTAAATAAAACTGCTGAAAGATGATCCCGATTTTCAAGGCGCGGTAGCGTGCAAGCTGGCTTTCCTTCATGACACATAAATCCTGACCCGCCAGAATCACCTGGCCTGAATCGGGATTATCCAGACCTGCGATCAGGGAAAGCAGGGTGGTTTTCCCGCTGCCGGACTGACCGACAACGGCAGTGGTTTCACCGGCCCCAAGATGAAAGCTCACCCGGTTTAAAACCGCCAGGGTTCCGGATCTTGGCTGGTGAAATGATTTACAGATATTTTTAACCTCAAGTATCATATCTTCACGTATCATAGTTGCGCCTGGATGTAGGGGAATACGGTTGCAGCGATTATTTTATGCCCTGCCCGGTTGGGATGGATACCGTCTGCCTGGTTCAAGGAAGGATTGCCGGCCACCTCTTTTAATAAAAACGGGATAAAAGACAGATCATACGTGTCCGCCAGAAAGGCAAACACCTCCCGGAAGGCGTTTGAATACGCCTGCCCGTAATTGGGAGGAATTTGCATACCTGCCAGGATGACCCGGATACCGTTCTGCCTTGCCAGAACGATTGTCCGTTCAAGATTTTGGTGCATTTCATGGGTGGACAACCCCCTTAAGCCGTCATTGGCCCCCAGGGCCAGAACCAGGATATCGGGGTTGCCCCGAAGAAACCACTTGAGCCGGGAAAGCGCTCCGGCAGTAGTAGACCCGCTGATACTGCCGTTGGTAATCTTGACCTGCATCCCTTTTTCTTCAAACATTTTATTGAACATATCATTGATAACGGCCGGATAGGCATTTTCCAGCTCCACCCCAAGTCCTGCGGTGATGGAATCCCCCAGAAACAAAATATGGGTATGGGTCTCGTCTGCCCGGGCCATGGAGGGTATCCCGGCGAACCGCCCGATCAAACACCCCCCAAAGATAAGGACAAAACAAGATTTGAAAAAAACCGTCCTGAATATAGGCTTAAATTTAAGAATCATGGTAAAAAAATGCCTCGATTGTCTTAATTGCGGTACCGATTCTATCGGGTCCAGGCTTCCAGCCGGGACACTTCAGCTTGCAGCCGTGCAAGGGTTTCAGGACTATTAAACAATTTTTTACACAGCTCGCATTTGCTGTGGGTGGTGATCTCACGGGCCTTCATACCGGCAAAGGATGCAATGGTGGTTATTCCCATGGTTCGGATAAGATTGTACAGCCGATTTGTTTCAGTTTTGGTAAACAGCTGTTCAATTCCAGTATCCTTCAGATTCCCCAGATGAAAAAAATGAGTTTTGGAAAAATGGCTCCCGGCATCACAACAGGCGTACATATCAAGATCCGGGGTAAGATAGGGGTTCATGTCGCAGCAGTTTGCCTGGTAATCGGTGAGGATAGTCCTGGGTTTGAAAGAGGCTGCCCGACCGGCGTATATGACGGGTTCCGGAAAAAATTTTAACCCATGGTTCCGCAAAAACAGTTCATGGGGATCATCCTCAATGGAAAAATCAGTCACAAATGAAACAAAATAATTTAACCCGAGCCGTTGGCAGCTGCCGGCCGCATTCACCACATTGTTCTGGTGAACGTGTTTTTGGTGCCATTTTGAATAGCTCAATCTCAATTGGCAAAGTCCGTTTTCTTTTAACGCTGCAACAAAGGTGTCCGAAACCTCTGGTGTCTTTGCCCAGAAACTGTTGGTAACAATCCTCGTGTATATGCCCATTTGCTTGCACAACTTCACCAGGGCTAAAATTTCAGTAAAGTATAAAAAGGGTTCACCAGCAGAAAAACTGATTCCCTTGACACCAATCCTTGCCATTTCAACAATAATTTCTTTTGCCCTGGCAGTATCCATTTTCCGGTTGTCAGGGATATCTCCCACCGCCACGCAGTGCTCGCACCGGATATTACATCTGGTTGAATATCCAAAGGCTAATTTTCGCATATTTAGACGATAATCCTTTTGGTTTCCATGGGTTAGGATTTAGAATTCCAGGGGTTGATTTTTTCCGGTTTTTCCGGTTGTTCTGGATTTTCCGCCGGTTCCCCTTGTTTAAGCCGGATTCCGTCTTTTTCCAAGGTCAAAATCCCTCGTTTAAACAGCCCCCCGACGGCTCTTTTAAACTCTTTTTTACTCATGGAAAAAATTTCTTTAATCTCTTGTGGCGAGCTCTTATCATGGCAGGGGATAAACCCGCCGGCTGTATTTAAGAGTTCGACAATGGTATCGCCGGAGCCTTTTACAGAGCTATACCCCGGTTCTTTGAGGGTAAGGTCAATTTTGTTGTCTTCACGAAGCCGCATGATATAACCTTTGCACCTGTCTCCCACGGACAGGTCCTGGTAAGTCTCGCTTCTGTACAACATACCAAAGTACCGGTTATCCACCACGGCCATAATCCCAATCTCGGTAATGGAATGAATCAGAAGATCCACTTGCTGACCCGCCGCAAGATCCTGGGTATTTTTGTCACAATTGGCAGAAATTTTAGCGGTGCCGTAAACCCTGGAAGTTTGCTCATCAAAGCAGATCTTGATGAGATATTTTCGAGGGGGAAGCATTCTTTCCTGCTGTTCACTTTTAGGAATCAGCAGGTCTTTTTCAAGGCCCCAGTCCATAAAGGTTCCAAAGGATACAATCTCTTTTGCTTTAAGAAAAACAAAATCGCCGACAATTCCTTTGGGCTGTAAAGTAGTTGCAACCAGGCGGTCTTCGGAATCGGTATATACGAAGACCTCAAGGGTATCTCCTATATTAAACTCCTCTGAAACATATTTATTCGGCAGCAGAATCCGCCCGCTGTCAGAATTTAGATAGAGGCCGAATTCAACCCGGCTTTCCACCACCAATTCATTATATTCTCCAATTTTAAGCATATTTTTCCTATCTTTCTCTTAAGTATTATTTATAATTAACCAAGCAGGGGGCCCATGTACTCAAACATTCCCAGGGCACTTTCATGTTCCCGCTTATTTTCTAAATCTGAAATTTTTTCAAAATTATCCCTGATTTCTTCAACGGTAATCGATCTTTTTGCATTGCCCAGGCAAAGGCCGTCTCCGGAAACAATGGCGGTCCGCCCATACCATCCTGCACCCATGGCATAGATCTGATTGGTTGCTGTGTTTTCCTGGGAACACAGATACAGGGCCATGGGCTCATTGAACTGGGAATTCATTTTATTTTCAAACTCCGGCGGAAAAATATCGGCTGTCATTCGGGACCAGGCCGTGGGGGCGATGGTATTGATTTTAATGTCATATTTGGACACTTCCAGAGTCAAGGTATTCATGATACCCACAAGTCCCATCTTGGCCGCACCATAATTTGTCTGTCCGAAATTGCCGTAGAGCCCCGAGGTGGATGCCGTGAAAACGATTCTGCCATAGGCATTCTCCTTCATTGCTTTAACCGCAGGCTGTGTCACACAAAAGGCACCTTTCAAATGAACATTTATGACCATGTCCCAATCCTCTTCGGTCATTTTCATGAAGGACTTATCCCGGACAATACCGGCATTATTAATCAGAATATCCACTTTTCCATAGGTATCCAGAGCCGTTTGTACAATATTGTGCCCCCCTCGCATGGTGGCCACGGAATCATGGTTGGCAATTGCCTGACCACCGGCCATGACAATTTCTTCAACCACCTTGTCTGCGGCGGAATCGTCAGATCCTGACCCTGCCAAACTGACCCCCAGATCATTGACAACCACCTTTGCGCCCCTGCGGCCAAGTTCCAGGGCATACATTCTCCCGATACCCTGACCGGCGCCGGTTACGATGGCCACTCTTCCCTTAAAATTAATTTTTTCCATTTCTGACTCTCCCGGCTGATATTTTTTTTGGACCGACACCATTAAACCCATGTTCCCAGCGTTGGTTGTAAATATAATTTCCGATGATAAAAATTCCAAACATATTGAGTTTTAATAAAATTTTCATAAATTGGAAAGAATTCTTTTCCAAAGGTGTCCAGGCAAATAAAATTACCGGGATAAACCTATCCTTTTTTAACAGCATCAATTTTCGCATAGACGAAGGATAAGCCGGCAAATTTTTGTCTGTACCCCAATGGCGGGTTCAGTTTTTCAATGTTGAAAGCCCCTTGGTCCATTCAAGCAACACCCCAAGGCCCTGCTTTATCTCCTGGTCGTTCATGGCCATGGGCATGGCCACCATGGATCCTGTGGATTTTGAATCTTCCAGATTGAGGGTTCCTGGAATTTTGAAGGCCTTTTCAAACAGCTCAATGGCTTTGGGATCGGTAAAATTACCCAGGGAATCTGAGGATATATCGGGAACGTCCTGGACCGTGATGATTTCTTTCGGGGCTTTTCAAGGGGGGAATAACTATCTGGGATGCTGCAAGTCTGAAGTACAGATCGGATCGCAGAGTCTTATTCTTCACCGCAACCTGGCTGGAAACATTCATGACGGACACAATGTGGATGTCCACGGGTATCTCTGCTGTACTGCCCACGGATCTGATCCTTTTGATTTCTATGGCCCGGAGCATTTTTGATTGAACATTCAGACTCACAAAATTGAGTTCATCCAGGAAAAGTGTTCCCTGGTGCGCTTTTTTAAAAACTCCCTGTCTGTCCCGGGAATCAACGAGAAATTGTTTCTCGTTGATTCCCGGGCCGGTGCTCCCTCAATACCCGACAGTGACTTGAGATTTCCTTTGTGAGCGTGGGGTATACCTCCAAGATCTGCTTACCGATGATGCCCTCAAGAAGTTCTGACTCCCGTTCCTGAGGGCATTGCCAGGGCCCCATGGCCTTAGCCAATTAATCCCAATATCCTAGGCTAAAAATCCAGTAAACAAAATCAGGGTTTATTAAAGTCTCAAAGGGTCATACGGGTTCCTGCCCCTGCCCAGGTTACATCCGAAGCCTTTGCTGCCAAAGCTGCTGCAGCTCTGAAACCGGTGCAATGACTGGGCCTCCACCTCTCAACCGTAAATCTTGAAACCAGGGCCTCCACCACACGGTTGATAAACTGGTCCGAGCTGTCCCCTATGTGCATCCCACCGGCCACTGTGTGAAACTGCCTGGTTTTAAAATGCCGGGAAACCTCTTCTAAAATATTCACAACCCCGGCATGGGCGCAACCCAGCAGCACGCTCAATCCTTTTTCTCCTTTGACAACAAGAGAAATATCATCACTGAAAGGGTCCAGCTCCCATTCTTTATCACTGCCCGGGACAACCAGGTGTTCGGGCCTGTTTAGAAACAGCGGATCTCTTTTGTCCATGGGAATTTCCACGGCCCAGACATTCTGGGTTATCTGGGTCAGGCCTTTGATTGGATGCAGGTCCACAATATCCCGGTTCAGGTGGCCACCGATAAAATGCCCTTTTCCCTGTATCAGGCGCATGTGCAAGGCTAAAAAATCCGGATGGGCCCAGACCGGGATTTTTCCCCTGTCTGTCAGAAACCTGGCCACTCCGCCCACATGATCAAAATGGCCATGGCTGAGAACCAGGTGATCTGTTTTGTTAAGATCCACATTCAGCAGTCTTGAGTTGGAAAAAAGCGTTTTTCCCTGGCCCGTATCCATGAGAATATTCGAGTTTTGGTCAGAAATATGCATGCTGAGCCCGTATTCACCGGCCAGGCTTGGAGGTATGCAAAAATTATCTACGAGTATAGTTAAATCCATAATTTCCTTGTAATCTATTTTTTTATATCGTTTAATTGCAGCAATTTTTATGTTGCTGTAAATCTATTATTAAATTAATGAATCCCCAGAAGATCTGGCAGCCACAGGGAAAGTCCCGGGATAAAAGTTACCAGAGCCAGTGCAACAAGGCTTGCAATAATAAAAGGGATTACTTTTATGGAAATCTCTTTTAATGGTATTTGTGCAATATTGCAGGCCACAAAAATATTAAGGCCTATGGGCGGGGTGGCCATGCCGATGGCCAGGTTCATGGTCATGAACACTCCAAAGGCAACAGGGTCAACTCCTATTTCCCGAATTACAGGAAGCATAATCGGAACAAAAATGAAAAAAGCAGAGGCTGCATCCACAAAACATCCTGCAAAAAGAAAAATTATATTCATCATTATCAGCAGCAAGATCTTATTGTCTGTCAGGGAAAGAACCGCTTCGGCAATGGAACTTGCGATGTGCCCGGTTGTTAAAAACCAGGCAAATACGCTTGCGAAGGCTATGATAAACATCACCACGGCCGAACCTACTGTGGCGTCTACCAGAAGTTTCCACAGGTCCTTAAGCTTGATTTCCCGATAGATGAAGATGCCTACCATAAGTCCGTATACCACGGCAACCCCGGCAGCTTCAGTGGGAGTAACAAATCCTCCGTAAATTCCACCCAAAATGATTACAGGGGTCAGCAGTCCCCAGAAGGCATCCTTAAGGGCCAGCCATCGCTCCTTCCAGGTGCTTGGCGCAATCTTGACCAGAGTTGCCTTCTGTTTCCTGAGTAAAAAAAGGCTCACGGCAATCAAGGCAAGGCCCAGCAGAATTCCCGGCACCACACCTGCTATGAACAATCGCCCGATGGAAACTTCAGCCAGCACTCCAAATACAACAAAGGCGATACTCGGTGGTATGACAATTCCAACATTGCCTGAAGACGCCATCAAAGCGGCTGCAAAACCTTTGTCATAGCCTGCAGAGACCATTGCGGGAATGAGTATGGCACCAATGGCAGCCACTGTGGCAGGACCAGATCCTGATATGGCGGCAAAAAAACATGTCACAACAACCGTTACAACGGCAAGCCCGCCCGTAACATGTCCGACCATGACATTGGCAAGCCGGACAAGCCGTTTGGATATTCCTGCGTACTCCATGATGACACCGGCCAGGATAAAAAACGGAATTGCAAGCAGGGTAAATTTACCCAGGGAGGCATACATCACCGGCGGGAACATGGACAAAGGAAAATCAAAAATTGCCAGAGATGTTACTGCTGCAAGTCCAAGTGAAATCGATATGGGCACTCCAAGCAGCAGAAAAACGAAAAAAAGTCCAAACAGAATCCAGCCCATCAGTTTGCCCCCCTGGAGACGACTGCCTGGCTGACAAGCAATCGGTCTATCTCTTTAATCTGTTTTTTGCAGGCCTGCACCACCCTGATGATGATGAGAAGCGCACCCAGAGGAATGGATATTCCTGCTACCCACTCGGGAAGACCCAGTGCCGGGGTACGCTGGTCAAAAAATGCCTGATTTTTCACCATCTCAATTCCAAACCAGGCAAGCAATATCATCATGGTTGTTGTCAGGGCGCAGGTAAGGTAGGCTACAAATTTTTTGGATTTTGGAGAAAAAAGGTCCGTCAAGACCGTAAAACCAAGGTGCGCGCCGCGCTTATAGGCTACAGATGCCCCAAGAAAACTATTGTACACAAACAGGATCACCATCAATTCCTCTGAAAAAGACCAGGAGGCATGTATAAAATAACGTGAAACCACATTCCCGAAATTGATGGCAACCATCACCACAAGACTCACAACAATCAACAATTCTTCAAAATAATCGAACAGCTTCAAAGTCATATCCTCCGGTCAGTTTTTAGGATTTTCTCAAAAAAAAGGATAGGCGGGAAAGGGTTCTAAACAACCCGGCCCCGCCGGAAAATTTATTTTAAAATTTCCTATTTCTGATAACCAAAGGTTTTGAGTAATTCAAGGCCGATGATGGATTCATATTGGTCATAAACAGGCTTTGCAGCCTTGCGGAAAGCCTTGATTTGGTCTGGAGTCAAAGAAACAACTTCCATTTTTCGGGCCTTGAACTCCTGGATAAGCTGCGCATTCTTTTTCCGGGCCAGCTCTTTCTGGAATGCCATGGCTTCCTTTGCAGAGGTTAGAAATATTGTTTTTTCATCTGCATCCAGCTTTGCCCAAAGTTTTTTGCTTGCACTCATGATGATAGGATCATAGGAGGCATTCCACAGGGTCATAAATTTCTGGACCTCCTGGAGCCTGGCAGAAGCAATTACATCTGGCGGGTTTTCCTGACCATCCACGGTGCCCTGCTGCAGGGCGGCAAAAAGTTCTCCAAAATTAATGGAAGTGGGATCTGCACCCAGAGATTTGAACAAAGAGATAAACATTTTGATGGTTGGGACCCTGATTTTCAATCCCTTCAGATTTTCCGGGCTGGTTATTGCGTGCCGGTTATTGGTCACCTGCCTAAAGCCTGATTCCCCAAAGGCAAGGGGTTCTATGCCGTTTTCCCTGACCATGTCAAAGAGGATTTTTCCGCCAGATCCTGAAAGTGCCTTGTCTGCCTCTTCATAGGAGGGTATCAGCCAGGGCATCAGGGGCACTGTAAAGCGGGGGTCCACTGTGGTGTAGATAATGGTTGAGCGCATATCAATATCAGATGCACCCATGCGCAACATTTCAAGCCCCTTGATTATATTGCCTGCCGCAAGCTGATCACTTGTATAAAGATCCACCACATATTTGCCTTTTGTCCTTTCCTTGATCAGTGCTGCAAATTTTTTTGCTCCAGGATACCAGGTGGAATTTTCTGATACCGCAATACCGAATTTAAGATGTTTGGCTTTGGCAGCTGCGGAAAAAGGAAAAATAAACAGCAAACACATTGCCAGCAAACAAATTCGTCTTGAAAAACTTTTTTTCATAACATAAATCTCCGTTTTAATTTTAGCGTTCAACTCGATTGAATCCAGACTGCTCTACTGAAATCGTTGTGGATGACAAACCTTTGGTAAAATGATTTTCCAGGGCTTGGTTGAATTTTTCAAGGTTTCTTTCTTCCAGGGCATCCACAAGCTGTATATGCTCATCCAATACTGCCTGCATACGACCTGGCAGGCGGAGAGCCTGTACACCGCCGAAAAAAATCCGATCCGCCACCTTGTGTACAACATCGAAAATGATCGGATTATAATAAACCTTATGAAAATACAGATGCTGTTCATTGTCATATTTCATGAGTTCAAAGGGATCATTGTTTTCCATGGCCTGCCGCTGTTTGTCCAGAATATCTCTGAAATGCCTGATATCCTTTTCGGTCAGCAGGTTTATGGTCTTTTTTGCAAGGTATTCCTCAATGGCCACACGAAGTTCATACATCTGGGTCACTTCAGTCACTGTCAACTCCTGGACCACAATTCCCTGGTTGGGAATAATTCTTACAAAGCCTTCGGTCTGAAGTTTTTGTAAAGCATCCCTGACCGGGGTCTTGCTCATGGAAAGACCCTTTGACAGACCGTTTACGGAGATGGGGTTCTGGTTGGAAATTTCTCCTGTGATAATTTTTCGTTTTATCAGCTCATAGGCCTGTTCAGTTTTGTTGTACATCTTGTATCCTCTGTAACCCTAAGAGTTTTTAATAAAAAATCCTATTTAAAGCCTACCGATATCCAACCGATATATCGGTTGGATATCGATCATTAAGATAGTTGGGAATCATTGTCAAGAAAAATTATTAAAAATCGTCCTGTAAATTTTCAAAAAAATAAAGGTAAATTAATGCAAATGACTATCTACAAAGCTGCTAAGGACCGCAGATATTGCAATTACGGAGGAAAACAGCACTTGGTCGATGACAGCATAGATACGAATTCAGTTCACCTTGACTTGGGGGCAAACATTTTTTATCCTTGTTTTTACACCTTGCCAAATAATATTAGGGAGAAACCCCATGCTGTATAGAAAAATGCCGAAGACAAATGAACGGCTGTCTGCCTTAGGATTTGGGTGCATGCGCCTGCCCGTGCTCACCGACGGCCAGATAGATAAAAAAAGGGCCATTGCCCAGATTCGCCACGCCATTGACCAGGGGGTCAATTATATTGATACGGCCTGGCCCTACCATGGAGGGCAAAGCGAGCCCCTGGTGGGAAAAGCCCTGGAGGACGGATACAGGGACAAGGCCTATATTGCCACCAAATTGCCTTCCTGGATGGTACGAGACCGGGCCCACATGGACGTTTTTCTCGATGCCCAGCTTAAACGTTTAAAAACAGACCACATCGACTACTATTTGATCCACAATCTGGCAGGCCCCATGTGGGACAGGTTAAAACAGATACAGGTCCTGGAATTTCTTGATCGGGCCAAACAAAGCGGCAAAATCAAATATACCGGATTTTCCTTCCATGGCCGGGTGGATGATTTTCAAACCATTGTGGATGACTATCCCTGGGAATTTTGCCAGATCCAGTACAACTATTTGGACGAATTTCACCAGGCCGGAACCCAGGGGCTTGAGTATGCCGCCCAAAAAAAGCTGGGGATAATTATAATGGAACCGCTTCGGGGCGGAAACTTGGGGCTACCTGAGCCCCCCCCGGAGGTGAAGGCGGTCTGGCAGGAGGCCACCGTCACACGAACACCTGTGGAATGGGCATTGCGCTGGGTCTGGGACCACCCACAGGTCACGGCGGTATTGTCCGGCATGAATGAAGAGGCCCACATTAAAGAAAACTTAAGGATTGCAGCAACGGCACCTGCCAATTGCCTTACCCACATCGAACATGGCCTGATAAAACGAGCAGCAGACACCTATAAACGATTGATGAAGGTCAACTGCACCGGATGCGAATACTGCAAACCCTGTCCGGTCGGCGTCAATATATCCGGGGCCTTTGAACTATTGAACAGACTCCATTTGTTCAAAAATGAAGTCGAGGCCAAATTCACCTACGCCGTCCGCTGCGGCGGTATTTTCAACCGCGGGGAAACCGGGTTTGCCTCCCAGTGCATCCAATGCGGGGAGTGCCTGGACAAATGTCCCCAGGGAATTGCCATTCCGGATTTCCTGGAAATGGCGGTCCGGGACCTGGAAGATGACAAAACCCCGGAACGCCTGGCCATGGGCAAAAAAATGCTCACCATGGATTAGACGTCGCAAGGGCCAAAACACTTACACGGGTAAAATGGAAAATCCACCTTACAAAAAACGATTAACCAATGAGTTTATTTAGCGCCTGTAAAACCTGGCCTTGAACACTTTTTGCACTCTTGACAAAGGCCAGTGCTTTTGTCTTTTTCTCTTCTGAGAATTGCAGATTCTTGATGGAAGGAAGATTTATCTTCACATTCATTACCGCCCCTTCAGCACCTGCATAGGCCATCTGTGCGGCAACGCCCAGGTCTGAGGCGGCATTTTGATTTGCCTTACCTGCAATGGACAGGGCCAGTTCCAGAACACCAAGACAAAGCTCAGCAGCCCTGAGGGGTGTCAGGGTTGCATTTTGAAATGCCGATTGTATGGCATCTGAACGCAGGCTCTTTTCCGCTTGTGTTTTTTTGGGCATTTTGAATGCTGCCATGACCTGGTTAAACGCCTGGGTATCCTTGTCCACCAGAAGGGTCAGTTCGGCCCGGATTTTTTCTGAAGCTGCCAGGGTTTGCTCGATCAAATCCTGGACATCTTCATATCCTTTTTTGCCAATGGTGAGCCGTGCCACCATGGAGACAAGACCGGCACCCATTGCGCCGGAAAGGGCTGCAACACTACCGCCGCCGGGCGCTGGAGAATCAGAGGCCAGCTCTTCTATAAAATCATCTACCTGCTTTTTTATCAGCATATATTTTTACTCCTTTTTCACTAAAGGCCGGACAGCAATTTGCCCGGCCACTCGACAGGACCATCAAATGCCCACAAGATGGTTTTCTATAATCTGGTCCCTGTTAAAATTTTCCAGTTTGAGAAAGTATTCAGCACAATTCACCAACGCCTCCTGGGGCAGCATACCAACGATCTGGGTTCCCACCACCGGAACGCCGTAGCGCGCAGCCTCTCGTTCCACAAGGCCATAGGCCCGAAAGATGGGGGTCTTATTGGTATCAAACATGTTCATGGAAACCGCCACCTGTTTTCTATCCTCAAACGCAAGCCCAATGGATCTAATGGTGGAAAACCCACCGCTGGGTCCTCTTACTATTTTTGCAATGCTTTTGGCAATGGAAAGATCCTGGGTCCCAAGAACAACGTTCACTGCCACAAGACCTGTGGTGCCTGCGCTGACAATGGTGGCGCCCGCCGTTGGATGAAGAGCTGCAGGCCCAAGATCAGGTGCTCTTTCATCAAGATGGGCCACCTGTTTTAATCCTTCATACTGTCCCTTGCGAATGAAATCCAGGCTTTTGCGCTGCTCGCACCGGGCATTTTCACCAGAAAAATAAACAGGAACACCAAATTTTTCAAAAAGGTCGGCTCCGATCTCTTCGGCCAGGGCAATGCACTCGGACAATTCGATATTGGCCAGGGGAAAGAGAGGAATGGTATCCTGGGCACCGATTCTGGGATGGGCACCCTTTTGTTTTTCCATGTCAATGAGAGCATAGGATTTTTGTGCCATATTGAGCAGGGCATCCTTTAAGGGGGCGGGTTTTCCAATAACTTCAATTACGGTACGATTAAAAGCGGCATCAGGATAATAATCAATGAGCTTGACCCCTTCGATTCCCCGAAATGTCCCCACCACCGCTTCTATGACATCCTTTCGAATGCCTTCACTGAAATTGGGTACTGCATGTATGTATTGTGACATCTTTAATTTCCTTTCTATTTTTTTATAATTGTCGAATTTAGTATAATTGTCGGATTTAGTATCCATAGGCCAGATCCCTTAAAAACAAGGCCATTTGGGGAAAAAACATCAACAGCACCGCCACAAGCACCAGGATGAAAATAAACGGTGGCGTGGACCGGATCACCTCCAGATAGGGCCGCCTGAAGATGGCGATGGCCGTAAAAATATCGCATCCCATGGGCGGCGTGGCGGATCCGATGGCTGCCTGAAGCGTCACCACAACCCCCAAAAGGATGGGATCAATGCCGGCAGACATGGCCGCCGGAAAAAGAATGGGTGTCAACACCATGATGACCACAATATTATCCACAAACATGCAGCCGGCAAAATAGGCCATGGTAATGACCAGAAGAACAAACATGGGGGAAGGATCCGTCCCCAGAATCACCGGGATTATCTGATTGGGAATCCGTGCAAAGGTGATAAGCCAGGAAAATGCCGATCCCATGCCGATAAGAATAAAGACAACCGCGGTAATAACCCCGGTTTCCAATGCAATGCCCTGGATTGCCGAAAGTTTCAAAGACCTGTAAAAAAACACCTCCAGGATCAATGCATAGAGGATACTGGCGCTGGCAGCCTCGGTGGGACTGAAAAACCCGGAATAAATTCCGCCGATAACAATTACAGGAAATCCAAATGCCGGAAAAGCCCGTTTTGTGGCAATCCAGCGTTCAGCCCACAGGGCCTTGGACTCCACTGTCACATCGTGGGTCAGGGCAAAATAATAACTGTAAATGGCAAACAAAATAAAAATCACCACGCCGGGGCCAATGCCTGCTATAAAAAGTTCTCCCACCGAGGTTCCGGTTACCACGCCATACACGATCATGCCGATACTGGGTGGTATGAGCAGCGCAATGTCGCTGGCATTGATAATCAGGGCCATGGCAAAGCTGCTGGGATATTTTGCCTGGATAAGCCGCGGCAGCAGCGGAACCCCCATGGCCACCACAGTTGCCTGGGTGGACCCGGAGATGGATCCAAACATGGTGCAGGCGGCAGAAGTTGCAATGGCAGTCCCCCCCCTCAGATGGCGGATAAAACTTAAAACAAAGTCGATGAGCCGGTTTGCCGTCTCTCCCTTGGTCATGATACCGGCAGCAAGAATAAACATGGGAATGGCAATGAGACTCATAAGCCTCACCCCGCTCACAGCCTGCTGCATCAGGGTCGCTATCTTCATACCGGGAAAATAAATCTCAAGAACAAAAATGGGGGCTGCAATCAATGGGATCATCATGGGAAACCCCAAAAAAAGCAAGCTCAACATGATCAAAATCATAAAGGTCAACATTATCATACCTCCCGGGAAATAGTGGGGTCATCGTCGGAACAAGATACCCCGGGATTGACTTGATTATCCTGGGATAAAAGCATTTTCGTGTCCGAGGGATTATTTTTACAGGACAAATCCAAAATATCAGGTGCGGTATCAAATTCCTTGTATTCTGACTTCTCCTCATAAGATAGCCAAATTTCCTTTTCCCTGAGATTTTTCACAAAAGCCAGGCCATACTGAATGGCACCTAAAAACAAGCCAATGGGCACCCAGATCAGAACCAGATAGAAGGGAATCCTCAGGGCCGGGGTGACTCTGCCATAGGCTTTTATTTTCAACATATACAAGGACGAATGATAGCACAGATAAAAGAGTATGATCATGGTTACAAGAGCCACAATAAGCATCATGGCCTTCTGGACTCTGGGGGTCATCATTTCGCACAGAGCTGTCATGCGAATATGGCGCCCTTTTCTTGCCGCATAACTGACACCCATAAAGGTGATGATGACCAGAATGAACTGGGAAACCTCCTCGGAAAAAGACCAGCTGTGGTTAAAAAATTTTCGGCTGAGCACGTTCCCAATGGTCATAACCGCCATGGAAATGACCCCCCAGCTCAGGATGGTTTCTTCAACCCCCCTAATCAATTTGTTAATCCTTTGAAGTATCAAATCTATCCATCTCCTATGGGCAAATGAAGATCAAGCGTCCTTCCTTCTGCCATGGCAAAGAGGGACCAAAAGGAAGCCGTCCTTCCCCCGGGCCCCACCAGCCTTTAATCTCGTTATTTTGCGCTCATCTCTGCGATATCAGCTTCCAGGGCCTCAAGAATTTTTTTACCATCCGGTCCTGCAATTTTAAAATATGTTTCCCGTACAGGAAGGGCGAGTTTTCTAAAGGCACCAATTTCATCTTCGGTCAGCCGTATGACCTTGAGAGAAGGTTTGTTCTCGAGCATTCCCGCTAGTTTTTTCTGGTTAAATTTTTCCTGCCATTCAAAGCTTGAGGGAATGAGCTCTTTGGCGGTTTCAGAAACCATCTTCCGGATATCGTCAGGAAGCGAAGCAAAAAATTCGGTGTTGGTGACAAAGGTAAGGATAAAAGGATTGGTGTAGGCAAAAATCAGATAATCTTGCACTTCATAAAATTTCATGTCAGATGTACAGTTCAAGGGATTAAACTGACCCTCAATCATGTTGAGTTGAAGACCGGAATAGACCTCGGCATAGGGCATGGGCGTCGGGTTACAGCCATATGCCTTATAATTTTCAACCAGAAGCCTGGAGGTCATGGTGCGCATCTTAAATCCCTTAAAATCTTCAGGGGTGTGGATGGGTTTATTGGTGGTCCAGACCTGCCATCCTTCGGTAAGATTTGCCAGGGGTTCCAGATCCATCTTTCTGAACTTTTCTCCCAGCAGATCCATAAATTTACCTTTATTCAGGACTTTTTGAACCACATCCATGTCCTTTGGGAAAAGGTATTGAAGCAACAATGCCTGGACCTCCGGGATCAAGGATCCCAAGTGACCGGCATCTGCCAGGTTGAACTGCATGACATTCTGCTGAACCAGATTTACAAGGTCTTCACTGGTACCAAGTGTGCCGGAAGGGTAAATTTCAAGGTTGATCTCTCCATTGGATTTTTCTGCCAGTTTTTTCTTGAACTCTTTGGCAAAGGTATCCATAAATCCGTCTTGCAACTCTTCGTGGGCAAGTTTCCAATTATAGGTTGCGGAAAATGCCTGCTGCACAGAAAAAACTGCAAAAAAAACACATAACACAAACGCGATACCCATGGGTGATCTAAACTTTTTAACCATCATAATCTCCTTGTTCAATAAAACAATGTTCAAAATTTTGGCCAAAACAAAATTGGCTATGGCCGGACAATCCATTCCTGAAACATGGGTTATCAAGATTCGTACCAGACAAAGAAAAGAACAAATTAACTTTAGTATATCAAGTGGTTATGTTAAAAAACAAAGACAGAAAACCTTTCACAAAAGGGTTCACAAAAAAAGGAATGATTACTATTAGTGAACATTTGGTCATCAAAAATGTTCACTAATAGTGGATAAATTTAAACGGGTTACTTTCTTGGAATATTGTATTTTTTCAATAGAAGATAAAGACGGGTACGACCAAGGCCGGATATCCTGCAGGCGTCTTTCACATTCCCGTGGGTCTCAAGCATCAGACGATTAAAATAACTTCTGTCGCTGTTTTCCAGGGCAGATTCCCGGGATTCTTTGTAAGCAACAAGGGGCTTGGTTTCCATGGTGGGCATTGTTTTCCGGGCAACCCTGTTTTGGGAAACAACACGTGTTGCATTTAAGCTGCCTTCCCCCGCTTCTCCCGCTTCCCTGGGGGTAACCGGTTCTTTAAAAAGAAACCGTTTGACCTGAATCCGGATCCGACTTGGCAAATGTTTGGGAAAAAGGACTGAATCCTCCCGGGCCTTGGCAATGGCCTCTTCCAGAGTATGGTTAAGCTCTCTGACATTTCCGGGCCAGGAGTATTGCTCCAAAACCCGGAAAAAATCCGGAGAAAATCCCTTTATTTCAAGGCCATTTCTCTGGAATATTTTGTGCACATGGTGAAGGGCCAGGTCACGGACATCCTCCCTGCGATCTCTTAATGGCGGCGCTTTAATGGTCATGGCCCTGATGCGGTAAAAAAGATCTTCCCGGAACAGTCCTTGCTCGACCATCACCTCAAGATCCCTGTTGGTGGCAGCCACCAACCTGAAATCGCTTTGCCTTTCAGCGCCTCCCACCGGGCGAAATTTATGCTCCTGTAAAACCCGAAGAAATATTTTTTGCAAGAGTATGGGCAATTCGCCCACCTCGTCCAGAAACAAGGTTCCCCCATGGGCCTGTTCAACAAGGCCGCTTCTTCTTTTCTCAGCCCCGGTAAACGAACCTTTTTCATGTCCGAACAAATGGCTGTCCACAAGGGTTTCCGGCAATGCGGCACAATCAATCACCACAAAGGGCTGATCTTTTCTGGCGCTGTTTTCGTGAACCGCCCTGGCGAAAAGCTCCTTGCCGGTCCCGGTCTCGCCGGAAATCAGCACACTGGTCTCACTGCCCGCGGTTCTGGCAAGGGAATCAAGACTGGCTTTGATGGCAGGGCTTTGGCCAACAATACCCATCCGGTCCAGGGCTGCAACCGGCCGCAGGCTTCGGGTCAGGGTATCCCGGTATTGCAAAACCCGTCTCAGGGGCAACACTATTTCCTTGGGGATGATGGGCTTTAAAAGATAATCCCAGGCGCCGCTTTTGATGGCCAGCTCTGCACCATCCATGTCGCCGGCTCCGGTTATAATAATGACTTCAGGGCTTGCGGGCAGCGCCTTTATTTCTGCCATGAAATCAAGGCCATTGCCATCGGGCATGAGCACATCGAGAAAAACCACATCAAAATAATGGGACCTGGCTTTTTCCATTCCCTGCTTAAGGGTGGTGGCGTAGGAGGCCTGGTGATGGATATTTTCCACCAGATCACACAGCATCTCGCACATGAGATCGTCATCATCAATAATCAAAACCCTTGCCATTTGTCCTTCCTTTACACCTTTTTGATATATTCCCTGGTAATTTTTGCCAACATTCCTGCGTCCAGAGGCTTTACAACAAAATCATTAATGCCCGCAGCCAGGGCCCGATTCTTTGCCCCCCCATGGTTGATTCCGGTTACCAGTACGATGGGAATTTCAGGCCGAATATCCATGATATGGCAGGAAAGTTCGATACCGGTCATTTTCGGCATGGTATTATCGGTTATCACCATATCAAACCCTGCTGGATCCTGTTTAAAAATTTCAAGCGCCCCTTTGCTGTCACAGACGCCTGTCACACAATAACCAAGTTCTTCCAGGATTACCACGGCAATCTCCACCAGGGGTTTTTCGTCGTCCACAAAGAGAATGTTCCCCTGGCCCAACGGCAAAAGCGCACACCCTTCGACCTTTGTTCCGGTATCCCCATGGCGGGCGGGAAGATAGACTGTAAACAGGCTTCCATGGCCGGGTCGGCTCTCAACCATAATCTGGCCGCCGTGATCTTTCACAATTCCATGTACCACGGACAATCCCATGCCGGTGCCCTTTCCCGGCTGTTTGGTGGTAAAGAAAGGATCAAAAATTCTCTTTTGAACCTCCGGATCAATCCCATGACCTGAATCTTTAACACAAACTTTAATATATTCACCGGGCAAAAGCTCAAAACCTGCCTGCACCGGAACAAGTTCAGTACTATCCGGATTTAATGCATCTTGTTCATAACGCCCATCAAAATGAATAGATTGCATGATAACTTCCAGAACCCCTCCACTGCCCTCCATTGCCTGGGCAGCATTGGAGCAAAGATTCATCAAAACCTGATGCATCTGGGAAGGATCGGCAAGAACCGCAAAATTGCCCGATACAATCCGCTCTTCAATGGAAACCGTAGCAGGAAGTGATGCCCGAAGAAAATTCAAGGCCTCCTTGATCAGAGGCCTAAGCAGTACATGCTGACGCTTTCCATCGCTCTTTCTGCTGAAGGCCAGGATCTGCCGGACAAGATCCCTGCCCCTGAATGCAGCCTTGAGCATCTGGTTCACCCTTTTTTCATACCGGGTATCGACCCCAGAGGTAAAAAGGGTTAAAATCTGACCATAGCCAATAATCGCACCCAGGATATTATTAAAATCATGGGCAATACCGCCGGCAAGGGTGCCCACAGCCTCCATTTTGTGAGACTGCCGCAATTGTTCCTCAAGGGTTTTCTGACCGGCCTCGGCCATCTTTCGATCGGTGATATCGGTGATGAAACCCTCGATGGAGACAGGCCCGTCATCCTGATGCTGGAAACCAACGCCCTGCTCCCACACCCATTTCACATCTCCCGTGGCAGTGCAGATGCGATACTCAAACTGGAACGGACGTTTGGCTTTAATGGCTACCGCCATGGCATCACGGACCCCTTCCCGGTCTTGGGGATGAATCAGGTCATAAAAGCTCTGCTTGTAGCAAAACACCAGCTCTGATCTTGCAACCCCCATCAGCGGCAGGCACCCTTCCGAAACAAAGGACATGGTTCGCTCCGGATCATTCATCCCCCGATAGGCCATGCCGGGAAGGTTGTTTATGAGGGTCTTGAGCTTGCGCTCGCTTTCGCTCAGGGCCCTTTCGGCCCGCTTTTGTTCGGTGATATTGTCTCCAAACAAAATCACTTCCAGAGGAATTCCTTCAGGATCATGCTTGGTAAAGGTGGTACAGGAGATAAGCTTGGGGCTGCCATCCCTTGCAACAATCGGCACAATACTGTTGACAAGATCCTGCCGGCCCAAAAAAACCTCGTCCCAGAGACCGACCAGGCGATTGTTTTCCTTTCCCGGAGAAAGAAGCGTTTTCCAGTCCGTCCCGATGATTTCCCGGGCAGGAATACCGGTTATGGCCTCACCTGCCGGATTCATGGAGCGGATTCTTCCATCGGGGGCAATGCCGGCAATGAGGGTTGGTGATTTTTGAATAATCCCAAAGGACGCATCCCTTTCAAGGCAAAGATCCTGTGTTGCATGCAGGACCGTCCTCTTTAGCGACCATGACCAGAAGACAAGAATCAGAAAGAGGCTTAAAACACCCCCAAGGACAAAAATCCCGGACACAAGATACTCCCGGACAATGGATTTTTTTTCCCACTTATTGAACCATTGATTATAAATTTTATCGTACTGACCATTGCTCATGATCAGGCTCAACCCTTCATTCAGCTGAGCCAGAAGCTGGGTATTCCCCTCGGTGACGGCAAAGCAATAGGCTCTGGGCTTGATGGGCGGCCCCACAACCTTAAGATTATCAATATGGTGGGTATAGGTATACACCATTGCCTGGAGCCGGGACAGGATGGCACAGTCTCCGGTACCCCGGGCCAAAAGCTCCACCGTATCTGTCCACTGATCCATGGCGATTATTTTATCCGTAAGCCCGATTTCCACAATAAAATCATGGCCGATATCATTTTTTTGAACAATGACCTGCTTGTTCCGAATATCTTCCAACCCCTGGATCAACGAATCATGGCGGACAAACACCCCATGGGAAACCGTTAGATGGGGGGTGGAAAAGTCCACTTTTTTATCCCGTTCCAAGGACCTGAACATCCCCGATGCCAGATCAATTTCTCCTGCCTCTATTTGCCTGCGGATCACATTCCAGGTGTCGGGCCGAATTTCAATGGAAAGGCCCATAACCGCTGCCACAGCCTTTATGACATCCACGGTGAACCCTGTGGGCCGGCCCGCCTCATCAAGGTATTCATAGGGAGGATAGGCCTTGTCTGAACCAACAATCAAAATTTTTGCATTCACCTGGACAGCCCCACCCAAAATACAAAGTATCATAAATGCTGTATAAACCTTCCTGCCCCATTTTTTATTCCCCACCCAATATCCCCCATTATGACTGTATCGTTTCGGCACACAGATTTTTCCCGGGCATAGTCCTGGGAAACGGTAAGAACATTTTATCAAAATCGATCAAAATTACAAGCAGGCAATATCAAGGACAACAGACCTGATCACGAGGATTTGCCCGGCAAGAAGGCCACAAGCATAAGGCTGATGAGAGAAACCACAAAAACAATGACAAAGGCTGAATAGACCCCGTTTGCCACGGCTTCCTGGAGAATTTTTCCAGCTCCTTCCGGAATCATGGCCTGGAATTCGGCCTGGAACAGATTTTCCATGCTCTCGTGTAACCGGGACACAATGGCCTGGGGCAATTGGCTGCCGGCGGCTTCAAGGCCATCCATGAGCCGGGAGGTGACCATCCCCCCGCAAATGCCCACCCCGATGGTGCCCCCCAGGGTTCTGGCAAATTGATGAAAGGAGGTGCCCACCCCCAAATCCTCAGGGTTCAGGCTGTCCTGGACAATGAGCAGAGTGGAAAGAGTGATAAACCCCATGCCGAGACCCACCACCTGAAAGACCAGAAAACACTGGGTCATGGAGGTCTCCCGGGAAAACCCCAGGGTCAGGCCGGTACCCAGTACCATGAGCAACACTCCGGCCAGGGTGGCCCGCTTCTGGCCCACCCGGTGCATCACCCGGCCAAGAAGAAGAGACCCCAGGGACCAACCAAGACTCAAAGAGAGCATGGCATATCCCACCTGGAGGGGACTGGCGCCAAGGGCTCCCTGTAGAAACAGGGGGGCATAGGCAAACAGGGAAAAGGTGGATAAACTGGCACAAAAGGCAATGATATTGCCCAGGGCAAATCCAGGAATTTTAAAAAATTTAAAGTTTAAGACAGGGTCCTTTGCCCGTTTTTCCACCAGATAAAATCCCCCGCCCAGAAGGAGGGTAACCATTGCCAGAAGGATCAGCCAGACCGAGTCCCAGGGCAACTCCCGACCGCCCACCATCACCAGGATCAAAAGGCCCAGGATAAACCCGGTCATACACAAGACCCCGGCCCAGTCCAGGTGGACCTGGCCGGGCTTTTCCCGAAACTCCTTGAAAAAATAAAAGATGCCGACAAGGGAAAAAATGCCCAGGGGCAGGTTCATTAAAAAAATCCAGCGCCAGGAAAAAAAGGTGACGATACCCCCCCCAAGGGTGGGGCCGATGAGGCTTGATATTCCCCAGATTGAACTGGCAAGGGAGAGGGTCTTTGCCCGCTGGCCGGGAAGGGCAACATCGGACAAGACCACATAGACCAGGGCAAAGATTCCCCCGGCCCCGATTCCCTGAAAAACCCGGGCCGCCACCAGAAAGCCCATGGAGGGCGATGCCCCGGCGGCCACCGAGGCGAGAACAAACAGGCCGATGGAAAACAAAAACAAGCGTTTCGTGGCATAGAGATCCGAGAGCTTTCCAAATACCGGCAGCGAAACTGCTCTAGCAAGGAAATAAGCCGAATACACCCAGGCATAAAGGTGAAGCCCGCCCAATTCAGTGATGATGGTGGGCATGGCAGCAGACATGACCAGGGCATCCAGGGCCCCCAGAAACAATGCCAATAAGGCAGCGCCGATGATCCAGGACCGCCCCTGGACCTTCTTGTCACCCTTGCCGATTTTATCAATGGAATTCATTTTCTAACCCGCTCTCCTTATACCCACCGCCATCTTAACCCCACCCTCTTTTAACCGTTATATTGAAATACGAAACCGTTCATCCAGCTGGCTGATACCCAGCCCGCTCTTTTTTTCCACAACAATCTGGGTGGCAATCCGCTCTTTAAATGTCTCCACATGGGAGATCACCCCAATCATTTTCCCGGCGGAGTTAAGGCTGTCCAGAGCGTCCAGGGCAGTTTCAAGGGTCTCGTTATCCAGGGTGCCGAATCCTTCGTCCAAAAACAGGGAGTCAATGCTGGTCTGGTTGGAAACCAGGTCTGACAATGCCAAGGCCAGGGCCAGGCTCACCAGAAAACTTTCCCCGCCGGACAGGGTTTTGGTGTCCCGGACAATATCGGCCTGCCAGGTGTCCACCACCTCAAGGCTCAGGTCTTCGTTCATTTTCCGCTGGAGCAAATACCGGCCATGAAGATGATGCAACCGTTTGTTGGCAAGAAACAGCAAGTGATCCAGGGTCAAGCCTTGAGCAAACCGCCGGAACTTATCCCCATCCTTTGAGCCGATCAGGCTGGACAAGCGCACCCAACGGTCATAAATTGCCCTTTGTTGATCAATCTTTTCACACAGGGAGGCATGGCTCGCCCGCTTTTCCCGGTCATCCTGAATCCGCTGAAAAATCTCACCCTGGCGCTTGCCAAGGGTCTGGAGAGCTTCCTGGTTTTTCCCAAGTAACGCACGTATTTCTTCCATGGGTTTTTGTGTCAAAGGCGAGGCAAGAAGGAGGCCCAGCTCTTTATTAATTTTTTCCGCCAGGGCACGGGTACGGGTTTCGCCCTTGGAAAGGGACTCTTTCAAAGATTCTAGTTCTTCGCGTTCAGGGGCTGTAATCAGGGCATTTTCAAACCCCTCCTGGTCTTTGAAACCACTTTTTCCCAGGCAGGCAGCCCATCTTTTTTTTGTGCTCTCTTCTGTCAGGAGCAGGTTCTGGATCGTTTTTTTCAATTCTTCAATCCCCCCTCTGGCCTGGTTCACCCCTTTTTGGGCCTGAATTTTTTCTTTTTGAGCCGTGGTCAGAGAGGCGTCAGCCAGGCCCAGGTCCCGGGCAAAACGCTCCCGTTCCTTTTTAACCAATTTTTCTCCAAACGCCTGTTTGCGTTGGGATAAAAATTTTGACACCCGTGTTTGAAGGCGAATAATTTGATCGGCAAGTTCTGACTGTTGAACCAAAACCAGGCTTTTTTCCTTTTCAAGAAGCAAGCGTTCCCCACGGATGAGAGCCTCTTGTTTTTCTGCCGCTTCTCCTTGGGCTTGGGCTTTTTTCCATGCTTCCCAGAGCGCCCTGTGCTGATCCAGCCAGAAGGTTTGCTGGACTGGATCCGGCAGAGGGCTGCCCAGGGGGCCCAGCACCTCGTTCAGACTTGCCTCCAGGACCTGGATCTCCTGATCTGTTTGCCTTTGTGTCGCCTGGATTTCCAAGGCTGTTTGATCCAAACCCTCTCGCCACTTTTTTCCCATCTCCATCAAATGGCGGGTCTCTTTCTCCTTTTCCTGGGCCTGTCGCAATTTTGTTTCCAACGTTTGAACCCTGCCACAGTTTTTATCCAGACGGGCGAGGATTTCCTTGATTTCCAGGATACGGCGTTCTTCGCCATTAAGCCAGGTTTTGATCTCTTCCACATGGTCCAGCTCCATGGCAATGTTCAATTGGCCACACCTCTTTTCCCAAGTTTTTCGGTGGGCAAAAATGGTTTTTTCCAGTTCCTTTTTCTGAAGATCACAGGAGGTCAGCCGGGCTTCTGTCCGGGCCATATCCTGGCCGGCCCTTTGCAGCAACCTTGTTACGGCTGTCATCTCCTTTTCCTTTTTGACTTTCCGGTCGCGGTTTTCAGAGACGTCCAGACGCTTGTAGGTCTCAATGGCCGGATGTTCTGCAGATCCGCACAAGGGACATGCCTCTCCTTTGGCCAGCCGGTCCCTGTGCCGGGCGAGGCTTACGATTCGCTCTTCCTGGGCCAGGATAATTTCGATGTCAGACACCTGTTCTTTGGCCAACTTCACGGACAAGGTCAGTTCATCTACCTGTTTTTTTTCCTTTTCCAGAGTGATTGAAAACTGCTTAAATTGATTTTCAAGCTCTCCTTGCTTACCCTTTCCGGTTTCAAATTGTTGGGAGATCCCCCGAAGTTCAGAGCGCAAGGGAATGGCAGCCACCATTTTTTCAAGGCGCCCCTGCCAGGCAACTTCGGTTTCCTGCCCCAAAATATCGACCCGCTCCAAAGTCAACCGGTCAAGGAGACCTTTCATCTCCCTTAATCCCTCCTGCTGACGTGCCCCTGTTTTGATAAGCCCGTCCAGTTGCTTTTCTGCGGCAAGGATCTGGTCCCTGTTTTCCCGGATTTTTAAACCCATTGCAATTGATTTGCCGACCAAACTGGCTCGCTGGTCAAACAACGCACCAAGAACCGGCAAGGTTTCCCCCAGGATTTCATGGGCGTTGTGCTGGTTAATGTAAGCAATGGCCTTTTCCAGGCGTTCCTGGGTCTGTTTTTGCCGGGCGGCCTGGGCACGGGCTTGTTTAAAAAGGTTGTCCAGACGGAAACAAATTCCCGATTGCTGTTTTTCCAGGTCAGATATTTGTTCTTTGTGCCCGGCAATCTTGTTGTCCAGGGGCAACACCCTGTCCGTGATCAGGGTTTCAACCTGTATCTGTTCTTTTTTCAGGTCATCTGCCCTTTTTTGGCAACTTTTTTGTGCCGCTGCAACCTTTACCAGTGATGCTTCCCGGATAGTTACCGCAGCTTTCAGCCCCTCAAGGTCAAGGGTTCTGGCCCGAAGATCCCCGGCGGCCTGTTCAATGGCATCAAAAATAGGCTTGATCTCCAGGGCCGGCAGGGAAGCGGCAAGCCGGGCCAATTTTTCCCGGTATTTTTCTGTTTGGGCCACCGCCGTTTCCACCCCTTTTGCCGCTTCAATGGCTTCTCGTTCCCGGGCAGCCGTTTGGGTCAGCCATTGCTGTTTTTCCCTCAGGGCCTGGCCCTGTTGTAACCCCTCTTTTTCCCGGGCTTCCAGATCTGCAAGTTCATGGGCCAGGGTTTTCTTTGTTTCCCTGTCCAGCAATTCCACCCCATCGGCCTTGGCACAAAGAATATCCAGGGGAGTTTTCTCCTGGGTCATGCGCCAATAGACCTGCCGGGAGATCTCTCCGTAAACTTCCGTGCCGGTCAACTCTTCCAAAAGTTCTGCCCGTTCGTTGGCAGTGGCATTTAGGAAGGCGGCAAACCCTCCCTGGGCCAGGAGAATGGACTTGGTAAACCGGCCAAAATCAAGGCCGGTAATCTTTTTGATCTGTTTGAGTTTATCCTTGCTCTGGCTTGAAATAATGACCCCGGAGCGATGGGCCAGCTCGACCTGTGGACTTCCCAGTTTTCCATCCGGTCGGTGATAGGCCCGGCGCTGGGACCAGAAGGCCCGATACCCTTTTTTCTGCACGGAAAATTCTACCTCTGCCAGACAATCTCCTGTATGCCGGGTCATGAGTTCATTGCTGCCCGAAGAAACGGACAACCGTGGGGTCTGGTGGTAGAGGGCCAGGCAGATGGCGTCCAGGATGGAAGTTTTACCGGCGCCTGTAGGGCCTGTAATGGCAAAAAGGCCCTGGTTCGCAAATTCAGGAGCGGTAAAATCAATTTTCCACTCCCCTTTCAGGGAATTGATATTTTTAAACCGAAGGCTGAGAATCTTCATGAAAGATCCCCCTGTTCCACCCGGGCAAGGATTTCTTTGAACAGGTCTGTTAATTGATCTTTTTCCGGGCCTTCCATCTCTTCTTGCCCCAGGCGGCGCAAAAAGACGTCACCGGGTTTGAGCTCCTCCAGTCGTTCCTTTGCTGCCATGGCCGGACCCGACTCAACGGTTTTGCGGCGCCTGCGGATGCGCAATAATTCAATGGAGCGGCTCTCCTGGCCATCAATCATGGCTTGAATCCGACTCCCAAGGTCGGTCAGGTAGTCATCGGTTGCCACCTCCACCTCCAGCCAAAGTGATCTCCCGCCGGCAGGACGCGGCAGTTCTCGTATGCCTTTTTCAATCTGTTCCAAATCCCCTTTTATGCAGGCAAGGGTCCTGAAACAGGGGATTGACACTGATTCAATTTTCTTTAGACGCCCTTCAAAATCCACCTGGAGTATCTGTTTGGTATGTTTCCCCTCGTCAAAACTTAAGGGGATGGGAGAGCCTGAATACCGTATATGGTCTGCCCCTTTAAGGGTCTGGCCTTTATGGAGATGGCCCAGGGCCATATAATCCACCGAAGGGAATTGATTCGCCGGAAACGCATCCAAAGACCCGATATAAATTTCCCGCACCGATTCTGAAGAGGTGCCCCCCACAATGGTTAAATGACCGGTGGCAATAATGGGCAAACGGCTATTGCTGTCCAATTCATCCCGCACATCACAGGCCGCCCCAAACACTCCCGCATAAAAGGATGCAATTCCTTCAACCAGGACCTGCTTTTTGTCCTGGCCGGACTGGCCGGCCAGGCTTGACACAAGGTCTCTTGGCCGGATAAAAGGAATCGCACACAAAATGGCCCCGGGATGGCCGTGTGCATCCTTTAACACAAGAACATGGTCTTTAAAATCAAGGGTTATATTTCCGATTACCCGGGTATTTAAACAGGCCAGAAGCTCTTTGGCCTCGTTCAGGGTGGCGGCGGAATCATGGTTGCCCCCCAGGATAACGGTCATGGCGCACCCGGTATTTTGGAGAGACACAATAAAATCATTGTACAATCCCCTTGCGTAACTGGGCGGGGTGCCGGTATCAAAAATATCCCCGGCCACCACCAGGACATCGGCGCGAGATTCGACAATAAAGGAGCGTAGCCAGTCCAAAAACGCCCTGTGTTCGGTTTCCCGGCTTTTTCCCATGAAATGCTGACCCAAATGCCAGTCTGAAGTGTGTATGATTCGCATGGATTAATTCGCCATTGGTTTATTGGTCATTGGATCCGGGTACCAGGGTGAGTGTCTGGCTAAGCCCCGGGGCCGAGGTGAAATTCATGGGGATCTGATCTCCCTTGGCCCAAATGTCAGCCATGCTGTCATAGTAAGGGCTTTTAAAATGACCGGACTGGCCCGGCGGACTGATGATGGTCGAATTTTCCAGGTTTGAAAAATCCACCATCATCCGGATCACCCCGCCCGAGGTCATTTGGAAGGGCTGCTTGGGGGTCCAGAATCCCGAGTTGATGGTATGATGGGATCCGTTGGTTGGAATGGGGGATAAATTCAGGAAAGGAAGTTTTTCTCCCAGGGGATGATTAAAATGCATCTGGTGAACCAATCCCCACTGCCACTTGGCCGTATCCTCTCCCAGGTGCTGCCCGAGATAAGAGATTGTCTGATCCATACTTTTCAAAATGATATCTGCCTGATTCTCCCTGACTCCCGGCGTTGCTTGGTCATCATAGAGGCTGTTGCCCGGATCATCTATCATCCGGGTCAGGGCCAGATCCGGGATATAATAGAGATATTCCTGGCCCAGGCCTTTTGCCCACATTTCCTGGCCCACCTCATCTTTAAGGGTGTTTTCCATCATCAGATAATAAAAATAATTAAACACAGTGGCAGCAGAGCTATCGATATCAACGGCATAATCCCAGTCTTCGAGCAGCTTCATATAGGGGGCAAGCTGCGGAGTTGATTTGCAAACAGCCACTATCCTTGGGACCCATCTTTGGGCCACAACCGAAAAGGTATCCATCTGCATTTTTTTAAGTTCAGTGAAATTCACCGGCCCCTTGCCCCGGGCGGCCATGATGTTTTCAAACCGAATGGCCCGTTCAAACAAATAATAATGGGTCAAATAATACGCCACATTGCCGGGATCATTATTAAAAGATGCCACATACCCGCTTTTTGGATTATAATCATAGGGCAACTCCTCAAAGGGCACTAGCCCTTCCCAGTCATATTCCCCTGTCCAGCCGGGAACCGGCAGGGAGCCGTCGCCTTTTTTTCGGATGGGGGGGCCTGCCGTGAACTGCCACCCGATGTTCCCCTTTGCATCGGCATACCCGATATTCAGGTTCATGGTTCTCACCAGGCTTAAGCCTTTTTTAAATTCATCAAAATTTTGGGCCCGGTTCATGGCCATGAGCCCGTCAAAATCCCGGCCCGGCATCTCAAGGGCGGTCCACTGCATGGCACAATCAGCTGGGGCCATGGGCAGGACTTTGGAAATCATGGGACCGTGCCGGGAAATTTTAACCATTATTTTTTCTTCCCGGATTCCCTTTTTACCTTTTATTCTAAGGGTTTCTTCAATGAGTTCAAAATCCTGATACCCGTTTTCCGTCAAATACTGGTTGGGGTTTTCCGGATTTATTTTTTCCACAAAATAATCCAGTTCATCCCCCCGGCCATTCACGGCACTCCAGGCAAGATCCCCGTTAAACCCCAGGGGACCGATCCCGGGACCCCCTGGCAGAGCGCCGCCCATGGCATTAATCCCCCCGCCTTTTAAATGAACGATATAAAAAAGGCCGGGCAGGGTCGGGGACAGATCCGGGCTCCCGGCAAACAGCGCCTTGCCCGTTCCCGTCATCTTGGGCGAAAATATCATCCAGTTGGAAGCGGCAATGTCAAGGGAAAGGGGAAAGGAATCCATCTCTTCAAAAAGTTCTTCAGAACCGCTGCCGGGTGCAAAATCCGGGACAAATGCTGTTTCCATGACCCTTGATTTTTCTTGCTTCACCAGGGTGGGGGCAAAATCAGGATAGGAAGGCAAAATTTTCCCCAAAACCGCTTCACCCCCATATTCCCGGACTCGATTTAATACCAGGTCCACTTTTTTGGATCGGGTCAGGCTGTAAGACATGAGCAAAATGGTAACAATGGAATCCTCGGGCACCCACAATTCAGGTTCAACCCCCAGAATAAAATATTCCCTTGGCAAATGCGCGCAGGTATTAATATAGGCGTTCACACCGGCGGAAAAGGCCTTGAGAATCTCTCGGCCCTCCTCTGACAACACACCATAATTTTTTTGGGCCTGGCGATAAAATCCCAGGGTTTTGAGAAACCGGTCCTTTTCCAGAGTCCGTTCTCCAAAAATGGTTGACAATTCCCCCCGGCCCGCCATCCTGGTCATGTCCATCTGGAATAATCTCTCCCTGGCAATGATATACCCTTCTGCAAAAAACAAGTCGGTTTCATTTTCCGCAAAGATATGGGGCACCCCCTGTTCATCGGTTTTCACCGTGACCTGATTGATCAGGCCGGGCAGGGACATGGTTCCGGTGTAATCGGGAACAGAAAGTTTAAAAAACAGATGATATCCGGCAAATGCCGACACCCCCAAAACCACCACTGCAACCCCTAAAATTTTTAATAATTTCATACCCGCTCCATTAATTCATTTCAGATTCAATCCAGTAAAAGTCTACAGCCAAGATTGTACAGCCCACTCCTTTCCCACTAACCGGCATGGCCGGAGCAAGGGTATTTGCTCTCACCACAACGAAAAATGAAACCCATGAAAACAACCGTACCATTGTCTACAACAATTTTCTTAAGATATTAGACATAACCAAACAAGGCAAATCAAATTTACTTTTTGGAATATAAATATCTTCCGGTTTACTTGGGAATGACTTTCTATTATAAACAAAGGCATGAAACGATTTGCCGGCTTAAATGAATTCCAGGATGAACTATTCCGCAATCTGAACTTGGAAAATCAAAAGCTTGCCGATAAATTGTTTTTGGGCTGTGAATTTCAAAACTGTAATTTTTCATATACCAATTTTGGATCAACCCTGTTTGAAGACTGTTCCTTTTTCAATTGCAACTTTTCTTTGTCTAAAATGCTCAATACACAAATTAGGGGGGGGGTTTTTAACGGATGTAAAATTCTGGGAGTCGATTTTACAAAATGTGACACCTTTATGGTCGATTTTTCCATGGAAGAGTGCAAGATAAAAAACTGCATTTTTTCGGATCTTTGCCTGAAAAAATCCAGCCTATACAAATCAGAGTTGATTGAGTGCGATTTTATTAATACAGATCTTTCAGAAACCAACCTTTCCAAATCAAATTTTTCAGGATCACTCTTCCATAACACAAATCTATTCAAGGCAAACCTCACAAATTGCATCAACTATAATATCGACCCCCTAAAAAATAATATCAGACGAGCAACCCTTTCCTTGCCCGAGGCCGTAACCTTGTTAAATGCCTTTGAAATTACCATCCAGTAAAAGGCATCCCCCCCCCGACATTCCGGGACAAGGATTGACAAGCCCTTTCCACCCATGATACTTTCTCCAAGAAACCAGTGCAAAATGCAGTGGTAGGCTGGGGGAGTTGATAAAGATCGGCTGAGAGGAAACTATAATGCGTTTCGACCCCTGGAACCTGCTCCAGATAATTCTGGCGAAGGAAAGTCAATGTTTGTTTTCTTTTCTTGGATGGTTATCCAACCGCCTTTATCCTCTGTTTTGCCTGAACTAAAAATAACGAAACATATTTATAATATGTAGTTTAATAATGGTTGTATGGATATGCTCCAGATATCAGGTGCCACAAAAATTTATAATGGCCAGGCCATCTTTTCAAATTTTGATCTATCGGTTGCACCGGGGCAGTTTAAAGTGCTTGTGGGACCTTCCGGATGTGGCAAAAGCACCCTGTTTGACGGGCTGACAGGCGTCATGGGTCTTGACGGCGGGAAGATAAGCTGGAACCATGAGCCCCTGGCCCATCTGGGGCGTCATGCCGCCTATATGCAACAAAAGGATCTGCTCCTTCCCTGGTTTTCCCTGCTGGACAATTCCCTGTTGCCAGCCAAAACAGGAAAACAGGACATGATCCGGATGACAGCGGTTGCCAGAAAACTATTTGTCCGCCTGGGACTTACCGGGTATGAATCCCATTATCCCCATGAGGTCTCCGGGGGCATGCGCCAGCGATGTGCTCTGGTCAGAACGCTTATGTTCAACCGGGACCTGATCCTGTTAGACGAACCGTTGTCCGCCCTGGACGCCATTACCAGAAGACGCCTTCAATCCTTGTTATTGCTGCTCCAGACCGAATTCAAAAAAACCATTCTCATGATCACCCATGATATTGAAGAAGCACTGCTTTTGGCCGATGAAGTATGCCTGCTCAGCCCCCAGCCCATGGTCATCAAGGAACGATTTAGTCTGAAACAGCCAAAGCCCCGGTATTTCAATAATCCCGACCTGTTGAAAATAAAAGAATATATGCTGGCACAGCTTGAGGGAGACGTCACCTGTGAAGCCGGCTAATTTAATTGCTCCGGCCCTGGTGATACTGATTTTGGGTTGCTGGGAAATTGCCACCCATCTGCTTGCGATACCGGTTTTCATTTTACCGCCCCCATCGAGTATCTTTGCTGCGGCCATCATCAAGGCGCCCACAATCTTGCCCCATGCCGCAACCACCCTGTCTGAAATCATCCTGGGAATCATTTTAGCCCTGGCCACAGCCATCCCCCTGGCCATTGCCATGTTTGCAAACCCAAATCTTGAACGAGGACTGGCCCCGTTTCTGGTGGCCTCCCAGGCCATCCCCGTGTTTGCCATTGCGCCGTTGCTGGTGGTATGGATGGGATACGGGATTGCCTCCAAGGTATTCATGGCCTGGATCATCATTTTTTTCCCCATTACCGTCAGCCTGCTTGCAGGACTTAAGAGCTGTGACCCTGAATTTCGAATAATGTTCAAGCTTATGGGCGCCTCGTTTTATGACACATTGATGCTGCTCTACTGGCCCTGGGCCCTGCCCCAGTTTTTTGCAGGGCTGCGGGTGGGCGTCACCGTGGCCACCATCGGAGCGGTCATTGGGGAATGGGTGGGGGCCCAGCAGGGGCTAGGGTATCTCATGATCCAGTCCAATGCCCGCCTCCAGGTGGATCTGGTATTTGCCGCCATTCTCTGGCTGACTGCCATGGGACTTGGCTTGTGGATCCTGGTGGGAATCTTGGAAAAAAAGAGTGTAAAATGGAAACAATAATAAAAACCCATGAAAACAATTATATTTTTTAAGGAAAAAACCATGAAAAACCGTATTCTCAGTGTACTTATAGGTTCACTCTTGTTCACCGCCCCCTTGTGGGCAGGTGAAAACCTCACCCTGATGCTGGACTGGTTCCCCAATGTGGACCATTTACCCATTTACGTTGCACGGGATTTGGGATATTTTGCCGAAAACCAGATTGAAGTGGATATCATAAGTCCCTCTGAAACCTCGGATGCATTAAAATTAGCAGCTTCCGGCAACATGGACATTGCCGTTTCCTACCAGCCCCAGACCATTATTGCCGCAGACCAGGGCCTTGATATCAAAGCCATCGCTCCTCTGGTGGTCCATCCCTTGACCACCCTGCTCTTTCTTGACACCAAAAATATCCAGACCCCTGCCGATCTTTCCGGCAAAAAAATAGGGTATACCGTGCCCGGACTCATGGATGTGATGCTCGAAGCCTTTGCCGTCATCAACCAGATACAAGATTATACCCCGGTAAATGTGGGGTTTACCATCCTGCCTGCCCTGGTCTCCAACCAGGTGGATGCCGTCATGGGTCCCTTTAAAACCTATGAAACCGTGGGCATGGCCCAGCACGGGTATAAAGCACAGTTTTTCGAACTGGAAAAATACGGTATCCCGGATTATGAAGAATTAATCTTTGTCTGCGGTCCCAAAGCCTTAAAGGAAAAATCTTCGGCTGTCCACGGATTTGTAATGGGAGTTGAAAAAGCCCTTCGCTATACCAGGGCCCACCCTGACAAAGCCCTTGCCCTGTATCTTGCGGCCCTGCCCCAGGCAGATAAAAAAATTGAAACCCAGGCCTTTGAGCTGACCCGGCCCTATTTTGCCGATTCAAAGGGCCATGATCTTGTCAAATGGCAGGCCTTTGCCGACTTTGCCCTTGAATACGGACTCATCAAGAACAAGGTAATTGCAAAAGACCTGATTCATACCTGGTAACCCTATAACCATAAGGAGACGCCCCATGACCATCACACCATCCGGCATATGGAAGGATATAGAGCAGATCCGGGAAAAGAGCCCCCTGGTCCATAATATTACCAATTTTGTGGTAATGAACAATACCGCCAATGCCCTGCTGGCACTGGGAGCCTCCCCTGTCATGGCCCATGCCCAAGAGGAAGTTTGCGACATGGTGAATATTGCAAACTCCCTGGTCATCAACATCGGCACCCTGAGCGATCCCTGGATCCAGGCCATGGCCAAGGCAATGGCCCGGGCAAAGGAGAAAAACACCCCCATTGTCCTGGATCCGGTCGGCGTAGGCGCCACCGAATACAGGACCCGCACGGCCAGAGAACTCCTCCAGGTGGCATCCCCCTCCATCATCCGGGGGAACGGATCTGAAATCATGGCCCTGGGCCAACCAGACCTGGGTAAAGAGAGAGTGACCACCAAGGGGGTTGACTCCAACTCTGCCTCGGACCTGGCCATTGATTCTGCCAGGGCATTGAACCGGAAATTTGGCGCAGTGATCTGCATCACCGGGAAAACCGACTATATCATTTCCCAAGCGGGAATGACCCGGGTAAAAAACGGAGATGACATGATGCCAAGGGTAACCGGCCTGGGATGCACAGCCACTGCCCTTTGCGGGGCCTTTGCCGCCGTAAATCCCGATAGTCACCTGGCAGCAGCACATGCCATGGCCGTCATGGGCATTGCCGGACAGATAGCCGCAGAAACAGCACATGGACCGGCCAGCCTTCAGCTAAATTTCATTGACACCCTGTACCAATTATCTGAAACCCATATTCAAGATTATTTGCGGCTCTAGGGGAAGATGAACATGAAAAACGTTTACCTGCCCCAAACCACCAAACTTTTACACGAGGATCCATCATGAAAACCCATTTCAGGGCACTCACCATAGCAGGCTCGGATAGCGGCGGCGGCGCCGGTATCCAGGCAGATCTAAAAACATTTTCCGCCCTGGGCTGCTTTGGCATGTCCGCCATCACCGCTCTTACCGCCCAGAATACCCGGGTGGTGACCGGTATTTTCCCTACGCCCCCGGAGTTTATCGGCCAACAGATCGATGCCGTCATGGAGGACATTGGGGTGGATGCCGTAAAAATCGGTATGCTCCACTCTCCTGCGGTCATCGAAATCGTGGCCAAAAAATTGACCGATTGGAAATGTCCCAATATTGTGCTGGACCCGGTGATGATTTCAAAAAGCGGGGACAAACTTCTCCAGGACGATGCGGTCCAGGCTCTCAAAGAGTGCCTTCTCCCCCTGGCCACCCTTATCACCCCCAACCTTCCCGAGGCATCGGTCCTCCTGGGACGGCCCGTTGAAAAGAGGGAGGAGATGGACAGGGCTGCCCAAGACCTTGCTGGCTTTGGATCTGCCAATGTTCTTGTAAAAGGAGGCCATCTCATGGGTGACGACAGCTGCGATCTTCTGTATCAAACAAAAAACAAAACCATGACAGAATTTTTTGGAAAGCGGATCAATACGCCCAACACCCACGGCACTGGCTGCACCCTGTCCTCGGCCATTGCAGCAAATCTGGCCAGGGGGGTTAATTTGGAAATAGCGGTGAAGGAGGCCAAGGCCTATATCATCGGCGCCCTTTGCGAAGGGGCAAATTATCAGACCGGAAAAGGCCATGGCCCGGTCCATCATTTTTACGATCTCTGGCCAAAACATTAGGAAGGAAGAGACCATGACCCGAAAAATTTTGATCATTGATGATGATATCAAGTTAATTCACCTGCTGAAAGAATATCTGGAGGAAAATAACTTTAGGGTAGCGCATGCACTTGAAGGCGATCATGCCGTGGATGAGATAAATGCAAAGACACCGGATCTGATCATCCTGGATATCATGCTGCCGGGCAAAGACGGCCTTGAGGTATTAAAAGATATCCGCAAGGTTCACTCCCTTCCTGTGATCATGTTAACGGCCAAGGGGGATGACACCGACCGGATCATCGGCCTGGAACTGGGAGCAGATGACTACCTGCCCAAACCCTTTAACCCCAGGGAGCTTCTGGCCAGAATCAAGGCAATTCTCCGGCGCCAGGATATTTTGACAGCGGAGGATTCCGGAGAAAATCTTCTCATTCGATGCAATAACATGATCTTAAACCGGGCAGCCCACACCATTAAAGTCAACAAAAAAAATGTTGATTTGTCCACCACAGAGTTCAATATTCTGGAAGTATTGATGAAAAATCCCAACACAGTACTCAGCCGGGACCAAATCATGAATCTTGCCCAGGGAAGGGATTTCATCGTCTTTGACAGGAGCATCGATATTCATATCAGCAGACTGCGGGCCAAAATTGAACGAGACCCCGGATCCCCCAAACGGATCAAAACCATCTGGGGAACCGGTTATATGTTTGTGGATATTCCATGCGAATAAAACGCCTGTATATAAAGATCCTCCTCTCTTTTTTGATGGTCCTTTTTGCTACCCTGGCCCTGATCCTTATCTTATTTACTACCCTGGGGGGAAGATCCTTTCAGGATTATCTTGATAAAAAAGCCTTTCCCAAACTTGAAATTTTCCAGGAAATGGTCCAGGAAAAAATAGATGACCACCCCCTCCTGCCCGTTGCCCGGAACTCGGATCTGAAAAAACAGCTGGACACCTTTTCCTCGCTCTTTGATTTAAAAATTTGGATCAGTGATCCAGAAAAAGGAATTCAGTTAAAAACATTTAAAGCGCCTGTCAATATTTCCCAAAAAGGATTTCAACGCCAAATTCATCATGAAAACGGCATTACCCTCTATCATTTTATCCGGAAATGGAACCAATATTATGCCGTTGTCCCCATAAAGGAAGGGAACAACGAGTTGCGGCTGCATCTTTCTTATGATACCCGGAATCCCGATCGGCCGGAAGGCCTTTTCCTGGTTGGCATATTGATCATCGGCGGGGTGGTGGCCCTTTTAATCATTCCCCTTGCCCGGCGGATCACCCGACGGGTCAACCAGCTGAATCGATCTGCCCTTGAATTTGCCAATGGCAACCTGTCCTGCAGGACAGATATCAAAGGCCATGACGAAATTGCCAAACTGGGCCATTCCTTTAATTTCATGGCAGACAAAATGGAAAAGATGATCCAGGGCAGCAAGGAATTGTCTGCCAACGTATCCCATGAACTTCGCAGCCCCCTTACCAGAATCCGGGTGTCCAAGGAATTAATTTTTGACAAGATAGACAAATTGGACAAAAAGGGGGCCAAACAAGACATACACCGGTATATCCAAAATATGGAATCTGACATCCAGAGTCTGGACTCCCTGATTGACCAAGTGCTCAAGCTGTCTAAAATTAATTACCAGGAATCCGACCTCTCCTTGGAACGTTTTAATTTTAAAGAGTTCCTGGACAAAGTGCTGCACCAATACCATTCCATGCTCCAGCAAAAAAACATTGGGATAGCGCATGAATTTCCTGCTACAGTGCTGGTAAACCAGGACAAATCCGTTCTCAAAGCCATCCTCTCCAACCTGTTGGACAATGCCGTAAAATACACACCGGAAAACGGAACCATCTTAATCTCCCCCCTTCTTGCCTCTGGGCGAGGTTTGATTTTCACGGTGGCCAATACCTGCACCCCCCTGGACGACAAAGAGCTTAAAATGATATTCAAACCCTTTTACAGAACCCGGGGAAATACCGCCCCTGGCTCGGGCCTGGGACTGACCATTGCAAAGCAACAGGTAAACCGGTGCAAAGGGCAGATAATTGCCCGGAATACATGGAACGGTCTGGCCTTTGAGGTCCGCCTGCCTGATCTATAAAACGGTGCTATAAAATTGCCAGCTGTTTTAAACATTCTTTTTTGGGGATACCCCTTTTATCAAATTTTCGGGTTCGGTAGTACTGGGCCTTCATTTTTTCCAAAGGAACCACCTTTTTTGTAACATCCGATGCCCGGCCCCGGACCAACAGACGAAGGGGCAAGACATCGTCCTTGGCATCAATCCCTTCCCGGGTGTTCATCAATCGTTCCAGAACATGGATCCGCTCCCCTGCCCGTAAAAATTCTCGTTTGGACAGACGGATACCCGTGGCGGCATTCCACAGCCCCTGGTACAAGGAGACATCAATGAGCTGGATGGCAAGGTCGGGCAGGTATTGCATGAGCATTGCCAGCAAGGGTTTTGGGGTGTATTTGGAAAGCGGCGGCTCCAGAAGAAAGGAAAACATGGTAAACTGACAGGTTTGGAGAGAATTAATACAACAGGTCAGATCTTCAAAAAATTTCACCCACTTGGCCTTGCCAAAGGCGGAATCGGGTTTCAGCAAATCCAGGTAAACCTCTTGGGCCACCATATAGGCGGACAGATGGCAGGCACCTCTGTTGGCAACGGCATAGGCCAGACCCTGACCAAATGATCCCCGGGGATCATAGGCCGCCATCTCAAGCCCCTTGACATGGATGGCAAATTCTTTACCCCTGTACTTTTCAGACAAAGCCCTGGTACCCATGGCCATTTGCGCGCCAAATCCCCTCATAAATGCCATATCTTCAAGGGCCTGGTCAATGCCGGCCACCTGGCCAAAGGCAAGGTCACTTTTTACAAGCCCCTTTGCAGTTGCCTCCATCACCCAGGCAAGGGTACCACCGGCGGAGATGGTATCGATCCCCAGGCGACCGCAAAGTCTGTTCCATTGGGCAATCTGGTCCAGATCAAAGATCCCCAGGCTGGTTCCCAAAAGCCCGATGGTTTCATACTCAGGTGCAGACATCTCTTCCCCTGCAAAGGTTCCCTTGTGACCACAGCGGATGGTACAGGGTTTACAGGTATGGTGCCGGGTATCATGGTCCCTTGCCATGGTCTGTCCAAACACCTGGACAGCCGCTTCATTTTGGCCGTCCTGAAAATTGTTCACCGGCAGGATCATGGCCTGGTTACAGGGTTCCACATTGGCACTGGTGCCATAATTTCGATATTGATCAGCGCTCAGGGGGTTCCGGTTGATATATCGGGTGGCGGTTTTACACAATTTTTTAAATTTGACGGGGTCATGGGGTTTTATGACAAAACTGCCCCCTGTGGCCACAATCGCCTTGATATTTTTCGCCCCCAGGACAGCCCCGATTCCCCCCCGGCCCAGAAACCTGTGACCTGATGCCAGGTTGGCAAATCTTACCTGATTTTCCCCGGCAGGCCCAATAACCAAAGACTTGGATAATTTTGTATCCAGGATAGACTGGACCTCGGGAATCTCTTTCCCCCAGAGGGCAGCTGCATTCTTGAACCCAACCCCCTGGTCTGTAATCTCAAGAATGGTGGGGGCATCTGCCCTGCCGGTGATGATCAACCCGTCCCATCCAGCCGTCTTAAACGCCATACCAAAAGGCCCCCCGCAGGAAGAAGCCACCATGATGCCTGTCAGGGGAGATTTGGTGATGGCCTCAAACCGGCCGGAACAAGGTGCCCCGGTACCCATGAGGACCCCGGGCATAAAAGCAATATAATTGTCCGGGCCCAGGGGGGCAACCCCGGGTGTCATCCGATCATAGAGCAGCTTTAATCCCAGCCCCTTGGCCCCCAGATAATGGCGCCGCAACGATTCCGGAACCATATACGTGGTAATCGTTTTTTTTTGAAGATCCACCTCCAGGATTTTATTGGAACACCCGAATATTTTTTCCATGTGTTGCCCCCCCTTTTTTGATATCAATTTAGTATCAGACCCATAACAATTCGCGAACTATTTTAAAAACGTTGTTTTGCACCGTAACCCCGGTTAGGCAACACTACAAAAAAACGTCTTAAAACAAAAGAAATTTATTATAAGACGCCTGAGTCCACCTGCTTCAGGCAGAAATAAGCTGGTTGTATAATCTCTTTGTCTCGTCACTGACCTTGCAATCAAGCTCCGTTTTTATGGTCTCTTTGAATTTTTCATAGATTTGGATAATCATGGGCCTATTACCGGTCAACGCATGGTAATTCATCAGTCGCCGGATAATGGTTTCGGCATAGCGGTCATTGCGAAGATAGGTATTTGCTGCCCGAATGCAGCTTGAATAATCTTTCTGGAATTCATGGTATTCGATGATTTTCTTCAGGACGATCAGATACGCCTGCTTATATCGGTCCCGTTCATTCGCGCACCAGTCCTCAAAAGGATCTTCCTCCAGAAAATCACCCCTGTAAAGGGTGACGGCTTTTTTAAAATGACCCATGGCTGTTTTTCGGTCCTTTGCCTGTTTTCCCAACTCAATTTCTTGTTCAAAGGTTTCAATATCCACCCGGCCCTTTGCCCCGACGTCAATACGATAGGCCTGACCGGATCTTAGGATATAAGAAGATCTGATTCCCTTTGATATACGAGGTTCCAGAATTTTTCTCAGGGCAGCCATTGCCACATGGAACCGCTGGGCACTTTTTTTGGGATCCTCCTCGGGCCACACCAACTCCATTAAAATTTCCTTGTCCAGATACCCCTTGTGGCGCATGGCAGCCAGGTATTTAAAAAGCGTCCTGGCCTTTTTGCTTTTCCATTTATCGGCGGTAATTTCCTGATCCCCCACAAAAAGCCTGAACTGCTCAAAAAAGCAAACCCGGATGGGAGGGGGCGGCAATCTGGGGATCAAGGCCAGAATTTCAGCGGCTGACCGTTGAAGGCATTTTCTTCCATGGTGTTGAAATCCTGTCATCTGTTTTTCAACCCTGGCATTCCCCATTGCCATAAAAATTTTTTGAAGATACAATTTCATTGTTCCCATGGAATAAAGTTCCAAAAGAAGGGGGATGATCCAGTCTGCTTCAGCTACAATCCAGGCATCAAAGGACTCTTCTTCACTGATTTTCAGGCTGTATACCATATATTTATGGGCGGTTTCCCAATGGCCTCGTTCCCAATAGTAACGGGCAAAAATTCTGGATACCCAGGAGATATGCCACCCTGAGTAAACAAGCTTTTGTTCTGCATCTTTTAAAAGTCCCATGGCTTCTGGCACCTTTTCCCTTTTGAAAAATAATAATTGGGCCAGGGCCAGGTTCAGTTCATTCTTGATAAGGGGCATATCATTTTCCCGGAGGGTATCGATTCCCCTGCGCAAACTTTTTTCAGCACCCAGGATATCTTTTTTTCGAAGACATGCCCGGTGCATCACCAGAAATGCCTGGGCCACACCACCGGGAAAAGCGCTGCCCGCAAATGACTGCAGGCTTTTTTGGCAGTCATCAAATGCCTGATCCAACTGAACCTGGGTAATCTCTTGCATTTCAAGACAATTTTTGGCCCGCAACAATCGTAAAAAATCGGAATATTCATCATAGACCCCTTTTCCCCGGGCCATGGCAAGCCCTTCCATGGCAGCGTCCATCCCCCTGGAAAAAAGACCCAGATAAAAACAGGAATAGGAAATCAGAAAATAGCTGGAAAAAAGGAACCGGTATTGCCCGACAGATTCAAACAGTCCCTTTGAGTCCTCCCCGGATTCCATGGCTTTCTGGTATCCCCCGGAAAAAACATACCGATACCCCTGGGCTACAGAGATCCACCCCCGCCCCATTTTCAACGCTGTTTCATCGTCCAGATCCGCCAAAAGGGCGATGGCTTTCTTGGCATATTTATCCGCATCAGAGGTTCTCTGAAAAAGGGCCAAAACCCGGATCAGATATCCAAGGGCAATGATGGTGAGATAGGGATCCAGGGCATCCTTCACCAAAATTTTCTTGTACGCCTGTTCCGATTGTTTCAGCTCTCCGGTTGCAAGATAGTATTCGGCAAGTTCCATGAGGCAGAGGCATTCCCCTTGTTCATCCTTCTGGCTGCGAAAGACCTTTAACACTTTTTCATAGGCCTTGACTGCCAGCTGTAACTGACGGCACAATCCCAGGTACCCGGCCTCAAGGTATTGAAACCAGGGCTCTTCATCCATGTAATGGGCTGGTATCACTGACAATAACGATTTTACCATCTGGGGGCGGTCCTGTTTGATGATGGGCCTTGCAAACCGGTTCAGCAAACGGGAGGCATCCCCAATGTTTCCGGCCTTGAGATGGTGTTGCAATGCTTGCCGGCCATCATCCTTTTGTTCATATAAAATGGCGGCCTCGCTATAGAGTCGATTGATTTCTTCCGGTTCCAGCCGGGCCTTGAGCCTTTCCTGTAAAAATTCTTGAAACAGATGGTGATAAAAAAAGTTTTCCCTGTTCTCATCCACAGAAAAGGTAAAAAAATGACCATCCTCCAGGTCCCATAAAATGGTTCTGGCATTTTCAATGTTTAAAAACCGATTGCAAAAATTGATGTGAAGCCTGGAAAGGATGGAGGTTTTGATCATGAATGTCTGTTTCTCAGCGGGCAGCAGATCAAATACATTTTCCTTCAAATAATTAAAAATATGACGCTGGGCGCCGTTGAAACAGGCAATGGCTTCCCCCACTTCAGGACCTGTCTGTCGTCTCAGGGATTGATAAAACAAAACAAGTCCCGATACCCAGCCCCCTGTTTTATGGTGAAGGGTCTCAACATATTGTTCCGGCAATACAATATCAAACAATTGGGCATACAGCTGTTTGATCTCATCTGTGGTAAATGCCAGATCTGCCTCAACAATCTGGTTCACCTGCCGGTCTGCCATGAGCCGGGATAATTTAAGGGCCGGAAGAGCCCGGCTGATAAGGATCAAATGAAAGCACGGGCAAAACCTTTCCAGAAGCGATTGCAAAAAAGTATTAATTTCACAATTTTTACCAAGGAGGTGGTAATCATCCAGCACCAAAAACAAATCCGAGGTCACATGGGACGCCAGTTGAACTGAAAACAGGTCCCCTATTACCGTAAGATCCTGTTCCCATACCCCTTGATCCTTCCAGAATTTTGGATAATATCCCTGGATTCCCTTGACAAAGCACCTGATGAATCCCACAAAATCCCTAGCCGCCGAATCGGAACGACACCAGATAAAATGCAGACAAAGACGGTCCATGGCCTGGGCCATAAGCGTTGTTTTCCCGTATCCGGGACCGGCAATAACAAGGGTTAGTTTTTTTGGAGGGATCCTATCCAGTACCGGGTTCAACCGGGGTCTTGATATGGCGTCGGATGCATGGGGAGCAACTAATTTTGACATCAGGGGTTCCATATAATTTTCACATTCTCCAAAAAAAATACAGGTGTCAAATGGACAATTGCAAACAGCAAAGAGAATGTACCGTTCAGAAAAAAATGAGTGGCCAGACATGGGGAAATGAGTATTTTTCGACTATATCTGGATCAGCCGCCAACTGGCAAGAGAAAAAAGAAGAAACAAACCCAAAATTTAGTCTTTTTTTAAGTCTGGATTAAGACAAAATTAATTTGCAGGGTATATAAAAGAGACCATCTGATTTCCATCTGCAATTTTTTCCTAGTTCTTTGGGACAAAAAAAGTCCACCACACGAGCTCTCGCAACTGAAACGCGTATTCCCACCATAACTTTATACCAGGAAAAGGGGGTGATTACATCAATGGGGACAACCCCATGTATGACACCATCGCATTTTCGCGATTCGATCAACTCAAATTTTGATAGAGGAGAAAAAATTATGGAACCGAGAACCTGGGTCTTTCTATTGTTGGGGATCTATATTATCTATTGTTTCTGGTGGGGACTGCGGGGATTTTTCACGGAAAAAACCGCCTCGGGGTATGGTATCGCAGGACGCTCCATCCCCTTTGTTGCGTTTCTAATGGCGGCCACGGCCGCCTCATTTTCCGGATGGACATTTGTGGGACATCCGGGATTGATCTGGAGTGCGGGGCTGGTATATGCCTTTGCTTCCATGTACGTTCTCACCATTCCCATCACCGGGACCTTTTTTGCCAAGCGGAACTGGCTCATGGGAAAACGCTACGGGTTTATCACCCCGGGGGACATGTTCGCTTATTACTACAACAATGAAGCCGTCCGATGGCTGACGGTTATTGCGGCATTTTTATATTCTATTTTTTATTCAGGGCTCCAGCTGATTACCGCGGCAAAATTATTCTATTGGGTGGCGGGCATCCCCACCAACTACGGCCTTATTTTCATTGCCTTTATTGTCTGGTTCTATGTGGTCACCGGCGGTCTTAAAGCCAGTACCTGGGTCGGGGTTGTCCAGTTCTGTCTTTTGGTAACCGGTATTGTCCTGCTGGGATTCTATGTCCTCAAATCCGACCTCATCGGCGGATGGTCCGGTCTCACCGCCTCCATTGCCACCCTGGACGCCAAATATACCAGTGTACCCGGCCTGATTCATTTCGGTCTCGGCACCGGCGGCTGGACCGCGGTCATGATTCTGACCTATATGTTTGCCCTCATGGGGATCCAATCTTCTCCTGCCTTTACCCTGTGGAATTTCGGCATGGCAAACCCGAAAGCCCTGGCCTGGCAGCAGGTCTTCATGTCCACCTTTGTGGTGGGCATCTGCCTCTTCTTTTTCACGGCCTTCCAGGGAATGGGTGCCAGAATCCTTCAAATGGCCGGAGAGATCGCCCCCAAGGTGGACTCAGATGTCGTACCCATGCTCATGGTTAAATTTTTACCGGGACCTGTCCTGGGAATTGTTTTCCTAGGGGCCATTGCCGCCATCCACTCCACGGCAGCCCCCTATATCGGCACCGGCGGCACCATTATTCAGCGAGATTTCTGGTGGCGGTATGTCAGAAAACAGAGCGGATCCCACAAGGAACAGATCTGGACCAACCGGATTTTTGCCACCATCCTTGCCGGGGCAGCCGTGGTGGTCAGCCTGACCTCAACCGACGCCATTGTCATGATCGGCGGATTTGCCACGGCCTTTGGCACCATCATGTATCTGGCCCTCATGGGCGTTCACTGGGGATTTAAATTTCCCAGCATCGGGGTGGTTCTGGGGCTTATCTCCGCCATTGTGGTCTGTTTCATCACCTATTATATTTATCAGTATCCCCTGTCCATCCACACGGCGGGCTGGGGAATCTTCACCGCCCTTGGGGTGGCCTATCTTTGCCGGGGACTTGGGTTTAAAGATTCAGACGAGACAATTGCCCGGCAACGAGAGGTCCGGGAATGGCTGGACAGCATAGATGGCCCCTCTGAAAACGGAAGAAAATGGCGCAAACGTATGAAAATTCTGGTTCCGATCTGGTTTCTCATGGCACTTGGGCCAGGCGTTCTCATCGGCAACACCGCCTTTACCTTCTGCGGCTTTCCCGCCATCTGGTCCTGGCAGATTGTCTGGTGGATCGTCGGGATTGTGATGATGTGGGCCCTTTGCTTTAAAGCGGAAATGGCCACCACCTCGGAAGAACAAATAAGGCGGGCAGACATTGAAACCATGGATGTGACCAAGGAAGCAGATCCCGCATAAAGACAAATTTTTAAAAAAAAGGAGACTATCATGGCATTGGAAGATAAATATTTAATTGGCACATTGATATTTTGCATCCTGTTCACAGCCTCTTTTGGCTGGGGATGGTGGGGATAATTGAGTTGATCGGGCAATTTTAAAAATCCCCTTACACAGAGGACCCTGGGATTTCCTCCCCAGGGCCCTCTACATTTTTGCATCGCTTTTGGGTGAGATGCCGCTTGGAAAAAGATCCCCCCGACCTTGGTTCGGCCCGGCGGGCCATCATAAATCACCAGAAAAAACGGATCCGGCCTTGAAAGCAAAGGGAAATTAAGGCAAGTTGAGAATAAAGTCTCCGGCACACTCCCCTTTGCTGTGCATCAGACACTTGTTCACCTGGGGGGTCATCGTGTATGGGATGTTCAAGGTATCAAGCCAGCATTCAATGCGATGGAGTACGCCGCATTCATATTTATCGGAGATGCCCAGTCTGCACATACCCTTATATGCAAAACACGCGTCTTTTCCCGTCTCCCAGTGAAGAATGTTTTTGGAGGGGGTGTTAAATTTCACCTGCATGAAATCGGCTAAAACAAGTTCTAATGCGCCGTTGAGAAACATCATCAACTCATCAAAGGTGCCAAAATCTTTTTTAAACCCAAGCGCCTTTTTCAGTCTTCCCACCTCGATTGCGGCCATGGATTTAACGGCGGCTCTGTTCAACCGGTTTGTTTTTTCAATACCAAACTCCTGAAGGCAATGAACAAACCACATGGCGTCATGGGTAATCCACCCTTTGCTGATCAACTCCTTGATCTCTTTTTTTTCCAGCGTATCCAATGTCTCCATTTTATCTCCTTTCATGCCTGTTATGATTCAAGACAAAGCGCCCGCCAGGCAGCAAGCCCTAATGCATTGGCAGCCCGGGAAATTCCTGGTTTGGTAATCACACCTGAAACGAGCATCCTTGAATATTCCTGGCAGGGTCCCAGCAATATCGAAATATAAAGCTCTTTGGGCAACGGCCGCAATATACCCGATTCAATATGCCGGCCGAACCAGGTTGCACATACTTTCATGAACACCTTATTCAGTGAACTAAATTCGTCTGCTGTGGCACCCATAAATTCAGCATGGCGCTTCTGAAGTAAAAAACGGGCCCAATCAGGATTGTTCTCTACCCACTTGAGATGATATTTTATAAGTGCAAAGATACCCTCCCTGGCTTTCTCCTGTTTTTGCAATATATCAAGAAAACCGGTCTGGTAATCCTGAATTCCTTCCAGATAAACCTGGGCTGCAAGCAGTTCTTTTGATTTAAAATGATGATAAAGACTGCCGGTATTGGCGTTGCTGCGATGACAGATATCCGCGATTCTGGTTTCAGAGTAACCGTTTTCCGTAAAGCAGGCCAGGGCTGCCTGGATAATCTGTCTTTGCTTCTTTTTTGTTGCTGCATGCCGGGTGCTTCGTTTTTCCATTCTTGAATATTATTCAAGAATATCATTAAAGTCAACTGTTTTATGGGACGCAGAGTTGCCCTAGGACAGTCTCCAGATGGCAAAAAAGACTATCTGGAAATAGAAGATCTGATGATTTAGGCGGGAAATTTTACAGAGGTTGCTGCGGCCCCATTAGGGCCATGATCAGCCTGCCCCGGCTATACAGCACCAGTGGCAGGCCTTTTACAAAAAGTCTAAAGAATAATATTTAAAATACGCCGTAAAGGCTCTGCGGCTCCCCACAGAAGCTGATCCCCCACGGAGAAAGCCGTTAAAAAATCCTCCCCCAGGTTCATCTTCCGTATCCGGCCCACGGGCACGGTAAGGGTGCCGGTAACGGCAGCCGGAGTCAATTGCGAAATGGTGTCTTCCTTAAGGTTGGGGACCACCTTTACCCAATCATTATTGGCTGCCAGCATGGCATTGATCTCATCCAGTGGCAGATTTTTTTTCAGTTTAATGGTAAAGGCCTGGCTGTGGCACCGCATGGAGCTGATGCGGACACACTGACCGTCAATGGGAACAAAATTGTCGGACCGCCCCAAAATTTTGTTGGTCTCCACCAGCCCCTTCCATTCTTCCCGGGTCTGTCCGTTGTCCATGGCCCGGTCAATCCAGGGAATCAGACTGGCCCCCAGGGGCACGGCCCAATTGGCCACGGGAAATCCCTTGGATCGGATGGTGTTGGTAACATTTCGGTCCAGATCCAAGATGGCTGCGGCAGGATTGTCCAGGATACCGGCTGCCTTGTCCCCGATATATCGCATCTGGGCGACCAATTCTTCCATATTTTTGGCACCAGACCCGGAAGCGGCCTGGTAGGTCATGGAGGTGAGCCACTCCACCACATCGTTTTCAAACAGACCACCCAGGGCCATAAGCATGAGGGAAACCGTGCAATTTCCCCCGATATAGTTTTTAATCCCCCGGGCAAGACCTTTTTCTATAAGGTCATTGTTGACCGGATCCAGGACAATGATGCTCTGTTCATCCATCCGCAGGGTGGAGGCTGCATCAATCCAGTATCCCTTCCAATCGTTCTCTTCAAGTTTGGGACGCACCGCCTCGGTATAAGAGCCGCCCTGACAAGATAAAATAATATCCATCTCCATGAGGGCATCCACATTGTGGGCATCAATCAGGGCCGGGGAATCAACCCCCACATCCGGTGCTTTCTGGCCTGCCTGGGAGGTGGTAAAAAAAATCGGGGTGAATTTTTTAAAATCATTTTCCGCCATCATTCTTTCCATGAGAACAGACCCCACCATTCCCCGCCAGCCGACCAATCCAACTTTTTTCATCTTTCTATCCTCCCAAAACGATTGAACAATTTTCCATAAAACCTTATTTATATCTGTTTTTTTTAAAAGATACCAGTCTTAACAAAAAAATCAGGATATTTCCCAATGAAGAACTGCTTTTTTGCTATTTTGGAAAAGAATCCCGAAGACAAGATGAAGGCATTGGATGATGTCGATATGACAAAGACAGCAAAAGAGAAAGCTGTTTTTTCTCCAGAGAATGACATTTTTTTTGCAAACAATATCAATAAATTCAAAGGAAGTGTTTATCTGAAAACAAATTTAAAAATCTTTAGCCTTGTACCTGCCATTAATGCCATGCCCATCAACAAAAAGAAAATCACACTTTGCTCAAAGGGTGACGTATGGACGGCAACATACCCGAATACAATAAGTGGCATCAACCCTATCCTGACAACAACTCTCAGCAATCCATGCCGGGCAATCACATCTGCAACAGGCGGTGAATACCGGTAATAGGCGCTTACAAATTTACTTCCAAGCCGGGAGTTTAGAAGGTAGATATCCCTGAAATCCTTTAAAATCTGAACATGGGTTTCCATTGGAGATCCAAATGCTGCAGTGGCAATAAAGCAACCACTGCCGCCGCCATCCTCGCCACTGCTAACACTACTGCTCCCCCCTCCACTAGTACTTGGAGGAACCAATGCAATACTTCCCGGACCTGACGGATCAACAATAATACCATTGGCCACGCCATCACTATCTCCGGGTCCGCCGTCAACCAGATGGAGCTGTACAGATTTATTGTCGGAACTGAATTGAACATTACCCGGGTAATCCCTTGAATACTCTGCCCACCCATTGATCAGATCATACTTATACCAACTGGTTCCAACAGGTTCTGAAAAATAGATATTTACCTTGGCAGTGTCACCGATATTGGCAACTCTTATTTTGAACTGGATTAACCCAAAATTCAAGTCATTCGGTTTGTCAAATGTGTCTAAAATATCATCCGGGTCAATGACTTTCAAAGAATCAACAGCCGTAACATTATTGGAAGCTTCAAGGCCAAATGATATGCCATCACCGGCAACCATTTTATAACTATTTGATGAAACATCAAGATACCCGTCATTATCGAGATCAATCGTACCGTCAGTCACCTGTTGAATATCAGGCACCCCATTCCCGTCAGGATCTTCGGGGTCGGCCACCATGGTCGAAAAAGAAAAGGGATCAGACCAAAGGGAGCTAACTTTTAAAACATCAAAAAACCGAACCCGCCAGTAATAGGTTTCACCTTCATCAAGTATAAATTCAGGAATGGTTAAAAAGGTAAGGGAATCGTATGATTCCAATTCATACACGATATTTTCAGGGATAGTAAATGTAGATTCTGTACTGATTTGCCATTGTGTCTTTTCATGGGCATCATTCTCGTTGTCAGCATAAGCGTTTGTGCTGACCTTGGGGGTCAATGAGACATTTGTAGAAGTAGTTATCGGCAGATTGAGAACGGGCTTTTCAGGGGATTTGTTTGAAACATTGGTGCCCCCAGAATATTCAAGAAAATTTGTGAGACCATCCCCGTCTATATCCCCGTCCGCATCATCCAAAAGCGGGTTCAGACCGTTTTGAACCTCCCATGCGTCATCCATGCCATCATCATCACTGTCATTATCAACAGGACTTGTTCCTGTGGTATATTCCAGCTGATTATACAGGCCATCTGAATCTGAATCTAAAAAAGCGCTGGTAATTCCGTAAAAGGCTTCCCAGTCATCTGCCATGCTGTCGTTGTCATCGTCATTTAAAACAATTGAACCTGAAATCAATCCATGGTCTTTATTGTCTGTGATATCAGAAACCATCATGGTAAAGATGGTATACTCAGGAATATAACGCATAAAAAGCCGGTATGTCCTGTCTGTTCGGGCAATTTTATGTGCGGCATCAAAAAGAATTGTTGGACTGAACTCATAATTATCTTTGCTATCCGCTCCCAGCATGTTGCTCTCGTTAAAGGTAACGTCAATGGTGTTATTGCCATGATCAATGGATGGATATGCGACAATGTTCGGGCTGTCCCTATAAGAAAGAGGTGAGGACAAAGGCCCATCCTGATTTGTTGTTGAATAGGCATTGACTGCGAAGAAATATGTCTGGGCTGGCACAAGACCTAAAAGGTCCAGATCATAAGCGGTTGCATCTCCCACATCTACCACCTGGGTATAGTTGCCGGTGGTGCCATAATGAACTTTATAACCGGCAATGACACAATTTTCTGTTGATTCGACAGGACTCCAACGAAGCACAGCAGCAAAGGAAGAGGAAACAAAGAAGATATATATTAGAAAAATAAATCCAAAATAATTTTTACCCATATTTTTTTATAACTCTTATTTTACTTTTGCTGTTCAGTTCTTGTATTTCTCTTGGCCGTCTGTGCAACAACATGAAGCCCTATTTTAATTAATTCGCCTGCCAAACTATCCGTTTGCCAACACGATATCGTGCAATCAAAATAGATTACAAATTCCATGCCACAACATCAAAAAAACAACAACTATCTGATATAACAATATATTTTTCTAAGTCTCCGAATGTCTAAAACCAATAGCTGAATGGAATTTCATACACTATTTACTTTCACTCTGAGCTTCCCCTTGATGGCAGGGGACATTGGACGTTAAAATACTGACTGGTTTTTCCTACATAGATTTTTCTCAGACGCTGGAAACAGCCCTTTGGGATTGCGCTTTTTGTGCAGACATGGGAAGTGTTTCAAAAGAAAAATAATCAGTGACAAAACGACAGGAATACTAAAGACAGTAGGTTGATCAGAGGTGGGAACAAAAAAAATCAAAACAGGGTAGGGGCCAGACAGCCCCTTTTGTCTTTCCAAAAATGCATATTTGTAACCATCACGCCCCTGTATGGAATTCACTACAGGTCCTTTCTGAAATCATCTGCCTGTAATCCACATTTTTTCATCAGTTCATAAAGATCCGCCCGGTATTTTCCTGCAAGTTTAGCGGCTTTAGTGACATTTCCCTGGGTTAATTCAAGAAGCTCCACCAGGTATTCTCTTTCAAAATCCAATTTGGCATCCTTAAGGGTTTTTACCCCAGCAAGGGAAGAATCGGCTTTATTTAAAACGATCAAATCTTCGGAAATAATATCACTGTCAGACATGGCAACGCTATATTCAACAACATTTTTAAGCTCTCTGATGTTTCCCGGCCATGAAGACTGAAGAAGTTTTTCCATGGCGCGGGAAGAAAATTTTTTAACAGGTTTTTTCATACGGGTTCTAAATTCATTTAAAAAATGATGGGCAAGTAGAGGGATGCTCTCCTTTCTCTCGCGCAAAGGAGGGAGATGGATAGGAATCACATGGATTCGATAATACAGGTCTTCTCTGAAATTGCCTTTTTTCACTTCCTCGGCAATGTTTGTGTTGGTTGCTGCAATCATCCTCACAAGCAAAGAGACCTTCTCGCCTCCCCCCAAGGGGTAAAATTCATTTTCCTGAATGACTCTGAGCAGCTTCGCCTGTAAAGAAAGCGGAATTTCAGAAATTTCATCAAAGAAGAAAGTGCCGCCCTGGGCCTTTTCCAACAACCCCTGCCTGTCGGAAACCGCCCCGGTAAAAGCCCCTTTTTTGTGACCGAAAAGCTCACTTTCAAAAAGCGTCTCCGGGATGGCCCCACAATTAACCGCTATAAACGGGGCATCCCGCCGGGAACTTGCGACATGAAGTGTTTTGGCAATCAGCTCTTTGCCGGTACCGCTTTCACCCTGGATCAAAACATTGGAATCTGTATCTGCTGCCTGGGCGACCAGCTTTAAGACGTCTTTCATCTTTTTATCTTTTCCAATGATATTGTCAAACCCGTACTGTTCTGACAACATTCCCCTAAGCACCTTGACCTCCTTGACCAGGTTCTTTTTTTCAAGACAGGTTTTCACCTGATGGATCAGTTCTGCATCTTTAAAGGGTTTTGTCAAAAAAGAATGGGCCCCTTTTTGAATGGCTGCAACAGCCCGTTTAATCGTTCCATGGGCAGTCAGTATGATGACCGGGAGTTCCGGATCAATGCCCTGAAGTCTTTCCATCAATTCAATCCCGGTTTCTCTTTTTAACTGATAATCAATGAGGGCCAGGTCGAAAAAACCCTGGGTTTGAAGGGCAAATGCTTCATCTTCATCTGTCGCACCGGTAACCGAATATTTTTCTGCCTCAAGCCTCATTGTGAGAACCTTTAAAACAGATGGATCATCATCCACGATAAGAATTTTTTCCATAATTTAGGTACCCGAATTAATTTGATCCCCTTCAAGATCAATTTTTTTGAAATCCTTAATTTGTTTTCGAAGTATCTTGTTTTCAGCCTCAAGGCCTTCCACTGTTTTTGATAATGCTTTCATTCGTTCTTGTTTCAGGGTCAATTTACCCATTGCAGAATTTTGTTTTTGTATTATCATGCTCAGTTGTTCAAGTTTTCTGGAAAACGTACAAAATATTTTTTCATCTTGAATCACTTTCTTTAAAAGCGAGGCATTCATTTGTGCAGATACCAAAATCACCCGGGCATAGGGCTCGCTCCCATTTGTCGAATCATCATAACGCCTTTCAAGCTTATCGTTTTCTGCCAGCGCTAGCGTAAAATTATCCTGACTGATAGAATTGTGAATCCGCTCAAGGTGCTGGAAGTCTGTCACATATTCCGGCCTGATAAGAGACTGACAGCTTGAAAGAAGAACCATCACCCCCAGACCAATGGCAAGGTGAAAAAAAATTGAGTTCCCTTTGGATAATCGCTTTCCGCCCATATATCACCCCCGTGTGCTTTTACGATGTGCTTTGAAATGGAAAGCCCGAGTCCTGTCCCCATTCGGGTTTCAATACCGTTGTCGATCTGCTTAAATTTTTGGAAAATTGCTTTTAAATACTCAGTTTTAATCCCACAACCGCTGTCTGTAACGGAAACCACAACCCTTTCCCCGTCTTTATCCAACAAACATTTTACAAGAATGTTGCCATGGGCAGGGGTAAACTTCAAGGCATTTCCGATGAGATTGTCCAGGATCTCCCGGATACGGTCTCCATCAGCTGAGAGCAGGGGGATTTCGGGCGGTGGAACGAATTCAAGATCTATCTTTTTCTTCTTAGCCAAAGGCGCTAACTTTAATACAGATTTTCGAATCACCAGGGGCAGATCAAAATCCGCAAACTGGTAATCCATTGCCTTGGCTTCCATTTTAGAATAATCAAGAAGTCTCATCACAGAATTCAAAAGCCGGTCACACTCCTCATGGATCAGGGCATATAATTCATACAGTTTTTGTGGATGTTCGGCATAAAGATTCTTAGACAACATAATGGAAGCTTCCTTGATAGCCGTCACCGGGGTCTTGAGTTCGTGGGAAACATGACTGATAAAATCCCTTTTTAAATGATCCAGCTCAGTAAGTCTCTGGGACATGGCATTGAAATGGCGGGACAGATCCCGAATCTCACGAGGCCCCTTAGTGGTTTCCAACTCTTTAAAATGACCATGGGAAATCTCCTCGGTTTTTTTCTTAAAACGGGATATAGAAGTCGTGATGAAGCGGGTATTAACAAGGGAAATAACCCCCCCCAAAAATACTGTCAAAGCTGTAATAATAATCGTCATTATAAAAATTTGCCGACTCAGGAGATTGCTTAAATCGATATTTTTATTAATCGCCCGTTTATTTTGATTAATAATCTTTTTTAGATGGACTGCCATTTGTTCAAATTCCAAGTCATGATTTTCAAGGTTTTTTCCCGGCCCATCATTTTTAACCAGCGTTGCATTTTCTTCAAAACACCTTATTAATTCCATGTACAAAATTCTGGTGTCAACGATCAACCGCTGCTGTTCATCTAATTCAATTAGATAGCTTATCAGTCCGAAATCCTTTTCAATCAGAATTTCCAACTTTTGAACCCGGTGATAGTAATCCATATCGCCAGACACGTAGTACTTTCGGATGAACTTCATCAATGCGGTAAAAGAATCAAAAAGACGGTCGCCAATAATAAGACCGGCCCCGTTAATTTCCACAATTTCCCTTGTTATTTTCTGAAGGTTGCCAAGCTTATACGTAACAGCTCCACCCCAAAAGGTGACCAACAAAAGAACAATCAGGTTTCCTAAAATCAGACGTTTAAAAATGGACATATCTAAGCTGCAATTTATTTTTCTGAAACGATTTGATTACACTTTATCCCAATACAAGTTTAGTATGATAGATAGTTCCTTCTTGTCAAGAGAAGTATCGAAGACTAAAACATCGTTTTCTTTTTGACATATAATTAAAACCATGGTTTAGCTACCATGACAAATAATTTTTAAGATTTTCTTCATCACAACCCTCTGTGGAGGCATGAGCAATGAAACTGGACAGCAAGTTAGCCGGGACCCAACTAACCCCACACAGCGCCCGAATCACCTGGCGGGACACCACCAATTTTGCCGCAGCAATCCAGGATGACAATCTTCTTTATTTTGATGACAGAGGAGAAAAAGTACTTTTAGCCCCCCCCACCTTTCCCGTTGCCGTGACCTGGCCCATCCTGAGCAATCTGGGCCAATATATTGAATCAAAAACCTTCCCCAAAGAGGTATTGTTCACCCAGGTCCACTACACCGAACACCTCATCCTCCACCGATTGGTCCGGCCCGGGGATGCGCTGAACCTGACCGGTCAGGTTGCAGCCATCCTTCCCCACAGGGCAGGAACCCATGCCGTCATCGAACTCATTGCCACAGACAAGAAAAAAAAACCGGTCTTCACCGAATATATAGGGGCCATGCTCCGGGGGGTTGAATGCCTGGGGGAGGCGGGAAGACAACAACTGCCCACCCTGCCGGAGTTTAATCCTCCCGCCCCCCCTGGCGCCCCGATCTGGGCCTGCAAACGCCGAATTGAGCAATGGCTCCCCTATGTCTATGACGGGTGTACCCATATTGAATTCCCCATTCATACCTCGCCTAAATTTGCCGAAGAAGTGGGACTGCCCGGCATTATCCTCCAGGGAACAGCCACCCTGGCCCTGGCGGTCCGGGAGCTCATCAACCGGGAGACAAAAGGCGATCCCGGCCGGGTTGCAGAGATTGCCTGCAATTTCACCGGTATGGTAAAGCCGGGTACAGATATTAAAATAAATTGCCTTGGATACAAGGACCATTTCCATCACAGGGATATCTTTTTTAACGTGGGCACTGCAGACAATAAACAAGCCATTCGATCCGGATACCTTAAAATAAAAAAGGAGTCAGTGTGAACCCAAGACTTGCCATTGTAACCGATTATATTAAAAATTAAGCCAAAGGCTTTTTTCTTTCTGGACAACACATTGGTGAAAAATTTCAGAAAGGTATTCTGGGTCACCTTTGATTTTTATGACAAAAATCCCGGACTGGCTGTGACCGCTTTTATAACAGTCCCCATGCGGACCTGGATGAAGGACAAAAGCTATCGCCGCAGGGATGACCTGGCTCTGGTAAAAAAACAGATCAAAAAAGCCATGGAACAAGGGGATATCGATTCAAGTCTCGCCTTTTCCCAGCTCATTGATGCCTATTACATGATCTGCCACCGGTACATTCACAATTGGTACTTTGGGGGGATGACCTGGAAACTGACCCAAAACTTTGATGATTTTTTTATTCTGTTCTGGAAAATGGTTATCCCGGCATCCGATTCCCAGGAAAGATAACTGGCAAGGGACTGTTTTCATTTAAGGAAGACAAAACAATGGTGGTTTTGGTACATCCAAAGGGGCTGAACCTTGCCACAAGAATTTCCAGATCGGCCACAGACGCCACCATGACCTTGAGAAGAAAAGCGCCCTCCCCGCTGATGTGATGGCACTCCAGCACCTGGATCAATTGCCTAGCACAGGTTTTTACCTTCTCATAACAAGCAGCCTGGGTATCCAAAAGGATAAAGGCGATCACCTTTTCCCCCAGCAAATCCCCATTGATGGCAGCGTGGTACCCCGTGATAATTCCTGCCTCTTCCAGTTTTCTCACCCGTTCTGTAACCGCCGGTGTGGAAAGCCCCACCACTCGGCCCAATTCGCTAAAGGAAATCCGTGCATTTTTGACAAGTTCCCGGACAATTTCCCTCCCAATTTTGTCCAGCAGCTTTTCAAGTTTAAGGTCCATTGAAAATTTTCCTTTATTTTTAAACTTTTTGCCCCTTAAAAACAGGATTTACCCATGTACAGTTACTTCCCTGATCAGATAAAATAGGTCTCCTATAGGGCACCCAATTACAATACAAGGAACTATACATGAAATTTGAATTTTTAATCAACTTTTTTATCAAAGGAATAATGATCGGTTTCTCCATTGCAGCCCCCGTGGGGCCCATTGGCATTTTAACCATTAAAAGAAGCCTCGCCCACGGCCCCGGGGCAGGATTTGCCACAGGGCTGGGAGCGGCCACGGCAGATGCGGTTTACGGCTGCGTGGCAGGCTTTGGCCTTACCGTCATTTCAAATCTGCTTTTCGGGTTTCAAACCGGGCTTCTCCTGGCTGGCGGCCTGTTTTTATGCGGCCTGGGTATTTCAACCCTGAAACAAAAATCCTTTGAACAGGCAAAGGACACCCCTCTTTTTAAGGGATATATTCCCGCCTATTTATCCGCTTTTTTTCTAACCCTGACCAATCCTACAACCATCATGGCCTTTATGGCCATTTTCGCGGGACTGGGTCTTGGTGCAACAGCCAATGGGTCTGCGCTATCTCTGGTTATAGGTGTTTTTCTTGGGTCCTGTCTGTGGTGGATGATGCTGACCTTTGGGGTGGGGCAGCTGAAACAAAAACTGAATGCAGGATTCCTTGAATGGGTCAACCGATCTGCAGGGTTGGTTCTCCTGGTCTTTGGGGTCTGGGCCCTGATCCGCCTTATACCTTAACGACCGATTCAAACCGGGGTCTGTCCGGCCCAGGCGAGTTGTTCTCCGATATCCTGCCAGGAGGCACACCGCACCACCTGTTCATGGTTGATGGGCTGACCGTTCCAGGGCCGGTCATACAATGCCACGGATACCCCCATGGTATGGGCAAGAAACAGGGCCATTTCCCGGGAATCCTCAACGGCCAGGTCATAGGTTCTCCGGCGAAGTTCTTCCTTTGATATGGCAATGGCAGGATCATTTCCCGGCCGGTTATATTTATCCACCATGGTAAAAGAATCAAAAGGAACCCCGTGTTTTTCCAGCCATTCCAGTGAGACCTCCAGGGCTGAAGTGGGGCGACCGGTGACAATTTCAATGCAGTGGCCGGCATGGGTCCATTCCACAATAGTTTCAACAGATCCCTCCACCGGCTCAAACCCGAAAAGATGGTCGGGCTGGTGGATCAGATCGAAAAAATAATGGAACTCATTCTCGGTCAGATCAAAGGATGCCCTCAGATCAAAGGTAAGGATCTGTTCAAACAGAACCTGTTTCCCGAATTCCCGTTCAACAATATCCGCGTAGGTGTCCGTGGTTTTGGAAACCACATCATCCATATCAATATATATTTGTTTTTTCAATATGTTATAATCCACAGAAGTTAAAAGTACCATCAAGATTTCTTAGCTGCCCAATTCTGCCAACAGAGAGAATATTGAACTTTACCAGGCATCGGCCATAATCACAAATCAAATATCCAGTCATGCTCTTTGTCGGGTGTAATGCCGGCTACACTTCAGGACAAAAACAAGCTGAAATATGTTGACTTCTAACGTATTGATCTGATTAAGGGTGTTTTTAATAACTACCAAAACCGACCACTAAGGTCTAATACTCATTAGCAGTAAAGTTTTTAGCGTTTCGAATTCGTTGTGGCAGTGGTTTCCCCTGTGGTGTTTTTATAAAAATGGTCGCAATAGGATAATCATTGAGTGCTATTCAGTGTTATCCCCATTGAACTAAACCGCTGTGCGGTGTTTGCCGCCGAGCAAAACGCCAAGTTGCTAACTGCCATTGTGGTGGGGTATGAAACTGCAGTAAGAAATGCTTTGATCATGCGGCGGACCACGGATTCAGAGTCAAACTCTTTCTGCCAAGGGTGATCCCGACTACCCCTATTCCAATTAGGCCATGCAAAATAAATTTATAGACCTGACAAAACCCCTTGCCGGACCCGGGTCTAAAAAGTTATATAGCCGGCTCATCCATGTGGACAAGTAACCTGTGGACCGGATATGGGAAAGCCTGGTCTCTCCCTCCCCGGGCCCTGGAAATGAATAAACACCCCAATCAATTTTATAAGGAAAACACCCATGACCCTCACACGACACGAAACCCAAAAGCGAATGAGCCGTATTGTCATCCATAACCAGACCGTTTACCTTTGCGGCCAGGTGGCAGCCGATGCCAGTGCCGGGATCACCGAGCAGACCCAAACCATGCTGGACAAGGTGGATGGATTGCTGGAGCAAGCCGGTTCCGATCGGGAACACCTATTATCCGCCACTATTTACATCAAAGACATGGCCCTGTTTGCCCAGATGAATGAGGTCTGGGACAATTGGGTCCCTGAAGGGGCTGCCCCTGCCCGGACTTGTGTTGAGGCTTCCATGGCCCGAAAAGAACTGCTGGTGGAAATATCCATAGTCGCTGCAGTAAAAGAAAAGGCCTGATTTACGTTCAAAACAAGGGGGGGGTCCAGCAATCTCTGAGTACAAGCAGGATATTTTGTGCGTTCCTGTTTTATAGGGCCATCCCCTTAGCGATAATAAAGTGTTGACTATATACCCTTTAATTTTCAAAGGGTACAAAAATAAATTCGCGTCTTACACAAATCTGGTAGGAGGTGGCTAACGCCACCCCCTACCAACAAAACGGCACGTACCGACCAGATTATCTTCCACCATGGACCGGTCAATGGAGTTGGCCACCAGCCGCCAGGGCCTTATCGGCCTGGAAGAGAACACAGGCCTGGCAGCCATGAGTGTATTATTCGGAATTGAAGTATCTTTAATCTGAAATGCCGCATATAAAACTGCTAATGAAAAGGTTAGGATTGTAACATAAAATTTTTTCCGCCTTGATTCCCAAAGATTCACTTCCGCACGGATTTCGGTCCATTTGGAGTTTTGACCCGGGTTCCTGAATTCAGGCGAAGCCTCAATATCAATTTCCACTACCTCAAATTCTCCGGGCAAATGGCCAGTGCCTGATATGCGTTCGTCACATTTTTTGTGAGCTTGTAACGATAAAAACTGTGGGGCCAGATCCAGTCGAGACCTTTTCCCCTTCTGGCACAAAGCTTGCTAAATTCAATCACACAGCTCCGAAATAGGCTGGTGACAATAACTATTTTTTTTGGAAAGCGGAATGACATCGATTTCTCACGCATTTCCTGTCAGGGACGGGCAGAAGCTTATATCCCCTGACAGGAAGGGCAGAGATACATTTTCCAGTACCTGGCGGATTGCAGAGGCAACATCACTGCTCAAGTCCACGGCCCAGTACGATCAATGGCAGGCGCTTCGTCAGAAAAATGACGATCTTGCCCTTGAGATGGCCGACATGGTTATTGAACGCCACGGATTGCTGGAAAATATTCGACTGGGTAAAGAAATCGACCGGGCGCATTTTGACGCCCTGACCAAAAATCTGGATAAAAAAGGAATCCACCTCTTTACTGCAGACCAGATGGAATTGCCTGGCCAGACGCCTGCAGCGCCCGGGTTGCCGGAAATTTATGCGCAGACACCGGCAAGCAGCAGCCCCGGGTCTTTGGCTCTTGAGACCGGGACCGATTCTGTGGTCCAAAGTTCCTCCCCGGAGCCATCTCCACCCACCAGCGGCAATCTCTCCCAGGAAGTCATTTTGAATGTCAGAGCGGGAAACTATATACTGAGCCCGGCTTTCATGGGATACGACAAATCAGGGAACCTCTTTGTTCCCCTGGAAGAACTGGCCCGGATCATCGATTTTAATATCCATACCAACATGGAACAGGGAGAATCCAAGGGATGGTTTTTATCCGAGGACCGCAGGTTTCATTTGAATATTTCATCCGGACAGGGAATGGTTGACGGTCGAGAAGTGCAACTTGAGCCGGGTCAGTTTATGGCGGGGGATGATGATATTTTCGTGGATACCAAGGTCTTGGAAAGCTGGTTTCCCATTGGATTGTCCTATGATTTCAGTGATCAATCCCTGAATCTTGACCCAAAAGAAGAACTGCCTTTTCAGGCCCGCCTGGCCAGAGAAGAGGGGTACCAGTGGGGAAAGGGAAAAACGCCCTATGACGCAAAACTGCCCCTGAAACCACCGGAATACAGCTTTATGGATCCCATGTTTGTGGATTTTGGGATTTCCGGCCAATATAAAGACACGGATTCAACCCAGAACAAGGAAACGGGCAGCTATTACCTTCTGGGCAAAGGAGATCTTGGTTTTATGAACTCAGAACTCTATATTACCGGGGATGAAAAGGAAAGATTCACCACCACCCGGCTGACCCTCCAGCGGGAAGATCCCAAAGGAGAACTTCTGGGCCCCTTAAAGGCAACCAGCATTGGCCTGGGAGACGTTCGTATCCCCAGTTTCCCCATTGTGGGTGGCGGGAAATTTGAGAGGGGAGCAACCCTGGGCAACCTTCCCCTCAATATCACCAGCGAATACGACACCACCTTTTTTGCAGGCAACTTGGCCCCGGGATGGGATGTTGAATTATACCGCAACAGAGTGCTCCTGGGCAACCAGCGGGTGGGGACTGAAGGCCGGTATGATTTTGATGATGTCCCCCTCTATTACGGCAATAATGAATTTACCTTGAAATTTTACGGTCCCCAGGGCCAGGAAAGAGAAGAGGTCAAGCGTATCAATGTGGGAAGCAATATGATCAAGCCGGGTGAACATCAATACCAGTTCTCTGCCACCCAAAAGGATGAAAAGCTGTATGATCCGCGCCAGTATGTTCCAAAGACAGCAGATAAGGAATCCCCCAGGCTTATAGGCAGGTATAGGTACGGCCTGAGCCAGAATCTGTCGTTACAGGGGGGGATCTTATCCCAGAAAATCAATGATGCCCCCCACGATTATCTTAATATCGGTGCCCAGGGCCTTTTCAAAGAGATCTATATCAGCGGGGATTATATCCATGATTTGAACGGCGGGGATGCGATAGAGGCCTTGGGGCAGAAGAAAATCGGCCCAATGGATATTAAGATCAAACAACAATTTTATCACGATTTTACAAGAGAGGGGGAGACTGACAAATCAAATAAAATAAAATCACAAACCGATATCTCCGCTTTTGGTTCCATAGACGCCACCCAAAAGACACCGCAAATTCCCTTTTCCTTAAATTTAAAAAATACCAAGCGGGATACCTCTGAAGAGCAGATATTCGGCGCACGGTTTTCCGCCAATGTTAAAGAGACCTATATCAACAACTACCTCCAATGGAGAGATGATACCAAAATATCTGAAGACTATCCCACACTGGAAGGGGGGATCCAGACCACCTCACAATTGGGCAAATTCCGGTTGCGGACAAATTTGGATTATGATTTTTATCCTGAGGCAGAACTGTCTAAAGCCGGGGTATCAGGGTTATATAATCTGAACCGGGAGCTTAGTTCGGAATTCACCCTCACCCATGACATGGGCAACAATGATCTGACCACCGGAACCTTGGGGATGAACTGGAACAATGGGAAATTTATCCTTTCTCCCAGTCTGTCATATAATTCCGATGATGACTACGGTGCCTTTCTCTCCTTTTCCACATCATTCGGCATGGAACCCAGATCCAAAACCCCTAAATTTTCTTCTGCCAGGGAGGCAGGCCAAGGAGCCGTCTCTGCTAAAGTTTTTCTGGATAACAACAACAACAAGGTCTTTGACCATGGGGATGAACCCCTGGAAGGGGCAGAGATCAAAGCGGTTCAAGCGTATAAGACCGCGGCCACCAACGCCGACGGAATTGCCTTTATTACCGGGCTGCGGAAAAATGTACCCACGGATATCACCTTAAAAACCCAAAGCCTGGAAGACCCTTTTTGGGAGCCCGGTAAAAAGGGGAATTCCATATTGCCCAGGCCCGGCCATGTGGAAACCATTGATATTCCGGTAATCACCACCGGCGAGATTGACGGCACCCTGTTCATGGAAAACAAAAAAGGAGGAAAAAAGAGCCTGAACCATGCGCCTTTGCAGCTTTTAAACAGTTCAGGGGAAGTAATTCAACAAGTAAAATCAGAGTATGATGGGTTTTATCTGTTTATGAAAATTCCGCCTGGGGATTATTCTGTAAGGCTTGATCCTGACTTTGAAAAGAATCTGGGAACCAGTAAAATGGATCCCCTTTCTGTCACCATTGGGAATGACGGTACTGTGGTGAACGGTTTTGACCTGGTATTTATGCCAAAAATATCCATCCCCCTGGCTGTAGAGCCGGTACCTGCCCCCCCCCAGCTAGAAAAAGCCCTTGCCCCGGAAAAAATGAAACAAACCGGACATTCAGCCAGAATAGCTGAGAAGGGATCTTTGAAACAGCATTTTGGTCTTCATCTCTCCTCATACAGAACCCTTGACAAGGCTGTTGCCGGCATTGGGTTTCAAAAAAATAAACACAAGGGATTGCTGGACCAGGCTGAATTTACCATCCAGAAAACAGATCTGGGTCCGGAAAAAGGGATCTGGTACCGGGTCGTTGCCGGTGCCACAGATGATAAAGAGCTACTCGGCAGCATGCAACAGGCCATACAGTCCACAACCGGAACCACAAAGGTGTACGCAAGAAAGATAACCCTTGGGAAAAAAACTGGGGTTCATTTAAGTTCCACACGGACAAAGGAGAATGCCCGGCTGAATATTCTAAAACTGAAAGCCGATTACCCGGTGTTGCTTAAGAATCAGCCCTTTACCATCCGCACCACAGACCTGGGTCCCGGCAAGGGGATCTGGCACCGGGTGATCGCCGGTAAGTTTGCCACCCCGGCCCAGGCTGAAACCCTGGCCACACAGATTAAAAGCAGGGTTCCCTATTGCCAGCCCCGGCCCATTGAAAAGGGAAGCCAGTTTGGGGTACATACCGCCTCCTATAGGACCGTGTACGATGCGGTTCAGGGGTTGAAAAACATCAGTACACCCCTGGGTACTTTTGATGAACGCCTTTCCATCAGACGAAGCGACTTAGGGAAAAAAGGAATCTGGTACCGGGTGATTATGGGCCAGTTTGATGACCAATCCGATGCCCGGAATTTGGCCGCATCCCTTAGCCAGAAGGGGTTTTATGCCGAACCCATGGACTTTTCCTCTGCAGGATCACTCTAACTTAAAGGACCATGAGCCCATCATGGGCTTGTCCTTTGTTTCAAGATCCTGGATCTTGAGTTCAATGATACCGCCGGACAAATCCGGAAGAGAGTTCAAGGGAATGTTCACAATCTGAAAAGGGTTGGGGGTATAAAAAGAGAGTCCCTTGAGTTCTCCTATCTTTACCGGGTCAGCACCGGAAGACTTGTGGAAGGCCAGAACATTAAAATATGCTGAGTGTAAGCCCTGCCGGGTCAGTCGGCTTTCCAGGGAATAGGTATTTGTTTTGTCCAATTTTTTCAGGGATGGGGTGCCGGGAATAATGTTTACATTCCCTTGTCCGTGGCGGACAATAATAGGGATGGTGATACTGAATACCACATCCAGGTTGATACTTACCCCCTCAGAGTCTTGGGATTCAACAGGCTTGGATGATTGGTCCGGAATGGGCACCACCTTGAGATGAGCACGGTATTCTCCAGGCGCAAGGTCTGCCGGTTTTCTGACCATGAGCCGGACCGTCTGCCATTCCTTTGGTCCCAGGGTGGCCCGCCTGGGTGAAAACCGAATCATTTTCATGACAAATTGTTCCGCTTTACTGGGCTCCTTGACTTGTATTTTGCGCCCAAAGTCATCCATGCGAATGGAAATCAGGCTTATCTTATAGGTATTGGCCTGGGCATCCGGGTTTATTATTTTGACAATGGCAGCCCGCTCTCTTCCTTCCATGACCACCCGGGTCGGACTGAGCAGCACCCCCCGGGTAAGGGCGTGAAGGGGGGATGCCAGGAACCCCGGTAAAACTATAGCGAAAAGGATAAAACTAATTTTCATGGGACCTGTTTTCATGGCAACGCCGACTCCTTATGGTCATGGATTATCAAACTGGACTGTAATGGTGATATCAAAATTATAGCTGTTATCAGGCTGGCCGCTTTTGATATGAAGCAATCCGCCAATGTGAAAATCCAAGAAGCCCACACCGTTGCTGATCACCGGGCTGGCTGTGGATCGTAGGGCAAACTGCCCAATGGTATGGGTGGCTCCTCCCCCGTTTACACCCACGCTGACCGGATATATCAGGGTGATGGTTTCACCGGGGGTGTCTGAGAACACCCTAATTAATCCGCTGTTCCCTCCGTTTATAAAGGAAGCTCCCGACCCGTAGACCCTGGGCAGAGCAACACCTGCAGATGCATTAATCTCAATTTGATCTCCTGAAGGGGGAGTGACGATATTGCCAAAGGACATGGGCACCACAGATGATACATTCCCGGCACTCACAAGTGTCGGCCAAGCAAAAACAAAGGCTGCGGCCAGGCAAAGAATATATTGGAATCCCTTTTTCCCGGCCATTGTCCGTATAACTACCTTAATACACTACGTTAACGGTAATAACTCCGCCATAGGCTCCTGGAGTCTGACCAGCTCCAATTTGGAGGAGGCCGCCAACATGAACATCTGCTGGTGTATTGGCGGTCAGGGCCAGGGTCCCGGGGGTGGTTCCCCCACCGGTTGAATAGGCCCGTATGTTTGCCGCAGTAAAGCCCATGGTATTTCCGCCACCATCGTCAAGCAGATCGGCGGCACTGGTACCGTCGACCACTGAATAGGTGATATCTACAGTGGCATCCACAGGACTTGTCACCTGGACCAGCCCGCTTGTTCCGGCAACGGTAATGGAGGCCGTTCCCAAATTAACCGTGGAGACAACAGGAGCCACGGCAGCGGAGGCATCAATGAGAATTTCGGAAATGCCTGTAACAATAATGGTACCAAAGTCCAGATCGGTCACCCCGTTTATGGTAAGAGTGGCTGTCGAAATCGTGGCGCTGGCATTAATAGTGACGGCCTGGGCGATTCCAGCCATTCCGACCCATAAAGAGACAATTGCCAAAAGAAGATAACGTGTAGGTTTATAGCTCATTTGTTTTCCTTTCTCATTTTCAATACATCCTTTTATACCCTGATTCAACCGCCCTGGTCTACCTAAAATCCAGGTACATAAAAATCTTTTTCGACATGGGGAAAGCCAAACTTTAATTGGGAATTGATTTTCCGCCATGTCCATGCGGGTTTATCCTTACAGACCATAAATAAAATTATTCATAATCCAGCACTTCCTTCTCTTGGATATTTTACAAAGCGGGTTTCCGGGCCTGAAACGAATCAAATTCGGTTCGAATTCGACCTTTGAACCGATTTTGACTCATAATCTATGGTGCTTTTTCAATAGTTTTTTCTTGTCCATAGCGATAACAATCTGATTTTAAAGCAAATAACTCAGCATATCTCCAAGGTGTATCTGATAAGGCGTATTGGCATAGTAAATGCAATTCAGTGGATTGGTCTAAGGAAATCTTAACTCTTTTAAGGAGATGCAAATGAGTGACATCTATGGCGGTCACAGGGTTATTGATCCAAAAGGCGCTTTGCCCCAGGCAGCCACCCGCATTGATCCGGATCCAATTATATTTCCAAGCGAAATTCTGATAGATGTCATTGCCCTGCAGCCCACTTCTACTGCTTTCAACCAAATTCGCAAACAATGTAATGAGGAGATTGAGGGTATAAAGAAAGCGGTGATGAGATTGGTTAAAGACCAGGGTAAATTTCAAGATCCCGTCACAAAATCCGGGGGTATTTTGATCGGAACCGTAAAACAGATCGGCGGGAATCTGGTGGACCGGAATCTAAAGCCGGGAGATAAAATTGCAACCCTGGTATCCTTGTCTCTTACCCCGTTAAAACTGTCTAAAATTACAGATATTGATATGGACACCCATCAGATAAGCGTCCAGGGAACCGCCATATTGTTTGAAAGTGGCATCTACGCAAAACTGCCGTCGGATATTCCTGAAAAACTGGCCATGGCAGCCCTTGACGTGGCCGGCGCACCGGCCCAGGTCCGTATCAATGCAAAGCCCGGAGATATTGTTGTGGTCCTGGGTGGGGGCAAGGCAGGACTGTTGTGCCTTCAGGAAGCCCGGAACCGGGTTTTTCCCAATGGTCAGGTTGTCTGCATCGAATATTCCAAAACCCAATGTGATGCAATCCGGGGTCTGGGTCTTGCCCACAGGGTCATCCAGGCAGATGCACAAAATCCATTGGAAACCCTGGGTCGCTTTCAAGAGGTCATGGGAGAAAATTTGGCAGATTTCACCGTAAACTGTGTCAATGTTCCGGATACCGAAGTGACCACTGTGCTGCTGACAAAAGATGAGGGGCTGGTTTATTATTTCAGCATGAGCACCAATTTTGCCAAAGCCTCTTTGGGGGCCGAGGGCGTCAAAAAACATACCCGGATGCTCATTGGCAACGGATATTATCCAGGTCACACAGACATCACATTTCAGATTATCCGGGAGCATCCCAAACTCAGACAGTTTTTTGAAGACAAATTTTCGACATAGGCAGATATGCCTTCAAGCAAGGTATTTTTGCCAGGCTTTTAAACCTTAATTGTTTTTACACAGGAGACCGATGATGAAAAGATTTAGATTTTTTTTCCTACCCCTGGTGTGTATTTTTGGCATGGCATTAATTTTTACAACCCCATCCATGGCAGAAAAAAAGAAAGTTTACAAGCTTCGAATGCAGGTTCTCTTCGGCCCGGACATGATGTGGCAGTATAAACCCTTTGTTGATTTTTGTAAGGATGCCAGTGACGGCAGGCTGATCATTCAACCTTTTTCCGGTGGCCAGTTGGTTCCCGACGACCAGATGATGCAGGCCTGTTCCACAGGTACCATTGACATTGCCGGGGGAGCCGGCGGATATTGGTCCAACGCCATTCCCCTTGCCGCCACCGAAGGGGTGCTGCCCTTTGCCCTGCGAACCATCACCGATGTAAATACCTTTTATTACCAGCGGGGGTATCTGGAACTGTGCCGGGAAGCCTATGCAGAGCATAATGTCTATTACCTGGGACCCCAGATGGTTGATTTTGCCTATCTCATGGCCAAGGAACCGGTCAGGACAGTGAACGACTTAAAAAAACTTAAATTAAGAGCAGTTCCCAATATTGGAAAAGTTCTGGGAAAACTGGGAGTATCGGCCCAATATTTTCCTGCCGGTGAAGTTTATCTCATGATCTCTTCGGGTCAGTTGGACGGTGTTGTCTATGGCGGATCTGTTGCAGCCGAGTCCATGTCCTTTCAGGAAGTGGCCCCCTATTATATGACCCCAAGTTTTAACCCGGCCAACCAGAACCTGATCATGAGTCTTAAGAAATTCAACTCCCTGCCCAAGGATCTCCAGACCATTTTAGAGATGGCCACCCAGGTGGAAAACCTTTATCTCCAAACGGTTAATTGGAATCTTGAGTTTGCCAAAAGAAGATCCATGATGGAGAAAAACGGCCTCAAAGTTGTTGAAATGGACAAGGCCCTTGTGGATGCCATGGCTGAAAAAGCCAGGGAATTTTATAAGGATGTGTCAAAGCAGGGTCCCCATGCAAAAAAAGCGGTTGAAATGATGGAAGACTACATGAAAGAAGTTGGCTACCTAAAATAAGATTAACCACCAAGCATATTGTTGAAAGGGCGTTATGAACGGATTAAGGCTGCTTGTCAGAACCATAGATTCAGTGTCGGTTAATATCGGCCATTTAACCAGCTATACCATGCTGATATTATTGGTCACCTCATCCATTGAAATTGTCTGTCGGTATTTTTTTAATAATCCCACCACCTGGGCCTATGAATTCGGCCAAATGACCTTTGGATGCTATTTTCTTCTGGCCGGGGCAATGACCCTCAAAGACCGTGAACATGTGGGCATGGATATATTTATTGAAAAACTGTCCCCCCGGAACAGGGCCTGGGTGAATTCTGTGACCTTTGGTTTTACAGCGCTTTTTTGCATCATATTAATATGGAAGGGGTGGGAATTTGCCGCCCCTTCCATTCAAAAACTTGAACATTCCACAAGTGTATGGGGGCCCCCCATTTATCCCTACAAGTTCATGCTTCCCTTTGGCTGTTTTTTATTATTTGCCCAGGCATTCAGCAATTTTATCAAAGATAGTTACTTTGCCCTGTCCGGGAAACACCTGGACCATGGAGAGGAATAAATTATGAGTATGGGTTTGATCACCGTTCTGATGTTTGCGTTGTTACTTTTGATGCTGGCCACCGGCCTTCCTGTTGTATTTGTCATCGGCTCCATCGGCATTATATTTTCCTTTTTTCTCTGGGGTGCCGGTGGATTATCCATGATGATTTATCCCACCTACGGACTCATGAACGTCTTTATTTTATCGGCAATTCCCCTGTTTATTTTCATGGGACTGATTTTACAAAAATCCGGAATTGCAGATGAAATGTTTGAAGCCATTTATAAATGGGCAGGCGGACTTCGGGGAGGGTTGGGAGCCGGAACTGTCATCGTTTGTGCCATCATTGCCTCCATGGTGGGTATCAGCGGCGCTGCCACCGTCACCATGGGGCTTATTGCCCTGCCGGCCATGCTCAAACGAAATTATTCAAAACATTTGGCCACCGGAACCATACAGGCCGGCGGAGCCCTGGGGTTGTTGATCCCCCCCAGCATTCCTTTTCTTGTCTATGCCTTTGTGGCAAGGGAATCGGCGGCGAAACTATTTGCGTCTGGCCTCCTTCCCGGTCTCTTGCTTGCCAGCATGTATATTATTTATATTCTGGTGCGGGCCTATCTGCAACCGGAACTGGCCCCGGCCCTGCCCGTTGAGGAACGGGTCAGCCTAAGGGAAAAATTTAGGTGCCTGGGTGCTCTGATTCTACCGGCCCTGATAATTTTCAGCGTTATCGGGTGCGTAATCTTCGGTATTACCACCATCATAGAAGCATCGGTGATCGGTGCCATTGGTGCCCTTATTGCTGCGGCAACCCGAAGAAAATTAACCTGGACCATGGTGCGAGAATCATTGCACAAATCGGCTTCGGTCACGGCAATGGTCATGTGGATTGCACTGGCAGCCGTCTGTTTCGGAGCGATTTATACAGGACTCGGGGCATCGGATCTTGTCCAGTCTGCCCTGGCATCCATGGGTCTTGGAAAATGGGGGGTGTTGATCTTTATGCAACTCTCTTTTTTCTTTCTGGGCATGTTTTTGGATGATACCGCCATTATGTTTTTAACCATTCCCTTGTATCTGCCCATTGTTAAAGCATTTGGCTTTGACCCCATCTGGTTTGGCACCTTGTTTGTCATTAATATGCAAATGGCGTTTATTACCCCGCCCTACGGGTTGAATTTATTTTATATGAAAGGGGTGGTGCCTCCGGGTATTTCCATGGGAGATCTCTATCGATCTGTTATTCCTTTTATTGTGATCCAGGCCATTGGCCTTGCCATTGTCATGATATTTCCTGAAATCGCCCTCTGGCTGCCCCGTGTTCTTTTCAATTGATAATTTGGTCTGTGGATAAATTAGCTTGTGAATAATTTGATCTAACCGGATCCAATAGGGTCGAATGTTGTGCTGGAAAATAATACTCTTGAATCAAGGAGAAAGAAATAAAATGGAAACAGTGATGATACGCGTGAGGATGAGTGCCAAAGACGCCCATTACGGCGGAGAACTTGTGGACGGCGCCCATATGCTGCATCTGTTCGGGGATGTGGCAACCGAGCTTTTAATCCGTCATGATGGTGATGAAGGATTGTTTGCCGGATATGAGGATATACAATTTTTGGCGCCAATCTATTCAGGCGATTATATTGAAGCCCGGGGAGAGATTATTAAATTGGGGAATACCTCCAGAAAAATGAAATTTTCAGCCCAAAAAGTGATCTGCCCAAGAAAGGATATCAGTGATTCCGCCGGAGATTTTCTCACGGCTCCAGTGATTGTCTGCACGGCAATCGGCACCTGCGTGACACCTTTAAAAAACCAGAGAACTAGGATTGAATCCTCCTAGGTTCCGACTCCTAAATAAAGGGTTGAATTATGGAAAAATTAATTGTAACTGCTGCCATCTGCGGAGCTGAAGTAACCAAAAGCCAAAATCCCAATATCCCCTACACCCTGGATGAAATTGCCAGGGAGGCACATTTGGCCTACCAGGCCGGTGCCAGTATCATTCACTTGCATGTCAGGGAAGATGACGGCAGGCCCACCCAGGATAAAGATCGGTTTAAAAAAAGCATGGATGCCATCCGCACCCTTTGTCCCGACATCATTATCCAACCCTCCACAGGGGGGGCCCTGGGTATGTCTGATATGGAAAGACTCCAAACCACTGAAGTGGCGGAACCGGCCGTAAATCTATTCCACCCGGAAATGGCGACCCTGGATTGCGGCAGTTGTAATTTTGGAGGGGATGAGGTGTTTATCAATTCAGATAATACCATTAAAACATTTGGCAAGACCATGATCCAACGGGGGGTGAAACCCGAAATCGAAATTTTTGACAAGGGGATGATCGATATTGCCCTCAGGATGGCCGAACAGGGATTTATTCAGCATCCCATCCATTTTGATTTTGTTATGGGACTTCAGATCAATGCAACGGCAAGGGATTTATCCTATATGGTTCACAGTATCCCTCTGGATGCCACCTGGACCGTGGCTGGCATAGGACGTTTCCAAATGTCCATGGCAGCCCTGGGGATCCTCATGGGGGGGCATGTTCGGGTGGGGTTTGAAGACAATTTGTATATCAAAAAAGGCATCCTTGCGAAAAGCAACGGAGAGTTGGTGGAAAAAGTTGTCCGAATTGCCCGGGAACTGGACAGACCGATTGCCTCACCCATTGAGGCGCGAAATATTTTGGGACTGCCTCCCCTGAAAAGTTGATGCTGCCATGGTAATTTTCCCTTTGTCTGTCATTGGCTTTAATTGGCTTTCTCCTTGACATGAAAATCCAATTTTACTAACCTTGCACCTCTTATGATCTGTATCCATTAAAAACCAGGTCTTACCTGGTTTTTATTATTTTGTGCGGGGAGGCCCATGTCTGATTTATTTCAATTTGGTTGCCATCGGGTGCTGGAACCGGCCAATTCATTTCCCCAACCTGCCTGGAAACTGAATAATACCATGTGTGTGGATGACAATGAGATGCTGGTGGATGTCCAGATCATCAATGTCAACTCTACCAGTTTCAGCCAGATCCACAATTCTGTCAACGGCAATCCCCTTGATATTAAGAATCGAATTCTTGAAATCGTCCGGTCACGGGGAAAACTTCAAAATCCCGTCACCGGTACGGGGGGCATTCTCTATGGCCGGGTGGAGAAAATCGGCAACAACTATCCCAACCCCTTTGGATTGCGTCCGGGAGACATGGTAATTACCCTGGCCTCCTTGTCCCTGACCCCCCTGAAGATCGATACCATACACGATATGGACATTTTTTCCGGTCAGTTCACCCTCCAGGGAAAAGCCATTGTGTTTGATCATATGCCCCTGATAAAAGTGGATCCCAACCTTCAATCAAAAAAATATTCCCTTGAGCTTTTAATATCCGTGATGGATGAGGCAGGCGCTCCCAGACAGACCTGGAAACTGGCACGCCCCAATGACAATGTTCTGATCATGGGTGCAAACGGAAAATTGGGATTATTGTGTGCCCATGCAGCCAGGGAGAAAATGGGGTCCTTGGGGAACATTACCGGAGTCGTTAAAACCCAAACGAGTAAAAAAATTTTGGAAAAAACGATAGTCTATGACGAGATTATCTGCTGTGATGCGTTTAATACGGTTGCAGCCATTGATTCTTTCTCCACTGAGAAAATCGGATCCTTTGATCTGATTATCAATTGTATGACCGTTTCCGGCAGTGAAATGTTAAGTCTGGTCTTGACCCGAAACAAGGGGTCCATCTTTTTTGCCAGCCTGGCCAACAGCCATAAAATTACCGCACTAACCTCGGAAAGCATAGGAAAAGACCTGGACATAATCGGTTACACAGGATTTGTGGAGGGTCATGCGGCCTTTACCACCCAATTACTGGACAACCATCCGGATTTGATCCGATTGCTTTCACAATTGTACAAGCACCAGAAAATTAAGTATGCCGACAAGACAAGTCTTGTTTTCGGTTCCCGGGGAATTGAGCATATTCTCAAGGACAGCAGGGACAAATATGTATTTGTAAGCAGCAAAATTCAAGAAGTGCTGTCCAGTGCTGTCAATGTTGCCAAATATGATTGTACAACACTCATAACCGGGGAATCAGGCGTAGGAAAAGAAATTATAGCCGATATTATTCACAAGGCCAGCGAAAGAAACCCCTATCCTTTGATTAAAATTAATTGCGGGACCATACCGGCCAATCTTCTTGAATCCGAATTGTTTGGATATGAAAAGGGAGCATTCTCCGGTGCCAGTGAAAAAGGAAAAAAAGGCTTCTTTGAACTGGCCCATAATGGTACGCTTTTCCTGGATGAGGTGGGGGAGCTGAAAATGGAACTCCAGGTAAAAATTTTAAGGGCTATCCAGGAGCAACAGATTTACCGGGTGGGTGGTACGCGTCCCATCACGGTAAATGTCAGAATCATTACGGCCACCAACCGGTCTCTGGAAGAGATGATTAAAAATGGAGAATTCCGGGAGGATCTGTTCTATCGCCTCAATGTATTTCCCATTAAAATCCCTTCTTTAAAACAGCGGAAAAAAGACATTATTCCCCTGGTGGAACATTTTATTAAAAAGTATAATACAAAATTCAAGCTCCATAAAACCATTGAACAGATGGCCCTTGAAAATCTTGTGGGACATGACTGGCCAGGGAATATCCGGGAATTACAAAATATTGTCCAGCGAATACTGATCAATACAAAAGGGGATCACATCACACTTGTGGATACTATCCGGGAATTGGCATCCACACATTCACATAAAGAAATTACCCCCCATATAGGTGGACTGATTTCCTTGCTGAACCAAACAGAATGCAAAATATTAAAGGCCACCAAGGAAGAATACAAAACCACACGGAAAATGGCTCATAATCTGGGATTAAGCCAGACAACCCTGGTCAGAAAACTCAAAAAACATCAGCTCTGATACCCTGGATGATTAGGACCGAAAATTTTATAACTTGAACGAAATAGCTTGCCTTTTGGCCCAATTTATTTCAGACCATCTCCATACCAATGTTTATTTTCAATACTTCCCAGGGCAAAAGTGTTCTTGAAAACTGTAACCAGGCCTCGGAACAATTAATTGTTTGTGAGACGGGTCAGACAGCCAAAGAAATTTTTAAATCAGTTCCACTAATTGTATCTGATATTGAAAATTGTGGTTCCGGGGGAAAAACTATACAGCGGGAACATCTTTTTACCCAGGTCAACGGCATGACCAAATATTTCAGGTTCACCTTTTCTCGGCTGCCGGCAAACCTTGTGGTGATTCATGCCCGGGACATTGATAAATTCAGGCTTGTGGAGTCGGAACTCCGTGAAAGTAAGGGAAAATAAATGATGCCATTATTGAGAATATGCTTTCCTGGCATCATACGGGTTTTCATGTATATATTGGTGACAAAATTTATCCCGAGGACAAAATAGGTCTTGGGAATCTTGCCAGGTACATTATCCGTGCATGTTTCTCGCAGGAAAAAATGATTTATGTTTCGGTCAAAGAATCAACTGACGGTATTGCCAAGGTGATTATACCGCCAAGGACAGGAAGTCCCGGAAAGTTTTTAACGCTCTGGATTGGCTTGCCCAACTGGTGACTCACATTCCTAACCGGTATGAACAAACTGTCAGGTACTACGGTTTCTATTCGAACAAATCAAGAGGGTTAAGGGAAAAAGCTGATACTGATGATGAAGGGAACCTCCCTTGCCAGTAAGGTTGCCCTGCTTGAAATTACAGGGATTACCAGAAACCTTATTGCCGAAACATTTATGCCCATGGAAATGTTTTCCATTGCCGGATGTATCTATATGATCTTGTCCAGCATATTCATCTGCAGCTTGTCTTTTATTAAAAAAAGGCTCGTTTCCCGGGCCACCGGGGAATAAAAAAAATCGGCAACCCGGGCTTACCTTTAATGGGAATATTCCGAGCGATGAATCAATTCCATCTGAATATCTTTGTTCAGCTGAACAAAGTAGGCGTTATAGCCTGATATCCTCACCATCAAATTACGGTAATTTTCCGGATGGTTCATGGCATCTTTCAGGGCTTCGGAGGTGACAACATTAAACTGAATCTGCATCCCTCCCTGGATAAAATAGGATTTCACATAGGAAAACATTTGATCCACAGCCATTTCCCTTTTGTCGCCGGCTTTTGGGGCAAACTTCACATTAAAAGCCATATTATTATCCAGCAGGCAGGGATCAAGGGCGGCAACGTCGAAAAGTATGTCTGTAAGACTTCTTGCGGCATTGGGATAGGGTGTCAGCCCCGGGGTAAAGGGTTTGCCTTTTCTTCTTCCAGACGGCAGTGCACCGGAAAGATTCCCATAGGCCACATGCTGGGACATGGACCAGAACCCGGCTGTATAATGGCCCCCCCTGTAATGGGGATTTGACATGTAGGCATCGTGTACAACCCGTAAAACCCTATTGGCCATATCCCTTACTTGTGTTTTTCCGGATCCGAACTGGGGCACCTTATTCTGAACCAGGGCGTGGAGCCAGGGATACCCTTTAAAATCATCATCAATGGCTTTTTTCAACTGTTGAAAACTGATCTTTTTCTCGTCAAATACCAGCTGTTTGATAACCAGCAGAGAATCGATGATATCTGCCAGCCCGATGTTGGATGTTCCCGAGCTGTTATAGGTTGCCCCTCCCTTGAGTACATCTGTTGCACTTTCAATGGTTCCGTCCTGGAGCACGGAAAGAAGGGGGGTGGGACGGATTTTCTGGTGGGCTTCCCCGAGAAAGTTATTCAGGGTGCAGGCTTGGTCGATGATAAATTTTTGCTGAACAGCCCAGGCATCAAAAAAACTTTGAAAATCCTGGAAGTCATTATTTTCTATGCGCCCTGTTTCAGGCCCGGCTGCAAACCGCATTATAGGGTGAAATCCATTGTTAAGGGCCATTTCCATGGATGCCACCATATTGAGCAGAATACAGGCGGTGTGGCTGTTATGCTTTCCCTGGATGGTGGGTTCAACACATCCCGTGGCTGCCCAGTCCCTGATATCTTCAATGGGATAACCGTGCTGGCCAAGGGCCTTGAACATGGCCTGGTCACTGTGCATGATGGGGGTTGCCTGGGCAATGATATTAACTTCACACAAACGCTTGAGATAATTGTCGCTGTTTTTTTCAATATGATACCGGCAATTGAAGTTGGCATCCCTGACGATCAGCATCTCGGCTGTCTTGAGAAAAACATAGGTCATATCATTGACCGCATCCTCTCCTTTCTTTGTAACCCCGCCCAGGGTGATGGCCTGGGTGGATGTGGCCCCGCCAAAAAGATAGTTTGCAATATCCGGCAGCATGGGCACATGGTCGGTAAGCCGCATGATAAAGCAACCTGCAAGCTCAACCGCCCCTTTGATAACCGCTTTTTTCTCCTGGTTTGAATTACATTTTTCCATATCTGTTTCAAAATAGGGCTGGAGCAATTGGTCAAGCCTGCCCAAAGAAAGACCAGTGTCTGAATTTTCATTGTGCAATGCCGTCCATATGATATTGATGGCATTGAAGGCTTCGGCAAGACAAGAAGCAGGTTCTCTGGGAACCTTGCTGCAAATTTGGCCCAGGGTTTCAAGTTCCGCCTTTCTTGCAGGATTTTTTCCAGCCAGAGCAAGTTGTTTTGCCTCTTTTTTTGCTTCTCGGGCAAGATTGTCTGCATACGCTTCCACCCCGGTAAGAACGATACCCATTGAGTTGAGGGTGTCTTTTTGCTCGCGGGAGAGTGATTTGTCCTGACTTCTTGCGGCCAAATCCTCTTTTATCCCGGCAGTTCCCCTTTCCAAAAGGCGCTTAAAATTGGGAATGGTATGGGAGATACCTGTGGATTTCCATACATAATAGGCCACCCACCGCTCGTCGATCTTCTGGCACAAAGGGGTGTTTTTATTGAGCCTGACATATTCGCGAAAGGTTTTATCAGCCCAAAAGGGAAAAATCTCGGAATGGAGAATGTCGGCGGTCTCCCGGGTGCAGGTATAGGGGCTGAGATTTCTTTTGTTCACCGAATTTAGCTCCCCCCAGAAAAGAGTTCCCTGGCCGTCGCCGAAAACATGGGTGGATATTTCTTTGGATCCGGTGGTTCCGGCAATGAGATCATTGCTTCGTATAATGGGTTTTTTATGCTTCATGAGATGTTGAAAGGCAAGGGCATTTCTAAGTTCCGGGAACCATTTTTCACCCCGGGTGTCTTTTTCCCATCCGTTTGCCCGATACCATTCGGTCAAAAACGTGATCCGTTCCGGGTCAACTTCGGGTATGGTGGCAAGATGATCATTGAAAAATGCGGCAAGTCTCGGAAAATCATCCATGCTCAATTCAGGAAGAAAGGGGTCGTCCAGATATTTGACTCCCAAATCAATTTTCTTTTGCCCCTTCATCCGATAAGTTTTCCGCAGGTCAAGCTCCTTTGAAAACGCTGTATTGCAGGAACAGGCATTTTTATCTCTGTTTTTCTTTTCTGATTTAAGGGTTTTGGCTGCCATTTTTTCATGGATACGGCCCATTACCATGGAAATACAATAATTGAACAATTGGAGATAGGCCAGGTTTCCATCCAGGGTAATCCTGTTTTTAAGAATAAGGTTGAGCATATCGCTGGGGGGGGTCAGAGCCAACTCCTTCAGTGCCTTGTCATCTGCTGCCGTAAGGGTGATGTCAACCATTGCAGGCCTTTTTTTTCCCAATGCCTTTACCCGGCCGTCATAAAAACGAATATATTGCTCCACAGACCCGGTTTCTGTTTTAATGCCAACGGTAAAATTCAGCCATCCAAAGGCTGGATCCCCATTATCTGAATCCCTAGTATCTGGAACCGGACCAGCCAGGGCGGTGTGCTTTAATTTATTTTTCAGGGAGGGCCTCAGGTTGAATTGAAGGGCCATCAATTGCAGAGCAACATGGGTCATGGTATTTAAAATCGTTTTGCCACTGGAATCAATTTTAGATGATGCCAGAAGAGAAAGGCCTGCAAGATTCTTAAAAAAATTAATTTTCATTTTTTTCCCTTTTTTTTCACATCTGTTTACACGTCAATATGGGTTGTGCCTGTTTATTTGTGTATCTCTATTTGTGTATCTTTTTATCTGGTTTCCTTTGATTCCGGTTCAAAGGGACGGATCAGATCTTTTTTAAGCCTATCAACCATCATCAGCACATTATCATCCAATTCCTGAAGAACCCTTGAGTAATGAAGGGATATGACACCATGGAGGGTGGCCCACAGCTGAATGGTATGATATGGGGCGTCTTTCTCTTGAATTTGACTGTTTGACCCGGCAAGATTTTTGATGAGGCTGGTGACGATTTTTGACACCTTCAGTGCAGCTTTCTTCTCCAAAAAGGCGATGGGCTCAAGTTTGCTGCCAACATAATCGCAATATTTTGGTGTATTCCGACTGAACATAATACTATAATAGTCGGAATGGGAAAATCCAAATTCCAGGTAGGCGCTGATCATGGCGGAAAGCCGATCAATGGGGTGAGAAATCTTTGAGTTAATCTGCTCAAACCGATCAACAATAAGTTCAAACCCCCGGGTCTGGATTGTCAGGTATAATTCATCCTTGCCTGAATAATAATTGTAAATATTGGCCGCGGTCATTCCCAGTTTTCGACCCAGTTTTCGCATGCTCAAATCGTCAAAACCATCTTCAAACAGGATGGCCAGGGCAGCATCCAGAATTTTTGTTTTTATTTTTTCTATCTCTTCCGAACTTCTCGTATTTCTAGGCATTTTCCCCTCATAATTTATAAACAATTGATAATTTAACAGTGTTCATTGTTCGTGTCAAGACCCGGGAATAGATATCCGCCTTCTAAAAAATTCGCCCCGGTAAATTTTGGAAAAATCGATTGACAATTAAAGGAACGCTGATCTATTAATAAATATAAGAACAGTGTTCTATTAATTTTATATTTTTTCTAAACAGGAAAATATTCCCACAAATGGCCCGAAAAACAAGATCCCCTGAAGTTGTTGAAAAAATAAAAGACCACATCATTGGCGAGGCCATGAAACTCATCATTGATATAGGATTTAACAATATGAGCATACGAAAGCTGGCCCAGCGCTTAGGGATGTCTCCCACCAATATCTATTATTATTATGCCAGCCAGGATGAAATTTATCTGAATATCCAGATCAAAGGGTTTCAGGCCCTACAAACCATACTTGAGCAAGCTTGCCAGCAGGAAAAAGATCCCTATATAGGATTGGAAAAAATAATTAGGGCATACCTTGAGTTTGGCTTTACCCATCCGGATTATTATCAGATCATGCTCAATAGCGACACCCCCAGATACCTGGAATACAAGGGTAACCAGATCGAACCCATTGCCTTGAAGGCAAAACAGATGGCCATTGACGCCATCACGGTTCCCCTCAAGGTTATTGAAAAAATTTGCGTCCTAAACCTGGCTGTTCCAAAAGAAGATATTGAGTTCAGGGGTTATCAGATATGGATCACCCTCCATGGAATGGTCACCCTGAACAATAGAAATATTTTACAGGAACTGGAGGAGATACCGGAAAAACTGATCACCAGAATGTGTGAAGAGTTGATGTTGCCCTTTCATCCCCCAACAAATTCAAATGGAGAGCAAAAAAGATGAAAATAAATGCGTTAAATAGCATAACCCATATTGGACTTTTGGGGATGGCGTTACAATTCAATTTGAGGCCCTCCCTTAAAAAATATATGAAAAGCCCCGACGGATGGACCAACTTTACCATTGGCCTCAGGACAGCTTCGGGAAGGGTCAACCAATCCATTGTATTCTTTAACGGCCGGGTAACGGTTTTGAGCCGTATTCCTGATAACGCCGATGCCATCATGCATTTTGTCGATGACAGGGTGTTGATGCAGATTATTCGCATCCCCCCCAGTGAGATGCTGAATCTGGTGTTAAAAAATAAAATCATCCTCTATGGCAATATGTCCTATCTCCAGGCCTTCACCTATTATATTTCCCTTATCATGGGCGGGGTGCACGAAAGAATGCTGATCCGGGCCCAAAAAAAAGAGGAGCAGTCACGGAAAATATTATCCCAAAATGATGATCCCGGGGTCCCAAAGTCACTTGTTGAAAGAAAAAATTACCGGATGAAGGGAGACAAAATAGATCCCGGGGTCAGATGGCTGGATGATCCCTACCTGCCCCAGTACAGCCTGGAAGATTTTCCCCGGATCAAACAGCAATATGAACGACATGTGAAGGCAACCCCTGAAATTTCTTCGGAAAGACCGGTCCTGTTAACCCAATGGTACCGGAAAAACGGGTTTGACAAGGACAATGCGAGAAATGATTGGGTGCCGGAACTGCGCCAGGCACATGCCTTTAAATTTTTAATGGAAAATAAAAAAACAATCATCCGTCAGGGCAGCCTGATTGCAGGAACCTGCACCCCGGAGGAGGAAGGGGTCATTGTTTATCCGGATACAACCGGCACCATGATCTGGGGGGAACTTTCTTCCATTAAAAAAAGGGTGCTAAACCCCTGCCATATTTCAGAAAAGACCGCCAAGAAACTCCATGATATTTTTCCCTTCTGGACCAAAAGAACCACCCGGGAATGGATACGAAATGCCTATGACTATCCCCTGTGCCAAAAGATAGACGAGCGGGCCGTTGCATCCTTTAATTTCAAAATAGTCAGCATGTCCCACACCGTGCCGGACCTTCCTCGGTTTGTCCAGGAGGGAACCCATAAAATCATTGAAGATATCCAAACACAGATTGAACTCCTCCATAAAGCAGATCCGGAGAAAGCTGAATCGGATAAAACAAAGACTGATAAGATTAAAACTGACAAGATCAATTCCCTCAATGCCATGATCCTCTGCCTTGAAGGGTTGAACACCTACGCCTTAAACCTGGCTGACCAGGCAAAAATTCTGGCGGAAAAAGAAAAGGATCCCCTGCGCCGGGCAGAGCTTGAAAAACTTATAATTATCTGCTGTCATGTGCCGGCAAAACCTGCCAGGACCCTTGATGAAGCGATTAATTCGGCCTGGATATCCTGGGTGGGTCTTCTCATGGAAAACAATAATGTTTCCCTTTCTCCGGGAAGGCTTGACCAGCTCTTCCAGCCCTATTTTGAAAATGATCTGGCAAAAATCACCACCGAAAAAGAACGTAAAGCCTATATTGAGCATGTTCTGGAATTGATATCCTGGTTTTTTCTGATAAATGGGGAACATTATAATCTGGTGCCCGATGTGGCCAATTATCTGTTTGGCGGCAGCCAGTCCCAGACCGCCATCACCATCGGCGGGATCACCCCCGAGGGCAAGGACGGGGTCAACGACATGACCTATATTTTTTTAAAAGTTACGGAAATGCTGGGTCTCAATGATCCCAACATGAATGCCCGGTTCAAGCTTGATGTCAACTCTGACACATACTTGAAACGGCTGTGCGAAGTTAACATCATCACCGTGGCAACCCCCTCCATGCATTGTGACGATGCGGTGATCAAATCCTTTGAACAAAATTGCGATAAAATAAAAGATCTCAGGGACTGGGCCGCCACCGGATGTGTGGAAATTACCCTTTCCGGTAAGCACATGAGCCACACCGGGGCCACCTCCATCAATATGGTGGCAGGGCTTGAAATGGCTATGAACAATGGGTACCACCCCCTCATGGACTGGCATCTGGGGCCTGAAACCGGGTGTCTGGAAAAGGATGACTTTAAAAGTTTTGATCAGTTTTTTCAGGCCTTTGCCCTCCAGCAGCAATTTATCATCGAAAACACAACCCTGCTAAATAATATGGCCGGAGAAGCCTATGCCTATCTGAGGCCAACCCCGCTTTTAAGCACTGCCATAAGGGGAGCCATCACCAATGGAATGGATGTTACCAAGGGAGGGGCGCAGTACAATACTTCTGGCAGTTTCAATATCGGTCTTGCCGATGTGGTGGATTCCCTGATGGCCATCAAAACCCTTGTTTTTGATAAAAAAAAAATCGGGTTCAGAAAGCTAAAACAGGCCATTGACACCAATTTTGAAAATGATCCCTCCCTCCATGCCATGGTGATGAACAAAGTGCCACGGTTTGGCTCGGGCAGCGATGAAGCCGTTGACATGGCAAACCGGGTCATAGCATTGATCCATTCTTGCTATAAATCCATTAAAAATTTCAGGGGGGGAGATTACACCGTTGGCTTCTGGTCCGTTGCCCAGCATGTTGCCTACGGGTCACTTTCCGGGGCGCTGCCCTCGGGGAAACTTGCCCATAAGCCCTTTACCCCCGGCGCCACCCCCCACCCTTCGGCCTCAAAAAATTTTCTGGACAATATAAGAGATGTGGCCCGGTTGAACCCCCGCTACATGGACAATAATATTGCCTTTAACGTCAAGCTTGTCCCCGCAGCAAAGGATACCAGGGAAAAAACCGTTGATACCATGGTTGCCTATGTTAAATCCTATTTTGAACAGGGCGGGATGCAGATCCAGTTCAACATGGTCAATTCCCTGGTGTTAAGGGATGCCATGGCCAATCCTGAAAATTATCAAAACCTTCTGGTGCGAATCTCAGGATATAATGCCTATTTTGTGAACCTGAACCGAGAAATGCAATTGGAACTGATAGAAAGGACAGAATATACCCTATGAATCCCTCTCCTCTTATACTTGATCCCCTTATACTTGAACTAAAAGGCAATTCCCTTGATGACGGTCCCGGCATCCGCACGGTTGTCTTCTTCAAGGGCTGCCCCCTTGACTGTGTCTGGTGCCATAACCCGGAAAGCAAAAAAGCTGCGGCTGAAATTTCATTTGAATCCAAGGTCTGTGTGGGCTGTAATACCTGTATGGATACTTGCACAAATAACGCCCTGTCCAGGGAAAATCCCCTGTTCATTGACCGGAATCTTTGCACTCTTTGTTTTGACTGTGTGGACAATTGCCCGGCCGGCGCCCTGGAACAGATCGGCCAAAAAATGTCCATTTCAGAAATAGTGGATCAGGTGATGAAGGACAAGCCTTTTTTTGATACCTCAAAGGGAGGGGTGACCTTTTCCGGTGGGGAGCCAACTTTGAATATGGCTTTTCTGGGCAAAGCGGCAAAAGCCCTGAAGGAAAAAGGGGTACATGTTCTTGTTGAAACCTGCGGCCAGTTTAATTACGATTCCTTTATTGAGCTTGTGTATCCCCATGTGGATTTAATCTATTTTGACATCAAAATCATGGACAAAGATCACCATAAAAAATACTGCGGGCTGCCCAATAAAGGTATTCTAAAAAATTTTAAAAACCTTCATAAAAAATATCTGAACGGCGGCGTAACCGTTTTACCGCGAACCCCCTTGATCCCGGATATCACCGATACAAGGGAGAATCTTTTGGCCATTGTATCTCTTTACAAAGAAGAAGGCGTAAAAAAAACCCAATTGATGCCCTACCACCCCCTGTGGCAGGAAAAAAACCTGAAAATCGGCATATCCCCCGTTTTAACCAAAGAATGGTCGCCTGAAAAATGGATGGCGGAGGAACGGGTCAAGATCTGTGAAAAAATTTTTATAGATGTGGGTATTTTACTGGAATCCTGATCAGGGCAGGTTGAATTCCAATAATTCACTATCTGCCTGATCCTTGAGCCAGTTTCTCAATGCCCGGTTCAGATGTCCTGCACACCGGCCGAGATATGATTTCAGAGGACAGGGCAGGGCTGGAAACAATTCCCACTCAATCTTGTATCCCTGACCAAAACAGATGAGAATCTGTCCTGACAGCGCATTGGCCTGACGGTCAATACCAACACCGGCAGAAGCAGAGTCTCCAATTATCAAAATACGAATATTTGTTTCTCCACTGCCTTGGATTCCTTTTCGCTGACCGCTTGCCTCTGGCAATCGCAGGGTATTTTTTCTGACAGACTTCCCCTGGAAAATCAAAATAGGGGCTAAAATAAATTTTACGAACCAATGCATTTTATTTCCATATCTGTTCCCATCCTTCAAAATGAATTTGCAGCAATAAACGCAACAGGACTGGTGCCAAAATATCGCTTGAATTCGCGACTAAATTGAGTGGCACTCTCGTAACCCGCCCTGGTTGCGGCCTCATTCACCCGAACCCCTTTTTCAGCCAGCAGGTCCCTGGCATTATTCAGCCTTACTTTTTTTATATCCATTCACGGGGGGGGATTAAGCAATTTTAAGTGCTTGAAATTATAGCAAAATCTTTCTAAAAGATAACCCACTGAAATGATTAAATAAAACTATATTTTTGATATGCTATACTCTTTTTTATGGCGTTAAAAAGACCTTTTTCAAATGAAGATTTCCAGGCGCATGTAGCTGTGGCTGCTCTTCTTTTGATCCGAAAAGCATTAAGCCCTTGCTGAAAAAAAAGATAAGGTTACCAAACAATTCGGCAAACAAATAGTACACGATCTTCAGTTCCTCTGTCATTGGACAAAATCACCCCCCGAAAACAAAGAATGGCGAGAGTCTTATGAACACTTCATGGATTTGATATTTGAACATCAGAAACATGAAGGAGAAATCGGTGGGTCGAACGGATCTTGTCATTCAAACAAACATGTTCAATCCGGTCTTTGAGTTCTTTCCCACTATTGGTCGAACTTCTGGATTCTTATTTCAAAGAGCAAGAAGCTGATCTTTCATGACTCTGATCATTGATTACTAGTCGATATCCCGTGAATGAATACTCACATACAATGAAATTAAAATTATGAAAGATTTTTTTATTTAAGCTTTAATCGGTTTAGTCATCGTTTTGGCCATTAACACTATTGGCGCTATTGTTGGTTTTGTTCTATACAAATTGGGATTATTTTCTGATATAAAAAGCCAAACACCTACCAGACAAAGGTTAGGGCGAGTACTTGCAATTATGGTTGGTATCGTTTATGTGGTCCAATCACTTGCTAAAATAAATCATTTCACACCAATGGTGGAAAAATGGGATCAATTCAATCTTACCTACCTGTTACCCTATGTTGGTGTGTCAGAGTTTGTTTTCGGACTTTTCCTTTTATTCAGTTAAAATACATCCACATATTTTTTTTTGCTGGTGACATTTGTCATGGCAGGTGTATATTCCCCGACGATTTTTTTTCTTTTTTCATCTTATACATTTCCTTGTCTGCCCGATTGATAAAACTTTCCATTGTATCAGATATTCCCTCCCAGAGAGAGACCCCCCAGCTCAGGGTTAGCTCCCGTTGAAAAACCGACTGGCTCCCACGGGCATATGAATCTTCAATCCTGGAAATCACTTCCCGGGTGCCCTCTCTTACCAGGCCGGGAAGGATCACTATAAACTCATCTCCACCAATTCGGGCGGCAATATCCGTATTCCGGATGGATTTTATGATGGACTCGGCAGCCAACAGAATCATTTGATCCCCTTTTCTGTGCCCGAGGGTGTCATTTATCGTTTTGAGATTGTCCAGATCAATATAGGCGAGGCTTAAAGAATGCCCGTACCTTTTGGCCACATTCATCTGATATTCAAGCTGGTCCATGGCTGCCCTGTGGTTCAGCAATCCTGTCAGTCCATCCCGGGTGGCCGATGCCTCCAGAGAAGCCAGATACCACTTATTTTTCACCCTTGCCTTGCCAAGGAACCACCCAAGTAAAAACAGAATGGGCACAATAATAACGCCTGCCATCAGGAGTCCCTGAACAAGAAGGATGTCTTGCCTGTGAATATTTTTTTTGGGAACAAACATCAAAAAGGTCCAGAAATGGTTATTGGAGACGGTCATCATGGCATCAACGCCAAAGGGATTGATGGTCTTCCGGTAATAGATGCCCTCGGGGCGATCAAATTTCTGACCCCTGCTGGTTGAGAGGAGTTCCCAAAAATCCGGGTAATCGGAAAAAAAACCTGCCTTTTTTTCCGGAAACATAAACCCAAAATTCTTATCAGGATTTGGCCCGTAAAGGTAGTAGCCATCTTCATTAAGGAGAATCCATTGATCCTCCTTGTGAACAAATACACTCAGATCCCTTAAAATCTGTTGGGCAAGATAGTTGAACACAAGGAGGCCCACGCGTTTCCCATGACTCTCAAATACAGGAATGGCAAACCGAATCATGGGCTTGTGGGGGAGTTCTACCCTGCCGTGTTCAACATTCAGATCCATGGGGCTCATATAAATCTGATTTTCGGAAAGTGCCATGGATTCACGAACATAATAGCGGTCAGCCTTATCCTGTAATTGACCCCGGGGACGAACCCTGGCCCTGTTATCCGGGTCAAGATCCACCCGGAGAATTTCCATCCCGTTTAAGTTCAGCAAGCGAACCTGTCCAAAGGTGGGGGCGAAATGGCTTACCTTTGCTTCAACTATTTTTAAAAAAAACCGTTCCACTGCGCTACGCATGGCCGGATCTTCACCTTTTAGAAGCTGCCTTACCGAATAAAGGTTGGAGGCATGGACCAGATATACTTCTATCCTTAAAAAAATGTCATGGATTCGCTCACCCATTGCGCTGACTTCCTGGGTCCTGTTCTGATCAAGATCATGATGAATCCGGCCATGAAGAATTTGGTATATGAAAAACTCGACTATGAAAAAAAGAAAACAGAGACAAAAAGCAAGGATCAGCCCCATACGGACTTCTTCTATTCTCTGTACCCGGGTTCTGTTCTCTGGGTTTCCACTCATTGTCATTTAAACCGGCCCACCAGCATTCAGGGAGCCCCCTTTTTTTTGGGGATCAACAAAATCTCCATGAGATATTTCTATTTTGGATTGGATTCACTCTTTACCCCAAAAACATATCACAAAAATTAACTTTCGCAAATACCCGTTCCCCTTTACCCATCGCAATACCATATCATTTTTTATTCTTTTTACTTGCCTAACCTTTCCCAACCTGTTTGAATGCGGGCCATGAAAATTATCAATGCCAAATATAGGAACCTTATCATTGGTCAATTTATTGCAGCCCCAGGGGAAGCCTGGTGCCTCGTGGGGACAAACCGCTCCGGGATTGACAATTTTTTCACCCTCCTGACCCGGGAAGACCCAAAAATAGTTTCCGATCTGATGGAGCTTCCCCAGGGCCTGGGGGTCGTTTCTTTTAGCCGCCAGCAGAAGGTGTTTGAGGAAGAATTAAAAAAAAACGATACCGATTTTCTAGACAAGATAGACCCCGGCACACCGGCCAGGTCCTTCCTGGAAAACCCGGAAAAACATACCGACCTGATCAAGGCCTTTGGCATGACCCATTCCATGGACAAGGGATACCGGCAATTGAGCACGGGCCAGGCAAGAAAACTCATGCTCCTGGCCCAGATCACCCGAGGGGTCTCCTATCTGGCGATCCAGGCCCCCTATGAAGGGCTGGACCCACCCAGCTGTCAAGAACTTGACAGGGCACTGGCCCTGTTGCACCAACAAGGTATCGGGATTCTTATCACCGTGAACAACCGAAAGGACATCCCGGACTTTTGTACCCATGTGGGTCTGATTGCCCATGGCCACCTGGACCTGATGGGCCCCCGGACAGATATCATGGCTGCCCTGGAAAAAAAACTGGACCGGGAAGACCCGGATTTTCAGGTATCTGTGAATGAATTGATCCAGGACCAAAGCAATACCGAAACCTGGGAGCCCCCTGAATCCGGGTCCAAAAAAAAGACCAGGAACGTGACAGAGCTGGTTCGTTTGAAAAACGGATCTGCCGGATATGGTGGCAATACCCTTTTCACGGGCTTAAATCTCAGGATTCACACCGGCGACCACACCCTGGTGACAGGATCCAATGGCTGCGGAAAATCCACCCTGCTCCAGCTCATCACCGGAGATCACCCGGCCTGCTATCAAAATGATCTGCGCATATTCGGCACCCAAAGGGGGACCGGCGAATCCATCTGGGAACTAAAAAAAGAAATGGGCATTGTCAGCCCGGACCTGCACCGGAACTATTTTGTGCCGGGCAATACCCTGGATTGTATTATCTCCGGCATCTTTGATTCCATTGGCCTTTACCAAAAATATACCCACCAAAACAAACACCAGGCCATAAAATGGCTGGAACGAACAGGGCTTATCCAAGAAGCCCAAACCCCATTTCGCCAGCTCAGTTATGCCAACCAGCGACTGGTCCTCATTGCCAGAGCCCTGATCAAAGTGCCCCGACTGCTGATCCTGGACGAACCCACCCAGGGATTGGACGATTTAAACAGAAAGGCCGTGCTTAATTTTCTGGAACAGGTGGCACAGGAAAGTGTGAGTACCCTCCTCTATGTCAGCCACCGCCAGGATGAGTTTCGAGATTTTTTCAAATACCGGATCCAACTCTAATCACACCCGGCTTTAATGAAAGAAAGGAGATGAAAACGAGGGTTAACCCTTATCCTTTTTTGATGCCCGCTGCTCAACAATCCCCGTAAAAACAGGGATTACCAAAAACCCGGCAACACAATAAATCACCCCGTTCCACCCGCCGTATTCAAACCCGAACCCGGCACCGGTGATCCCCAGCCAGCCGCCGGCATAATAGAACAACACATACAGGGAATTGGCCCGCCCCTGGCTATTAACCAGTTTCCGGTTCAACAAACCCACCGCCGTTGAATGGATGGTAAAAAATCCCGCACAAACCCCCAAAAGTCCTACGATAACTGCCATAACTGAGGGGATCAGCAACAAAAAAAAAGAGAGACCAAGGATGAGACTTCCTGCCACCAGGGTATTGCCCCCCCCAAACCGATTGCTGATCCTTCCTGAAACCGGACCCAGAAAAATTCCCATCACATAGACCAGGTAAATCAGGGTGATCATTTCCGTGGAAAAATTAAAGGGCGTACCTGCCAGACGAAAGGGCAGAAAATTAAAAATCGGGGAAAACATGAGCAGGCCCGAGGCCCCGCAGCAATAAAATAAAAACAAATCTTTTCGTTTCACCAGGGTCAAAAAACTTTCTGTTGTATTCCGGGTGGCTTTTTGTTCAAGGGTTTGGCCGGGCAGTACAAACAAGGCCACAAGGGTGGTAACAAGGATCAGACCAGAGGCGGAAAAAAAAGCATATCGCCAATGAAGGGGGGGATGAATCCAGCCCCCCAGCAGACGTCCTCCAAGTCCGCCTAAAACGGTCGCAGCCACATAGGTGCCCATGATCACGGAAAGCCTTTTTCCAGGAAGAGTTTTGGACAGCCAGGCCGCCAGGCTGGTGGTCAGAGCCGGTATAAAAAGGCCCTGGACAAACCGGGCTCCCACCAGCACCCTGAAATCATGGGTCACCGCACAAACCATCCCAGCCGCGGCAACGCAGATGCCGCCGGTGAGCAGAATGGGGTGAATGGGGACCTTGTCCGACAAATACCCGAAAAAGAGATTAGAGACTACAATCCCCAGGATGACAGCCGACACGGTCAAAGAGACCTGGACCGTACTCACCCCAAATTCTGCCTGGAGTACCGGCAAAATGGGCTGAGTGATGTAGATATTAGTAAAGGAAGCGGTGACAAGGGCCATCACAGCCATCTGCAATTTGAATGTTCCTTTTTCCGTTTGTCTTTTTTCCATTGGAATGGATTTAAAGTAAAACAAAATTTTTCGCAATTAAAATATCGTATTTCTCTGAAAAAAACACCCAGGGCAACGTCAAATCCCCGGGCGATAGGATTCTTTCCTTGACTGACAGTGTTAAACAATGCAAACTGAGAATACGAATCCTGTTAAAATCTCATCAATTTTCGTGTCCAATAAATAGTTTCTAAAGGAGCCAATTATGGGAAATTTAATTAAAGAAGACGGCGATAAGGGCAGATTGCATATTGATACCCCTTTTTTGGGTGAATCCCTTGTGAGCAAAGAATTTTTAAAAACCACCGAATCCAAGGAATATTTCAGGATGCACCCGGATATCAACATCTTAAAAATCGGTGGTCAAAGCATCATGGACAGAGGGGCCAAGGCCATATTTCCGATTATAGATGAACTGATTAAGATCAAAGAAGATTATAAACTGCTGTTGATGACCGGCGGCGGAACCCGGGCAAGACACGTATACAATATCGGTGTGGACCTGGGCATGCCCACAGGGGTTTTATCCAAATTAGGAGACAAGGTTTCCTGGCAGAATGCAGAAATGCTCTCGGTACTTCTGGCAAAACACGGGGGGGTCAAGATCGGCCACGGGGACCATCTTGAGCAGTTGACCATGTTCTGCAAGGAAGGATACCTGCCCATCACCTTTGGCATCCCGCCCTATGGATTTTTTGAACATCCGGCTGAATTTGGCTCCATTCCCCCCCATCGAACCGACTGCGGCGCCTTTCTTTTGGCGGAAAACATCGGGGCCAGATCCCTTATTTACCTGAAGGATGAACAAGGCCTTTTTGAGAGTGACCCGAAAAAGGCAGGAAAGAATGCCAAAAATTTAAAATTTTATGATAAAATTTCCGTTGATGAACTCATTGAATTGGATTTGGATGACCTGATCATAGAGCGCCCTATTTTAAAAATGTTCAAACAGGCAAAATGTTTAAGAGAACTTCAGATAATCAATGCCCTTGACCATCCGGAATTGATTCGGGATGCTTTGGAAGGAAAACACGTGGGCACAATCATTTACAAATAAATCGGTGTGTATCCGGTAGGATCTTTTCATTTTATACAATCCTACCGGATATTTTTTTTAACGGGACCCATCCTTTTTGCCGGTACCATGTCCGGGCAGATAAACGATGGTTGCGCCTGTTTCAGTTGCAATGGCTTCAATTTCTGCCTTTCTGACATGCTTTGAATAGAGTTTGAGATCATTTCCACTGACACCCACGATTCTAAGCCTGGGTTTTTTTTCCCCTTTTTCAATCTTCCGTCTTTCCCTTACAAATATTTTACTCATGGTTTCCCCCTATCGTTATTGTTGACATCTATTTGCCAACGGCTATTGTTGAATTGAAAAATTTTTTATATAATACACATATAATTTATTTAAATATATATCCTTGAAGGATATATATCAAGGAAAATTTTTATGAACGATAAAAAAATGTCCAAACCCGGTACCAACCGGCAGGAAAGATATATTCAGGCATCTATTCTAATGGGGCTGAACGCTGATCCCTCCTATGGGTATGAATTGATTTCCACCATCCAATCCTATGGATTTATCGAGGGAGACGCACCCCCGGGAATGATTTACCGGCATTTACGCCAGATGGAAGATGATAATTTTGTGCAGTCTGAATGGGAAACAAAACAAGCCGGTGCCGCCAAAAGAATCTACACCATTACCGAGGAAGGAAAAGAAGTTTTGTCCTACTGGATAAAATTCATGGAGAACAAGGCAAAAAAATTAAATCATTTTGTTCACTTATATAATGAGGCTAAGGATTGCAGATGAAATAAAAAATGGGGAAGATTATAAAATTTGCGGTCCTAAAAATAAAATAGGGTAAAAATCCATCCCGGGGGACAAGCAAGACTCCTCCCTGGCCTTTGTTATGAATTGATCAGCTGAACCATATTATTGACCCAGTTTATTTTCGCTTTTTGAAGGGTGGGGAGGGGATGAAAATATCGATTCTCTGTATCTGGTTTCAAAAAACCAATCCTGGAAATACCGGTAAGTTTATCCAAACATCTCTCAATCAGCGGGTCCAGATCCGGACTGACACCCCAGGCACATACAACTGGCGAATGGGATTTCCGATTGAGATGAGAGGCAAGTTCCCCGGTTCGCTCACCGGAGAAAAGAGAGTGTGCCGTAAATCCAGTCCTATCCTCGATATCACGATACTGGGCCGCAAACGCTCCCCCCTTGGGATTTCTCAGGTCCGAAAGGTTCAACACCCGGACATGGGACCAGGAACAGTAATGCATGACTCTCATAACTTGATACTGTGTGGTATCCGGCCTGGTTTTTACCAGAGAGGCGCACATAGCGCCCACCTGTTTCTTTGAGAAAAAATTGTTCGCAGGTTCCAGGGGAAGGGATGACCCCGGATTCATCATGATAAAAATCGCGTCTGCAGCCCTTTTCAGCAACCGATTGATATCTCTGGGTTTGTCTTTGGTTGTCACAATCTCAAGGACGCTCCGACAGTCAATCTGTTCGCCTTGGGCAAGGCCTATGGAATAGAAGTGGCCGAACACCTCAAACTTCTTTTTGAGTTTCTCTGCGGGCAAAAATTCAAGCAATTGGTGATACTCCTTCTCTGTCAGACAAGCTGCAGCTATTCATAATTTTAATCAATCGCTGAGTATCAATATTTAGAATTTGTGTAAAGGAATTATCCGGTTCGCCTTTGGGAATCAAAGACAAAGATCAATAACCAGAACCACCAAAGAAAACATGACCCGCCGGCTCAAAGTCCCGGTGGAGTCCTTGGAAACGGAAAGAATGCCCTTAAATCCAATTTGCCGATAAACCGCCATGGGAACAAACATGGTATAGGCAACGGCGGCTGATTCCGTGGCCATAAAAACACCGAACAAGCCCCCCCCTGTTTATTGATTCAACATAACAAGTCAGCGAGTTTCTTTTCTCAGAGCATTTCTTGACGCTCTATCCACAAGGGTAAAAAGCCTGTCTATCTCATCTTTTTGATTGGTAACCTTATGCCCGCGCACCTTAATGAATTCACAGTCCATTTGATCTATTCTGCGATAAAATTCCTGGTACAGTTCATAATTGCGAATTCGTTTTTTTTTCTTTGAGTGATACCTATTTTGCTCAAGGCGATCACGCCTTCCCAACAGCCCGATAATATTTTGAGAATCCGTATACACCACCACCCGGCGCCCCAATACTTTTGCATCGGCCATTGCCCATAACAGGGTCTGCAATTCCAGCTTTGTTGAAGAGGTGTGCTCAAATCGCCTCAACCGCACCCGGCGTCCCAGGGAATCCAGGGAAAACCCATTGTCCGCAACCATCAAATAAGCCCCATAGCCGATATTGGAATGCGGGTCCACACTTCCATCTGTAAATATTTTTAAATCCATAATAAGTTAATGGTGTTATGCCATGGTAAAAATATTTTGCCAATAGGATGTTTTTAGTAGGATAAAATAAATACAAACAAAAAATAACCATTGACACGAGGGACCGGATAACCGTATTTTTCAAAAGATTTATTGACAATCCATCATCCCGGAGGACACAAAATGGCGCAAAAAAAAAATAGGAACCTTTCTTTTCTTTATTTAATTTTTATTTGTTTAATCCTGGCAGGATTATTTCTTGGGCCAATATTAACCTTTGCAGGCGAGCCCCGGGGTCGAGAAGAGATATCGCTTTACGGCGGCCGGTCCGGAAACATTCTTTTTCCCCACCATCTGCATCAAAAAGTGGTGACGGACTGCCAGACCTGCCATGTTGATTTTGCCCAGGAAGAAGGGGCCCTCGAGGCGGCTAAAAAATCAGAGGCGCTCAAAAAAAAACAGGTGATGAACAAGACCTGTCTCAAATGCCATAGGGCTGTAAAAGAATCCGGAGAAAAATCAGGGCCCACCAATTGCAAGCATTGCCATACTAAAAAATAGCATTGCCATGAAAATACTGATATCTCCGACCAAAACCATGGTCTTTGACATCCCCCCGACCCGCCTGCAAATGGGGATGAGCCGACCCAGGTTTGAGCGAGAAGCCAATCTCTTGAACCAGGAATTGAAGGCCCTGGATTTTGGGGCCTTAAAAAAATTATTTAAAACCAGTGACGCGCTGACCCAGAAGACCCGGGATCAGATCCATGATTTTACCTTGACGGCTCCCGGACCCGCCCTGTTTGTCTTCCAGGGAGAGGCATTTAAAACCATGAACCCCCGACGATTTGATCCGGATCAGCTGGTGTTTGCAAATAAAACCCTGCAAATTTTTTCCGGATTATACGGGATATTGCGCCCCATGGACGGCATCAAACCCTACCGCCTGGATTTCAATACCCCCCTTCGCTGGGATTTCAAAGGACTAAAACTATTTTGGCAGAAAAAAATCATCCCCTATTTTGAAGAGCAAACCCAAAAAGATGAAGTGATTTTAAATCTGGCCTCGGAGGAATATAGCAGCATCCTGGGCCCCAGCCGGTTAAAAGCTCAGGTAATCACCCTGCAATTTCGGGAAATGATAAAGGAAAAATTAAAAAATCTGTCTGTCCGGGCAAAACAGGCCAGGGGACTTTTTGCAGGTGAGATCATTCAAAAAAAAATTACCAATGCCAACGCCATAAAAGAAATCACCCTAGCCGGTTATGAATATAAAAAAAATCTCTCCACCGAAACCGAATGGTTTTTTATTCGCCGGAATGGAGAAAAATGACAAAAAAAAAGCCCCCCCATTTTAAAGACAGGTACAGTCCCTATACCCGACAAAAAAACCAAATTTATCGGATCACTCTGACCCTGGCCGTTCCCATCATCAGCTTCTTTGGCATTTATAATTTCATGCGCAACAATTTCATTGAACTTCTGATTGATATCCTCATTCTAATTTTGTTTGCCGGATGCTTTTTCGGGCTTAAAAAAGGATATGACACCCTGGTTTACAAAACAAGCATCAGCCTTATTGCCCTTGCCGTCCTGATCAATATTGCTGGCGGCACCGGCGGGATCGCCGCCCTTTTCTGGATGTTCATTCTCCCCCCCATTGCCTTTTTTTTCCTGGGCAGAAAAACCGGTTTTTGGATCATTGCTTTTTCCACACTGATGTTTGGTGTGCTGATCCTGGAACCTGGCTTTTTAACTACCCATGGGTATGATTTCCACACCAGTCTGCGGTTTTTGAGCACCTATCTTTTTGTGGTCATCCTGTCCCTGGCCTTTGAAACGGCTCGGATCCATTATGAGAGGAATCTGGAACACCACCATAACCGGATAAAAGAGCAAAAAGACTTTCTTGAAACCCTGATGGAAACCCTGCCCAGTCCGGTTTTTTTCAAAGATACCCAGGGGATCTACCAGGGCTGCAACCCGGCATTCGAAAAGATAACCCGCCGCCCAAAAGAAGAGATCATTGGAAAAACAGTATACGATATGGCTCCCCGGGAAATAGCCGATGAATATCTGAAACAAGACACCCTGTTGTTCAATTCCCCGGGCAGGCAGACCTATGAATGGAAGATCAAATCTGACAACAAAATTTGTCAGGTTATCTTCAACAAATCCACATACGCGGACAAGGACGGCAATATCCAGGGTTTGATAGGGGTGATGACCGACATTACCGAGTTAAAACAAAAAGAGATCATTTTAAAAGAGAACGAACTCCGATTCAGAACCCTGTTTGAAGAAGCAAAAGATGCCATTTATCTTTTTGATGGGGCCGGTAATTTTCTAAATGTAAACCAGGCGGCCTGTGATACAAGCGGCTATACCAAAGAGGAACTAATTGGCCTGTCTGTGGATCAGCTTGACCGGGAATTTACCCAAAAAAGTGTGCCACAATTGCTTGACCCCATACAACCGGGTCAAACCCTTCAGGTAAACGGAACCCATATCAAAAAAAACGGGACCTGTTTCCCCGTCGAAGTGGGAATCAGCTGCTTTACACAAGACAATGCCATTGTATACCTGGGGCATGCCAGGGATATCAGCGAAAGGAAAAAAGCTGAAGCTGAAAAGGAAAAACTGATCCAGGAACTTGGAAGGGCAATCAAGGAAATCAAAACCCTCAGCGGTATGCTGCCCATTTGTTCTTCCTGTAAAAAAATACGGGATGATCAGGGATACTGGAACCGGATTGAAACCTATATAGAAAAAAATTCCGATGCTCTTTTCAGCCACAGCATTTGCCCGGAGTGTTCGGAAAAGCTATACGGGGAAGAATCTTGGTTTAAAAAAAGGAAGGAAAAGAAAAAATAAATTGGATCACCAAACTCCCGCTGATGACGATACAACAGATTTTGGACGTGGATACACACGTGAGACGGGAAAAATTTGACTATTTTTTTTGATCTGATATACACGTTAAATACCAGATGACAGATATTAAAATTATGATAAAAGGGGTGGGCTATGGCAAAATATCTTGGGGCAGTTGATCAGGGGACAACCAGTACCCGGTTTATTATTTTTGACAAACACGGGGCCATTATCAGCGCCAGCCAGATGGAGCACGATCAAATCTGCAAAAAACCCGGCTGGGTCGCCCATGACGGCAATCAAATCTGGAAAAATACAGAAATGGTCATCCGCCAGGCCCTGGAAAAAGCAGGCATCACAGGACAAGATCTGGCCGCCATCGGCGTGACCAACCAGCGGGAAACCGTCATTGCCTGGGACCGACACACGGGTAAACCACTGAACAATGCCATTGTCTGGCAATGCACCCGTTCCCATGAAACCTGCAAGGAACTGGACAAGGTCTATGGCAAGGATAATTTTCGATCCAAAACCGGCCTGCCCACGGCCACCTATTTTTCAGGCCCCAAAATCAAATGGATGATGGACCAAATACCAGAGATTAAACAGGCCGTGGATAAAGGGGATGCCATTTTCGGCACCATGGACACCTGGATCATCTGGAACCTTACCGGCGGGCCCGGCAAGGGGCGGCATGTCACCGATGTGACCAATGCCTCCCGCACCCTGCTCATGAATCTTTTTACCCTGGATTGGGACGATGAAATTTTAGCAATCATGGGGATCCCTAAATCCTGCCTTCCCCAAATCGTCCCTTCCTCCCATCCAACTGCATTTGGGAAAACAAGTCGCAACGGCCCCTTCCAAAGCCAGGTGACGGTGGGAGGTGCACTGGGGGACCAGCAGGCCGCCCTGTTCGGCCAAACCTGTTTTGAACCGGGTGAGGCCAAAAACACCTATGGGACCGGGTGTTTTCTGCTCTTTAACACTGGCAATACCATTAAATTTTCCGACCATGGGCTTTTGACCACGGTGGGGTATCAGATCGGCGATCAGGATGCGGTTTACGCCCTTGAGGGATCCATTGCCTATGCCGGTGCCCTGGTCCAATGGGTCAGAGATAATCTGGGGCTTATCCCTTCAGCTCCTGCAATTGAAACCCTCGCCAATACAGTGGACAACAACGGTGATGTCTATGTTGTGCCGGCCTTTTCAGGCCTGTTCGCCCCCTATTGGCGATCCGATGCCAGAGGGGTTATTGCCGGACTCACCCAATTTGCCAACAAGGGCCATATTGCCCGGGCAGTTCTCGAGGCCTGCGCCTACCAGACAAAGGACATTGTGGAAGCCATAAACCTGGACCTGGGAAAAGGAATTGACTTAAAATCCCTGAAAGTTGACGGCGGCATGGTGGTCAACAAAACCCTGATGCAATTCCAGGCCGATATTCTCAATGTATCGGTTACCCGGCCTAAGGTAGCGGAAACCACTGCCCTGGGAGCTGCCTATGCTGCAGGACTTGCCGTGGGGTTTTGGCCGGACACGGCAGCCTTAAAAAAAAATTGGCATGTCCATTCCAGCTGGGAACCCGACATGGCCGACACCCAGCGCAATGACCTCTACCGCGGTTGGAAAAAAGCCGTTCAAAAAACCCTGGCATGGAAAGAATAAGCGGATTTACTTAGATTCCAAAACATGATAGGAACTCCTGAACGAGCGTAAACAGGAGCATAAATGGAAACACTGCATAGACCTATAATTGGCGATTCAAGATTCATGGAAGGCCTGCCGGATAATAGCATTAATCTAGTGGTCACGTCTCCGCCCTATCCCATGATTGAGATGTGGGACCCGATATTTTCCTCATTCCAACCCACGATAACCACGCTATTGAAAAAAGGGGATGGACCCAAGGCCTTTGAAGCCATGCACAAGATTCTGGATAGTGTCTGGAAAGAATGCTACCGGGTTTTAAAACCCGGCGGTTTTGCCTGCATCAATATCGGAGATGCCACACGGACCATAAAAGAACGATTTTCCCTGTACACCAACCATGCCCGGATTCTTAACGCCGCCCAAAAAATTGGATTTTCATCTCTCCCCTGTATCCTGTGGCGAAAACAGACCAACGCCCCCAATAAGTTCATGGGATCGGGCATGCTGCCGGCAGGGGCTTATGTCACGCTGGAGCACGAATATATCCTGATTTTGAGGAAAGGATCCAAAAGGGAATTTGGGCGAGAGGCTGACAAACAGAACCGCCGGGAAAGTGCCCTGTTCTGGGAAGAACGGAATGCCTGGTTTTCAGACGTCTGGTTTGATATCAAGGGTGCCGTCCAGTCTCTGGGGGATAAAACCGCCCGAAAAAGAAGCGGGGCCTATCCCTTCGAACTGGCCCATCGACTGATCAACATGTATTCTGTACGGGGCGATCAGGTGCTGGACCCGTTCCTGGGAACCGGCACCACCATGGCCGCTGCCATGGCTGCCAACAGAAACAGCGTGGGCTATGAATTGGATGCCAGCCTGGGACCTGCCATATCCGTCATGGCAGAGACCTTGGATGTTACGGTGGCCCAGGTGATCCGACAACGGTTGATCCGGCATATCACCTTTGTTCTGGAGCACATGGAGACCCGCGGTCCCCTGAAGCACAACAATCGGCACTATGGATTTCCCGTAATAACCGCCCAGGAACGAGAACTGGTTTTTAACACGCCAATGGCTGTTACCCAGACCCTGGACCACCAATACAAGGTCATATATGATCCCCTTCCCCAAAAAGAATTTTGCCAGGACTGGTCCAAGATCCTTGCGACTAAGGAGGCAGCTCAACTGGTCACGGCCATGGAGAAAGTCAGCACACCCCAAAAAGGATTTAAACAAAAAAAATTATTTTAGCCTTTTTGATGGTCTTTTCCCAGGTGAAAATTAACCCAGGCGGAGGTTTTGTCCAACTCCCACATCCGCGGGGGAACAAAATCCCGGCCCAGGGTATGGGCCATTCCACTGTGTTTTAACCGATCATGTGCCCGGACCCAGACACAGCGTCTATCGGTATGTACTTCGCAAAAACCATCCCGGCTGCCGCCACAGGCACCATTCCTTGTATGTTTGGGACAACCTGACTCAGGACATAAGAAGGCTGTGTGCTGGATGGCGCAATCCCCGCAGCTCTGGCAGGAGAGCATGGGTTTTTTCAGGGGGTCTTCAAGTATCCGTTTCACCAGCCAGGCCTTGTTGGTCCTTTCCAAAAAGCCTGCTAATTTTCCATAGACCGGTGCCAGCCGGGCGGTTTTATCAAAAAACAATATATGCGCGGTCTTGAGCAGACCATGGGGATAATGATCTGTAAGTTTTTCCTTTATCCGGCTGCCTAGGGACATTTTTTCTTGCAAAACAGAGGCTTTGTCATAATGATAATAGACCTTAGCATTGGATTTGCCCCTGTTGAATTCTTCTATACACTCTTCCCAGGAATCCTCAATTTCATCCATCCGGTCCAGGATCGCCCCAACCGCCTTGAAATTTCTATGAATTCCGCCGATATGAATGCCTCGGTACCCAAGCCCCTTTAAAATCACCCCGAGTTTGGCGGCCCGGTCAATGGCTGTTTTCAATCCAGACCGGGGGGTGTCACCCCACTCTTTTATCACCTGGTCAAAGAGGGTATCTGCCACATGGGCCCCTGGAACCCGCCCTTTGTTCATGGCTCTGGCCGACCGGGGGCTCAATAGATAAACCGACCCCATCACCGGAGGATTCAACCCCTTTTGATGCAGATGGGTGATCAGCTCTTTAAATTTTTTCACATCATATCCCAGCTGGGTAATGACGAACGAAGCGCCTGCCGCAAGTTTTTTATCCAATTTTCCGTATTGGGCAAGGGTCTCGGCCTCGGTGGTCTTAAAAGGGGAGACGGCACACCCGGTAAAAAAAAGATCCGGATCACCGGAGGCCAAAAGCCTTTGATCAAGGGACTTGAGCAGGCTGGTCAAAAGAACGGAATCAAAGTCAAAGACGGGTTTGCCCTGGCCCCCAAACCCCTTCCCGGCATAATCTCCGGTCAGGGCCAAAATATTTTTCATGCCCATGCGGGCCAATTGGAGTGCCCGGCTTTCCATGCCCACCCGGTTCATATCCCGGCAGGTAAAGTGGACAATCACATCCATCCCGCATTTAAAGATTTCATATCCCAGAACATCCGGGCTCAGGGAGGGGTTGCCCCCGGGATTATCTGTTATGGAAACCGCCGAAATCCGTCCGTCGCTAAAGGCATCCCTTGCAATCCCCTTTAAGGTATCAATACTTTGGCCACCTGATTCCCGGCCAGGCACCAATTCGAGGGTAACCACAAAATTTTTTGGGTTTGATATCTCATCACTGAAAATCCGAAGCATAGATATCCTTTTCTAGGTTTATCTCATTTATGCCAACTGATCTGTCGTCACCATACCATTATTTTACCCCACCCCACTTGATCTATATCAAAAACCGTTTCCCATTGCGATAAAATCATTTTATAGGGAAAGAAACAAAAAATTATTTTCGGCAAAACTAGTTATTTTTTGACATATCTTTGCCTTTGGGATTATTATGATTTAAATATTTGTCTTGCCGCACAGGAAGTCAGGACAGCATTTTTTTTACGATACCGACTTTATTGATAGAAAGGAAACAATATATGGGCAGGGGTCATGGGCACTTAAGAATTCGAACAAAGCTTTTCATCACCTATTTTTCAATCTTTGTTCTTATGTTGGCAGTATCCTCACTTCTGACCTATTCTCTGGTCAAAAAAAACATTGATGCCAATATCTCCGAACAGATGAACTCATCCCTTGAATCGATCCACAACATGGTTGTTGGAACCGCAAATCTTGCGATTCAAAGCCACCTCAGAGCGATTGTTGAACGGCAGATCCAGGCCCTTGCCATCCACCATGACAATGCACAAAAAGGTTATGTCACGCAAACAGCAGCAAAAAAAATTGCATTCAAGGCGCTGACATCAGAATCCATAGGAACTTCAGGCTATCTTTACTGCATCGACTCCAGGGGAATAGTCCTGGCCCATCCAAAACAAGATATGGTTGGCATGGATATTTCATCACAAAATTTTGTCAGAAAACAGGTAAAATCCAGGACCGGATACCTTGAATATGCGTGGAAAAATCCCGGGGAAAAAAGCCCCAGGCTAAAGGCCCTGTATATGCAAATTTTTGAACCCTGGGACCTGATCGTCTCTGCCTCAAGTTACAAGGAGGAATTCTCGGATCTGGTCAGGCCAAAAGAATTGTCCAAAACTGTATTTTCCTTCAAATTCGGGAAATCCGGCCATGCCTTTATCATGGATCAGACCGGCAAGGTAAGTATTCCTGAAAATTTTTCAGGCAATCTGGAGCCAGACCTTTTTTTGTTAAAAAACCCACCCACTCCCAAGATACTGGCAACGCCAGAGGGTTTCAACATTACCCGGGCCGGCAAAAGAGAGATAATTTATGCCCACAAACAGATTCCAACCCTCAAGTGGACCATCGTCACGGCAGCCTATGCAGATGAGTTTGATTCAACATCCAGACAAATAAAACAGGTCTTCTTGCAGACAGGCATGGCATCAGCCATCCTCATTCTTCTTGCCATCCTCTGGCTGAGCAATAATCTCAACCGGCCGGTCAAAAAGATGATCTCAAAACTTGAGCAGGGTTCATCCGGCAACTTTTCCGTACGCATCAATGAAGATACCGACACCCATGAACTCAATATTCTGGCGCACCACTTCAATTTGTTCATGGAAACCTTTGAACTATACACAAAAGAACTTAATGACAAAATTCTAGCGCTGAAACAATCCCAAGAGCACATCAGGATTCTGGCTAAATTTCCGGACGAGAGTCCGAATCCCATTCTTCGGGTCTCCCCTGGTTTCACTCTTCTATACCTGAACCAGGCGGCAAAACTGATCATTTTTGACCCGGATTTTAATATTGGAAAAAAGCTGCCCGTCTACTGGATTCAAAAAATTGAACAGGGCATCAATGAAAATGATTCCCATGAATTTGAGATCACCATTGACAACAGGATATTTTCCTTTGCTGCAAACAAAATTTCAGACACAAAAACATTCTACTTTTACGGCAGGGAAATCACTGAAAAAAAACATTATGAAAACCTTCTACTGCTTTCCGACAGTGTTTTTAAAAACAGTATTGAAGGAATTGTAGTCACCAATGCCGATGCCGTCATCGAACGTGTCAACCCGGCCTTTGAAGCCATAACAGGATTCAGCGCCCAGGAGGCCATCGGCCAGAACACCAGGATACTCAAGTCAGACCGCCATTTGCCTGAATTTTATCAAGACATGTGGAAAAACCTTGAGAAAAAGGGACAGTGGAGTGGAGAAATCTGGAACCGCAATAAAAACGGGGAAGCCTATCCTGAATGGCTCTCAATCACAGCCATCACAAAAAACAGAAACAAAATTTCAGGCTATGTAGCCGTGTTTCATGATATGACAGAGATCCGGCGCAGCCAGGAAAAGCTCAAGTTCAGGACATACCACGACGGGCTTACAGGGCTGCCCAACCGCCTGCTCTTTGAAGACCGTCTCGAACGTTCCATAAGCATTGCCCGGAAAAACAAGCTTTTGGTCGGGATTCTATGTCTGGACCTGGACAATTTCAAACATGTGAACGAAAGCTTAGGCCTTCATATGGGTGACCTGTTCCTACAGGAGGTAGGACACAGGATATCCAGATTTTTCACAGACAAAACCACGGTCTCAAGATTTGGCGGAGACCAGTTCAACATCATCCTCAACAGCCTTGGCAATGCACGGGAGGCAATGTCAATTGCAACAGATCTTATGGCATTGTTTAAAAAACCGTTCATGGCAAAGAAAAAAGAGATCTATGCCAATGTCAGCATCGGGATCAGCCTCTTTCCAGCAGATGGTACCACCACGGCCGCTTTGATCAAAAATGCTGAAATCGCCATGCACAGAACCAAGGAATCGGGGAAAAACAGCTACTCCCTCTTTGAAACAGCCATGAACAAAAAGATGATCAAACGGATCGAACTGGAGGCTGGATTGAGGCACGGCCTTGAAAAAAACGAATTCAAACTCTTTTACCAGCCCAAGATAGATCTTACCACAGGAAAGATCTCGGGCATGGAGGCCCTGGTCCGCTGGGACAACCGGGAAAGAGGCCTTGTCTCCCCGGGGGACTTCATCCCCCTTGCCGAAGAGACCGGTGTGATAGAATCTTTAGGGACTTGGGTGCTCAACGAGGCCTGCATTCAGACAAAAAAATGGCACGACCTGGGATATGGATTTCTAAAGGTTGCCGTAAACCTCTCGTCTGTGCAATTTAGAAACAAAAATCTTTCAACCAAGGTAGAATCAGCCCTTGAAGATTCCGGACTTGCGCCCTGTTTTCTCAACCTTGAAATCACCGAAAGTCTTGTGATGACGGATGTGGAAACGGCCATTGACACCATGAACCAGATAGCAAAAATGGGAGTCGCCTTTTCCATTGATGATTTTGGAACAGGCTATTCGTCCCTGAGTTACCTGAAACGCTTTCCAGTATCTGTTCTCAAGGTTGATCAGTCCTTTGTCAGAGAGATACCGGCAAGCAAGAACGACATGGCAATCTCACGCACCATATTGTCCATGGCAAAGAGCCTGAACATGAAAACCGTTGCCGAAGGAGTCGAGACCGAAGAGCAGCTTGAATTCATGCGGGCAAACCTTTGCGATGAGATCCAGGGCTATTATTTCAGTCCCCCGATACCGGCTGACAAATTCCAAATTCTTCTTGAACAAGAAAAGGCAGACATACCCTGGTTCCATTAGCGACAAACTTTCTTCAGATTTTTTCTGACCAAAAGGATTTTTGCAAAACACCGGCAAAAAGATATACCCCCCTTGCAAAATTAATTATTTGACAAACCCCTTTTCTCTACTAGAATATCTTTTGGTTATTGACGTCCAAAAATAGCGTGTACAGATACAAAAAACAGGAGATCACAATGAAAGTCGTTTTATTGCAGGGCAGTGCCAGAAAAAAAGGAAATACTGCAAAGGCCCTTACTTGGGTGGAAGAAGAACTTTTAACCCTTGGCCATGGAGTGGAGTCTATCTACCTGAATTCTAAAAATCTCAAAGGGTGCATGGGATGCGCACGCTGCAAAGAACACCCGGATACGGTGGGATGTGTTCAAAAAGATGACATCCAGGATATCCTGGGAAAAATAGTCAATGCCCAGGCGGTGGTATTTGCCTCTCCCCTCTATTTCTGGGGAGTTACCGCCCAGTTAAAGGCGGTTATTGACCGGACCTACAGCCTTTATACCAATTATCATAAACCAGGCCATGCCTCCCTGGTTGAGGGACAGCGTCAGGCCCTTCTGGTTACCGGCGGCGGGTCCTGGGACAACAATGCTGAAGCCGCATTTACGGCATTTAGCCGTATCCAGAATCCCCACAAGGCGATCCATGCAGGAGAATTATTCATCCCCAATTGTACCACCCCCGGGGACATGGGCGAAGAGGTCCAACAAAAAGTTATGGCCTTTGCCCGAAAAATTGTAACATAACCCACTGAAACACCCATGGGATAGACCAACTTTATTAACGGGGAGTTAAAAAATGAAATTTTTAAAATCAAGCCTTTTTATGGTGGCATTTTTACTGATAGCTGGGTCATCCTCTCTGGCATTTGCCGACAGCTATTCAAAGACTATTTCTGTCTTCAAGCAGTCCGAAGCTGTCCAGCCCTTTTTTAAAAACTGCTACGGATATGCGGTATTTCCAACGGTGGGAAAAGGGGGCATCGTGTTTGTAGGAGGTGCCTTTGGGGAGGGTCAGGTATATCGGCAGGGCAATCTCGCCGGCAAAGTCTCTTTGGTCAAATTAAGTATCGGGTTTCAGCTGGGTGGTCAGGCCTTTTCCGAAATAATTTTTTTCCAGGACAAGCGTTCCCATGACGAATTTATCAGTGGAAATTTTGAATTTGATGCCTCGGTGTCTGCGGTCGCCATCACCGCCGGTGTCCAGGCGAAAGCCGGGACAGAAGGGGGAACTGCCAGTGCCACCGCAGGCCCTGCCACAGGCGTCCAGGCAGATACACATTATACCAAAGGAATGGTCGTCTTTGTCCATGCCAAGGGCGGGCTCATGTATGAAGCGGCCATTGGCGGCCAGAAATTTTCTTACACCCCCCTCTAATTTACCGAACCATTCAAAGGCCCTGCTCGAAATTTCAGGCAGGGCCTTTTATACTGCCAAATGGAAGGAGAAAATCTTGACTTGGTGACTGATTTGACTAATAGTGAGCCAATGGTTACAATAAAAACGATCGGGCAGATCCGGACATCCCTATGAATGAACACATGATTTACATCTTAATAATCCATTTAAGCGCCATTGTCGCCGATATTCTGGTATTGAGTGCCCTTGGCCACATGGTGTACCAGCGACGGGAACCCACCAGTATGATTGCCTGGCTTCTGGCCATTATCCTGCTTCCCTATATTGCCGTGCCCCTCTATTTTGTCTTCCGAAGCCGGAAACGGAAAAAAAAAGCCAAGGCCCCTATTAAACTGGCATGCAGAGGAGAAGTCCCTCCTGAAAATGCCACCTCTCTTGATATGATCCTGAGGGGAAACGGAATTGCCGGAGCCACCACAGGCAATGGGTTTGAGTTCTATACCGACGGGGTGGACGCCTATACCGCATTGATGACCCAAATTAAACAGGCAAAACGACAAATTCTGATTTCCACCTATGTATTCAGTTCAGATGAAGTGGCCAAATCGATTCTGGCGGCATTAACCCAAAAAGCCTTGCAGGGAATAAGCGTTAAACTGCTCATTGACAGTATTGGTTCCCTGCCCCTGTATATTTTTCAGAGGCCTTTAAAAGAACTTAAACGAGCCGGAGGGAAGGTGGCGTTTTATATGCCCCCCTTGACCAGGCCTTTTCAAAATTATATCAACCTGCGAAATCATCGAAAAATTTTTCTATTTGATGGCAAGACCGTCCTGGCCGGGGGCATGAATCTTTCCGCCGAATATATGGGACCCACCCCCTGTGATGACCGGTGGCAGGATATTCTCTTTTCAATCCAGGGGCCTGGGGTATTCCATTACCGGGAAATTTTCACACAGGACTGGAACCATACCGCCAAAGAAAAGCTCGATTTACCCGAACAAATGTCAAAGTTCCATGGGAATACCGGCATACAGGTGGTCCCTTCCGGTCCGGATATTGCCAGCGATGCCTTGTATGAAGCCCTTTTATCCACCGTTTTCACGGCAAAAGAACGCATCTGGATCGTCACGCCTTATTTTGTACCGGACAAAAGTCTGATGCAGGCCCTGGTCATTGCCCGACACCGGGGGGTGGATATCAAACTGATCACCCCGGCCAGCTCAAACCATTTGATTGCAGACCTGGGTCGGTCCAGTTATATGAGGGAATTGTCTGCCAACGGAATTGAAGTTTGTCTTTTCCGGGCGGGCATGATCCATGCCAAAGCCATTTTGATCGATACAAGAGAGGTGATGATGGGCTCGGCCAATATTGACCAGCGAAGCCTGTTTTTAAACTATGAGGTGGTCAGCTTTATCTATTCCGAAGAAATCATTTCTAAAAGTGAAGCCTGGATGAAACACCTCCTTGAAAAATGCCAGGGCCAGATGAAACCTGCCAGTAAATGGCGGAAAATGGGTGAAAATTTAATGAGCATATTTGCTCCCCTGCTCTAACTGCCATGTTAACCCCTGCCACCCCCCTCATACAATCCCCGGTTATGTTTGAAAAAACCGTTATTCCCGATGACTTCGGCCTTTTGTGCTGGAACATCCACAAGGAAAACCTGAAAAAAAAATTTCCCGCCCTGATTCAAGAGTGGAAAAAACGATATCGCCTGGACCTGATACTTCTCCAGGAGGCCCGATTTTCCCCCTCCCTTCTTTCCATTGCAGGATTTCCCTTTGTCGGGGCCGCCAATATCCGGTTGCCAAGACATTTTTCCGGCGTGGTGACAGCTGCCGGTGCCGATCCCTTTTCAAGCCAGTTCCAAATGACCCGGGCAAGGGAAGCCATTATCTCCACCCGAAAAAACACATTGATCACCATTTATCAATTTCAAAACAAAGAGATGCTAATGGTGGTCAATATCCACGCCATAAATTTCAGATCCCTTGCCTGGTACCAATGGGAGCTGTCCCGGCTCCACGACTTGATCAAAGGCCACAAAGGGCCCATGATCCTGGCGGGAGATTTCAATTGTTGGCGGCAAAGCCGGAAAACCATATTAGATGCGTTTACCAATAGGCTGAATCTTGACCTTGCCCGCCCCCGTCATCCAGAACATGTTAAAGAGTGGTTTGGGTTCCAATTGGACCGGGTATACTCAAGGGCGCTTACATTGGTTGATATCCAGGCCCTTGACTGCAAATCCTTTTCAGATCACAATCCTATTATCGCCAGGTTTGCCCGCAGTCACTAGGAATTGTCTTTCCATTCCCTTGTCTACCCTTTTCCCTTGCAATTTTCCTCTAGCCCGCTATGATAATAGGAATCAACCCAATTCATTTTAAATTTCAACAAGGATATAAGGAGTTTATTCCATGAACAAGTTTTTTTTTCTTCTGGCCTTATTCTTCGCTATTATTTCATGCACAGCCAGCCGTGAACCCCAGGTTATAACGCGTTTGTCTCTTTTTGATACAACATGGAACCTTGTGGAGATCAACCAAAAAACCATCGATATCGCCAAGGCAACAAAAACACCCCGTATTCAATTTTCAAAGAAAGACATGAAAGCAACCGGTAACAATGGATGCAACTCATTTTTCGCAAACTTTGACACGGTTGAACAAAGACTGAATTTTGGCCCTGTGGGATCGACCCGGATGGCCTGTCAGAATTGGATGGAAAACGAAATGGCATTTTTGGCAATGCTCCAGGCGACACAAGGGTATGCCATAAATGGCTACACCCTTGTTATCATGGATGGAAACGGCCAGGAGATAGGAAAGTTCCTATCGGCAAACTAAAATACCCGGGGCAAGGACAAACCCTGCATCAGTCCCGGACCGGTGAAAATATCTTATACGCCTGGGGGGACAAGGATGTAATCCTGACAAGGGCCTCATGGACTGAATCCATGGCCGTTACCTGGACAACCTTTCCATAAAATTCTCCCCCTTCCTTATTTAAAGATTGCTTTGAATCGGGCAGATGCACCCGGATATCTTCCCATTGACTGACGGCTTCGGAGAACAAGAGAATGGCTGATGTCTGGGAGGTATGGGTGATTCTCGCTTCTATTCCCTCGGTACCCACAATTTTTTGGTTCAGACAACTGACTGCAACTTTAATGGGAAATTCCAGGGCAATGGGGATTTCATCGCGTTCCGGCAAAATAATGTTGTAGGGCCCTTTCATCCCATGGATATCATAGAGATTAACCTTGCCGGGAATCCCTTTCATCTGAAGGTTCAAGATCTCTTTGACCATGGCATGGGGGACCACCTTTTCATAGGCAGCTTCGCTGATGAGCACCTGGCCGCCCACGGTATAGGATTCAATCCGGCCGGTAAAGTTCACATCCGATCCCACAGCCCCGTATTTAGATCGCTGTTCCGAACCGATATTGCCCACCACAACCGTACCCGTGTGCACGGCCACCCCCATTTCCAGGTGGGCAAGCCCGGCTCGTTCATTCAACACATTGATCTTCGCCATGGCCGCCTGCATTTCCAAAGCACAGGCCACGGCCCTGAGGGTATGATCCTCCATGGGTTCCGGGGCTCCGAAAAAGGCAAGGATTCCATCCCCGATTATTTCATCAATTACGCCTCTGTGGGCCATGAGAATCTCCACCATACGGCCCAGGTATCGGTTTAAAAAGGAAATAACCGCTTCCGGCGGCATATGGGCTGTCAGGGCTGTAAATCCCCTTAAATCAGACATCATCAACGTAATTTCCCTTGCTTCCCCGCCCAGTTTCAACCCATCCTTGGACTCGAGCAGGTTGGCCACCACCTCCTTTGTCAAATAGCGCCCAAAGGTATCCCGGATAAACTCTTTTTGTTTCAACCCTTCCACCATCTCCCCCAGGGAAATCGCCAGACGTCCCACTTCATCGGTCCTGCGGATATGGGACAGATCCACACAAAGGTCTCCTTTTGCAATCTGTTGGGTGATACCGGCCATGGATATCAAAGGCTTTGCCAGGGACCTTGCCAGAAGATAACTCATGGCAAGCAGCAAAAAAACCCCGATCACGGCCAGCGCAATTGTTTCCTGCTGCAGACGGTGCAATTGGGAGAACAATTCACTTTTGAGCAGCACAACGCCCAGGGACCATCCAGTGGAAGGGATTTTGGCAAAGGCCAGAAAGGCTTCTTCTCCGGCCAGTTCCAGGCCGATGGGCATGAAACCGTCCTGGTTGCGAATCATGGCCCGGCCAATGGTCCGAAGCTCTTTGTGGTTGAGCTTATCTGCAATGGAGAATATGGATTCGTGCATAATTCTTTCTTCATTGGGATGGGAAACAAACATACCGGTATCGGAAATAATAAATCCAAACCCGGTTTTTCCCACATGAACAGATTCCACAAGCTCGGTGAGCCATTTTAAGGAAACATCTGCGGTGACAACGCCCACAAAGCCACCCTCCTCATTCCTCGCTCCGGGCCGGAAAAAAGGAACCGCATAGGTGGCCATGAGGATATCCCCGCCGCCTGTATCAAAATAAGGATCACTCCAATGGGGCCGATTCAGCCCCCGGGTAATATAATAAAATTCTTTTTGAAAATAATCATACCCTTGGGAGGCCAGTTGACGGTACTTGATTTCATTGTCACTTCGAAAAAAATAGGGTGCCCAGGCATCTTGATTCAGAAAGGACCCATGGGGTTCAAAAAAAATTCCGCTGCCAAACACCTCGGGATTTTCCACCACACTGCTGTGGAGCAGCGCAAGCAGGGTCGTTTCATCCATGGGTGGAAGTGTGTCTAAATAATCCGCCAAGCACTCAGGCACTTTTTTTACGGCCCGAAACTCCTGCTCAATTCGCCGGGCAACGGAAAGAGACAGGTTCCTGGCATTGTTTTCAGCCGATTCCAGGATCATCCTTCGAGAATTGGTATAATTATAAGCCTGGACCAGTGCCATGACAAGGGCTGTACTGCCCAGCACCAGCAGGGTCATTTTGATCACAATACTCGCTTTTATGCGTGAAACCATACAACTTTCCTAGGGTAATAGATTTGAATTAACGCTTCTTCTTTCTATCCAGCAATCTGCTTCCTTGTCAAGAAAGAAAAACAGAGAGCCGATTCAGGCACCCCTGACCGGCTCTTTGTACAGATGAAACAGTTTTTTCAATGGAGGGCTTTTTATTCCCCCAAATAGGCTTCCCGAATTTTGGGATTTTTAAGGAGGGAACTGGCCTTGTCTTCCAGGGTAATCTCCCCGGTTTCAACCACATACCCCCGGCTGGCAGCCTGGAGTGCCAAATTGGCATTCTGCTCCACCAAAAGGATGGTGGTCCCGTCCTGTTTATTGATATCGGCAATAATATCAAAGATCTGCTGGATAATAATGGGGGCCAGGCCCAGTGACGGCTCGTCTAAAAGCAGCACCTTGGGTTTGGTCATCAAAGCCCTTGCAATGGCAAGCATCTGCTGTTCCCCACCGGAAAGGGTTCCCCCGTGCTGCTTGCGCCGCTCTCCCAGAATGGGGAACAAATCATAGGAATGCTGGATATCCTTGGCAATCTGATCTTTATCCTCCCGGTGAAAAGCCCCCAGAATCAGGTTTTCCTCCACGGTAAGTCTGGGAAAAATCCGCCGGCCCTCGGGAACCTGACACAGCCCCATGGTGGGCAGTTTTTCAGGGGAGACATTGTTAATCAGTTTGCCTTCATAGTAAACCTCTCCTCTTTCCACTGGAACAATGCCGCAAATGGTCATCAGGGTTGTGGATTTGCCGGCACCGTTGGCACCGATAATGGCCACGATTTCTCCGGGCATGACACGCAGGGAGATCCCTTTTAAGGCCTTGATGGACCCGTATCCGGAATGGACATTTTTCAATTCAAGAATGGGTTGATCACGCATGCGCTTTAGCCCTCCTTTTCTTCAGATCTGGTTCCGACCCGCTTGGCCGGTATGAGACCGGAAGGTCTGAAAAGCATCATAATAACCATGGTGGCACCAAAGACCAGCATACGATAGGATTCAAACTCCCGAAAAACCTCGGGCAATGCAATCAAGGCGATAACCCCCAAAATTATCCCGGGAATGGACCCCATACCGCCCAGAACCACCATGCACAAGACCATTGCAGATTCAAGAAAAGTAAAACTTTCAGGCGATACAAATTTCATCCGGGCGGCAAAAAATGCGCCGGCAAGTCCTGCAAAAGCCGCCCCCATGGCATAGGCCAATAGTTTATAAATAAAGGTATTGACACCCATGAGTTCGGCCGCGGTTTCATCCTCCCGAATGGATTCCCAGGCCCGTCCCACCCGTGAATAATTCAACCGGCGCACGGCAATGGCGGCGAATATGGCCAACCCCAAAGCAAAATAATAAAAGAGTTGTAATTTTTTGACCCAGATATGCTCAAAGGTGAATCCGTTTTCAAATACCGGGATATAAATCCCAATGGGTTTTATACCCAAAATACCATTGGGACCGTTGGTCAGGGACATCCAGTTGTTTAGAATGATCCGGATAATTTCTCCAAACCCCAGGGTAACAATGGCCAGGTAATCGCCGCGCATGCGCAGGGTAGGATACCCGACAATACAGCCGGCAAGACAGGCAAATAAAGCTGCAAATGGCAGGCAAACCCAGAAGGCCAGTCCATAGGTGACATTTAACAGAGCATAGGTGTAGGCGCCGACGCCGTAGAATGCAATATACCCAAGATCCAGCATACCGGCCAGGCCCACCACCATGTTGAGGCCCAAACCCAGACAGATATAGAGCATAACATTAATGGCCACATCGGTGCCGTACCGGCCTGCAAACTGGGGATACACCAAGGCAAATCCCAGGATTATAGCTATCCAGACCCAGGAAGGCAGGGCAGTTGCTGCAGACCTTGCACCGCCTGTCACCCGGGTAAAGGGGGCTGTAATAAATTTTAGAGAGCCGCTGGTTTTCAGCACATAGATCATGAGACAGACCAGTGATCCTGCCAGCAGATAGATCCATGCCGTTATGGTTTCCTGGAAAGTCAGGGTTCCGTCGCCATGAATCCCCAATAGCGGCCAGAGCAGCCCTAAAAGCCACAACATGCCGATGGTATATTGTTTCCAAACTTTCTTAAACTCGTGTATCATCGATATTCTCGCCCATAATTCCAGTTGGTTTAAAATAAAGCACCGCAATCAGTATGATAAATGCAAACACATCCTTGTACTCGCCGGAAATATAGCCGGCACCAAAAATTTCGACCATTCCGATAATCAAGCCACCGATCATGGCACCGGTAATATTTCCTATCCCCCCCAGTACGGCTGCAGCAAAGGCCTTGATGCCAGGCACAAATCCCATGTCATATTTGACCGAACCGTAATAAAGGCCATACATGATACCAGCGGCGGCAGCCAGTCCTGCACCAATGGCAAAGGTCAGGGAAATGATCCGATTGCTGCTAATGGCCACCAGAGAAGACATGGTTTTGTCCTGGGCCGTAGCCCGCATGGCCATCCCGATTTTAGTCTTGAACACCAGTAAATTTAGTCCCACCAGCAGGATGGCGGTCAGGGAAACTATCAAAATCTGGAGATAGGAGATGGTGATCATGCCAAAATCAAATCTTCCCTGGAACAACTCACTGGGATACACCTTGTCATATACCCCCTGGGTGAGCATCATCCCGTTGGAAAGAAAGATGGACATCCCAAGGGCAGACAAAAGCGCCGCCAGCCGGGAATTCTTCCGCAATGGTTTATAGGCGATCTTTTCAACCCCCACGGCAAGATAGGCACAATAGGCCATGGCAATCATAAAAGAGGCGGTCAGACAAATTATCGGATGGGAATCCATATAACCGATTCCGGCAAAATACGCCAGGGCAATGGCACCCACATATCCGCCAGCGGCAAAGAACTCCCCGTGGGCAAAGTTTATGAGCTGGATAACTCCGTATACCATGGTATACCCCAAAGCGATCAATGCATACATCCCGCCCAAAGTGATACCGTTAATCAACTGCTGAATAAAATATTCCATTGTATTTAATTTTTTTACCCTTGCTTCGTGGGTGGACAAAAAGATGCGGCCATGACCACGGCCAAGGCCGCATCACTTTTTAACCAAATCAGCCGATCAGAATTATTTAATCAGACCATTGACCGGTTCCCAATAGGGAACAAACTTGCCGTCGACAATCTTGTAAGCAATATAGGAAGACCCGGAATCGCCATTGGCGGCAAACTTGACTTGTTTTGCAACACCCTTGAAATCCAGTTTCATCAACTGAGCTTTAACTGCCTTGGAATCTGTGGTGCCTGCAGCCTTGATAGCTTTTAAAAGCGCAGTGGCAGAATCATAGGCATAGGTGGCATAGGCCGCAACCTTTCCATATTTGGGGACGTATCTTTTTTCAAAATCTTTGTATTCCGGGGTGGTTTCATCTGTAAACCCATAGGTCAGATAAACCCCTTCTGCTGCTTTTTTGGCCACATCCATGAACCGGGGCTGGAACATGGCATCATTGGTAACAATCTGGGATTTCATGCCCAGACGTTCTGCCTGGATTGTCATCATGGCAGCAGGAGAAAACCCCTGGAGAGACATGAAAAAGACATCTGCATTGGCCCTTTTGGCCATGGTCAGGATCGCTGAAAAATCTTTGTCACCCTGATTCACATGTTCATGTTTAAGCACTTCCATGCCCATTTCTAGAGCCGCTTTTTTAACGCCATCGGCCAGTCCCTGGGAATAGGTGGTTTTGTCATCCACAATAAAGAGGGTTTTCGCACCCAGGGATTCTTTAATGAATCTGGCTGCTGCGGGGGCCTGATCATCATCCCTTCCGCACATTCTGAACACATAGGGAAGACCGCGATCAGTTACTTTTTCGTTGGTGGAAGCAGGGGTGATCATGATGATGTCTTCCTCGGCCAACACATCCGAGCCCGGAATGGTGGAAGAGGAACAATAGGCACCCACAACACCGGCAACCTCAAGGTTGAGAAGTTTATTGGCGGATGCAACGGCCTGTCTCGGGTCACAGGCAGTGTCCTGGGGGAAAAGTTCAATTTTATCATAGCCGGGGATCCCGCCTGCTGCTTCAAACACTTCAATGGCCGTCAGGACACCATTTTTAATGTCTGTTCCATCCGAGGCGTAGGGGCCGGTTAAGGGGCTCATGGAACCAATTTTCAAAGTTTTTGCAGAAACAGTGCACAATAGAAATGGAACCAAAATCAATCCCAGTGCCAAAATTGAAATAATGCGTTTTTTCATCTTTTCCTCCTAAAAAAATTATTGGTTAGCGGGCTGACCAAGATAGGCCTCAATCACCTTTGGATTATTCTGGATTTCCTGGGAATTCCCTTCGGCAATTTTTACACCATGATCAACACAAACAATATGATCACACACGCCCATGACCACTTTCATATCATGCTCCACCAAGAGCACGTCAATACCCAGGTCTTTGATGCGTGAAATGTCTTTCATTAATTCTGAGGATTCGCTGGGGTTCATGCCAGCAGCCGGCTCGTCCAGCAGCAATACTTTGGGTTCAGACGCAATGGCCCGGGCGATTTCAAGACGTCGCTGAAGGCCGTAGGGAAGGCTGGAGGCCACGTCATCGGCATATTTCCCCACCCCCATAAATGTCAGGGCTTCCAGAGCTTTTTCCCGTATCCAGGCTTCCTCCCTTCGCTGGGAAGGGGTTCTTAAAATAGAACCGACGATTCCCTTGCGGGTCCTGCAGTGTCTGGCAACCATGGCGTTTTCAATGGCGGTCATTGCGGAAAAAAGGCGGATATTCTGGAAGGTCCTGGCAATTCCTCGTTCAAAAATCGTATAGGGCCTGTTGCCAAGGATGCTTTTTCCGTTAAAAACGACATTTCCCGCAGAGGCTTGGTAAACACCGGTTAAAACGTTAAAAACTGTGGTTTTCCCCGCTCCGTTGGGCCCGATCAACCCCACGATCCGCCCATTGCCGATGGTAAAACTCAAATCGGATAATGCCAGGAGTCCACCAAACCTTACGCTGATATTTTTTAGTTCTAATTGTGCCATACGAAAGATCAATCCATTAAAATTTTGAAACCTGTCAAACCGCTTAAGAAGCGCTTCTATAGCCTAATTGTAGCTTTACGTAGCCCATTAAATTTTTATTGTCAACAATAAAAAAGCCTGGCTTACACAATATAACAGCAAAAAACCTGTCCAGACACGCGGATACAAAGCCGTAATGGTTTAACCATCAAAATCAGCATTTTAATTTGTTCAGGGTCTACCTTTACATAACGTTTACATTTGCATTGACATTACCATCAAAATTTGTCACACTGACAAAAACAAACAGGAGACACGCAAAACGATAATGAGACCAACCCTTACAGAAAAGCAACAAAAACTCTTTGATTATCTAAGACAGGCGCTCGCAGGAACCGGCACGACCCCCAGCCTCAGGACGGCAGCCGCAGACCTTGCTATCAGCCATGCTGCAGTGGCTCAGACATTGAAGACCCTGGAAGAAAAAAACTATATTCGCCGCCCGGGACGGTACAGCCGAACCATTCATGTCGTTGACCCTTCAGGAGATCTGGATACAAACCTTCGCCAAAAACAAATTCCCGTCATCGGAAATATCACCGCTGGCCTGCCCATCTATGCCCACCAGGAATGGGAGGGCAGCATCCTGGTAGATGCCGCCCTATATCCCGGTCAGGACCTGTTTGCCCTTAAAATCCAGGGCCATTCCATGAAGGATGCCGGCATCCTGGACCAGGATATCGCCATCTGCCGCCCCCGGCAATATGCCCATAACAAGGAAATCGTCGTGGCCTTGATCCATAACGAAGAAGCCACGGTCAAGCGATTTTTTCTCCATCCCGGGTGTATCGAGCTTCGTCCGGAAAATCCGGATTTTTCGCCCCAGACCTACGAATTTGACGAAGTGCTGATCCAGGGAAAGGTTATCGGCATCATCCGCACCCCCCATTCCATGGATCCCGGGCAGGAATAATCCCCCATGGAACGGTCCATCATCCACCTGAACATTGCTGATTTTGCAGCATCCGTAGAAATAAATCTTCTGCCCTCACTTAAAGGGTATCCCATTATCATCGCCCCCACGGGCACTCCTCGGGCCGTGGTCTACGACATGAATGACCAGGCCTATAAGGAAGGCATCCGCAAAGGCATGCCCCTCGCCCGGGTCAGCCGAATCAACCGGAAAATCAAAATCATATCCCCCCGATTCAACCGATATGAGCAGATTATGCGGGAAATCTTCAAAACAAGCCTTGCCTATACCCCGGCCATTGAATTTGGGCCGTGGGACGGTCATTTCTTTCTGGATATCACCGGAACCCACAGGCTTTTAGGGCCGCCAACGGACGTGGCCTTCCGGCTAAAACGCGAAATAAAAAAAAAGCTGGGTCTGGATCCCATCTGGTCAGTGGCCACCAATAAGCTGGTGGCCAAGGTGGCCACCCGAATGGTCAAACCCAGGGGCGAATATATTGTTGAGCCAGGAAAAGAAGAGGCCTTTCTTGAACCGCTTCCCATCACCCTTCTCCCTGGCCTGTCCGAAAAAGAGGTCCTTCAGCTGAGAACCTTCAACCTCTCGTATATTTTCCAGATACGATCATTGAGCCTTGCACAGCTTTTTGTCCCCTTTAACCACAGGGCCAAGCGCATCCATGATCTTGTCCGGGGTATAGACGTAACCCCTGTCACCCTTCCAAAAAAGGATGCGCCCCTCCATGGGGACCATGAATTTACCAATGATACCAATGATGCCAACCAATTAAAAAATGCGCTCTACCTTTTGGTTGAAACCCTGTGCACCTCCCTGCGCAGGCAAGACAGGGTCGCAAGCCAGCTCTGTCTGACCCTCTCCTATTCTGACGGCGGTCAGCAGACAATCACGGGGAAACTCTGCCCACCCACGGCCAATGAAATGGTCATGTTCACAAAGGCCACGCCCCTCTTATTCAAGGCATGGCGCCGGAGAATCCGCATCCGCCATATCCGCCTGACCGGAAAAAAAAGGCTCAGGCCCCAAACCCAGGCCACCTTGTTTGACGAGACCCCCAAGGCGGACAACCAGGAAAAAATTTTTATGGCGGTGGACGCAATTCGGAAAAAATTTGGCGCCCATGCCGTTGCCACCGGACGCACCCTGGCAACCCCTGCGACCCAAAACTGTTAGCCGCACCATGATCCCCTTGACCCTTCGGTCCCATTACTCCCTGATGTGGGGAACGGCACCGGTAAAACAACTTTGCCGCCAGGCAAAGCAACTTGGATACTCTAAAATTGCCCTGACAGACACGGACAATCTCTACGGCATGTGGCCCTTTATTGCCGCCTGCAAAGAAGCGGGTATTACGCCGATTATCGGAGCAGAGATCACCGACCCAGTCCTGCCCCTAAGAGCCATCTGCCTGGTTAAAAATAGGGAAGGATACCAGAATCTTACCCGATTGCTGACCGGGCGCCACACAAATAAAAACTTTTCCCTGGCCCGCTGTCTGCCTCCCCTTGGCAAGGGCTTGGTAATACTCACCCAATCTCCTGCCCTTCTAACCGCCTGGCAGGACCAAGGCCTGGACCTGGGTGCAGCCCTCCCCAGACACCCCCTTTCCTTGAATCACCCCCTATGCCGGGCGGCCAGGGAACGAGGCATTCCCCTTGTGGCCACCCCGGGCAATTTTTTCCTGAATCCCGAAGATATACACACCCATGCCATGCGCAGGGCCATTGACAAGAACACCTGCCCCAGCCGCCTGGGTGTAGCTGACCTGGCCCCTTCCACCGCATTTTTGGCATCTCCCAACCATTATCGCCAAAGGTTTCAACTGCTCCCCCAGGCCATTAAAAATACCTGGATGCTGGCGGAAAAACTGACCTTCAGGGGTCCTGATTTTGGAACGGTCATGCCGTTGTTCAGGGGAAAAACTGCCCAGGACGCCTGTATCCTGTTGCGGAAAAAAGCCTTTGCCGGCGCCTCAAGACGCTATGGACAGCCCCTTCCCGGCGAAGTGATCACCCGAATCGAGCATGAGCTGACGATCATTTCACAGAAAAATTTTTGCGGATACTTTCTGGTGGTCCAGGATATTGTGCAACGGGCCACAAGGATCTGTGGCCGGGGGTCCGGGGCAGCTTCCATTGTGGCCTATTGCCTGGGGATCACAAATGTCTGTCCCATAAAATACAATCTCTATTTTGAGCGATTTTTAAACCCGGGCCGGAAGGACCCACCGGATATTGATGTTGATTTTGCCTGGGATGAGCGGGATGGTGTTTTAAACTGGGTTCTGTCAAAATTCAAAGGTCATGCCGCCATGGTATCCAGCCATATCCTCTTTCAACCCCGCATGGCAGTCCGGGAGGTGGCAAAGGTCTATGGGCTGCCGGAAAAGGAAACACAAAAAATCATAAGCCGGCTGCCCTGGTTCTGGAAAATCGATGAAGCAGCCGAAGATCTTCTGAGCCGAATCCGGAAAAAACCGGAATTTTACCCTCTTGATTTCCCCAAGCCCTGGCCTGAAATCATGGCCCATGCCCAGGCCATCATCGGGACCCCGAGATACCTGTCGGTTCACCCCGGCGGCATTGTCATCACCCCGAATCCCATTAACACCTATGTACCGATAGAAACGGCCCCCAAGGGCATCCCCCTGATCCAGTGGGAAAAAAATGGCGCAGAGACAGCAGGCCTCGTTAAAATCGACCTTCTGGGGAACAGAAGCCTGGGGGTCATCCGGGACTGCATTGACACCATTGAATCTGCCCCGGGCAACACTGATTTTTCCAGGCGAGACCCGGAAGATGACCCGGCAACCCAGCAACAGGTAGCCCTGGGAAACACCATGGGCTGCTTTTATATTGAAAGCCCTGCCATGCGCCTGCTCCAGAAAAAATCCAAGGTCGGAGACTTTTCCCATGTGGTCATTCACACCAGCATTATCCGGCCGGCAGCCAACGAGTTCATTAACGCCTATCTCAAACGCCTGCACACAGGCGAATGGGACCCCATCCACCCCCTCATGGAAGAGATCCTGGAAGAAACCTTTGGCATCATGGTCTTCCAGGAAGATGTGTCCCGAGTGGCGGTTCGCCTGGCCGGATTCACCCATGCCCAGGCAGACGACTTAAGAAAAATCATGTCAAAAAAAAACAAGACCCTGGCCCTTAGCGATTATCATACCCGCTTTGGGAAAGGGGCCGCTCAAAAAGGCGTCGGCAAAGCCGATATCCAGAAAATCTGGGACATGATCATCAGCTTTTCAGGATACTCTTTTTGCAAGCCCCACTCCGCCTCCTATACCCGGGTTTCCTTCCAGGCCGCCTATTTAAAAACCCATTACCCGGCCGAATTCATGGCTGCCGTCATCAGCAACCAGGGGGGATTTTACACCCCCTTTGCCTATGTGTCCGAGGCCCGGCGCATGGGGGTCAAAATACTTGCGCCGGATATTCTTGAAAGCCAAATCAAATGGAAGGGCAAAGGCGCCCGGCTCAGGGTCGGGTTCATGACCGTTAAACATCTGTCGACTGCCACCATGGCGTCCATTGTAAAGGAACGAAACATTTCACCTTTCCTAGGTCTTGAAAATTTTTTCAACCGGGTTAGCCCCCGGGAGGAGGAAATCCGAGCGCTTGTCCACAGCGGCTGCCTGGACAGGTTCAAAAAAAACATCCCCCGAAGTGGCCTCTTGTGGGCATTTGCCGCATGGAAAAAACAAAAGAACAGCCCCAAAAAAGATCCCGGCCTCTTTGACGCGCTCCAGGATCGCGCCCGGAAACCCATCCCCATCCCACAACTTCCCCCAGATAACCCAACAAATCTTTTAAGACAAGAATTCTCCGTGCTGGGGTTCTTGTGTGCCTGCCACCCCATCCTATTGTTCTCCCGCCCCATCAAAGAAGCAAAAACGGTAAAGGCAAGGGATCTTTCCCGGCATATCGGCCAAAGGGTTAAATTTGCAGGGTGGCTGATCACGGGAAAAGTGGTCAACACTAAAAAGGGAGAGCCCATGAAATTTCTTACCTTTGAGGATGAAACCGGGATGTTGGAAACCGTCTTTTTTCCCAGGGCCTATGCAAAATTCTGTCACACTCTGGAGTATGGAAAGCCCTATTTTCTTTTTGGCAAACTTGAATCTGACTTTGGAGCCATCACCATGACCGTTGAAACCACCCAACAGGTTCGGCACAAAAACACAAAAGTGTAAATTTATCCCCGTCCTATCCTGAAAGCTGTGCCAAAACAGGAATGGTACAAGATTTGCTAAATCTATATTGATCTTTGTCACCAAACTCATCACCAACGGCATTCGGGTGGAAAAGGACGATGAACTGGCAGGCCTTGACAATGCCCTCCACGGAGAACGGGCCTTTGAAATCGAATAATTAACTGGGGTTATCAAAAAATCAGCCCACCCCAGACGAAACCCAGGCCACAGATTGATTCAGGCCAAATTGACAAAAGACATCAATCCCGGTCCGGGTGGAAGGAAGTTTTCAGATCAATTGCAATTTCATCCAATGCTTCCCGGGCTTGGTTTAATACCCTGTCCGCACTGACAAAAGCGTGTATCATGCCCCTGAAGCAGTGATAGTTTGTCACAACACCTGCCGTTTTGAGTTTGTCGGCATATAGTTTCCCATCGTCTCTCAGGGGGTCCATTTCAGCGGTGATAATGGTGGCAGGCGGAAGATTGCTGTGATCTTTTGCCAACAGGGGGGAAACATAGGGATTTGTCCAACTATTCTTATCGGGAAGGTAAAGCCCCCGAAACCACTCCATATCCTTTTTAGTCAGCATAAACCCCTTTCCAAAATGGCTGTATGACTCCGTATTCAGGCTGCCGAGGTCGGTTGCCGGATAAACCAATACCTGCCGTGTTATCTTGGGTCCATTTCTGTCCCTTGCCATTAAAGCGACAACAGCAGAAAGGTTTCCCCCGGCACTATCCCCCATCACCGCTATTTTCTTTGGATCTCCCCCAAATAAATTTGCATTTTTGGCGACCCATACCAGAGCTGCATAGGCATCCGCAAGCCCTGCCGGAAAAGAATTTTCCGGGGCAAGCCTGTAATCTACGGAAACAACAGCAGCCTGGGAAGCCAGGGCCAGATAACGGCAAAGAGTATCATGGGACTCCAAACTCCCCTGTACCCATCCGCCCCCATGGTAAAAGATGACAACGGGAAGAGGTTTGTTCTCCGAGGGAATATAAATTCGAACCGGGATGTCTGCTGCGGGCCCTGGAACGGTCTGATTTAAAACTTTTTTTAATGGAACCGGATCACTGGAAAATTTTTTTGCTTTTTGGGTCAACGCCCTTCTGCTTTCCACAACAGAAAGTCTGGCCTTGTTTTCAGAAAACCGCATGAGGTTTAAGGCAATGGCAACTTTGGTGTTTAACCTGCCATGGCCGGTATCAACCCAATGGTTAACAAGAAGCCCCCCCATTAAAAACAATATTATCAAGAGTGCCAACATCCAGGTCAAAAAATTTTTCATATTTTTTCCTCAAACAAAATAAATTATTTTTACCCTGTCATTACATAGGTAATGTAAAATCAAAAGCAAAGAAAAAATTTTCAAATCAAATGTAAAAACGCTTTTTCCAGTTGACGCCCATGGCAAAATTTCCTATCAACCAAGGATGATGAATAAAAAACCCCTGGATGCCGGTAAAAAACTGGATGCCGGTAAAAAATTACGACCACAAAAAAATCATCCAGACCCATATCGGAAACTGCAACAACACCTGGACAAACAACCCGTGGGATTTCCCGCCACAAGCTCTGGTGCGGAAATCAGAATCCTGCGACACATATTCACCCCGGAACAGGCCGGTATTGCCACCTGTCTCACCCACCGGCCGGAACCCCTTGCCACCGTCTATGCCAGGGCAAAAGATCAAGTTCCATCTCTTCAAAACCTTGAGACTCAACTGGCGGCAATGGTTAAAAAAGGCGGCATTGAGATTCAAAAAAAAAAAGATCAGATCCTTTACGCCAGCGTCCCTCTGGTGGTGGGCATGTACGAATTCCAGATTGACCGGCTTACCCCCGAATTTATTGCAGATTTTAAAACCTATAGCGCAGATAAAAAATTTGGTCTCTCTTTTTTAGGCACACGCCTTCCCCAGATGCGTACCATCCCCATAAAAAAAAGTATCCAGTCCCACACCCAGGTCAGCACCTTTGATGAGATCAATATTCTTCTACAAAATGCCCAAGGCCCCTTTGTGATCCTGGCCTGTATCTGTCGGGAAAAAAAGGCGCTCCAGGGAATGCCCTGCAAGGTGACCCACCGCTCGGAAACCTGCATGGCCCTTGGCAGCATTGCTGAATCGGTCCTTGAAATGGGAGTGGGCCGAAAAATTTCCAGACAAGAGGCCATGGCCATCATGGACGAAAACCAAAAGGAAGGCCTGGTACTTCAGCCGGCCAATGCAAAAACACCTGATTTCATCTGTTCCTGCTGCGGTTGTTGCTGTGGGATGCTGGACATCCAGAAAAGTCTGCCGGTGCCGGTGAATTTCTGGGCATCCAACTTCCAGGCCACCCTGGATCCAACCACCTGCATTGGATGCGGGATCTGCAAAAACAGATGCCAGGTAGATGCAATTTTTATCCCCCCCTTATCCGAAAAAAAAGAAACCAGGATCGCTGCCGTGGACACGAACAGATGCATTGGATGCGGCGTTTGTGTTCCCACCTGCCCGGCCAATGCGATCACCCTGACGCCCAGGCCAGATCAAACCCAGCCGCCTGACACGCGACAAGCACTTTATGAGAGTCTCCTGGCAGGGAAAAAAGACCGACTGGGCAAGGTCAAGCTATATGGCAAACTGGCAAGGGATATCATTCGCACACGAGACCTTCGGCTTTTAAAATAAAAATCCTATCATCTTATTTCATACACGAAAAATTATGTTGCCCGGCACCTGGGAGACTGCTTTAACACCGGTCAGCACCATGGCCTGTTCCAGCTCTGTTTTAATCTTATCAATATAGGATTCCACCCCGGCTTGCCCCCCCCCCACAGCCGCCACAGAAAAAGGCCTGCCAATCATGACGGCGTCGGCACCCAGGGCAAGCAATTTCAAGACATCCCCCCCGGACCTCACCCCGCCGTCTGCCAGAATGGTCACCTGACCCTTGACAGCATCACAAATAGCACCAAGAACACTGGCGGTTCCGGGAAGATGGTCCAAAACCCGCCCGCCGTGATTGGAAACCACAATGGCATCAGCTCCTGCTTCCAAAGCGGCGTTGGCATCCTGAACCGTCATCACCCCTTTAAGGATGAATTTCATGGCGGCTTTTTGAATAATTTTCCCCAATTTTTCAATCCCCCGGGGAAAAACCGGACGCCCCATTTTTTTCAGGGTGATCAACCCGGCTGCATCAATATCAATGCCCATGATGTCCGCCCCGGCATCCCTGACCTTTTGAATTTTCTCAAGCAATTCCCTGTCTTCCCAGGGTTTGATAAAGGGGATCCCATGGCCATGGGCAGCTTTTATCTCCTTTAACCCGGTTTCATGGATAAAGTCCGGGACCCCGTCCCCGGTGCATCCGATGATCCCCTTTTCCTTGCACCCCCTCACAATGGCCCGAATATAATCTTCCTCGGACATCTGGCCCCCCATATTGAAAGAAACTCCACCAATGGGGGCTGCCATGAGGGGCAAGGTCATCTGCCTGCCCAGCAGAGAAATGGACATATCCGGTTCTGTCACATCATGGATCAGCCGCATATTAAAGCGAATCTTCCCCAGAGCGGTTACATTTTCTTTAAAGGAGGTTGCCGTTCCCAGCCCCCCCATGCCCGGAACTTCTCCCGCACAGGCATTTCCATTGCATTCGGGGCAAACCCGGCAATATCCTTTCATTAACTTTCTGGCAGTATCATATGTTTCTTTCATGGTGTGTCTCCTTATAATTTATATGAAACTCCGGGCAAGACATTACAATTAGAAAAGTTTCATTTTTCGTTGTGGCCAGGTGCAAATACCATGCTCCGGCCATGCCGGTTATACGGATCTGGCAATCTCTTCGGCTTCAGAAATGCAATACATCAAATGCCTTGGGGATTTGGCATCCCCAATAAAATAAAATTGTGCGTTGGTGTTCGTTACCAGCTTCTTGGCATCCCGGATAGACTGCTGCTTTTCAGAAATAACCACCGTGTCAAATTTTGTAAGCGTGAGGGTCTGTCCATTGGATTTAAACACGGCCCCATCATCGGTAAATGCCTGGATTGCCACATTTTTATACAGGTCAACCTTCCCTTTTTTCAAGCGCTCCCTTAAATAGTAGCGATCATTACTGGACATCTCTTCGGCAAAACTCTTTTTCCGATTCAATACCACCACTTGTTTTCCCTGGTCTGCCAGGAAATCAGCCGTAATCAAACCGGTCATTCCACCCCCCAAAACAATTACCCGATCCCCGGCTTTTTCCCTGCCCTTGAGCAGGTCCACATTGGTGATCAACCCCATGGCTGTCTGGAACAACCCTTTTATCACCGGCATGTCCGGCAGGGAACCGGTGGCAAGGATAACCTTATCCGGCTTAATCTCATTCAAAAGATCCCTGGACAAGGGGGTGTCATATCGGGTTTCAACCCCCAGACGCTCCATCTCCTCTTTAAAAAAATGGAGGATATCCCCAAGTTCTCCCCTGCCGGGAGCCTTGGCGGCCAGAGCCAAAAGGCCACCGGAATCAGATTCTCGTTCACAGATCAGGGGTTCATGTCCCTTGAGTGCAAACATTCTGGCGGCTGCCATGCCAGCAGGACCGGCCCCCACCACCACCACCTTTAAAGGGGTTTGAGAAGCGGCCTCTTCCTTGATTTTATATTCCCGGCCCACATCGGGGTTCACCACACAGGATCCCGGCTCCTTTGCCAGGACAGCATGGATGCAGCCAAGGCAACACCCCACGCAGGGCCGGATCTGGGAAAACTTGCCTTCTCTTGCCTTCCGAGGATACTGGGGATCTGCCAGAAAAGACCGGCCCATGGAAACCATGTCTGCTTTTCCATCTTTCAGGATCTGGTTGGCATGTTCTGGATCCTTGATCCTGCCCACGGTGATCACCGGAATGTCCACCACCTTTTCCACGGCTTCGGCCAGATGGACAAAACACCCCTGGGGGGTGTACATGGACGGGATGGTCAGCTCCGTGGATCCATAGACCCCGCCGGAGATATGGAGATAGGCCACCCCGGCCTTTTCCAGCAGGGGCGCAAGGCGCACCGTGTCCTTAAGCTCCCAGCCGTTTTCAATATAATCGTTCCCGTTGATCCGAATGCCCAGGGGAAACTCTGTTCCGGCTTGTTCTTGGATGGCCTCAATGATTTCAAATAAAAACCGGGTCCGGTTCCCAAAGGACCCGCCATATTCGTCTATTCTGATATTGGAGTTGGGTGCCATGAACTGGTTGATCAAATACCCGTGGGCCCCATGGATTTCGATAAAGTCAAATCCTGCTTCCCGGCACCGCCTTGCAGAATCGCCAAAACAGGCGACCAATTCCTTTATTTCTTTCACTTCAAGGGCCCGGACCTCACCTTTAACAACTGCCGGAGCCGGTATGGCAGATGGGGCCACCTTTATGGGGAGATAGGATTGACGCCCCCCGTGCATGAGCTGGACCCCGAAGCGGGTATCATAACGTTTGACCCGCTCCACCATCTTTTTTAACGAAGGAATACACGAATCATCGTACATCTGGGGAAGATCCGGCAGTTCCTGGCCCCCCGGGTGAACACTGCCTCCCCCCACCAGCATCATGCCCACTTCCCCCCGGGCCCGCTCCACAAAATATTCAATGAGTTGATCCGTAACATGGCAACGCTCATCCACCCCGAAATTAATACTCATGGCAGACATCATCAGCCGGTTCTTTACGGTCATATTTCCTATTTGGATCGGGTTAAAAAGGTGCGATAACATCTCAATTAGACTCCCTGTATTTATGATTAAATTTCTTGGTTGGCAATTTTTTCCAACAAGGATTCCACCAGAACAGCAAACTCGGGTATGGCCTTTTTCCCCTTGATAATTCTTTTACCGCTGACAGACTTGAAAAACCGGGTGCAGATGTTGCGCTGGCCTGGGGAAAGTGCTGCCGAAATGCCCATTTTGGAATTGCCAGCCTTTGGGTCCGACCCGAGGGATGTAAGATCCCGGCGGCCATGGGCCCGATTCATCATATGGGCATAATAGATCAGGGCCCGGTCCATGAGAACGTAGAGAAATTGGAGGTTTTCATTGGGCCCCACCTGGAGGCGATCCCCTCCAAGCTGGAGGGTCTGACCGGTTTTTTGAGCGATTTTTTTGCCGCTCCAAATGGCAGACCCGGCCCCCAATAAACCTCCGATGGCGGTGAACACCCCAAATGTCAGACCGCCTGCCGCCGTGTCCATGACAAGTCCCATGGTGCCGCCCAGAACAGCCCCGGCTGCGGCCAGTTGTTTTTGGGTCAATCCCAGCAGTTCCCAGGTCTGTTTTGCGAACAAATCATGTTGGAGAAGGGAATAGTCGGGCAGGGGATAGTCATATAGATTGTGCTTAAACAGGGACTTAATCTGTGTGAACATCTCTTGTTCAATCCCCCGGACCCCTTTTTGAAAAGAAAGATTGAGTCGTTCCCTGGCCCGGACCGGGTCGGAGGTTAAGGAAAGACGTTCAGACACAGAAAACCCGAGACTTTTTTCCAGGGCAAGGGTGATATAGGCACAGGCCAGGCGATTTCGTTTTTTCCATTCCCCCTTAAAGGCCAAAATCACCTTTGAAAGGGAGTCTTCCCATTCCTGATCAATGGATTTCAGGCTTTCCAGCATGCGGATGCGCTCCTTGAAATCAGCCGTATTGGAATTAAACACCCGGATGGAATTAAAATATTTGCGGAACTCCAGTTTCCACTCCCGGGTATAATCCTTGTCCATTTGCTTGGAATTAATGATGGCCATGCGGGGCCTGCCCGTGAGCCTCAATATTTCCATTTCAGCAATATCGTCGTCCCGGACCGGCCTTGCGCCGTTCACCACATAAATAATACCCGCCCCCCTGGCAACCGGTGCCATGAGTTCACACTCATCGGCAAAAAAAGGATCATCATGAAAGGTTGCAATAAAATGTTCCAGGATCTTTTCCGAATCACCCTGGGCCCGAAACCAGGCCAGGGTCTGCCGGGGCGCCTGGAACCCGGGGGTATCCACGAACCGGATAATTTTTTTCTTGTCAATTTCAACGGTATAGGTCCGGGAAACCGTGGTCTCGCCAGGCACCGGGCTGACCCGGATCTGATCGTCCTCGGCAAGGGTGGAAACCACGGAGGACTTGCCTTCATTGGGATGGCCCAGAACCGCAAATTCCGGAATATTAAGTGGCGACGTTCTCATTTATACACCCTTTCCACGATACACCCTTTCCAGCAAGATATCGGGGTTGCCCAATTGATGGATGGCCCGTTTCCAGACCTTAAAATTTATGTCCTCCCCGTCCACGACCCAAGGGTCCGCCCCAGGGGTCTGGGTCAAAAGGATATACATAGGCCTGTCCGTAAAAATTTGAGTTTTAAGCTGAACAAAATAGTGAAGAAGTCCCCGGATGGGGGGCTGCCACGCTTCCTGGAGCAGGATAACCGGATCTTTCGACGCCTTGGCCAGGGAGAAAAGCAACTCTCGGTCCTGTGAATAATCAAAGGAGAGGGAAATCATTGAGCGAACACCCAGGAACAAATTTTGCCGGACAGCCTCTTGGACAGCCCCGAAATTTTCCTGGCCATATACGCTCCCCGACACCAGAACCACGGCATGGGAACTGTTTGATTGCGTCTGTTTTGCCGAAGGCATTTCAGGCCCCGGCCCACCCGATCCCAACGAATCAGGCTCAAGGAAATCAGCACCAGATGGATCCGCCAGAAAATTATTTTGTCGGCCGGCAAGGTTTACCGGCGTCTCATCAAACCGGATATCCATTATGGGTGACTTCATTCGGACCAGCAGTTTTTTAAACCGGGGTCTTTCAAAATCAAATTGGCCCACTGCTCGTCGCTGGGCCATGAAACTTACCATGATCAGCATAAGGCGCGGCAGAACCGCATAGAAAAATATGCCCAAGCAAAGAAATGGCCACCAGGATACCAGATCCTTTGTGGCAAGTGTGGAAATTCCCTCCTTTAACAGGATCCTTGACCCTTCTATTTGTTCAAGGCTTGGATGGGCAAAGCTTCCCGGCACAAACCAGGACCAGGGAAAAGAGATCACAGACAATGCCCCATGGATACGGTCACTGGCCGCAATAAGGGTGGATTGCCAGCCAAAGGCCATGTCACTGACCGCCACCCGAAACAGGGTCCCCCCCAGGGCGCCTGCGGAAAAGGCGGCTGCGAAAAAAGAAGAGAGCACAAAAAAGGGCCAGAAAAAAACAAGCCGGTATTCCCTGTTTCTCATCCGGATCAGGGAGGCGGTATATTCAATGGTCGCAATTCCCTTCTCCCCCAGGGGCCGGCCTATTTTTTTTAAAATCCCGGGAAACCCCTTAAAGAAAAAGACAGACAACAGGGTATGGACAGTGGAATAATGGGGTTCTCCATTTCCCGTCCTTCCCTTAAAAAACCGACCCGCCAGCACAAACAAGGTGAGAAAAAACAGCAGGACATGGAAAAAAATAAACACCGCAAAGAAAATCGTCACATTTATGGGCCGGGTCCCGTGGTAGGCCAGAAAGGAATAGGCCATGGAGATGCCGGATAAAACCCCTGTGATCACCAGCACATAAACAATCCAGCGGTACAGGGAGGAAAACACCCTTCCCGGCAGCAGGGCACTTGGCCCTTCACCGGCCTCGTGAAAAAATACCAGCCGCCGGTATTCAAGCCATGAAAAAAGCAGGGCGGGCGCCTCCATATCCCCTGCATCCAGGCCCGTCTGATCCAGCTGGGTGAAAATTTCCCGGTCCCTTGCAAGGGTCTTTTCTTTCTCTTCCACGGAATCCCTTTGGTCGTCCAGGCTTAAAAGGTAATCCAGGTCAATGATATCCTTCAAATAAATGGTCATATTTTTTTTTAACAGATCACAGCATTTTTAACAATTGCCTTTGAGAATTCATCCAACAGTCGCGAACTTAAATTCCACCTGTGCCAATAAAGATCCACCCCGATACGGGACCCCGGCGCCAGGTCCACAAAACGGCCGGTTTTAATATGGACACCTCCCTGGAGATCCGGAACCATGCCATAGGCAATCCCATCCAGAATAAGGTCGACAAATTTTTCCGAAGAAGGAACATAATGAATCGGAATTTTTTGGATCCATTTTGGATGGACGGAACCTTGAAAATATGTTTTTAAAAACCGGGCATGGAGATCGTCCCTGCGATTGTATATGACGGCGGGTGCTGTTTCCAGGCAATCCTTTGCAAGCCCCCGGGGAAAATGTGTGCTTGCAAATTCAGAGGCGGCAACCATTCGATAGGTCATGGTCCCAATGGGAATGACAGAACACCCTTGAACCGGTGTTTTTTCGGAGCTGATACAGCCCGCCACCTCCCCGTTTCTGAGTAATTTATGGGTTTTCTCCTGGTCATCCACCTTTAGATCCAGCAGTACTCGGTTTTCCCCCAAAAAAGAAGTGATTGCCGGGAGAAACCAGGTGGCAAGGCTGTCTGCGTTAATCCCCAGGGCAAACACCTGGGACGCCTCCCGGGCCAAGGGGTTTAAGCTTTGTTCAAGGTCTGCCTCAAGGCTTTGGACCTGGATATAATGTTTGAGCAAATTTTTCCCTTCAGGGGTGGGCGCCGGCGGAACCGTCCGGGTCACCAAAAGTGTTCCCAATTGATCTTCCAGGAGTTTTATCCTCTGGGAAACGGCGGACTGGGTGATATTCAACCGTTGGGCTGCCTTATCAAACCCGCCTTCCTGAATGACGATGGCCAGGGCCTGCAATAATTTATAATCCAACATGGGGGTTTATTACCACAAACCGTGTCACCCTTGCATTAAAAAACAGAATTCTCCCATAAAAATATGCGGATTCTCGCCCCTCTTCTCCCCAAAAAAATAAGCCCCCTTCCCGGCATCTTTGATACGGGTCAGGTGCATCTCACCGGTTTCATCCAGCCCATTGAAGGGTCAGCTCATCAAACACGGCATCATTTTCATCAATCCAGAAATTTTTATCCAGGCCATAGGCTGCCAGTTCTCCAAATACGGTTCCCCATACCGGTGCTTGGATATCCTCTGGAGTTCCATCCACATCCAAAAATTTGAATTCTTGTGTAATTTGCTGCTGGCTGGTTTCAAGATAATTTCTTGACGAGAAAAGGTCTAAATTGAAAGTATCAATATCAGCCTCCTTTTAACAGAAAAATGAAAAATACCGGGAAAAAGAAGGATTCTTTTCCCCGGTATTTTTTGCCGGGCAGTCGTCATTTTTTCCATTTAATATCAGTTTTTTAAAACTATATTCTTTAACCCTTTTTCTTTTCAGATACTTTAAAAACACTGATCATGTTTTTCAGAGTTGTTGATAGGGTAGAAAGATCCCCTGCGCTTTTTTCCATTTGGGAACTTTTCTGGAACATGTTGTCGGCAACAGAGTTCACCTCTGCAATATCCTTTGCTATCTCAGTGGAAACATGGGAACTCTGGGCAACATTTTCATTGACTTCACCAATACCCGTGGAAGCCTGGTTGACATTATCAGCCACCTCGGCTGCTGCTGTGGACTGCTCTTCAATAGCAGCAGCAATGCTGGTGACAATTTCATTCATTTCTATAATGACTTTAGAAATATTGCCCACCTCATGCACTGTCTCATCTGTGGAATTCTGGATCCCTTGGATTTTTTCTCTGATATTGAGAGTCGCATCTGTTGTCTGGGCTGCAAGGCCTTTGATTTCACCGGCGACAACAGCAAAGCCCCTGCCGGACTCGCCTGCCCTTGCCGCTTCAATGGCAGCGTTCAGGGCAAGAAGATTGGTCTGTTCTGCAATTTCTGTTATCACTTCTGTCACTTTGCTGATTTCCTTTGCCGCCTCACCCAGGAGTTTCACCTTGCCTGAAGCACTCTCAACCCCTACACTGGCATTATCGGATATCCCCCTGGCCTTGTCACAATTTTGGGCAATTTCACCGAGAGTCATCTTCATCTGACCGGCGGCACAAGAAACGCTGTTCACATTGGTGGCGGCCTGCTCGCTGGCGGCTGCGACTGAATCCATATTGGAACTCATTTCCTCGGTTGCCGCTGCCACGGTATCGGCCCGTTCAGAAAGATTCTTGGACTCTTCACTCATTTGACCTGCAACCAGAAGAACATCTCCGGATGCCGCAGTAACGGTTCCGGCATTGGTGCCGATATCCACAATGATGTTGTTTAGCCTTTCAAGAAAGGCATCAAACCAGTTTGCAAGGGTTCCGATCTCATCCTGCCTTTCAGAGGCAAGGCGTTTGGTAAGGTCCCCTTCCCCCTGGGCTGTGTCCTTGAGACCCTCTGAAATCACCTTGATGGGATTGATCACCATAAACTGCAGCAAAAAACCGATAAGGACAAGGATAAAAACGGAGCAAACAATTCCCACAACAATGATCACCTTTTTTATGCTGGAATTTACAGCAGAAGCCGATGCATTCAATATGGCTCCCGTCCGTTTGATGGCCTCGGCATTTTCCCGAGTGACCTCATGGAGACCCTTTTTCATTTCTGCCCTCAAGTTGGCTGACCCGGAATCAATTTCCTGGTTTATTTGGGTGCCGTTGCTCTGGTTCAGCGTTTTAAAACGCGAGGAGAGCTGTTGGATCTCTTTGGTCACCGAGTCCTTGCTAATACAGATGATCATTTTTCCCTGGGGTGTTCCAAAATATTCAATGGGCTGTTCTAATATAATAACACCCGGATCATTTTTTGACTGGGAAACCACCGTCTGGATGCTGTTTTTGCTTTCTTCACTTTCAAGATATCTTTTAATCCTGTCGTCCTTGTAATTAAGAGAGCCGGGCAGGGAATTCCCGTCCGTGTCAAAGAAAAGGGTATAGACAATTTCCTTTGTCTTGGCAGCGGCCTTGCTGTATTTAATAAGCTCTGGATAATTTTTGTTCATGATGGTGGCTGGCGTAACACTGTTGAGCAATGCTGTAATCCCTTCGGCATTTTTCAAAAGAAGGGCTTCCATCCCTTTTTGAACCTGCTTCTCTTCTTCCATCAGGGCCTTCTGGGTTGCCTGGGAAAGATTTGCCGACGTTGTTTCCTTCATTGCGGCAAGTAATTTATCCACATGGGTTTCCAGTCCGTCAAACGATTGGCGGGCCTCCTTTCCCGTATTTTGTAAAGCCGTTTCAACACTGACACGCATCTCCTTTAAAAGCGCGCTCTGTTTTTTCAGGATGGAAAAAGAAAGGCCGATAAAGGTGACGGCAAGAACGAGGACTAAAATCAACAAAAGCTTAAGGCTTAAATTTTTCTTTATGAACGAGAACATTCAGTGCTCCTTTATTATTTTCCCAGGGAGAAACCCGCCTGGGCCATTGTTTCGGTTGTGCATACCCTCTCTAAGGGGACAGACTATACTAGTTTATATCTCTAAAATCAACGACGAATTCAGTAAAAATATTCATGGCAAAAACGATTCGGAATACAAAAACGACAAAGGAATTAACGGACAGGTCAAAAAGCAGTCCGGCCTTTTTATTGTTATTTTTCCCTTTTTATTGGAAGAAAAACATATAGAAATTATTCGACTTTTTTTAAAAAAAATAGCTCTTTCCCATTTCATGTGTTCAAGTCATTTTATTACTTAATCGCCACATTCGGGTTTAATGCTTTAAACTTCAAATCGTCGATTCGTAAATAAAACCACCATTCTGAAATTTCGAAAAGCGCTAATTCCCCTTGCTTTTGATCTATCGGCTTGGACAAAGGGATTAAGACCCTCAGGAGCTGAGGGTCAAATGGACAGAGCCAATAAGCACCATGGAACCCAGGTGAAAACCATACGGGGATATCCACTGGTAAAAAATGCTGCTTACCAACTCAGGAAGGGCGATAGATGGGTATGAACCCTGGCTATACTGGTTAACCGTCGCTCTTTTCTATTCTGGTCTGTCATGTGTCAAATTTGTGCCAAATCCATATTTTACAACCATTTTTTCCAAAATCTCATGGGTCTGGGCTCCCACCAGCCGGTCCAGCCCCATGATAAAGGTGGGAACGGCCATGATTCCCTTTGTCCGGGCCAATTCCCAATCTGCGTCCACGGCGTCCTTAAATATCCGCTGATCAATAACGGCTTCCCCTTCCACGGGATCAAGCCCTACAGACCGGATCAAGGCCAGCAGCACCTCTTTTTTTGCAAGGTTATGGCCCGCCACAAAATAGGCGTTAAAGGCAGCCATGTGGAAGGCATGCCCCCTTCCCTTTTCCTCTGCCCAGAGGCCCACCTCCTGGGCAAGACGGCTGTTATAGGTCATTTTCCGATCCCCCATGGGAAGATCAAATTTTGCAGCCGTGGCCTGAAGCTGGGCCACAATCTTGTTCACATCGGAAAAGATTCCTTTTTTGGCAAACAACTCTTCCAGGGAAAAACCCTGGTCCGGGGTGTCCGGATGAAGGGGAAAGGCCCGCCATTTTACATAAATTCCATACTCTTTCTCTAAGCGTTCAATACTCCCGGTAATGAAATAGCACCAGGGTCAAACATAGTCTGAAAATATTTCAAGCACCAAATCTGTGGTCATTTTATTTTCCTTTAATCAATAGTTAAGAGATTTAACAGATTTATTTTTCATCAGAAAAGGCAGAGCAGATATGTTCGGAATCTATAATAAACCATATCATTCATCTGCTTCCAGGTCTGTAATCATCAAATGCCCTTCTTTATTTTTTTTGGTTTTAAGCCAGCCTCTGGTTTCAAACTCTTTTGCAAGCATGGCCATTTTCTTATAACTGGTATTTCGAATCTTAAAGGATTTATCCAATTGTCTCATCTTGTTGGCAATTCCATTTAATAAATGATTTTCACTTGGGTCAAGACGAACCAACACCTTCATAAATAATTCTTTGGCAATTTTATCCTTACCATCCGCTTCGATGGTCTCCTTTGTATTCCCTGTTGTTTGAATTTTTACCGCTGCTGGCTTTTGTTTTGGCGCAATTTGTTCTTCTGTTTGAGAAACGGATTTCCTACGGGGAATTACAATGATGTTGTCCGTACAATTTCGAAAAATAGGTCTTTGTTCATCCCCCTCCTGGGTGATGAGCCACACTTCTTTTCCATATTTTCGCAAAACATCCATAATGACAGAAAAATCAGAATCCCGGGTAACAAAGACGAAACGGTCAATTGAGGGTTTTTCAAGGTATAGTTTTTCAAATGCATCCAGGCTGATGATTAAATCAGCGCGGTTTTTTTTGCCGGTGACATGGGGGGCTTCCCGGATTTCAAAATTATAATTAATGAGTTGATCTCTAAGTTTTGTTATGGAATTGGTATTTCCACAAGCAAACTTAACAGCGAACACATAATCTTCTGAATCTTCTTTGTTCTCTTCAAGAATAATATCCTGGATCATGACATCCAAATCTAAAATTCCGGCAACATTTTCAAGGTCAATGTAGACTGCGATAAATTTTTTCATTTATGGTATTTGTTTCCTTTCATTTATGAAAATGTTCCAAGCCAATTATATCAATGAGCTGAAAATTTTCCATTGGGGTCAAGAATAGAACAGGGTCATTTTCCCCTCGTTGATACACACCCTCCTATATACTTACTGCACCGATATCAAAAATATCGGTGACACACAATCTTATTTATTACCCGTCTAAAAAACCATCCTCTTTAGAAAAAAGATCCCGATTACCCGCTAGCCCTATCTGATTGTTGAATATGGGACCGGAGGTCAAGATTTCGAACAATTCATCTTGACATATAGATAGGCGCCGTACTATTAGGGGGCTAACTATATGTTTTACCAAAAGGGAGACACTATGTTTTTTTTGATGGATACGCCCAACCAAAAGCAATTTGAGGACCTGGCCCGACGATACGACAGGATGGATGCCCTGTCTGTTCAGGCCTTGGTCAAACTGTTGAGAACCGGCAGTGACCTGTTGACCGGATTTGAAAAAATATTGGGAACCTATGGGCTTTCCCAGGGACGTTTTTTGATCCTGGTTATCTTGAACCGTACTCCGGATATCCCCCTTACCCCCTCGGGGCTGGCAGAAAAACTCGGCGTAACCCGGGCCACCACGACCGGACTTGTCAATGGGCTTGAAAAAGCCCAGTTGATTACACGGCAGGCAGATTCCGTTGATAAAAGAAAAATATATATTCGATTAACGGCCAAGGGTATTCACCGCCTTGAATCCATACTGCCGGATTATTATGATAGAATTAATGGCCTGATGCAGGGGCTGACCCTGAATCAGAAAACAACTTTAATTTCCCTGCTTGAAATTGTTGATACCGGTATCCCCAACCTGACTGGAGACAAAAGAGAGCACACACAAAATAGTATGGAGATACGTTCCTATGCCCCTGGCGACAAGGACCAGGTGATTGCCCTTATTCTCAAGATACAGCAAAAAGAATTCAACATCCCCATCACAGCCCAAGACCAGCCGGATCTTGGCGATATCCCTAGGTTTTACCAGCAGGGAATCGGCAACTTCTGGGTTGCCGTAAATGACGGCCTGGTTGTCGGGACCCTTTCCCTGAAGGATATTGGCAATTGCCAGGCAGCATTGAGAAAAATGTTTGTACACCCGGATTTCAGAGGACCGGCCTTTGGGACAGCCAAGGAATTATGGGGTGTTGCCCTTGAATGGGCCAGACGAAAGAACATCTCCGAAATTTTTCTGGGTACCACTGAAAAATTTACAGCAGCCCATAGATTCTATGAAAAAAACGGCTTTGTTTCCATTAAAAAAAAGCGTCTGCCCCTCAGCTTCCCCTTCATGACCGTGGACACGAAGTTTTATACCTACCCGGTTATTTAATGGCCCGGTAATAAAACCCTTCTGCTCAAAATTAATAATTTTAATATTTCATAAAATATATTAATTTTACTTCTTTCAATCCTTTGGGTATCCTGCACCTCATTTAAAATTGCAAAAATCAAAAGGATAAAAAATGCTGCTGACATTTTTAAAGGGTATGGGAACCGGCGGCGGCCTGATCATCGCCATTGGCGCCCAGAATGCCTTTGTATTAAGTCAGGGGGTCAGAAAAAACCATGTCATTGTGATCCCATTGATCTGCGCCTTGTGTGATGCCATCCTGGTGACCATTGGGGTTGCCGGTTTTGGAAGCTTCATTGCCTCCAGCAAGGTATTGTCCCAGGTGGCGGGCATTGGCGGAGCCCTGTTTTTATTTTGTTACGGAATCGCTTCCTTTCGATCTGCCTTTAAAGGCCAGCAGCTGGATGCGGATCAAAATGGGGAAACCTCCTTAAAAACTGCGGTTCTATCCACCCTGGCCGTCACCCTGCTCAACCCCCATGTGTATATTGATACCATTTTGCTTTTGGGCAGTATTGCCAGTCAGTTCCAGGACCCGGGACATCTGGTCTTTGGTGCCGGGGCAGCCACGGCATCCTTTGTCTGGTTCTTTGTTTTAAGCCTGGGCAGCAGTCTTCTGGCACCATTTTTTAAAAAAAAGCTATCCTGGCGGATTCTGGATACCCTTGTGGGAGTTATCATGTGGAGTGTTGCCTTTTCCGTTCTCAGGGGAAATTGGGGAGGCTGACGGAGCTGGTTTATGGTGTGAGGGGATGCCCCATGAGCAAACGGTTTTTAGGGGTTATGGTGTCTGGAATTTTTTGGGTGGTGATCACATATCCCTTTGATGCAAGCCCAAGGGCCCGGACCGTGTCAATGGCCAGTGACCCATCCATCCAGTTGGAAAGGTTTCCCGTTGAACCGGTTTTTAAATTATGGCAGCAGGGCAAAACCGCCACCCGGGCACGGGCCTCAACAGCCTTGTCAATCACCAGGTCGGTGAGACTGCCGCAGGCATGGGCAGAGACCACCAGGTCTCCTGGATAAATTTGAACCTCCTGGATACGCATTTGTCTGTAATGAATCCTGTTTTCAAGGCGGGGCCAGGTCTCCAACAGGGAGTGTGAAAGTGCACGGGCATTTTCAGGAATCTTTGTATCAATTGCCAGGGCCTGTGATCCATTGTCCAGGATCAGCAATATATGGGCCAAAAGGCCATGGCCACAGGCAAGATCCACCACCCGGCCGCCTCGGTATTTACGCCGAATCCGCCTGGCTGTTTCCCAGGATTCATAGAGTTCTTTCCGGGGCAGGGTACCGGCACGGCAGACAGCCCCGGCAATCTTGTCAAACAGGCTCTCGGTCTTGAATAGGGCTGCATGCCGGGGCATCAGTCGATTTCTGCTGGATTTTTCCATTGACCCCTTAACCCTTTTGAAGGATGATTTCCTTGACCCGGCCCACTATCCCGGACTCAAGCCTGACCTTAATGCCATGGGGATGGGTCTTTGAGTTGGTGAGGATATCCTTTACCACTCCCCGGGTGAGCTGTCCGGTTCTCTGGTCTTGTTTCTGCACAATATTTACGTCCAATCCTTTTCGGATATCGGCCCGTTTTTGTCCATCCATCTGTCTTGTTTCCTTGTGGTTGCTTCGTTAATATTTTTGTGGCCAACACTTATGTGATTGTGCCAATATAACCACAAATTATGAGTTTGACAAATTTTGCTGCCCCCTGTTTTGCATTTGCCGGAATTTCATGTATAATATATTTTTTACTCAAGGTCCGCAAAAAAAGTATTATGCTAATAAGTGGCGTGTCTTAAAATTGTGACGCCATGAGGGTATAAATAATGAAAAAAATCCTAGGGCTGTTCTGGTTGTTGAGCAGTTGCCTTTTTATGGAAGCCTTTTATTTTAATCCCCCCTGCAAGGCGGCTCAATCAGGAGGGGTGCTCAGATTTGGCGTCCAGGTATCTGCCATGGGAAATCTGGATCCCCATTTTGCAGCAGCCTCCCAGGACCGGGCCTTGGCAGATATGGTCTTTAACGGATTGCTGCGGTATGTTCCGGGAAATGCGCCACAAATAGAACCGGACCTTGCAGTGGACATGCCTGATTTTAGGATGGAAAAAGGCAAACAGGTCTGGACAATAAACCTGCGCAAAGGCGTTTACTTTCACCCGGGTCCTGCCACCCCGGCCCATGAGATGACAGCAGATGATGTCATTTTTTCCATCAAAAAATCAGCCGACAAAAAATTTTGTGCCTATGCCGGGGAATATGCCGGCATGGCTGTCAAAAAACGAGGTGATTATGGCCTGGAAATCACCCTTGAAAAACCAATTTCTTCCATTTTATTCTTTCCCAAATTAACCAATTATGGCGGTGGTTTCATTGTCAGTAAACAGGCCGTTGAAACCATGGGATATGAACGTTTCAAATCCCACCCCATTGGTACCGGGCCCTTTGCCTTTCAAAAATTATTGCCCGGCCGGAAACTCAGTTTAAGGGCAAACAGTCAATATTTTCGAGGGATACCCAAACTTACCGGGGTTGAAATCCTGTTCATCCCCGGGTTGAAAGACCGGGAGGATGGGTTAAGGCAAGGCCGGCTGGATGTGATCACCGGGTCTGCTGAAAAGGGATGGATTGATGCCATGGAAAAAGAGAATTCCATCATCGTTGATACCCATGGCGTAGGGGAAGTGGGCACCCTTCATCTAAACACCCAGATGAAACCCACAGATGACATCCGGGTTCGAAGGGCCATTGCCTATGCCCTGAATCGGAATGGTTTCCTCTCCACCACAAGTCCCCTGCTATCAGGCCCTGTTTTTTCACCGGTACCTGCCCAATTTCTGCCCGGCGGATTATCGAAAAAAGATGCCAGAATATTGAAGTTGGATTATCCCCAGGATTTGGGCAAGGCAAAAAAATTATTAATCGAGGCCGGGTATCCCCATGGATTTTCCCTGGATCTTATCACCTCGGAAAAGCGGGTGTATAAAAACTATTATTTTGTAATGAAAAATCAATTGGCCAAAATAGGGATCACCTGTAATATCACCATTGACACCCACGCCAATATGCACAAAAAAATCCGGAATCATCCCCAACCCCTTGTCATTTATCCGGCCTGGCGCCCCAATGCCGATGCGTATCTAACCCGGTTTTTTCACTCAGACGCCATTATTGTCAAAGGTTCCAGTCCTGACACCAATTTTTCCCATTATGACAAAATCGATAAACTCATTGAAGCTGCCCGGCTGACCATTGACCCGGTTACCCAGGTGAATCTGTGGATTCAGACACAGATTCGAATTTTAGATGAGGTGGCGGCCTTTCCCATCATGTTTACCCGGCAGTGCTATGCCAGAAAAATTGATGTGGATTACGGTCATCGTCTGGTTTCCACCATGGCCCTTTATCCCCAGTTTACGGAAAACACATGTATAAAACACGAATGAATTCTCCCTTCCTGCCCACAAATCACCCTAGAAAGGTTTTTCCATGAATACCTACTCAAAAATATTGGTGACCACCCTGCCCCTGGTCCTTTTTTTCCTTTTTGCAACCGTGGGAACCACCTATCATTTTTCCAAAAAGGCCTTGATTGATCTGGGGGGGACCTGGCTGGATACACGGTTGTCAGAAGCCCTGGACATCGCCGGAACCCAGGAAAACATGCTTCATGAATATGGGCTTGAAAAAATTGCTGCCAGTATTGCAAAGGCAAAGCTGGATGCCGCAACGGAAATTTCTGTTATCGGAGTGGGAAAACAAGGATATATATTTGCCGTAGACAACAACGGCTCCATCATATTTCACCCCAATAAATATCTGGTTGACACGGATGTCAGTTCGAAAAAATGGTTTAAGCAACTAGGATCCAATGCCGGACGCCTGATCCTGAATATGGATGGAAAAAAAAGCCTGGCAAGGGTTAAAGCCTTCAAACAATGGAACTGGTTTATTTTGGCGGTGGACCCCATGGAGGAGGTATACGGGACAGTCAATCGGATGACGCCCTACCTTGTTTATCTTGGTATTTTTGCCGCCATTATTATTTCCCTGGCCTTGATGATCTTGACCCGGCGCCTGACGCGTCCCCTTGAAGAACTGGTGCAAGGAGCTGAACAAATCGGGAAGGGAAATCTTGCCACCCGAATTCCCGTCCATGCCAAGGATGAATTCGGCCATCTGGCTAAGGAATTCAACCAGATGGCCTTCCGGCTCCAGGAAACTCTGACGGCCATGAAATACAGCGAGGAACATTTTCGAGCCCTCATTGAAAATGCCAATGACCTTATCTGGATTGTGGATGCACAGGGTACGTTTACCTATGCGAGCCCATCCACCCAGCGAATATTAGGGTATTCACCGGAAGAGCTAATGGGTATAAATGCCTTTGATTTTGTTCACCCAGACGATAAAGAGACCCTTTTCCATCGATTTAATCTCAGAAGCAAATCCACTGTCACGGCCCAGCCCACAGAACATCGTTTCAGGCATAAAGAAGCGTATTGGTGCACCCTGGAATCCATCAGCCAAAACCTTTTGAGACACCCGTCCATAAAAGGGATGGTCATCAACTCCCGGAATATCAACAAGCGGAAACTGGCTGAGAAAGCCCTGAAACGATCCCACCAGGAACTTGAAAACCGGGTAGAAGAAAGAACCAGCGAACTTCTTGTCCTAAATAAAACACTGAACACTGAAATTTTGATACGAAAAGAAAAAGAACGCCAACTGGAAGAAGCCAACCAGGCAAAAAGCGATTTTCTGGCCAATGTGAGCCATGAAATCAGAACCCCGCTAAACTCCGTCATTGGATTCAGCGAACTGCTGTCCACAATGATCTGGGACAAGCAACAATCCGGTTACCTGACTGCTATTACCAATTCCGGGAAAAACTTACTCAACCTGATCAATGGTATCCTGGATTTATCAAAAATGGAGGCAAAAAAACTTAAACTTCATCGGATTCCGGTTTCCCTGGATATACTCTTCAATGAAATCCACCATCTGTTCAATATCAAGCTCCAGGAAAAATCCCTGGAATTTACTGCACAAATTGATACCCGCCTTCCAAAATTTCTTTTCCTGGATGATCTGCGGTTTCGCCAAGTATTGATCAACCTCATTGACAACGCCATCAAATTCACCGATACCGGCCAGGTCCATATGATTGCTAAAGCCAAACCACCACACGCTAAGAAAGAAGGGGTCGTTCACCTTCTCGTTCAAATAGAAGACACCGGTATCGGGATCCAACCGGACAAGACCGATATCATTTTTGAATCCTTTCAACAAGAATCCGCGGGCACCAGCCGGAAATTTGGCGGCACAGGTCTTGGACTATCCATCTGCAAACAGCTGATAACCCTGATGGGGGGAAGCATATCCGTGACCAGCACCCCGGGAAAGGGGAGTCGGTTTGACCTTTCTTTGCCCGGGGTTGAAATCAGCCAGACGCTGCCCGGCAAAAAAAACAAAAACCCTATCCTCCCCAACAAAATCAATTCCAACATTTTGAACAAAAACCTAACACCTGAAATAAAATCCCGATTAAGGAATCAGATTTTACCCCAGTTGCCAAAACTCCAGGAAGGCATGAAAATATCTGATATCCAAACAATAGCAAAAAAAATCATAACACTGGGCAACCAATACCAGATCACAGCATTTGAAGACTTCGGCAAGGAATTATTCCATCACACAGAATCCTTTGATATTGAAAGCATCCGTCTCGCCTTGAAACAACTCGCCAATGCCATGGAAAAACTGGGCCAGATCGATTAAGGGGCACAAGGTATTATTGATTTTTTTTTTTAGGGAATAGACAGGACCTGATCCACCCCCACAGCGTATTTCCATCCAGGGACTCTCGTTCAGCGGTATTCAAAAGATGGGTCATTTGTTCGGTGTCTGAATACCGATCCTTCCGGGTAATGATCTCCTTGTCCGGGTCCAATTTTTTTATAACCCTGGCAGGATTTCCAACAGCAACCACATTGGCAGGGATATCAGAGGTAACCACAGCCCCGGCACCAATAATGCTGTTTCGTCCAATGGTAACACCCTTGCATACAATGGCTGAATCCCCAATCCAGACATTTTCCTCCAGCACCACCCGACTCACTTCTTTAGGGGGCAGAGACCTGTCATAGATACCGTGCCAGTCGGAATCGGTGATATAGGCATGGCTGGCAAGCATGCACGAATCCGCAATGGAAATACTGTTGGCGGCAGAGATCCTTACCCCCGGGGAAATCAATACATGGTCACCAATGGTGATGCCGTCAATCCCCGGGCGATCCGACCAGACCGTCAGCCGTGTTTTTTTATCGGAACATCCCAAAAGGGTAATATGGCTTCCAATGCGCACGGGTCCGCCAAACACCTCAATATGCCAGGGCTTGACAATAAAAGAATGGGAACCTAACCCGGCAAGCTGGGGAGCCAGATAATGGCGGACATAAAAATCTTGAAACCGATACCAGGCTTTTTTAATATAAAAAGGTCTATTGTCTTTTATCACTTGGGGAACCCCAGGTATTGATGGCCCTGCCAGGCGGAATGATCAAAGAGCCTTGCCGCCGGGGTCAAATGATACAGCGCATCCGCTGCCATGAGGGCAACTGCATTGGTCCAGGAAATTTTTTCCTCGGGCCAAACCACCATGTCGGGATAGGTATAGCCGCACCAGAATGTTTTGTCCGCATAAACCCGGTCCTGGATCCATGAAAAAACCAGTCGGGCTTTCTGGGTATTGCCCATGGCGTTCAGGGCAAGTACCAGCTCCGCTGTCTCTGCAATGGTCACCCAGGGCTGATCAGACACACATCTGGTCCCCTGACCTTCAATCATATACTTATGCCAATACTTGTCAATACGGACCTGGGCTTTCTCTCCTTGAAGGGCTCCACTTAAAATGGGATAAAACCAGTACATGGAAAACCGAGATTTGCTGACATTGTAGACATGGAGGTTTTCCTGGATAGAAGCGCCCAACCGCTCAAAGGCATGTTCCCAGTCTTTTTTTTCCCGGCCGAGCACAGCGGCAATGGAAAGAGCGCACTTAAGACTCATGAAAATGGAGCTGGCCCCTGCCAGCAGGGACATGGGATCGACCTTTCCCTCGGGACTTTTGGCCCAGTATATTTCTCCTGTGGCGGTTTGAAGACTTAAAGCAAAGGAGATCCCTCGTTCCAGGGCGGCCCAATATTGCTCAAGCAACAAGATATCACGGGTAATCAAATAGGAATGAAAAAGCCCCACCGCAATGTAACAGGCCATATGAGTTTCACAGGTTCTGTCTTCGGGTTCTCCGTCCACATAGGAAGAAAACCACGATCCATCCGGATTCTGATTTGCGTCCAGCCATTGAAAGGCCAATCTGGATTCCGGGTAACGTCCCCCGATATTCAGTCCCATTATGGATTCAACCAAATCCCAGGGATCGGTTTTCCCATCAATATGCCAGGGGATGTCCCCGGAGCGTTTCTGAAGGTTTGCAATCATGCCTGCAACTGAGTCGATGTTCAGAACAGAAAACGGCCTTGCTTTTGCTGGTGTTTGGGACATTGGCGTCTCTCCAGTTTAGTAATACCCTTTAAAGATTGAAGGGTACCGTATCAAATCTTAATTTTTAATTCAAGGAGCAAGAGGTTTTATTCATGAATGATAATTCATTCAATGTTTTTTTTGAATAAACAGAATTATCCCAAGATGTTTATATCCTGGGCTTTTCACCTAAATCTCTGAAATTGAATGATATTTTATCCGGACTTCCCGGGAATTCCCTAAAATATTTTTCCTTGACAACCCCCTTGTTTTTCTGGTAATCAAAAATGAATACTCATTCATAAGTGATGTGATGCATACTCATAATAGTAGGAGGAAATCATGGTAAGAAAAATCAGAAAGGCTGCAGTCATCGGGTCCGGAATCATGGGAGGTGGTATTGCTGCTCTTCTTGCCGGTGCCGGTGTAAATGTACTGCTCCTGGACATTGTCCCTTTTGACTTAAAAGATGAAGAAAAAGATGATGCCGCTGCCAGGAATAGACTTGTAAAAGCCGGTATGGATGCAGCACTGGCCTCAAGCCCCTCTTTATTTTTCAACAAAAAAGATGCGGCTCAGATTGCCATTGGCAACCTGGATGACGACATTGAGAAATTGGCCCAATGTGACTGGATCATTGAGGTTGTGGTTGAAAACCTGGGAATCAAAAGAAACCTTTTTGAAAAGGTTGCAAAGGTAAAAAAAGCCGGTGCCATCGTTTCCACCAACACGTCTGGTATTCCCCTCAAAGATATCTGTGAGGGATTTTCCAAAGAGTTTAAAGAACATTTCATGGGCACCCATTTCTTTAACCCGGTCCGCTACATGCACCTGCTGGAATTGATTCCCGGGGCAGATACCCTTCCTGAAATCCTTAAATTTATCGCCGGTTTTGGTGAAAAAAATCTGGGCAAAGGAATTGTCTGGGCAAAGGATACCCCCAACTTTGTGGGCAATAGAATCGGTATCCAGGGTATTGGCGCCTGTATGAAATTCATGATGGAAGATGATATGTCCATCCCTGAAGTAGATGCCCTTTTCGGCCCTGCCCTGGGGCGCCCCAAAACGGCCATATTCAAAACCACTGACCTGGTGGGCCTGGATACCATGGCCCATGTGGCCAAGAACTCCTTTGAGCTGTGCCTGGATGACGAGCAGAGAGACTCCATGGATCTGCCGGATTTCATTAATAAAATGGTAGAAAAAAACATGCTGGGTAACAAGACCCAGGGCGGTTTTTACAAAGCGGAACTGACACCTGAATGGAAAAAAATCCGCAAAGTCCTCAATATCAAAACCCTTGAATATGAAGACCTTGTAAGACCCAGTTTTCCCTGTCTGGATGCGGCCAAAAAGAAAAGCAGCCTGACGGAAAAACTTGCCTGTGTTCTCAAGGGTGATGACCGTGGCGCCAAATTTGCCTGGCGCTGTGTGGTAAATGCCTTCCAGTATGCTGCCAACCGGGTGCCGGAAATCGCCGACACCATCGTTGAAATCGACAACTCCATGAAATGGGGTTACAATTTTGAGATGGGTCCCTTTGAAGCATGGGACGCCTACGGCGTGGCCGAATCGGTTGAAAGAATGACCGCCGAAGGCCTGGATATCCCCGCCAATGTGCGAGCAATGCTGGATGCAGGCAACACCTGTTTTTACAAACTTGAAAACGGCGTCAAGTATTTTTATGACTTCGCAGCAAGTGATTACAAAGCGGTTCCCGTCTCCAAATCCATGGTCTCCATTGCGGCGGCAAAGGGCAACAACAAGACTGTTTTGTCGAATGCCTCGGCCAGTCTCGTGGATATTGGAGATGATGTTTTCTGCATCGAATTCCATACAAAAATGAATGCCTTGAATGCAGAGATCATCGATACCATTGGTGAAGCCCTTGCTTATGTGGACAAAAACGGGGCAGGCCTTGTCATTGGAAATGAAGCCGGCGGCATGCCAGGCGCCTTTTCCGCCGGTGCGGATCTGTCCCAGGTTTCCAAGCTCTGCCATGACAAAAAATATGCGGAGATTGAAGCCTTCATCAAAAAAGGCCAGGATGGAATCCAGGCCACCAAGTATTCAGCCTTTCCTGTTGTGGCTGCCCCCTACGGTATGGTTCTGGGCGGTGGATGCGAAACCTGTCTGGGTGCCGACAGAATGGTGGCCCACTCAGAACTCTACATGGGACTTGTTGAAATCGGTGTGGGTCTCTTGCCTGCGGGCGGAGGCTGCATGAACCTGTGGAAAAAATATATCAATGCCCTTCCTGCCAAAACAGCCAAGGACATGGATCTGGCCAAACTTTTCATTCCCGCATTCATGAAAGTTGCCATGGCGGCGGTTTCCATGTCAGCAGCCCAGGCCCAGGGCAATGGTTTCCTCGGACTGGCCGACCGGATCGTGTTTAACCGTGACAACCTCATCGGTGAAGCCAAAAAAGAAGTCTTAAAAATGGTGGATGACGGATATGTTCCCCCGACCAAAAAACCTCTGATTGTTATGGGTAATGGCGGCCAAGGAATGGTAAATGCAGAAATTTACAATATGCTTAATGGAAAATTCATGAGCGAACACGATGCATTCCTTGCCAAACGAATTGCATTTGTTATGAGTGGAGGAGATGTAAAATCCGGCAGCGAAATAGATGAAGATGTCATCCTGAAACTTGAACGGGAAGCCTTTGTTGATTTCTGTAAAGAAGACTTGACCATTGCAAGGATCGACCACATGCTTAAAACCGGAAAACCGCTCAGAAACTAAAGGAGGACGCAACAATGAGAGATGCATATATCGTACAATCGGTCCGAACACCGGGCTGTAAACAAAAAAGAGGTCTGTTCAACCAGACCCGGCCCGAAGAGCTTGCTTCATTTATCATGAAGGAAGCTGTTGAAAGAACCCCGAATTTATCATTTGAAGATGTGGAAGATGTCATGCTGGGCTGTGCCTTTCCCGAAGCAGAGCAGGGACTGAACCTGGGCCGGGTTGCCGCTCAAATGGCAGGTTTTTCCTACAAGGTTTCCGGGGCTGTTGTCAACCGCTTCTGTGCCTCGGGCCTTGAAGCCATCGCCCTGGCATCTGCCCGGGTACAGATGGGCTGGTCAGAAATCACCATGGGTGCCGGCTGCGAATCCATGACCTTTGTCCCCATGGGGGGCAATGTTCCCCGTCCCCATCCCGAATATTCCAAAACCAATCCTGAAAACTATATTTCCATGGGTATTACCGCAGAAAATGTGGCCAACCGGTACAATGTCTCCCGGGAAGACCAGGACGCATTTGCTGCTAAATCCCAGGCCAAAGCAGTTGCTGCCAGGGATAATGGCAAGTTTACAGAAATTGTTCCCACCCCTGCCTTCAAATTTGTAAAACAGGCAGACGGCACCTATAAAAAAGAATCTTTTCTGGTGGAACACGATGACGGTATCCGCGCATCCACCCCTGAAGGCCTTGCCAAGCTTCGGACCGTCTTCTCGGCGGTAGGGTCTGTGACGGCTGCCAACTCCTCCCAGACAACCGATGGTGCTGCTGCCACCATCATCGCATCCAAGGAAAAATGCGATGAACTGGGACTTACCCCCATCGGAAGATTGGTTTCCTACGCAACCGTGGGCTGTAAATCAGATGAAATGGGAGTTGGACCCCGGTATGCCATCCCCAAGGTGCTTGAGCAGGCCGGAATGACCATTGATGACATCGATATCTATGAAATCAATGAAGCCTTTGCGTCCCAGGCCATCTACTGCATCCGGGAACTGGATCTTGAAAAATATATGGAAAAAATCAACATCCACGGCGGCGCCATTGCCCTGGGGCACCCATTGGGATGTACCGGTGCAAAACTGACCGCCACCTGCCTTGCCAACCTCAAAGAGGTAAAGGGAAAATATGGAATCGTTTCCATGTGTATCGGCGGCGGGATGGGTGCGGCTGCTATTTTTGAAAGATTTTAGTTTGATTTAGTCCTGTTTTTTGTTTAAAATTGTTCGTTTAGAAAAAGCTGTTCTCCTTTACGATAAAGGAGAACAGCTTTTTTTTTTATTCAAGCCAAGTGCTCCTTGATCATTCACCCCTGGTAACCATATAGAAATGAAGAGATAACTGAAGTATGCCACAAAATAGAGAGGCCTTCTCGAATCCGTAAGTCCGTGGACAGAGAAGGCCATACCGAAACCCACTTTTTCAAAGGGGTGGCGGTAACGGTAACGATAACGTTACCTCTTCACCGAACACCTAACGCCAAATTAACCCCAGACCGCTATCTTTAACACCATGCTGACGATATAAACCCTGGCACATTTTTTGTATAATATTTCCATGGTCGTCAAAACGACTTCCCTAATTCAAACCGCTTGAAAAACAAAGGAGAAATAGATGAACAAGGGAGATACGCTTGTTGTTGTTGGTTGCAGTGGTGCGGGTGGACCGGCCGCACTAATGGCAAAAAAACTCATGCCCGAAGTTGAAGTGATCGTCATCAGAAAAGAACCTCATTTCATAGTACGCTGAGCCCTTCCCCATGTCGTGGCCGGTCTGGCTGCCAGTGAATCAATTATCATACCGGATTCCAAGCTTGAAGGAGCAGGAATCAAAATTATTGTGGGTAATGTAACCCGGATTGCCCCCCAGGCAAAACAGGTAACACTGGAAAATGGCGAATCCATTGCCTATTCAAAATTATTCCTTGCCACAGGGTCCAGTTCATTCATGCCCCCCATACCGGGCAATGATCTGGAAGGGGTTCTGACCCTCAGGGGCGCCCAGGATGCAGATAAAATCAAAGCATTTCTCTCCGAGAAAAAACCGCGAAAACTCGTCTTTGTGGGTGCCGGGTTTATAACAATGGAAATTGCATCATTGCTGGCCCAGGCCGATAATCAGATTGAAATATCCATTGTCGAACTTTTGGACAGGCCCCTGCCTGTCATGCTTGATAAAGATATGGCAGACTCTGTGAGCGAATATATCACCCAAAAGAATATACACCTTATGACCGGACGCAAACTTGAAAGAATAATGGGGTCCAAGGGCCGGGTGAAAGCTGTGGAGCTGGATTCCAGAGAGACCCTTGAGGCGGATCTCGTGTTTATCAATGTCGGGGTAAGACCGAACATTGACCTGGCCCGGGCCGCGGGTCTTGAAATGGGAGATTTCGGTATAAAGGTCAACCCCTTCCAGGAAACCTCAGACCCTGATATCCTGGCAGGGGGGGACTGCGTTGAAAAAATCAATCTTGTAACGGGGTACCCCGACACCGGATACCTGAGAGGCCCGGCTGTCATGCAGGGTAGACTGGCCGCCAAACGACTGGCAGGATACAATATCCCCTTTCCAGGAGTCCTCAATGCAGGGGGCTGCCAGCTCTTTGATCTTGCTGTGACCGCAACAGGCCTCACGGAAGAGGCGGCAAAGGCAAACGACTATGACACCGTCTGTGCCATTGTTGAATCCAGGACAAAACACGGGATGATTCCCGGTGTAAAACCCTGGAAGATCAAACTTGTGTTTGACCGGCCGACAAAGAGGCTCCTCGGCGGTCAGATTATCAGCCACGGGATAGGACCTGCTCGGGAAATAGATGCCGTCAGTGCATTTATCATGGGCAAAAAAACCATTGAGGATCTTGTGGTTTTCACCTCTGCCTGTAATCCGGATATTTCATCGGAACCAAGCATGGAACCCATTACCATCGCTGCGGAACAGGCATTGCAAAAATTATAAACCATAAGCGGGCATGTTTTTAACAAAAAACATGCCCGCTAACAATAACAATAGTACGCTTTTTCCAGCCTTGGACCAAAAATCCCAGGGCAACTTGCCTTACCCATGGACATATGGTAAAAACCTTTGATTTTATATGTTAAAAATCAAACACTCATACCATTCATATGGTTACAAAATAGCAGGAGGGCATGATGTCCTGGGAATATAGTTATGCCGCACTGGTGATTTTGGGTGCCGGCGTCATCAGAGGATACTCCGGATTCGGCTTTGCCATGATTTCGGCCATTTCCCTTTCATTCATCTTTCCCCCCTCCCAGGTCACACCGGTTATTTTATGCCTGGATATCGCTGCCAGTTCCTGGCTGTTTTACAAAGTCAGACGAGAAATTGACTGGAAGGGGCTTAAATTAATTATGTCGGGCGCTTTCCTGACCCTGCCCCTGGGGACCCTGGCCCTGGTGGTGATACCCGTCAATGCCATGCGCATCTTTATTTCCCTGGTGATCATCTGCCTTTGCATTGGCCTGCTGGGGAAAAAAAAACAGATAAAATCAACCCATCCGGTTACCACGGTTGGGGTGGGCATGTTATCTGGATTTTTATCTGGGGTGGCTGCCATCGGCGGACCGCCGTTGATCCTGTTTTATTTTTCTTCGGACAGGTCGGTCTGTGTATCCAGAGCTTCCATGATCGCTTTTTTTCTAATAGTGGATGGCCTGGCCATTGTTTCAAGTCTTTGCTACGGCCTGATTGACCGCCAGACACTCAGTCTGTCCCTGGGACTTTTTATCCCCCTGGGCATGGGCATATGGATGGGCAATTTTCTCTTTGGAAAATTTTCAAATGACGCCGCCTTCAGAAAGCAGGTAATTTTTCTTCTCATGGCAATTGCCCTTGTCTCCCTGGTAAAATTTTCCATTGCCCCCTGAGTCCTTGGAAACGCCTCTAAAGAACCGCCTTTAGGTACCGACCTGTATGGCTTTTTAAAACCTTGGCAACCTGTTCCGGCGGTCCGGCTGCAATGATCTCCCCACCGCTGCTGCCGCCTTCGGGGCCCAGATCAATCACCCAGTCACAGGTCTTGATCACATCCAGGTTGTGCTCGATGATGATCACGGTATTTCCAGCATCTGTCAGGCGCTGGAGCACGGTTAACAACATTTTCACGTCCTGGAAGTGAAGGCCTGTGGTGGGTTCATCCAGAATATACAGGGTTTCCCCGGTACCCCGTTTGGCCAGTTCCCGGGCCAATTTAATGCGCTGGGCCTCTCCACCGGACAGGGTGGTGGCGGCCTGACCCAGTTTGATATAGCCAAGTCCCACATCCATGAGGGTGTCCAGAATATGGACAATCTTCGGATGGGTTTCAAACAATTGTCTGGCCTGGACAACCGATAAGTCCAGAACATCGGCAATGGAATGGTCTTTATAAGCGATCTCCAGGGTGGAACGGTTAAACCGTTTACCGGCGCAGACCTCACAGGGAACAAACACATCGGCCAGAAAATGCATTTCCACCTTGATATACCCGTCGCCTCTGCAGGCTTCGCATCGCCCCCCCTTTACATTAAAGGAATACCGCCCTTTTTTGTATCCCCTGGCCTTGGATTCGGGCAGCATGGCAAAAAAGTCCCGAACATGGTCAAAGACCTTGGTGTAGGTGGCAGGGTTGCTCCTTGGGGTACGGCCAATGGGTTTTTGATCAATATTGATGATTTTATCGATATGTTCAAGTCCGATGATTTTTTCATGGGCGCCCACACTCAGCTGGGAGTTATGGAGGGCCACGGACAGGGCCGGATAGAGAATCTGGTTGATCAGGGTGGATTTGCCGGCCCCGGAAACTCCTGTGACGGCCACCAGCAGTCCAATGGGAATTTTAGCACTAACCTCTTTGAGATTATTTTCCGATGCCCTGACAATGGAGATCCAGTGTTTGCCTTTATCGGCATGGCGTCTTCTTTTTTTGGGGACATCAATCTTTTCTTTGCCCGTGAGAAATTTCCCCGTGATGGAGGCGGGATTGGCCTTGATTTGATCAGGGGTTCCCTGGGCCACGATCTGGCCTCCCAAATGTCCTGCCCCGGGACCGATATCCACGATCCAATCCGCTTTTTCCATGGTTTCCTGGTCATGTTCCACAATGATCAGGGTATTGCCGATGTCCCGCAAATGGTGGAGGGTAGATAAAAGCTTAAGATTGTCCCGCTGGTGGAGGCCGATGGAGGGTTCATCCAGGATATACAACACCCCGGTGAGTTCACTGCCCACCTGGGATGCCAAGCGGATGCGCTGGGATTCTCCCCCGGACAGGGTGGGACCGCTGCGGTCCAGGGAAAGATAATCCAGGCCCACGTTAACCAGGAACCCAAGCCGGTCGGAGATCTCCTTGAGAAGTTCTTCGGCAATAAGTTTTTGATTGCCCATTAGATCCAGGGACCCCACAAATTCATGGGCCTCCCGAACCGTCATCCCGGTAAGATCAATAATGGAGCGTTCCCGGATCAAAACGTGGAGCACCTCTTCTTTAAGCCGTTTGCCATCACAGCTGGTACAGGTACTGGACGTCATAAAAGCGGCATAATATTTTTTTTGGCTTTCGGACTGGGTGTTCCGATACCGCCGCATCAGGGTGTGGACCAGCCCTTCATGGGTCCGGGTAATCTCTGCCTGGATTTTGGCTGAATTCCAGTTAACCGTCATCTCCTTGCTCTTGGAGCCAAAGAGCAGTAATTGCTGCTGCTCTTTGGGCAAATCCTGCCAGGGCGTATCAAAATCAATGCCCCATTGGTCTTCCATGGCCAAAAGCTGGCCCATGCCCCAGGAATTGTCATTCTGATACCTCGGATTTTTAAGAAAATAATTTTTCCAGGGAAGCACAGCCCCCTGGCGGATGCTTAAGCTTTTGTCCGGCACCACCTTGTCCGGATCTATGGCCAAAAGGGTCCCGATACCGTTGCAGTCCGGGCACATGCCCAAAGGGGAATTAAAGGAAAAAATCTGGGGAATGAGCTCTGGATAGGCAATGCCGCAGCAGGACCGGGCTTCACTCATTTTCAAATCTTCCCTTCCCTCCATGTGAACAATAATCTGACCATGGCCCAGTTTAAGGGCGGTTTCCACCGAATCGGTAAGGCGTTTTTCAAGTGCGGTATCCCGGCGTATCACCAACCGGTCCACCACCACCTCAATGTGATGTTTCTTGTTCCGGGCCAGGGTCTGGACATTTTCAAGGGCCTGGACCACTCCGTCCACCCGGACCCGGGCGTACCCGTCTTGTTTCAACTCGTCCAGCAGTTCTCTGTGCTCCCCCTTCCGATTTTCCACAATGGGGGCCAGAATCAATATTTTAGAGGCGGCGGGCAAAGCATAAATCTGGGAAACCATGGACTGGGCATGACCCCGGCCCACTTTTTCCCCGCATTTACAACAGTATTGGGTGCCCACCCGGGCAAACAATACCCTCAGATAATCATAGATCTCCGTGATGGTTCCCACGGTGGACCTGGGATTTTTACTGGCAGCCTTCTGCTCAATGGCAATGGTGGGGGACAGGCCCCGGATGGTATCGTACTTGGGTTTTTCCATCTGTCCTATGAACTGCCGGGCATAGGAGGACAAGGATTCCACATACCGGCGCTGGCCCTCTGCAAAGATCGTGTCAAAGGCCAGGCTGGATTTTCCCGAGCCCGACACCCCGGTAAAGACCACGAGCTTTTTTTTGGGAATTTGTACATCAATATCTTTAAGATTATGTTCCTTTGCACCTTTGACAATAATCCGGTCCAGTTCCTTGGTCTGATAGGAGGCGGGGACAGATATTCCCAGGGATGCCAGGGGCTCATCGGAAAAGGATTCCGGCAAAACTTCATCTACCAAATCATCTTTTAAATCGGACACATAACTGCTATTTTTCATATTTTTTCAGGACTGCTCCTTAAATTTCTGTAGGCCATCTTCACACTATTTAGAAAAAATAAGCATGTCAGATCAAAAGTAAAGCCAGGGGATGGGCCAACAGATAGCCCAAATAGGACCGGTTTTATTTGTCCTATTTATCCGGTTATGGTATAAAACACCCTATCATGAATATTAAAAATTATAATTTTGAAACCGGTATCTACCGACCGCCCAGTGAAGGCGGCAGCGCCTCGTTGCTGCTTCGTTTCACCCGAAACTGCCCTTGGAATCATTGTACCTTCTGCGCCATGTACAAAACCAAAAAATTCCAACTCCGCCCCGTCACAGAGATCAAAGCGGACATCGATACCATGGCACGGCTTACCCAAGCGTTAAAATCTGCCGCCGCCGCCCTGGGACATGGGGAAAACATCACCCGGGATGCCGCAATATCCCTGATGGAAAAAATCCCGGAACTCAATTACCACCAGGGGTTTTCCATGCTGGTCCACTGGCTCATGGCCGGGGGGAAAACCGCATTTATCCAGGATGGCAACAGCATGATCATGAAAACACCAGATCTTCTGGAAGCCCTGGGCCACCTGGGAACCAGCTTTCCCTCCATCAACCGGGTCACCACCTATGCCCGGGCCAGGACCCTGGTACAAAAATCATCCAAGGACCTTCTGTCCATCAGGAGAGCAGGTCTCCACCGGCTCCATCTGGGATTGGAAACCGGGGATGACGATTTATTAAAAAAAATAAAAAAAGGGGTTACGTCGGAAGGACAGATTCAAGGCGGCAAAAAAGCCATGGCAGCCGGATTCCAGGTCTCGGAATATTGGATGCCCGGCCTTGGGGGAAGGGCGCTGACCCGGGCCCACGCAGAAAACACTGCCCGGGTGCTCACTGCCGTCAACCCCCATTACATCCGTTCCCGGCCCTTTCGTGCCATTGCCAACACGCCGCTCCACGCTCAAATCCAGGCAGGTGAGGTCACCCCCCTCTCCCCCCGGGAGCAGCTGATGGAGCTAAAACAAATGATCACCGCCCTTGAGGTAACCTCAAACGTCTGTTTCGACCATGCCGGAAACAATTGGCGAAATGCCCAGGGCCGTATTCTGTTCACCCATGATTATGAAGGATATAAATTCCCCGAACAAAAGGACCAGGTGCTGGATCTCATCGAGGAAGGACTCGAAAGAACCCAAAAGAACTAAAGAAAGCGTCTGATCTATTGATAGAGACCAAAAAACAAAAAAAACTGCCGGGGATTCAAGGACGGCGGGAATACCCATTGCATCACCCAGCAGCAGCCCTGAATTTACGCTTCCTCAATCAATTTTTCTGCAAATCGCGGCAATACGAATGACGCTTCATGGACTTTAGCCGTGTAATATTCCAGACGCGACTGAATTTTTTTGGGGATTTTCCGGGCAGGCATTTTCAACGCCGGCCCCTTTGAGCCAAGGCAGATACCGATATGTCCGCCGGTAAAGGTTGGGACCAGAAAAGTTGAATATGCATGGATCTTGAACAATTCTTTAATACACTTCATCATTTTTTGAACCAGGTCCGGATGGAGAAAAAAAGATTCCCCCTGGATGGCCAGGATGCCGTTTTTTTTCAATGCACGCCGGCAGTGTTCATAGAACCCCCCTTCAAACAAAATTTCTCCCGGGCCCACGGGATCGGAAGAATCAACAATGATCACATCGTATTCATCGGGATGCTGACCGATAAATTCATTGCCGTCGGCAATGTGAAGGGTGACCCGGGGGTCATCAAACCCACACCCCATTTCCGGAAGATATTTTCTTGATACCTGGATAACCGCTTCATCTATTTCGCAGATATCAATGGTCCGAACTTTTTCATGCCGGGCAATTTCCCTTAAAATGCCGCCATCTCCCCCCCCGATAACCAGCACTTTTTCTGGAAAAGGATGTGCAAACAAAGGGGTGTGGGCCAGCATTTCCTGGTAGGCGAACTCATCAAAATCAGTGAGCTGGATGATACCGTCCAGAACCAGCATTCGACCATGGTGACGGGTTTCAAAAAGATCAATCTGCTGAAAATCGCTTTTCGTTGAGAATAAGGTTTTTTCGATTTCAATGGAAAGGGCGATGCCGGGCCACACATCAGATGTTTCGGAAAACCAGCCGTCCATCAACCTGTCCAAATTATTTTCTTTTGTCATAATTTTGATCTTCCCGGTCTCGTTTACCAATTTCTCAAGGACTTATAGTCTTCCATCAACTGCCCTATTTCCGATTCTGTGATAACCGCCCCCGAGTCTTCCAGTTTTTTGTGAAAGGCTTTGGGCAATGTTTCATCCGCCGCCGTCATTCCTTCTCTGAGATTGAATTGTCTGGCTTTCAGGGCAATATTACCAGCAATGGCCGATAGATTGTCCCGGGATCCGTCAATGCCCGTGGCAGCAAATATCATTTCCCCCAGCAGTTCCCAGGGATACAGGTCCCGGTAAAACTTGCACAGAATCATGGCATCAAACAGGGTGAGCCGGTCTTCAAAATCAATGAACATATCTGCCTTGCCTTCAATCTGTTTGGGATCGATCATACCGGCAAGCTCGGGCTTGTAAAAAGTAGCCCTAAGGTGGCAGGCCCCCCTGTCGGAAGTGGCATAGGCAAGGCCCATTCCCTTGAGCGTTCGGGGGTCGTATCCGGCCGGTTCCATTCCCTTGACATGGACGGCGGCATCTTCCATGCCCCAGCACCTTGCGGCATGAACAATCCCCTGGGACAGCAGTTCTCCGATCCCTTCCCGACTGGCGATCAATTTGAGCAGAACCGCAATCCCTTGGGCATCCCCGAATTGTATCGCATAATCGGATTTGCCCTGTTCAAAGGCGACCATGGCAAAGGCGCAAAGATTTCCCGCCGTAATGGTATCCAGCCCCAGGCTGTCACAAATATGATTCAGATAGACGATCTCTTCAATGGATTCCACCATGCACAAGCCCCCAAAGGTATAGAGGGTTTCGTACTCCGGCCCCTCCAGCACAAGATCCTTGTGGGGTCCCTGCAAAACCTTGGTCATCCGGCCGCAGGCAAGAAAGCATTTGGCACAGGCATGGGGGGTTACCTCACATCGGGTATGCAGGGCATCGGCGGAGATTTTTTGCCAATGGGGAGCTGTCCCCTTTGACCAGTATCGTGTGGGAAACGAATTGGCACCGTTCATGACCTTGACCATCTGGGAGGTGCCCATGGTTTTATAGGCATGGACGGCCGGATGATCTTTGGAAAGGGCCGTCATCTTTTTTGACAAACCCACGAGCGCCTTTGCATCATGGGGAACCCGGCGTTTATCCCCGGTAAAAAGGATGGCCTTGATGCGTTTAGATCCCATGACGGTTCCGGTTCCCCCTCGCCCCGCACACCGCCAGCCATCATTTTTAACAATGGAAAACCGAACCCCGTTCTCTGCAGCCGGCCCCACCACCACCACCCCGGTCCTCCAGCCCTTGGCCTTTTTAGCACCATGGCGCTGCTTTACGGCTGTTTCGGTTTCAAAGGTGTCCTTTCCCGCAAGATCTGTCCCGTCATGGAAGATGACGCCTCCAGGATGGATCTCCAGCACAGACAGCTCCTTTGCCGCACCCTTGATGACAATGGCATCAAAACCCGTGGCACTGATGGCTTCCGGCACCCGGCCCCCGGAATAGGATTCTGCATAGAGCCCTGTCAAAGGGGATTTGGTAAAAATCCCATACCGGGAAGCCCCCCAGGTGACGCCCCCGGTGACAGCCCCCGTGGCAAAAATCAGGTGATTGTCCTGTGACAGGGGATCAACTCCCTTGGGGTTCCGCTCAACGAGCAGCCAGGAGGCAAGCCCTTTGCCCCCCAGATAGGTTGCATATATTTCTTCGTTTATGGCTTGTATTTCACTGGTTCTGTCGGTCAGATCAATGGCTAAGATCTGATTATAAAATCCTTGCATGGTGGTGACCCTCCTGATGCGGTAATAACAAAAATTTACCGCCTAACGTTTCCCAACGGATATAATAACCGCAAATTATTTATTATCATATTTGGGGCTTGCTTCCTATAGCTCAATGCGCCCGGGCAATATTTAATTGCCGCAAACGAGATGCCCTCCCCCTGTCTTGAAACCCGAACTATCGCTGGCACAGACGTTTCAGCGGGTTTAGCATCAAAGAGTTGGTGGACAAACTCAACTGGTACCCTGTAAAATTCACATTGCATTCAACCCGGAAAAATTGGTATTAATGGTGATATGAAAAACAGAAAAACATATGATTTGGCCTATTCAAGCTGTCCCAATGATACCTTTATTTTCAAAGGCATTGCCCGACACTTGATTGACACCAGGGGAATGGACTTTAACATTGTACTTGAGGATGTTGAAACCCTGAACCAGAATGCGGCCAAGGCTGCCTATGACATTACCAAGCTTTCCTTTGCCGCCCTGGGAAATCTTCTGGACAAATACGCCCTGTTACGCACCGGAGCAGCTCTAGGCATAGGATGCGGTCCTTTGATCATTTCCCTTCCCAACCGGGCCCTGGATGATAAAAGAGATGATAATCGGGAGTGCACTCCCGGCAAACAAGTAATCGCAGTTCCAGGACTTGGCACCACTGCCTATCATTTGTTCAGATTCTATATGGCGGATCTGTTCCCAAAGGTTGAGACCACGATCATCCCCATGCCCTTTGAACGCGTCATGCCGGCGGTGATGAGAAAAGAAGCAGACTTTGGGGTGATCATCCATGAGGGCCGGTTTGTATACCAGGACATGAACCTTGAGAAGCAAGCCGATCTGGGCCAATGGTGGGAGGACAAGACATCCCTTCCCATCCCCCTGGGCTGTATTGCCGTTAAACGATCGATGGATCCGGCCCGGGCGCTTGCGATCCAGACCCTGATAGGAGAATCCATTGACCATGGCTTTTTGCATCCCACCCTGGGCGCTGAGTATATCCGGGAATATGCCCAGGAAATGAAAGCGGATGTGATCCAGCAGCATATCGGGCTTTATGTCAATGAATTTTCAAAGGACATGGGAGACCGAGGAACCACGGCCGTAACCACCTTTTTTGAATATGCTGCCAGGGCAGGGCTGATGAAAATTTCCCCCCATCCCCTGTTTGCATGCCCCAAAGGTGCCAGATGACCCAGACAGCAAATCCCGAAACCCAACACGCCCTTTTTCTCAGGGAAGTTTTTGAAACCATTTCCCAATTTGACATGATCCAAAAAAAGGATACGGTTCTGGCCGGTGTTTCTGGAGGCCCTGACTCCGTAGCCCTGATACGGGTTCTTGTCCACCTGACAGCCGGCATGGACCTGACCCTTGGCATCGCCCATTTAAACCACGATCTTAGAGCAGAAGAGTCCCAGAGGGATGAAACCTTTGTTCGAAAGCTGTCCGAAAAATTGGGCCTGCCCTTTTTCAGCAAAACCATGGATATCCGGCGCCTGGCAAAACAAGAGCACCTCTCAATTGAAGAAGCCGGCCGCAATGCCCGGTATGCTTTTTTTGAAAAAACAGCAGAGACTAAGGGGTTCACTAAAATTGCCACGGGCCACAATCAGGACGACAATGCCGAACAAGTACTCATGAACTTGTTGCGGGGATCAGGCCCCAAAGGCTTGACCGGGATCCCCCCGGTTCGAGAAAACCGGTTTATCCGGCCGCTGATTCAACTGCCCAGATCCCGAATCTTAAATTTTTTAAAGAAAAAAAAACATCCCTTTGTGTTGGATTCTTCCAATACAGATGAATCCTATTTGCGCAATAAAATCCGTCACAATTTAATCCCCCTGCTTGAGCAAAGGTTTAATCCTGAAATAAAATCCAGTCTGGACCGCCTCAGCCACATCCTCCGCCAGGAAGAAGATTTTTTGACGGATCAGGCCACCCAGGTGTTTAACCTTTGCACAATTGAACAAAACACGACACTTGTGGCCCTGTCAATCCCCACCCTGATCAAACACCACCCTGCCCTTGTCAACCGGGTCCTGCGACTGGCCATTGCCCAGGTAAAAAAAGATCTCCGGCGGATCACCCTGACCCATATTCAGGATATCCTTGGTTTTATGGACAAATCAGAATCCGGAAAAAGCCTTGATCTGCCCGGCCAAATTCGGGTTTACAGGACCCGGGAACAATTGATGCTTCAAAAAGAAGCCCTCCCCTTAAGGGAACTGGGCGAGGCTCAAAAGCGGTTCAGGCGGGATAAAACAAAGGATCTAAAAGGGAAAAACTAAAAAAATTTTTCTTGTATATTCGAATTTTGTGTTTATATATACTTCAAGTTTTATTGATTTCATCAATTTAAAAAAAGAAACGTAAAAGAGAGGAAACACTTTGAACCAATTCTATAAAAATATTTCCCTGTGGCTGGTGATCGTCCTGATGATGGTCATGCTCTATAATATTTTCAACCAGCAGCAAGTGGGACAGGCAGAAGTAGGATATTCAGAATTTCTGTCAATGGTGGAAGACGGCCGGGTTCAGGATGTGGTGATCCAGGGACAAGAATTATATGTCACCGACAGCAGTGGGGGCAAATATAAAAGCTTTGCACCCGAAGACGGAGACCTGATCAAGGCATTGAGAACCAGCGGCGTTGCCATCAAGGCCAAACCCCCGGCAGAATCCTCATGGCTCATGTCCATTGTGGTTTCCTGGCTGCCCATGATTGTCCTCATCGGGGTCTGGATTTTCTTCATGCGCCAGATGCAGGGAGGCGGCGGCGGCGGTAAAGCCATGTCCTTTGGGAAAAGTCGGGCCCGACTCATAGATGACAAGGGAGAAAAAGTCACCTTTGCCAATGTGGAAGGCATTGATGAGGCCAAGGAAGAATTGGAAGAAGTGGTGGAGTTTTTAAAAACCCCGGACAAATTTACCCGTCTTGGCGGCCGGATTCCCAAGGGTGTTTTGTTGGTGGGAAATCCCGGCACCGGTAAAACCCTTCTTTCCCGGGCAGTTGCAGGAGAAGCAGGGGTTCCTTTTTTCACCATTTCCGGCTCGGATTTTGTTGAAATGTTTGTGGGGGTAGGTGCCTCCCGGGTCAGGGACTTGTTTGCCCAGGGCAAAAAAAATGCACCCTGTATCATCTTCATTGATGAGATTGATGCTGTGGGCCGCCAAAGAGGCGCCGGTATGGGCGGCGGTCATGATGAGCGGGAACAAACCTTAAACCAGCTGTTGGTGGAAATGGATGGATTTGAATCCAATGAAGGGGTCATCCTCATGGCCGCCACCAACCGGGCCGATGTGCTGGATCCGGCCCTTCTCAGGCCGGGACGATTTGACCGTCAGGTGGTGGTGGATATGCCGGACATCAAAGGCCGGGAAGGTATCCTTCGGGTACACATGAAAAAGACCCCCCTGGGTGCCGATGTGGACCCCACAACGCTTGCAAAGGGAACCCCGGGATTTTCCGGCGCTGACCTTGAAAACCTGGTCAACGAAGCAGCCCTGCTGGCTGCCAAGCGGAACCATGAGAAACTGAGCATGCGGGATTTTGAAGATTCCAAGGACAAAGTTTATATGGGCCTTGAAAGAAAATCCAAGGTCATCAAGGAAGAGGAAAGAAAAACAACGGCCTACCACGAAGGCGGCCATGCACTGGTGGCAAGATTTCTGCCCAATACCGATACGGTCAACAAGATCACCATCATCCCCAGAGGAAGGGCCGCCGGGGTCACCTGGTTTTTGCCCGAAGAAGGGGATTTTAAATACAAGGATCAGCTGGAAAACGAACTGGCCATTGCCTTTGGCGGACGGGTTGCCGAAGAGATCATCTTCAAGCGAATCAGTACCGGGGCCTCCAATGATATAAAGCAGGCCACCAAACTTGCCAACCGAATGGTGAGAAGCTTTGGCATGAGTGACAGCTTGGCCCCTCTTTCCTATGAAGACCATGATGATAATATTTTCATCGGCAGGGAAATGACCCAGGCAAAAAGCTATTCCGAGGCAACCGCCCAGAAAATCGATGCGGAAATTGCCATGCTCATTGACCGGGCCTACCAGAAAGCCAAAAAAGTTTTGGAAGCAAACCTTGATCTCCTCCATGCCCTCACCGACCTGCTCATTGAACGAGAGACGGTGATGGGATCGGAGTTGGATGATCTCATTGCCGAATTGAGACCTGATTTTGATTTTTTCGGCCGGAAAAATATCAAGATCCAACCCGCGGTTGCGGCGGTGGATGACAGCGAAAAGGATGACAGTGAGAAAGTGCCAGAGGACTCAGCGGATTCACAAGACTCCGGGGAAACCCAGGTCGGGGAAACCATTGACGACGCACCGGAAGATTCCGATGGAGAAAAGATAGATCGGGAAGACCCAAAAAATCAAGACAAAGAAAAGGAATAAAGGAGCCTCCCATGTTGGATTTCACCCTCGAATTTGACAGGTTTCGCCTGGAACTTGGACCCTGCGCCTGTATCATGGGCATTTTAAACGCCACCCCGGATTCCTTTTCCGATGGGGGACGGTATATAACCCTTGAAGCAGCGCTTACCCAGGGACGAAACCTGGCCGAGGCCGGTGCCCATATCCTGGACATCGGGGGAGAATCCTCCCGGCCGTTTGCCGAAGCGGTTTCCGAGCAGGAAGAAATGGACCGGGTTATCCCGGTGATTGAAATTCTTTCCAGGGAAATTGATATCCCCATTTCCATTGACACGGTGAAATCAAGCGTTGCAAGAGCGGCCCTGGATGCAGGAGCCACCATTATCAATGACATATCTGCCTTTGAAAAAGACCCTGCCATGGCAGATCTTGGGGCCGAAAAAAAGGTTCCCTGCGTGCTCATGCACATGAAGGGAACACCTGAAACCATGCAGGTCGACCCGAACTACGAAGATCTCATGGCAGAGATCACGACCTACCTGGAGGAAAGAGTCCGATTTGCCAGGGAACGAGGGATTGCCAGAAATAAGATCATTCTGGATCCGGGCATTGGATTTGGCAAAACCGTTGCCCACAACCTGGTGCTCATCAACCATCTACACAAAATTTGCGACCTGGGATACCCTGTCTTAATGGGACCGTCCCGGAAATCATTTATCCAGGCAATTTTGAACAAACGAGAAACCACCCCCATTGGTCCGGATAATATCAAGACAGAATATGGAACCCTGGCAGCGGTTGCCGCCTCTATCTTAAAGGGTGCCCATATTGTCAGGGTCCATGAGGTTGAAAAAATCGTCTCGTTTACCCGCATTATTGATGCCATCAGGAATGCCTGATTTAGAACTCTGCCCCAGGGGGGGGCGCCTTTTTTGGGCGGTATTCCTGACGGTATCCCTGCTGTTTCTAAATTTTGGATGCACCGTTGAACCGGTTGAAACCGATCTTCTGTTGCCGGTTGATTTTTCCAATGTACCCGAAGGCATGGTTTTGGCCTATCACCCCATAGAGAAAATTCAAATCCGAATCCAGGCAGATCCCCGCCTCATTGAAATAATGAACAAGAAAACTATCCTATATCCTGCAGACCTGTATACCGATCTTGAATTTGACCCGGCAGGGGATTCAGCCTCCATCGAGCCCGGCGCTTATATGCTGCCCGTGGATAAAACCCGTATCCCCATGGATCTCGGCATTAAAATCCTGGATATCAACCCCTCTTTCCTAAGTGTCCGCCTGGAAAAAAAAGTTACCAAAACCTTTAAAATCACCGTGCCCTATATCGGAGTACCGGCCCAGGGCCATATCTCCCTGGAACCTTTCTGTGAGCCTGCCTTTGTGGAATTGACCGGGGCCCAGTCCCTCATCAACGGCATTGATCAGCTAAAAACCAAAGCCATTGATCTGAACGGTGCCGGGGAAACATTCAAAAAGAACCTGCCTTTGGATCTTGAAAATCCCCAGCTCTATTCTTCCAGTCATACCATGTTCACCGTGACGGTCCCCGTCCAGGAGCAAATGGTGACAAAAACCATGGCGGATATCCCCATCCAGATTTTGAATGCCACTTCAAAAATAAATATTGAACCCGCTGTGATCACCCTGAAAATAAAAGGCCCCTTTCAAACACTGGGCAATAAAACCATTGTGGATCAAATCTATGCCTTTATGGATCTCAAAGATCTTAAGGCCGGGGTATATGCCCGGCACGCCTATATAAATGTGCCCGTGGATATAGTTATGACAGGGGCCAATCCCCAGGTTTTTACCGTTAAAATTGAGTAAAGGAAAACAAACATGCTATTGGTTATTGATGTGGGGAATACCAACACGGTTATCGGTGTATATGACAAGGATATTCTCAAGCAAGACTGGCGGATCCGAACGGTCCGGGACAACACGGCAGATGAATTTAATGTGCTGGCCAATGCCCTGTTTGCAGACAGAGGAATTGATCCGAACAGAATTACAAAAACCGTTATTTCCTCTGTGGTGCCCTCTTCGGTCCGTATTTTAAATGATTTTTGTGAGCGGTACCTGAAATTAACGCCTCTGTGGATCAACCCGGCTTCGGTCAAGACATTGATGCCCATCCTGTACAAGAATCCCAATGAAGTGGGGGCGGACCGAATCGTAAATGCAGTGGCTGCCTATGATAAATATAAATCCGCCCTGATCATCATTGATTTTGGTACGGCCACCACCTTTGACGCCATCTCTGAACAAGGAGAATACCTGGGCGGTGCCATCTGCCCCGGGGTGATGATCTCATCGGAGGCCTTGTTTCAAAGAGCCTCCCGGCTTCCCCGGGTGGAAATTTTCAAGGCCCCGGAAAAGGTGATTGGGGATGACACCATTGAAAGCATCAAATCCGGCATCATTTACGGAAATGCCGCCATGGTGGACGGCATGGTATCACGGATGAAAGCGGAAATGAACGCCGCCCCCTTCATCATTGCCACCGGCGGTCTGGCCCCCCTCATTGCCGGCGTTTCCCTGACCATTGAAACCGTGGATCAGTCCCTGACCCTGGACGGGCTGCGGATTATCAGCCGGGAAATTTAATTTTCCCCATGAAACCGCTAGAAATCTGGATATGCTTCCTGTTTGGCCTCTTTTTTACCCAGGGTGCCTGGGCCCTGGAACCTTCCGAAGTATTGGTCATTGCCAATTTAAATGCCGCAAAAAGCCAGGGGCTTGCCAAATATTACATGGCGCAGCGCAAAATCCCCCTTCAAAACCTGGTCCTGATCTGGATGACGGACAAGGAAACCTGCACCCGGTTTGAATACGAGGCCAAGGCCATCCCCCCCATCCGCAGGTTTCTTGACGCAAATCCCCAAATCCGGGCCATGGTTACCCTGTTTGGTGTTCCCTTAAAAATCAGGGGGCCGGGCAATTTACCGGAAGAGACACAACAAATGGTCCGGCTCAATACCCGAAAAACGGCCATTGAAAAACAATTAAACACCACCGCATCCCTTGACCCATTGAAACGTCAAGCGATTCAAACATCACTTGCCCAGGCAAAGGAAAACATCCGCCGGTTCAAAATAAGCCTTGACAAGAATGCCTCCTTTGACTCGGAACTGAGTCTTGTCAAACAGGAAACCTACGGGCTCAATTCCTGGCAGCCCAATCCCTTTTACCTGGGATTCAAAGACCAGCTCACAAAAATTTCCAAATCCAAGGTGATGATGACCAGTCGCCTGGATGGACCTTCGGCAAAAATTGTCAGACGGATCATAGATGACAGTATTGAGGCGGAAAGGGAGGGGATTTCCGGAACCGCCTATTTTGATGCCCGCTGGAAAGACCCCGGGGAAAAAAAACTTTCCGGCTATGCCTTTTACGACCGATCCATCCACACTGCCGCCCAATTTCATTCAACCCTTTTGCCCGTGGTCCTCAATGATACCCAGGACCTTTTCCAGCCGGGAGACTGCCCCAATGCAGTATTGTACTGCGGCTGGTACAGCCTGGCCAAATATATAGATGCCTTTCAATGGGCCAAGGGATCGGTGGGATACCATATTGCCAGCAGTGAAGCTGTCACATTAAGGCGAAAAGACAGCCAGGTCTGGTGTAAACGAATGCTGGACAACGGCATCGCCGCCACCATCGGACCTACGGGGGAACCCTATGTCCAGGCATTCCCTGTGCCGGAAATATTTTTCAATTTTCTCACCGAAGGCTATCTGACCCTGGCAGAGTCCTATATGGTCAGCCTGCCCTTTCTTTCCTGGAAAATGGTGCTCATCGGAGACCCTTTGTATCGAATGAATATTAAAGGGCATACTAAATAATAGCAAAAGACAAGGAGATCCATGAAAATAAATCATCCCTCCCACCTGAACCTGATATTCCCCCAATGGCAAGGATCTGGCCCCTCCAATACCCTTTATCATGCAGCAAACCGCCTGGCGGACACCTGCTCTGATATCCCCTTTACCCCCATCCCGGTACGAAAAAAAGAAGCACTTCATCTTTCCCGGAATATCCTGGGATATGAATCGATCCTGTCCCAGTTGTCCCGGGTCAAGACCATTATTGAACGCGCTGATCCAGAAACAATAATGGTTGTCGGCGGTGACTGCGGAGTAGAACTTGGGCCTGTCTCCTTCCTGAACCAACGCCACAGGGGCGACCTGGCCCTGGTCTGGCTGGATGCCCATGGAGATTTAAATACCCCCCAATCCTCTCCCTCCAAACACTTCCACGGAATGCCGTTGCGAACCCTTTGCAATGAAGGCGATCCACAAATTCTGGACCATTGTTTTTCCCTCCTGTCTCCGGACCAGGTCATCCTGGCAGGTGCCCGTGATTTGGATCCGGCAGAAGCACAATTTATCCGGGACCATAGTGTGGCGCAGGTGTCTGTCCAGGCCATGGCAGCCGATCCCAGATCAATCATTCGGGCAATTAAAAAGAAAGGGTTCCGCCATGTTTATATCCACATTGATATGGATGTCCTGGATCCCGACGAATATCCCTGGATCAAGCATCCCACTCCCAAGGGGCTGATGGTGAAAACGCTTGAAGAAATCCTTTCAGCGATTGCCCGATCTTTCCATGTGACCGGGCTCGGGTTGGTTGAATTTACACCAGCGCCCATGAAAACAGACGCCCTAACCCGAACCGGAATTCACCCCAGCCTGGCCGTTATCAAATCACTCATGGATATATTCAGATAAGAAGATCCAATTATTTTAATTGAATTTTGCATTAAGCCTATCTGCCCAACTATATGAAATCAGCGCTCCAGTATTGGTTTCCAGCCAGGCAGGCTCTTTGTGAGAAGCCTCAAAAGCCATTTGATCTTCAGGGAAGTGCTTGGCAATTCTGTTAATGATGCTCAATTCAGAATCTGATAAGGCCTTTGCTTTTGAAATATCAGCATTTCGAATGTCATCTAATAGATCTTTGTAATTATTCAATTGAGGACCCCAGGGAAGATGAGCATATGTGGCTCCGGTCATACTCCTGCCAAGTTCTTTTTTTGCCAGCATATCTGCATACCAAAGATATTTGGCAGCAAACAACATCATATCATTTTCTATTAAAATAGCCCTGCCGAGTGCTACTTGAAAGGCCGTTAGAACTAATAGAATCTTCGGGATTGAAAGATCTCGGTTCCCGGTCACGTCATCTTCTACACACGCATCAACTAAATGAAGCCGAAGTGTTTTATCTGCAGATTGCGACTGTATAGCCCCGGTTTCCCAGCGTTTGATGGAGGCCAGTCCAAAACCGCTTAATTCAGCCAGATCCGCCTGGGTCATCTCTTTTTCTTTACGAAGCCGTTTTATATTTTCCCCTGTTAAAAGCCCGGTTTGTTGTCTGTACGCCTCTGCCATGGCTTGCTGTATCTTTCCAGCCGAATGCACGGTCCCTGCTGACAGTTTGCATACAGGACAGATAAAAGCCTCCTCAATGAAATTTACTTCAACCCCTTTAAAGGGAACACTTCTTTCAATCTTTTTTTCTTCCATGGCACCGTGGCCCTTGGGACAATTCATCTGACGCATGGCACCTCCTTATTCTTTCTTGTCTATATGTAATGAAACCAACCAGAGAGCATCCTGAGAAATGGAAAACTTATAATATACAGGTTCTTCAAATCGATTCAGCTCAACTACAAACGCAAACAGATCCAAGCCTGAGATTTCATCTTCATAGGATCGTTGGGGAGGTCTGCTTCCGGAATAGTCGGTTGGGGTTGTCTTTTCAAGCAGTTCATTGAGCACCTCAAATAATTCAAATTCTATTGAATAATCCAGTTCAAGTGCATCTGCTGCCAAAGCAGCCTGGTTAATTATAAATACCTGAGCATTTTGCACAAACGTCCAGGCCTGCTTTAATTTATTACTCAACTCTTTATGTGTTGGTCTTGCCATATTTTGGTATCAATTGATACTTTTGTCAAGGTTAAAGTTTACTAAAGGTAAATATATTTCAAATCCATCCCTTCATCGTTTTAAGCAACAAGCCCGCTTATAAACGTCTGGACATATTCTTTCATCTTGGCAAGAATCTTTTCCCCGATCCTTCTGGCCTGCAAGATACTGGGCCGTTCAGCAAGACATTTGATGACATCTTCCCTTAAAGGTTCCTGCCCGTTGAAAACATAGGCATCAATCAGAGCTTTAAATTGTTCCTGATCCAGCTGTTCATCTTCACAGATTTTACCAAGGGCAAGGATTTTTTGTTCCTGCCAGAATTTTTCAAATTCTTCCGGGATAGAATCATCATCATCAATTTTAGGAAGATTCTCTTGGATAAATTTTTTGATCAATTCCCGTTTGCTTCTCAGGGTAATATCCCCGCCTAAAAGATCCATTATGGATTTGTATTGCCGGGTTCGCTCGTGTTGTTTTGCGCCTTTGAGTTTTGCGATGAGTTTTAAAATATAAGCCACATTAATTTCATCCCGGTGGATGAGTTCCAGTTCAAAATCCACATCATTTAAAATGGATACTTTCTCAACCTTGTGATCACTTCTGACCTTATCGTAGATATCCAGATATTTGCTTTTGTAGTCCTCAAAGCGCTGCTCGTTCATGGGCAGATCATCCCAGTTAAAATCAGAATATGAGGTCAAAATATTTTTCAGACGCATGAGTTCCCGGAACGCCTGGATAAATTTCAGCTGATCTTCTTCACTGATCAAATCATCCACGCTTTTTACCGTGGGTGCGATCTTCAGCAATTGAATAAAGGCCTTGGTAAATTGTTGTGCGATCACCTCATAATCCGGCAACAGAATCTTTTCTTTTGCATCCTTATTTGAAAACAATGCAATGGCTTCATCCGTGGCCTTTTTCAGATTGCGAAAACATAAAATATTCCCGTGGGATTTTGTTTCATTGATGATTCTGTTTGTGCGGGAAAAGGCCTGAATAAGCCCGTGATAGTTAAGATGCTTATCCACATAGAGTGTGTTTACTTTTTTGGCATCAAAACCTGTTAAAAACATATTGACCACCAGCAGAATATCCAGGCGGTCCTTATCCTGGAAACTGTCTTTTTCCCGTTCTTTAAGGCGTTTGCTGATATCTTTTGAATAATTGTCAAACAATCTCCCGTCCCGGGTGGAGCAGCTTGTACCATAAAGCGCGTTATAATCGGCGATCATGGCATCCAGCTTTTCCCTGGAGTGGCTGTCCGCAATGCCATTGGCTTTGTAAACGCTTTGTTTTTCTGCAACCTTTAAATATTGGAAAGAATCTTCCCCGGCAATATGGCCGTCCGCATCTTTACTCTCTTCATTGGCACCATAGGTAAAAATACCGGCAATTCTTAAATCGGTTTCCCCCTTCTTTATCCTATTCTTGAACAGGTCATAATAAGCAATCAAGTTGTCGATGCTGCTCACGGCAAAAAGAGCTGAATATGCCCTGTTATGGGTTTTTTGATCGTGATATCGGATCATATAATCCACTATTTTTTCAAGCCGGTCTGGTGAATTTAAGACCTCTCGGGTATCAATATCCTCAACATCGATATCAATGATGGTGTTCCCCGACTGCCTGTATCGCCCGATATATTCTATCTTAAATTTAAGGACATTTTCATCCTTGATGGCATTGACCAGGGTGTATTCATGCAGCCTTTTCCCGAACAGATCCTTGGTGGTGCGCTTGCCCAGGATATTTTTATGGGCATTGTCGGCAAATATGGGGGTGCCGGTGAACCCGAACATCTGGTAATTTTCAAAAAAGGAGGTGATCCGTTTATGGGTATCCCCAAACTGGCTGCGGTGGCACTCATCAAAGATAAACACCATTGGCTTGTCCTTGAGCCCTTCCATCTGCGTAAGATACTTTTGTTTCTGGATGGCATGGTTCAGCTTCTGGATGGTGGTGACAATCAGCTTTGTATGTTTGGCTTCGCCTGATTTATCCACATATCGGTCCAGAAACTGGTCGATCAGCACCTTTGTTCGATCTGTTCCGTCCACACTGCCTTTGCGAAAACTGTTAAACTCCTTGATGGTCTGGTAATCCAGGTCCTTACGATCCACCACAAACACCACCTTATGAACGCCGGGCATGTCCATGATGATCTGGCTGGCCTTGAATGAGGTCAGCGTTTTTCCGGAACCTGTGGTGTGCCAGATATAGCCGTTGCCAGCCCTTTCTTGCACGTGAGCGATAATCGCTTCAGTGGCAAAATACTGGTAGGGCCGCAGCACCATCAATATTTTGTAGGTCTCGTTGAGCACAATGTACTGGGCAATCATCTTGCCCAGATGGCCCTGGTTCAAAAAAGAGGCTGTAAATTTGCTGAGCTCTGTAATATTCCGGTTATGGACATCTGCCCAGAAAAAGGTCTGTTTAAAGGATTGTTTTTTGTTGTTGGCATAGTATTTGGTGTTCACTCCGTTTGAAATCACAAAAATCTGAACATATTGAAACAGGGCCGTGTTTGCCCAGAAAGAGTGGCGGTGATACCGGTTGACCTGGTTAAATGCCTCTTTAAGCTCCAGGCCCCGTCGTTTGAGTTCAATCTGGACCAGGGGGATGCCGTTGATCAGAAGCGTCACATCATATCGATTCTTATACACCCCGTCCATGGTGATCTGATGGGTGACCTGGAACAGATTTTTGTTCCAGTCATCTGAATTGAAAAAATCGATCCAGACAGACTCACCATTGTCCCGGGTAAACTGAAACCGGTCCCGCAGGGTTTTGGCCTTTGCAAACACATTGCCCTTGGACAGGTGATTGGTGACAGTTGCAAACTCTTTGTCAGAAAGCTGTATATTGTTGTATCTTTCAAGCTGGGTTTTCAGATTGGACAGAAGCGCCTTCTCATCATGAATCGTAACAGCCTCATAATCCAGGGATTTGAGCTGGTCGATTAATTTCTTTTCTAAGATCGCTTCTGCTTGTCTGCTCATACGAACATCTTTTGTAATAACCCCTTTTTAAAAGCTTGGGTTTGGGTGAGTTGGGATTGTGCTGCTTGTATTTTTTTGTCGATGGCTTCTAAAAAAGTGCTTATTTTTCTCTGTTCATTTATAGGTGGCATGAAAAATTTTAATTTCAACAAATCTTTCGTATATATAGCCGCTACACTAGTCGTACCTGTCGCTAATCTACGCAGTTGCTTTATACCCTCATATGAATTAAACCGATAATTCATAAATACATTATTCTCAAATTTCATATACATTAGATTTGAGTTGTAATAGGCTTTTGATAATTCACATTTCCATATTGCAACTTTGCCGACTAATGCCAGCGTATTCCTAGTGTTAAACAACAGATCATTATATTCTATTTTATCTTCAGGATTTATTTCGCTTTCATTAGATATATACTCAACTTTGCTTAAACTTATATTCCCTCTGTTTACATTACCCATTTTAATTAATGGGTTTTCTGTTTTAATCTCAGAATTTTGATAATTCCCACCTAACCGATGTTTTATTACGATTTCATTAAACCGCTTCTCTTCCCAATCCGGATAATCCTTCCCATTCTCATCTTTAAACCGGATTTCTTGTGAGAAAATCTTTTGCATCACCCCTTTTTTGTATTTCTCAAGCAACTCCTTTTTTCGGGTCAGCTTCTCGATCTTTTTCTCCACTGCTGAAAGGAATGAGGCTATTTTTTGCTGCTCAAGTAGATCGGGAACTACAACTTTCAACTCTGCAAATGTTTTTTGGCCAAGGGTTTTATTCCTCCCAGCACCTCCGGGAGACGCTATGCCGAGTAAATGCTTCCCCCTTTTAGTTAGGAAAAAACGATGAATATATTCTATACAGGTCAAATCTTTTACGGGTCGATACATTGGGAATCGATGTGATGCTATCATTCCGTTTTCAGATGATGTCGTTATCGCAATAGCTTGCTCCCATGCAAAAACAATATTTAGTGTGAAAACTTTCTCTTTCACCCAAAAGACTCTTTTATTACCTAAAGCACCACCTGTAACAAACGGTTTATGAAATATTCCTTTCCCGTGAGATCGGATTCCAATCTGTTGGTAATCTTTTGTTTCTTTAACATTTACTGGATCCAAATATTTAGTTAACAAGGCTTCAATTTTGAAAATTCCATAATTTTCTTTGAATTTCGGAAACCGCAACTCAGGAACTAATTTTTCAGCAACCTTCACTTGCCACCACCTTCAAAAACCGGTGCATCAATTCCAAGTTCTTTACAATTGGCAAGGATCTCTTTATCAATATCAGTCATCTCTGTTTCAAGGCTTTTAAGCTCCGCCACAACCGCTTTCAAATCAACCGGTTCTTCTTCTTCAAAGGTGTCCACATACCGGGGGATGTTCAGGTTATACTCATTCTCTGCAATTTCATCCATCTGGGCGACATAGCTGTATTTATCTATCGTCTTCCGATCTTTATAGGTGGTGATAATTTTATCAATATGGTCCGGCAGCAAAAGATTCTGGGTTTTAACTTTTTCAAATTCCCGGCTGGCATCAATAAAAAGAATATTATCGGAATGGTTTCCCCTGTCTTTTTTCATGACCAGAATACAGGTGGGAATACCGGTGCCGTAAAAGACATTGGCTGGCAGTCCAATCACGGCATCCAGAACATTTTTTTCTTTGATCAGATGTTTTCGGATATGGCCTTCGGCAGCCCCCCTGAAAAGAACCCCATGGGGCAGGACAACCGCCATCTGCCCGTCATCCGCCAATTGGTGGACCATGTGCAGGACAAAGGCAAAGTCTGCTTTGCTGGCCGGGGCAAGCTTGCCGAAATCTGAAAACCTATCATCTGTGAGGAAGATGGAGCTGGCGCTCCATTGGGCTGAAAACGGAGGATTGGCCACAATGGCTTCAAACCGTTCATCCAGATGCTGGGGATGTTCCAGGGTATCTTCATTTTTAATATCAAATTTGCTGTAATGGACATCATGCATAATGATATTCATGCGGCACAGGTTGAAGGTTGTGGGATTGCTCTCCTGCCCGTAGAAACGGCCCACCTCCTTTACCTCTTTGGAGACCCGCAACAACAGGGAACCTGACCCGCAGGTGGGGTCATACACGGATTTTAATTTTTCCTTGCCCGTGGTCACCAGTTTTGCCAATACCATGCTCACCTGCTGGGGGGTGTAAAATTCGCCAGCCTTTTTTCCGGCACCCGAGGCAAATTTGCCGATCAGGTATTCATAGGCATCCCCCAAAACATCCGCCTGGGTATCTTCCAGCCTGAAGTCGATGTTTTCAAGATGGGCGAGCACTTTCACAATCAGCTCATTTTTTGAGTTCTCTGTTTTCCCAAGCTTGCTGGAGGTCAGATCCAGATCTTCAAACAGATTGTCAAACTCCTCTTCACTGTCTGTCCCCCTTGTGCTCTGGGCAATATTGGTTAGCACACGGGACAGATCATCCAGAATAAACTTGTGTTTTCCATCCCCGTTTCCCCGGTGCGCCATCTGGGAAAACAGTTCCGATGGTTTTAGAAAATAGCCCAGGGTCTCGATGGCAAATTCACGAACTTCTTTTAAATATAGTTTTCCTTTATCATCCGACTCATTAACATCAGCATATAAAATCCCATTCGGTTTTAAAATTTTATCCGCATAGGTATGCATCTTTTCACTCAGATATTTATAAAAAACAAATCCCAAGATATAATCACGAAAATCATCTGCTCCCATTTTTCCACGCAGGGTGTTGGCAATGTTCCAGAGTTGCTGTTCAAGTTTCAGTTTTTCTGCATTCATATTTTTGTATTAATTTTCAACCTAATGTTTAACTTTTGTATTCAACGCAATTGAGACCATCTAACATCCATATTTTCACCTAGGAGTTGTTTGTCCCAAGATCAATAAAAATCATAGTTTAAATTCCACCTCGGACGTGACCACATCCATATCGTGCTACGCCCCTAAAATCAATGCATATAGTAAGTTTACATGAATATCTGTTATTCCTGGTCAAACTCTGTTTTCTTAAATAAAAATATGGCACAGATAATCCGTAAGTACGATTTACCCCAAAGACGCAGGGATAAAGTCACGGTTATCCAAAGGCGCCAGGCTGGTTGTGGTCAAAAATGATGCCGGGTGTATATCAAGACGATAAGAGTTTATTCAGAGTGTTGGCAAACAGCTGTCGATCCTTTTGATTCATGGGAGGGGGCCCCTGGGTTTCTATTCCAGTTGCGCGGAAGGACTCCATTAAGTCTCTGACGTATAAACGGGAGGTAATATTTTCCTTTGAGTAAAGCTCTCCTCTGGGGTTAAGCGCCAATCCCCCTTTGTCAATGACCTCTGCGGCCAGGGGGATATCAGCCGTGATCACCAAATCACCTTCCCTTAGGCGCTTTACGATTTCATCGTCCGCCACATCAAACCCAGATCCCACCCGAAGGAAACGTATAAAGGCTGAGGTTGGTATTCTAAGGGACTGGTTGGCCACAAGTGTTACCAGGGTATGGGTTCGGTCAGCAGCCCGATACAAGATCTCTTTAATCACAATGGGACAGGCATCTGCATCCACCCATATATCCATTCCACTCTCCTTGATTTTATCCTTTTGTTAACAACATCTCTTTTTCGGACATAACAGGACAAAGATCAAGGGGTTTTATAAGCCGCCCGGGACCCAAGCACTTTAAAGGTCACCATATCACCATTGCCCGATTCATCCATCACCGCCAGTTGATAGGTACCCGGGGCCGGCAATACCATGGTTTTCAAATGGGTGTGATTTTTTCCATCCCGATTTCCATTTAGGGGATGACCATTTAAAAACCAGTATAACCGCCCCTGGCCGCCCAGGGTCGCAAGAGGGATCTGGGGCTTTTTTTGTCCCGGCGGGCAGGTCAACAGACTGTCATTGAAAACAGAGGTAATCCGGAGCCGGCTTGCCAGGGGCGCAAGATCAGGACATCTGTCAGAGACTGGTGGGATCAGACGGTTTCGCCGCCATTTTGCCGGAAGCCAGGGTTCAGCACTCCGGGGCCACAGGGCAATGGATATTTTTTTTACCCCGCCGCACAAAGGACCTGCCCGGTTTCCATCGGTATCCACCCAGAAGGTCTGCACCAGGGGGACATAAGAGGATTCACCAGAAGCTGCCCCCCGGGAACGGTTTTCTGTCGGGGGAATCTGGTGGTTGAGGATCCATGCCCTGTGGCGCACCTGACAGGCACCGGGCATCTGCGGGTCCTCTGCAAGACCGGAAGGCCAGCAAATGGTCTGCTGTTTTACTGTGTCCGGCATCCCTTCTCCCGCTGATCCATTTCCGGCCAGGGGCAAACTTTCCAATACCTGTTCCAGAAGGGGGACAGCTGTCACGGCCCCGTACTGGCCAGGAGACGGGGAACCATCGGGACGCCCCACCCAGACACCGACAATAAAATCGCCCATTATCCCCAGGGCCCAGGCATCCCTGAACCCATAGCTGGTTCCGGTTTTCCAGGCCACGGGCAAACCCGCCGACAGCCGGCTGATCCCTTCCCGGCCGGGCAGGGGCCGGGACAACATTTGCCGGGTGATATAGGCGGCCCCGGGGCTCATGAGATACCGTTCCCGGACAGGATCCGACGGCTTCAGCCGGGGGCGGCCCGCCTGGCCGTCTCTGGCAAGGGCGGTATACAGGGTAACCAGGGACTCAAGATCCATGCCCATGCCCCCCAGAATCATACTTAAATTGGGGGAACCCGCAAATTTCAGCCTGGCCCCGGTATGTTTCAACCGGTCATGGAAGCGCTGGGGACCATAGGCGTCCAATACCTGAACAGCCGGGATATTCAAAGAGTTTCTCAGGGCAGTTGTCACACTGACAGGTCCTGCAAACCCACCCGAAAAATTTCCCGGCTCATAGGCTTTACCAAACCGAGGGGTATCCAGCACCAGGGAATGGGAATGGATAATTCCCTCGTCAATGGCCAGCCCGTAAAGAAAGGGTTTAAGGGCAGAGCCGGGGGATCGCAGGGCCTGTACCATATCCACATGCCCTTTTCTTCGTTGACTTGAAAAGTCTGCTGACCCGACATAGGCAATCACTTCCAGTGTTCTGTGGTTAACCACAAGAACGGCACCGGATTGGTGTTCCGGAAGGGTGGTCACATAGGATCCCAGAATATCTGCCGCATGGACCTGAAAATCATAGTCCAGAAAGGTAGGGATCAGGCTCGCCCCGAAGGACTCAGACCGAAGCCGCCGGGATGCCAGGGGGGCCGCCATGGGGGAATGGAACCGGAAGGCCACCACCGGTTCCTGTTTAGCCGCGACAATTATCTTTTCAGGCCAGACCCTGAACCTTGCCAGCCGGTCCAGAACTTTGTCCCTGGCAATTCTTGCCCGATCGGGGTGCCGGTCGGGCCGGTATCGGCTGGGGGCCTGGGGAAGAACCGCCAAAAGGGCTGCCTCGGCATGGGTCAGCTCCAGGGTATCCTTTCCAAGCCAGATGTGGGAGGCGGTTCTCACCCCTTCTATATTGGACCCAAAGGGGGCATGGGTGAGATAGAGATTTAAAATCTGGGCCTTGGTGAAATGAACTTCCAGTTGAAATGCCCGGAGCATCTGATGTATCTTGCCAGGAATGGTTCGGGTATTGGGAGAAAGAATCCTTGCGACCTGCATGGTCAGGGTGGAGCCGCCGGAGACCACTCTCCCCTTGACCAGATTCTGGAAGAGGGCCCGGACCATGGCAAAAGGATTTACCCCGGGGTGATAAAAAAACCAGCGGTCCTCATAGGCGATCAGGGCCTGTAAATACAAAGGGGAAACCTGGTTCACCGAGACCGGATACCGCCACACCCCCGAATCATCGGCAAAGGCCCTAAGGGGTGTCCCATCCCTTGCGATGACCACGGTTGCCACGGGCCTGTCGGAAACAGACAAAGGAAATGCCTGGTCCAGGGCCAGGAGAACCACTAGCATCAGAACGGTTGATATCAGGCCCACCAGGATAACCAGATATTTTCCCTTTATCCCCCTGTCCTTCTTCATATCAGGGAGCCGTCACCTTCATCCGGGCCGGAGTAACGCCCACCCCCCGGATATGGGGGCGGTACATGTCTTCCACCAATGGGGGTGGCATAAGAAAGGTTCCGGGACTTACCACCCGGGCCGAATAAAAAATTTTCACCCTCTGTTTGCCCCGGATATCCAGGGCTGCCATAAAACGGTCATCTCTGTATTCAATATGCTGGGTGGCATAGGTCTTCTGCCATTGAGAGATTGAGCGTTCATCCACCAAAATATCATCGATGAAGGTGCTGCCGGAAAGGGTGGGATCTTCCAATTCAATGCCCGCGGGCAGCATATCCACCACCAGACAATGGGGCATGCGCCTATCCGCCTGGACTGTCAGTTCCACCAGGAATCTGTCCCCGGATTTAAACCCAGGCCTGAAAATATTTTTTCCCAGAACCTCGCCCGACATGTCCAGATACCGCCGGTTGATGGTCACCCCGTGGCTGATGGACTTTGGTTTTTGAACAGGATACCCGGACAGGGTTACATGGGCGAACACATCTGTCGTCCCAGTATTTAAAATCTCGAAGTTCCCTGTTGCTGTTCCCCTGGCAAACACCAGTTGTTTGGAGTGGTCAAGACTCAAGTCAATTTTTTGTTTTCCGGCCGTAACCCTTGCCTCCCAGGGGTCTCCTTTGGCATGGAGGCGGATGGAGCCGGCCATGACCAGGGCATTTCTCTCCTGGGTGCTCAGCCATTGCGTGTCTGCCAACCGGGCATTCAGCTCAAAGAGGAACAGGGCTGAGTGCTCGTACATGGGAAAATAGGTGGACAGATAATAATAGGCCGCTGCAAAATCCCGGATATCAGACCCATAATCCCCATAATACAGATGGGGATCCCTGACGGTTTTAATGGCCTGGTCAAAGGCTTCCATGGCCATAATCCTGTCCCCGGCAGCAGAAAGAGCAACCCCTGCCTGGACAAAGGCCAGGGACCCCTTGCCATGCTTTAACACATATTGGTACACCGTTCTGGCAGCGCCCAGACCCAGGGACTGGACCCGGGCAAGAACAAAGGCGGCATAGGCCCTGACAGCTGCCCGGTAAGAATCTTTTTGTAGATACCCGGCAAGGGGGATGCCCGCCGGCCGTCTCACATAGGTAAGCAGCCTTTCCATTGCCCGTTTCACAGCAGTTTGCGGGATCTCATACCCGGCATCCGCCGCATTGAGAAGAAAATGAACCGCATAGGCGGTGAGCCAGGCCGATTCCGGTCCCTTGCTGTCCCAGAGACCAAACCCGCCATTGGTTTTCTGTTTTTCCACAAGCCGCTGGATGCCCAGCCTTATTTTTTCTGCCGTGTCCTTAGTGCCGGTCATAAGTCCCAATTGGGCAAAATCTCTTCCCGAGAGCAGCACATGGGGAAAGAGCCCGCTTACGGTCTGTTCCAGGCAGCCATAGGGATAGGCGTCTAACTGTGCCACATGATCAGCGACATTAATGGGGGGAGAAGCCCCCAGACTTGCCTGAATCCCCATGGTCCCGGGCAGCAGATGATCCATTTGAGCCCCCTCAATTTTAAAGGATTGCCCCGGGGGTAGCCTCGTCTGCCAGGCCCTGTTTTCCACGGGAAAGGCCGGCCGGGTCTCAAGAAACCAGCTTCTTTCAAGTTTTCTGTCTTCCCCATCCACAACCAGTCCCTGAACACGACAGGTAATCGTGGACCGGCCCAGTTTCTGCTCTGCTGTGAGGGGCATAAGGATGACGGTTTTGCCATTGGGTTCCAGGGTGACCCCATGAATTTTGTCCCCCCCGGGTGTAAGGGGAGCACTGGCATCAAGAAAGATCTTCAGATTTTGCCGGGTCTTTGTCAAATTGTGAACATCCAGGGCCACCTGGCTTTTATCCCCCATGGCTAAAAATCTTGGCATGGTAATCTGGGTAACAAGGGGAGAGGCCACTGTCAGCTCCTGGTCAACGGATCCAAACCCATTATCCGTATGGGCAATGGCCATGAGCCGAAGGGTCCCGTTAAAATCAGGAATATCCAGAAAAAAATCGGCCCGGCCCTTGGCATCCACCCGTAGGGCCTTTTGGTGGAGGGCCACAATCTGCACATCGGTTGCAGGCCGGTCCCCGCCCCGGGACAGGGTGGGGGCATCTCCGCCAAACCGCTGTTTTGCAAAGACACCCTCGTTGGTCTCAATCAGGCGTTGGTAGAGATCATGGATCTGGGTACCAGATTTGCGGGCCTGGAAAAAATAATCAAAGGGGGCGGGCGTCTTAAATCCCGTGAGATTTAAAATTCCCACATCCACGGCAGCCAGGGTCACCCAGGCCTGATCAGGCACCGTCCCATCGGCGTTATGGATGCTCAAAGGAATGGTCAGGCGTCGGTTGGGCTCTATCTTTTTGGGAAGATGGATCTCCACTGCCAATCGTCTATGCTCTCGGTCCAGGGGAAGGTGGACAAGACCCACCGACCGTTTGGGCAGGTTGCCGGTTTGACTTTCACCGGACCTGACGATCAGAGCAGACAAATAGAGATCATGACGCTGCCAATCCGGATTAATCGTGATCTCAATGGTTTTCCCTTCAGGAGGAATGGTCACGGGCAGGGTGAGCAAATTGGTATCCGACTCCACAAACAAAAACCCGGATCCGCCCTCGGGGGCTTTCACCGTCACCCCTACCGTGTCACCCGGGCCATAGGATTTTTTATCCAGAACCAGGTCCACCCGGTCGGGCCGGTTCATTTCTTTACCCTGGGCAGAAGGCCGCCATCCAGCCCAAATTTCGTATCCGGTTGTCAAGCCCGTGGCAGGGTTGGCAATCTCCAATCGATACCCCCCCCATTTGACCGGAACCGCCACCACCCCACTCTTGTTTTCCCCAAGATCCAAAGAAAATTGATCCACGGCATAAAACTGGCGGGTGGACCCCCATTGCCAGGCCCCGTGTTTAAATTCCCAATAGTATTCCCTTTGCTCCCGGATGACACTTACCTTTAAGCCCTTTGCTGCCAGCCTTCTACCAGTGGTATCCACACAAATCACCTCAAAGCTTGCCAGGCTGTCATTCTTAATTTTTCCCTCCTGGGACAGGCTTCTGATTCCCACAAGGGTATTGCCCGGCCAGACCTGCCAGGATTTGTTCCGTACCACGGGCCTGCCCCCGGAATCATAAAGGCTGGCATTGGCCGTGACCCAATGGGGAGAAGCGATCTCCGCCCATTGAGTTTGAACTTGAAGCACCCCCTCTCCCCTGGCATCCAGTCTAACTTTATCCGTGGTAAAAGAGTGGTTCACCAGGTTTTTCGTATCTCCAAACTCATATCCGGGCCAGTCTTCCTTGAACAATTCCCGGGCCGGTTTCACATGAATCATGGCATCGACCCGGCTTCCAAAAGCCGGGGCACCGTAAAGAAAATCCCCTTTGAGTTTAATGGAAAGAGATTGATTTTTCTTTAAAATATCCCCCTGACCGGCGGGATTCTCAAGGGCTAGTTTCATGTGTTCCGGAAGAAATTCCGCCACAATAAATGGATATTCCTTCAACTTGTTCCCTGCATGGGTAAAGGCAATGCGCCACTTACCGGTCAGGGCATCTTTAGGCAAATGATAGGCATGGGTATAATAATTTAAGGAGTGGGCCTTCCAGGTAAATTCATGGACCATTCGACCATCCGGCTGAATGATCCTGGCCTTGATGGGAAGCCCCGTTGTCATCTGCCCATCCTGGTTGCGCAGCAGTCCGTCAATGGTCAGCACTTCCCCTGGCCTGTAAATATCCCGGGGCCCATATACAAAGAGATCCACGGGCCGGAAGGGGGCCGTGGCCAGTTTAAATTCTGACAGATCCATGGCCGGCACATCCATGGGCAAGAGGCTGATTTGATTTTTCCGGGTGGCAGTAACCAGGGTCAGGTCTTCAAAGGCCCCGGCCACCACAGCAATCCCCTGTGCATTGGTGGTCCGGCTAAAAAGGATTTTCCCCTTCTTGTTCAACCCCTCCACCCGGACATCCTTTATTGATTTTGCCGTCCCAAGGCTCTGGACACAAAATTGGAAGGACTGGGCATATTTTCTGGCATGGAGCCCCAGATCACTGATGGTAAACCAGGTAGCGCTATACCCGTATTCGTAAACCCCGGCCCCTTTTAACACGGCAAAATAAATTCCCGGTTTTGCCAACTCCTTTATGTGAGTAAGGGGTATATTTACCTGGGTGCGAAGATTTTTTTTGACCTCAAGATCCCACCGGCCGGAATAGACAAGGTCCGCCGATTTGTTCAGATTTTGACTCTGGTAATAACGCACCTGATCTTCCCTGGCAAAGGTTTCCCGAAACTCCCCTAAAAATTTCGGCTTGATCCTGAAAAAATCAATATCTGCCCGGGGAATATTCAAGGAATTCACCGGCAATCCCCGGACAAGTTTTGAGGCCAGGACAAACCCCTTGCTGCCAAAACTGATCATGGGTGTAACCTCACGGGTCGAAACCTGGAAACTTACCCCGGTCTCCAATATATCCCCGGAATCGGCCTTCAGGCCCTTGTGGATCTGAATCTTATATTGGGTCCCGGGTTCCACATTGGTAAAATAGATCACCTGGGGGTCTTTGGACAAAATCCACCCCCCTTCCACGGGTAAATCCTTTTCCTTGAAAATACGCAAATAAAGTTCCATATTCTGCCGCGTATCCAGCCCCCGGGAAAAGGTAACGGCGATGGCATTTTCACCCGCCACGGTCTGCTGACCGGCAAACTGGGCTTCAAACCCTTCAGCATGACCAGATTGGTAAACGAGGGGTATAAAAAAAAGCGTGACCAGAACAACAAATAAATGGCGCGGTTTCATGGACCTGTCCTTTGAAAATTTTTTTTGATAATATGGTTGCGGGACCTGATTTTAGCAGAATATGGGTAAAGATCAAACACTTGTTTTTCAACATTCATATTGCTTTTCAATTAAATTTCATGTCTAGTAGGCCGCTTATCAAATGGAGGTTCGATATCGAACCGATTCCATTCGCTATTTAAGGGGAAAATACCCAACCATGTTTAATGATCTCAAAAAAACCATCCACCTGTCCCTGCCCATGATTATTGGACAAATCGGCCAACTTACCATGTCGGTTGCGGACAATATCATGGTGGGCCGGGTGGGAACCGATACCCTGGCAGCCGCCGCCATCGGCAATGCCCTGTTTAACATGGTCATGGTGGTGGGGTTTGGAATTTCCATAGCCGTCACCCCCCTGACAGCCATGGCCGCTGGTGCGGGAAGAGATAAGGACTGCGGTGTGGTGCTGCGCCAGGGCCTGATTGTGAATCTTTTGTCCGGCTTACTCCTCTGCGGGCTGATCTTTGTTGGCGCAGAATCCATCCGATTTTTGAACCAGCCGCAAACCATTGTGGCACCGGCAATGCTCTATATGAAGGTGCTGGGATTATCCATGCTCCCCCTGATGCTCTTCCAGTCCTTCCGCCAATTTGCCGAAGGCGTCAGTTTTCTGAAACCCGCCATGGTGATCACGCTTCTGGCCAACCTGGTCAATATATTTGTCAACTGGGTCTTCATATACGGAAATTGTGGGGCGCCGGCCCTGGGGCTTACCGGCGCAGGCATTGCCACCTTTTCCTCCCGGACCTTCATGGCCCTATGCCTGATGTGGATTGTCATGACAGCCCCGAACCTAAAACGATTTGACCCCTCGCTGCGGTACCGAAAAATTAATATCCCCATGATGAAAAAATTATTAACCATAGGCATCCCAGGTGCGTTCCAATATTTTTTTGAGGTGTCTGCCTTTACGGCCTCAGCGGTGATTGTGGGGTGGATGGGAACCCAGGCCCTTGCCGCCCACCAGATCGCCCTGAACCTGGCGTCCATTTCCTTTATGGGGGCCATGGGCATCTCAGCCGCCGGCACCATCCGGGTGAGCAATGCCGTGGGCAGAAACGACCCCCGTGATGTGCGGGCTGCCGGATTTTCCGCAACCCTGGTATGCGCCGGATTCATGGCAACGGCAGGTCTTATTTTTGTCTCGTTCCGATCTTATCTGCCCTGGCTTTATGTGGCAGATATTAAGGTGGTAGAAATGTCCGCTGCCCTGCTGGTGATTGTGGCCTTTTTTCAGATATCAGACGGACTCCAGACCGTGGGTCTGGGTATTTTACGGGGCATCACAGACATGAAAATCCCCACTCTTATCACCCTTGTCGCCTATTGGATCATTGGCCTGCCGTCGGGCTATATCCTGGCGTTCCACTTTGGCCTGGGCATTTATGGGGTCTGGTATGGATTATTGATCAGCCTGTCAGCCTCAGCTCTTTTGATGATGATTCGTTTCCATGTCAAAACAAAAAAAAAATCGTCATCGATCATATAAAAGCCCTGGGATCTCATGGATGCGGTAAAAGCATGGCACAGATCATTTATCTTAAGCCTTTCTGAAATCCGAAACATCTTTAACTCTTTTTAATCGCCGGTTTACCCAGCAATTGACAAATTTTCTGGGCAAGTATTTTGGTTTGAATCGGCTTAATTAAAAAGCCCTTGATACCAAGAGAGACCGCCTTCTCTTCAGACATAATTTTGCTAAAGCCTGTGCAGAGCAATACAGGGATGTCAGAACGAATGCGTACCATTTCAGCCGCCAGTCTGTCTCCGGGCATATCTGGCATTGCCATATCCGTGATCACCAGATCAAATGCACCAGGAGTTTTACGGAAAGTTTCAAGGGCTTCAGTGCTGCTGGTATGGGGAATGACCCGGTATCCCAAACTCTCTAACATTTCTGTTTGTATTGTAACAATCGCTTCTTCATCATCCACAATCAGGATGCTTCCCGTGCCCCGCGGGACTGAGGTTATCTCCTGAAAATTTTCCTCTTTTAAAACACTTTTTTCCACATGAAAATAAACATTAAATTGGGTTCCCCTGCCGGGTTTGCTATCTGTCAGAATAATACCATTCATGTCTGCAACGATGCCGTGCACAACAGCCAATCCCATTCCAGTGCCCTTGCCTTTTTCCTTGGTCGTAAAAAACGGATCAAAAATTTTACCGGCCAATTCCTTGTCCATCCCGATACCGGTATCTTCTACGGTCAGGCAGGCGTAGACGCCGGGTTCCATACCGGAAAGAATTGCTTTCGTCGCACAAAATTCGATCTCTTTCAGGCTTATGCTTAATTCCCCGCCGCTTTCTTCCATGGCATGGGAGGCATTGGTGGTAAGATTCATTACGATTTGATGAATTTGTATCGGATCGGCTTTGACACTTCCGCAATCAGGACGGATATCCTGCATAATTTTTATTGTTGTGGGGATTGTAGACCGGATGAATTTGAGCACTTCCTTGATAATGGGTTGCAGCTTCATGGCATTGCGTTGTGATCTATCCTGGCGGGAAAAAGCAAGAATCTGTTTTACCAGATCTCTGGCCCTGATGGCACCCCCATAAATTTTTTTTAATCGGTCGTGTTCAGGGCTGCCTTCAGGTAAATCCTGCAGCAATATTTCCGTATGCCCCAGGACGGGAAACAAAATATTATTAAAATCATGGGCAATACCACCTGCCAGGGTACCGATCGCTTCCATCTTCTGCGCTTGCTGAAGATGTCTCTCAAGTCGCTTTTGTTCGGTAAGATCCAATAAAAAGCCGCGGATATGCTTTAAATTGTCTTCATCGTCAAACACGCCTGAAGCATTTTCAATGAGATAAATGGAAGTTCCGTCGATCTTCTTTAAATTGGGTTCATATCCAGTGATCCGTTTTTCTTTTTTAAGCCGGGTTAAAAACTTATCCCTCCCATCCGAATCTACAAAAAAATTATGAATCGGTGTATCCAATGCCTGCTGAGTGGTCTTAAATCCGAAAATCCGCTCATACTCCCGATTACATGCGATCAGTTTTCCTTTTGGGCTTGAGATATAAGTCCCTGAAATATTTTCTTCGAAATACTCCCGGTACCGCTCTTCACTTCTCCTTAGTTCTTCTTCAGTCCGCTTCCTTTCGGTGATGTCCCTGCCCAGACCAAAAAAATAGTTGAATTCACCTTTTTCGGTAAAGACAGATCTTCCATGCCATTCAACTAACACTTCTTTTTGATCCCTGGTAAGGATATAATTTTCATTTAAGGTCGGTTTGTTAGATTTAATAAGTCGATCAAATATCACGGACAGTTCCCCATGGTATTTTTCCGGGATAAACGTTGTCATACAATCTTTTCCAACAACTTCATCGTGTTTGTATCCAAGGGCATTGAGCATCGTGTCATTTGCCATCAAAATTTTGCCCTGGGCGCTGACTGCAACATAAAAGAAAGGGGCTGTCTGGAGCAGAGTCTGACTAAAATTCCCTATTTCCTGAAACTTTTTTTTAGCTTTTTTGTGCTCGGATTCCCTTTGCTCCAACGCCTGAATTCTTTTTTCTAATTCTTCATAGCTCGGTTTCCCATGCCTATAAAAAAAATCTTTTTGGTCGTTATAACTCAATTTTCAACCCCCACCTGATTACAGCCAATTACCAACTCTTAAAAAGACCAGAACTCTATAAATCGTCCAGTCAGTTTCAATTCAAAGCAACCTACATTATGTTCTACCTCAAATCAAACTAAATTTTGGGAACAAAAGAACCCCGCAGGCACAAGTTTCACCGCTTTGTGAATTGGCAAAACCTTCCCGTCAGGGAGCCTCCAGCCTTTCAAATACGAATTTAAGATTGGTCAAAACAGGTCTTCTTTGACGTCACAGTTTCTCAGCATTTCAATCGTTAATGGCTCTTTTAATAGATTCGCCCAGGTCGACATTTCCTGTTCTAGTATCGGATAACGGGAGACCATTTTCATTTTGATGGGGCCGGATTCTTTGATCTGCTCACAGGCAGTGTGTGCCATACTAAGATTTGGGTCCACTATTTTTGAATGCCCAAAGGCATCTGAACGAATACCAAAGTGTGTACAACCTAACAGGTACCACGAGTTTTTATTTGCCTGCCCGGTAAATACCGCTGTTTTTTTTTCCACTTGATTTTGACTGGAAATAGCGGTTTGCAAACCTGGGCACGCGATTTGACGAACACAATTTTTTGGCCAGCCAATGGCGGTCAGACGGTTTTTATAGGTATTTTCACTGATGGTTGTTTCGGTGCCAAAGACAGTAATCATCTCATTTAGGGATAGGGTTCTTTGTATTAACTCAACTGCGATATCAACGATACTTTTAACAGCAATCAAGCTTTTTTTAACAAAGGTTGTGTCCGAAATCAAAACAGATAAGGTATTACAAGCGACCAAAATTTCATCGGGCGCACAAAATGTTTCAATCCCGTAAAGTGCCCGGTCGAACATTTCAACTTTTTCTTCACGTCGGACAATGGCATTGTAGCCGTAATCATCGGCATAACAGGAGTTAAAATAGATAATTGAGGCTCCCTTATCCTGCTTTTGCAATTGTTTTACCAGGTCAGCGCAAACAGACAATCCTCCCAAACCCGAATCGGTAACACATATTTTTTTCATAGGTTTCTGGCTCTCTATCGGCTTTACAATGCGATACCGGGTAACTTGCCGGTATGATCGCCTTTGCTGATGACACACTCACCATTTACCAGGACATATTCGATTCCATCGGGATATAAATGGGGATCTGAAAAAGTAGCACGGTCCCGGATGGTTTCAAGGTTAAAAATGGTAATATCAGCACATTTGCCGGCAAGAATCTGCCCCCGGTCCGTCAGGCCCAACCGTTGTGCGGGCAGGGAGGTCATTTTCCGGACAGCCTCTTCCAGAGACAACACCTTTTCTTGCTTTACATATTTTTTGATGATTCTGGGAAATGTCCCATAATTTCTTGGATGCGGCTTGCCTTTATGCAGCACACCATAATCTGCCAGGGCCTGCCCATCGGACCCGAACATTATTTTGGGGTGACGCATCACCGTACACACATCTTTTTCCGACATGGCAAAACTGACAATATTGACATTTGTATTTTCCTGGATAAGTAAATCAAAAACAGCGGTTAAAATATCTGTTTTAAGGGAAGCTGCCAGCGCCATCAGGTTCATACCCTCAAACTCCGGGTTATTTTCACAACAAGACAGATAGGTATTCTCAAAATAATCCGGTCTGACAGTGATCTCATCTTTCAATCTGTCTCGTATCAGGTTGCTTTTGAGCCGCTTTAAGATATCCGGCACAGATCCCGCAAGCATCCAATAGGGCAATATGGAGGTAAGACCGGTGCTGGAGGCGGTGTATGGATATTGATCTGCGGTGACATCAAGGCCGGATTCATTGGCTTCATCCATCAATGCAAGGGTTTGTGTGACCTTCCCCCAATTGCTTTCTCCCGTTGCTTTATGATGGGAAATATGAACGGATACACCGGTCTCTTTTCCAATGGACAAGGTCTCTTTTACCGCCTCAATCAACTCGTTCCCCTCACTTCTCATGTGGGAAGCATACAGCCCTTTTTTTTCACTGACAACCTGCGCCAATTCGACCAGTTCCCGGCGTGTCGCATAGCAACCCGGCGCGTAAATCAACCCTGAAGACAGTCCCCTTGCCCCCTCGTCCATGGCCTGAATAATCAGCTCTTTCATCCGCGCCATCTCGGTTGGATCCGGCGCCCGTTCTTCATACCCCATCACAGCGGCACGAATGGTATTGTGCCCGATCAGCGGGACAATATTCACAGCAACTCCCTGTTGTTTAATACGGGATAAATAGTCCTTCATACTCAACCAGTCCCACTGAATCTTGTACCCGTCAATCTGGGTTTTCTCCTTGATCAGGTCCCGTTTTTCTCTTAATACCGGTGCTGCGGAATCACCACAGTTCCCAATTACTTCGGTTGTGATCCCCTGTCTGATTTTACTTTCGGCACGCGGATTGGCCAACAGGGAAAAATCAGAATGGGAATGAAAATCAATAAATCCCGGACAGACACAATATCCTGTGGCATCAATGATGTTTTCAGAGGCCTCATCAATCTCACCAATCCTGGCAATTTGACCTTTTAAAATTCCAATATCGGCCGTATAGATCGGATTTGCGTTTCCATCTATGATTTTACCATTTTTTATAATCAGATCGAACACCCTTTTTCTCCTGATACTCATTGGTTTTTTTTAAGCCTGTCGGTAAACACCCATACCGTTGCAGGGGAAGATAATCAGCTTAAATATTGGCACACCGCTTCCACGAATATCTTTACCCCGATCTCCAATACCCCTTCGTCCAGATCAAAGCGGTCTGAATGCAAAGGATGAATGATCCCTTTTTCTTCATTTCTGCAGCCCAGCATAATCATGGCGCTGGGACGCGCCAATGCAAAAAATGCGAAATCCTCTGCACCCGTGGAAGGCTTCAGGTATTTAATATTTTCAACACCCAGCACCTGGACGCCAATCTCATACAAAAATTTAGCAACTTCGGTGTCATTGATACAGGGGGGATACCCCTCCTTAACGGTTAAGGTACAACTGACCCCGAAGCTTACTTCGAGCCCTTTTACAATGTCTTGCAGCCGTTTAATTAAAAATTTGCGGACCGAAGGTCTCAGCGCCCGGATACCACCAGCCAATTCCGCCTGCCAGGGGATCACATTGCCGGCTTCTCCTGCTGCAAATTTCCCCACATGCACCACACCGGTTTCCAAAGGATCCACATTCCGTGCCACGAGGGTCTGCAGGGTTGATACAAAATAAGAACCGGCAACAATGGGATCAATGGCTTCGTGGGGGCGTCCGCCATGTCCTCCTTTCCCTTTTATGATCAAATGGAACGGATCCGTAGACGCATGACTTTGGGAATGAAACACGCCGGCTGTTTTTACCGGTAAATTCGGCTGGAGATGACAGGCCAGTATGCGATCCACATGGGGATCCGCCAGCACCCCGCGTTTTATCATCACATCGGCACCTCCGTCCCCCTCCTCGGCCGGCTGAAAAATAAATTTGATATTTCCCTTTAATTTTTTGATCCGTCCGGATTCAACAAGATATTTCGCAACACCGAGCATAATGGTGGTGTGGGCATCATGGCCACAGGCATGCATCATACCCGGGTTTTTCGATTTAAAGGGAACGGAGGTTTGCTCCTCAATGGGAAGTGCATCTATATCCGCCCGCAAAGCAATGGTTTTGCCGGGTTTTCCTCCACGAATCAGGCCGACAACACCGGTCATATCTTCATACCCGTAATGTTCAATTCCCATTTCAGATAGCAGTTGTTTAATTTGCCGGGTTGTTTTAACTTCCTGAAACATAATTTCGGGATATTGATGGAATTGACGCCGAACATCCATCAACCACTGACCAAACGATTTATCAAAATCAATCATGAATTATCCTTTTCATTACCTTCTTTTTTAACCAAAATCTCATGCAACAGGGTCTAAAAGAAATCGACCCAGGGTTGGTAAAAATTGCATACTTGTGGCACATACGCTTCCCTTGGAAAAGACAGCGATTGTAATGGCCTGTCCCCGGGGGCCTTCCACATACACAAGATCGTTCCGGGTAACACTGGTTAACCCGGCTTTTGACCATACCTTAAAATGATCCGGAACCGCTTGTGCTATATATCCTCGTACCTGATCCACCTCCCCTTTTTCAAGGGGTCTTGGGTCGCGTTCCCACTCCCGGGAAAGCAGTCCCATCATCTGAGCGGAATAGGCAGGGTCAATCATTTGCCCCGCCGCAATCCCATGCATCAATGTGGCCGCCGCAAGAGGGGTCAAACTGTTTGAACCGTAAAGATCCCGTGCCGTCTGCTCCCGGCCGTAGGGGCTCTCTTCAAAGGTGCTGTGACACACTTTAATCGGGTCAAATTCCGGCCAGCTATAGCCGTCAAAATAACGTTGAACCCAGGACCGTTTTTCCCACCATGCTTCCATTTCAGATTGAGATAAGACGGCACCGCCATGGGTACCTGTAATGCGATCCAAAACATAACTTGTGGCATCATTGCTGGAAATCTTGATCATATTTTCCAGGGCCCGTTCATCTTCTGTGTCCAGTATAATGTTTTTTTCTTTTACCTGTTCCAGGAAGGCAACCATGAAAAATGCTTTTACGACACTGGCCGGATAAAAGGGTGCCTGGGCGCGGTACCCGTAAATTTTTCCATCTGTAAACCGATCCGGATTTGCTTTTGGCGGTGTATCGTACCGTCGGTAAATGAAACCAAAATCCAGGGGGTTGATGCCTCCCTTAAAGTGCTCAACTATTTTTGCCGCAATGTCATCGGCGGGTAATATTTTTAATGGGGTCATTTTTTTCCTTAATCGTCTTTTCGGATCAAACCGAATCTCTGATCTATTATCAGTTCAAGTTCAAGTTCAGACGCTCCTTTCAAAGTGTCTAAAAATTGTTTCCATGATAATTTGCTGTTAGACATATATGATACCTTAAATATCCGACCGATTTCCGGCCTGGCTTAAAAGGTGGCAGCGCGCCTGATGGTCATTGCCCACCTGTGTAAATTCCGGGATTTTATTTTCCCGGCATATCGCCCCAGGGCTTTCCTTACAGCGGGGATGAAAAGGGCAGCCTCTAGGCGGTGTCAATGCCGAAGGCGTTTCACCTGTCATCCGTGTTTCAAGGGAGGTGGGGTTCAATGGATCGGGGATGGCGGCTATCAATGCATTGGTATAGGGGTGGGAAGGAGATGTAAAAATGGATTTCCAGTTTCCTTCCTCAACAATATGACCCAGGTACATAACCGCAATCCGGTCACTCATGTGCTCCACCACACCCAGGTCATGGGATATCATCAAGAGTGCAATACCCAAATCCTCTTTAAGATCCAGCAGAAGGTTAATGATCTGGGCCCGGATGGAGACATCCAGGGCTGAAACAGGCTCATCACAGATCACCAGCTTGGGGTTTAAAATAAGCGCCCGGGCAATGCAGATTCTCTGACGCTGGCCCCCGGAGAATTCATGGGCATAGCGGTGGGAAAAATCCGGTTTTAAACCGACTTTTAAAAGCATTTCAGCCACCCGGGCATCCCTTTTTTCCTTGTCTTTGACACCATGCAGTTTTAAAGGGTTAGACAGTGTCTGATAAATGGTTTGACGGGGATTAAGGGACGCAAAGGGATCCTGGAAAACCATCTGTACGGACCGGGCCTGGGCCATACGATCCTGTTTTATGGTGGTCACAACATCACCGCCATCCAGGTAAATACTGCCTTTGGTGATGGGAACCAGTCCTAAAATGGCCTGGGCCAATGTTGATTTCCCGCAGCCCGATTCCCCCACAAGCCCGAGGCATTCTCCGGCTTGAATAGTAAGGTTGACCCCGTCAACGGCCTTTAAGGGCCGTGACCCGAACCCGCTTTTATTCCTTATGGAATAATGAACGGCAAGTTCCTTGATCTGCAAAAGGGATTTTTTTTCAACCAATACATTACCCATAATTATAACACCTCACATACCCCCTGGGATCGATTTTTGTCTGCAGCGGGGCTTCATGCCGGCATTTATCCATGGTATCCGGACAACGGGGATGAAACCTGCAGCCATCCTGAAACTCAAAAATCGACGGCACCGTGCCGCTGATTTCATTGAGCCTTACCTGCCCTTTTTCAAGTCGCCCGCCCAACCGGGGCAGGGATCCGACCAGGCCCTTTGTATACGGATGACAGGGACCTGTAAAGATATCACTTCCAAATTGTTCTTCTACGATTTTCCCTGCATACATGACGGCCACTCTCCGGCACATGCGCGCCACAAGTCCCAGATCGTGGGAGATCATTAAAACAGCGGTTCCCCGCTCCTTGCAAAGTTCAAGGATCAATTCCACAATTTCCGCCTGAATGGTCACATCCAGGGCGGTGGTGGGTTCATCGGCGATGAGCAGCGCAGGATTGCACGATAGGGCAATGGCAATCATAATCCGCTGCCGCATCCCGCCGGATAACTGGTGGGGATAATTGTGAATCCGCCGCCCGGGGCTTGGCACCTGCACCTGGTCCAGGGCTTCAATGGCTTTTTTCCTGGCATCTCTCATGCTCATGCCGCGGTGCAGCACAAACATCTCGCCTATTTGATCCCCGACTGTCATCAACGGGTTGAGGGCCGTCATGGGTTCCTGAAAAATCATGGATATCCGATCACCCCTTAATCGACGCATACCCTTGTTTTTTAATTTTTCGATCTGCTGCCCTTCAAACTCAATGACACCATTGGATATTCGAAGCGGGGCACTCAAAAGACCGGCAATCGAAAGCGCGGTAAGGCTTTTCCCACAGCCCGACTCCCCCACAAGACCAAAAATCTCTCCCTTTTCAATGGAAAGGGTAACCCCTTCAACAGCGGTATAATGCTGTGCGTCTATTTCAATGGAAATAGACAGATCCTTTATGTCCAATACCGGATTCATGGTCATGTTTTTTTTGCCTTTCCATGGGGGTCCAGAAAATCTCTCAACCCATCCCCGAGAAGATTAAACCCGAGGACCGTGATAAAAATGGCAAGCCCGGGAAAAACCGAGAGCCAGGGCGAAAACAACAGCTGCTCACGTGCCTTGGCAAGCATGGCGCCCCAGCTGGGTGCCGGAGGGACAACACCAAGCCCCAGAAAAGACAATGCAGCTTCCGCCATGATGGCAGACCCGATCCCCATGGTGGCAATTACAATGATCGGTCCGATCATATTGGGCAAAAGTTCCTTGAACATGATGTGCAGGTTGCCAAATCCAAGGGTATAAGACGCCTGGATATAATTTTGTGATTTTAATGACAGCACCTGGGCCCGGGATATCCTGCAGCTGTACGCCCAGTCGGTCATTCCCAGGGCGATTAAAAGGCTGCCTATACCAGGGCCTAGAACAGACATTAAGGCAAGGGCAAACACCACCGTTGGAATGGAGAGTATCAAGCCGGTCATTCCCATAACAATTTCGTCCCACCACCCCCCCACATATCCCGCAGACAAGCCCAGGGAAACCCCGATAAAGGTATTCATCATCTGAACCACAAGCCCGATCATCAGGGAAATTCTTGCGCCATAAACAATCCGGGAAAAGATATCTCTTCCCTGTTCATCGGTACCCAGCAAAAACATCTTGCTCGGGGGTTCCTCGGCATACATGAGATTGGCATCCAGTATGGGGTCATGGGTGGCTATCAGCGGGGCAAAAATGGCCGTCACCACAACAATAACAAACAGGATTACCCCGACAATCAAATTTAAACTGACTTTTTTCATGACCGCCTCATCATTGATATCGAATACGGGGGTCAATTGCCAGATATGCAATATCAACCAGAGTATTAATAATTAAAAAGAAAAGTACAATCACCAGGATACAGCCCTGCACCGAAGGAATATCCCTGAGCGAAACCGAATCGATCAACATGGATCCGACACCCGGCCAGGCAAACAATTTTTCAACCACAACCGAGCCGCCCAGCATTGAGCCGAACTGCAATCCGATGGTTGTCAAAATGATCACAAACGCATTTCGACCCAGGTGTTTAAAAACAACCCGGGTCTCACTCATCCCCTTGGATCTGGCTGTCCTGATAAAATCGGAATTGAGGGTGTCAAGAACAGCCGCACGGGTTGTTCTGGCGAGAAGTGCCATGGGCGCAATCCCCAGTGTAAGCGCCGGCAGGATTAAATTTTTAATGCCGCCGTTGCCATACCCAAAGGTTGGTAATAATCCCAGTTTAAGTGAAAATACATACATGGCAATAAGTCCGAACCAGAACCCGGGGACTGAAAGTCCGGATACGGCAAACACCATGGTGACGGTATCAATAAGGCTGCCAGCCCGAATCGCTGCAATAAACCCCAAAGGCAGTCCCACGGCAATGGCAAAGGTAATCGCGGCACAAGCCAGTTTAAAGGAGGCAATAATCCTGGATGAAAGCAGGTCTGCAACCGGCCGTCTATTGGAATATGATTTCCCGAGATCCCCCCTGGCAAGCCCTGCCACATAAATACCAAACCGCTGGTGCAGCGGTTTATCAATCCCCAGCTCTCGTTTGATTCGTTCAATAACTTTTGGATCAAGAGATCGCTTGTCACCCATAAGTGAAGAGGCAAATGTCCCCGGGATAACACTGAATAGGAAGAAAACCAGGGTCACAACAATCATGACCGTAAGGGCAGATTGCAAAAGCCGTTTAAATATTAAGGCAACCATAAAAAAAAATAGTCCTGTCAGACAACAATACACGCTTGTTGCAATAAATAAGAGCAGACCGGCTTTAACAACCGGTCTGCAGCGATTAGCACGGTCTATCTTGTGGGAGAATTTTTATCAAGCCAGATGGCGTCTACTTCTATAATGGCAGCTTCCGTGACGTTGCCGTCCACATTATGAATCCAGGGCTGGGTTGCCACAACCGCTTTATTGTAGTTATGGAACCAGACCGGCGCTGCGTCCATAATAAAACCATCGGCTTTTTTAAGTAATTCAATTTTCTTTGCAGGATCACTTGTGGCCGCGGCTTCATCTAAAATCGCATCATAGGCGGGATCCTTAAATGCAAATACATTGCTTCCGGTGCGGGGGATTCTGCTGTCAAACGTCCGCAGGGCTTTTAACGGATCAGGTCCGGTCCCATTTGAGCGAAACCAGACAGACGCTTTTCCGGCATACATGGCATCGATCAGAACATTGCTTTCCACAACCTTTGCTTTCGCGTGGATACCCACTTTTGCAAGATACGGCATCATGGCTTCAAAAACACCCAGGCTTGAGGTTTTATCCGTCACCATTGCCTCAAATTCAAATCCGTCCGGATAACCGGCTTCCGCAAGAAGCGCCTTGGCTTTTTCAGGATCATAGGGGTAAGGTTTTCGTGTGCTGTCATAGGCAGTTGAAGTGGTCGGCAGCCAGCTGGTGGCTTTAAACGCTTTGCCTTTTAACAGTTTTTTGACGATAATATCCCGGTCAACAGCATAGTTAATTGCCTGACGGACCCGTTTATCATCAAAGGGTTTCTCTTGTGTATTAAATCCCATGTGCCGGGTGAAAAGCTCGGCGATTTCAATCAACCCCTTGGACAGTTCGGGATCTGCCTTGTATGCAAGATAGGCATTACTGGACAGCACGGTTGCATCAATCTCTTTTGCCCTGAAAGCCATATCAAGAACGCTGTTGTCACCGGTGATGACAAATTCAACACGGTCTGCATAGGGTTTTCCGGGTTTGTAGTATTTATCAAATTTTTCACCCACAATACGGGATCCTTCCACATGCTCAACAAACGTGAAAGGACCCAGCCCAACCGGGTGAAGTAAAAAGGATTCTTTTTCAACTTCCTCTTTGGGCAGTATGGCGGTAACCGCTTCAAACAACAAACTTCCCGGGTCATTATAGTCGGAAAATGTTATTTGAAGCGTGTAATCATCCATTTTTTTCAGACCGGAAATAGAAGTTGCATCCCCTTTGCCAAAGGCCTCTGCCCCGGCAATGGCACCGATCATGGTGGCTCCGGGAAACCCTTTTTCCGGGTTCATGAGACGGGCATAGGACCAGATCAAATCGTCAGCTGTCATTTTACGGCCATTATGGAAATAGACATTTTTTTTCAATTTATAGGTAAATACTTTTCCACTGCTATCGGTTGTAACAGATTCAGCCAGATCAAGTGCGGGTGAATTGTTTGCCGAATCCCAGGTATAAAGTGCCCTGTGAAATGCCTTTGAAACAACCATGTCCTGGGAACGATAGGTCACATGGGGATCAAGGCTTTTCAGTGCTGAACCATAGGGTGCTGAAAGTCTCAGGGTTCCACCGCTCATGGGGGTATCGCAAAAAGCGGGCATACTAAAAATCAAGGTAAAAAACAGGGCTGACATCAATACTCTGGATACCTTTTTTTTCATTTTTAGAAAAATTCTTCCGGATACAAATTCATGCATAATCATTCTCCTCTTCAATTTTAGAAATCAATTACATATTAATGATAACTGCTCTGATAATCTGCCTCCCCTTTTCCCCTGGGTTAAAACCCCATTGTTCTAGAAATCAATATCCTCCATTTCCATGGCCATTTCATTCATACTCTTAAGCGTACCTTTACAGATAGTGCGAATGTGCATGCGCATTAGTTTTTTTGACGCCTCGATATCACGGGCGATGACCGCATCATAAATAGCCTGATGTTCTCTGCCGGAGATATCGTTGGGTCGATAGGAAATCAAACCTTTATCAAACCTGAGATACAGCAGGTCATAAAGATATCTTAAGATCCAGACGGAAATATTTTGACCGGAAAGTTTGGCCATGGTCATGTGAAAATTAATATCTTTTATCAGCCTGACCTTTATCGGCTTGTTCCGGGCCGCTTCAAAATACCCCTCCAACGCGTGGGCAAGTAATTTCTCACCTCTTTCATCAAGATTGCTGATCATATCCGGCAGCAGGCTTAATTCAATTAATTCGCGAAGTCTGTAAACCTCTTCAACTTCCTCTGCTGATATTTTTTCAACAAAAAAACCCCTATTGGCTTCATGGCTGACGATTCCCATGTGCTCAAATATTTTAAGCGCCTGAACAACAGGGGTTAGACTCATTTTTTGCCGTTCTGACAGCCCTCTGGCGGAAACCTGCTCACCGGGACGAAATTCATCCAAAAAGATCATTTTCCGTATGTCGTTATAGGCATCCTTGGACAATTGGTTGGATGTTTCAGCGAGTAAACTGGATTTTGATTTTTTTTTGCTTGTCACCATATCTTTTCCTATTGTATTAAAGCCGATGCCCAAATACCCGTTTTATATTGGACAAACCCGCCGCTTGTTACAATTTCACACCATTTTGAGATATTTAATTTCAGATATTGACAAATACAATTGCATTTGTCAATTGTATTTGCAATCAAATAATACAATTGCATTTTCCAACACAACGCCTTCAATTCGCCGTTCGGCTTTTTGCATCGGCTAAATCCGCCGCGAGTGACCGGAACCTCGGGAGAAATGTCTTCTGCAAGTTTTTCAAAAGGGTAGAGAGCAATCCACGTTCCCGGAAGCTCAATAAAGGTGATACCATCAGAGGATGTATTTGGAGGTGTGCCAAGTACAGAGTCATAAAATTCCGTGGCTTTGCCCAAATCGGCGACACCAAGCGTTAATATAGTAACTCTTGAAATTTTTATAATTTTTCCCTTGGGATATGAGACGTATAAGGATCGGGGTCAAGAAAGAATCTAGGGTAATTGAGAATCCGCCGGCAGGGTTGCTATTTTAGAAATGTTCCGGACCTATCAGACGGGACTCAATGTTCACAGGGGCTTTAATCTGTTTCTCATTGAGCATGATGGTTTCTGTCTGTTTCCAGTCAGCAAGATCCATCCGGCCGATCTGGACCGTCCTGTCCGGTTTGATCAATTTCCTTGTGGCCGTTAGCTGCTTTTGCCGGATATCATCCCGGGTGCCCTTGTCCTTTTTTTTCACAACCCCAAGGACCGCTGCCTCATTGGCCGGATCCATGGCGGCTTCCCATGCATCCAGCAAGGCGCCCAAAAAGCGTTTTACCCGGTCGGGATGATTTCGTATCATTTTCCCCGAGGTCACAATGGAATTGGCCACAAAATTCACTCCAAAATCAGACGGGTTGAAAAAATAAACAGCTTCCCCCTCCCGGCTCAATTTATCCTGGAGGATCACCCCCTGGGAATTTAGATATACCGGCCAGACATCCACCTGTTTTTTCAGAAAAGGGGTAAAATCAAATCGAACCCCCGAAAGCCTGACATCCTGGCTGGCAAGCCCTGATTTAGCCAGAAGAGTTTTCATGATGGTTTCATCATTGCCCCCAAAGGTGATACCGATATGGCGGCCCTTCAGATCTGAAAGTTGCTTAATTACAGATTGGTCCGCCCGGTAAATCCATTGCATGGGATTGACCTGGAAGAGCTGGGCCAACACCACCACATCAGCCCCCTTGTCCAGGGCACGGATCACCTGGTCCGCCGATGCCACCCCAAAGTCGGCATACCCCAGTTCCAATTCCTTGATAGCATTTTTTTCAGGACTGCCCTCCTTAACTCTCACCTCCAATCCCACGGCCGTAAAATACCCCTGATCCGCAGCAAAAATATCCCCTGCCACAGAGGTATTGAACAGCCATTTGAGGCGATAATTAAGATGTATGGTGCCGGCGGCCTGAACCGATGCGGCAAAAAAGAAAATTCCCAGGGCCACAAGGGGGGCCAACCATTGTCTGTGGCGTCCATTGAATATCATAACAACTCCCCTCCCTTTGGTGCAGACCACTTTGTTTTTACCTGTTCCCCCAAGGTTTCAAGCATTCCCTGGTAAATGGAAATCACAATACCAATCATGAACAAAGCCACCAGAATCCCGGCCAGATCACTCTGGTAAAGAGCGATGCGGATACTATACCCGATACCGGCATTGGCGGCAATGAATTCCGCCACAATGGTCCCGGCCATGGCCAGGGTGGCGCTGCCGGCAATAACCGTGGTCAATTTGCTTAAATTTTCAAAGGCCCGAATTTTGACCTCCAATTGCCACCGCATCCTTCCCGTGGCAATATAAAAATGCTCAATATCCTTTACAGGGACTGCCATCACCCCCAGCACCGACAAAAGCAACGGGAAATAACAGATCATGGAGGCAATGAGAAGCCGGGAAAGAAAGCCGTCTCCCAGAAGTATAAAAATAATCGGGGCCAGGGCCACAATGGGATAGGCCTGAATATTATAGGCCATCACCTTGATAAACGATCCTGCCCAGGAAGACTTTCGGCCCAGGATCCCCACGGTAAATGCCATGATGATGGAGATAACCTGGCCCAGGATTGTCACGGAAAGGGTGTTGAATACATCAAAAAAATATCCCTGGGAAACCCGGCCGGCTGTCTCCAGGATAAGGGGAATTCCCGGGATCACGTAATCGGAGAGGGTCAAAACCTTTTTAATTCCCAAAAGGCAAACAAGCCCCATACAATAGACAATCAAAAACTGATATATCCGTCTAAAAAGCATCCATGATCTCCAGCATACTGGCATCAAAGGCCTGTTTATCCAGGGCATACCCGTGAGCATAATCCCTGCCCCTTACCATAAAACTGCCCTTTTGTTTGACAGACTCGCTCAGGACCAGGATATCCCGGCAGAACTTGGCCACTTCCATGAGATTGTGGGAAATATAGAGAAACATTTTTCCCGGAAAAAGCGTTTTAATTGCAAGAATAATGGTTTCCCGCAGGACCTCGTCCACATTGGCCAGGCTTTCATCCAAAATCAGCAAATCAAACTCCTGGAGCAGATAACGGATGAGGTTCATGCGATTTTGCTGCCCCATTGAAAGCTGTGAAAACCTTGCGTCCAGGACCGGTTCCAGCTTGAAAATATCTATGAGTTTTTTTTTCAACCCCTCTTTGCCCGGGGGGCAAACCTTGTTCAGATGGTTGCCGGTACTGGACCAGCCCGGAAGCCGTTCCTGATTGTAGGAATAGAGGATCCTATCCAACCCTGTCGTTGAAATCCTGCTCGCCGGCAAGTTTGCCTGGCTGACCAACAGTTTTGCAAGGGAGGTCTTGCCCACCCCCGACGGCCCGAACACCGCATTGAACCCAGGCGTTGTCATGGAAAAACAAAGATTGTCGATGACGGCAGCCTCGGACCCCGGATATGTATATTTCAGACCATCACACTCAAGACGCATGAACTTCTCCATTTAAGCAAATACCAGTACTTTCCCTATTACCCTTACAAGGTTACACCCTAAAAATCAATCGGTGTTATAGATCCGACGCCATCTTTGGCAGCATGGCCCCGTATTCCATGAAATTGCGGTGGAGCTCAAAACAGCGGGTAAGATCATGGCAGATATGGCCGCAGGTTCCCTTGGCCAGATATGACATTAGATAAGGCCGGTATGACGGATGGGCACAGGTGTTGATAATTTTATCCGCCCGTTCCAGGGGACCTAACCCCCGCAAATCGGCCAACCCCTGTTCCGTTACCAGAATCTGGACCGAATGTTCATTATTGTCCACATGGGGGACCATGGGAACCACCGCAGAAATTTTACCCCCCTTTGCAATGGAAGGGGTCATAAAAATAGACAAATGGCTATTCCGGGTGAACTCGCCGCTGCCCCCCACCCCGTTCATCACATGGGTGCCCATCACATGGGAGGAATTCACATTGCCGTAGATATCCATTTCAAGGGCCGTATTCATGGCCACCACCCCCAGGCGACGGATAATACCGGGGTGATTGGATATTTCCTGGGGCCGCAGTACAATTTTCCTAGTGTAAAAATCCATGTTATCCCCAATCTGTTTGAGCTTTTCCGGCACAATGGTCAGGGCGGTGGCAGATGCACCCAAAAGCTTTCCCGCATCAATCAGGTCCATCATGGAGTCCTGAAAAACTTCCGAATACATGTAAAAAGGCGGAATATCCGGATGACGCCCCAATCCTGCCAGTACGGCGTTTGCCGTATTTCCCACCCCAGCCTGGAGGGGGAAAAACTCAGGGGGAATCCGGCCGGCCAATCGTTCATTAAGGAGAAACTCAATCACGTGACTGGCAATTTTCCGGCTGGCCTCATCTTCCTGACTAAAGGCCTCCACCTGATCCGGTTCATTGTTTTCCACGATGCCCACCACTTTTTTGGGATCCACCTGGGCATAGGGCCACCCGATTTTGGCCAAAGGCGTGTGTACATTGATGGGATTACGTCTTGGCGGGGGCGGCATAATAACAATATCGGCCAGTTCGCTTAACCGAGGGGGATGGCAATGGTTCAGCTCTATGATCACCTTGTCTGCACAGGCCAGCCAGGTGGGAGACGCACCGATGGAGGCGGAAAGATACACCCTGCCGTCCCGGGTAATATGGGTGGCTTCCACAACCGCCACATCCACACGGCCAAAGAAACCCGCCCCCACGGTCTGGGGCACATGGGACAAATGCATGTCCACATACTCCACTTCCTGACGGTTGATCTGACCCCTGAGTGTTTTCCCTCCCTGGTAAGGTGCCCGCCAGGAGATAGCATTGGCCTCAGCCAAATCATTGTCAATATAATCCCCGCTGGAAGCTCCGGAGATGACCCGGACCCTAAACCCTCGCCCCTGGACGTGCTCCTGCCTTGCATGTTCGGCCAGCATGACGGGTACTGCCTTTGCTGCTCCAGCTGCCGTAAACCCACTAAAGGCGATGGTATCCCCATCCTTTATCAGGGAGATCACCTCTTGTTTTGAAATCACCGAATATCCGTTTATTTTCATATTTCACTGCCTATTTAAAATATAAAAGCTTATCTTTTACGCTTTTCCAAATCAAGAAACAATTTTTTTTTATAAAATACCTGTATTATTCGGGATATACAACTCACCAAGGAGGGATGAAAATGAGGGACTGCCAAAAAATGGTACAGTATACACAAAAATGAGAATCAAGAAATCTGACATCACTCATTCTTATGAATGGTCCACATATCAATTTTTTACTTGATTTTAACGCGGATTCATTCTAATTGTATGCGCACAGGGGCCGACGTAACTCAGTTGGTAGAGTAGCTCACTCGTAATGAGCAAGTCAGCGGTTCGACTCCGCTCGTCGGCTCCAGTTCTAATAAATTCAATCCCTTACAACAAGTCTTTCCAGGGCCAAAACAATAGCCAGACTGTTGGCTGGACAAATCCAGTTTCTTTTTAAAAAAAATAAGGAGGGGGCTATCTCCCATTAAGACCCTTTGGCTTTCCGTCACTGATTCACACCAGGTTTGGCTTTTCATGAAGGCTATTAATGCATACTTTAGACCAAGGTTTGCCACCCAACAAGACAAAAAGGTAACCCCCTGTTTAGACGAAAAGAAACACAAGCATTGCTGACGAAAACTTATCCGAGGGATTTGATCCACGTATTATTGGGAAATTTATGTGATAAAATACATGTATTTATATGCCACTCTGTGGCACTACTTTACCACTATTCCCTTCTGGTACATAAAACCCCACTCAGGAAAAGTTTCTAAAATTTCAGTCTGCGGTATTATCTGATATGCTGTTGGGCAGTTATCCAAAGGCCCTGGTGGGGGTATCTTGATGGCCCCCCGCTACCTGTAAAAATTACCATTTAGATCATAAAGCCATTTCATTTGCCCTTGCTCCTTGGATACTTTTGGAAATGATGGGGGATAGTGCGCCACCATTTTCGATGAATGCTTATGTTCACTAGTTACTCTATACCCAATATACCATTTACCGCTTTAGCTACCGCATGATCCACTTCTTTGTTAGAGGCTTTTGCCAAGGCTTCGGCTGCTATATTGTGGGCCTCTATGGCTTCTTGTTTTGCGACTTCCGCCTGAGCTTGTAGGTCCTGATTTTCGGGATCCTTTTCAGCTTGTTCAGCAAGATTTTTGGCTTTGGTATTCGCTTCCTGGAAAGAGAGCGCTGCTGCCTTATATCCTGCAACCTTCCCTACTGTAGAATGAGGGGCTGCGTTTTCCATTGCAGTCTGAGAGGCATGTGCAGCATTGAGTCTTCCTAAACTACTGGCAGTAGTACCATGGTTGGCTTTACCTTTGTCGTGTCCGTAACCATTTCCGTTGGCATGTCCATGACCGTTTCCATTGTCGCTGCCACCACCAACGTTTCCACCACTACCGCCACCACTACCGCCACCATTACCGCCGCCATTACCGCCGCCATTACCGCCACCATTACCGCCACCATTACCGCCGCCATTACCGCCGCCATTACCGCCGCCATTACCGCCGCCATTACCGCCGCCATTACCGCCGCCATTACCGCCGCCACCTTTAGCGATGGCAGATTGAATTTCAAAAGAATGTTCTGCGAGATTAAAAGAAAGGGGGGTGAGTAATAAAGCTGCTGTTGCAAAGATAAATATGGTGCATAATAAGACTCTTTTTATGGCGAGAGCGAGGGATTTATTCATATGTTTCTTTTTTGGGGATATCAAGTTTACCATGATCACCTCCTGTATAAAGTTGATTCTATTTTGAATATGCACTAGGTCATTGGTCATGAACAAAAAGAGAAGATTAAATCAGAATTATATAGGGGAGTGCCACTTGACCTTCATCAAAGCATAATCAATTCCCATATCACACACGACTTCTTTTTTCAACATCGACCTTCCAAAATAAATGAATGATGGCCAGCAAGAATTTTATCAAAACGCCTCATCTGCCATGCAAGCAGCCATACTTCAATCCCTATTTACCAGGTGGACATACCGCTGGGCCCTCATATGATATACCAGGTCACAATATTTGGACTTGCTCTTCTCCTACTGTCTGATGGATCAATTTTTGATGCAGGATGGGGATAGAGATACAAGCATGGGAAATGAACCTGAGACAGGGGCTTGATTTCTATGGGTGAACCAGTGTAAAGGGTAAGTGGATATAATCCAATTGGATACTTGTCCACCAAGCTTGTCCACTTTTGCGTGGGAGACACATGGTCGAATGCAAAATTTGCTTTAATTTTAGAAGGTTGAATAATGTTAGGGTTCGACAGCCCGACTCCAGTCATATCAAGTTTATTGCAAGGGATATTTCTATTCCAGGCCGATAAATCCACCCCAAGCAACAAACTTACTTGAAAAGGGAAACCGAACTATAATATAAGCCGATGGGGATCACATTTTTCCCTGAGCAAGGTTAGCTCCTCCAGAGTGGGGGGGAGTACTTCACCGGCACGGGAAATATCTATTTCAAACTCCATTTTTTCAAGGATATCTTCCGGGGTTACCCCGGGATAATATCCCTCCAGAAACATGCGTTTGGTACCATCATCAAAGCCCATAACCCCCATGTCTGTAATGACACGATGGGGGCCCCCTTTTGGAAGACCGGCATTTTCACGGCCGTCCGGGCCGTCCAGGTATCCCGGGCTTGTCAGGTAATCCAGCTGAACTTTAAATTTCCGTTTTTCCTGTTTCATGAAGATAATGCTTCTGGAAACAAAGGAGGCCACATCACAGGCCCCCCCGCTCCCGGCGAACCTCACGGCAGGTTGTTGGTAATCACCGATAACCGTTGAATTCAGGTTGCCGTAGATATCAATCTGTGCCGCCCCCAGAATTCCCACGATATGCTCCCCTGTAAAACGGTTCTGCATGGTGGCAAATGCATCCAGCAGCCCCCCGTTGGAGGAGGCCTGGTACATTATCCGTGAATCGCCCACAGCAAGGGGAAGATCTTCGAGTTTGGAATCAATGGCACCGGTTTCAAAGAAGATCACACTTTCCGGGGCATTTATGTTTTTGGCTGCCATGGCTGCCAGCATTGAGATACCAGTGCCGCAAAACACAATATCCCCGTTCCGAATTTCCCTTGCAGCAACAAGGGTCATCATTTCTTTTAGTGTATAGTTCATTCTAGGTCTTTGCCCTATTATCGTCTGTCCAGGTTCTTTGCATACCCGCGGTTTTTATCGGCGGATATCATTTCAAGCCGTCGCCTGCCAATTGAATCCAGCAAATCACTGTGGGTCCGGTGTTTCAAAATACTCTCTTCAATATATGAACGATAGAGGGCGTCATCCTTTGCTTTTTTGACATACTCTTTTAAATAGATTGGGTCATAGTCATAATATTGATAACAGGCTGTGGGATAAGCTCCATAGGGCAAATGCACAACGGCATCGGCATGGATAAAGGGAATCTGATTGCGGTCCGGTTCATTTTTCAAATAATCGTCATCCAGCAGTTCCTCGCAGGTTATGATCAGGGCTTTGGCAGCCTTTGCCTGTTCCACATCGGCAAAGGTCAAGCCCTCTATCCGGCAATTTCCCAGATAGTCTGCCTTTTGCACATGGATGATGGTGACATCCGGGTTGATGGCAGGCACCAAAACAACTCTTTTCGTGTCACACCAGGTTCCAAAGGGATTTTCAAGTACCACCAGTTTATTGTCCGGCAACCGGTTGTCCGCCTGCCGAAATTCAATGGGAAATCCCCATTTTTCAATGATGTCAGTCCCCAGAGAAGACCGGGTGGGAAGAAAAGGAATCCCCATGGACCCTGCGAGGAAACGCAGGGTCATCTGGTAGTTGGAATAATCTTCCACCCTAATTTTTTTGTCTTCGATTGCTTTTCTGAACCGAATGCAGGTGGAGGAAAACTTACCCATTCCGCCATAGGCAATTTCAAGACAGGAGATACAACCGGCCCCCACCAGCTCGTCCACACCCTGACCATTGGAATGTGCGTATAGGTGGATCCCTTTAATCTGCTGCCTGATAATTTCATAAACAGCGGCCATGGGATTCCGGTTAATGGTAAACCCGCCGATTGACAAATGGCAGCCGTCTTTTACATATTTCCCCATGGCCTCTTTCAAGCCCATGACTTTATGGGTATTGGTTTTCATTTACAACTCACCCTATCAAAATTGATTAACCTTTCCAATTCCTTCAAACTTTCTTCAAGGATGGAGAGCCCTTTATCCAGTCCCTCTCGTGTAATCACAAGGGGCATAAGTTTCTTTTTGCACCCGGTGCAGAACAATTGTCAATATTTTGGATAGCAATGACCGTGCCATTACCATTTCATGGGGGTTTTACCCTTGATTAATGAAAATCACTGGTATAAACTATGCAAACATGCATAGTTTATGCATGTTTGCATGGCTTGGTTTTTAACTCCCTATTTCAGGAGTATCATGAACACGACCTCAAATCAATTGAGCTGGAAAAAATTGGGCAGCACCTTTTTGAATACCACTCAAAATGGTATTCTGGTAACCGATTGTTATTTTAAAACCATAATTTCCAATAAAAAAACCCAGGACCACCTGGGAATCTTTAAGGGCGCATTGATCAAAGACACCCTGCCGGAACTTGCACGACATGCCGACGCCGTAATAAAAACCGCCAATGGTATCAAAAATATCCGCCTCATCCGGCATCCTAAAAAATTCATGACAGATATCAGCCCTGTTCTGCACAACCAAACGGTTGTGGGGATATTTTTCCTTTTCCGGGACGTCACCCTGATGGAAAAAATCACCAGCGAAATGAAAGCCTGCCAGAAAACATCCCTGGAGCTGGATACCATCATCAACTCCAGCCATGACGGATTTTGGATCAGTGACGGCCAGGGAAAAGTGATAAAAATCAATCCGGCCTCGGAAAAGCTGACCAACATAAAGGCTGAGAACTTCATCGGAAAATCCATACAGGAACTGCTTGATACCAAGACTATCGACCGCTCTGTAACCTTAAAGGTGCTGAAAACCCGAAAAAAAGAAACCATTATCCAACGCACCCAAAACGATAAAAATCTTTTGCTCACCGGCACCCCGGTATTTGACAAACAAGGTCAATTGATCCGGGTGGTGGTCAATGAAAGAGATATCACGGAAATCCATGCCCTTAAAAAAAAAATCGATGAAAAACAGACCCTGAAAAACAGATTGGAAGAAAATCTTCTTGAAATGCAGCTGGAGGCTTTGCAGTCAAAAAAAATCATTGCCAAAAGCCAAAATTTTAAAACCATCCTTGAAAAAGCCGCCAAAATTGCCCGGGTGGATTCTTCTGTTCTTATTCTGGGTGAATCCGGAACCGGCAAGGGTGTGATTGCAGAATTGATTCACCATCACTCAAAACGCCGGGACAAACCCATGATCAAACTCAACTGCGGTACTATTCCCGAGTCTTTGGTGGAAAGCGAACTCTTTGGTTATAAAAAAGGGGCCTTTACCGGGGCAGACAAAAACAAAGCCGGTCGGTTTGAAATTGCGGACAAGGGAATCCTCTTTCTGGATGAAATTGCAGAGGTTCCCCTGACGTCCCAGGTAAAGCTGCTGAGATTTCTTGAAGACGGCTGCTTGAGCAGGATTGGTGAAACCAAAAGCAAACAAATAGATGTTCGCATTATTGCGGCCACCAACCAGAACCTTGACGCCATGGTAGCGAAGAAAACCTTTCGCCAGGACCTATATTACCGGCTCAAGGTGATTCCCATCCTCCTGCCCCCCCTCCGAAACCGAAAAGCCTGTATCCTGCCTTTGATATCCCATTACCTAAATTTTTTTTGTAAAAAGCATGGGTTCCAGGGCCCCATAACCTTGTCCAGCAATGCTGCCGACACCCTGGAAGCCTATGCATATCCGGGTAATATCCGGGAGCTTATCAATCTATGTGAACGCCTGGTGGTAATGAAGGAGGGCAATAAAATTTATTCCAAAGATCTTCCCCAAAGCCTTATGGATTCAGCAGAATATGACACCCTGTTCAAGGAGGTACAGACCCGGGACCTCTCCTTTCGTGAAATGATGGAAACATTTGAACGACAGATCCTGAAAAATGTCATGGAAACCCATGTGACACAATCCAAAGCCGCCAAGGCGCTTGGCCTGAATCAGTCCACCATTGCACGCAAACTGCAAAGATATAAATTGATATAAAAAAGATACCCATCTCAAGAGGAATCAAGATGGGCACCTTTTTCACTGATGCCTGATCAATTGTCTGATCAGATTTTAAATAAAGACAAGGGAGACGGGCAAAGGGAATCCATGGCGGCCAGATCCTTTTTTGTACAATACCCTTTGGAGACCCATCCCGTATCAACCCCTTTCTGGGTGATGACCTGGAGGTGGGTATGGTAGAACCAATTCCCGTTTTCATGGACATCCCCGATATAGGCAAACACCTGACCAGCCTTAAATTTTTCTCCGGGTGTCGGCAGTTTCTCTCGGTTTAAATGACCATAAAGGCTGTAAAATGTCTCAAAACAGGGACTTTCGTGAACGAGCAAAACATTGCCCCCGTAGTTGCCCTCTCCTGCCTCATAGTAGCTTTCCTTGACCTGTGCATCCAGAGGAGCATGCAAAGGGGTTCCAAGGTCCACGATAATATCAAGGCCCAGGTGGTAATACCGCTGTTCCGCCCGCATCTGGGGGTATTGGGATAAAATGGTCTCCCTGTCTTCCAGGTAGGAGGCAAGGCCCCAGGTATGTTTATTTTTCATGGTTTTGTCCAGCCATGCCTGGAAGGCTCGCTGGTCCAGGACATCCACCTGTTCAAACACCTGGGACCCCACGGACATATCCACCACCAGTGGGTTGCCGGTCAATCCTTTAAATACCGGCTGAACCTTTATATTGTCGCTGTAGTCAATGTAGGGGTATTTCATTTGCCTGTCCTTTGAATCTTGATTCTTGGGTTCTAGGAAACGGGAAAATCATTGGTTTTTATCAAACCCGGGACGGTGACCACAGGGTTCCCGGCCGTTCCCATGTCAATTCCTTCCGGAAATACAAAATTTTCATCCATGGTTTTATAATAGGATTCATCATAACAGCCAAGCTTTATTTTCACGTCACTGCCTGTTCCCATAAATTTAGCGGTGAGCCCATAATCCACTTCCCCCAGGGGGGTTAAAATAATATACCGGGGAATCTCCCGGCCCGACCCTTCACGCCGGACCATTGTGGCAATATCAATGACATCATAGGAATCAATGGGATAATTTTTGTTCCAGCGATTCTGAACGGGCAAACCCGCCACATAAAGATGGTGAAACTCCATGCCCTTTTCTCTAAGGGCATAGGCCAGATCATGGATAGCCCTGTCCGTGTCATTCACCCCGCCCAGCAATGGCACATTGGCATACACCGTGATCCCCTTATTGTTCAATTGCCGGACCAGTTTTCCATGGGCATCCCCAACATCCCTATCACTGATAAACCAGGTCTCTATTTCAAGACGAAGGGGATTGACCACGGACAGGTGGTTCAAATCTCCCAATGTATTGATCACAGCACGGGTATAGGCGTCAGGGGTGGTTGCCAATTTCATGGAGCGCAGTCTCACCCCATTGACATGGGCAATTTTTCGCAGCTCTCCAATAACCCTAGTAATATCATAGAGCGCATCCACTGAATCCACAGGAACAGCGGCATCCATCCCGGGTGCCACCACCACATCGGTTATCCTGTGATCCGCCATGATATAAGCCATTTGTTGTTCGCCCGCCTGGCCGCAAATCTGCACACGGGTTTCGTGGAGCCGAATCAATCCCTCAATACCCGTGTTTACAATGGAAGGCCCTGCCTGGCAATGCGTTGTCAATTCGTTTTTAAGACGGTCCATATCTTCCCCGGTGGCTGCGGGGTTTTTGGGAGCCGTTTTTACCGGCCGGTTTCCGATCAAACAAGACGTGTCCCCGATCTTTGCCATATACTGGATATCAATGGTACCTTCGGCATTGACCCGGATATTTTTCAGTTCATTGGCAATGGGGGCAAAATTCTTAAAATAGTCAGGGGTATAGGGGGTTCTGATCCAGATAAAATTTTCATTATCCGCCACCTTTTCAACGGCCCAGCCGCTGGTGTACCAGTCCATTTTCCCAATGGGGGTGGCCGTACAGATCCGTGGGATAACCCGGTCAGACAAGTGGGCCCGAAGGGGAAAAGCCATATGAATACCGTCGGACAGGGGTTTCCAATAAATGGAATTGCCATGGATGGGGCTGCAGGGGATATAAAGGTAATGCAGCTCCGCGCCGGCCCCGCGCAAAAGCCCGAAAAGCCTCACTAATTCTGGCCCCGTGTCGTTACAGTCATTTAAGAAGGGAGTTTGGATATAAACGGCAATACCGTTTTTAACCAGGTCTGTGATAATATCCAGGCTTTCAGGGCTCACCTCGTCGGGATGGATAAAATGGGTGGCAACTTCCATGCGCTTGCCGTACTGTTGGAGTTCCAGATTTTTTTGTTTCAAGTATTTGAGATAAGCAGATTCATTGTCCAGGAACAGATCCGGATAATAGGCAACAGACCGTGTGGCAAGGCGCAGGGTCTGGACATGGGGAACGGTCATGAGCCCGTCAATGGCGGCGGCCATATTCTTCCGGTTCAGGAATGGATCACCTCCAGTGACCACAATTTCCTTGATCAACGGGGAATTTTTGACATGGGCAACCGCCGTCACAACCCCTTCGGGTGTGGGGTTGTTTTCGTTCCTGGCATCTTTATGCTTTCTGAAACAAAACCGACAATAGACAGGACAGCTCATGTTGAGCAAAAAAATCACCCGGTTCTGATACATCTGTTCCAAAAGGCCGTCATGGAACTGTCCGATCCAGGTGTTGGTGTGGCCCACAGACTCCAGCTCTTCCACAAAGGGCATATACTGATAGGCCACATCCCTGGAGACCATCATCTGGCGAATGGTATGCCGGGAGAGACGTACCGGATATCGTTCAATGACTGCATCAAGATCTGATCGCTGATCCTCGGGAATGTCCAGGTTGGTTACACGGGCCAGCTGGGCGGTATCTTTTATGGATACATACCCGTGGCCCGGAATCACCTGTTCCAGCAGGGCCACCAAAAGCCTGGAGGGCAGTGCTATCTGGTTTAGCTTAAGATTCCGGCTTTGGGCCTTGCCAATGGCATCCAGCAACACCTCGAAAAACCCCTTGGGATCATCTGCATACCCAGTGGAAGATAGAAGAGCTGCAAATTTTGTCTGCCCGTCTCCACTGCCTAGAACCGCAACAAATGATCTACCACAAAATTGTTCATTTCCGTAAATTTCCAGGAACGCTGTCATACTATCCATTAATTTGGACAAGGGGACATCAACCTTACGTTTAGAATGCTCAAACCGAATTTCCAAGATAGTATCTGTCTTTAATTTCACTTTCGCACCTCTTTAGCCTTGTAAATGTAATATATGGTATTTTCAGGGAACCCATACCCCATGATACGCCCAAGCACCTTTTCTTCGTTGCCGGGCACCAACCGGATCACCAGATATTCCCGGGACAACTCCATGTCGATAATCTGCTGCCAGACAAATTTTTCCCGGGCAAGATAGGTATAGGCAATATGGGCCGGATCAAAGATCGAGCCACCCTGCTGTTTTAAGTCATTTTCAAAAACAATATAGCTTGCCGATGGATCCAGGGACTGCTTGATCCATAAAAAATTTTCTTTTTTGGGCTCGGTATGAGAAAAATCTGTCACCGTTATGTTTACTCTCTTCTATTTTTAAACGCACCCCTCCACAGGAAGAGGTCTCCACAATGCCGACCGGCAATCCACTCCATACAATTAACTCATTTTTATGATAATTATTTCATGATTTCAACAATCTGCAATGGAACGGATCCACCTGTATATAGACCTCATCCCCCCGGCGATAGGGGGCACGTTTCACAAAATTAATCACGTGTAAAATCTGTTGCTCGGGAAGTTCCACAAAATAACTGACCTCTCCCCCCATATAACTGCGATCCACGATTTTACCAAAAAAATAATTCATCTCCGGTTCCTGCACAAAATCCTTTCCATGACCCAGGGTCATCTTCTGGGCCCGGATCACGACTTCCGCCCTGTCCCCGGGCACAAAATCTCCTGCCGGACTGACCAGGCAGGAACTGTTATCCCCAAGCCTGACACGAAGAAAATCCTTTTCCTTTTTTTCAACCACGGCAGCGATAAAATTAGAATGCCCCAAAAAATCCGCCACAAAATGATTGACCGAATTATTGTATACCTCTTCCGGACTCCCTTGCTGCTGGATAAACCCGTCTTTCATTACCACCACCTTGTCTGACATGGAAAGGGCTTCGCGCTGGTCGTGGGTCACAAAAATGGTGGTCACCCCCAGATCCTGCTGAAGGTTATCAATTTCCCGCCGCATATCCTCCCTTAGGTTCTCGTCCAGGGCTGACAGGGGTTCATCCATGAGCAGCACGTCCGGTTCAATCACAATGGCACGGGCCAGGGCAATCCGCTGCTGCTGGCCACCGGAAAGCTGGGAGGGCATCCGATCGCCTACCCCCGGAAGCCTGACCATTTCCAGTGCCGTTTCAACCTTTCCCCGGATGTCGTCCTTTGATGTTCCCCTGTATTTCAGGCCAAAGGCCACATTTTCAAAAATGGTTTTATGAGGGAAAAGGGCATAGTTCTGAAAAATCATCCCCAGGTTCCGTTTATGGATGGGGGTATCATTGATCCGTTTGCCCCGTATATAAATATCTCCATGGGTGGGTGTTTCCAACCCTGCCAGCATTCTTAAAAGGGTGGTTTTCCCGCAACCGGATGGCCCCAACAGGGTCACCAATGATCCTTCAGGAATGTCCAGGTCCATTTTTTTTACGGCAACCACCTTTCCATACCGCTTTTCAATTCCCTTGAACCTTACAAAAGCCGGATCTTTTTCTTGTACCAAACCGTTATATCTCCCCATGGTTGTGAGAGGATTCACCGGTGTTATTGCCAGCAAAACACCGGTGAATCCCATATTGATGAAACGATCAGCCAGCCATGACCCGGTCCCATTTTTCAGCCCAGTCAAGCTGATGACTGTTCCAATAGGCAGGGTCTGCAAACAGGTATCCATCCAATTTGCCCGTGGGATCAAAGGCGGGCAGTTTTTTAACCTCATCGGGCATGGCAACTTTTGTGGGGTCCAAACTGGTGGGGTAATTCTGGCCTTTGGCCACGGCAATGGCAGCGGAAGGTTCCAGCATGAAATTCAATAACTTCTGGGCAACAGGAAGGTCGGTACCCTTGAGTACATACATGTATTCCATCCATGAATAGGTGCCGTTCGGAGAGAGATATCCAATGGGATGTCCCTGTTTCTGGAGGGCTGCAACACGTCCCGACCATGCCACTGTGGCATAGATCTCACCGTTGCCCAAAAGGCTCATGAGTTCAGATCCCGATGCCCAGTATTTTTTTATCAACCCCCGCTGTTCTTTTAATGCATTCCAGACCGCTTTTTCATCTGCGATATTGTTGGGACTCTGACCGGTATGCAGGGCTGCATACCACATATTGGTTCTAAAATCGCCACCCCAGGAACCCAGCTTGCCCTTGAGACTTTTCTCAAACAAAAGGGAGGCACCCAATTTTTGCGCATCTGCCTTGGAGATTTTTTCCGTGTTATAAGCGATACCGGTTTGACCCAGATCATAGGGAACAGCGGAAAGGGTTCCCTTGGAAATCCCCCTCAGGGTATCGGTCATTTTGGTCATGACATTTTTCAAATTGGGGATCTTGGTTTCATCCAGGACCACACCAAACCCTAAGTCTGTATACCGGGCATAATCATACACCGCGCTCAAATGGGCGATATTAAACTCTCCGCCCGGCGGATAGGAGGCTTTGACCTGGGTAAGAAAGGCATCCATACCGGTAAAGGCAGCATCAATGACCTTGATACCCTCGGACTTGGTAAAGGGATCAAAAGCAAATTTTCTCAATGCTTCGGAAGTAGAGCCCCCCCAGGAATGACAGGTAATGGCTTTGCTGCCGGAAAAAGCATGTTTCACCAGTCCGAAGGGCCCGCCCATTATCCCTAAGGAGGCACCGGCAATACCGACAAATTTAACAAAATCCCGCCGGGAAATATTGCCTTGGCTGTAACTTTCCTGTACATCACTCAGCTGTTTTTCCAAATCCTTTCCCATTCTTTTCTCCTTTTTTCCTTTTTTCCTATTGTAAAAAGTTATAACACCGGGCTTAAAATCCGCCAGTGTCACCAAATCTTTATTTACTGCTTCCCCTGGCAAACCGCCGGGTCAAATAGCCTGCCAATAAAGGAGTTGACACGGTAAGGGCGATCATGACGGTCCCAAGAGCATTGATCTCCGGGCTGATGGAATTTCTCAACATCCCGAATATTTTAACGGGCACGGTCTGGTTCTGGGCCGTTGCCCAGAAAAGGGTGGCCGTGACATCATCAAAGGAAATCGTAAATGAAAACAGCATGCCGGCAAAAATGGCAGGGGCCAACAGGGGAAAGGTAATTTCCCTAAAGGTTTGAAAAGGGCTTGCCCCCAGGGAAAGGGCGGCCTCTTCATATTCTCTTTTTATCCCCACAAGGCGTGCCTGGACGATCAAGAGTACATAGGGAAGGGTCAAAACCACGTGTCCAACCACCAGCATGGCAAAGCTTTTGGGCTGCTGCAGCCACCGGATGAACAGCAGAAGGGCAACGCCCAGAACCACTTCGGGAATCATGATGGGGGCGATGAGCAGGGTATTGATCAATTCTTTCCCCCTAAATTCATACCGGATAAACGCCATGGCCGCCGGCACCCCCACAGCGGTTGAAAAAATGGCCGTCAAAGTGCCCAGAACCATGGAATTTTTAAAAGCGTCCAGGATGGTGGAATTGTGGGAAAGTTTGACAAACCATTTAAAGGAAAACCCCTCCATGGGGAAGGATCCAAACTGCTGGGGATTAAAGGCCAGAATAACCACCGCCACAATGGGGGTAAACATCCAGACGTACACCACCAGGGTATAAAGTTTAATCAATGTCCATCCGGAAATCAGTCGTTTCATAAAGATTCCTCGCCTAGCCGTTGCTCAGGGATTTAAATATCTGGTTGATGCCCATATAGCGATTGTAGGTATAGACAATAACACCCAAAAGCAGCATCAAAATAACACTGATGGCAGACCCAAAGGGCCAGTCAAGGGTGCCGATCACCCGTTTGAAAATCAGGTTGGCGATCATTTCATTGCCCGGCCCCCCTAGAATCATGGGGGGCAGATAGGTGCCGCAGGTCAGAACAAAGACCAAGAGGCACCCGGCCGAAACACCGGGCATACTCAGGGGCAGGGTGACCTCTTTAAAGGCCTGCCATTCGGTGCAGCCCAGACTTTTGGCTGCTTCTGCCAGGCTTTTGTCTATCCCGTCCAGGCTGACATAAATATTTAAAATCATGAAGGGCAGCAGATACTGGAGCAACCCCATGATCACCGCCCCTTCATTGTACAGCAGGGCCAAAGGGCTTGAAATAAATCCGGCCTTGAGCAGCAAATGGTTGATTAAGCCCGAATCCCCCAGAATATTAATCCAGCTTAAGGTTCGGATAATAAAGCTGATCCAGAAGGGCAGCATGACCAGCAGCATCAGATAGGGTTTGAGCCGGGAAGTGGTTTTATAAAAAAAATAAGCAGGAATATACCCCAGAACCAGACAGAGAATAACGGTTTCAAAGGCCACCCGCAGGGTATTGAACAGAATAACCGGATAAAAGGAGTCCACGAAAAATTTGGCATAATTTCCCAACTGAAAGGCGGGGATATCCTGGCCGCTGGGGGCCCGAAGCCAGAAGCTGTAAACAATAACAAAACATACCGGAACCACAAGAAGTAAAAAAACGGCTGTCAGAGAAGGTGATAAGAGAAGCCATGGTTTCCATTTTTTTTCTTTCATATATCAGGTCCCGTTCCTTTGTTTTCCGATCTATATTGTTTAACTATCCTGTATTCATTTACTCACCTGGATATGGATCAAGAGCCAGCACCTTTGTTGACCCATAAAAAACAATTATACAAAAGGCATACCTGTTGATATTTTTTTTTCATAACCCTTTGAAACCATATAAAAAAAATAATTTCACAGAACGAACAAGCGCCTGGAACAACGAGATCTGATTCATTTTAGAATCATCATATCCTGGATAACAGGCTGAAATAAATAGAAATTCCTGTTCGATTCAACATTGCATCACCGGCTATGAGAGCGAAACATCTGCTAAAATAGGGACATAGACATTTTTGATTCAAAAATGAATCAGACTGTCTGTTTTTCCATGGTCATGCCATGCTTTTTTAATTTCCGCACCACAGTGGGTTGACTGATACCCAGAAAAACAGCTGCCTCCCGGGTGGTTCGACACCGACCAACCGCCTGGATGAGCATCTCATATTCAATCCTATTAAGTTTTTCCGAAAGACTTGCATCCCCAGCGAAAGATGCCACGGTTGTCACCCGGGGCCGCAGGTTTTCAGTTGCCCGGATAATATAATCATCCAAAAATCTGCGGTCACACATGACCACGGCCTGTTTGATAATATTGATCAGCTCTCTGACATTGCCGGGAAAGGCATAGGACTTCAGGGCTTCATAGGCTTTGTAGCCGATATAGGTACGGCGATTATACCGTTTGTTGTACTTTTTCAAACAAGTGGCCGTAAGTTCCAGGATATCTTCCGGCCGGTCCCGCAGGGGCGGAATGAACAGGGTAAACGTATTAAGCCTGTGCAAAAGATCCAGCCGGAATTGATGCTTCAGAGTTCTTTGGTCCAGGTTCCGGTTGGTGGCGGCAATGATGGAACAATCAATTTTCTTGGCCCTGGTACCGCCAACGGGCATAATCTCATGGTCATCCAGATATTTGAGCAATTTTGCCTGGACACCCAATGACAACTCGCCGATTTCGTCCAGAAAAAGGGTCCCCCCTGCTGCCAGTTCAAAAAGTCCGGCTTTTCCCGATTCCCTGGCTCCGGTAAAAGCCCCCCGTTCATATCCAAACAATTCCGCCTCCAGAAGATTTTCCGGCAGGGCCGCACAATTAATCTGGATAAAGGATTTTTTGCTCCACAGACTGTTCGCGTGGATAAATTTGGCCAGCAATCCCTTGCCCGTTCCGGACTCCCCCTGGATCAAAATATTGGAGGAATCAATTCTGGCCAATTTCATGGCCAGCCGCAGGGTCTGCTTCATGGAGCTGCTCTGGGCCACAATATGATTGTTCTTAAGTTCCAACAAGGTGAGCTCGGTGAGTTCATCCCTCATCTTTTGAGACTCTTGCCGAACCTGGGCCAACTCCCGCTTCATATCCTCGATCAGGGAAATATCCCGTTCATTAACCACCACATATAAAATCTCATTGTCGGCATTAAAAACCGGGGTACCGGTCACCAGAAGGGTAACCCCGGATCGGGGGGTGGTCTGGACCAGACTGACCTGACGAAGGGTCTCGATCACCTCCTGGGTAGCAGACCGATTGATCTGCCCCTCCTGGACAAGGGCTCGCACATCCTTGCCCACCACCTCACAGGCCTTTATCCCGTTGAGCCTTTCAGCGGCCCGGTTCATCTTGAGAATTCTGCCCCGGGCGTCACAGATCATCAACCCGTCTTCGGACCGGTCAAAAATCGTATTCAGATAATTAAACTCCCTGGCGTTCATACACAATTTTCCCATCAAAAAGGGTCAGCCAAACTTTGGTCCCGGCGATGGCATCCAATGGAATCTCAAAAATATTTTGATCCGCCACCACCAGATCGGCTAATTTTCCCGGGGTGATGGATCCTAGTAATTGGCCACATCCCGCAGACTCGGCCGGAGTCAGGGTATACGCCCGTACTGCCTCGTCCACGCTCAGGGCCTGCTCCGGGTACCATCCAGCTTCAGGGGTTTTGTTCATCCGCTTCCGGGTAACCGCCGAATAAATACCGGCAAAGGGATTGGGATCGGCCACCGGGGCATCGGAACTTAAGCACATGGGAACACCTGTATTTAAAATACTTTTAAGGGTGTAGGCATATTTACCCCTGGGACCGACACACTGGTCGATCATGGAAATATCCAAACTCAAATTATTGGGCTGGCAGGAAACTGCCAGATTTTTAAGCCGGCTTAACTTTTCCAAATCTTCGGGTAAAATCATCTGGAGATGTTCCAACCGATGGGGAATCTTGCAACGGCTCTGACCTTGCTGCTCAACCCGTCCAAACATGGCAATAATCTCCCGGCAGGCCCGGTCCCCAATGGCATGGACCATACAGGCAAGTCCTGCCCTGTCCGCCTTCATGACAGCGGCTTCTATCTGGTTGACCGGCGTCAAGGGCATGCCGTAATCGGCATCCAGATATTTTTGGGTCAGCCAGCCGGTCCTGGCCCCCATGCCGCCGTCGGAAAAAAACTTTAAATGCCCCAGTTTCAACCGATCATTTCCAAACCCGGATTGAACCCCCAACCCAATGGCCTGGTCCGTCATTTCTCCGGGAAGGGCCACGTGGCACCGCAGGGTTAATCGCCCGGACGCCTCAAGTGTTTGCCAAATTTTAAGGGCACGAGCTCCCTCACCTCCCCCCATGAGCCGGATATCATGGACGCTGGTCAGCCCCAAGCCATGGGCATGGGACATGGCCTTTTCCATGTTCGCCAACAAGGTTGATTCGGGTAAGGGGAGAACCGCCTCCCGGATCAGGTTGGGCGCCAATTCCTTGAGAACCCCTGTGGGAAAACCGTCAGCGGTACGGACGATGACCCCTTCATCGGGATCTTTTGTCTGTTCATCAATGCCGGCAAGCCGCAATGCCAATGAATTGGCCACCGCCAGGTGGAGATCACACCGCCAGATACAGACAGGATTGTCCGGGGCCGCCCGATCAAGATCCCCCCGGTCCGGCATTTTATTTTCAGGCCATTCCGACTCGTTAAACCCCTGGCCCAACACCCACTGGCCCGGACCCACTTGGGCCGCCTTTTTTCTGATAGCTTTTTCCATACCGGAAAAATTGATGGTTTTTGAAAAATCAATGCTGTCATAATTCAGGGCCCATTCATAAAAGTGAAAATGAGTATCGCAAAACCCCGGCAGCACCAGCTTTTTTTCCAAATTCTTTGTATGGGTGCCGGGACCTGCCAGACCCAGAATATCCCTGTCAGCGCCCAGGGCAACTATCTTATTTCCCTTGACCGCTAGAGCAGTGACTCCAGGATATTCTTCATCCAGGGTGTGGAGGGTTCCATTATACAGTATCAGATCGGGCACCGGGTTCATTATACAATAAATCCTTGTTGAAAGGGGTCAGTGTTGTCGAGCACAAATTGATGCAGACCGGTCACCCATGCCCTGCCCGTTATTCGGGTGACAAGGGCATCAAACTGCCCGATCTTGTTTTTGCTTACCAGTTCGGCATCAAAGGAGGTACCCAAGGGACTTGAATTAATATAGGCTTGATGCAGCTTGATTTTACCATAATGATACAGCAATGCCAGCTTGGCCGCCGTTCCCGTTCCGCAGGGAGAACGGTCCATATGGGACTCTCCATAAACGACCATCCCGCGGCCATAGGCCTTCCCATTTTTAATCCCTGAATCATAAAATTCGGCCACATCCACCGTATTTACATCGGGCCGAACCGGATGAATCACCTCAAGCTGTTCATTGGCAGCGTCTATGATTTTCATACCAAGATCCACCAATCGGCTTTTGTTGTCCATCACAGGATCAATTCCCAGTTTAACAGCATCCACCATGGCAAAAAAACCGCCGGTACAGACCAGGTCAAGTTTCACCCGCCCGAATCCCTCTACCAGAACCTCCCTGTTGGTATCCAACACAAAGGAAGGAACCATATGGATGGCCACAGAGGTCACCTTTCCATCCGTGACATTGGCCCGGGCATCCATGATGCCCGAAGGCGTATCTATCAAAATAGTATTTTCCCCCTCACACAATTCAAGAAACCCGGTTTGGGCCAGGGTGACGACCGCCCCTATGGTGGCATGGCCGCACAAATAGGGATATCGCTTTGCATCCATATAGATCAGCCCAAACGCGGCATTGGGTGTCACATTTTTTGTGACCATGGCGGCCAGAATCTCCCGGGACCCTCTGGGTTCTTTTGTCAGCAGACATCTTATCGGATCATAATAGCGTTTAAAATATGCCATTTTCTCCATCATGGTATGGCCGGGGATATCTCCAAGCCCCTCCAGAATCAACCGGGTACTTTCTCCTTCTGTATGGGAATCTATGGTTGTGATGGGACTGACACTCCCTTTGAACAGGCGGGAGACATCTTGAAAAGGGCTCATAAAAAGGGTCCTCCAGATCAATGGATTGCAATCAGGTACTCGCCTATTCCCAATTGGCTTAGCATTAACCCCAGCCCATGATCAAGGAATTTTTTTAATTTTCGGATCTGCCGAAGCATCTGCGCCCCAAAAGAGATATCGGCGTCACCCATTCCCGACAACAGGGATATCTGCCATCACATCTTCTGGGCTCTCGGGCGTATCCGGCATGAGAACGGCCTGGGAGGTTTTACCGTCCACCAGTATTTTAATGGGGGTATCAAAATGAATATGCTTTAAATATGGGGTCTTATTCGCACAGGATTGGCACTTAAAAAAATCATAATCAATAAAATCATCCCCTTTGTCTGAGACCGTAATATAAGAAATCCCCAGGGAGGTAATATTCTGAAAAAAATGGGATCCCTGGGAGGGGTCGGCTTTTATGCTTTCGATGGTGGTTTCCACCATCACCCCCACATTAGAAATATCGTTCCACCCCACAGGGATTCCCAGCCACCGGTCCGAGGATCCCCAGCGTCCGGGCCCGATCAATACGTATTTTTGATTATTTTCATGGAACAATCCATTGATTTTGTTTATTTGGGCCGCTATTTCAACGGTTTTTCCCGGGTCAAAACTTACAGGGTCCACATAGACCAGATCATAAATATCCTTGTATTCCCCATTGCCCAGGGACACACTTGAATAACAAAATGCCTTATCAATGGCGGCCTTATCAATTTTCACCCCAAGGTTCTGCTTATACCGCCCCATGGGCCGAATCTGGAGAAGGGAAAACTCAGGCTTTCCACTGCCTTCCCCGGGCAGGTTCACGGCAAATTCCACTTCCACGGAAGACCCCATCCACCGGCTGCCGATCTTTGTCACCTCTTCTAAAATTTGCGCCAGGGGAAAGGAATTGTATTTCAGGATATTGGCAAAGGTCAGGACGGGAAAACCCTTGGTTGAAAAAGAATCCCGGATCCGGTTGTCCTGAACATGGAAAGTGGAGGACAACAACCGGACAGCCGGATGATCCATGGCATCGCTCAGATCCAACCGGGCCAGGGTGGGGTCCTTTGTTGAATTGTCAACAAAGCTGCCATTACCGGGGAAGCCATTTGTTTTTAAGGCATAAAAATATTTTTGAGAATTTTCAAGGATATCGTCCACAGTTGAAAACTGAGGAAGGAACTGGGGATATTTGGGACAGAACCGCAGGGTTTTCCCCCCTTCCACGACTATTTTGCCAAGGCCCAGGGCAAGGTAAGCAATCCCCTCCGTAGCCTTGAGATGGGCAATGGGATAAAAGTTATAGGACTGGGCCACACCGGAGATTGTCGGATAAAAAGAATCTTTATGGTGACGCCCCGTGAGCTGCTGGAGAATAACCGCCATTTCCTCATCCTCGGTTCTAAACATGGTACTTTTAGCATAGGAACGAGGCGCTTTTAAATAGGTGGAGGCATAAACCAGCTTAATGGCCAGCACCAACCGTTCCAACCGTTTTTCCAAGCTGGAATCTGAATTGGGCAGCATATAGGTATCATAAAGCCCTGCAAAGGGTTGATAATGGGCATCCTCAAAAAGAGAAGAGGACCGGACAGCAATGGGGTATCGCACATTTTCAAGATAAAGTTTAAGATTTTTTTCCAGCCAGTCGGGAAATTTGGCCGCAACAAACCGTTCAATGACCTGGCTATCCGCAAATTCCTGATCCGATTCCAGCAGCTGGACCAGGTTGTTCTCTTCAACAAACATTTTAAACCCGTCCGTGGCAATAACAAAGGTCTGGGGAATACTGATATCAACCCCTGGAAACATTTTGGCCAAAGAAGGGTCCAGCTTGATCTGGGAGGCCATGAATGCAAGACCACGGGCTTTTCCCCCCAGAGAACCGCTGCCGATTTTCATAAAATCCGTGTCCGAATCAAATTTTTCCGAATCAAACTCAATAACATGTCCCTGGCGGGTTCCCCTTATCCTGAACCGGATCGTATCAGTGATGAACTGCTTGAACTCCTCGGGATTTTTGAAATCATCAATGGAAACAGGTTTCAGGTTCAGGGCAAAATCAATCTCACTCCTTGCCATGAACCACCTGGAAAAATCATTGTTATTGGCATGGAATAAAATAGATGCATCGGGAATCTCGGTGATCAGCTTTCCCATCTCTCGTATTCCGCTTGCCCGGGCGATTTCATCCCCATTGGGCTTCCTGAAAACAAAGGCGCCAAACCCCAGCTTGGACACAAAAAAAGTTTTAATCTGATCATGAAGATTGCTTGAATTTTTATTGATAAAAACCGCCGGGATATGGGTGACGAGGGCGCGGTTTTCCTCCTCGGTGCTCAGGACGAGCACGGGCAGGTCCGGTACCTCGGACTTGATCTGGGTCAACAGCTTATATCCTGCCTGTTTGTCCTCTCGCCCGCCCTTTGGATACCGCATATCGGAAAAGACAGACAAAACATAGGGTTTATATTGTTCATACAGGGAAATGGCCTCTTCATAGGTGTGGGCAACCAATACCTTGGGTCGCCCCCTCATTTTCAGCAGCCTGTGTTCCTCGTTGATGGAATCGGCAATCACCGACTGGGTCTGGAGTACAATCTGCTTGTAGAGCATGGGCAAAAAAGAAGAATAATGATAGGGGGAATCTTCCACCATGATGATCACCCTAACCTTGGCATTTTTTGTGTCAAAGGCCACATTCATCTCATCTTCTAAATTTTTGACAATGGCCAGGAGCAGGTCGGCATTTCCACCCCAGATATAGGTTCGGTCAACAGCCGTATTGGTATCATCACAAATATAATGATCAATATCGCAGGTATTGTGGAGCAATAAAAAGAAAAAAAGCCCGGAATACCGCTTCTTGACTTTTTCACCAAAGGCATAAACATCCATCCCATCCAGGCTGGGCATGGCAAGGATCAGATCGAAATGCTTTTTTTCCAGCTGTAAAAAGGCCTCATCTGCCGATAAAACCCAGGTGAGCCGGGGCGGCTTTGACAGGTTCAGTCCCTTGTATTCATTGATAATCCGGTTGGACAGTCGACCTTCCTCTTCCATGATAAAGGCATCATAGGGACTGGACACCAGAAGGATATCGCCCACCTTTTTCGCCATGAGTTCATGGTAAATCTTGATGATTGGCGACGGGAAACTGGTTTTGGCGATATCCATTTTTATCCTTTTAAATTTTTGTTTTAATCCAGCCCCATCTGAATCTCAATCCTGGCGATTTCCTTTAAAAGGCCGATCTTTCTTTCCAAAGAAAGATCGGTTGCCGCCAGCTGTCGTTGGAGACCCAGGAGGATCATTTCCTCACGATATTCATTACAGGTATATGTTTGACCGCCTGTTTTTGGTTCTTCCATTATAATTCCTGTTCACTATAGTTCTTGTCTGGCCTGAATCCTAACCAGACTAATAGAGTTCGTATTTAACCAGTTTTCCATCCAGCCCTCCGATTTTTAAGGGTCGCTTCCAGGAAGGAGACAAGGGCACCTTTTTAATAAACTTTGGCTCTCCGAAATAAACATAGGCCGTACAATTTTGACACCGCTCCTTGAAAAAAAGCCCCAGATCCTTATAAAACTGATTCATGTCCTGGTCTTTTCCCATACGGATACCATAGGGCGGATTGGTGATGATCACGGCATCTTCAATGGAAGGGATCTCCTTAAAATCCATGAGATCAATGTGAATGTTTCCGCCGAAATGCAGTCCCATAAGATTGGTTTTCACCGCATTCACCGAAACTTGTGATATATCGCTTCCGGCCATCATTTTTTCGGAAAGGGGTTTAATCTCTTCATTGGCAGCAACTTTGACCCTCTCCCATAGGGGAGCATCAAAGTCCGGAAGCCGCTCGAACCCAAACTCCCTTCGAAAGATTTGAGCCGGAATCCGACAATAGTGCATCAAGGCCTCACACAACAAAGTGCCGGACCCGCACATGGGATCAACCAGCAATCTTGAACCGTCCCACCCGCTCAACCGGACAATGGCAGCCGCAATGGTCTCCTGCATGGGGGCTGATACAGACTCTTCCCGGTATCCGCGTTTGTGTAAAGGCCCGCCGGAAGCATCCACGGAAATCGTTGCAATATTCTGGTGGATATGAAGGTTAATGGTGATCCAGGGATTTTTGGAATCCACACTGGGCCGCTTGTTACTCCGGTCCCTGAAATAATCGGCAATGGCATCCTTGACCCGAAGGCCTGCAAAATTGGAATGGGTGATATCCGACTCAGATACATTGGCCATAATGGAAAAAGTTTGATCAATGGTTAAAAATTCTTCCCACCGGATCTTTTTAGCGGCCTTGTAAAGATCATCCTTTTCGATGCACTTAAAGGTTACCAACGGCGCCAGCACCCGGGAAAGCAGCCTGGCATGATAATTTATTCTATAGAAATCCTCTTTGGAGGCCTTGAACCAGATTCCCCGAAACACCGGCCTCAGGCCATAGCCGCCCAACTCCTTGACCTCAGTTATGGCGATATCTTTCACACTTTCCGAAACCTGGGCAAAATACTGGGAGTCTTGTTCATATACGTATTCAAGCTTGGCGAGTTTCCGTGTTCTGCCCCGCCCCTTTTGAAGGATACTTTTTTTACCTGTGTTCACCGCTCACATCCTTATCGATAAAACCAAAATTATTAAATAACCCTTTATATCAGTATTTTCACATTATTAAAACAGATAGCTGAAATGGGAGGCGAGACAACCGGTTAGGTCTTACCTGGGAGTCTGCAGTTTTCTGTATAGTGTGGGAAGGCTGATACCCAGTTCTTTTGCTGCCTTTTCCTTGGCTTCCACGCTGTTGCCATGTTGTTTTATTGTGCTTTGGATCATTGATATCTCAAAATATTTAATTTTATCCGCCAGGGTTTTGTATTTTTTCAGGGGATTGCCGGCCGAGATCGAATCAGGCAGGCTCTCCAGCGTGATATACTCTTTTTTTTCAACATTTGTGGCATATTCAATGGCATTCTGAAGTTCCCGGGCGTTGCCCGGCCAGTGGTATGCCATCAGTACTTGTTCCGCCTCCTTGGAATACCCTTTAATTTTCAAATTAAAATTTTTGGAATATTTTTTTAAAAAATAATTGGACAAAACCATGATGTCTTCTCTTCTTGCCCGAAGAGGAGGTATGGAAAGCGGCATGACATTCAGCCTGAAATAAAGATCTTCACGGAATTCACCTTTTTTCTGCATCTTGAGCAGGTTCTGGTTGGTCGCTGCGATCACCCTGACATCCACACCCATGGATTTGACTCCCCCTACCCGTTCCACCCGCTTGTCCTGGAGTACCCTCAATAATTTTGCCTGCATGTGCAAAGGCATATCCCCTATTTCATCCAGAAAGATGGTGCCGCCGCTTGCAATTTCAAATTTCCCCGGCTTGCCCCCTTTTTTAGCGCCGGAAAAAGCCCCCTCATCATAGCCGAACAATTCACTTTCAAGCAGCGCTTCGGGAATTGCAGCACAATTAATGGGAATAAAGGGCGATGTCACCCTTTGGCTGCCATAGTGTATGGATCTTGCAAATAATTCCTTGCCGGTACCGCTTTCTCCCTGGATCAGTACCGTGGAGTCATTTTTTGCAAGCAAACTAGCATATTCCTTTATTTTGATGATATCACTGCTGCTGCCATGGATATCATCTAAAGTGGTTTCCATCTGCTTTTCAGAATATTCATACACAACCGAGCGCATCTTTTTTATATTTTCAAGGGAGATGATGGCCCCTACAATTTGCTGTTCCACCTCCACAGGCCGGCCCGACAAAAGGCATTGGTTAGACATGTTCAAAATCGGGTCTGTTTCCTGGCGGACAATTATTTTTCCGTCAAGAAGGGGTGAAAAATCATTTTTGGGCAGATAATTTTCAAGCAATTGTGTTGTTGTCGCTCCCTTTAATTTTAACAATTCATTTGCATGGGCATTTACCTGGGTGATCACCCCCTTGGCGTCAATTGTAACAATACCTGTGTCCATGAAATTGATCAGGGCGTTTAATTGATTCTGAATGATTTTTTCTTTTTTGAGCAGTCGGTTCAGCCGGATTTCATTGCAGACAAGATTGGCCATTTCACCGATGAAATCCAAAAGTCCGGCAGTATTTCCTAATAATTTGTCCTTTTGCTTCTGGGTGTAAGCAATCATCAGGATAACACCTATAATTTTATTGTCATATTCTATGGTACGGATCAATTCGGCAGTTTCAGGGCAATTGCCCTCATAGACACACCCTTTGCACAATTCATTAAACCCAGGATTGGCCAGGATCATCACCTTGTTTTTGATCACCCCCCGGACAAACTTTTTGTTGATGTTGGTTCCCCGTTTTTTGAGAAAAGTTTTACTGGTGGCAACCAAATTGAAATTTTCATCAATAAAGGCCACGTCCATTTCCATGGCTGAAGCAATTGCACTGACCACATATTGAGCGGTTTTTTTAATTTGTCCTAGCTTCGTCATAGAACCCTCTGTTTTTATTAAAATCAATAATCCTTTTAAATTATCCTGATTTGCTATCCTTGTTATCATCAAAAAGCAATATTTTTTTTGAAAACCGGACAAAAAATTATCAATTTTGATAAAATAGGTGTGTATCTTTATCAGTTTTAATAAAAGCCTGCAGATCTTTGGTCTTAAGCTGAAAAAAAAACATATCGGGCAAGGACGATTCTTAACATTGATAATTAAGTCCGTTCACAAACGGCCCATCCTTCACCGAGCCGGTAGGATTTAACCCTATTCTAACCATCTGTAATTATTTAATTACTTATTATTTCAATGATAACAAGCAAAAACTTTCCCTTTTTTACAAAGGCATGGTCTTTAAATTGCTTAAACCATACAAGAGTTAGCATTTGTTTTTTTATAGTTCTTAACTTTGAGAAGGAGAGTTCCCCATATGTTGCACTTACCAATTGACGACCCCCAAATGGCAAAACTTATCAGCCAGGAAGAAGGCCGGCTTGAAAACACCTTAAACCTTATTGCCGCCGAAAACCACTCTCCCCAATCCATTCTTGAGGTGATGGGTTCAGGGTTTAACACAAAAACCATTGAAGGCTACCCCAAAAAACGGTTCCATGCCGGCTGCGTGAATGTGGACGAGGTTGAAACCCTGGCAATTGAAAGGGGGAAGTCACTTTTTGGAGCTGAATATATAAATGTCCAGCCCCATAGCGGCACCTCAGCCAACCTGGCAGTCTATTTCAGTGTGTTAAATATTGGAGACAAAATATTGTCCATGAGCCTGCCCCACGGCGGTCATCTTTCCCATGGACACAAAGCATCCATTACCAGTAAATGCTTTGATTTTTCCCATTACAGGGTAAATCCGGAAACAGGGCTGATTGATTATGAAAAGCTCCGGGAAATCGCCCTTCGTGTGAAACCCAAAATGATTGTCGCCGGGGCCAGTTCATATCCCAGGCTCATCGATTATGAAAAAATGGCCCAGATAGCCAAAGAAGCGTCAGCCCTTCTTCTGGCCGACATGGCCCATCTGGCAGGTCTTGTGGCGGCAAAGGTGATACCAAGTCCTGTGCCCCATTGCGATTTTGTCACCTTTACCTGCTATAAAACCCTCATGGGGGGCCGGGGCGGTGCAATTTTGTGCAAAGAGATCTATGGGAAAAAGATAGACAGCGCCGTGTTCCCCGGATGCCAGGGAACAACAGCAGTAAACCTTCTGGCGGCAAAGGCATTGATCTTCAAGCTTGCCCATGAAGAAAAATTTATTTTGATCCAGAAAAAGACCCTTGAAAATGCAAAAATCATGGCCCAGGCCTTTAAGGATAAAGGCTATCGCATTATTTCCGGGGGAACAGATAATCACCAGGTGGTGATTGACTTGACATCCAAGGGTATTTCAGGCAAATCAGCTGAGGAATGCCTGGAGTCGGTGGGAATTGTAATGAATCGAAATGTGGTGCCTGAAGATGAGAAAAATCCCGGAAAGGTCAGTGGTATCAGGCTGGGAAGCGGTGCTGTGTCAGCCAGAGGATTGGGAGAATCCCAGATACTCAAGATTGTTGAACTCATGGACATGACAATGATGAACCAGGAAAAAAAGGAGGTATTAGAGGAAGTCAGAGTCGAAGTGTCAAAGTTGTGCCAGGCATTTCCTGTTAATGGATCTGCCCAATAGATTGTATACACAAAGGTTAGGATTACCCATTAATTATTTTAAAAAAAAGGAAGAGAAATGCGGATATCAAAATTATCGATCATCAGTCTGATTCTTGTGGCTTTTTTTCTCAGCATCATTCCCCAGGCCATGGCGGGGAAAAGCAAGCATAAATTAAAAATTGCCCAGACTGTTTTTCCCAAGGGGAGCGCCCACATGGATTCCATTGAGAGAATTGCCAAGGAAATTACAGCTCAGACCGACGGCAGGATTACCTTTAAAATTTATGGCCCGGAACTGGCAGATTGGTCCGAGCTAAATGAAATGGTTAACCGTGGTTTCATAGATATGATGTTAAGCCCCATGTCTCCCAGCTTTGACCCCCGGTGGAATGCCACCTACACTCCTTATATCGTAACCACCTATGACAAGGCAAAAGAGGCCTTTGGCGCCGGCGGATTCATGGATGAAATGTTCCATTCCTGGGCCAATGATGTGAACATGGTCTGGCTGGGAACCTGGCTCCAGGGGTTTACCGGGGTCTCTTTGAGCCAACAGGCAGCACTTGATCCGGAACAGGCCAAGGGAATTAAAATCAGAACTCCACCCATTGCCGCCTTCGAATGCTATTGGAATGCATTGGGTTTTACACCCAGCCTGATTCCCTATAGTGAGGTTCCCACTGCCATCAGCACCGGAGTCGTGGACGGACAGGCCGGCGGCGGACCATTCCAGACCTATAATTGCTGCAGGGACCTGAACAAATATTTCGTATTTTACCGGGACAGTGTGGAGCTCTGGGGATACACCATCAACAAAAAAACCTGGAATAAGCTGGACAAAGCTGACCAGAAAATAATCCAGACCATCGTCACCAATGAAGCTGCCGTAAGAGTCGATGGCGCTGAAAAAGAGGACATGGATTATATGCAGAAATTAAGGGATCACGGCCTTGAGGTTGTGGACCTGGCAGATCACCCCAAACTGTTGAACGCAGCCAGGGATGCCGGCAGGACCTGCTGGACCAAGCTGGACGGTATTGTGGGCAAGGTATGGATGGATAAAATCAGAACAGCGGTGGGTGTTGAAATCAAATAACCGGCAACAAAAAATGAAACTCCTATAATTGCAATATTTTGGTCGGAATTTCATATAAAATCTTAACCAAACAAGATCAACAGACAAAAGAGGAGGCAAATCCCATGGGGTTGATTCACCATGTATTTAAACCGGCTGACAGATTCCTGGTTGCTGCAATGAAAATCATCATCATTCTTGTAACGATTATGGCCACAGGAACCATGTTTCTCCAGGTTGTTGCCAGATATATTTTTGAGATTTCCATTTCAGGCCTGGATGAGTTGACCGGACATACTGCGGTATGGCTATACCTCATGGGTGCTGCTTTTGGAACATATGACCGAAGCCAGATCAAGGCGGATATGGTGCACCTTTTTATTAAAAACAAAACTGCTCTGGCTGTTATCAGAGCGATTGCAGCCCTGGTTTCGGTTGTGGTGGCAGGCTTTATGACGGTCTGGAGCTATGGATACGTTCACTGGAGTCTCCTGAAACATGAAGTAACCCCGAGCCTTCAGCTTCCAACCGTTATTTTCCAGATATCCATTCTCATTGGTGCGATATTAATGGTGATCTATTTTATAGTGGAGCTTGTGGATGAGATAAAACAGATACCCCTGTCCCGGACACAGAATCCTCAATCCGGGGCAATCGCACAATAAGGAGATAAGTTTGGGTACTTTAGCAATAGGTTTGGCAATTCTAGTCGCTCTCATGGTATTTGGTGTACCTGTGGCAATGGCCTTCGGCGCCATGGCCATCTTCATGGCATATTCATTTGGTGCTGATTCCGGTATGTTGATTCCAACGGCATTTTATCAACTCAAGTCAGTGGTATTACTGACCATTCCATTTTTTATTCTCATCGGTAGTCTCATGAGCTCCGGCGGACTTGCCGTCCGGCTCATTGATTTTGTCAATTCCCTTGTGGGCCGACTTCGGGGAGGCCTGGGAGCAGTTACCATCGTGGCCTGTGCCATGTTCGGCTCCATTGGCGGGTCCTGTTCATCGGCCGTTGCAGCCATCGGTACGATCATGATTCCCAGAATGGAAGAAAATGGGTATTCAAGGGGGTATGCAACAGCTCTTGTGGCCTGTTCCTCAATATTGGGACAACTCATTCCCCCCAGCGTGTCCATGATTCTGTTTGCCTTGATCACCTATCAGTCCATCCCGGGATGCTGGCTGGCAACAGTAGGTCCGGCCATTTTAACCATTATTATTTTCACCATTTTTAATTTTTTCATGACCCGGAAAATGCCGTTAAAACTTCTGCCCCAGGCAGATCTTGGAACTCAGTTCAAGCAGATAGGAGCCTCCACGGTCAAGGCCACCTTTGCCCTGCTGTTGCCCGTCATTATCCTGGGCGGGATTTACGGCGGCATTGCCACTCCCACAGAATCGGCAGTTGTGTCGGTGCTCTATGTGATTCCCGTGAGCATGTTCATTTACAAGGCCCTGAGTTTAAGGGGACTTGGCAAATCATTGGTATCGGCGGCCACCACAACTGGGGTTCTGATTATCATGCTCTTTTTTGTCATGATCAACACCCGAATCATGACCATGGAACAGATTCCCCAGGAAATGTCCTCATGGATACTGGAGATCTCAACCAATAAATATGTAATTTTGCTCATGATTAATATCTTCTTGCTGGTCATTGGCATGATCATGGATGATATCAGCGGCACCATCCTGGCAGCCTCCCTTTTGTTTCCCATCATGGAATCAATCGGGGTGCACCCGCTTCATTTTGCTGCCATCCTGGGCGTTAACCTGGGACTTGGAAACGTGACCCCGCCAACGGCTCCCATTTTGTTTCTGGCCGGTCGCATCGGAAAGGCTCCCATTGAAACCTATATAAAGCCCAGCCTGATTCTAATGTTTGGCGGCCTGCTACCCGTGGTGATTGCCACAACCTACTGGGCAGATCTTTCCCTTTTTCTGCCCCGGCTGTTTGGATTTGCAAATTAACAGATGAACCATAAATATCAGATAAAAATAGCCCGGATTTTATCCCGGCTCCTGGAGGTTTCAGGGCTGACGGGAAAGCCGTTGGATGATCGGGCTCGCAAAGAGGCGCCCGGAAGTTTTATTACCCTGTCAAAGGGGAGGGTCCATTATGAAACAGCCGGCCCTGAAAAAGGGGTCCCCCTGGTGCTTGTCCATGGATTGTCCGTGCCGGGATATATCTGGGATCCGGTTTTTTACCCTCTTGCCAGGGCAGGTTTTCGGGTAATTCGGTTCGACCTGTACGGAAGAGGATTTTCCGACAGACCAAAGGTTCGGTATGATGCAGAGCTGTTTGACACACAGCTTGTGCAGTTGCTGTCTGCATTAAATATCACGGGTCCGGTCCACCTTGCCGGCGTATCCATGGGCGGGGCCATCTGTGCCCGTTTTTCATCCTGTCACCCAGAGCGGGTAGACCGGCTCTGCCTGATTAATCCGGCAGGCATGATGCCCCGACCCGGCTTGCCTGAACGTTTAAAACTTTTACCCCTGCTTGGAGAGTGTCACATGGGCTTGTTTGGCAAGAAGCTTATTCTTGCAGGGCTCTACGATGATTTTTACACACAGCTTCGCCCCAAAGGATACAAGACAAAGATGGTACAGCAGATATCCTATGCCGGTTTCAGGCGGGCGCTGCTGTCAACCCTTCGCAGCGGTATTCTGCATGAGATGGAGCCAATTTATCGGTCACTGGGCAAAAACACCCCCAGAATGATGCTGGTCTGGGGAAAGGAAGACAGGGTCATACCCCATGAAAACTGCATCCGGTTAAGAGGTCTTATCCCGGATATGGTATGCCATTTCATTGAACGAACAGGCCATCTTCCCCATTGTGAAGATCCTGAACAGGTATTGCCCTTGCTTGTGGATTTTTTTAATCCCTGATTTTAAAAACAACTCAAAACAATAGGAGAAAAAAATGGATACATATTATGTTAACGGAGAATTTGTTGATGATGAGGCTGCCAGGGTTCCTGCAAAAGACCTTACGGTTTTAAGGGGATTCGGGGTATTTGATTTTTTAATCACTTACAACAAACGCCCGTTTTACCTTAAAGAACATGTGGAACGTCTTGAGACTTCGGCAAAGAACATCGGCCTGAAACTCTCCCACACCAATGAGCAGATCTGTAAAATCGTAGAGGAAACGGTTAAAAAAAATACCCACCATGATGAGTCCAATATCCGGCTGGTTTATACCGGCGGTGTGAGTCCGGACGGGGTTACCCCCGCAGGCAACGGGATTCTCATGGTCATGGTCACCCCAAAACATATGCTTCCTGATTTCTGGTATAACGATGGTGCTTCCGTTATCACCGTTGACATGGAACGCTTTATTCCCACTTCCAAAAGCACCAATTATCTGTCCGCCGTGTTTGCCCTGGAGCAGGCCCATAAGACAGGAGCCGCGGAAGCTTTGTATGTTGATCGAAATCAGCGGGTATTGGAGGGCACCACCACCAATATTTTTGCCATCAAAGGCAGCAGCATTATCACCCCTCCCGACGGTATTCTACCGGGGATCACAAGAAGTGTTGTTCTCAAACTGATCCCCGAAAGTCTTAAACTTGAGATGCGCCATATTGATTTTGCAGAACTTGAAAAGATGGATGAAATCTTCATCACTGCATCCAACAAGGAAATCGTGCCCGTGGTCAAGGTCAATGACATGATCGTGGGACCCGGCAAGCCAGGAAACGTAACAAAGCAAATCATGACCTTGTTCAAATCATATACCAAAGATTTCGGCCAGGGTAAAATTTGTTGATTAAAATCGACCCCGGGCCTTATTATATAATATCCGGGAATTGATTTTTATATAATGGATATGTCCCGGGCCCTTTTTGTAGCGGTCCGGGCATGTCCATCGCATTTTATAAGGAGTAGACAATTGGTATCTGCAATTGATTTTAACTGGGAACGAGGATCATGGCAGGAGGATCCAGGGAAACCCCGGGAAAAGGCCAGAACAGCCCATGTCTGTATTGCCGGAGACTGGGCCCCCATCAGGGCCTTTGCCCCCCTTATCGAGCAAAGGCCTGAATCTGTTTACGGAGATCTTTTGGCACCCCTGGAGGCGGCAGATCTTTGCATTGTCAACCTGGAAGCGCCACTGAGTGACACAGGCCTGCCTGTGAATAAAAGCGGGGCGGTGTTCAAGGGAGAAAAAAAACATGTACAGGGGCTTGCTTCCTTTGATGCGGTAACCCTGGCCAACAACCATGTGTTTGATTTTGGGGTTGAGGCATTTGATGAGACCCTCCAGGCTCTGGACAGCAGGGGTATCAAATGGACAGGGGCAGGAAAAAACCTTGACCAGGCGGCATCTCCCTTGATTCTGGAAAAAAATGGATTAAAAATCGCGATTGTCAATTTCAGTGAAGGGGAAGACCTTAGTGCAGCGTCCGGGGAAAAACCCGGGGTCATGGGCTGGGATTTGCCCCGGATGGAAGCGCTTGTGGCCTCGCTTAGAAAACAGGTAGACTGCATAATGGTCATTGCCCATTGCGGTATTGAATATATCCCCTTTCCCCCGCCCTATGTGGCAAGGGCCTTTGAACGTATGGTCGATGCCGGAGCCGATATTGTCATCGGGCACCACCCCCATGTACCCCAGGGGGTGCAGTTTTATAAAGGTGTACCGATTTTTTACAGCCTTGGCAATTTTGTATTTTACCAGCCCACAGATCTAAAATTCAGGAAATTGGGGCTCATGGTCGATGTGGGGGTTAATCCATCGGGAATTTTTTCTTTTGAGATACTGCCCTATGAAATCCATGACCATGGGCTGGAACTGCTGAAAGAAGAATCAAAACAGGCGTTTTTTTGCAAATTCAAGGAGATCTCTGCTCCCCTGGACACGCCCGAAACCCTGGAACAGACCTGGCATGCCTTTCTTCGCTACTATGGCACCAAGGGGTTTTTCAATGAAATGACCATGATCATGGATAAAATAAAGACAGATCCCCAAAAAGGAGCCGCCATGTTCCGCAACCGGTTGACCACTCTCCAGCATCATACCCATTTAAAAGATTTCATGACCATGATCGTGGAGGGGAAAGTGGAGAAAGAGGTGCCCCGGGAATGGACAAGCATAATTGACCAATGGCTGACACAGAAACGATAATTTTAAATGAATTGATTCTATGAAAAAAACAATTCTTGTTACTGACTCGGGCCTGGGCGGGCTGGCTGTATTTACCGATATTGCAGCAGGACTTGCCAGGGCATCTTTATGGCAAAAGGTCTCGATGATTTATTTTAATGCCTGGCCGGAGCAGACCCGGGGCTACAATCATCAACCAAACATGGCGGCCAAAGCCGAGGTTTTTAACAATGCCCTGAAATCCATGCAAACCTATGAACCCGACATGATTCTCATTGCATGCAACACCCTGTCCGTGATCTATCCTTTCACAGCATTTTCCCGTACCACCACCATACCCGTGACCGGGATCGTGGACCACGGGATAGATATGATTGCCCAGGCCCTGGAAAGCGAGCCTGAAAGTGGTGTCATCATCTTTGGCACACCCACCACGGCAGATGCCGAATCCCATGCCCTAGGTCTGATAAAAAAAGGCATTGCAAAACAAAGAATCATCAGCCAGGGATGTGTGAATCTGGCAGGGAAAATCGAGCGCAACCCCTTTGGCCATGAAGTTGAACAAATGGTCGAAGAAAATGTTGTCCAGGCGGTTCAACAGGTTCAACGAGGCGGCAAAAATTTTAAAACCGTCTTTGCCGCCCTGTGCTGCACCCATTTTGGCTATTGCAAAGATCTGTTTAAAAAGAACCTTGAACAACAGATAACGGATCGGCATAAAACCGAACAAATTAAAATTCTCAACCCCAATGAAAGAATGGCCCAAAAAGTACTGGCCCCTGAACTCAAAAAGCCTTTTATGGCGGATATAGATATGAAGATTGTCTCCAGGGTGAAATGGGAGGCATCTCGCATTGATGCCTATGATCAGCTGCTTCAATCTAAATCCCAGCCGGTGGTTTCGGCACTGAAGCAATATGAACTGAACCCTGAGCTGTTTGAGGTATAGGTTCTAAGCCCTACCTTAAATTTAACAAAAAGTTTGGTCCTGGGCAAAAAATCCAGGCCCAAAATTTATTAACCTTGTTTAAGAAAGGAATACAACTCGTGAAAAAGGTATTATTGATTACAGGGCCTGCAGGAGATGCCCAGGGATGGGGAGATCTTTCCGTCACCGAAAATGTCTGCCAGGCCATCAAAGAAAGCGGATATGATGCCCAGATTGCATTTGTCAATACCATGGAAGAATTCAATGATGCCATTGAAAATTTATCCTATGACATTGTCTGGAGCTGCCTGTATTATATTTCTGATAAATCTGAAACCATTGGAATGAGCAATGGGGAATGGCTGGCTGATATTTTTGATGAAAAAAAGATTCCCTATATCGGCCCTGATGCCAAGTGCATGAAGGCATTGATCCACAAGACCGCCACCCATGACATCCTTGACACCAAAGGCGTTGCCGTGCCCTATCATTTTCAGATTGCTTCTGGTGATGATCTGCCGGATGTTGCTTTTCCAGCCTTTGTCAAACCCAGTTATGAATCGCGTTCTGTGGGCATCAATGATGATAGTGTTGTAAATACGACAGAAGAACTGGCACGGCAGATTCAATACATCCACAACACCTTTGATCAACCGGCTCTTGTGGAAGAATACCTGCCCGGACAGGAGTACACCGTACTCATGCTGGGCAATGGCGAGCATCAGGAGTACATACCCGGCAGGGTGGAAGTTGACCCTGAGCTATTCGGCAAATATCCGATTTTAAAGAGCACTATGAGGGGCGTGGGCGTTACCAAGATCAAACCCACCACCAAAATGACCCAGCAGGCCAATGACCTTTGCCGCCAAGCCATGGAAGCGTTGAACTGTCTGGATCATGTCCGGGCAGACATGCGCCTGGATGCCTTTGGGAATCTTAAAATAATCGAAGTCAACGGGATCCCTGGACTCAAGCCCCTGAAAAGCTGGAGCCCCCAGATGTTTACCATGCAGCATCCGTCGGAACAAGGCCCCATGGAAGATTACCGCAAACTCATTAACCATATTGTCACTTCGGCCATGGCCCGATCCGGCCTGATCTAATTTAATCTGGTCTGATTTGATCTGATTTCTCTTCCCCGGGATCTAAAAATATTTTCCCCTTAAATCCCGGGGAAGCCCCAAAAAAAGCACCCTTTTCTTTGGGGACCGCCAGTCCTATTTATAACAAATCAATCCCGGTGGGTTCCGATTTTTAACAAATTGGCTATATTGGCATTTGAATCCATAACCGGTTCAATCAAAGAAGTCGGACAGGTCATCAGAGTGGATATCCCGGGACCATGTCCCGCCAGACGGCAATCGGAGTGAACCAGGATACCGATGCTCATAGCTCCCTGGACAAAGGCCCTGCCATAGGAGTTGTCATGGTCCATCAATGCCACAAAATCACCGAACCGCATCTGGTCCAACTTATAGTGTTTAACCGTGGCAGGATCCGAGGTCATCACATCATAATCCCCTGCTTCCACGTGGGGGTGCCCCACACCGGATCACATGCACGCTGCCGGCACCATTGTGGTCACCGGCACCTTCAAGGTTCCGCCCTCCCCGGGGATAATGCCCATCTTTT
>JADGFI010000040.1:0-54117 GCA_016743945.1 Desulfobacteraceae bacterium
ATTATCAACTGTCTTTTTTGATTCAGGGAGTAATTGATTTCTCGAAATATCTGGGAATATGTCACTTTTATAAATATTTAGGGAAAGGCCCAGTAAATCTATTGTGTCAACCATCATTTGTTTAGAATATTGGTAATTCTGTATTAAAATATTTCTTAAAAATAATTTGTTATGCCAACGCCAAGGGTATTTACTAAATGGTTTAAATTTAGCTAAAATTTTAAAGTTATCATCTTCTAAAAGGTTGACTTCAACTACCTCAATTTTGGGGCAAAAATAATCTTCGCCGATTATTTGATTAATGTCACTTAAAAAAACTTGTTCATAAATTTGTGGATCTCCTTGATCAAATACTTCACTTTCCCCAAGTTCAGACTGGTCTGCGCAAGGGAAAAAGATATATGCATCATCAATGCAGTCGACTTTGTTAAGGGCGGTATCAATATCTCCATCAAGTATTGAAAGTGCAGTTTCAAACTCATCTCTTTGATCTTCATTAAATAAAGGTAAATGGATGTAGGTCAATTTGTTGTTTTTTATGTCAACAATATTATTGAAGATTACGCTTTTTTCTATATGATTTTCATCGGGTGTAGGTACATAGAAGATATTATCTCCAGAAACACTTAGATCCTTTAAATTTCTAATAAAAACATGTTTGTTCTTTATTTTAATAAATCCCTTGGCACCTTCTAAATAATTTGAAATATCTACAATGATTTCATTCTTTTTAGGCTCTTTTTTATCCAGTATCGTATTAGAAATAATTATTGGATCTGTCCCATTAATGATCTTTAATTCATAATCATCATTAACAAAAAATTTATTAATAAAGGAGACAATATTTTTTGTTTCTCCATCAAATACACTTAAAACTTGATTTAGTTCTAAATCAATTTTTGTTCCATTAAAGTTAGCATCTTCAATCGTGTTGAAACCGATGTATTCATCCCCTTTTTCTAACTGAATCGTATGCTTCTCAGGTGCTTTATAATATCGTGTTTGCATTGTAACATCCTCTGAAAGCATAAAACAGGCTAAAAAACCTATACCAAAGGACCCTATAGGTTTGTACTCATAGTCGCTTAATTTAAAAACATCCGATTTATAAAAAGACTTACCAATATTTAGAAAGAAATTTTTTATGATTTCTTCAGACATACCAATTCCATTATCTACGATTGTAAAGCTATTCCTTTCATTATCTATTATTATTTTAATACTCGGTTGATATCCTGAATTTTTATCCTCAATTTCTTTTCGAACTAAACATGCATCGATTGAATTTTGAATAATCTCTCTTAGCCCTAATTTCCTATCCCCATAAATGTTTTCACCCATCAATAATTCTGTGATTGATTTAAAATCTAATGATAGAAGGTAATCTGGAACAGTAAAACCTATGGTTTCAATATTTGTTACTGTTTGGTTAGATAAGTTGCATTTAAATTTATCGTCATTTTGTTGCTCACAAAATTCGTTAAACATTTTTAATTCTTCATTTATCCAATTTATGTATGACATTAGTTTTCTATGAATTTTTATATCTTCGCTCTTACCGTAAAATACAATATCTTTGTGGCCTGTTTTTGGATTTGATTTAATTTTTTTTATGTTGGTAACGATGAAATGTTGTTTCCATTCCTGGTCGCTTATACCCTTGGGAACTATTAATTTATACAATTCAAATGGTGTTCTACTTTGATCAATGTCAAGCAAATCAGCTATTCTGAGGATATGAGAAATAAATCTAAGATTGTATTCATACTTTCCTTTAATATTCAGCTTGGACAATGAGTTGCTAATCCAAAGTTGATCTTTGGTATGCGATTCACATAGTAGTTTTATATCTTCTTGATAAGACAATCCCTGGGGTTCGTTAAGGATAAAGTGACCACTATATATGTCTTCTGTAATTATTCTACTTGAGATATCCGCATGATTTCGTCTTACAATTTCCTGCACAGCATTTTCTTTAAATAATTTAACAAATGCATCAAATTTTATATCTTTTTCAGGGAAAAAAATATCCTTTTCTATTTTATCAATTTCAGTTTTACCTAACGCCATACCCAAATCATGAAGCAAGGCAGACATAATCATTAATGTTAACTCAAAATCATTAAACGAATCTATATCGGATAATAATTCTGACATGTATTCCATAACTCTAATTGAATGCTGTATGTTGTGAAGAGTAAATTCAGGAAATAACTTTGGAACCTGTACTTCCAACCTTTGTGACACTATCGGGATAATTGCATCAATTGCTCCAATAAATTCGCTGTTTCTATTTTTTAATGTGGTATAAATTTTAGTCTCTTTAACATCAATGCTCATATCTCTCCCTCAATATATAAAAGAATAACTAATTAACTGTTTTGAAATTCATGTCACAATTTAAATTGATGGTTTGTTGATAGTATGTCAGTTTAAGGCTAATAATTATTTGTTCCAAAAGTGTGACATCATTTCATGGTAATATATTTCATCATCTTGAATTGTCTTTTCGTAGCATTCTAAACAAAAATCTTCATAAGATCCGTTCTGGATTTCGAGTTCATGACATTCTCTTTTGAAAAAAAGATCTTTGCACACATAGCATTCTATGACCTGTTCTTGCAGACCGCATATGTAACATTTGTCTATTTCGTCTTGAAAAACGAATGTTTCCCATTCGCAATTAGGGCAAACCCAAATAAATTGGTCATCAATATTTTGTTCTTTAAAGAGTTCTAATGCTCTGTTAAACAACTCCTTAGCATAATCAGATATCAGAACGGCTTCTTGCCAGTGAACCGGGTCAACAACTTGATCGATAGGTGTGCCGAAGTGATTCAAGTTAAAGTCAGAAAGAAATCCTAATAATTTTGCAAAAATCAACTTGCACTTTTTTTTATCAATACTAAATTCAAAATGGATGATTTCATTCCGTAAGGCAATAGCTTTTTTTATCGCTGCTATATCAGGTTTTGATAATTTTAACTTGCAGATATTTTGTAAACGATTCAGAGCTGTGTCTAAATTTACAGTGAATTTAGGGTTATCAATCTTTTGAAAGATCAATATAGGGTGCTCTCTTCTTAATTTTTCTTTGAGTGACAGTTCAATGGCTTGTACTAAATTAAGGATTGCGTATTTCCAGCGTATATTTTCAGTTTCTGCTTTTAAAGCATTTGAAAGAGCTTCATTTATAAAATCGTATGCATTTCTAAGAAGTATAATTTTCATCATTTTTCACATGATAGTAAAGTTAATTGGATTCATTTTTAATATTAATTACTTGCTATCAAAAGCATAAGTGATTAGCAATTAATAATTTTAAATTAATCTAATGTACTCTACATATCCGAAGTTCATAATCAGTGTCATAAAAGAAAAACGATCAGTTTTTGTTTATGATTTTGATCAAGTAAACACAATGATTAATATTTAAAGGAAGTAATTATAAAAATCATGTTAGTACGTTTTTTTTTATGATTTGCTCTGACACCTTAACGATTTTATACTGTGGACTATGTCTATCTATCTGCTGGATTGATCAGTGTTTCCATGGTGGACACTATTATTAACAGTCCTATCTTTTCTAAATTAACGCCAGACAATTTGTGATTGATTGACAATTCATTGACAGCATCTCATATTTTTTAACCGATGAAGGGTGAAGATGGCTGCTGCAGTTAGGATTGGGATTTATTTTTGGATTCTCGTTTTACCAGCAACAGGGTATTGCATGTCACGGAGAGACTGCTTAAAAGCATGGCAGTTGCCGCAATGATGGGGTTTAATAGTCCGCTGGCTGCTACCGGGATGCTGATGATGTTATAAACCAGTGCAAATATGAGGTTTTGCCTAACTTTACGATTCACGCGTATGGCAAGGGGTATAAAATCGAGCAACTGGACCGGGGTCTCCTGCATGAGGGTAATGGCGGCAACACCTTCGGCCGGGTTAAGACCTGAATGAACGGCCATGGCAATATCTGACTGGGCCATTGCAGGGGCATCGTTTACCCCGTCACCCACCATGGCAATTTTTTTGCCGGTTTGTTTAAGCGCCTTGATAAATTCGGCTTTTTCATGGGGCAGAAATCCGCCATGGGTATGCGCAATAGGTATCTGCACAAAGGTTCCGGCGGCCAGGGTGGATTTTTTTGCATCTCCTGAAATCAGAAAACAGGTGAGTCCCATTTTATCAAGATCTGCAACAAGAGAGGTTACTCCTGGTTTCATTGAATCCCCCAGATGGACAGCCGCTACAATGGTATCACCTGCAGACAAAAAAACCGTTGATATGATCTGGGCCCCTTGTCTGGAAGGGGATATAAAAGAGGGAACTGACCCATTGCTTTTACTCACAAAATCCATGCTCCCGAAACAATAGGCTTCATCCTGAAAACCACAGCTGACACCGTTGGGATGGTAAACAAGATTTTCAATCTCAAGGGGCGCTAGGTCCTGCTCGATTCCATAGGTTTTGATGGTGTGGGCAATGTAGTGGTCCGACCCTTGTTCCATGGCATGGATTATCTGCCAGGCCTTTTGTTCAGGAAAACCGCTTGCCGTGTCCATGCCCAGCACCTTAAGCCTGCCCGTGGTCAATGTTCCGGTCTTGTCAAAAACAATGGTATCCAGTCCGTCAACGCATTCGAATGCTTCAAAATCTCTTACCAGGATCCCCTTCTCCCTGGCGGCAGAAACCCCGGCCACAAGGGCCAGGGGAATGGCAATGCCAAGGGCGCAGGGGCAGGAAATTACCATGACGGATATCCCGCGGTTGAATGCCTCGTAAGCGGTCAGCCCGTACAGCAGCCAGAAAAAAAAGGTGAGCACGGACAGCCCCATAACCGAAGGGACAAAAAATTTTAAAATATTATCAAAGCGCTGGGTCTGGGCGGTTTTTTCGGCGAGGCTGTTTTCCATGATGGTCAGCATTCTGCCGAGAATTGAGGCCGCCCCTACTCGCACAGCTTTTACCTGAATTTTCCCGGAAATAACCCGGGTGCCGCTTTTGACCGCGTCCTCGAGAGTTACATTGACCGGCTTTGCCTCTCCGGTGATCGAAGACGCGTCAATGACGGCATCGCCCTGGGTGACAATGCCGTCTGCAGCCAGGATCTCTCCTTGCTCCGCCAGGAACGAGTCCCCCTGGGACAATTGGTCGATGGAAACATACCGCCCCTTTGGAAACTGCGCGGCACAAATTCTGACTTTCTGGGGAACCAGGGAAAAAAATCCCGCCAATCCTTCAGAAATTTTGTTTTTTGCAGACTGTTCGAGCATTTTACCGGTCAGTATCAGCAGAATCAACATGGATGCGGCATCAAAATAAAGATGGATGCTTCCCTTGTAGAAATGAAACAGGCTGTAACTATAGGTGGAAAGTGAACCGGTTGATATCAGGGTTTCCATTCCCGGCCATCCGGATGTGATATTGCCAAGGGCCCGTTTGTGTATGGGATATCCGCCGTAGAACACGACAACGGTGGCCATCAGGAAAACAGGCCAGGCCAGAAGCTGCACGGAACGCTGTGACAGCTCAATGAAAAATCCTGAATAGATGGACCAGCTGAGCATCATGACATTCATGGTTAAAAACAGGGTCACACACGTCCGGATAAATTCTTTTTTGTTCTTTTGAGGGGTTTGATCAAGATCAGCACAGGGGTATCCCAATTTTTTAATAGCCGTATAAATTTTTTCCGGAGATGTTTTTACGGGATCATACAGCACGCTTCCCCGGTCGCTGGAAAAATTGCACGAGGCGTTTTGCACCCCCTTTGAACGGGTGAGCGTGTTTTCGACAACCCATGCACAGGCAGGGCACCACATATTTTGAATCTGGAAATTGAGGGTCAGAAGATTATCGGAATCAATGGGAACCTCACCTTCTGTCCCGGACAATTCTTTGGTCCCGGCCACAGGGAGTTGTTCCGTTGATGCCAGATTTTGTTCAGATGTGTCCGGGATGATGCCTGCGGCAACACATTGTTTGTAAAGGTCGGTATCCTTGAAATCTTGCGTTGCTTTGTCTTGCGTATCTGTGTACTGATCCGATTCCATGAGCATGGTATGGACCATTTTACAGCCATTGCAGCAAAAAAAATCCTTTGACGGGTCCACAAAGGTTTTAACCGGCAGACCGCAGAGTTTGCACGGAACCCGTGTTTTCATTGTCTACCCTTTGTATACAAGACAAGATATTCCTGGATGATAGGACAGAAGTTTTTCAAAGGGTTGTTTTCTGCTTGAACCTGATATATTGGATAACCGCCTCCCGGCTTTCAACGGACATGGAGCTTGCCAGGGCAGGTGCTTTCTTGCCGCCATAGCTGATGAAGGCAAACAATTCTTTATCACTCATACCCGCTGTTCGTTCATTGGTCAGGTTTGTGGGCAGGGGGGAAAAACTCTGCCCCACCGTTCCGAGCCCGTCCAGGTTGGGCCCATGACAGTGAAAGCAAAAGGCTCTGTAATCCTTTTCTCCTTTTGCCAGCAGCAGGGCAGACCCCATCGGTTTCAGGGTAAAATCGGTTTTCAGCAGTTCTTTGATCAGAGCTTCACTTTTTGTGTCGGCAATGGTCCGTTTGTCCATTACAAGCTGGGGTTCCTCATGGGGCCGGATCGCAGGCGTTTGATACATTCTCCCTGGTTTCAAATTTGAATCGTAGAGGGTAATGACCGCATAGACCCCGGTTAAAACCAGGGACACAAAGATTCCAAGGAACAGCACCTTTTTCATTTAATTTGCCTCCTTGCCGCTGACATGCTGGCCCAGGGGATTTTTTTGATATACGGCATAGGGGGATTCAGACGGAAGGCTTTTCACCGGCCGGTAATCCCAGGTGGGCGTTCCTTTGTCCGCCACCACGACAAAAGAGAAATATCCCACACCCAGTATGATGGCCACCATGGTGGTGATCCACAGGCAGGTGCGCACGAGGGACTCTTTGGGTTTTAGTGTGTCCATTTATAATATTACCTCCGAAAGGCCGTAAAACAGGATATAATAGATCGCCCATAAAACTATACCGCCGATAATCAGGGCGATGATCATGGGGAACGGGCCGTCTGCCTTTTCGATGCCGTCAGCAAACTGTTGAACCGCTTTAAGGTTGGAGACTTGGGATTTGGGCCCGAACATGGGGAGAACCCACAAGGTTACGCCAAACAGGATCGCAAAGATCACGGTCAAAATGATCAGCGCCAGTACCTGCTGGTTATTTAAAAGTTCAAAAAATCTCATTTAAACGTCCTTTTGTTTCGGGTTTTCTATCCGTTTTCCGGGCAAATCGTTGCCTATCGGAAAAAAAGGGCATAGCCCACCAGGGCAAAGCTTGCCGCAACGGCTGCAAGACCTAAGTAAACGACACAATACAAATCACGTCCGGCCTTTGCTGACGGTGCGGTCCTAGGCGCTATCTCCTCCATGGCCAGAAACCTTGCCCGCTGCTGGTCAGCGAACTGCCCGGTTTTCAGCGCCCATGCAAACACGGTAACGCCGATAATAAGTCCGGTCAGGATATATGCCAGAAAAAATGGATAATACATGGCTTAAGCCTTTATAGTTGTCCAAATGGGTTCAGGTTAAGGTTCAGGTTCAGGTTAAGGTTCATAGGATGCATCAATTCCTCTGGGTTCCTCATTGGCATCGATCTCATCAATAAAATATTTTGCAATATAGTTTCCCACATCCCATATTTTTTCGGATTCCAGTTCCCGTTTAAAGTAGGGCATGGCCGTTCCGGTAATGCCGTTCATGATCTGGTAGTAAATAATCCCCCCGCTGATCCCCCGGCCTTTGAGGATGGTAAAATTCAAGGGCGGCGGATACAGATAGGGCTGGGCCGGACCCATGCCGTCTCCCACGGGTCCGTGGCAGCCAAAACAAAAATCCTGGTATATTTTTTCACCTCTTGCAAGGCCCGCCTCGGTTGCCGGATAGGGGGTGGGAATATCCCGCCAGCCCTGGGGGACATTGTCGTGAATCCATGCCACGTTTTCGTTCACACCCGCTTCATATGCGTCAACAGATCTCTTTTTCCACAGGGTTTGTCGCTCCATTCGCAGGTCGGCATTCTTGAGCCCGAGGCTCTGGGTATATTGGATCAATATGGTAAGATTGTCCTGTTTTAAAAATTCAAACGGGGGCATGATGGACAGCGGCCGGGTATATCTGGGGTTTATAAAATGGGCCTGATGCCAGTCATCGGGGTGCTCTCCACCTTCCTGGGACAGATCGGGACCCGTTCTCTGGGAGCCCAGGAGTATGGGGTAATCTTTTAGATAATCCCCTGCCTGGGCCAGTCTTTCTGCGCCCAGCCCCCAGTCAATCGATCGGATCGACTGGGTATGGCAATAAACGCATCCGTTGCTGACATAGAGGGCCCGGCCTTTTTCCTCCATAACCGTCCGGTTTCTAAACAGATCCGAAGGGATGGTTTTGCTGGTGTTGGCATAGGGAAGAACGATGACGACCAATACCACTGAAATAAGGATAATAAGGCTGCCGGCGACAATGGCTGCAGGTGTCATTTTCATGATGTTTCTCCGGGAGCTGAAAAGAGTGATCTGAAAATATTATAAAACCCTGAAACAGCCGCAAGAAAAATTAACAGCCCCAGCGACGCCCGGACAATGTTGTAGATATGAATTTGGGGAAGTACCCGGTACACGGTTTCTCCGTTCAGCCAGGCATTGCCCTGGATGAGCCCGGAAATGGTTAAAACAATGGTAAACCCGACCACGCCAATCAATATCATCCAGTATTGAAAATTGGCCAGAAACTGGCTGTAAAGCGGTTTGCCCGTTATCTTAGGAAGGATGAAATAAAGTCCTCCCAGGGCAATCATCCCGGCAAACCCGAGGACACCGACATGGGCATGGCCCACTACCCAGTGGCTGAAGTGGGTCACCCGCTGGACATCGGGCAGTGCCATCATGGACCCCCGGATACTGACGATAAAATACATGATGGTCCCGGTAAACACAAATTTTCCGCCAATGTCTTCACTGATTAATCCAAGCTTTCCCCTGGCCGTGTACCAGATATTGATGAGAAAGGCCATCACCGGAATCACCATGGCAATACTGTCAACAATGGCGACCACCTTAAGCCAGGTGGGAACCGGCACCTGCAGCAGATGGTGGGTTCCGATATGGGTATAGATGACAATCAGGGCCCAAAATCCTAGCAGGGACAGGGTGTGACTGTACAGCGGTGTCCGGCAGACCTGGGGGATGACATAATAGGCAATGGCAGCTGAAAACGGTGTCAGCAAAAGCCCGAACACATTATGTCCGTAAAACCAGAGAAGAATGGCATCGGGAATGCCGACAAGAGCGCCGGAATCCGGCTGCCAGATAACGTTTCCCAGGCTGTAGGTACAGGCGGTGAGAAGGGTTCCCGCCAGCACATACCAGACAGAAACATACAAAATCTTTTCCTTCCTGTTTTTTACCGTCATCATGAAATTAAAAAAAATCAGGCTGAAGGCAACAACGATGCCCACATCAATGGGCCAGATCATTTCAGCATATTCACGGCCTTGTGTATACCCCAATGCAAGGGTGATCACCAGGGCCACAAGGGCAATGTTCCACAAGACAACCGTAACGACTCCCAGCCGTTCACTGTAAAGCTCGGTCCGCAGCAGCCGGGGAACCATATAAAACGCACTGGCCAGAAGGGCCGGGGTCGCAAATCCGAATAATACCAGGTTGACATGCATGGGCCGAAGTCTTGAAAAAAGGAGCCAGGCAATGTTGCCGGTTAAATCAGGGGCCACAAGCTCTAGGGCTGCAGTAAGACCTACCAGGGTGGCCATCATCATCCAGGCGGCGGAGGTCAGAGAAAACCATTTTGCTGTCAGGTAAGTGGCAGTGTCGGGACGGGTCGGGTTCTCGGGCAAAACAAACACTCCTATATTAGTTGTGACAGGAAAGCCAGCAGTCCAGATTGGCTTTTTCTTTCCTGTGACATTGAATACAAAACCCCATTTTAAATTCATGGCGCTTAAGCCGGTCAGTTCCGGCAATATCTCCGTGACAGGCTTCACACTCAAACTCTTTTTTTATGTGGCGCTCATGGTTGAACATGACATGCTCGGGCACATAAAAAACCTTTTTCCACGGTGTGGGCGTCTGGGTATCAAAGTAATTGTGCTCTTTTAATATTTCCGGGTGGTTGGGAATAATATAGTTGTGGCAATACAGGCATTTTTCCACCGGCGGAATCCCGGGATGAACCGCCCGGTCCACATATGAATGGCAGAAACGGCAGTCAATTTGTTTGTTCCCGGCATGCAGCCTGTGGCTGAAAGCAATGGGCTGAACCGGACCTGCATTCACATGGGGCATGATATAAAACGAATAGACAAACAAGGCCAGCGAAATGATCAAAGCGCTTAAAACAAACAATTGAATTTTATTTTCTTTGACCTGGCCGACAAAGGATTGAAAGTGAGAAACAAGGGTCAGGGGTTTGCCGCCTGTTCCCACCAGGATCACCAGAAGGATAAGGGTTAAAAGTGTCAGGGATACCAGTATTATTTCCATTGAACCACCTCCCCTGAATCCTCGTTCAGGACTTCAGGAAATTCTTTGAAATACGCTAAAATAGAAATAATAATGAGACCCAAAAATCCAAGGCTAATGATGATTTCATTGATGCCGATGGGAAACACAGCCGGATCGTGCGCAAGAAAGCTGGGGCCCAGCAGCAGGAAATGTTCGATCCACAGTCCTGTCAGGACGCAGGAGCTGATAACAATCATGCACCAGGGGGTTTTTTTGATGCTTCTGCTTAAAAGGATGACAAAGGGCAGAATAAAACAACCGATAAAAACCGTCCATGCAAGGGTGCTCCACGGCTGGGTCATGGTTCGTTCAATGATATAGGCGGTTTCTTCGGGAATATTCCCGTACCAGATGACCACAAACTGGGAATAGAAAAAATCTCCCCATACAATGCTGAAGCCAAAAAATAGCGTGCTCATGTCGCCCAGCTGGGTCGGGGTAAGGGTAAAGGGAACCCTGGGGGTTAAGTGAAGAATTGTTACCAGCAGGATAATGGCACCGAAACCGCCGTAGATAGCTTTGATGAAGGTGTATGCACCAAACAGGGTCGAATACCAGTGGGGGTCTGTGCTCATGACCAGGTCAAACCCTATCAGGGAAAGGCACATGGCAAAGGCAAACATATACCAGCCGGCAAAAAGTGTCATCCGGTGTTTGATGGTTTCAGGATCCTGGGGGCTTTTTTCAAAACTGCGGAACAAAAAAGCTTTTAGCCGCGTATTTTTTGGGGCGGCCTTTAACCTGAATTTGAGGGAGTAGTAAAGGTAAGCAAACCCAAGGCTGTAGAGAATCAGAAATGCCACACTGTCCCGGAAGAATAAAAAGGGAACATTCAGCCACACCTCTTTTCCGTGCAGATCTTGTCCCAGCCACGTAAACACGTGGTCCTGCCCGATAAAAAGCAGGAGAAACAAGACAAACGACACAGGAAAAAAAGCGGAAAATGCCTCTGCAATTGCCGCAAAAGAGTGGCTCCATCTAGCTTTAGTAAAGTGCATAAGGGTTGAAAACAAAAGCCCTCCGCAAGACAAGACGGTAAAGAACAAAAAATTTGTCAGGTAAACAAGCCAGGCTTTTTCCGGATGGCTACCGGCTGCCAAAAAAGTGAAAAACAAAAATCCACTTCCGGCAATGAGTGCCGGAAGGATGAACACACTTTTTTTCAAGGGTGCGGACGGTTTAGTTAATGCCGTACCTTCTGGTAATGCTGTGCCCTCTGGTAATGCCGGATCCATGGACGTCATTTGTCTTCCCTTAATTCTTTTAAAGACCCTGTATGGTGAAGCAGATCTTTTAAACTGTCAAGATTCTCAGGCGCTGAAGCCACTTCAATCCCATACAGGGAGCCTGAGCATTCCGGGTCATAATTATTTTCATAGTCCAGGTCAGGCAACCCCACCTGGGTGACGATGCCCAGCACATTGCCCAGCACGGCAAACAGGATGGTAAACTCAAAGGCGATCACAAAAAACGGTATCCAGGAAAGAATGGGCTTTCCGCCGACAATCAGGCTCCACCTTGTGGCTGTGAACACGGCCAGGGAAAATCCGGAAATAAATCCAATGATCCCGCCGGTCAGGGTAAACCAGCCGATCTTGCTTTTTTTTCTGCCCAGGGCCCGGGCAAGGGCGTGGCTTGGGATGGGACTGTGTACTTCTGTTACCTCAAAGCCTTCTTTCTGTATTTTTTCCACAGCAGCCAGGGTGTCTTCCTGGGTGTTAAAAAGACCTGTGACAATGATGGCTGTGCTCATGAATTACTCCGTTTTATGTATCATTTCTTTCATTTCAGTCATGGAAACAGACGGCAGGTGTTTGATAAACAGCAAAAACAGAAAAAAGAAGACGCAAAAGGCCCCCACCATTATGCCTCCCTCGACCCATGTGGGACGGTAATGCCCCCAGGCATTGGGCAAAAAGTCATGGGCAACGCTGCCCGCGATGATGACAAACCGTTCAAACCACATGCCGATATTGACAAAAATCGAGATGATAAACAAAGGGATGACATGGGTTCTTATTTTTTTAGATAAATACAGCAAGGGAATCACGGTATTGCAGACCACCATGATCCAGTATTCCGGTGCATAATGACCAAAAGCTCTCCACCAGAAGGTTTCCATTTCAATGCTGTTCCGGCTGTACCAGGCGATAAACAATTCCGTGGCATAGGAAAATCCCACGATGATGCCGGTAAAGACAATTGTTTTTGCGATTGCTTCCAGAACCTCCATGGTGATAAGCGCTTCAAGCTTAAAAATTTTTCTCAAGGGAATGCTCAGGGTGAGGACCATGGCAAGACCGGAGTGAATGGCACCGGCCACAAAGTACGGCGCAAAAATGGTGGTGTGCCAGCCGGGTGTCACACTCAGGGCAAAGTCCCAGGACACCACACTGTGAACAGAGATGACAAGGGGGGTGGCAAGGCCTGCAAACAGCATATAGGCCCTTGAATAGTTCAGCCATTGCCCGGTTTTACCGGACCATCCAAGGGAGAGTACGGCAAAGATCTTTTTGCGTACCCCTTGGGAACGATCCCTGATAATGGCCAGATCCGGAACCAGCCCGGTATACCAGAAAAGGCTGCTCACGGTCAGGTAGGTGCTGATGGCAATGACATCAAACATCAGGGGAGACTGAAAATTGGGCCACAAGGTTCGCTGGTTGGGAAGGGGCAGCATGTAAAACACCAGCCAGGCCCGGCCCAGGTGGATAAAAGGGAAGAGGCCTGCTACGCACACGGCAAAGACGGTCATGGTCTCGGCAGCCCTGGCAATGGGATTTCTCCACCCTGCACGGAAAAGGAACAATATGGCCGAGATCAGGGTGCCGGAGTGGGCAATCCCCACCCAGAAGACAAAATTGATCAAATAGGTACCCCAGTGGACCGGTGTGTTCATGCCGGCCACGCCCACGCCGACAAAGATCTGGTATGCCCAGCAAGATGCGCCGAGGGCTGCCCCGCAAAACAGCAGCGCAATGATACTCCAGTAAACCTTGCCCGGACGGGACAGCGTGTTCAGGACCGTGGTATTGATTGTTTCAAACGTCAATTGAGACATATGTTTAAAATCCCCGGTTGAAGTTTCATAACGCCTGCACCATTTTTTTCAGATAAATAACGGCAGGTTTGGTATTCAGATAGCCCAGCACCTGGTATGCCCTTGGATCACGGGCAAGAACTGAAACCGCAGAGTTCTTGTCAAGAAAGTTGCCAAAGGTCAGTGCACCCGCAGGACAGGTCTGCACACATGCAGGCATAACCTCCCCGTCCCGGATATCCCGGTTTTCATTTTTTGCCTGATTGTGGGCCTTTTTTATTCTCTGTACGCAAAACGAGCATTTTTCCATCACGCCTTTGCTCCGGGCGGTGACATCGGGGTTGAGCTGAAGGTTGAGGGGTTTGGGCAGATCCCAGTCAAACCAGTTGAATTTTCTGACTTTGTAGGGGCAGTTCTGGGCACAAAACCGTGTGCCGATACAGCGGTTGTAAACCTGGTTGTTGAGCCCCTCTTTGGAGTGGTGGGGGGCATACACAGGACACACAGATTCACAGGGCGCATTATCGCAGTGCTGGCACATCATGGGAAGGAATATCAGCCGGTCTTCAGAGTTCTGATCCTGGTAGCGTTCGATTCTCAGCCAGGCCATCTCCCGGCCCTTGGTGAGCTGGGTTTTTCCGGAGACACCAATATTATTTTCCGCGTAACAGGCCGCCACACAGGAAGAGCATCCCACGCATTTGTCCAGGTCCACGACCATTCCCCATCGGTAGCCTTCATGGGCGTGGGCCGGGTAAAAATCCCGTTTTTTATCGTACCCTTCCTCGGTGGGAAGGGTCAGGGGGAACTGGTTCATATCCAGGCCTCCGCCTTCTTTTCCCCCCTGCCCGGAAGCGTCACCGTGACCGCCTTGGCTGTGGTGGCCCATGATCATGGACAGGGCAATTTTTCTTTTATACTGGGACCGGCTGCCGTCTGTCTGGGGAAGCGCATCAACCTTGCCTGCAAGCTTAACCAAACTGGGGGTGATAAGATAGGAGAGAAAATCAGAGGTCCCAAGATTGCCGGACAAAAGATCATTACCGGATAACAATTCAATGGGACTGCTGCCGAATCCTGCGGCATAGCGGCCGTAGGCATTGTGTCCCTGACCTACCTGCATGACCATCAGTCCTGAAACAACACCCTGGTAGGAATAAACCGGAGCTGCGATGGTTTTATCATTGGATTCGATGCTCAGGATATCTCCGTGTGCGAATCCATATGCTTCAAGGGTTGCAGGATGAACCATGACCATGGTTTCCCAGGCAATACTGGTAACCGGATCGGGGATTTCATTGAGCCAGGACTTGTTGGCTCCCCGGCCGTCATACAGCCGAAGGGAGGGGACCGCCAAAAAGGTTAATCCTTGTTTTTCAGGGGGGTGGATGGAATCTATTGTTTTTTTGAGCACCTGGATAGATCCCGTATCAATGGAGAGGGTATCAAAGGGCGGTCTGCCGGTCCGGGTATTGCTGTCGGAATGAAATATCCCGCCTCTTTGAATTGTTTGAAGAAAATGGACTTTGCTCTTTTCCGCAAGATTCGTATACAGGTAGTCGGCCAGGTATTGATAGTAGTCATCAAACTGCCGGTCCCGGCCTGACAGGTCCCGGCCTGACAGGTCAAGGAAAACATCACCGATGGAAGGGGACTGGGTGAGCCGCCCCATGGCAGGCTGAAGCGTTGAAATACATGACGTGTTGCTCGCATAACTGTCCCAGGTCTCCAGGGAAAGCTGGACCGGGAAGACGAGGTCTGCGTTTTGGGAGGTTTCATCCATGAAATTTGAAAAACTGACTTTAAAGATATCCTTGCGATTGAAAATCTCTGTTAAATTTGTATTTTCGGGAAACGTAAACAGGGGATTGGTATTATAAAACAAAAAAAGATCTGTGGGGTCTGTGACAGCCGTTTCAAAGACAGCCGCTGTTTCTTTTGCCGTCATAACCTTTTCAAGGGCATGTCTTCGTTCAAAATCATACAGGGAAAGATCCTTGTCCAGCAAAAGATTCATCAGGGTCACGGCCATTTCCAGGGCAAAGGAGTTGTCTGCCGCTGTCGCGCCTGTTGACCCCAGAATCAGGGGGCTGTGGGATGCGAGCAAGGATTCGGCCAGAAGCGTTTGATCCGCGGCCAAAAACCCAGTTTTTCGTTCAACAAACTTGGCATCGTATGCTGCGGCAAGCGCCGCAAGTTCCTTTAAAAACGGATCCGGCAGATGATCAATTGTTCTGGTTTCCAAAATTTTGCGGATCAACCCCAGGGCCACCATATATTCCGTTCCCGCAGCGATCGGGATAAACTTGTCTGCATTGGCGGCGGTCAGGGACATGTAAGGCCCAACATGAACAAACATCCCTTTTGTACCGTCTTTAAGGCTGTGCATGGATTTGAATTTGCGGATATATTCAACCGGTGACAGCCAGGTCTCTATAAAATCTGCCCCAAAGCCCAGGATAAAATCTGAGCGTTCCATATGAAAAGAGGGAAGCGCATGCCTTGAAAACACAGCCTTATGAGCTGCTCTCAACCCATCATGGGCGTAGGGTTCGTACATAACCGCAGGGCTTGCGCCAAATTCTTCCAAAGTACTTGTAAACAGGGCGGAAAGCGGTACGGATGTGATGCCAGTCAACAATTTGACGCGGTTGCTTCCTTTTTCTGATGCGGCCTGCATCCTCTCTTTGAGAATGCCAAAGGCGTGGTCAAAAGAGATGGGTTTAAATGTCTGACCCATTTTGAGCTGCGGCATCAACAGCCTGTCCGGATCATAAACAGACTGCAGGGCAGCCTGGCCCCGGATACACAATTTCCCCTGGTTGACCGGGTGGACGGGATTTCCCTCCAACTTTATCACGCGGCCCTCACGATTTTTGGCAAGGACACCGCATCCTGCCGGACACTCCATGCAGGTGGATGCATACCAGGTGGCTTGACCGGTCACAAAATCTTCAGGTGCCGTAACCAGCGAAAAAATATTTTTATCATAGTCTGTCTTACAGCCATAGACCGCTGCAATGCTTCCAATCCCGGCAGTCTTGAGAAATGTTCGTCTATCCATTATGCATCCCTTTGTCGCATTGGTATTGATAGATTCTCATACATTTTCCACTTCAGTGGGGCAGCGTAAAACTGTTTTTGGATCGAAGGGCTGGCCGATCTGTATATCACAAAGATATCGGCCAAAAATTATGTTTTAAATTTATAGAAACCGTTTTAAATTGTCAATTGTTTTCCTTATTTCCTTGCTGAATGAATCACTGCGATTCCATTTGTCAACCGCTTGATTTTTATATCCTTAAAACCGATATCTTTTAAAATCAGGCGTAACTCCCCGGGAAGGGGAAACGCTCTTATGGATTCGGGGAATGCGATGTAGGCTTCTGTTGACCCGGTGATGAGTCCCCCTATTAACGGCATTATCCTGAACGAGTAAAAATCGTAAAGATATCTAAAAAAAGAATTGTCCGGTTTTGAGAACTCCAGACAACACATGGTGCCGCCTTTTTTCAACACACGGAAAATCTCCTTGAAACCAGTTTCAAGATGGGTGACGTTGCGAATTCCAAACCCGATGGAAACCGCATCGAATGCCTCATCAGGAAAAGAGATGCATTCAGCATCCCCTTGAACAAAGCTTACCCCTTTTATGGATTTCCTTTTCCCTTGTTCGATCATTTTCCGGTTAATGTCGTACACAACGGACATCCCTTTTTCGCCTGCTCTGTATGCAGACAAACAAGCCATATCTCCGGTTCCTCCGCATACATCCAGAATTTTTTCTTCGGGTTTGATCATCAGTGTTTCGACGGCCCTTCGTTTCCATGCATAATGAATTCCGCCGCTCAGGATGGTATTCATCAAGTCGTATCGCGTGGCAATGGTATCGAAATGCCGGTTGACCCGGTGACGTTTATCGGATTCGGCATAGGCGGTAAACCCGAATTTTGCCGTCCGGGTAACAGATACATGCTTTTCAAGCTGCTCGAGTCGTTTTTCTCTGGTATACCATTTATCAATATTAAAGATCATTTTCTTGTCCAGGTCCATTTAACAGTGATGTGAAAGATGCCAAGTCATAACACTTGCCACAATAAATGAAAATATTTTTTTAAATGTCCTGTCGTCTTTTTGACCATGGGACTGACAAAAAAAGTTAGGCTTTTGAAACTTTTTTATTGACAACCTATTATTTTATGCGCATAGTGTATCTAACAGTCAGGAAAAACAAAGAGCGGTGTGGACAAACAAAGAACACAAACCATGCAAAGGAAACAGCCATGAGTGACTATAAAAACGAACAAAATTATATTGAAAGTGATGAAGAAAGAGAAGCAGGTCATGTTGACACAAGACATCTTAATTTTGAATGTGAAAGCTTTGACTCCATTGGGTGTGACTCAGGGGTCGATGTAGCAGGATAGACGAACAAACCTCCTTAATATTATTATTTTGCCTCCGAAAAAAGGCAGCCGCTCCTTGCCAGGGTGACTGCCTTTTTTTTTATGGACAAAGATACAAATAATGCTCAGGCAAGACGGCCTGTATGATTGTACGCTTTTACTGAAATGGTGATTTTATAGAGCAGGGTCAGTATGAACATGCCCATGGCTGTGACGCCTGCTGATATGGCAAGTTCGTGAAGGCTTGGCATATATTCGGTTACATGGTGAAGCGGGGAGGGAATAAATCCCCCGGAGATCATTCCCAGGCCCTTGTCGATCCAGGTGCCGCAGAATACAAAAATGCAGGCAAGAAAAAGGGTGATCTCGTTTTTACGCAGGCTTGGAATCATCAACAGGCAAAGGGCTGCTGACATAAAGGCAATGGAAGACCACATCCAGGGTACAAGGGCATTGTAGCCCTGGAGCCCTGCATAGAGATATTTAAAATGATCCACATGGCCGGGAATATTTGAGTAAAAAACCACAAAAATTTCGCACACAAGAAAGAAGATATTTGTGATAAGGGCGTAGGTCACGATGAGGGACAAAGAGTTGATGGCCTTTTTGCCTGGATCAAAAAAGGTAAGCTTTCTTATGACCATGCACAATATGATCAGCAGAGCAGGTCCTGAGGCAAAAGCGGACGCCAGAAACCTGGGGGCCAGGATGGCGGTGAGCCAGAAACCCCTGCCAGGCAGGCCGCAATAGATAAAGGCGGTCATGGTGTGGATGGAAAAGGCCATGGGTATGGAAAGCCAGATCAGGGGTTTTATCCATTTTGGCGGCAGGGTGCTGTTGCGTTCTGCTTCCAGAACATTCCAGCCGATGATGATGTTCAAGATCAAATAGACAGACAATACATTCCCGTCCCAGAAAAGCATGGACCAGGGGGTCGGGTAAAAAAAAATGTTCAGAGCCCTCATGGGTTGTCCCAGATGAATCAATAGATAGGAGAGGCACATTATAATTGCAGCCACGGCCAAAAATTCCCCGAGAATGGTTATTTTCCCAAATGCCTTATAATCATGGAGATAATAAGGCAGGACCAGCATCACACCCCCTGCTGCCACCCCCACAAAAAAGGTCATCTGGGCGGTATAGAATCCCCAGGACACATCCCTGCTCTGGCCGGTTACCATAAGGCCGTGTTCCAGCTGATCCAGATAAAAGAATCCCCCGATTCCCATCACAGCCAATAATCCTGTCATCCATATCCAATATGATCTGTTTCCTTTTAGGGCAAGTTCAAGCATATATCCTCCATTCATCCAAATCGAATTTTAGGTCAGTTTATTATTCATTTTACGAAGATATACAGGAGGAGACTAAATCCTGACTAAATTTTGAGTAAATGTCAGTCTTTTTAAAAAAAAATTTTATAAATTTTTTAAGGTTTAATTTTAAGGCATGAGGCGCTTGAACAGGGCCAGGGTTTCCAGGCCCTGAGGGCAGTCAATCTTTAGGAGATTGGTTCTGCAGGTTTCAAAGGTCTTTGCTATCCGGGCGTAATTATGTTTTTTACCATAAAAAATCATCATTTGCCGGTAGGTATTTTCGTCATAGGGATCTGTATCCAGAAATTTTTGCCCATATTCTATTGCCCTATCATATTGTTTTTTATCGCCATAATACTCGATCATCCAGGACAATATTTTTGTATACATACAGGAAAATTCCTCTCTTTTTCTTATACACCAATCTTCATAGAGATTTTCCTCCAGAAAAGGCCCTGAATAGAGAGCCAGGGCAGCCTTGCAATGAAAAATAAATGCCTGTTCATCTTTTCCCAGATTTTTTTGGGCTGCCAGAACATGGTCTTCAAAAGACTGAATATCCAGACTGCCTTTTGTTCCAAGCACAAGGCAATATCTGTCTTGCTGACGCAAAATATAGGCGGAAGCAGATTTAGGCAAAAGATCAGGCTCAAGGATTTTGCGCACCCGGCTCATGGCCACGTTGAATCGTTTGCCGGTTTTTGTGACATCCTGATCCGGCCATAACAATTCGATCAAAACATCCTTGGAAATAAATCCTCTATAGTGATTTGCACCAAGATACTTGAACAGCATCAAGGCCTTGGAGCTGGACCATTCCCGGGCCGGGATCTCACGATTGCCTGCAAATACCTGAAAAGTTCCCAGCAGCCGGATATTCAGGCCGATTTGCGCCAAACCGCTCTTGTGGGAACAAATTTTGCCCAAATTTATCTTGCCCAAAAAGGGCTGTTGCCAAGCTTGCTGGATCTTTTGCCCTGATTTGTCCAAAAGCCTGTTGATATAGGTTTTAACCGAAGATGTTTCATAAAAATCTTTCAGCAAGCGCATAAGGTCACAAGCCTCTTGTACAAGAAAATTGTGATATTGCTTTTTTTCTGAAATAATAATTGCCTTTTCCAGGCAGACCCATGCTTTTTTTTTGATGGCAGCTGCCTGGCTATCTGTTTTGGCCATGGCCGTCGCGTCCATGGCAAGTCCTGCATGGCAACGCGATTCAAGTATCCATGTCCAAAACAGGTAATATCCTGCGCATTTTAACGCTTTTCGGGATTCAATCAAATGGTTTAGCGCATCTTGATAATTTTCTTCATGGATCAGAGCCCTGGCCATGGTGATCTTGAGAATGCTCTGGGTCAGTTCCAGGCCGTGGTCGCAAATAATGTCAAAGGCTTTGACCAACCATGATTTTGCTGTTGCTGTATCTTGTTTTTCAAGGCTGATCTTGGCGAACAGATCATAGGCATTGACAATTCCCCATCTATTGCCCGACACCTCAAAGATTTTGAGGCCCTTTTGGGCAAATTCCAGGGCCTGGTCAAGCCTGGCAAGCCCCTGGCAATTTTCTGCCCAGGCAATATAAATCCATCCTTTCTGGCTGTCCAGCAGGTGAATTTTCTCACTGATGCAAATACCTTTTTGGGCAAATTTAATTCCCTGTTCATAATCTTGCAGCATAAAAAGGGTGGCAGATGAGTGGTAATAGGTAAGGGGAAGGCAGGCTTCAAGTTTTAGGGGCAGGATCATTGCGATCAGCTGTTCATTCATCTGTCTGGATTTTTCAAATTCCCCCAATATATAGTATTTATAGGTGCATGAGGTGTTGATAAGGATTGTGGCTGTTTTCCTTTCAAATTCAGGATAATCGAAGATAACGTCACGGGCCCTGCATTCATAGGCATCAGCCCTGTCAATATCGCCCAGGACACAGCAGAAAAACACAAGATAGGTCATGACCATTATATAGGCGTGGGACTGGGTGTCTATCTCGTCTAAAACCTGCTCCATCAAAAGCTTGGCTTCCAGGATATGACCTGTATAATAGTACTGGGCCCCAAGTTCCACCAGGCATTTTCCCATCTGCTCCCTGGAATTGTCCTGTCTGAAAATTTTGAAGGCTGATTTCAGGCTGACAATTGCCTGTTCAGGTTTGCCGTAATAGGAGTCAAGCCTGGCCTGAGCATACATCAGGCCTGGATTTTTGGCCATGATCCTGCCAGGGATCATGGCCAGGCAGTTCTGGAAAAAATAATTTTTCCCCTGGAGAAAAATCTTTAACCCGACATCTTCAACCATGCGGACAGCTGCCTGATAATCCTGGCCCTTTATATAGTGGTATAACGCCTTAAAATCATTTTCCTGTTCAAGCAGAGCCGCAATATCCAGATGGACAAGGTTTATTTCTTGCCTGGACATTTTCTTTAACATTTTTTCCCTGAGAAAATCTCTGAACAGATGGTGGTAATAATAAGTTTCCCTGGCCTGATCAAAGGGGAATACCATCAGATGATCCCGGATCATCCTGTCAAAAAGGGCCGAGGAATTTTCAATCTTCAAAAGATAATTGCATTTTTCTATCTCCATGACATCAAAAAGCGAGGTCTTCATCATAAATTCCTGGAGATCACAGGACTGAATTTCAAATACATTTTCTTCCAGATAGTTAAATATATGGTGCCTTGTTCCCTCAATATTCAACAATTGATCTTCAAGACCGCTTGTTTTCTTCAGGGCGGAAAACAAAACAAGGCTTGCAGCCCACCCCGCTGTTTTTTTGAAAACCTTTTTGAGCACGGCCTGGTCCAGGGCAAGGCCGTGAACTTGTGAAAAAAATTTTGCCGTCTCGGCCGGGGTAAATGCAAGATCCTGCTCATTGATATCAATGACCTGCTGCCTTACCCGGAGCGTTGAAATTTTCAAACAGGGCTGGGTCCGGCTTATGATCATAAAACAGATATTTGCCGGCAAACGCGCGAGAATAAATTCCATGGTGCCATGGACATCGGGTTTTAAATCCACTGCCCTGTCTTGAATTAAATGGAAATCATCCAGAACAATACAAATATTTCGGTCAACCTGATTTTCAAGATCTGTGACAAAATCCAACAGGCATTCTTCCCAAGCTCTTGCAGAACCGGCACTGGACAGTTTTCCAAGCGTATCTTTTCCCATCCCGGGAAAAAGTTTTTGCAAGCCATGGATCAGATGGGTCATGAACACCATATGATCCGTATCAAAAGGATCAAGCCTGTACCAGACAGCAGCCTTACCGAATCTGTCCAGGGCCTGGGCTGCAAAAGTGGTCTTACCATACCCTGCCCCGGCAGAAATCAGGACCAGCTTTTTTTGAGACAGATCAGACAGTCGCCCGGCAATCCGTTCCCTGGCAATGGTATTGAACAATTGCGGGGGTAAAAGTTTTGAATTCAATATGTGCATGAACCTTGGGATTCCTGTAATTTATCTATATTCACACAGGTTTATAGAACAATGCCTGCCCTGATATCAAGAAAAGAGTTGGGTATTGTGCGCATTTTTTACAACAATGTTGAAGAAAGGCATCGTTTCTTTCCCATATCCCAGGCGGTTTTAAATTTTTTTGGTAACATTCTGGACTCAAGCCGGGACAAAAGGGTTTGAGGAAGTTTCCAGGAATTAAAAAGTTCTGGCAAAGGGTTTTGATAAAAGAGAAGACTCAGCGACTCACAGGCATCCCCATCCTGCCCGGCCTGCTCAAAAACTGCGACCCCGGCCAGAAGCAGCAGGGTTTTTAATTGAATTTTATGTACCCTTACACCCCATTTTTCAGCCAGTTTCAAATGGCTTTGGGCAAGGGAAAGGTCTTCGTTTAAACAGGCCCAAAACACCATGCCCAGATTAGCCGTATAATCTGACACGCAGGTCTTCAGAGCTTTTCCAAGAAAGATGCCGCCCTGATCCAAATCATTGGCTGCGACAAGGGCAAGCCCCTTCAGAGCAAAGGCTCTCTGATATTCCAGGACAAATCCAGAATTTTGAGACATTGCCAGCACCTGATCCGCAAGACAAATCGCCCGGGTGAGATCGCCTTTAAAAAAAGAGAGCAAGGCAATTTCTTCCAGAGTTGTCAAGATTCCCAGGGGGGCACAAATTTCTTTAAAAGAGGTTCCCGCCTGTTCCAGGTAGGACCCAGCCGTTTCCAGATCTCCTATGCACAAATGGGCAGACCCCAGGTTGCCAAGGGACCAGGCTGTTTTAATTGAATCATTGAGCCTGATTCCGATTTTGTGGCTCTGGCTGAACTTTGCGATTGCCTGGTTCATGTTGCCAAGGGCTCGATGGCAGGTCCCCATGCGAATGGTCACCCAGAATGAATTCTCGATTCCCGGGTCTGCCTTAAGGCTCAGTATATAGAATTCAATGGCCCGTACGTACAGCGCCCGGACCTGGGAAATGGCGCCCAAAAGCAGCAGCAGCACGGCCCTGGTTTTGGGGTTTTTTTTTGATTTTCTTAACCATGACTGGGCTGTTTTCTCAATCGTACCTAGGTCATGGGGAGTTGAAGGACAAGAGGCCTGCATGTCAAACCAGCACAGTAGAATCATGCCCTTAGCCGGGCCAAAATCTGGTACACAAACATCCAGAACCATCTCTTTTGCCGGTCTAAAAAAGGCCTCGGCCTCGTGATAACGGGTGTGCATATCAAAATAAACGTAGAGGCCCTGGGCAGATTGTTCCAAAGACAAAAAATCTTTCTTTGCCACAGCCCTGTCCCATGCCTGGCAAATATTGGAAAAATCAGCATCCATTTTTCCCCGGCAGGCAAGCATCTCCTTGCCGATCAACCGGGTACCATTTTCACGGGTTAAATTCAGATAATAAATTTTATGGGCATCCATCATCTTTTCCAAAAGGCCAAGGCGTGTGAGCCTTTCCCTTCCATACTGCCGCAAAAGGGGATGGATTTCAAACCTCCCGGTTTCTGAACCGATTTTAATCATGGATTTGCGCACAAGCCTGGCTGTCAGATCTGCGGCAGTATTTCTTTGCATGGCAGCTATCGCAATTAGGGCATCCAGGGTAAACCCGTCTCTAAGGACCGTAAGTTTAAGGAATAAATTTTTCTCATTTTCCGGTAACCGCTCCCAGGAGTCATCAAACACCGCCTGCATACTATTGTGGCAAAAAGAAAAATCTTGAACCCCTGTCTTGAGAAAATCCAGGCGCTCAAGGATCCCGTCCGCTATCTTGTCAGGGGAAAAAACATCTGCCCATCCGGCAGCCAATATAATGGCAAGGGGCATTCCTCCGGTCAGGTTACAGATCCGGGTAATCCCGGCAAGATTTTGAGAGCACAATTTCAACTCGGGGCTGACCATCCTGGCGACAGAGAAAAAAAGCGCTACTGCATCACCGTTTTTTTCAGCGTTCAACACTCTTCTGTCATCATTTATTTGAGAGGGTGAACCCGGGCATAAAAGGCCGGAAACAGGAAAAAGATATTCTTGTTTGAGCATCAAACGGATTCTTGAGGTAACAAGGATCTTAAGACCAGGGGCATGGTTCAACAGTTGTGATACCAGCAGTCTTTCCCGGGTCAGGTGTTCAAAATTATCCAGCACAAGAAGAATTTTACCCGGGCTCAAAAAATCCAGCACCTGATCCAAAGGATCGCGTTGTTTGCCACTTTGAAGCCCGAATATCCTTGCCATGCAAGCCACCATGGATTCAGGTGAACTGACCCCGACAAGGGGAATAAAAAAAATCCCCTGAACAAAATGATCTTTCAATGCGGATGCAGTTTCCACTGCCAGCCGGGTCTTGCCGATTCCCCCGGGTCCGGTCAGGGTTAAAAGTCTTACCTCTGGATCTGTCATCCGGCTCATCACAGCATGTATATCGTTTTTTCTTCCCACAAAAGGGGTGGCTTGGGCCGGAAAATTCGTGACTGATGGTAAAAAAGAGGAGGAAACGTCATGAAAGGATTTTTTAATTTCTGCTGCCAGGGCAATGGTCTTTTCTTCGGGCAAGACCCCAAGCTCCCTTTGAAGCAGGTCTTTACATTTTTCATATTGACGCAAGGCATTCTCTGGCTGGCCGTTTTTATGGTATGCCCCCATAAGCTGCCGGTGGGCAGCTTCGTTCAAACAATCCATTGCAACCCGACTCCGGGCATGGGTGACAGCACCAAGAAAATCCATGGAAAACATGCACCTGTCTGCCAATTGTTTGATGACAAAAATTGCCTCCCTGCAAAGCTCCTCAGTCTGGTCAAACTGCCAGTCCTCAAAATCAGGGGCATCGGCAATACTGAATCCGGCCATAAAATTATTTTGATAAATCCCTGCCGCCTTTTCAAGAGCTGCCCTGGAATCAACACCGCTTTTTGACTGAACAATAAGCTGTTTAAACCCTGTCACATCCACCCAGAGATCTTCATGGGGGACAAACCCGATAATATCCCTGTCAATCTTCAGCCAGGATTTTCCCAGGGCATTTGTCATAACAGAAAGGGTTCGCCGAAGGGAGGCCCTTGACTTAGCCCGGTCATATTCAGGCCAGAACAGATCTGCCAGATGTTCCCTGGAATGGGGCCTGCCTGTTACGGCCAGATATGCTGCCAGAGCAACGGCTTTGCGACGCCCCACCTTGATTGGATACCCTTTTGCCTTAAAACAGGGCGGACCGAAAAAATAAAATTCCATTGCCGTCATAATGTTTTTCTCCTCCGGGCCTAGGTATATTAAAATAAAAAATTTTTCAATTATTTATTGGTCACGCCTTTTGGAACCCTTTTAGGGACGGTTTGGGGACGATACGCCATTATACTTGATTTCAACAGCTCAACCTGTTTTTATTCCAAAGGAGAGTGATTATGAAAACCTGGATATTGCCTGCATGTGTGACCCTTATCTGCTGGGGATTCTGGGGATTTGTTCCCAAGATCACCACCCGATATATCAGCCCCATGAGTGCCATGATCTATGAAACAATCGGAGCCCTCATTGTGGGAGGAGTCGTCCTTGTTCTCCTTGATTTTCGACCGGATGTTCACATGAAAGGAATCTGCCTTGGGATTGCAACCGGAATGCTTGGATTAACAGGGGCTCTGGGTTTTCTCTTTGCCGTTAAATCAGGAAAGGTATCAGTTGTGGCCATGTTTTGCTCACTGTCCCCCCTGATCACCATTGCCCTGGGATGCCTTATATTAAAAGAACCTTTGACCATAAAAGAGGGCCTTGGCATCCTGAGCGCCTTTGCTGCAATTTTCTTTTTCACCGTTTAACACCGTTGCCGTAACAAATAACCTAAACCAAAGGAAAAACAATGAGCAAAAAAACCATACATGATTCCGGCCTGATCAGGGACACCAAAGCCTTTCTTTCAGCTCTTGGACTTGATGAAGAACCCATGGGTATTTTCTACACCCGGGACAAACCTGCCACAGGATTCTGTCCCAGACCCCAGACCCCTCTGTGCCAGCTGCCCAGGGAATCCACGGGCGAGGTAAATTGGAATTCGTGTGTTCTGGGCAAAGTCAGAAGGGCCCGCCGGGAAAAGGCTGCGGCCTATTTTGACCAGGAACATTACGGCTGCCTTGGCGGCGCATTTTTCATGGGCTTAAAACCCTGCTATGAATCCTTTGAACCTGCGCTTCTCTCAACAGGGATTCCGGGTAAAATGGAAGGCGAGCACTATGTTGATTCTCCAGAAACAGGAAAATTATTTTACGAGGCATTTGAACCGCCCAAAGCCCCTGCCCCGGTGCTTGTCATTCAGCCCTTGAGTTTATTTACCAAGGATCAGGACCCGGAAATCGTGGTGTTCTTTACCGACCGAAACACCATGATCGGCCTGAATGCCTTAACAACCTTTGTGACCCGATCCCCCGACGCGATCCAGATGCCTTTTGGCGTGGGCTGCTGCACAATGATCTCCTGGCCGAGAAAGCTTCTGAGCCAGGGTAAAAACCAGGCCGTGATCGGAGGATTTGATCTCAATTGTATAAAATATTTAAAAAAGGGGGAAATGACCTATGCGGTTCCCTTTGCACTTTTTAAGGCTATGCTGGAACTCTGGCCCAAAAGCGTGCTGGGAACCCGGGCCTGGAAAAGGTTAAACAAATAATTGTGTCAAAACTCATCCGGGTATGCCAAAAAAACAAAACACAATACCCGGATGATAAAAAAACTGCTCCATCCTTTAACCGAGGTCAACACCCACAACCTTTCAGGAAAAAATCAACCACCGTCTCCACATGAACACTGATCTCCCCTGGGTCCGGCACCTCCCTGATTCCCAAGAGAATAGGCATGCGCATGGAATGCATCATCGTACAATAAAGCTTGGCCATCACACGGGCGTTTCCTTTTAGGCAAAGCCGGTTTTCTAAGAACGAGGTGAGGATGGCAATCCACCCCCCCTTGGGTCCAGCGTCAAAAAAGGTCTGGACAAGCTCCTTGTCCGTGGGTCCCTCTGCCACGATCAAACGCATGATATCGAGCCGCTCTTGGTCCATGTGAAAACTCAAAAAAGCAGACCCGAACCGTAACAGCTCCGACCGAACCTCCCCCTCACCAAAAAGAAACTTTCCCTTTGCACCGCCTGCCAGGGTTTCCATTGTGGCCCGGAACAGCGCAGCTTTTGAGGCAAAATAACGGTAAACCGTCTGTTTGGTGACCCCTGCCTGTGTTGCCACTCTGTCCATACTGGTAGACCGGTAACCCTCGGTGAGAAAAAGCTTTTTTGCGGATATGACAATCAGGGTTCTTTTCTTATGGTAATTTTCCAGGGCTTTTGACATTTTTGATCTCCTAACTTGACAAATAGACTCATAGGTGTTTATTATTCATACCGTACAGTATGTTTTATACATATCAACCAGTATGATATTATCGTTTAGGCACTGAGATGTCAATGGATTTAGTTCCAAGATAGAGGGAAAAACAATGAAAAAAGCGCTGGTGCAGATGAGAGGGATATTACCGATCATGATGGGAATGGTGATGATGGTCAACCTGGTCATGCCCGTGGCGATGAAAGGATATAAGTCCCTGTTCTCCGGCAACATGGTGGTTGATGCCATCATCGCCTCCATTGTCGGAAGCATCTCCGTTGGCAATCCCGTGACAAGCTATATCGTCGGTCGCAACTTTCTTGACCAGGGAGTTCATTTGGCAGCGGTCACGGCATTCATGGTGGCCTGGGCAACCATTGGAATGGTGGCTATCCCTTTGGAGGCATCCTTGTTCGGGAAAAGGTTTGCCCTGGTACGCAACATGACCAACCTTATTTTCTCCGTTGTGATCGCCATTGCCACCCAACTTACCCTGAACCTGTTATAAGAGGCCCATGAAATCACTCACAGCCAAAAGCAACCCCGGCAAAGGGAAAAAGCTCTCCAAGGGCATACGCTTCTTTTTAATCATGGTGGGAATCTATATTGTGGTCGGTATTTTTGACAACAGCACCATGGCAACGGCGTTGACAAACTCCTGGAAGATGCTGATCAGGCTTATGCCCGTCATGGGAATAGTCCTTATCGTCAACACCCTTGTCAGCAAATTTCTCCACCCCGACTGGATAGGGCGCCACCTGGGAGAAAGCTCTGGCTGGCGGGGCTTTCTCCTTGTCCTTGGGGTCAGCACGGTGGTACCAGGATCGCCCTTTATCATCTACCCCCTGCTCCACGAATTGACCCAAAAAGGCCTGAAAAAGTCCCTGGCAGCCGTGTTCCTCTACAACCGGACTGTAAAGATCACCTTTCTTCCCGCCATGGCCCTCTACTTTGGAATCCGGTACACGATGGTTCTCTCATTTTTCATCCTGGCTGCAGCGATCCTCAACGGTATCATCATGGAAAATTTCAGTGATATCCGCTTGGAGGAATGAATCCACCCGTTACCTTTCCCATCAGTTTTGCCAATTGAATCGGTGTACGGTCCTCAAGATAGGGCCCCACAATTTGAATCCCCACGGGAAGCCCATCGGGTGTAAATCCACTAGGTGCGATGGTTGATGGTAAAAAAACAACATTGGTGAGTCCGGTCCAGCCCATCATGTCTGAATAGGGACGTTGTTGATTGTTCACAAAAATGCTTCGGCTAAACCAGGGGGTGTGGTTGTGAGCGAACGCCGCAACAGGCGTTACCGGACAGAGAAGAATATCAAATTCTTTAAAATAACTTGCCCATTTCTCTCTCAAAACCTGTCGTTTGCAATCGGTTATTAGCCAATCTCGATGTCTTTGAATGGCGCCTTTTATCTGCCGGGTTTGATATTCCTCTTGACCTTGGATATCATTTTCCCTTTTTAACCATTTTTCAAACAATGAGGGCGGGACGCCAAAACCCAAGGTTCCATTCAAGGTTTTTATAAAAACATCCCAGCTTTCTTCAAAACTGATGTCAGGTTTCTTGTTAGAAATAGTTGCGCCTGATTTTGCCAGTAAATCAATTGATGCTTGCAGGCAATCACCGACAGAACTGTCCACCGGGCAGACAGGATCATTCAGCCATACGCCTATTTTAAAATCTTTCAATGCGGTTTTTCTGGGTTCCGGTAATTTAATGCGCCATGCTTTTTTTTCCGGCAGTTCTGGTGACACCAGTATTTTTAAAGCCAAATCCAGGTCTTCTGCACTTCTTGCCAAGGGACCGTTTACGGCGATATCTGTCTGAATGGCGTAATCACCTTTGAACAGGTTTGGCATGGGCGGAATAAGTCCACGATCCGGAATGATTCCATAGCTTGGCTTATGCCCGTAGATGCCGCAAAAACCGGCGGGAATTCTGATGGACCCGCCAATATCATTACCAATATCCAGAGCGGTAAGCCCTGCGGCCAACGCTGCGGCTGAACCACCTGAAGACCCCCCCGGCGTTTTTTTAAGATCCCAGGGATTATTGGTTTGTCCAAAAAACTCGTTATGGGTCTGGAAATCATCTCCGAAAAGAGGCAAATTGGTCTTTCCGAAAACGATGGCACCTTCATCGATAAGGCGTTGCACAAGATCTGCATTCCGGTTGGGCATGTGATGAATTAAATCAGAAGATCCAGATGTACATGGCATGCCGACAACTTCTATATTGTCCTTAATAGTTATGGGCAATCCATGGAGCCGCCCCCATTTTTCACCTTTTTGAAGTGCTGAATCGGCTTGTTTCGCCCTTAAACGGGCGTTATCCATGTTTGTGCTGATGAGGGCATTAATTTTTTTGTTAAATTTTTTATACCGCTCAATGTATATTTCCAGCAATTCAAAAGAAGATATCTGGCTGGATGTTATCATTTCCACAAGCTCGGTCGCCGATTTAAACGCTAATTTCATAAACATCCTTTCCAAAAAATTTTCTGGTTTATTCTTATATTTTATTCTTTTTGCAGAATAATAACAGAACAAGCGGCTTCTTCAAAGCCGATAACACCTCCCCCATTTTCCTGAAGGGCGAACTCCGCATTTTTTACCTGTCGTTCTCCGGCTTCACCCCGAAGCTGGGTGGCCAATTCATATATCATGGAAATACCGGTTGCCCCGACCGGATGACCTTTTGAAACAAGTCCGCCGGAGGTATTAACAGGAATCTTCCCTTCAAGGGTAGTCGCACCGGATTCCACAAATGGCCCCCCTTTACCAATGGGACAAAAACCCAACATTTCCACTTGATATATTTCACAAAAAGAGGTTGCATCATGAACTTCGGCCACATCAATATCCCCAGATTTGATGCCCGCCATGGCATAGGCTTTTTCTGCCGCCACACGACTCAAACTTGGTTCGTCAAAAGAGCGATACTTCCCGCCGGTAAAAGCACTGGCCCGTATCCGAACCGCCCTGTTTTGTATCTCGGAGGGTAGATTTTTTAAAAAGTCACCTGAACAAAGCAGCGCTGCTGCCGCACCATCGCCTATGGGGGCGCACATTGACCGGGTTAAGGGATAACTGACGATTCGGTCTTCAAGAACCTGGTCCACCGTCTGGGTAAACCGGTATTGTGCTCGAGGGTTCAACGCTCCCAAATTATGGTTTTTGGCTGCACCGAAGGCAATCTGGCGCTGGGTTGTTTTGTTTTTCCACATATGATACCTGGCCTGCATACCATAGGTGTCCATGAACATGGTACGTCCCGGGGCTATTTCAAACGGTTGACCGGTGATTTCTCCTGCTTTTTGATAGTAAGCCAGGGTGTCATTGGGTGTAAATAGATCCATTCCCTCTTCAAATCCCTTGATCATACCCTGGGGATCTTCCGGGAAAAATAATTTTTCTGCCCCCAGGGCAAGGGTGAGATTGGACTGGCCGCTTAAAATATCTTTCCAGGCGGTATGAAAAGCCATGGAAGCGGTTGCACAAGCACCTTCAACGTTTATTATGGGAACCCGTTCGGGAAATAACTTTTCGGTTATCAACGGAATAAAACAGACCTGTCCTCGGATCATTGGTTGACCCGCAGCATGCATGCGGCAATTACCAAAATAGCTAAAATCTATTAAATCACCATTTTCCATGCCAGCGTCAGCCAGTACGGCAAGATAGGCTTCCCTTACAAGGTCCCGATAGCTTTTGTCGGGATGCTTTCCAAAATCAGTTGAAGAAACACCAATCACATATACATTTGTCATTATTATTCTCCGTTGTCTTAAATATTTTATGAAATCAATTTTATTTGGTTTAAATCACCATTCGATTTTTACCCTGCCAGTATTCTGCTCTAATTTGTTTTTTATCAAGTTTTCCTAAATTTGTTAGCGGAATTTTAGTACGAAATTCAACTTTTTTTGGAGCAACAAGACTTCCTTTTTTATTCTTGACAAAGGCTATGAGTTCTTCTTGTGAAACCGTTTGATTGGTATGAATTTCTACCATGGCCAAGACTTGTTCACCCCATTTTTCATGGGGTATACCTATGACAGCAGCATTCCTTACTGCCGGGTGCTCAAAAAGAACGTCTTCTATTTCCCTGGGAAAAATATTAAATCCGCCACTTATAATCATATCCTTTTTCCGGTCTACAATATAAAGAAAGCCCTCCTCATCCTGGCGGGCAATATCCCCGGTATGAAGCCAACCGTCCCGGATGGTTTCGGCAGTCGCTTCAGGATTTTTAAAGTAACCGTCCATCATGTTGGCACTGCGGACGAGAACCTCCCCGCTTTTACCTGTTTTGACTTCACAATTGTTCTCGTCCACAATTTTAATTTCTGTATGAAAGGTAGGCCTGCCGGCTGAACTCAAAATCATCATTTCCCGCTCAGGATCTGTGACCACATGTTCCTGTCTGGGCAGGGAACTGAGGGCCATGGGGGCTTCTGTCTGGCCGAAGAGCTGGGTGAATATGGGGCCGAATGTTTTTATTGCCTGTTTGAGTCGATCCGGTGCAATGGCGGATGCGCCGTAAATAATATTTCTTAAACTTGAAAGGTTATACTTATCCCTTTCCGGCAAATCAAGCAGCAGGTAAATCATTGTGGGAACCAAAAAAGAAGAGGTAATTTTTTCTTTTTCCACGGTTTCCAGAAACGATTTGGGGTCGAAATGGTCCAGAATTACACAACGTCCTTTCCGTAGAAGAACCGGCAGCAAAAGGCACCCGCCGCCATGGGTCAATGGTGCGGCATAGGCAAATACTTCTTGTCGGCCAATATCAAAGTCAAGTGTCTCTGCAAGTATCGTATAAACCCACGCCCTGTGCGAAAGCATAACCCCTTTGGGTTTGCCGGTGGTTCCGCCGGTAAAATATATGCCCATTAAATCTTCGGGCGAAATATCCACATGCGCTGGTGTTGGCGGATAGGTTGCCAACAGCTTTTCTAAACTGTGATGCCCGTCGGGCAGATCCCCTTTTTCACCACCAATCTGGATAAAATGCTCGACGGTTTTAAGATCAGGAATCATTTTAATAATTCTATCGGCCATTTTTGTATGATAAATAACGGCCTTGCATTCGGTCAGATTCATCATGTAAATATGGTCCTCGGGACTTAGCAATACGGCAAGCGGCGTCCGTACACATCCGCATTTGGCCAGTGCATATTCACAAAAAATGTATTCAGGACAATTGGGCATTAAAAAGGCCACCTTGTCCCCTTTTTTCAGCCCCATATCCTGTAATGCTGCGGCCAGACGCTTGGCCTGATCACCGATTTGATTGTATGAAAAGGATTGATTGCCATAGGTGACCGCTGTGTGTTTTCCATAAAATTGAACACAACGGTCGTATAAATCACCTAGGGTTAAAGATATCATAAGTGTCTCCTGTAGTAATGTGTACTCTGAAATTTTATATTATAATAGTATGTTATAGATAATATGGCGTTTACAGGTTATTAAAATAAGAGATTGGGCAGCCACAGGACAATTCCCGGAAATATGGTAAATAATATGACCGAAGCACACATAATTAAAAAAAATGGGATTGCCGCCAATGCTATTTCACCTATGGATGCTCTGGAAATTGACTGAATGACAAACAGATTAAAGCCCACTGGTGGTGTCATTAATCCCAACTCTATCATGAGGATCAAAAAAATGCCGAACCAGATGGGGTCAATTCCGGTGGCAACAGCAATGGGCATGGTTAACGGCAATGTTAATACGAGAATGGAGACACCATCTAAAAACAAACCAAGCAATATATAGAACAAAGCCAGGGCAAAAAGCAGCATTGTTTTACTCAGATTTAAACCCACCACCCAGGAAGCAATGGCCTGGGGTGCACCGACGATTCCTGTGGCAGTTGACAAAACTGACGCCGTTATAACAACAGCACCAATCACACAAGATAGTTGGGTTGCTGCAAAAACAGAATCCATAAGAAATGTTTTTGTCACTCTTTTTTCAATAAATGCCAAAACCAATGCACCGCCCACGCCCACAGCGGCAGCTTCCGTGGGAGAGGCAATTCCACAATAGATTGACCCAAGCACGATGAGAATAAGAGAAAAAATAGGCAGCAGCCCCAAAAGTGCTCGCCATTCAAAAACAATACCGTCGGTATTTACCCGGGGAGAGGCGACTCCTAGGTAGATCGAATAAAATGAGGCCACGATGAGTCCCGGTAAAAACCCTGCAGCAAATAATCTTACAATGGATACTTCTCCAAGAACACCATAAATAATCAAACCGATGGAAGGAGGGATCAAAAGTCCAAAAGACCCGGAACCGGCAAGGGATCCCAGGATCAAAGACCGGGAATATCCCCTTTTGAGTAATTCCGGCACGCTGATCCTGCCAATGGTTGCAGTGGTGGCAGCGGATGATCCTGATACTGCAGCAAATACGGTACATCCTGTGACATTTACATGGAGAAGTCCGCCGGGAACTTTATTAAAAATGGTTGAAAGCCCGTCAAACAATCGCCGGGACAAATCAGCACGAAACAACAGTTCTCCCATTAGCAAAAATAAAGGGATTGCTGAAAGTTCCCATGACCGGGATGAGCGAACCGTGATTTTTGCAATGAGTATCCCTACTTTATCCAAACCAAAGTCAGCGCCAAAGGCCATGACGAGGATACTTGCGATGAGCAGGGAGAAAAAAGCCCAGATCCCCAGGGCAAGTGAAAGAAAAAACACGAATATAATAATGAGAGCCGTATATAATTCCATGGTCAAGCCCCTTCAATGGCAATGAAAAATTTTGAGAGTATATGATGGGTCAAAACCAGGGCCAATATAAAAAGTCCGAAAAAAGAAACGACCTCTGGTATCCATAGGGGAAAAGGCCAGGCGCCGTTGGATGCTATCCCTCGGTTATAGAACCGCCAGGCTGCCCGGAAAACGTATCGCATCCAAAAAAGTGTCAGGCAAAATCCCAGGCCCACTGTAACAATTTCCAGGAAAGCCAAAGAACGTTTTTCCAAACGATCTGTAATCATGGTCATCTGAATCATGCTGCCTTTGTGAAAGGTGGGTCCCAAAGCTAAAAAAATGGATGCGGAAAGAAGATAGCCCACCATCTCTTCAACAATAAGCAGGGAGTGATCAAATACATTCCTGAGGATAATTTCCAAAAGGATGAGAAAAACCATGAGGCCGACTGCAAGCGCTGCTCCGCCGGAGCATACATTGCAAAAACGATCAATCATTGTCTTATAAAATTGCATAAATTGATTTCCTGAAAAATATGGATTCCAAAAAAAAGTGCTAAATCTAAAATAAGCTCAGGAGGACGACGGGTATCGCCCTCCCAATATTATGCCTAATTTTTATTGAAAAACTGATCTGCGATACCCTTTCCTTCAGGCCCGACTTTTTTGGCCCAGTCAGCCGCAAAAGAAGATGCAAGCTCCTGGGTTTTTACAATCAACTTTGGGTCAATATTTTGATGGATTTTTATGCCGTGTTTTTCCAAGGTTTCAAGATTAATCGCAACTCGCTGCTGGGCCGCCTCCCAGTTGGCTTCGGTAAAACGCTTGCCTGCACTGAGAATTGCATCTTTATGAACAGCGGATAGATTTTCAAAAGATTCTTTTGATATATGGAGCAGGGTGATGGGTGTAGAATAGCCAAGATTGCTATAATCCGTCATTCCCAGATCCCAGATATTTGTTACCACCCCGCCTTCGGATGAGGTCAGGACAGCATTGATTACACCCGACGACAATGATGAGACAACATCGCCCCAGGGAAGTTGAACCGGTGCAGCACCCAGCTTTCGCAAGGCTTGGGCACCAAATGCATCATATGTGCGAATTTTCAGGCCTTTAATGCCTTTTAGGTCATAGGCCGCATGTTCTGCATAGATGCCGACCGCAGGAAAAGACCCCCAGCCAATCAATTTTTGGTCATTGGATTCAAAAACTTTGGCAAACATGTCAAAGGACAGGGATATAATTTTTAGTACATCTTCAGGTGAGGAGGTAATAAATGGCAAGGAGAGGAGCCCGAAGATCGGATCAACACCGATAAGACTTCCTGAAATCGTTTCCGCAACTTCTACAATCCCGTCTCCCACAACCTCGAAATTGTCCCCGTTTTTAAAACCGAGGGATCCTCCGGAATTAACCTCTAATTTAAAACTGCCATTGCTGAGTTCAGAAAGCCTTTCCACCATTGCTTTAAAGGCTACCCCCGAATTGCTGTTCGCCTGGTAAGCGGTTGTGGCCCGCCAGGTGACATCTGATGCATGAGTGACTGATGTGACAACGACCATGGCCAACAAAATAGTGAAAAAACGTTTCAACTTCATCATGTTCTCCTTAAAATTATATTTGGTTCTGTACACCTGAACATCATTAACAAATCAATTTCACGGTTTTTGAACAATTCTCATGGCACGATTCTATTTTAAATATATATATACATACCTAATATATGCTGTATAGTATTTATATAAAGTTTTTATAAAGTCAAGGCTTTTTTATAGCTATAATATAATTGTTTTAATTATATTAATATGCTAAGTATCATATATTAATTAAGCATATATAATAAAATCACAGGCGACCCCATGAACAAAGAAATACCGGATTCCACTTACCTATTAATAACAGAACTGATTTACTACGGACACATGGAATTGGTAAGACAAGCTGATGAAACCTTATCCCAAAAAGGATTTGGCCGGCCACACTATCGTGTGCTTCACATTATAAAAAACAACCCTGGAATGACGACTAAAAAATTATTGCTGCATCTTAAGATAACGGCAGCCAGTCTTAATCGAACAATGAACAAGCTCATTGATGCCAAGTATATTCTTCAAAAAAATGATTTAAATGATCGTCGACAGCGCCATCATTTTTTAACAAAAAGTGGAAATGATTTTCAGGAAAAAATTTATTCTCTCCAAAAAAAAGTTCTTAAAGATGCCTTCGATAAAGTTGAAGGCGAATCACTCGAAAGCTTCATCAAAGTGCTGGCATATATGATTTCAGAGGATGACCATTCGCTTTTATCCGTACCAATTCCTTTCTAAGCACGCGGATAAAATATTCAGACCCCTTAATTGAGGGGCAGATGATACTTGGCGATCTGGCGGGAAATGGCAATCAAATTATTCTCTTGGTCCCAGAGTTCTCCGTCTTCTTCCACCAGGCCGCTGCTGATAAACCGGGTGGTAAAGATGGCCTTCAGCCAGCCCGGCACCGGCAATTGTCTGACATTCACCGAATATTCAATGGTGGGGACCCAGGCAACCATGCCCTGGCTGGCAAAAACACAGGGGGGAAAGCTATCGGCAAAAAAGGTAATACTAGGCACATCCACAGCCCGATTTTCCTTAAACCGTATCCATCCTTTCTGAACAGATCTATCCGCAAGCTCGCCCCTTGTCCATCCGGAACACGCAGGATCCAGCCGCATGTCCACCTGGTTAAAGAGAGAATAACCTCTTCCCATGGGTGGAACCTCAAGGCATTGGTCCGGTGACGCCATTGTTTCCGGTTTTTTTTCATAAAGGCGGGGCAGACTTGTATCCAAAGATTTAACAAAGGTCCCCATGGCCCGAATTCTCTCCTTGCCGTCCTGGACAAGCCGGGCCTGTTTCCGGATAAAATGCCTGGATTCACAAATGGTTTCCATAAAAATTTGAGCAGGTTTTGGGTCACACCGATCCAGATAGTTTGCCGTAATGATACAGGAGACAAGATCTTTGTCAGCCACCCTTCCCTGGCGGGTCAATTCCTGGCTCGCCAGTTCTTGGTTCGCCAATTTTTGGCCCAGCATTGCCCGGGTCAACAGGGCCATGGAATATCCGCCGTTGGGAACATGGTTAATGGACCATTGATCTGACATGGTCACATTCAACACCCCCTCTGATTCCTGTACAAACCCCATATCCTTGTCAAATGCATGCATACGATTTTCCTTTATCCCGTCCGATTTGATCAATCTGGCTGGTCAATCTTGCGGGTTAATTTACGGGTTAATCCCGCATTTTTTCTTTTATGGCCCGGATAATGCCGGAACATACCTGGTTGGCATCCGCCACAATGGCCACATCCGCCATTTTCATCATGGTGGCGTTGGGATTTTTATTGATGGCCACAATAAAATCGGCATCCACAATGGCTGCGGTATGCTGGATGGCCCCACTGATCCCAAAGGCAAAAAGAATTTTGGGGTTGATGGATTTGCCGGCCTGGCCCACCAGGGCATCATGGCCGATCCAGTTGGAATAGACCACGGGCCTTGTGGCACCCACCTCACCATTCATGAGGGCTGCCAAATCAAATAATTTTTTAAATTTACCCTTACTGCCCATTCCCCTGCCGCCGGTGATCACAATATCGGCCCGTTCAATTCCTTTGGCCTTGGAGGGCTTATACTCAGAAGAAATGCACCGAATTTTTTCTTTGGGCATATCATCGGGCAAGGGCAGAGCAATGATCTCACCCTTGGCATGGTTGTCATGGGCAAGTTCCTGGAAGGTCCCCGGCCGGACGGTGGCCATCTGGGGTCTTGTTTCCGGGGTGATAATCCGGGCCACAAGATTTCCCCCAAAGGAAGGGGCAATCTGAACCAGCCGGCCACGGTCATCAATTTCAAGGTCGATACAATCGGCTGTCAACCCGGTTTTCAATTGTTTTGCCACCCTGGGGGCAATTTCCTGGCCAAACCGGGTGGCCCCCACCAGCAGGATCTCGGGACAAAATTCTTTTACCAGCCGGGTCAGTAAAAAAGAATAGGTTTCAATGGAATAGGTCTTTAGGGCCGGATCATCCATCAACAAGACCTTGTCTGCCCCATGGGCAAGATATTCGCCCACATACTCCTCCATTTTGTGGCCGAAAACCACGGCGCAAACCTTTCCCCCTGTCCGTTGTGCCAGACTTGTGGCCCGTGCAAGGATCTGCAGGGTGACCCGGCTTTGAAAATAATTCCGATAATCCCCCAATACCCAGATATCTTTTGTTGTTGTCATTATTCCCTCGTATGGCCGTGGGTTTTTAAATCCTTGCCCATGGCAGAGCTGATTATTTTACCATATTCGTCAAAGAGCTGGTCCACAACGGTCTTCGGGGCCCCTTTCAACACAATGTTTTCTTTTTGGGTGGTGGGAGAATAAACATCCAGAATCCTTGTTGGGGAATCTTTTACCGCATTAAAGGTGCCATCAAGCCCCAGCCCCTTTGCATCCACCTGGATAATATCAGCATCTTCAGATGCGTCATCTTCAAAGGCGCCAGATTCAAAGGCGCCAGGTTCAAAGGCATCCTGGACACCGCCAAGAGAAGTATACCGGGGTTCATAGGCGCCCTGGTCAATGGTGACAAGGCCGGGAAGATCCATTTCAAGGAGTTCTAAAAAATCATCCACATGGCGCTGGACCCGTACCAGGTTTTCCTGCACGTTTATATCAGATGCATACCCGATGGCCGGAATGGAAAGCTCACCCGCCAGCTGGGGCCCCACCTGGGCGGTTTCGCTGTCACTTGTCTGGGAACCGCAGAGCACCAGATCCACATCGGGCGCTTGTCGTTTGATATATTCGGCCAGGATAAACGAGGTCAAAAAGGTATCTGCCCCGGCCATGCGACGGTCGGAAAGCAGCACGCCCCTGTCCGCCCCCAACGCCTTGGCCTGGTATAAAATTTCTGCTGCCATGGGAGGCCCCATGGAAAGCGCCGTAATATGGGTTTGTTCACCCGCCGCTGCCCGGGTTTCCTTGATCTGAAGGCCGGCTTCAACAGCACGTCTTGAGGAGGGGTCCATCATCCCCTGGGCCATCTCCCGTTTCAGGGTACCGGTTTTTGCGTCCCAGGGAAGCTCGGATACCATGGGCACCTGTTTAATGCAGATAATTATCTTAAATATTTTCATTGTTTTACCCTATTTCTTCTCTCACCATTCCTTCTCTCACCATTCCTTCTCTCACCATTCATTGTCTCTCCATTAATTGTCTCACCCGGATTTCCATAGGATTTAACTGGGTTGGGTCAAAATATGCCGGGCAATGACCATTCGCTGAACTTCACTTGTGCCTTCGTAAATCTGTGTCACCTTGGCATCCCTGAAGTAGCGCTCCACATCATATTCCTTGCTGTATCCATAACCGCCATGGATTTGAACCGCCATGTCTGTGACCGTTCTTGCCGTGTCACTGCAAAAAAGTTTGGCCATGGAGGCCTGGGCTGAAAAAGGGGTTCCCTTATCCTTAAAAGCCGCTGCCCTATGGAGCAAAAGTCGTGCGGCATCAATATTTGTGGCCATGTCCGCCAGATAGTTCTGAATGGTCTGGAACCTAGAAATAGGTCTATTAAACTGCTGGCGTTCCTTGGCATAGGCGACAGACGCTTCAAAGGCAGCCTGGGCAATACCAAGGGCCTGGGCAGCAATACCGATGCGGCCGGTATCAAGGCCGGTAAGCCCGATCTTTAATCCCTGGCCTGGTTTTCCCAAAAGGTTTTCCATGGGGACCTTGCAATCTTCGAAAAACAGAGAGGACACCGGGTTGGCCCGCATGCCGCAAAGGTCCTCTATTTCACCCACCAAAAACCCGGGCCGATCCTTTTCAACGATAAAGACATTGGCAGCATTTTTCGCCCCTTCTGTCACGGCAAAAACCAGGATGGTACCAGCCACCCCCCCGTTGGTTACAAAAATTTTGGTGCCGTTGATGATATACCCGTCTTGTGTTTGTCTGGCACTGGTTTCCACCCCGCCGGCATCGGATCCGGCATTGGCCTCGGTCAGGCAGAAGGCACCAATGGAGTCCCCTGCGGCCATGGCCGGGACAAACCGATTGATCTGTTCTTTCGTGCCAAACTCCAGAATCGGGGAGATGCCCACACTGTTGTGGACCGTTACGCAGAGCCCCAGGGCTGCTGACACCCGGGACAATTCTTCTATCACAATGGCATAACTTACGGTGTCTAATCCTGCCCCGCCAAGGTGTTTTGGCACCTGGAGCCCAAAAAAGTGCAAAGGCTTCATCCGCTCAACAATTTCATGGGGAAACCGTGCCTCCCTGTCCAGTTCGGCAACCATTGGTTTTATCTCATTTTCCACAAATTCCCTGACGGTTTTGGATATGAGCTGATGTTTCATACAGGGATTAAAATCCACGAGAACACTCCCTATCGTTTATGCGTTTGGTTATGACGATGCTTTTAGTGGCGTTACAAACGCCAACCCGGCCCTGGCTTACAAATGTTGTACACCGGAGCCTAGGGATATACACTCTATTTAAATGCATTTTCAAGTATTTTCAGATAATCTTTTGCTTCCAGGGGCCTTGGGTTGGACCCATTTGAATTGTTGAGAAAAGACATGTTTGCAATGGTCTCAAACTGATCTCTACCAATATTCAAGTCTTTAAACACCGGAATACCAAGCCGTTTGGAAAGATCTGCTATATGGGAGATGAACAATTGGGCGGCCATTGCATCATCTTTAGCTATAAAACCGGTTTTTCTGGAAAGAGTTGCAAATTTTTCCACACAGGCCGGAAGGTTATAGGCCAGCACATGGGGCAGAAAAATGGAATTGGCCACCCCATGGGGCACATCATAGAGGGCGCCAATGGATTCGGAAATGCAGTGAACCGCCGTTACATCGGAATTGCCAAAGGCAAATCCGGCAATGGTGGACCCATACATCAACTTTTCACGGGCCCGGGAATTTTTTTCAATGTCGAAAAAAGCATCTTCTACTGAGCCCAGGATGAGCTGCACAGCTGCCAGTGCATTTGTATCGGTAACAAGGGTGGCAGGTTTGGATAAATAAGCTTCCACAGCATGGGTCAGTGCGTCCAACCCGGTGGAGGCGATGATGGATTTTGGAAGGGTTTTGATCAGATCCGGATCCACAATGGAAACCGTCGGGTACAGTTTGGGCCCCTTGATACTCATTTTAAATTTCCGGGTCACATCGGTGATCACCGACACCCAGGTCACTTCACTGCCCGTGCCGCAGGTGGTGGGAATGGCCAGAAACGGCAGGGGATCATGGATATATTTTTCACGGCCTTCAAAGGCCTCAATGGGCCCGTCATTTGTTGCCAACAGGGCCAGGGCCTTGCCCGCATCCAGGGGACTGCCCCCGCCAAGGCCAATAACAAGATCCGGTTTAATCTGCCGCAGTTCCCTTGCAATTTCATTGATGGTATCGGACTTGGGATTTGCCTCAATGGTATCAAAGACCCTTATTCCTGGCAGCATTTGGGTAACTATTTCCAAAATACCCGAGGCAGCAATACCCTTATCGGTCACGAGAATCGGAACGTTCGCCTTTAAATCCTGGGCAAGTATTCTGGTTAAATTTTGAATCTCACCAGGGCCAAAATAAAGTTTTACCGGCATATGAAACTGCATGGAATCTCCTTTTTTTTGTCTGACTTTTTTTATTTGCACCAGGCACCCTTGTGCTTGCGCCCCTTTTATTTAGGTGGTCTGCATTAAAAACCATTCTGAACAAGTTGTCGAGTCTTTTTCCTGAGGGAAACTATACAGGGGAATAAAAAAAAGGCTGGTGCTGATGATGTTATATCCGTTATCATGCCAAGTGATGTGCTTGAATCCGGCCGCAAAAAGCTGCGGCTGAAAAATGTGCCCAATTTTTTATAATAAAAGAAAAGGAAAATTTAACACCAACACAAGGCAGGATTCAGTTAAAATCATTAAAAGAACTTATCTGAATCCTCATCGTTACCTTTTGGCTTGCAGAAAAGCAGTTTACCCACCTTTTCATCGAAAATTTCTAGGACACAAACATTAGGGCCAGCCCCTGGGCCACCTGTTTTTTCTTTTCTTTGGAATAGAGAAGTTCAACCAGGGCCAGGGCAAAATCACAGGCAGTTCCAGCCCCCCGGCTGGTGATACAATTATTATGTATCACCACATTTTGTTCAATAATATTGCCATTATCAATCAAGCCTGCAAATCCGGGATGGCAGGTCACCTTTCCCGGGGTAATAAGACCGTGATGGTGCAGGACCAGAGCAGGAGAGGCACAGATTGCCCCGTAAAATTTTTCCAGTGATGCCTGTTTCCTAAGAAGGGTTTCAAGCTCTTTTGAGTCCCGAAGATTCTCGGCTCCGGGAATACCGCCGGGAAGGACAATCAGATCAAAGGAATCCTCCATGCAGTCTTTGATCAGCGTATCTGCCTTAAACTCAATTCCCCGGGATGCTTTGATTTGGATATTGTCCACAGATGCCACAAGAACATGGGCACCAGCCCGCCGGAGAATATCAATGATGGTGACAGCCTCCATTTCCTCTATGCCCTGGGCCACAGGGACAAGAACTTTTTTTTCCATGACACTCTCCTTTTTTAAAAGTTAAAAAAAGAAAACAATTAAACCTAACAGGGGGGATTCCGCAAGTCAATCCCATGTAAATTACCGGTTCATGAAAAAAAGTTTCAACTGATGATCAAACTGAAATGAAAATTTGACTTGAACATTCTCGGGGTGCCTGCTCCCTTACCGGCCGGGGAAAATTGCAGCGTACTGATTGAACAATTATTCACTATTTTGAAAAAAAATTATTATATTAACGGTTGTTTGAATGAAACCGGAACAAAAATGGTGCCAAATATATTAACAAAATTTTTGGTATACCCAATATGATTTCCTTAAATATCCGCTTTTGATTATGGAACCCCTGGAATTTTAATAATAGTCTACCCTTTTAACTCCAAGGTTTATGGAAAAGCCTAATAGTCCACAGTGGAAAAACTCAAAGATACTTTGATTTTCCTAATTTCATGCTCATATTAAGGGAAATATGAGCATGAAGACAAAATTTATTACTATATTAAATTATTGACAAATTATCATTGATAACAACACTTAATATCTTGCAGGCAACAATAAAATTTGGTATGCATCTTTTAAGTCTGTTCATTATATCAAAAATTTCTATTCATTTTGAATCTCTTTTCAGTTGACGTCGGAATAGTACCAATTTCTCACGAAACAAATCAGATGAATCGTCATTCCCGCTGATCAAATTTCGAACGTCAAATAAATATTCTGAATAGATCATGGTAGCCAATAAAAATTGTTCAAATAATTATTAAATTTCTTAATTGAAGTATAACAAATGAATGTTATTGACGTTTTTGTGAGTTCCGTTATCAAGGGTATAGCAGGAATAGCTTTTCTTGCCGGCTTATCAATCTTACCCTTTTATGATGACTGGAAATATGACATTTCAGATGATTGTACAATCGAAATGGCTAAAAAATGTCAGAATTTGTTTATCGACTGTTACAGTTCTATAATTTCTGTTGATCCGATGTCTGGAGCACCTAATTTCAACCCTGGGTCATACGTGGCATCGTCCAATTGCATTAAGGTTAGTTATGATCCCATTTGTAAAAAAAGATGCGGTTACCCTAAACATACTGGAAGCTGGTGGGAAAAGTTTCAACGCTATGGCCCATGGTACTTGAAGTTAATTCCAGGAGCGAGCAGTTATTGGGAAAGTTTCCTCTATAATAAAAAGAGTCCAAGCTAAACTTTTTAATATACCTATAAAGCTCTCCTAAATGTGTTATGGGGTTTCCTCCGTCATTGTCATTATAGAGGCTTAACTGGTTGTCTAAATATCATGGGAGGATCAGGGTGTTACAATTAACTTTTTAACCAAATCATAGACGACGTCTAAATGACCAGTCATAACCAGTAGCTCTTTAAGATGATAAATCCGAGCCTATTCAGAAGTTGGTGCAAAAAGTTTGAAGTTATTTTTATTTGGTTAATGAAAAATCAGTGGGAGGGGAATATGGAGTATATTATCGTTAGATCTTTCGAGGAAAAAGACGTATTCGTGGATGGTGTCTTGACCTGTAAGACCGATGAAACAATGCGTGTGGAAGAAGGTACACACATCTTTGATCTGGGGTATAAGCCGGAAGCGCAAACCATATTGGTCACCGATACCACCCAGATAAAGCCCATGGAAATTCTTTTTTAAAAAGGAGGCATCATGAAACGGTTTGTCTGCATGGTTGTTTTGATATTTATGGCATGGGGGTGTGCCCACTATCCGAAAAATTCAGAATTGAGTGTCTATGATATTACAAGCGGATACCGGTTCGACAATTTGTCAGCCTCAACTGATATGGACCGGCTATTTATAATTCTGACATTCTCCGGAGGTGGAACCAGGGCAGCGGCCCTTTCTTATGGCGTATTGGAAACCCTCAGAGCGACTCGGTTTGAATGGCAGGGCACGGAACGTTCACTTTTGGAGGAGGTGGATGTGATCTCTTCGGTATCTGGAGGGAGTTTCACGGCAGCCTATTACGGACTGTTTCAGGAACTGATATTTAAGAAATTTGAAAAACAGTTTCTCTACCGGGATATCGAAGGAGAGCTCAAGAGCATGGTGATGAATCCGGGAAATTGGCCTATATTGATGTCACCAGACTACAGTCGTACGGATTTGGCCTCTGATTTTTACAACCGGGAATTATTTGATAAAAAGCGGTTTGATGAACTTATCCGGGTGGGGCAACGTCCAATGATAGTAATCAATGCCACGGACATGTCAATCGGAACTTCATTTTCATTTGTCCAGTCCCAATTTGACCCAATTTGTTCTGATTTGGCAAGTGTCCAGATCGCTCGGGCTGTGACAGCGTCTTCCTGTTTTCCCGTGGCCTTTGCACCCATGACCCTGAACAATTATGCTGGAACTTGTCAGTTTCAGGAGCCCCTCTGGGTGGGCTCCGCCACCAAGGACATGGTGCTAAATCCGCCCCGATACGCTCGAGCTCGAGCGTTGGAGTCCTATACAGATGGAGTAAACCGCCCATACCTCCATTTGTTGGATGGGGGAGTATCAGACAACATTGGGTTGCGTGGGCCTCTGACAAGTATCCGATCCACAGATCCGGGCCTGAGTGTTCTCCGACGGATTAACAAAGGGTCCATTGATCATCTGGTAGTGATCATTGTGGATGCTAAAACCAAACAGGATTCCGACATGGACAAAAGCCCTGCTCCACCGGGATTGGAAAAGGTCTTGTTCAAGATATCCACGGTTCCTTTGGATAATTATTCATTTGACACAGTTCAAGCGTTGCAAGCTGAGTTTAAAAATTGGAAAAAAGACTCCGCAAATTATGAGAATTGCAAAGCGATTCTCCAAGGGTCATGTCCCGATGCTGATATGCCGTTCCCATCACCAAAGGGCTTGCGTTTTTATCCTATTTATGTGGGGTTCGACCGGATCGCAGATTCAGAAAAACGCCGATATTTTCAAAATATTGATACGTCCTTTCATTTGCCGGATAAACAGGTGACAGACTTAAGAAACATCGCCAAAACCCTGTTGGAGGATTCTGATGAATTTCAAGAATTAAAAACATTGCTCAATGCGAAATAATACTTGAATTGTCAATCATCGGCGAATGGGTTTCTTCTTGATTTATAATAAAAACCTGTGAGGCATATACACTTGTGTGTTGAAATTAAAAGCTTGTATCGAAAATAGATTCAGTGAGCACTTATAAATGCGGAGGCAGAATCAACCTCCAAAAGGGTTGACTTGTATTCATAGTTCTGATCACTCCAAGTCCCGAAACGACAAAACCGGTACTCAAGGATTATTCTATCCTCTCCTTTTACAAGGCCTTCCATCTGTTTGCCATCATCGTCAAAGTCATTTTCGGTTTTCCCAGTGTTCCAATCACTGACAACACTCTGCTGAACATTGCATTCTTCTGCAATCTTTTTTTGTGTCCATCCTTGTATGTTTTGCAGAGATCAAAAAAGGTTATCGAAGGCTATGACTCATGAATTGACATCTCTGAGAATTATATTTTCATATAAAATTAAGGGTTTCTCTATTGAATTATTAATATCAGCGTACTATGGTTGTTTTTATCTTTAATCAATTAGGCAAATCAAATCGCCGTTTCTAAATTTCTAAAGGGGGTAACAGACAAAATCAACAATGTTATCAAAGATTATAATGATGCGACGATACAAGACGAATTAACCGCAATTGCACAAAGCAAAAGAGATCTAAGCATGGATCGGTTCGACAATATTGAAGAACTCTTAATTATGGAGGCAGATAAAAAGAATTATGCTCTTTACAAGGCAACCAATGCCTTAGGTGTCTATGCACAGGCGTTATCAGGATTAGCCAATGCTGGCAATCGTAATGAAATTGATCTGGCAGCCTCCCAATTGTATGGTTCTTTGCACAACATGAATGAACAATATAAAACCCTTGCAGAGACAGAAGAGGAACTGGTTTCAAACGAAACCAGTTCCGCCATCAGCAGAATAATCGCAGAAATTACCAATTTTTATATTGAACACAAAAAAAATAAAAAACTTCAAGAAATTATCGTTTTAGCAGATAAACCAATTCAGGTAATCTGCGATGAAATAGAAAAGCAGCTTTTAATAGGGGTTATTGAAGGTCAGCTTTTCGTTATGAAACATACTGAACTTTTTGGATACATTGCGGACTATAATGCAGTTGTCGCAACAGAATCCTTTGAGAAGAAAAGAAAGAGATTAGACAAAATTTATGAAAAATATTTGGCAATGCAATCCTCAAGTGCCTCAATCCAAACGTCCGTAAAAGCCATTAAAGCCATTAAAAAGGCGCACAAGACCCTTCGAACAGATTTAGAACAGGATAAATTTTCCAGCAGCAATATCGTTAAATCGATTGGGGAATTAAAAGATATTCATGAACATTATGATGATTTAGAAGCAATGATGCTCAGTTGTGAGACTGAAATTATTGCTGACCCCCAAAAGGGAATTATATGTAAAAAAAAATAATAGCACAAAAGGAGATTTCCAATGAGCGAACTCAATGAACTTAATGCATCAATAATGGCATTCACCGAACTTTGGGAAGCGTGCAAAGACGATGACCAAAAAGAAGAAATTCTCACACAAAGAGATGTCTTAAGACGAAAAGCAAGAAAACTTGCCAATAAAACGCTGATGGATGGTAGTCCGGAATTAAATGAAGCTATCACGTCCCTCAATGAACTGACCGAAATGGCGAAGACAGCAAAAAACGATATTGAAGAGACCGTAGGAAAGATTAAAAAGTTTGCAAAGTTTATAGAAGATGCCACAAATGCCATCACCAAAGTAGTTAGCTTACTTCCATAGACTATAAAATCAAGGGGGGGAATGGATATGGATGATTTTTTTCAAGAAAAAGCAATAGCAGAATCATTACCTATCAAACGAGCTGCTTACTCAGACAGGACAGCCTGGATAATGGCAGAAATGAGCAGGCTTGTCTACCAACCATTGCCGATTGAAGAAACCGTGGATAGTTACATTGAGAAGATCAAAAAAGCGGTTATAGAAGGTAAAGAAGATGACGAAATCTCTGCTCTGGTGCACAACGCTGCCAATGAAGACCTCGAGGGAATCACTAATATTGAGCGAGAATTAAAAAAGGCGAATTTTGAATTCTTAGAGTCCTTTTGCAACCAGGGCACAGAGGCCTTTTTAGCGAAACTTTCTAAAACCGAAAACTTTAGTGGAATGTTAGTTCTTTGTTTTAGAGGAACCCAACCTGATAAACTCGTGGATATTCACACTGATATTAAAGCAAACTTGGTTGATGCAATGTTTCTTGCAGAAGGTCGTGTTCATCGAGGATTTCAAGATGCCTTTCAATTGGTTAAAAATAAAATTGAAGCAGCTATAGAAAAAGCAAACAAGGAAGAGCTTGATTTGCCACTTTATATCACTGGCCATTCCCTTGGTGGGGCATTGGCCATGTTAGCCACACGTTACCTGGCAAGTGATAGCGTGGGTGCAACGTATACATTTGGATGTCCGAGGGCTGCAGATGACAAGTTCTATGAAAAGATAAAAACACCTGTCTATAGGGTTGTCAATGCCGCTGATGGGGTAACAAGAGTCCCATTTGGAAAAGGATTTGCTTTTGTCGTTGCACTCATAAGGCTTATCCCTATCAATTTTACCTTTGCCCTTACAGAATTTATCCGAAAACAGATTCAAGGGTATACCCACTATGGCAATTTTGTTTTCATGACTGACGCATCAAATGAAAGAGACACAAAAGGAATCCCTTATAAAACCCTGGTTGTAAAAAAAAGCCCCAATATTTTTGAGGTTGCACCAACCGTCATTAAACGGTGGATCATCACCTCTGGAAAAGCCGCCATTTCAGATCATGATATTGGCACATATTCGTCCAAACTACTTGCCCAGGCATTGCGCCGGAGATAGGAGTGACCCTCCCCCGCAAAAGTGGAATCAAAGTTAAGCTACTAATTGATCTTTCTCATATCAGGTCTTGCGGTTTTATTCCAAAATTTAAAAATTCAGGCGAAATTATATTTTAAAAAATCTTGGACGGATATCTCATTCGCACAGATAACAAGGCCGAGCCACTTTAAACCATGGATGACAAAAAAAATATTTAAACCCGACCTCTTTGACATCGGAACCAATTTTGATGAAATTGCAGAAATTTGTCACGAAAACGGAATGGAATTTTTTGAGTTTTGGGAATATTGATTTGACGAAGGTACGTGGCAACTGTTTTCCTCAGTGGGTATTACTCCGAGTTATATTCGTGAAAACAACAGAGGAATGGCAGGATTAGAACAAACAACAAAATATAAAGCGGAAGTAATGGCAGGTGATCTGCTTCATATCAAATCAAAAATTATAGAAGTAAAAGACAAAACTATCAGGTTTATTCACATCATGTACAATTCAGAAACAGAAATAGAAGTGGCCACTTCTGAATTGATTGTTGTCCACCTTGATAGAGTTCAAAGAAAAGCTTGTCCACTACCAAAAGCAATAAGCGAAAAATGTATGACTCTATTGGATAATGTCATATAACATCTGCATTCCGATGGACGGCTAACGCCGCAACTGATGCAGGCGTTCAACTATATTTATTGACAAATTTCATATTGGGCACTTCCCAATAATGTTCTTTCTAATATAGAGATCACATCTTAGCAGATTTTAAAAAAATATCCCCGGGATCTGAACAAAAATCAAGTTGATCTACAATATACCTTCATGGCATTTTAATTAATCCGAGAATAGAAATTTATATTCTTAAACAAATCTAAATTTACAATGAACCCCAAAAAGGAGTATAAAAAGTCTTAACCTGTTTGATCAATTATCAACCTTAATCTTCCGGAGGTGTTTATGAAATGTCATGAAGTCGATTATGAAGTATTTGGCGATGATATGCAGACAGTAGAAATAGAACTTGATCGGGGCGAAACAGTTATTGCAGAGGCAGGTGCCATGAACTGGATGGAAGATGGTATCTCTTTTGAAGCCAAAATGGGGGATGGTTCTCAACCGGACAAAGGATTTATGGGCAAGTTATTCGATGCAGGGAAACGTGCGGTTTCCGGGGAATCTTTATTCATGACCCATTTTACGAACCAGATACCGGGCAAAAAAAGAGTTGCTTTCAGTGCTCCATATCCGGGGAAGATTATCCCTATTAATATGGAGAAAATTGGTGGAGAGCTGATCTGCCAAAAAGATGCTTTTTTGTGCGCTGCCTTGGGAACCGAAGTTACTATTGCCTTTAGCAAAAAACTTGGCGCAGGTTTTTTCGGGGGCGAAGGATTTATTCTCCAACGCCTTTTAGGAGATGGAATGGCCTTTGTTCATGCTGGAGGCACTATTGTAGAAAAAAAATTGCAAGGTGAAACTATCCGGGTGGACACTGGGTGTATCGTGGGATTCAGCCCGGGTATTGATTACGACATCCAGAGGGCAGGAAATTTGAAATCCATGTTTTTTGGTGGAGAGGGTCTATTCCTGGCAACCTTGAGTGGTCACGGTTCTGTTTATCTACAAAGCCTCCCGTTTTCGAGGTTGGCAGACAGAATTCTTCAACATGCACCGTCAGCAGGCGGTAGCAGCAAAGGAGAAGGGTCGGTTTTAGGAGGCCTTGGCAGAATGCTGGATGGTGACTAAAAAAGAACAGCAGATTATTCAGAGTCTGGCAGAGCTTGAGAAGGAGCTGAAGGTATCTAAGAAATATTGGAAGCGAATCAGCCCCAGTGCTCGAACCAGCAATAATGCTTCTTTTTGGCCTTGGTCTTTTAGGTCGTGCAGGGATTAGCAGACAGAATAATATAGATTAATTTCAAAATCATCTTTAGGGCAGGGTCAGAAAATGGCTCAGCCTTTTTCTGTTATATTTTCCCATTATTCTCTGAGTTTCAATTCCACTATATGAGCCAAGGGTAGCTCCCTCGGCCATGTTTCCATATTCAACTCAATAGAGTACCAGGAGTAAATCAAGCACTTTTTTGTATTTACTTTTTAGAGTGCACACTTCAAGACCATAAAACATAAATTTTTACCCAAGTATTATTCCCGTATACCTTGAATCTCCTTGACGGTCTGCCATCATTGATTGAGCGCAACCAGGGATACACCCAGATTTTTTTCCAGTATCTGAATTTTAGCCAACGTTTCTTCTTCCAAAGTGGCTGGTGGAGCATCATGGCAGGAAAAAGCCAATACTGTAATCCCTAAATCGGATTCCAGAGATTTGATTTGATCAAGATCCTTGCCTTTTAGGTTGGTAAGGTTGCAAAGCATGTTTGCCCTCCTTTATTTAGTGTTCGAGTAAATATGACGGGAGAGAAGAGTATCGTGTTCAACCCAAAAAGCCTGCGGATTCACTCAACTCTATGAATCAATATAATATCACAACACATGTAAATGAAAAGGAATATTCATCCTATGATAAAAAATGATCTGAATTTTGTCTGATTGTATACCCTGAATTGGTGTTTTAAAGCAGTTAAGGATTAGTATCCAAAGGTGGAGTATTCGGGGTCTGGAATAATTTAGGATACCAATCCAATTGTGAATTCTTTGGATGAAGGGATATAGCGCAACCCGGATCAAGCAGGGGCTGTAAGGTTGTTTATGTATTAACCTCCCTCTGGACAAATCCCAACTGGTAGTGTTATCCTTCAATTAAATTGACTGCTGAATAATAACTTGGTAAAGCAAAAAAAGAAAAGAATCAAAAGGAAGTAACCTTACTTCGAGCTTAATAGCATTGTTAGTATTTTTGGGCATAGTATTTGCCACATATGCAACTTATCCATCTTGGTCACAAATGTTTGTAAATTCATTACCAGTTGGTTTGGTCGATGAAGATTTTACAGGTTATAGCTGTGAAGGAAAACAATATTGTAGTGAAATGAATTCATGTAAAGAAGCAAGATTCTACCTTAAGAATTGTCCAAATGTGAAAATTGATGGCGATAATGATGGGATTCCATGTGAATCTCAGTTGTGCAAATAGAAAATAAGATAAGCTTAACAAATCATTTCACCAACGTTCTGCTGCGCTCCACTTGACTCGCTGAAACTCGCTGGTGAACTTGACGTTAAAAAGTACATTATTATACAATAATAACCTCCTGGAAAGGGTTTTCGCAAAATCAGGTAATTAATTAAAAAATTGAGTTTTACCGATTTTTCCGACTCAACAATAAGTATCCTAAGGTGGAGTATTTGGATGCCGGATTTCTTAAGGATACCAAAAATATACATCAACTGATCTTTCCCTAAAAAAGTGGTTTAATTCTGTCTCCAGTTTTTTGGGGTAGGATCAAAGATTGGAAAAGACGGCATGGACACCATTCGCCCTTTCTTGAATAATTCCTCACAATGCATATGTTCTCCATGTTAAAAAAACTATCTAAAAAGTCCCCTGCACGGTGAAGATCTACCCGCCAGGGCAAAAGGAGGCCCCATGAAAGACAAAATAAAAGCAATGATAAAAGCAAATTTTGCCGCTGATTCACTGGCGTTGGGTGTTCACTGGATTTATGATACCGACCAAATCAAAACTTCCCATGGAGAGGTGACTCAACTGTTACCACCGTCATCGGGGTCCTATCACCCCACAAAAAACCGGGGCGATTTTACCCACTACGGCGATCAGACCCTGGTTTTGCTGGAATCCGTTGCAGCATCCGGTGGGTTCAACCTTAATAATTTTTTTATGCGGTGGCAGCACCTTTTTGAGTCCTATGGTGGCTACCATGACATGGCCACCAAAACCACCCTGAAAAATATCCAAAAGGGGAAAGGCCCGGAAACATGCGGTTCTCTTTCTGAAGATATATCAGCAGCCTCCCGCATTGCCCCTCTTTTTCTGTTCCATGCCGATGATCCTGAAACGCTTCTGGAAGCCGCCCGAGCTCAGACGGAAATGACGCACAGGGGAAGTACCGCTGTTGAAGCGGCACAATTCTTTGCTCGATTGGGATTGGCGTGTATTGATGGTGAGGCGCCGATCAGCGCCGCTGTTAAAATCGCAGAGAAGCACTTTGAGTACAGCCCCATCCATATGTGGGTCCAGGAAGGCATTACTGCAAAGGATCAAAACCCGGTGGATGCCATTGGTCGTTTCGGGCAGGCGTGCAGCACATCAGAGGTATTTCCCGGTATTATTCAACTGATTTCAAAATATGAAGACAATCTTTCAGAAACCTTGGTACAGGCTATCATGGCCGGTGGTGAGAATGCCGCCCGGGCAAGAATTGCCGCCATGATTCTGGCGGCCTATCAGGGGCTGGACAACAAAACCCAACAATTATTCCAGGAACTTCAAAAGAAAAAAATGATTAATGGATTACTGGAGGCTGGTCCTCCCCCGATATTGTAGACAACTTAGTTAGTGCCTGACCGACACATCTGAAGCCCTCTTATAGCAAGGGTTTGACATAATTTTTGAATATTAAAAAAATGCAGTTTTACTAATATTTTGCTTCTATCTTGTGATCAAAAATGTTACTATAATCAATCTAAAAGCCTTTATTGACAAGCGTTTTGCCTGAAATAGCCACATCGTAACATTTGGAGCAAAGGAC
>JADGFI010000040.1:54127-54513 GCA_016743945.1 Desulfobacteraceae bacterium
TTGGCCAAACCCCCATTTCAGAAATCAAAATAAATCTTAAATCTCGGGATGAACTTCCAAAGATCCTTATTGGTCTGCAAGCTCTTTTTTGTGATCATGAATCTCGAACAAAAATTTTTGATCTACTTGAAAAATTAATTCCGTCCAATATAAACCCGAAAAATGGTCGAGAAGGAATGCATCTGTGGAAAATACTTGTCCTGGGAATGACCCGCCTGGGATGCAACTGGGATTATGATAAATTATTGGATATTGCCAATAACCATAGAACATTGCGCTTGATGCTTTGCCATGGTGGTATAAGTGATGAATATGAATACAAACTCCAGACATTAAAAGATAATGTCTCTCTTTTCACACCAGAGATTCTTGATCAGGTAAAAGAT
>JADGFI010000041.1:0-879 GCA_016743945.1 Desulfobacteraceae bacterium
ACGATAAGGACAAAGTTATGACTATCAATGTGTCAATTTAAAATATAACAATTTTGAATTTATCTATTTTTAATCAAGAAACAAAAAATGTATATTCTTGATTTAAGACCGCTATTATGTAATTACAAATATATTTACAAACCCCATAGCCAGGATACGCATGGAACCGAGATCCCGATGTAACAACGCAATTCACGTTTTAAACCATTTTAAAAAACTTGGGATTGAAGAATCAACAATACTCAGTGGGGTGAGTGTTGACAAAGAATATTTAAGCAATCCTCATAATTGGATTACTGTCAAAGACTGGTACAAATTGATGGATAATTGCCAGGAAGCCGCTCCTTTAACTACATTAACCGATTGGTATAGAATCGGATTCTATTTAAAAGACAATGAAGAATCGAAACTCTTTGAAATGATAACCAAACTTGTCGGTGTTAAAAATATGTATAAGCTTGTTCCCAAATATAACAATAGTTTTAACACCTACATGGACATGAATCTTCATGCGATTGGTTCAGATTATGCTGACTATACTATAAAAACCGATGAATCCGTAGTTGCTGAAGGTATAGGGCTCATGGTACGCTATACATCTGGAGTTTGCTCAATAATTCCCCATATCATATTTCAAAAACCGGCAACTGTTGATATTTTATATGATCAAGCGCATTTGAAAAATGTCATAGTAAAATTGTATAAATCCAGCAAATCATCATCATTTAATGATACACTCCCACTTAACTTAGTGCATAAGCTTTCTAACTCATTAGCACCAATTTTTCAATATATTTTTAGTCAATCCTTCTCAACTGCATCCTTTCCAGATAGAATAAAAAACGCTATAATTCTAAAAAAAAAAAAAAACACTAAGTC
>JADGFI010000041.1:889-53118 GCA_016743945.1 Desulfobacteraceae bacterium
GATAAAAAGATAGGCAGGCGAATTCAACTTTTAAAATCATTTTCAACCGATAAAATTTATTCAAACAAGTATTCTTTTGAAAAACCCTACAATGCAACCTTACTTGTTGAAAATTTAGTAGTTGCCGGAAAAATTCTATTACACAAAAATGATATTTTTGATGCGCCTTGCGGCAGAGTTATCTTTAAATGGGAAAATCAAACCCGGTTTTTAAATTTTTTCAAAAATGCAAAACTTAAAAATGAAACTTTAACTTATTTGAATGAACAAATTTTCTTAGCTGAGCAGCGCCACTTTGAATCCGAAAGATTAAGGGCAAAAGAAAAACAATATATCAAACAATTACAATCCACTTTAGCACAACTGGTTTCAATTGAGGAAAGAGAACGCAAAATAATTGCTGAAGACTTACATGATACCGTCACCCAAACACTTGGTTTTGGGATTTCTAAGTTTAAAAATGCAATTGATGATAAATTATTACAAAAAGATAGACAGTTTTTGGATGTGCAGCAAATACTTGAGCAGGCGCTGGAAGAAATACGGTCACTGACAGTTCAAATCAGTCCTCCAACGCTAAGTTTTCTTAGTTTAGAAGAAACTTTGGAGGATTTGGCGTTCGAATTTAGATCCAAACACGGAATACAGATTAATTTTTCCAATAAAATAGAAAAACCTCTGAATCTGAATGAGTCTTTACAGACAATACTTTATCGATCCATCAGAGAACTTTTCATGAACACGATCAAGCATTCACAATCAAATGAAATTATCCTTAAAATTTCAATGGAGAATGAATTTTTACACATTAATTTTAAAGATAAAGGTATTGGTTTTGATAGTTCAATATTAAAAGATAATTCAAAATCAAGCTTTGGATTATTCAGTATTATCGAAAGAATCAAGATTCTAAACGGACAATTTAAAATCGATTCAGAATCTGGCAAAGGAACGAAAATCGAAATAATCGTTCCCCTGGGAGAAGGGGCAAATAATCCATAAATATAGGATTATACATACCCCCTAAAGACTTCAAATGCATACGATGCGGCAACCGCTGTTCGACCCCAGCTGTGCTTTTCAAACAAATGTCAGTGGTGAAGATATAGCCATGTGGGAAAGACAAGGACGGTTTGATATTTTGCAGTGGATTCTTTTTTATAAAAAGAACTATGCAAACCAATTGAATCTCTATATCATTAATCATCTGGCTCAATAATTCTCTACTCTCATTTAAAATAGGCGCAAGTTCATCTTTAAGACCATTTTAACCTTTGAAAGGAGATTACCATGGAATCAAGCGTTTACAAAATCGTTGAAATTGTAGGATTTTCTGAAATTTCTTGGGAAGATGCTGCTAAATCTGCCGTTGCAGCTGTTGACAAATCTGTTCGCGATATGCGTGTGGCTGAAGTTGTCAAAATGGATATGCGTTTGGAGGATAACAGGATTGTCGGTTACCGTACCAAATTAAAAGTCTCGTTTAAATTGGAATAGATAATTAAAAAAACGATGCCGTCATCTGTTGCCATTTTCTTTATAGGATAAAAGAGAATGACAGGCCACAAATTCACCCGGCCAAAATTCCAGCAATTGGGGAGATTTTGTTTTACAGATCTCCCCGGCATGTGCACACCGATATACACGTTTTCCATCAGCACTCGTGTATAGGGGTGCCGGGGGGGGGTCTGTGTGACAACTTTGCCGGTGTTATTTCCACGATTTTGCCCAGGTACATCACAATGATCCGCTGGCAAAAACAACCTACCAGGGCAAGGTCGTGTGAAATAAACAGATAGGTCACCTTAAACTTATCGCCCAATTCCTAGAGCAAGAGGATTATCTGTGCTTGAACCGATACATCCAAAGCCGCAGTCTGATCCCTCCCCGCCATCCCCTATATATTGTAGTTGTATTTTTCTACAAATACTATATAAAGTATATTCACAAATAAAGCCAAATTGTTTTTCTCCGGGTTCCTAAAATCAAATGGATGGAAATAAAATGGAGACAAACCATAAAAACAACAGGAGTTGGGAATATGACAACAACCAAAGAGTCGACAGAGTCCATACGTTTTATCACCAAAAATTCCAGGACAGTGTTGGAAAGACGGTATTTAAAAAAAGACGCGTCAGGAAAGGTCTCTGAATCACCAGAACAAATGTTTCGAAGAGTCGCAGCTCATATTGCCCAGGCCGAAAAAAAATATGATAAAAAAGCCGATATCAAAAAAATGGAAGAACAATTTTACCGATTGATGACCCAGTTCAGGTTTTTACCCAATTCCCCCACCTTGATGAATGCAGGGAGATCTTTAGGGCAACTGGCCGCCTGCTTTGTTCTTCCCGTGGAAGACAGCATCGATGGTATTTTTGAAGCGGTTAAAAATGCTGCCACAATTCACAAATCTGGTGGCGGGACAGGATTTTCATTTTCACGAATTCGTCCGAAGAACAGCAAAGTCGGGTCCACAGGTGGTGTGGCTTCCGGCCCGGTTTCATTCATGCAAATTTTCAACACGGCAACTGAGCAGGTGAAGCAGGGCGGCACAAGGAGAGGAGCCAACATGGCGATTCTTCGTGTGGATCATCCCGATATCATGGATTTTATTAAATGCAAAAACAACAAAAATGAGTTGACGAACTTCAATATTTCCGTTGGCGTGACAGACAAGTTTATGGCTGCAGTTTCAAAGAATGCGGAATATGACTTAATAGATCCAAGGACACACGAATCTTCGGGCAAATTGAATGCTGCGGCTGTCTATGAAGAATTAATAACCCAGGCATGGACCACAGGAGATCCTGGCATCATTTTTTTAGATAAGATCAACCGGCATAATACAACCCCTGGTATGGGAGAGATGGAATCTACCAACCCCTGCGGAGAACAGCCACTTTTACCCATGGAGGCCTGCAATCTGGGGTCCATAAACCTGACGGCATTTGTGACCTCAAACCAAGGGATGCCGGCCATTGATTTTGACAAATTAAAAGAAACCATCCATCTTTCGGTCCGGTTTCTCGATAATACAATTGATATGTCAAAATACCCCATTAAAGAAATAGAGCAAATGGTTCAGGGGAACCGAAAAATAGGCCTGGGCATCATGGGATTTGCAGACACGCTTTTCAGACTGAATCTACCCTACGATTCAGATGAGGCCATAGACATTGCAGAGGGTGTCATGTCCTTTTTACAAAAGGAATCCCATAAAGCTTCCTGCGAACTTGCAAAGGAAAGGGGGGTGTTCCCTAATTTTGATCAAAGCGTGTTCAAGGGCGAAAAAAAGCTTAGGCGCAATGCCACCACAACAACCATTGCCCCCACAGGAACCCTGAGCATTATCGCAGGGTGCTCCAGCGGGATAGAGCCTGTTTTTGCATTAAGTTATGTTCGGACTGTAATGGATAATGACAAGCTTTTAGAGGTAAATCCTGTCTTTAAAAAAGTGGCTAAAATCCGAGGTTTTTTCGACAAAAAGCTGATGGAAGATATCGCTGAGCGAGGAACCGCCAAAGGAATTTCTCAAATTCCCATTGACTTAAGAAAGGTATTTGTTACGGCACATGATATCAAGCCTGGGGACCATATCAAAATGCAGGCAGCGTTTCAACGGCACACAGATAACGCGGTTTCAAAAACGGTTAATCTTCCGAAGGATTCTAAAAAAGAAGATGTAAAATTCATTTATGATGCGGCATTTAAGCTCAAATGTAAAGGCGTGACCATTTACAGAGACGGCAGCAAAGACAATCAGGTGCTTTCCATTTCCGGTAAAAAAGATAAGGACAATGGGAATGACTTTCTGCATGCCGGAAGAGAGCGCCCGAAAATTCTCGAAGGGTTTACCCAAAAAATCAAGACCGGTATGGGATACCTCTATGTAACCGTGTCCGAATTCAATAACAAGCCATTTGAGCTGTTTGCAACCATCGGAAAATCCGGAAAATCCACTACGGCTAAGACAGAAGCCATCGGAAGACTTATTTCTCTGGCGTTGAGATCAGGTATAGAAGTGACCGAAATCATAAACCAAATCAAAGGGATTCGAGGTGAACATGCTGTATTTCAAGATGGTGGGTTGGTGCATTCCATTCCCGATGCCATTGCCAAGGTGCTTGAGAACCGATATTCGCCGACGGGTAATTCAAAAAATGCAAAGCCGTCTCAAAACCGTCTCAAATCAAATCTCTGTCCTGAGTGCGGACAGACCATTGCCTTTGAAGAAGGCTGTATGACATGTCATGCATGCGGCTACACCAAGTGCGGTTAAATTGGATTATCTGCCAAGCCATCGGAGGCGTTAAATTGAGTACCGGTATTTTTGATGCTCTGCTTATCTCCGGCCAGGTGCCGCCTGAGTTTTTCTTTATTTTTTTTAATCTGTAATTTTAATTTATCTGCCAGGGTATCAATCGATGCATACATATTTTCCGATTCTTCTTTTCCATGAATTCTAAACCCGTCACAGCTGAGGTTTATGTCAACAATGTGCCGAATTTTTTCGACGGATAAAACGACATGGGCTTCGGCCGGTTTATCCAGCATTTTGTCCAACCTGTCAAATTTTTCCTGGACATAGTCTTTTAAAGGGTCTGAGGGATCGATCTTCTTGAAGGTAATCGATATTTGCATAAAACCTCCTGTAAAGGTGAAGTTTTGTTTTTCACAATAACATATCTTTGGATCACTATCAACGATTGTAAAACCGGCTTTCTTTTTCTTGCCAATTTGCCATCTGATATGATAATTTCATAAATTTTTTGGGACGATAAAATGATTCACCTGACAAAAATATCAAAACAGCACGGTTCTCAGATCCTTTTTTCCACTGCAAGTCTGCAGATTCTTCCCGGCACACGGATCGGACTTGTGGGCGCCAATGGGACCGGCAAGACAACCATCTTCCGGCTGATCACAGGGGAGGAAGAAGCAGACGGCGGAGAGATCTCCTGTGCAAAAAAAATTAAAATCGGCTACTTCTCCCAGGATGTGGGGGAAATGGCCGGTGGATCAGCCCTTGTGGAAGTGATGTCTGCAGCCTCGGATGTGGTGATGCTGGGTGAACGAATGAAAGTGATGGAAACGGCCATGGCAGAACCCATGGATGAAGCCGCCATGGAGATCCTGCTTGGGGATTATGGGGATGCGGCCGAAGAATTTGAAAATCGAGGCGGGTATGATCTTGAACCCCGGGCCAAAACGATTCTCACGGGCCTGGGTATCGGCCCTGCTGACTATACACGCCCCGTGGGATCCTTCAGTGGTGGATGGAAGATGCGGATTGCCCTGGCAAAAATTTTAACCATCTGTCCCGATGTCCTGCTCCTGGATGAACCCACAAACCATCTGGACATGGAATCCATCATATGGCTGGAAAATTGGCTGATCAATGATTTTTCGGGTGCCCTTTTGATGACCTGCCATGACCACGATTTCATGAATAAAGTGGTGAGCAGAACCGTTGAGGTGGCAAACCACACGACCACCACCTATGGCGGAAACTATGATTTTTATATTCAGGAACGGGAAATCAGGATGAAACAGCTCTTGGCCAGCCACAGGCGCCAACAGGAGATGCTTGCCAAGGAAGAAAACTTCATCGCTCGTTTCAAGGCACGGGTATCCCATGCGGCCCAGGTACAGTCCCGCATCAAAAAACTGGAAAAAATTGAGCGGATTAAATTGCCGGCACAGCAGCGGGTTATCAAACTTGAATTTTCAGTCCCTCCGCGTTCAGGGGACGATGTCGTTCTTTTGGACAGGCTTTCAAAAATATGGGAAACACCGGATGGAAACCCGAAAACGGTTTTCTCTGATATTTCCGGGCTGATTAACCGACAGGATAAAATTGCTGTTGTGGGCGTCAACGGCGCCGGAAAATCCACTTTTTTAAAGGTTCTGGCAGGCGAGACAATACCGACCAAAGGTATCGCCAAACTTGGCGCCAGCGTTAAAATCGGTTACTTTAGCCAGCACTCCATGGATATCCTTGATTCTAAAAAAACCATTTTTGAAACCATCCAGGACGCTCTGCCCCTTGCAGGGATAGGGGTTATTCGTAACCTGTGCGGTGCTTTTCTCTTCTCGGGTGATGATGTGGATAAGCGGATAGCAAAGCTTTCAGGCGGAGAAAAAAGCCGGGTGGTCCTGGCAACCCTTCTGGGGCAGCCCATAAATTTCTTGATCCTTGACGAACCTACCAACCACCTGGATATCCAATCCAGGGAAGTCTTGTTGCATGCCCTGAAACAATTTGCCGGAACCATTGTTTTAGTAAGCCATGACCGGCATTTTCTCCGCTGCCTTGTGAATAGGGTTTTTGAAATCGACCAGGGAGAAATGACCGTTTATACAGGTGACTACGAGTACTATCTGTCGAAAACACAACGGGATCACAAGGAGATATAGATGGCAAATTCACGCATTATATTTTATTGACGATTTACGCCATTGCTCGGCAAACGCCTCGCCCCTGACCGAACCCAAAGAAAAAACCATATTTGGCTGGGTTAAATCTCTTTGGAGCAGACCCTAGGGCAAGATTCATCTTCGTTCCTAATACGTGTTAAAATCACAAACTAAATAATAGCAATCTGGTCCTGCCTTTTTATCTCTTTAAACGGCACACATTGGTATATATTGACGTTAAACCCAAGACTTTGGGGGGCACAAACCGTAATGGCGGCCTTGAAACGCTCGAGCAAAGGAAACCTAAAAAAAGAAAAAGCATCCGCATCCGCATCATTGTTACCGGTACCAAAGCATATTGCGGTTCCCGCCTGGCTGATTGTAAAACTGAATTTATCAAGGGGAATGGAAAGTCCTCTGCCCTTTGCCTTGATATAGGATTCTTTTAAGGTCCAGAAATCAAAAAAAACACTTTTTTTCTTATCTTCCATTGTCTGCCCCAGCACCTCTGATTCCTGTTTTGAAAAAAAACGGTTTGCAATATTTATATCAATTTTCCGGGTCGAATCTTCCACATCAATCCCAATTTCATGGTCAAGGACCACGGCACAGGCCGTCAAACCACCGGCATGGGAAAGATTAAAGAAAATGGGGATATCGGTCACGCCTGTTTTGAGGCGGGGCTTCCCATAGCTGTTTTCCTCAAACCCAAAAGACTGGGGAGGAATCCCAGTGCATTGGGACAAAACAAACCGGAGGAGACCTCTTGTCACAAGACAAGTGTGACGATCTTTTTCAAATATATACCTGTCTATTTTGGATCGTTCTTTTTTGCTGGATATGTCCCTATAGGTTTTCAGTAAAGACGGGGTTTGTATATCGTCCACCCGTGAATAAAAAAAGTGGATTTCTCCGGGTTTTAAAACAATTTTATCCAATTAATTTCCTTAAAATTAAATTATCGGCACACCCGATCCTGCCGTGTCTGTTCATACTCCGTTGGTTGGTTTGTAGTATCACAAAACAGGACCAAAGCATAGCCAATCCCAAAACGGGCTTTTCTGTTTGTTTTTTTAATGTAATTGACAAGATCCGGGTTCATATTTTATAGAGTCTCTAATTAGAAATCCTTGCCGTTGATTATTTTATTACAGGCAAGGCGACAACTTTTTAGCAAAAAATCTCACATTAGGAGAACAGATGAATTCAATGAAAATAGAAAAATGCGCCCAGGATTCCTCCATGATTATTGCCAGGATCATGCTGCCCGAGGATGCCAACCCGGCCGGGATCGTTCATGGCGGTGTTGTCATGAAGGAAATTGATAATGCTGCCGGTGTTGCAGCCGTAAGACATACCCGAAAAATCTGTGTAACCGCATCCATAGACCGGCTTGATTTCCACAAACCAGCTTTTATCGGCAACCTTTTAACGGTAAAAGCTGGTATCAACATGACAGGAAAAACTTCCATGGAAATTGGGGCACGTGTTGAAACAGAGGATCTGCTGACCGGGGTAAAAACCCATCTGGCATCTGCCTACCTGACCTTTGTTGCCCTCGGACAAAACCACAGGCCCACAAAGGTTCCTCCCCTGAAACTGGTTTCCAAAGAGGAAATCAGGCGGAACAGGGAAGCCCTTGCAAGAAAAGCGTTGCGTTTGTCGGAAAAAAGGAAAGAGTCTGAATGCCAGTTGGACACAGATAAATGTTAATACCTAAGGGCTTCCATATCCAAGGATAATTATGCTGATTTTTTTTAGAATCCTGGCCGGTTAAACGAAGAAACCGACCGGGATTAGACGTTTCATTTCTAATTATAAAACAAACCAATACCCCTAGAGATTTCTCTCCAAAAGAATAACAGGAAATCATTTGCTGGTTTTAAGAAAGGTCAGAATGCTGTCTCAAGGTCTTATTCGACAATTTCCAGAATTACCCGTTTCTGCTCTTTCGCCGAGGCACAGGATAAAATGGTTCGCATGGCTTGGGCAGTTCTCCCTTTTTTGCCAATGACCTTACCAAGATCTTCCTTTGCAACCCTTAACTCAAGCACAAGAGTCTGCTGGGCCTTGATTTCTTCAACACTTACCTCTTCGGGATCATCAACCAATGCCTGGGCAATATACTTAATCAACTCTTTCATAACGCGATCTCCTTCGTCCAAGGTGATAATGAAATTTAAGTTTCAGCTTTCATGTTGCGATAATTAACTTAATTGAACTGCCATTCGGATACTTCTTTTAGCATATCATAACCGACTATTATCACAAGTATTATTTCAGGTCTTTAAAGGGCTCGATTCATTTTTTTCCAGGATACCCCTTGTTCATGATATTTTTTTTTGCAACAATCACCCATTTTGCTTGACATAAAAAAGAAATTAATTAGTTTAAGGGGGCGTTAAATTTGCAAATATGAATATTTTAGTATACTGTCCGGTAAAATATTCTTTTTTACCAGGACAGAACAAAAGGAACACCTGTGCTCACAGAAACTTCATCATCAAATGCGGAACGTAAAATGCTGTCAGAAGCCGGTTATGCTGATCCGGCAATCAATTATTATCTTGAAAAAAAATATATGGGCCACATTGAAAATGCCGATCAGGTATCTCAAAAAATTGGATCCTGTGGCGATATTATGAAAATCTACCTCAAGATAGGCGAAAATGAAATTATCGATGATGTCCGTTATGAAATAACGGGCTGTGCAGGGGCCATTTCTGCTGCCATGGCTGCTGTGGAACTGATCAAAGGAAAAACCCTGGATGATGCCCTGAAGATAAATGACGGAGATGTTTTTAAGGTATTGGAAAATATCCCGGAAAAGAAACATCATTGTATTCAACTGGCTGTAAAAACCATGCACCTGGGGGTTGAGGAATTAAAATCTGGTAAACACTAAAATAAAGAGATGGTTCGTTTATATCCTTGTCACTTTTGTCCTCCTGTTAAACGGGTGCACCTCGGCCACAGATTTTCACCTTGAAAATTTTGCCAAGACAGACATCAATCTGGTAGCGGAAATTCATATCGACCAGGTGGCAGATCTGTTGAAAACCCTGACCCGAAAGCTCTATAGAATGAATTCCATGGAGCTTGACAAGACACCCGGGGCTACGATTGATTCACAGGTGACCAGGATATTCCAGTGCCCGCCGGTTCAAACCGACAGCACCCTTGAGTATAAAGAGGGGACAGAAGCCATTTTACTTGGGTTTAAACCCGGGTATGAAGGGGACCGGGTTTTTGCAATGATGTATGGACTCTACACTATGCTCCATGCATCATACAGCAAAAAATGTGATCTTTTTCTGCTGGACTTTTTAGAGGCCCAAAGCCTTTACAATAGCGCCCGGAATATTGAAATTCTTGTCTGGAGACTTAAAGCCCGACATCTGCCAAACGGAGACCTGTTCCTTGTAACCAATGTGTACGGCGGCCCCATTGAAAACTTAAGTTTTGAACGGATTTTCGGCAAACTCATTTCCCTTCAGGACACAATGGCCCTGATTGTCGCCACCAGAACCGGACGACTTTTAACAGATGCCGTCCACATGGCAGGGATGGCCTTTTTCCCCATTGGATTTTAAAATAAAATCTGTTAAAAGAGAATCTGACTTAAAAAAAGTTTTGTTCTGTCGCTCTGGGGGTTATTAAAAAATTCTTCCGGATTGTTTTCTTCTATAATTTCGCCGGCATCCATGAAAAGAACCCTGTGTGCAACACTCTTTGCAAACCCCATTTCATGGGTAACAACAATCATGGTCATCCCGTCCCGGGCAAGGTTGATCATAACTTCAAGAACTTCTTTTACCATCTCCGGGTCAAGGGCAGATGTGGGTTCATCAAAGAGCATAATATTGGGTTTCATGCAAAGGCTTCTGGCAATGGCCACGCGCTGCTGCTGGCCGCCGGACAATTGACCGGGAAATTTATGTGCCTGCTCGGCAATCTGTACCTTCTCAAGATAGTACATGGCGGTTTCTTCTGCTTCTTTTTTGGGAACCTTTCGAACCCAGATAGGGCCCATTGTTAAATTTTCGACAATGGTAAGATGGGGAAACAGATTAAAATGCTGAAACACCATGCCCACCTCTGATCGGACTTTTTCAATGTTTTTCAAGTCCTTGGTCAGCTCAATGCCATCTACAATAATTTTTCCCTTTTGATGTTCCTCAAGCCGGTTGATGCATCGGATAAGGGTTGATTTTCCCGATCCGGACGGCCCGCAAACAACAATGCGTTCACTCTTTTTAACATCCAGATTGATATTGTTTAAAACATGAAAATCTCCATACCATTTATGCATATCAGAGATTTTAATAATGGTCTCTTCACTTGAAACATCAATTTTGTTTGTGTTGTCTTGGTTCATAAATTATCGCTTAATAAATAAAGTTATTAAAAAATTACAGACCTGTATCCAATTCTTTTTCCAGTTGTCTGCTGTAGTTGGACATAAAAAAGCAGCAGATAAAATAAATCAGGGCAATAAAAATGTAGGCTTCTGCTGAAAATCCCATCCATTTAGGTTCTGACAAGGTTGACTGGGTTGTTTTCAGCAAATCGTATAACCCGATAATAACAACCAGAGAGGTATCCTTAAACGCTGAAATTAAAACACTGACCGAGGGCGGAATAACGATCTTCAACGCCTGGGGTAAAATAATCAATCGCATGGTTTGAAGATAGTTTAATCCAATGGAATCGGCTGCCTCAAATTGACCTTTATTCATTCCCTGCAGCCCCCCTCTGACCACCTCTGCGATATAAGCCGCCGTAAACAGAATAATGGCAACCTGGGCTCTTAAAATACCGTTTATTGAGACACCTTCGGGAAGGAACAAGGGAAAAACAACCGATGACATGAATAATAAACTAATGAGGGGGACACCGCGGATCAGTTCGATATAAAAGACGCTGAAGGTTTTTATCACCGGCATATGGGACTGCCGGCCAAGGGCAAGGAGTATCCCCAGGGGATATGCTGCGGTCAAACCAAAAACAGATAAGAGCAAGGTCAGGATCAACCCGCCCCATTTTCCGATTTCAACGGGTTCAAGGGTAAAAATTCCTCCCCTGAGCAACCCCCCCATGATTACCAAAGAAATCAGCCAGGCATACCCAAGATAGGGATTCCAATAGCGTCGATTACGGCTGATAAAAAGCAGGGTGACAAGTAAAACGATGGCCGTGACGGGGCGCCATAGGATATGCTGGGGATAAAACCCGAATAAAATAATTTTATAGTTAGAGGTGATGATGGACCAGCAGGCCCCGGTTGCCTCCCTGCAGTTTGCATCCGGGTGCCAGCAGGCATCTAAAAACGCCCATTTAATAAAAGGAAAAACTGAAAACCACAATAACCCCAGAAGGATAAGCGTAAGGATGGTATTAAAAGGGCTGCTGAGTAAATTGCCCCGTATCCATCCGATAACCCCTACGCTTGTAATTGGCGGTTTTACGACAGTCTTGTATTCGATATTTGCATTTGTTTCCATGAATAACCTATTTAAAGTATCACCTTTCCACTATTTTCATCTTTTTATTGTACCAATTCATAAAGGCCGAGGTTGATAAGCTGAAGAAAAGATAGACAATCATGATCAACATGACCCCTTCGATGGCCTGGCCTGTCTGATTGATTGCAGTACCTGCAACAGAAACAAAGTCTGGATACCCAATGGCAACCGCCAGGGAGCTGTTTTTTGTCAAATTGAGCATCTGGCTGGTTAAGGGCGGAATAATAACCCGCAATGCCTGGGGCAGAATAATCAAATTCAGCAATTGCCCGGGTTTTAACCCGATGGCCATGGCTGCTTCGGTTTGGCCTTTGGAAACAGACTGGATACCGGCACGAACAACTTCTGCGACAAAGGCTGCCGTATATAAAACAAGCCCCAGTAGAAGGGCGGCAAATTCAGGGCTGACAGACATCCCCCCCTTGAAGTTAAATCCCTTTAACTCGGGCACATTCATCTGGGTTGGGGAGCCGCCCACAAGCCAGCACGCAAAAGGAAGTCCAAGGACAAGAAGAATGGATACCTTAACAATCGGAAAGATCTCACCCGTGGCATCCTGCCTTTTCTTTGCCCATCGTTTAAGGAAAAAGACAACAATGGCAGCAAATAGAACGGCAAGTGCCATATATTTATAAACAGGATGGGCCGCTGGGATGCCGAAAATCAGTCCCCGATTGCACAGGAACAACCCTTCAAAGGGATTGACCGCTTGTTTGGGTGACGGCAGCATCTCGTAAAAAAAGGCATACCAGAAAAAAAGCTGCAAAAGAACGGGAATATCCTGGAAAAATTCAATATAGGCTCCCGCACATTTATTGACCAGCCAATTTTTCGATAATCTGGCAATCCCTAGAAATGTGCCCAAAACAACGGTCAAAAAAATGCCGACAAATGATACCAGCAACGTGTTTAAGAAACCAACGGAAAGGGCCTTTAAATATCTGTCTGCCGCTGAGTATTCTATCAGGGATTCACCAATTTCAAAGGCAGCCTCCTTATTTAAAAACCCAAACCCAGTGGCGATATTTTGGTTTGCAAGGTTGGCCATGGTGTTGGAAACCAGGTACCAGGCAATAAATGCAACAAAAAGTGCGGCTCCTATCTGATAAACGATGGACCGTTTATCAGGATCATACCAGAACGAAATGTTTTCTGAACTTGTAGTCTTCATAGCATTATTCAATATACTTTCAAAGTACGTTAAAAAACGGTACGTTAAAAACGTATGGTGCAATTTGCACATTGCACCATACTTCATTCAAAGATATGAATTATTTGAATGGTGGAGAGTACATCAATCCGCCGTCTGTCCAGAGGGCGTTGAGTCCTCTTTCAATGCCCAGCTGGGTATTGACCCCCACATTTCGTTCAAAGACTTCGCCATAGTTACCCACCATTTTAACAATATTGTAAGCAAATTTTTCATCAATCCCAAGGGATTTACCATTCCCTTCGGTAACGCCTAAAAATCTTTTTACTTTGGGATCATTGCTCTTCAACATTTCATCCACATTTTTAGACGTAATACCCAATTCTTCGGCGTTGATCATGGCCAGCACAGAATAATTTACGATATCTTTCCATGCATTGTCTCCATGTCTTACAGCAGGCGCCAATGGTTCCTTGGAAATAATATCAGGAAGGATTACATAATCTTTGGCATTGGGGGCAACCGCACGGGTTCCTGCAAGCTGGGATGCATCAGATGTCAAGGCGTCACACCTACCTGCAAAAAAAGCTTTGGCAAGTTCGGCCGTATTTTCAATAACAACCGGATTCATTTTCATCCCATTTGATCTGAAAAAATCAGCTGCATTCATTTCCGTGGTTGTTCCGGGAAGAACACAGATAGACGCACCGTCCAGCTCTTTAGCACTTTTTATATCAAGGTCCTTGCGAACAAGAAATCCCTGACCGTCGTAGTAATTAACCACACCGAAATCAAGACCCAGCTGGGAATCACGGCTCAGGGTCTGGGTACAATTTCTAAAAAGCACATCAATCTCACCGGACTGCAATGCAGTAAATCTTGTTTTAGCGGTCAGCGGAGTGAACTTTATTTTGTCAGGACTGCCAAAAACTGCAACGGAAACAGCTCTTGCACAATCCACATCAAGCCCTTTCCATACACCGTTTTCATCTGCTTTACCAAACCCGAACAGACTGCCATTAACACCGGCCTGAATATACCCCTTGGCTTTAACATCTTTCAATGTGCCTGCCATGGCAAATGCGGTCATGCCAAGAACGGTAATACAAATAGCTAAAACTTTTAATAACTTCATAGATACTCGCCTCCTGTTAGGTTGTTAATAGTGCTGAATAATTGAATAAAAATTATTCATTCGTCGATTAAAAATAAGAGATTAACACACAGATCCTATCGGCATACTATATTCTTCAGGACAACGCAAGGTTTCAAGCCGTCTGTTTTATAAAAAAAAGCAATATCGCGAGAACACAATCCTAGCGTTCACCCGGCAACTTCAAAAAAATTTATTGGCCCATTTTCTCAAACCGCGACACCTGTTCCCTGTAGTAGGATCGTTTTTCATCCGCCAGGGATAGGGCTTCTTTTGCCGCCTCAAGTGCCTCGACATTTCTTTTGTTGAAGGCCAGGGCCTCGGCATAGGTATCCAGGACAAAGGCCTCCCGCTTAAGTGAAACGGCTTGGGAGGCCAGTTCAAGAGCCCTTGGGCCATTGCGAAATTGCGTATCCGGGCAGGTGGCAAACAGCCAGGCAAGATTATTGAGGGCATGGATATTTTTACTGTCAATGAGAATCACATTTTCATAGGCAGCAGCAGCCTTGCCATAGGCCTTTTCATTGTAATGAAAATCTCCTACAAATACGTAGATATCTGAATTTTCTGGATCTACCTCCAATTGCTGGAAGAGTATTTTCTTGGCAACATATTGTTCAAAAGCATCCTTTGCGCCACCGTAGCCAATACTATATCCTGTACAAAACAGGGCAAGGACCAATAAAAAATATCCTATTATCAGCGTTTTCACCCGTTTGTGATGACGGGCGATCAACCCGGGCTCTTCCTGGCATTGTTCCAGAAACCGGATTCTTTCACCAATTCCGAAATGATGCCAGTTCGGTTTATCAATGGACTGCCGGCTCAAGGAGGCTATTTTATAAAAGGTAGAGACCAAAGGAACGGCATCTTGTTGGAAGCCATATACATGAATATCTGCCTGACGCTCAAAGTTGCGCATAAAAAAGCCGAACACAAACCTGAAATAAATGACAAAGAAACCAATCAGCGACAGACAGATGAGAGCGGGGTAGACATCTCCTTTATCGATTCCCAAGAGAGAAAATCCCTGGTAAACCGGCCCTGCAATATAAAGCAGGAGTATCATGGGTTCAAAAAAAACAAAATTACATCCAATAAACCCGACAAAAAACAAGAGATAAAAAAGCATGTGATATCGTTGAACATGACCAATTTCATGGAGAATAACCGCATCAATTTCATCACCATCCAGGGCATCCACCAAAGCCGGCGTCACCAGAATATACCGGAATCGCCCCACAAGCCCCATAACACCAGCGGTGATCATGCTGCCGCCAAAAAGCTCCCATTTTAAAATATCCGCATACGCTAAGCCGGCCCTCGCGCAGACGGCTTCAATGCGGGCCCGATAATACCCCGGTTCAAGAGAGGTACACCCCCAGAGTTTTTTTATCAGGACCGGCCCAAAAATAGAAACAAGAATCAAAAACGTCAAAATATAGACAACTTCACCGGAAGTTGTATTAAAATACCCTCGAACAGGCCCAGGGGGCAAAAGCTGAATCATGTCGGCAAACAAAGATAAACAAAACCAGGGAAGTAAGGCGGGCAGGGAAAATGAGATATTTGAACCGATAAAATGCTTCTTGGTCAGACCTCTGGGAAAATATCGTTTTTGAACCCCATAGGCTGCATTCCAGATAATAACAAGGTAGACAAGAAAGAGCCCCAGGAATAAAACAGCTGTAAGGGTAGGGATACGGGTAAACAACCATACACCTTCAAAAAAAAGAGGGAGCCTGAACACATAAATATTGGCAGCAAAAAGCATTAAAGCTGCGATAGACAGCTTTGAGATAGCCCTGTTAACGGAATGATCCAGCCCCAAAGGAGAATTGTCACCCTTTTGGGCGAGCCGTTTAAACCATGTATGACAGATCAGAGCAAACACAGCCACAGATATCAGACTGTAATAGAGGGTGTTGGGGTCAACCGGTTTGCTTCGATCAAAAAGTTCGGAAGAGGTATAGATCACAAGGGCGATCAGAAAATATAAAAAATTTGAAAACACGAAAACTTTTCCTTAACTGATAATGCCGTAATCGGCAAACATGCTTAACACCATCCAGGATTTAACATCAAATTTAAGGTCCTGTTTTGAGATGAGTCCCTTGGCCGCTTCCCGGGAAAGCATGATAACTTCAATTTCCTCGGACATTTCGTTGAAAAAATTGCTGGGGCTTCCATCACATTCAACAAATAAAAGACTGATGGTTTCATCTGTCATCCCCGATGAGGAATAAATGGGCGGACTTTGTTTTAAAACCCGGGTGACTGCCAGACCTGTTTCTTCGAGAAGTTCGCGTTCCCCGGCCTGGACAATATTTTCCCCTGGGTCCACAAGGCCTGCGGGAAATCCATACTGACAACTGCCCAGGGCAAGCCGAAACTCCTTGATAATCACTAATTTTTTTGCCTGCCTATGAAAGGGGACCACGATCACGGCATCCGCACTCACCCTCCCATGGTTCAAGGGATCTGGATCCTGGGACCGGGATGCAAACACCCAGTTTTTAATATTTTTTGCCCGATCCTTGTATTGGATGGAAAACAGGTTCAAATATTTGCAGTCGGTTATTTTTTCTATTTGGAAGATTTCCATCTCAACTTCTCCATCGCAGCGACTTTACCCCGCTAATTTAGCTTAGTTTAAGTATTAGGATAAGCATTGAAAACACAAAATACCACCCAAAGGCAATGACTTTTACAAAGAACCCGAAAAATTACAAGAATTTTTAATTAATATACATCAGATATCGAAAGGAAAGCCAGAAATGGCAGGTACTCCCCAAAATGACAAACAGATGCCATATTTCATGGAAGCCCACTATTCCGGGAAAGGGGTCGGGTTTTTTAAGGGCATATACCAGGGCTCCGACGCTGTAAAAAACCCCGCCCATGAGCAGCCAGACAAGACAAATGGGTTCAACGGTTTTCATCAAGGGATAGATGACCACCACGCACAGCCACCCCATCATCAAATAAATCCAGGTGGAAACCCACCGGGGTGCCTTTATGTAAAAAATTTTAATAAAAATCCCAATAACCGCAATGGACCAGACCGTGGCAAAAAGACTCCATCCCCAGGGCCCCCGAAGGGGCACAAGACATAGGGGGGTATAAGATCCGGCAATGACCATGAAAATCATAATATGATCAATCTTACGAAAGGTCAAAAGGGCTTTTTCCGATATGCGCAGACCATGATAAAGAAAACTTGAGGTATACATAAGAATTAATGTGATACCAAAAATAGAAAAAGAGACCACATGCCAAATATCAGATCTGCCAGCGGCAAAAACAACCAGAAGGATCAGCCCGATGGCAGACCCCACGGCACCTGCCATGTGAGAAATGGTGTTTACCGGCTCCCTGAAAAATTTTATAGAACCACTCATGGGGGCTATAATACTCAGACACCCCCTGGGTTCAAGCAAACCCATGGAATTTTACATTTTTTTTACCAATTTTAAGACCATAACGGGCCTATTGTTTATTATTCACCAAAACAATTATATCCCATCACTCATCGTTAAAACCGCAATCGCTTTTGTGGGAGAACCATTTACCCCCAGGGAAAAACATTCCGTCCCCTGGTGGCTGAAAAGACAGGGGATGAGGGAGGGGGCGTCAATTTCATGACATCCCAGGTCAAACCCACCCCTTTTTTCCCCAGCAATACTTCACCGTCCATGGAATTGGGATGGCCCTATTCCCAAAGAAGTCTGTCCATAAAACCGACTATTTTCCATGTATTTTCAGGACAACATAATCGCCAGGAATAATTTTTGCATACTTTTCACAGGTTAAGATTAAATACAAGGGAACAAAAAAATATGAAAATTTTAAAAGGAGATCTGATTCAACTGGCCCTGTCAGGGGAGTTTGATGTTATCATCCACGGGTGCAATTGTTTTTGCAGCATGGGTGCGGGCATTGCACAACAGATCAGGAAGACCTTTCCCCTTGCATTTCAGGCAGATCTTGAAACCGGGTCAGGGGATAAAAACAAATTGGGAACCTACTCAAGGGCAACCATTAAAATCAAGGACGCCCCCCTGACAATTATAAACGGATATACCCAATACCGGTATTCAGGGCCCCATGTGCTGGCAGATTATGATGCCATTGCCGCCCTGTTTTCCAGGGTTAAAACAAATTTTTCAGGAAAAAAAATCGCTTATCCACGTATAGGTGCCGGGCTTGCTGGTGGAGACTGGAAAAAAATAAGCGAGATTATTGTTCACCAACTTGCAGGAGAAGATCACACATTGGTTGAATATTTGAGTTTGCAAAAATAGTGTTTTTGGCATAAAATCACACTTTAAAAAAATAACTTCATTACCAGGTAGGCAAACTATTATGATCAAAGTCGGCATTGCAGGGGCATCGGGCTATACAGGAGTAGAACTTGTCAAATTGATTTCCAACCATCCCCAGGCCCGGTTGGAAGCAATTACGTCCAGCAGCTACAAAGGAAAACCTTTAACAGATATTTTCCCCTCCATGCGGGGCTTTGAATCCCTCATTTGTGAAGATCTTGATGCACAAGCACTCGCAAACCGGGTGGACATCATGTTTCTTGCCCTGCCCCATAAGGTTTCCATGGCCTATGCGGCTCCCCTGATCGAACAGGGGATTAAGGTGATTGACCTATCGGCCGACTTCAGATTCAGCAACCCGAAAGCCTATGAAAAGGCCTATCAGACACATACGGCCAAGAATCTTCTGGCCCAAAGTGTTTATGGACTGTCTGAAATCTACCGGGACCAAATTAAGACAGCCAGAATCATTGGAAACCCCGGATGCTATCCCACCACGATTCTTCTGGCCCTGCTCCCCCTGATCAGGGAAAAACTCATACAGACTCAAGGCATTATCTCCGATTCTAAATCCGGTGTCAGCGGAGCCGGCAGGTCCCTTTCTTTGACAGCCCACTATTGTGAAGCAAATGAATCCTTTGCCCCTTACAAGATAGGGAACCATCGGCATACCCCGGAAATAGAGGAAATTTTAAGTATCCATGCCGAAAAAGAGATCAAGATTACCTTTGTGCCACACCTTGTACCGGTTACAAGGGGAATGGTTTCAACAATTTATGGGCAGGCCACCCCATCTGTATGCCTTAAAGATATTCGCCGGGCATACCGAAAATGGTATACAGAAGAACCTTTTGTCCGGCTGCTGCCCGAGGGATGTTTTCCTGCCATGTCCCATGTCAGGGGAACCAATTGCTGTGATATTGGATGTCATTTTGACGAAGACACAGGTAGGATTATCCTTGTCTCTGCCATTGATAACCTTTTAAAAGGTGCAGCAGGGCAAGCAGTTCAAAATATGAACATTATGTTTGGGCTGGCTGATGAAATTGGTTTGGATTATGTCCAGACCCCTTTGTGAACAATTTAAAATCATTCACACACATTGTGCTTGACAACCATTAATTATCTAAATAAGAAAGTAATAATGAAAAAAAGAATAAAAATTTGGTTTCATTCCGGTTCAAATTCCGACATCAAGGAATTCTCAATTCACAGGTTAGGCTTACTTTTTTTCATCCTTATTGTCATGGGGACCGGGGCAAGTCTGTCCTATCTGGGATATGACTATTATCGTTTAAAAACCATATCGGTTAAGAACAACGCCCTGACACAGACCATTGGTTCCTACCGCAATGACATCCAAAACCAGAGGGAACAAATTCAGGCCTTTGCTAAAAATATTGAAGTTCTAAAGAAGCAAGTAGACAATCTTTCAAAACTGGAAGGCAAGGTCCGGCTGATTGCCGACATTAAAAAATCAGGTGGATCCTCGGGCTTCATTGGCATTGGCGGAATTCCGGAAAATGATCTTGATGAAGACATCCCCTTGGAATCCAGACACAACAACCTGATCCGGGAAATGCATCAACAGGTAAACCAGACCACTTTGGCCGCTGGACAACAGGTCCTTAATTTTGAAGATCTCATCAAACACCTTGAGAAAAAAAAGAATCTTCTGGCATCAACCCCGTCTATCAGACCGGTTGACGGCTGGATCACCTCCAAATTCGGATACAGAAAATCGCCTTTCACAGGGAAAAGAACCTTTCATTCAGGTCTTGATATTTCAAATAAACTTGGGACAGACGTCATTACAACGGCAAACGGTAAGGTTTCCTATGCTGCCCCTAAAAGACATTTCGGTAACCTGGTTATTATCGACCATGGATATGGCAGGGTAACCAAATACGGACATCTGAAAAAGATTCTGGTCAAACCGGGTCAAAGAGTAAAAAGAGGGGAGGTTATCGCCCTTCTAGGCAACACCGGCAAAAGCACCGGCCCCCATGTCCACTACGAGGTTCGCATCAATGGCGTTCCTGCCAACCCCCTAAAATATATCCTTAATTAGTCCCAGCCCCAGGATTTGCTAAAAATTCTCCCATCAAACGAACCAATTTATTTATTTTTTTTGTTTTATTTTTTATATTAATGATTATATGTTTTACAAAGAAAATTTAAATGGAAACACACTTAAACCTACATAACTTTAAGAACAGGTAAAATTTAAATGGTACTAAAATTTTTCACAAAAGTCTTTGGATCCAGCAATGACCGGTTATTAAAAACGCTTCAGCCCATTTTAGATAAGATCAACGCCCTTGAACCCCAGATGCAGTCCCTGTCCGATGAACAGGTGACAAAAAAAACCCAGGAATTCAAGAATCGGTTTGAACAAGGTGAAACTTTGGATGACATTTTGCCCGAAGCCTTTGCCCTGGTAAGGGAAGCCTCTATCAGAGTCCTTGGCATGCGCCATTTTGATGTGCAGCTCATTGGCGGAATTGCCCTCCACCAAGGCACCATTGCTGAGATGAAAACAGGAGAGGGGAAAACCCTGATGTCCACCCTTCCGGCGTATTTAAATGCGATTTCCGGCAAAGGGGTTCACATTATTACGGTCAATGACTATCTGGCCCGGCGGGATGCCGACTGGATGGCCAAAATTTATAATTTCCTCGGATTAAGCGTCGGGGTGGTTGTCCATGATCTGGACGACCAGGCGAGAAAAGAGGCCTATGACGCGGACATCACCTATGGCACCAATAATGAGTTCGGATTTGATTATCTGAGGGATAACATGAAATTTGAAAGGGAAAATCTTGCCCAGGGCGCCCTCAACTTTGCCATTGTGGATGAGGTGGACTCCATTCTCATTGATGAGGCAAGGACGCCTTTGATCATTTCAGGCCCGGCTGAAAAATCCACCCATTTTTATACCCAGGTCAATACCATTATCCCGGCCTTTAAAAAAGATATCGACTATACTTTGGACGAAGAATCCAAAAGTGTCTCGCTTACAGAAGAAGGGATTGCCAAGGGAGAAGAGCTGTTGTCGGTTGATAATTTATATGATCCCGCCAACATTGAAATGCTCCACCATGTCAATCAGGCCCTGAAAGCTCACACCCTGTTCAAGCGGGACACCGATTATATTGTAAAAAATGATCAGGTGGTGATTGTTGATGAATTTACCGGGCGGCTCATGACGGGAAGGCGTTACTCTGAAGGCTTGCACCAGGCACTTGAGGCAAAGGAAAACGTTAAAATTGAGAATGAAAACCAGACCCTTGCCTCCATTACCTTTCAAAATTTTTTCAGGATGTATGACAAACTGTCAGGAATGACGGGTACCGCAGAGACAGAAGCCCCTGAGTTCAAAAAAATATATGATCTGAATGTTCTGGTAATTCCCACCCATCAACCCATGATCCGCAAGGATTTTCCCGACCTGATTTACAAGACTCAGAAAGAAAAATATGATGCCTCCATCCAGGAGATTATACAACTTCACAAAAAAGGGCAGCCCGTACTTGTGGGAACCATTTCCATTGATGTCTCCGAAGACCTGAGTAAAAAACTCAAGAAACGAGGGGTTCCCCACACGGTATTGAATGCCAAGCACCATAAGGAAGAGGCAGAAATAATCGCCAATGCCGGACAAAAAGGGGCTGTGACCATTTCCACCAACATGGCGGGTCGCGGCACCGACATCAAACTGGGAGATGGGGTCACACAACTGGGAGGGCTGCATATTTTAGGTACCTCCCGCCATGAATCCAGACGGATTGACAACCAGCTTCGGGGTCGTTCCGGAAGGCAGGGAGATCCGGGCAGTTCAAGCTTCTATCTGTCCCTGGAAGATGATTTACTCAGGATATTCGGTGGGGATAGAATCCATTCCGTCATGGACCGCCTTGGCATTGAAGAGGGAGAACATATTGAACACTCCTTTATTTCCAAGGCCATTGAAAATGCCCAGGCAAAGGTGGAAGGCCACAATTTTGAAATCAGAAAGCATTTGCTTGAATATGATGATGTCATGAACCAGCAAAGGGAAGTCATTTACCGACAGCGGCGCCAGGCATTACAGGAAGACAATTTAAAACCTGTCATCCTGGAAATGATCGAGGACAAGGCCTATGAACTGGTCGCTAAATTTTCCGATGAAAAAAACCCCATCAAGGACTGGGACATGGAAGGCCTTGAATCAGGGGCAAAAAAGTTACTTGGTTTCCCCGTTGATTTAACACTTTCGGTAAAAGAAAACAAAGCCCAGGACCAGGTGTCTGACGTTATTTTTAAATTGGCCGAAGAACATTACCTTGAAAAAGAAAATCTCATCGGAGAAGAGCAGATGCGGCAACTGGAACGGTTTATTGTCCTTCAAACCGTTGACACCCGGTGGAAAGAACATTTATTGTCCATGGATCATCTAAAAGAAGGCATCGGCCTTCGGGGATATGCCCAGCAGGATCCCTTGCGGATCTATAAAAAAGAAGGGTTTGACATGTTCCATGGCCTCATGGAAATGATCAAGGAAGAGGTGGTGGATATCTTGTTTAAAATTCAGATAACCGGTGCTCCCCGGGTAGATGAAATAAAAAAAAAGGAACAACAGAACCTGACCTTTTCCCACGCCGATGAACCCTCCGTGAAAAAACCCGTGAAGCGAAGCCAGGATAAAGTCCATAGAAACGATCTTTGCCCCTGCGGCAGCGGCAAAAAATATAAAAAATGCTGTATGTCCTAGGAGAAAAACATGACATCCACCGATTCAACAACAAAAACAGGGATCTCATCAAAATCCAAGGAAGGTCATCCGCCCATGTATAAAGTCCTTCTGCACAATGACAATTATACAACCATGGAATTTGTAGTGGAAATTCTTCTAACCGTTTTTGGAAAATCACTTGAAAAAGCAAACCAAATAATGCTTAATGTACATAATAAGGGAAGAGAAGTGTGTGGGATTTATCCTTTGCAAATTGCAGAGACAAAAATGGAAACCGTACACAACCTGGCAAGCAACAAGGGATTTCCCTTAAAAAGCACAATGGAAAAGGAGTAGCATCATGATCAGCAAAGAACTCAGTACAGCCCTCGGTTTTGCCGTACGGGAAGCAAAAAAAAGAAGGCATGAATATGTATGTGTAGAACACGTTCTTTACGCCATCCTTAACCATGAAACCGGTTTGGAAACCATTGAGAAATGCGGGGGAAGCCCAAATCAAATAAAAGATGAGCTGGAAAAATTCTTTGATGAAAAACTCACCAAAATAGAAACCAAGGATGAATACGTTCTCCAGCAGACCATAGGGTTCCAGCGAATGATACAACGGGCCATCAACCATGCCCGCTCCGCTGAAAAAAGTGAGGTGAACCTCGGGGATATTCTTGCTTCCATCTTCCAGGAAAAAGACTCACATGCTGCCTTCTACCTGGAATCCGAAGGGATCACCCGACTGGACGTGCTCAAATACATTTCCCATTCAAGCGAACCTGATAAAAAGGCCAAGAGCGGCCAGGACCTTTCCCAAAGAATGTTTCCCCAGGCAGATCCCAAGCCCAAGCGCCAGAAGAAAAAAGATCCCCTTGAAGCCTTTACCACCAACCTGTTGCAAAAGGCCATGGACAATAAAATCGACCCCCTCATCGGCCGTGAAAATGAAATGGATCGGGTCATGCAGGTGCTCTGCCGCAGGAGAAAAAACAATCCCATCCTTGTGGGGGACCCGGGCGTGGGCAAAACAGCCATTGCCGAAGGACTTGCCTTAAAAATCCATGCCAATCAGGTGCCGGATCTATTGGAAGACTGTGAACTGTTTTCTCTGGACATGGGCACCCTTCTTGCCGGGACCAAATACAGAGGCGATTTTGAACAACGGCTCAAGGACGTGATCAATGCCCTGGAAAAGAAAAAAAATGCCCTGCTCATCATTGATGAAATTCACACGGTTATAGGCGCCGGGGCTACCACCAGCGGTTCAATGGATGCCTCCAATATTCTCAAACCTGCTCTTTCCTCCGGGGACATCAAGTGCATCGGTACCACTACCTATGAAGAATATAAAAACCATTTTGAAAAAGACAGGGCCTTTTCAAGGCGATTTGAAAAAATTGAGGTGGCCGAACCCAGTGTGAAGGAGACCTGCGAGATTTTAAAGGGACTTCGTCCCTATTATGAAGAACACCATGGTCTAAAGTATTCGGATCAAACCATAGAAGCGTCTGCCTATCTGTCTGACAAATATATCAATGACCGGCTGCTGCCGGACAAAGCCATTGATGTGATGGATGAGACCGGTGCTTATCTGCGCCTTAAGGGAGCTGGCAAACGAAAGAACGTCAGCACCAAAGATATTGAAACCATTGTGGCAAAAATTGCAAAGGTACCGGTCACCAGCGTGACCTCAACGGACAGGACCAATCTCGAATCCCTGCCGGCGAGACTTTTCAAGGTTATCTACGGCCAGGATGATGCCATAACGACACTGACAACCGCCATAAAACGCTCCCGGGCAGGTCTTGGGGCGCCGGACCGGCCCATTGGTTCTTTTTTGTTCATGGGACCTACTGGTGTGGGAAAAACAGAAGTGGCCAAACAGCTGGCAGTCAATATGGGGATTGAGTTTTTAAGATTTGACATGAGCGAATACATGGAAAAGCATGCGGTGTCAAGGCTCATCGGTGCACCTCCCGGCTATGTTGGCTTTGAACAGGGCGGTATTTTAACCGATAGTATTCGAAAACATCCCCACTCAATCCTGCTGCTGGATGAAATTGAAAAAGCCCATATGGATCTGTATAATATCCTGCTCCAGGTCATGGATTATGCGACGCTTACCGATAACAACGGCAAGTCAGCGGATTTTCGAAACGTTATTCTTATCATGACCTCAAACGCCGGTGCCAGGGAAATGGATGCCAACAATATCGGATTTGGTTCCCAGAGAGCCCAAACCGATGCCAAAGGATTAAAGGCCGTTGAAAAAACCTTTAGCCCGGAATTTAGAAATCGCCTGGACAATATTGTTCAGTTCAATCATTTGTCTAAAAAAGTCATGGAACTGATCGTGGACAAAAACATGGGGGAACTGAAAACCATGCTGAAAGCAAAGGGAATTTCCTTAAGCTATTCAGCCAAGGCCAGAACCTATCTTGCTCTCAAAGGATATGATCCCAAATTTGGGGCCAGGCCCCTGGCACGGCTCATTCAAACCACCATAAAAGACAAGCTCACCGATGAAATTCTTTTTGGCAAACTTGAAAAAGGGGGAAAACTTTCCATCGGCCTGAAAAATGATGCGTTAACCTTTACGATAAAATAGCTAAATGCCCCTTTTCAGGTTATCAGAAAGAATTGAATTCCCGCCTGCACGGCTTGCAAGATCCGACGGGCTTTTGTGCATTGGAGGAGATCTTTCTTTGGAAAGGCTGCTGCTTGCCTATCAAAATGGTATTTTTCCGTGGTTTTCAGAAAATGAGCCCCTGTTGTGGTGGTCTCCGGACCCCCGGCTGGTATTGTTTCCCAAAACCATTAAAATTTCTCGAAGCCTGAAAAAAAAAATCAACAGAGCCCCTTTTCGGGTCACAGTGGACAATGCCTTTGAGCAGACCATTGTCTCGTGTGCCCAACCAAGGCGGGACGGTCTTGACGGCACATGGCTCGTGGATGAAATGATAGATGCCTATATCCAACTCCACAAACACGGATATGCCCACTCCATTGAAACCTGGCATGGGAATGCGTTGGTTGGCGGCCTATACGGGGTATGCCTTGGGGGATCTTTTTTTGGAGAATCCATGTTCAGCCGTGCGAGTGATGCCTCAAAAATTGCCCTGACAGCCCTTGCAAGCCTTTTAAATACCCGAGGATTTGATATGATTGACTGCCAGGTCACCACCCGCCATCTACTCAATATGGGGGCAGTTGAAGTTTCCAGGGAGAGTTTTCTTAACGCCTTAACCCCTTCCATTGCCAGACAAATAAACACTGACATTTGGGATCCATGCCGCCTTCTGGATCCGCTTCCCGTAAAAAAGAAAAAAGATGAAACCATCCTTTTCCCACAAAATTGCCCCCCAAACTATTGATAAGGGCAGTATCTGTATCCTCGGCATTCCCTTTGATGCCAATAGTTCTTTTAGAAAAGGACCGGGATTTTCATACTGTTACCGCCATGGTGGCAGCCAAACTGCTTAAAGAAATTATTCGGAGAATTTTTACAGATCGGTCGACTTAACCCGTTTGACGTTTAAAGAATCATCAAAAGGCTGTTTATGAACTGGTGGCAGGAATTACCCTATAAGATGAGCCCGTATTTATTTCAAATCAACGGGTTCCAAGTACGATATTACAGCCTCATGTATATGGCGGCATTTGCCAGCGTCTATTGGCTAGTGGCATATCGCCTCAAAACAGAACCCTGGCCCCTTCACAAGGAACTCGTATATGATTTTTTTATGTGGGCAGCTGTGGGAGTCATTCTCGGCGGCAGACTCGGCTATGTGGTGTTCTATGATTTTTCCTATTTTCTACACCACCCTTTGAAAATTTTTCTTCCCTTTGATCTTTCCGATGGATTTAAATTTACCGGCATTTCCGGAATGTCTTTCCACGGAGGCCTTATAGGGGTTGTGACGGTATTTTTTTTCTATTGCCAAAAACATAAAATCAACATTTGGGATTTTTCCGATTTGATCTGTCCGGCGGTTCCCCTGGGATACACCTTTGGCAGACTTGGTAATTTCATCAATTCAGAACTGTTTGGAAGACCCACCACCCTGCCCTTTGGGATGTATTTTCCCACGGACCCCACCCATACCCTGCGCCACCCTTCCCAGCTTTATGAAGCTTTTTTTGAGGGAATTGTTTTGTTTATACTTCTCTGGACTATCAAACGCCGTCCCTGGGCAAAACATCGCCTATTTGCCTTATACCTTTTGGGATATGGTTTCATTCGTTTCCTGATTGAATTTTTCCGGCAACCTGACCCTCATTTAAACATGCCATGGCACATATTCACCATGGGTCAACTATTGTGCACGGCAATGATGGTCACTGGGTTAGTACTTCTTTTTTCCCGGGGGGACCACCATGGAGATCACCCGGGATCACCTTGACAAAAATGGTTTCATCATCATTGTTCTTAAAGATATAAACCCTTTTGGGAGAACAACCTATGCTCTTTCGACTTTTTTTATGTTTTACCCTCATCCCGGTAATTGAGCTTTATCTTTTAATAAAGGTGGGGACGGTCATTGGCGGCTTCAACACCATCTTAATTGTCATCCTGACCGGATTTACCGGTGCCTGGCTTGCCCGCATGGAAGGGTTAAACACCATGTTAAAGGTCAGGAGAAATCTTGAACAGGGCATTATGCCGGCAGAAGATCTCATGGATGCCCTGATTATACTCATCGCAGGCCTTGTCCTCATTACGCCGGGGCTGATGACAGATGTTTTCGGGCTAATGCTGCTTTGGCCGGTAACCCGAAATGCATTCAAACGTTTTTTAAGGAAAAAATTTGATAAACTGCAGTCCAAGGGAGATATCAATATCACCCGGTTTCATTGACCCGGTTTCATGAAACCTGTTAACCTGATATTTTTTGCCCCGATTTTATCCTGCCCTATAAAGGAGAAGACTTATGTTTAATAAATTCATTGAACAGCGAAGAAGCATCCGAAAATTTAAAGATAGGCCCATTGAACGAGAAAAAATTGACCAGCTCATCCAAGCAGCCCTGAGATCCCCTTCCTCAAGAAATTTCAACCCCTGGCGATTTATCGTGGTTGACAAACCCGGTCTTCTTGAAAAACTTGCAGCAGCAAAAGCCCATGGTTCCTCATTTTTAAAAGGAGCCCCCCTGGGAATTGTGGTCTGCGCAGATCCGAGTGCCAGCGATGTCTGGGTAGAAGATGCATCCATAGCCTCCATATTCATTCATCTGACAGCACAGTCGTTGGAGCTTGGCAGTTGCTGGATACAGATCAGAAAACGGGACCATGATTCGTCTAAAAGTGCGGATAGCTATATTAAAGATCTTTTGGGCATACCCGATAATATAATGATTGAATCAATCATTGCGATAGGGTATCCTGATGAGGTTAAACAAGGACATCCAAAGGAAATTCTGGAATATGACAAGGTTTCTTTTAATCGGTATGGCGAAAAGGATTAAATGGACGTAAAAGAACAAATTCTCAAAATGGTGCAGAAAAGGGAGAGTGAGATACCAACGCTCCCAGTCGTTATTGACAGAATAATCAGTGTTGCATCCGATGAAAAAACAACCACCGAAGAACTCGCAGATGTCATATCCTACGATCAGGGGATGAGCAACAAACTCTTAAAACTTGCCAATTCAGTTTATTATGCCCAACAAACCAAAGTTGCAAGCGTAAAACGGTCTATCTCGGTCATTGGGTTTGATGAAATCATCGGCATTGCCCTTGGTATGGGAATTCTTTCTGCCGTTACTGACAAATCAGGATTAAGCTTGGACATGAAAGCCCTGTGGATACACGGGATCGGGGTTGCAACCGTGTCAAAGGAACTGGCGAAAAGGACCAATCCTGCCATTGCAAGCAAAATATTTATCCCTGCCCTTCTCCATGACATGGGCAAAATTGTCTTTACCAGGTATTTTAAAGAAGAGTATATGAAGGTCCGGCAGTTTGCCATTGAAAACAAAAAACCATTGTATTTTGCTGAAAACGCAATTTTCAAACTGGACCATTCCATCTTGTCGGCCCTCTTGATGAAACGGTGGAATTTTCCCCAATCCATCATGGTCCCCTGTAGATTTCACCACAACCCTGAATCATCTCCTGTAAAATTTCGGCACCAGGCCCTGATCATCAATCTGGCAAACTACCTGACCCAGAAAGCGGGAATCGGGCACAGTGGAAACCCCGTGCCCGTCACCATCAAAAATGCCCCCAAAAAAATCGGGGTCAACGAATCTGTTCTTCGATTGACCATTGACCAGCTCAAGCGTAAGGAAAACGAAATAAAAGAATTTTTTAAAATTACAACGGCATAAAAACTAAATATCCTTAAGTTTTCGCTCTCCTGAAGAATTTCTGGCCGCACGGGTAAAAGCATTCAAGCTTTCTTCCAAAGTTTCAAATTCCAGGGAATCGCTCACCTGGACGCACTTGTCTGTTGGCTGCTCAAAAGCTGTTATCACATCCATGATCGTTAAGAATTCAATATCCACTGCAGGGGAATACCCCAGAAACCCTTTGGAAGAGGTGACCTGGAACAAAAGATTCGATTCCAATAATTTTTCCAAAATAATTTTGATAACTTTTAAGGGCAGCTTCAATTCCTTTGATATCTCTTGATCAGTTGCCGGACAATCCCCCTGGGCAAATCGTTTGACACAAAACAAAACCATCCTTATCGCCATCAGCTTTTGTAAACGCAAACTCAAATCCTCATACCCAAGGTCATCGGTTTCAAGGGAGGGTGTATTCTCCCAGACAAAGGCCATTTCTGCCCCATACAATAAAATAACCCAGGAAAGTTGGAGCCAGATGAGAAATAAGGGCAGGGCTGCAAAACTCCCATAAATCGCATTATAATTGGAAACCCCCACCTGAAATTTCAAATAAAATATCTGAACAAGCTGGAAAATAGTTCCGGCAATAATAGCCCCGACAGCGGCAGCTGTGACATCTATTTTTTTGTTGGGGATGATCACATAAAAAAACACAAACAGCACCCAAATGGATAGAAAAGGGAAAATATTGAATCCAAAAGAGATTAAATTTTCAAAACCTGCCGGCAGGTTGAGGTATTCCATGAAATTTTTAAGACGGGTGGTGACAAAGATAGTGGCGCTGCTGGAAAAAATCACCAATAGTCCGGCGGCAAAGGAAATGGTCATATAATCGGTAATCTTCCGAAGGAGAGTTCTGTCTCCCTTCACCCACCAAATTTGATTAAAGGCATTTTCAATGTGCCCCAGAAGTTTTACCAGGGAATACACAAGCAAAATGATCCCTATAATCGCCATGGGCCCGCCATGGGTTTTGTCCAGCAGGTTGTTTGAAAACGCCAGTACATTTTTGATGATCTCTTCCTGGCCTTCAAACATGACCAGGACCTTAGCTTCAAGAAACTGCTGAAACCCAAACCCCTTGGCAATGCCAAAGGCCATGGCCATGACCGGAACAATGGCAAAAAGAGAATACAGGGTCAGGGAAGCTGCCCTCAAAGAACAGCGGTCCTGTTGAAATTCCTTAAAGGAGGAGACAATGATTCTGGAGTATTTTTTATACCCAATAAAGAGTTCTTTTTTATAATCCATACCGCGTTAGCCCCTCTGTTTCAAGCCATTTTTTTAACCTTCTAAGCCCTTCCTGGGTAGAAATGGCAGGCGTATACCCAAGATCTTTCTTTGCCCGGGAGATATTAAACCAATGGGATGTGGCCAGCTCCTTTGCAGCAAATCGAGTCATGGGCGGATCTTTTTTAATCCCGAATGTTTTATAGACCAATTCAAACAGCCCCCCTGCCAGATATGCCGTTTTGGCAGATACATGCCCTTTCAAGGGCGGCAGCCCTGCTGCAGAAAGAAAGGCATTGGCCAGCGTCCATTTTGAGATGGGTTCATCCTGGCTGATAAAGTATATATTTCCCGAAAGACGGGTATTTGTCAAAAGTTTTTCAGCAGCGAGAAGATGAGCATCGGCTGCATTGTCCACATAGATGGTATCCACCAGATCAGACCCACTCCCAATTTTTTTTAACCGTTTTGCCCGGCAAAGAATAGTTGGAACCAGGTGGTTATCTTCCGGCCCCCAGATCAAGTGAGGCCGGAGGATAATGGCGGCTAACCCCATTTTGGCAGCGCCGAGAACCAATTTTTCAGCCATGGCCTTGGTTTCAGGATAGGGTGCCAGATAGGTTTCAGGATAGGGAATGGATTCATCCAGATTTTCCATATCGAACGCGTCAAATATCACACTGGGAGAACTGGTATGGATCAGCCGGGCCACATGGTTCGCCTGGCAGGCCGCTATCACATGTTGGGTTCCCGTGACATTGACTGAATAATAAGATTGAAAGCGCCCCCATATCCCGGGTTTTGCCGCCACGTGAAATATGGTATCCATCCCTTGAAATGCCTTTACAACATCAGCTTTATTGCACAAATCCCCTTGGATCTGTGCCACCCCCAAGGCCTCTAATTGTGGATACCATTGCCGGGAAAAAGAGGTGACCTTCACTCCTCCTAGGATCAGTTTACGGGCGATAACCTTTCCCAGAAACCCGCCCCCCCCGGTGACCAATACATTCTCTATTTTCATTTTTTCCTTTTTTCTTTTTTAATTTGTATCTGTGCTTGACAAAAGGCCTGTTTTAAAGTAAAAAATGCCATCTTTTGCTGAGCGGGAATAACTCAGTGGTAGAGTGCGACCTTGCCAAGGTCGAAGTCGCGGGTTCAACTCCCGTTTCCCGCTCCATTTTTTTCCTTTTTTTCCCGAACCGAGTCGATCTGATCTGGTCTGGCCGATCAAAAGATCTATCCCTAAAAGACTAAATATCTGGTTAAAAATCAAGCGCCTGGCCTATTTTTTCCTTTAATGCCAGCTCATAAACAGCTGTGGCAACGGTCAGATCAAACAATGCCATGCCAACAGATTTAAAAAATAAGGTTTTATTCTCCAGGTCAATCGGTTTTGCAACCAGGCTGGTAAATGCCTTTATTTTTTCAGGTTTTACAACCTTATTTTCAAGGGGGATACAAATATCTCCAGACTCCTTGGCGGCAAACAAAGTATCCACATAGACATGATCCGCTGTTGAAATAACCGCATCGGGAAATTCCTTCATTTCCGGCCTAAAGGATCCAATGGAAATAAATGTTTTCCCTTTTACAAGGGATGGATCATCCTTAAACAAGGGCTTGCGACTGGTGGTGGCGGCAATAATCAACTGGGAGGATTTCACCAACTCTTCTGAATTATCCGTGGTCACATAGGTAACCTGGGGAAACGCCTCTTTAAGAATCCGGGCCATTTTATTTGCTGCCACAAGGCTTAAATCTTTGATCCATAATTTTCTTATCCTCCGGTTAAAGAGAAGATACCGTGCCTGGCTGAGACCCTGGACCCCTGCCCCCAGGATACCGGCAGTTTCAATATGTTCAGGCGTTAACAACGCAACGCCTAAGCCCCCGACAGCACCGGTTCTTTGGGCCGTGATGGCAGCACCATCCATAATGGCCAGGGGACTGCCGGTTCTGTTATCAGCCAGCACCAAAACCCCATTAACAACGGGTTGGTCAAACTCAAGGGCATCGGGAAAGACAGATACCAATTTTGTTACAAAAAATTCATTGCAAAAACAGGGCATAAGCAACAGGGTATTTTGCTCATTTTCCACATGTATCCGATCCGGCATATTATAAGAATTATTCAAAACAAGCTCATAGGCCTTTTTAACGGCATTTTGAATGAGTCTCTGGTCAACTTTATGGATATCTCGTTTACTTATAGATAACATGCAATCTCCCCCTGGGTAATTTTTTGATTTATTCTTAATTACCATATGAAGATATAAATCTCCACGAAAACTAGATTTTCGTTTTCTCTTTGCACAAAAAAACAGATCTCTTTTCCTTTCGGATAAAAGTGTGATAAAAAAGATTCGAACTGCCAAGATAGGTTAAAAAATAATTATTCAAGGATATTATTTGTGAGAAAAAAAGAAAGCGTTCTGTGCATTCATCGAGACCGGTTACCCTCTTCATGGGTCAAGACTAAAAGCATTTTACCCCTGGATCTGAACACATTTGTTGAAGAATGCACCCAAAGCGGATTTGACTTTATAATTCGAAAAGAAGCAGAACAAAACCCCGACCTAAAGCAGGTGATTCCTTATATTCTCCTTCAGACGCAAAACTCGGAGACTGCCATCTATAACCGCCAGGGAAGTGAGAAACGCCTCCATGATCTTTGGTCCTTAGGGATTGGCGGGCATATAAATCCCATTGATCAGAAAAATAAACAGGCGTCCTTCAAGGATATTTTAATATGCGGAATGGAACGGGAACTGGATGAGGAGCTCATCAAAAGACCACCCTTGGACCAGGCAAAATTTGTCGGAATTATCAGTGAAGATATCACCGATGTAGGCAGTGTCCATCTAGGTGCGGTGTTCCAAATTATTACCAAAACCCCGGAACTCTATCTCCCCGGTCCAGAACTTTCCCAGTTTCAATGGGCAAAAAACAAGGAGTTGACCCAATTAGATTTGGAACTCTGGTCGGAACTGGCCCTGGCATTGATTTCACTTTAACTGATTCAATACCTTTAATACGACAGAGTTTTTATCTTTAAGCACCTTGGAACCCCGGGTGATCTTGCAGAGACTGATGCCATATTTCTCAGCAATTTTTCGCTGTGTCATCCCCTTGCGGAGGTCTTTTAAAAGTTTCCATCTCAAAGAGAGATCATCCAGCTCGGCCGGGGTAAAAATATCATTGAAAAACCGGTTTAGCTCATCCAGGTCATTGAGGGATGAAATAATTTTTAACAATTCCTGATCTATGGTCATATATTTTTCCAGGTTCACGTTTCTGTCAGAAGAAAACACTCCATTTTATCTTTTTTTAACACCTATTTTTTTTAGCACCCGGAATTTACATCCCCATCCATCTCTCCAAAGGACTGGACCTGGTAGGTATGAACGCTCAATCCGCTTTTTTTCCACGCATTGGCAGACAATCCGGCTTTCATGCAAAGCTGGGTTAAAAATGCTTCAGGTTCCGGCAGTTGATCCCACACCTGGGGTAAAAAGGTAGCCCGATGGTGATCTTTTTCAAGTATCACCCCATCAACCCCCGGGGCAAAAAAGGAAAGCAATTCTTTTGTATCTTTATAAACCAGCCGCTTGGGTTTAGTCAAAATACTGATTTCAATATCAATCAGGGTCAGTTCTTCCAGGGTCAGAGGGGCAAATCGGCTATCTTTAAAGGCTGAAAATACAGCATTCTCCCGCACACCTTGCACCAGTGTTTTTATCGGTTCAATATTTCCAATGCACCCTCGAAGCGTTCCCTTTTTGTGCAGGGTAACAAAGACACCCCGTTTTTTTTCCAAAACCGCTTGGGAAATCCCAGTGAGAATTTGCGCCTCTATATCCTTTATATTCTTACCTTTAAATTTTCCAGCGATACATGCTCTGGCCAATCTTAAAAGTGCCAATCTTTCTTTACTAACGACAGATTCTTTCATTTTTATCCTCACAACTTTATTCCGGTTAGAACACATTATCATTGGTTTGGGCAATAGAAAACTAATTTATAAAAAATCGGTAAATAGCCAAGGGCAAAGGTTCAGGGATGAGCCCCTTCAAAAAACTCCAGTTTTTAGCGTAAATCAACGTATTTTAAAGAAAATACGTTGATTTACGAAATAAACCTCCGTGGAACGTCTAATTTTACGGCATTCTCAATTTTCATTGCCTATTTCATCTGGATTAATTCGGATTGACTCACTTATCAATCTTTAATATTCTTGGGGATAATTGGATACGATCCCCCTCGAAGACGAACACGGCTCCCACACTTGGAGAAGGCTCCCGAATCACCCAACAGCAAGGATACCGATGACGATGACGATCATTGATCAAAAACTGATCCACAAACTGATTGAAAATGGCGTAGAAGCCTCTTTAATCCCCGGCTTTATCCGCAGCCTTGCCAATGCATTTTTGATCAACCCGGACATGTCACATTGCCAGGCAAACAAGCGGCTGAAATATCTTGGCTGGCATGATATCCAAATTGATTATCATACATTTGTGCTGGCAATTGATTGTCTGGAAACAAGGGGGCTTAACCAGCTCAAATACAAATCAGCCCCATGGTATCTGAGTAGCTTTAAGGTCAAACCCCCTTCAATTATTCAATAATCTCACACCGCTTTTTTGTTTTATTCTGGAAACCGCCGGTTAATCCCCACAAACTCATTTATATTTGTCAGAAAAATAGCCATCAACTCCGGATCAAAGTGGAACCCGGATTCACGCTTAAAAAGATCCATAATTTTTTCCAAAGGCCAGGCATCTTTGTAGCATCGTTTGTGGCTCAAGGCATCGAACACGTCGGCAATGGCTGCAATCCGCCCGAACATATGGATAGCCTTGCCTTTCAAGCCCTGGGGATACCCCTTGCCATCCCATCGCTCATGGTGCTGAAGTGCTACGATGGCAGCGGTTGTCATAATGGAACGATTGGATTTTCGAAGGATTTCATACCCGGTTTGGGCATGCTGTTTCATAATCTCAAATTCCTCGGGCGTCAGCTTTCCGGGTTTGTGCAAAATGGCTTCCGGCACGCCAATTTTCCCGACATCGTGCATGGGAGAGCCCAATCTCAACAATTCAGCTGTTGGTTCATCCATGCCCGAGTGTATGGCAAGACAATAGCAGACTTCCGCCACCCGGGTAACATGATGGGCGGTTTCCTGGGATCTGGTTTCCACAACCTCCCCCAGGGTTAGGATGACTTCCTTCTGGGTATTGATAATTTCCCTGGCCAACCGGATGTTATCAAACCCAATGGAAATATTATGGGCATATATTCTCAAAAGATAGGTTTCAACATCCCCAAAGGGAACAGGACTCTTTAAATATAAAAAGCTGCGAAACCCTTCTTTAAATTTGAAGACACCCAAATATTGGTCTGCCAAAAAAACCTCTCCACCACTCGAAGCCAACCTTGCATATTCTTTTAAAACATGTTCTGGAAGAGCCTCTTCAAGGCAAATCCCTTCCCTGTCGCCATAGGAACCGGTTCCCGCCATGAGCAAGATCTGCCCTTGGGGCAACCCCATGAAATAGGCCGTGTCAGCACCAAGGTTCCTATCAAGCTTTAAAATAACGTGAAGCTGATCAAGGATTCGGTGTCCAAACTTTGCAAACGAAGAATTTTCAAATACAATGGACGAAGAATTGATAATGGACTCAAGGCCTTCACGGTTTCGCTCAATGGTTTTAAGATTTTCGTAAGCCCGCAGACAGGCCGTCACACAGGTAAATAATTTCTGGGCTGTAAACTCAGGTTTAGTTTTATAGTCATTGATATCATACTCGGAGATAACGGTATGTTCCGGTGCCTTGCCCGGCTGGCCTGTTCTCAATACGATACGGACCGAATTGTTTTTCAACTCGTTGCGGATATACTCCACAAGCTTAAGGCCTGTGTCCTCTTCTTCCATCACCACATCCAAAAGAACCAGGGCAATATCTTTTTCTTTTGCCAGGATTATCTTCACATCATGCCCGCTGTATGCACTGAGCAGTCGTACCCCCCGTCCTTGAAAGGAAAAGCCTTTCAAGGTGATCCGGGTGATCATATGAACATCTTCTTCATCATCAACAATCAGAATCGTCCAGAGTCCATTGATATCTGCTGGAAAAATTCCCTTTTCCTGCAGGGGGGATTCTTCTTTGGCAAAAACAAGGGGCGTATCCGAATTATCGTGTGGTTCACGGTACATGGAAGGATCGCCTCCTATACTTTTGTTTTAAAATAGGTATCCACCAGTTTTTCTGCAAGCCCCACATAGGTTGCCGGGGTTAACTGCCCCATGCGGCCTTTAAACGCCAAAGGAACCTTTTCAAGGCCGTCCACAAAAGTCTGCAATTCTTTTTTCCCGATTTTATGGCCCCGGGTCAGATCCTTTAACCGTTCATAGGGATTTTCTTCTCCAAAAACCCGCATGGCCGTTTGGAAGGGTTCCGCCAAAAGCTCTTGATTCGCGTCAAGATCAGCGGCAAGGGCCTGGGCATTAAGATCTAACTTGGCGAGACCTTTTAGGGAATTTTTTACCCCGATTGAAAAATACCCGAATGCAGATCCCAGACTTCTTAAAACCGTACTATCACTCAAATCCCTCTGGAATCGAGATTTTTGAAGTTTGACAGCCAAGTGCTCCATCATGGAAATGGCAAGCCCCATGTTGCCCTCAGAGTTCTCAAAGTCAATGGGATTTACCTTATGGGGCATGGTCGAAGAACCGGTCTCGCCCTCTTTAATCCGCTGCTTAAAATAGCCAAGACTGATATATCCCCACATATCCCGATCAAAATCGATCAGAATGGCCGCAGCCCGGACCAAAGAATGAAGTATCTGGGATAATGAACTGTTGGGATTAATCTGGGTGGTAAACAAAATGGGGTCAAGATTCAGATGCTGGGTAATGAAGCGGCTTGAAGCCGCAATCCAGTCAATCTCAGGAAAAACAAACCAATGGGCATTATAATTTCCCGTTGCGCCGTTTATCTTGGCCTGAACTTGCTTTTCTTCCAGGAACAGGGATTCTTGGCGGATACGCCAGGCAAAGTTTACAAATTCTTTCCCCACCGTGGTTGGAGTTGCAGGCTGGCCATGGGTTCTGGACATCATGGGAATTGATTTATATGCAATGGCCTTTTCTTCCATTTTTTCAATGGATAAATTTAAAAGATCTGTTGAAAGTTCCTTGCCCTTTTTAAGCATCAAGGCATAGGCGGTATTGTTAATGTCATCGGAGGTGCAGGCAAAGTGAACCCATTCCTTGATATGGGCGAGACCGGCCTTGTCAAGCTTGTCCTTTATGAAATACTCAACCGCCTTTACATCATGGTTGGTCTTTCGTTCGATGATTTTAATGAGTTCTGCATCTGCCACATTAAAATTTGTGAGAATTTTATCTATTGTTCCTAAATCAAGCCCATGGTTCTGGACAAGCTTAAGGTCGCTGATAATAAATTTAAGCCACTCAACCTCAACTTGCACCCGATGTCTGATCAACCCGTATTCAGAAAAAATCTCAGCCAGTTCATGGGTCAACCCGGCATATCGTCCATCCAGGGCAGTAATTGCTTTTATCGTTGTCATAACCACTCCATCGTAAACCAAAATTAAAACGAACTATTTAAAATTATTTGATATTCACCATCAAATTAATTAAATCTCCAGAAAATACTAAACTTCCCATACAAATAGCAAACTAAAAACAAATTAACAATCTAAATTGAGATCCGTTCATGGCAATTTCCTATCAAAAAACCTGATCCTATCAAATTGCATCCTAAATCTCAATCCGCTGGATTGTTCTCCTTAATTTCAATGATGACAACAGGTGTTTTGTATCAAACTAAAAAAATATTTTACATAGATATTCCAAGGGTTATCCCTTGACAACCCCCGAGGTTTTAACGTATTTTAGCAATCAATTTTTAAAATAAATTAACTCTTATACCGAATAAAATTTTAACTATATATATTTTAAAAGGGCAAATACCTTGCAGGAGTAATTTTTATGGCATTAACAAAAACCATCATTGCAGAAAAGATACAAGACAACCTTAACTTGCCCAGAACCGATACCTGTGAAATCATGGAAGAGTTCCTTGAGATCATCAAGGAAACCATTGAAAAAGGGGAAGACATAATGATCAGCGGATTCGGCAAATTTTGCGTCAGCGAGAAACAAGCCAGAAAAGGAAGAAACCCTGCAACAGATCAGGAAATGACCCTGCCTGCCAGGAGGGTTGTGACATTTAAATGTTCTGGAAAATTAAGAGATCTTATCAATTCTTAAAAGGATAGCTGCCCTCCATGTTTTTTTCAGAACACTTCATTACCACCCTTATCTTGTCAACCCTGATAATAGGATATTTGATTGACAGCCTGGCAGAATATCTAAACATTCGACACCTGAACCCGGAACTGCCCCATGAGTTTTCAGATGTTTATGACACGGACAAATATGCCAAATCCCAAGCGTACCTGAAGGTTAATACGCGATTTGGGTTCATTACCTCAAGCTTTGATCTTGCCATTTTGCTGACCTTTTGGTTTGGGGGAGGATTTGGTCTCCTGGATACCTTTGTCAGAGGTCTTGGACAAAACACAATTGTCACAGGCCTTTTGTTCATTGGGATTTTGCTGCTTTTAAAACTCCTGATATCCCTGCCTTTCAGTCTGTATGCCACCTTTGTCATCGAAGAAAAGTTCGGGTTTAATCGAACAAGTTTTGGATTATTTTTTAAAGATCTTATAAAATCCATTCTTTTGTCATCGATTTTAGGAGGCTTTTTTCTATCCCTGATTCTCTGGTTTTTTGAATCCTTCGGTCCCCTGGCCTGGTTCTTGTGCTGGATGGCAAGCATCCTGTTCATCATGGCGATACAATACATCGTTCCCACCTGGATCATGCCGCTATTCAACAAATTCACCCCCCTGGAACGAGGTCCGTTAAAAGAGGCCATTTTGAACTATGCCAGGTCCATTAATTTTTCACTCTCCCATATTTTTGTCATGGACGGCTCCAAAAGAAGCGGCAAATCAAATGCATTTTTCACGGGTTTTGGGAAAAATAAACGCATCGTCCTTTTTGACACCTTGGTCAAACAGCAGAGTGTTGAAGAGTTGGTGGCGGTTATTGCCCATGAAATGGGACATTTCAAAAAAAAACATATTATCAGGCGACTTGTGGTCAGCATCCTTCAAATGGGCATCATTTTTTTTCTCATTTCCCTGTGCATCTCCCGGGAAGGGTTGTTCCATGCATTTTTTGTGGACAAGATTTCCATCTATGCCGGTTTGATATTTTTTGGCATGCTCTTTTCTCCCATTGACCTGTTTCTTTCCCTGATCCTGCAGATTTCTTCAAGAAGGGATGAATATGAAGCCGATCAATTTGCTGCGATTACCACCAAAGGTCACCATCACCTTGTCACGGCATTGAAGCAATTAAGTGCCCATAATCTTTCAAACCTTACCCCCCATCCTTTTTATGTCTTTTTAAACTATTCTCACCCACCGATTTTGGAACGAATTCGTGCATTGGAAAAGATAGGAACATCCCCAAAAGGCCTGACCCCATGACACGCCTCTTTGTCACGGCAGATATCCATGGTAGCCTGCACACCTGGATGACCATCAAAGAATTGATGGAACCCTCGGACTGCCTGGTGATTGCAGGGGACCTTTTTGATACCCGTTACGGTAACTACTCCCACACCGACTTTCAACCTGAATTTATCCGAGAAGCGATACAAAAATTCCCCCAAAAAGTTCATTATGTGTACGGCAATTGTGATGTCCCTTCTTTTTTCCCCGGATACGGGTTAACACATGGGTTCACCACATTTAAAAAAAATATTTTTTTACACCACGGCCATGGCAATACCCCCATTCCAGAGGATACCGATATCATCATTTCCGGGCACACCCATTGCTGCTTTTTAGAGAAAAAAGGCGCCCGGATTTTCATGAACCCAGGCAGCCTCACAAACCCGCGAAATAACGTGTACACCTATGGCATCATTGATAAATTTAAAGCTGAAATTTTAGATTTAAAAACAGGAAACTCCCTTGGGGCCATTGCCCTTTAGCAAAAACAATCTCAAAATTTATGTTTATTCCCAATTGGATTTATCCGGGTGACAGGTCGTATTTTTTCAATTCTACTAGTATTTTGCTCTCCACCAGACCGATTTCTGGCATCGATTTGTTTTTTAAGGGTCATGTACTTTAAGAAATTGCTGTAGGGGTGATTCCCTGAAGGCCGAAAAAGCCCCCTGGAATCCCGGGACAAAGCGTTGCAATCCCGGCCGCAGCCCCTGCTCTTTTTAGCCACCGCCCTATCGGGATGAAGGGTATTCAAAATAGTGGCAAACCGGACTGTTTCCACGGGTTTATTTTTCTGTCCTTCGGTTGGTGTTAACGGCGGTTGAACTAAAGGCCCTGGCTGACGGACTGATTTCCTGTAAAATTTAAGCCCCTTTTTGAGCATTTTTAAAATATCCAGGAAGGGATCTTTGTCACCCGCAGCCTTCTTTTGCTTAGGAGATGGCGGTTTATTAGTTGATGCCTTTTCAGCCAGTGCATCGGTTGGGGTCAACAAGGGCACCAGGAAATGAAATGCCTGGTTAATCTCTTTCATGCGATTCAATCGGGCCGCTGCCGAAGCAGACCCAATTTCATCGCTGGGAAACCGGTCTGGGGAAAAATGGTCCGGGTGGTATCGTTTTGCCAAATTCCGAAACGCTTTTTTCACCTGGTCCAGGGATGCCCCCGGCCCGAGCCCGAGTATTTTAAATGCCGTTTTCTGATTCATCCCCATAAAAATACCCCCCGATACTCGGCAAAGTCAAGGCCATTGGAAAGAGATTATTTGAAAAATCGGAACTGAGGTGATACATTCTTTGTATAAACTCATATTAAGGAGATTCCATGACCCCTGACGGCTTCATCCCCATACAAATCGGAAAAGACCCTGACTTTGATGCCTGGTTCACAGCTTTTTTTCTTGAAAATCATATTGACCCCTTTGCCTATCCCACAAAAGTCAGTACCTTGGAACAAATTGAGTTTATGGTCTATCTGGAAAAGAATGAACGGTTTTACCCTTGCTCTGATAACATGTTTGACGCCATCATGTCCCGCAATTCCCCTGACTTCCTTAAACGAGAGTACCAGCGCGTCTATGATAAAATCATTCAACTGGTGGATGATGTCATTGATTCGGATTATGACCGGCAATTTCTAAAATCCCTGATAAAGATAAAATATGACCATGAGATAGAAACAGGTCTTCTCATCCCTTCCCGCCTTGAAAAAAGGCTGTATAAAATTTTTTTGAGCCGGACCCATATTGAAAATCCCTATTTTGATGAAAAAAAAAAGGAAAACAGCCGGGCAAAAAAGCTATTAACCTCTGAAACCTTTAAAAAAGCCTTGAACCAGATAAACGGTTCCATAGAAGATATCGACAACCTGTCCTTGTATGAACTGAGGGAAAAAATAAAGGAAATTGAATTTCACCGACTTTTAAGTCTTTTGTCGGCTCCCCATTTATGGACCGGCGAAAGTTTTAAAATTCCCACCCTGTCCCAGATCAAAACCATTTTCAACACCCCTATTTCAGGAAATGGTATGGCCCGTCTGACAAAACTGATCCATACCCCAAAATGTAAAATTCTCTGGCTCTTGGATGAATCAGGTGCTGCACTGGTGGATATTTTCATTGCCAATTTTTTAGCAGATCTGGGCCACACCGTTATTCTTGCCGTTAAAGAGACGCCTATTTTCAAAAAAATATCCCTCACCGACACCCGAACAGACCCGATACTGACAAAAGCCCTTGAAACCGCCCATTTTATCCATGAAAAAACCATCGGTAAAAACAAACTGGTTCAACGTCTCAAGCAGGATGAAAATATCTATGTAATATCCGACGGCACCCAGGAAACATTAAATCTTCTCCTGACATCTACCACCTTTTCCCGAATTTTCAAAGAGGCTGACTATGTGATTTCAAGGGGCAGGAAACAAAAGAACCGGCTGATCAACACCCATTTTCAATTCACCCGGGACATCATCAATATCAGTGCAGAAAATCAAGGGCTGTCCATCACCTTTAAACCCCGGCATCCTGATTTTATAAATTTTTCCCACACAGATCTTGAAGAAAAGGCAAACAGAATCATAGACCAGATGAAATCAGCCAAGGCCCGGAAAATGACCGTAATGTTTTACAGCGGCATCATCGGTTCCATACCCGGTAAGATTGATGTGGCCAAGGAAATCATGCGCCGATTCATTGAGGATTTAAACCAATTATCTGCCGACCTGTTTATCATCAATCCCTCCAAATATTATGAGCCGGGCATGGATGCGGATGATCTCATGTATATGTGGGAAATTGTCCAGAGAAGCGGCTATATAGATATCTGGCGGTTTCAGACAACAGACGATATTACCGATAGTTTTGCCCTGATGAACAAAAAAGTTCCCCCTGAATGGATTGGAAAGGACTCTACCTACAGCACCGGCTGCACAAAGGAGATGAGAATTGCCCAGGATGTCCAAAAAAAGAATACCGAGATGCAGCTCATTGGCCCTTCTCTGGAAAAATTCATGCGGCGAAACGAGTATGGCGTGGGCTCCATGTATGATCAACGCCTGGCCGAGATGTAACCTATCTAATATAAAATAGGCAATTACCCAGAAATACGATCCAGGGCACGGTGAAATGCCTCTTCCTATTAAGAAAACAAGTCTAATTTTATTAATAATTGATTCATGAAGACGCCTGATCTCCAAAAATTACGATTATACCTGAACTCTCTTTGTCAAACCCATCTATTCCTGATAGTATACAGCTTTTAAAAATCAGACGCAAAGGATCAAAAGAACAATGGAAGCAGGTAATTCCAAAGATATAATAAAAAACCAAACGCCCAAAAAAGAAATAGAGGTCATCATTGAGATCCTGGCGATACAAGTTTCTGAACTCAGACAAACAGACCTGATTGACTGCATGAATCGTCTGGGATACAAGGATAAAAAAAATAAGCTGCTTTCATACAAGACCATCCGTCCGTTTTTAACCGATCTTGTTCAAAACGGTTCCATTATCCACGATGAAAACGGGATCACCTGCCAGGACGGTTTATGGTTGGAAACCATTGAGCATCTGGTGACCGAGGACAGGTTCAAGATAATTGCACCAGCGGTTTTAGCCTCTGTCCCCCTGTTAAAACCTGCCCAAGAAAAACTTTATACCTTTAATACCATAAAAGAATTTTACAGGGCCGTCCTGATTGCTGTATTCACCGACGAACAATTTGCCGATCTGGACCTTGTCTACCGTTCCGGGAAAAGAATTAAAAAATTTTGGAGGGAAGACATCCCCCCCTTTCTATCGCTTTTCAACCACCCTTTCCTTCCCAAACTGCTGGACAGGATAAACTTGTCCAGCAGGTGGAAGGTGTTGGGATATATTATAGATGATGCGCAAAATAAAATGATCCCTGCTCCGAAAATCATGGTTCTTGGAGAATTTCTTTTATCCCAATTCCCCGGATCAGACAAAGAATACCGGGTACTGGATCATTGTTTTATGACAGGGCAGCTGAACCTGCACAAAAAATTGTTATCCGAATTTAAGGATACAAACTCGATTCACCACTTTTTCCAGCAGGGGAAATCAGCATTGATTTGTGGAAACAAAGGGGCTGCATTGATTCTTTTCAAACAAGCCCTGGCAGCCATGGAGGAACAAAATTATTCACAAAAGAGAGATCAACTCTTTTTTTTACTGCTTGCCCTGCTGGGAAGTGAAGAAGCAGAAGATCTTCAGTGGGGAATTCGCTGTATTCTTGATTTAGACGGCCGGGAGTCTAATAATTTGTCCATGGATATACTATCAAAAGCCATGTTGCCCTTGTTTTATGCACAAGTCGGAAAAAATTTCGAACCCTTTATTTTTCCGGAAATTCTCATCTCCATGAGAAATCCAAGGGTTGCTTTTTTTGCAATTTTGATATTAAGCTGGCTCCAGAAAAGCAGAGCAAAGCCGTATGTCTACCTGCTGGAAAAAATTCGGGAAATGTCAATGGACTGCGGGTACAACTGGCTGACGGCTGAAATCTGTGCATTGCTGGCCCAGCTGGGAAGAGAGGCGGATGTCAATGCCGCCAAAGCACAAGCCCTCCATGAAGCAATGGGAACAAAAACCATTGTCAACCTTTTCAAACCTGTTTCCGGGTGGGAAAAGGCTCTCATATCAATGATTCGCATGGGAGAACATGGGGGAAATGATACCCATGGGCTTGACGACACCCGGGCCGAGCAGCGATTGATCTGGCAACTGAAATATGATAAAAATATCCGAGACTGCCAGCTGACCCCCCGTATCCAGAAAATCAACAAAACCGGCAGATGGACAAAGGGAAAACCCATCCCCCTGGCAACCCTGGGGGACACTTACCTCAGGCTGGATTGGCTCACCCCCCAAGATCATAGCGTTTGCACCGCCATTGTGAAAGAGATACGCCATGACGCATTTGGATATTACAATGAAACAGGGTTTCGTTTAGATCTGGAAAAAGCATTGCCTGCCCTTGTGAACCACCCATTGATTTTTCTTGAAAACGAATTGAACACCCCCATTGAATTTGTCAGCGGGGCCCCGGAAGTTCGATTACGCGACGTTGACGAAAAGCTTTATATCAGCATGGAACCCAGGCCGGTTGACCAGCTAACCTTTGTCACACTTTTAAGAGAAACCGCCACTCGGTTTAAGGTGGTATGTTTTTCCACGGAACATATCAACATTTCCCGCCTTGTCGGGGAAGAAGGGCTGGTCATACCCAAAAAAGAAAAAAAGCGGGTCGGCCAGGCAATTGCGGCTGTTTCAGCGTTTCTCACGGTTAATTCAGACATAGAAGCAGAAGGGATGCAAATCCTTGTGCCAATGGAGGCTGATCCCACACCCCATGTGCACCTGATCCCCTGGCAGGAAGGAATTAAGATGGAAATACTGATCAGGCCCTTTGGTCGGGTCGGATCCTATTTCAGGCCGGGAAAGGGAGGATGCCATGTTTTGTCAGATCTTGAAGGAAAAAATGCCAGGGTTGTCCGTAATCTTGCCCTGGAAAAAACAAATGCACAAATCATCCTTGATGCCTGTCCAACCCTGAAGCATATAAAAGCTGTGGGCGGAGAATGGGTGGTGGAAGAACCGGAACAAGCCCTTGAACTGCTTCTGGAATTAAAAACCTGTGAGGCAAAACCAATATTAAAATGGCCCCGGGGGCAAAAGATTCAACTAAGATCCAGCGCCTCTTTTTCCGATTTTTCCCTGACCCTGAAAAAAGAACGAAACTGGTTCAAGGCCACGGGGAAGCTTTTGCTGGAGGATGATACCACGGTTGATCTGCACCGGCTGATGGATCTTCTGGAAGCGTCAACCGGCCGTTTTGTCACCCTGGATGACGGTACGTTTTTAGCCATTACCAAGGGGTTAAAAGCCCGGCTTGATGAATTAAACGCCTATTCAACCCCCCATGAAGACGGATTGCTGTTTTCGCCCCTGGCGGCAACGGCCATGGAAAAACTCACGGATCAGGCAGGATCACTGGAAAGCGACCTTGCCTGGAAATCCCATTGCAAAAGTCTAAAGGAAATCATTGAGCCCAAAATTCCCGACACGCTCCAGGCCAGACTCCGGGATTACCAGATCACAGGGTTTAACTGGCTGTGCAAGCTTGCCCACTGGAATGTCGGGGGATGCCTGGCAGATGATATGGGCCTTGGAAAAACCGTACAATCTCTGGCATCCATTCTTGTCCATGGGTCCAAAGGCCCCACACTGGTAGTGGCACCTTTGTCGGTCATGAACAATTGGAAGGAAGAGTGCCAAAATTTTACCCCAACCCTCAATCCTCTTATCTTTGGCGGCAAAAACCGGCAGCAAATGCTGGACGACCTGGCACCCTATGATCTTGTTATCTGCAGTTACGGCCTTCTCACAATCGATGCAAAAAAACTTTCAATGATTGATTGGCAGATCATTGTTTTGGATGAAGCCCAGGCCATTAAAAACAGGAAAACCAAGCGGTCAAAAGCGGCCATGGCATTAAAGGCAAAATTTCGTTTAATCACCACGGGAACCCCTGTTGAAAACCGATTGGACGAATTATGGACACTTTTTAATTTTTTGAATCCAGGGCTTTTGGGAAGCTATTACCGGTTCAAGCAGATGTTTGTTATCCCCATTGAGGGGAATCAGGACAAGGAGGCATCCCAACGCCTCAGAAAACTGATTCGCCCCTTTATCCTCCGCCGCCTGAAAACAGAAGTTCTCAAAGAGCTGCCGGAAAAAACCGAAATTATCCTCCAGGTGGAAATGAGCCGTGATGAAGCAATCCTCTATGAAGCCCAACGCCTTAAATCCATTGAAAAGATTCATCAAACAGACGAGAATGCCCCGGCACAAAAACATTTCCAGATACTGGCGGAATTAACCAGATTGCGCCAGCTGTGCTGCAACCCTTCCCTGGTATTGCCCGATGCCAATATTGAAAGTTCAAAATTAAAAGTATTCATGGATACCATAAGAGAATTGCGGGAAAGCCGGCACAAGGCGCTGGTATTCAGCCAGTTTGTGGGTCACCTGTCCATTTTACGCAGGGCGTTGGACGAAGAAAACATCAGCTACCAATATCTGGACGGGTCCACTTCGGCAAAAAAACGAAAACAGAGGATCGATGCGTTTCAAAACGGGGAGGGAGACTTTTTCCTCATCAGCCTCAAGGCCGGCGGAACCGGACTGAATCTCACGGCTGCAGATTATGTGATCCACATGGATCCCTGGTGGAACCCGGCAGTGGAAGACCAGGCATCGGACCGGGCCCACCGCATCGGCCAGACCCGTCCGGTAACGGTTTACCGCCTGGTGGTCAAAGATTCCATAGAAGAACGGATTGTCGATCTCCACAAGGAGAAAAGGGATCTTGCCGAAAGCCTTCTGGCCGGCAGCGAAACTGCGGGAAAATTATCTGTATCGGAGCTGCTCGAATTGATGCAGGGAAAAAAAACAGACTACTAAAAAAACCGGCAGAGTGATCCCATGAAAATTTTGATTTGAGTAAACGACACTGCTATTTCCAGATCGAAATATCAAAATAAGACAAAGGCTAGGAGAGGAGACTCCGATGCCGAGGCATAACTATTCTTGTTGACATCGCTGAATCTTAAATATAGAGCCCAAGACTGACCAGTCAGTTTTGCAATTCACTCATTTCGAAACTGCAAAAAGGAGAGCAAAAGATGCTGGCATTCAGGCAAATGGATGTAAAATAAATGTAATCCCACAATTCTCCTTGTATTTTATGACTATAAAATATTATCATTCATGGTTATAAATTAACGTTAAGACTTTTTTATGAACATTCCCATGGTCGATACACAAGGGGACCTGAAAAGGAGAAAATATGGGCGTTAGAATGCAAGAATCCTTTAATTTTTATTCCCATCTTGCAGGGGGTATTGCAGCCCTTGTGGGAACCATATATTTGGCAAAGGTGGCAAGCTATTCAGCATCCACGCTGATCACAGCCATTATTTACGGACTCTCCTGTATCTTCCTTTTTTCTGCCAGTTCCCTTTACCATAGATTTAAAAAGGAAGAAAATGAGCTTTCCTTTTGGCGAAAAATGGACCGTTTGGCCATTTTTTTTATGATTGCCGGAACCTACACCCCCATCTGTTACTTTTGCCTGGAAGGGAATTGGCGCTGGACCATGATCGGAATCCAATGGTCACTGGTAGGCTTTGGGGTCATCTCCCAATTGTTTTTTCCCCGTGCACCCAGAGCCCTTTATGTGCTCATATACATTATCATGGGCTGGTCCGTCCTTCTTCCCATGAAACAAATACTTTCAAACATGTCCTTATCCCAGGAGGTGTTATTATTTACCGGTGGAGCTGCCTTTACCCTGGGCGGCCTGATTTATGCCATTAAAAGACCCCGCCTTGTTCCGGGAATATTTAGTTTTCATGAATTGTTTCATGTCCTGATTCTCATCGGCGGTGTCCTCCACTATGCCATGATTTATCGGATCTATTTTGAAATCGTTGCCTACGCTTAAAACACCATATACTATCAAATCCAGGTTAAAATGAGCCCAGAGAAATTTCCCAAAAGGTTTAAAAATGAAACCACCTGACCCCATAAAAGAGGAAAGGGAATTGGTGGACACAAATCTTCTTGAAAACGAAAATCACCGCTTTAAACAAGCGTATCACGTCCATTTTCTGGACGGAGAAACAAAGCCGAAAAATATTGGAAACCCCTTTCTTTTACCCAATGCTTCATCAAAGACGGGGATTCTTCTGGTCCACGGATTAATGGCAGCGCCCGAAGAGGTTCGTGAATGGGCCCAATTTTTATATTCAAAGGGATATACAGTCTATGTACCAAGGCTTGCCGGACACGGTACCTCTCCAATTGATCTTTCGAACCGGCATTATGGAGAATGGATGGCATCCGTGGATCGCGGAATTGATATTCTCAGAACCTGCTGCAAAAATTTGGTGATCGGCGGTTTTTCAACCGGGGCAGGACTCGCGCTTTACCAGGCCATCCAAAACCCCACTGCCTTTGATGGGGTCATCTCCATCTCAGCCCCCCTTAAATTCAAAGGGATTTCCACAAATTTTGTGGAGATTCTCCATGCATGGAACCGGTTTGCCATCCAATCGGGCATGACCCTATTGGCAAAAGAATATGCAAAAAACCATCCGGACAATCCCCATATCAATTACCACCGATGCCCCATACAAGGCATTGTGGAGGTAAAAGCCCTGATGAAAAAAGTATACAGTTCTCTTTCAACCCTTAAAATCCCCTCACTGATTATACAAGGAAAAAATGACCCAAAGGTGGATGGGCAAAGCGGGCAAAAAATTTTTCAATGTATCAATCGCAGGGATTCCCATTACAGGGAAATTGATTTTCATCTCCACGGAATTATCCGGGGGCCCATTTCCCAGGAAGTGTTCCAAGAGGTTGAAACCTTTCTCGATACCCTTTATCCTGAGTATCCCAAAAGCCCTGACCACTCATTAGAACCGATATAGGGGCCAGCCCCTTTCGTTGGCACAAGCGGCAAGCTGTTTTGTGGGATTGATAGCAACCGGGTGCCCGACACCTCTGCCACCGTCACCCAGGGCCTGAACAAAATAATGGACCAAATTAAGGAAGAACTTGAATCTGCCCTTTATGGCCCTCAATTCCAAGGTTTTTCCAAGCCGAAAAAGACAGGTTTTAGCACCGGTGGTACCAATGTCATAGGTCAGCAGATGAATGGCATCTATCAGATCGATATCGGAACTACTCCATATTAAAAGTCCAGGCCTTTTTAAATCATTTTTTCCGCCACCGTTCATGCCTTTCAAAGGCATCATCGGCTGCTTTTATCAGTGTTTTAATATTTACAGGTTTTTTAAAATAATCTTCAAAACCTGCTTCTCTGCAATCTGAGAGTTCAAAGAGTGATGCATATCCTGTAATGGCATAAACAATAGACATGGGCATACTTTTTTTGATTTTCCTGCATAATTCAATCCCATTAATTGTCGGCAGATTGAGATCAAAAAACATGACATGGATTTTTTCATTCTGCAGCAATGCCAATGCATCTTCACCATTCAGTGCTGAACGTACATCATAGCCGGCCCTTAAAAAAGTTAGCTTTAGCAAATTTACAATTGATATTTCATCATCAACAACTAAAATTTTTTTATCAGACATCATTACTCCTCAAGCCCATTTAAATTTTGCGCCCCATCAATATCAATAATTTCAGTATTGATATATCCCTTGGTTTTGTATTTTTTAATTGTCATCAACTTTCTTGTTATCCTACCTAATCTCTCGGCCTGGGTTTTTATTTCCTCAAGGTTTGCTGCCAGTTTTTATTCATAAGAAGATGGGTCGATTTATTGGCCAGGACAACCTTTATGTTTTTGTTGATCACTGCAATGGCCAGAGGCAATGCATTGACAATCTCTAACAGCCCTTCTTTAGTGTATATTTTTGACTTATCCAAAATTTTCCCAGTTATTCGATTAATCATCAAATTTTCCTCTTAATCTTTTTTTATCTCCTGTCAGTCCCAGCATGGTTATGTAGGTGATGACCAGACCAAATTCATATGGCGCGTTCTTAAAACATTCCAAGGTAGCTGTACTCATATCCTGTAAGGTAACTTCATTGATAGGGTTACCAGTCCTGGCCCCGATTTCAATATTTTCCCATCCGATATCTTCATTGCTTTTTTCAGGATGATACACGCCTCTTTAATTCTTTGATAAACACATCGCTATCTCCTGAAATATTATTTTTTTTGGTACCCACTGGGTAAAACTGTTTTTAGGGAATGGTCAAGTCCGTTCAAGCTTTCAGCCAGTCCCACAAAGAAATACCCCCCCGGTTTTAATGCCCGGCAAAGATTGTCGACAACCTTTTGCCGGGTCGGGGTATCAAAATAAATCATGACGTTTCTGCAAAAAATTATATCAAAGGTATCAGCGGGCGTGTCTGACAGCAGGTTGAATTTTGCAAATGTAACCAATTGTTGAACCGCAGGTTTCACCCTGACATGATCTTTCCATCTGTCTTTGCCCTTTTGAAAATAGGTATGCAGCATTGAAGAGGGAACATTTTTTACCCGCTCCATTGGGTAAACAGCCCGTCGGCCAAGCTTAAGCATGGAATCAGAAACATCCGATGCGAAAATGCTCAAAGAAAATGAATTGGCCAGCAATTGAACCGCAATTGAAAATGCTTCTTCTCCACTGGATGAGGCAGCGCTCCATATTTTCAAAGGTGTTTTTTTGTCCAGTATCTTAATAAGATATTCACAGTGTTTGTTTTCCCTGAAAAAAAAAGTGTGGTTGGTGGTGGTGGCATCGATAAATTCATCAAATTCTTCCGGATCGCTGGATATCACATTAATATAATCAGAAACAGATGCTATTTTTGTTATCCGCATTCTTTTGGCAAGCCTGGCCAAAAGAAGGCTGTATTTTTTTTCATTAAGGACGACCCCGGACTCTTCATAAACAATTCGGGAAAGTTTTTTATGCTGCCCAGGACTTAAGCTTGTTTCGGTTACCATAAAATATTATAGTCCAATTATAATTTACATTGCTTCTAAAAGTGAAATTGTTTTGCCGGCGATACTATTGATCTCTTGTACATAATCAACCGCGCCGCTGTTTATTGCTTCCTTGGGCATGCCAAAAACCACACACGATCGTTCATCCTGGGCAATCGTAACGGCACC
>JADGFI010000042.1 GCA_016743945.1 Desulfobacteraceae bacterium
CCCATGAGCAGGGAAATGGTCATAACAGCCCAACAGATTACTCATCCGCCACTTTATACCGGAAGCGCAAAAACCCTTTTCTATGAAAGCCGGGCCCTGGAGCTTCTGGCCATGCAGCTGGAGCTTTTGGCCGGTAAAACATTATTTTCAAGTCCCTTTCACCTGAGCCGGTCAGATCTTGAGAGCATCCATAGGGCAAGACAGATCCTGCTGAAAGATATCCAGAACCCGCCAAGTATTGCAATGCTTGCAAGGCGTTGCGGTATTAACGAATTCAAGCTGAAAAAAGGGTTTAAACAGACCTTTAACACCACCATATTTGCCTGCCTTAAAAAATATAGAATGGAAACGGCCTGGCACATGTTCACGGACCAGAACCGGTCTGTGACCGAGGCTGCCTCCATGGTCGGATACACCAATATCAGCCATTTTAGTGCCGCCTTTCGAAAACAATTCAATATCAGCCCGGGAACCTTGAAAAAAAGCGGAAAAACCCGACAGGCAAGCATTCCCCCCGAGCCGGACAGGATCCTTTAAAATCAACCCGGAAGCTGGGCTAAGTCTGGATATTTGTTTGAATATTCTGTAACCATTAAAATAAAAAGGGACTGAGTGTGGGGAAATGTCTATATCAGCATAATCTGAAGGCCTTGTTATCAGATCAATATGAGGATCTTGTTCAGCAGGGTATCCGTAAAAATTTAATCCCCATGGATATTTTGTTTCGTGAGGGAGAGGCTGCAGCAAACAGTTATCTTGTGACAAAGGGGTGTCTGAAGTTGTCAAAGCTTAATGCACAGGGCGGAGAAGTCATTATTCGCTATATTACTCCCGGGGATATGGCTGCCGCCCCTGCTGTCCTGAGAAACGGTGATTACCCGGTGACAGCCCAGGCACTCAAGTTTACTGAAGTGATTGTCTGGGACAAAGAGGGGTTTATTGCCCTGATCCAGAAAAATCCAAAGATTGCAATGGACCTGCTTATGACGGTCTATGACCGGTTGGAGGATTTGCAGACACGATACCTGGAACTGAGTTCGGAACAGGCAGAACAGCGGATTGCAAAAATGATGATCAGCCTGATGAAGCACGCAGGTCAGGAACACTCAAGCGGGGTCCACATTGATATTCCCCTGAGCCGACAGAATATTGCCGATCATATCGGTGCCTCCATGTACACGGTCAGCCGTACCCTGAGTACCTGGGAGAAGTCAGGCTGGCTTAAGTCTTCTCGGAAACAAATCACAATCACCAATCCCGGTGCGTTGAAGGCTTTGGGAAAAACATGATTTCCAAATTTCATTTCCCTTTCGTCTAATTTATTCCTCCTGCTTTTTCTCGGAATTGGCCAAAAGGGAGCAGATGGTATCGAGAGTTATATCTTAAATTTTTTGTTTTGCCTAATATTGTTTAATAAATTTAAAATTATTTGCTTAAACTTGCTATGGCGCAACGACAGGATAAAAATAAACGATATGATGCAGCATACGTTTAACCCCTTTGGGTAATTAAGGAGATCAAATGAACAAGGATAGCTGGAGTATACATACCGGAGAAGACAATGAATAAAAAATGGATTGTTCTGTCAGTTTTTTCGGCAATATTTTTTTTTACGGCTTTTGCCCAGGCAGCTCAGGATGGATGTATTCAATGCCATGGGAAAAATAATCCCGCCATGGTTGAAGATTGGGAAAAGTCCACCATGGCAAAATCGGGTATGGACTGTGCCGATTGTCACGGCCGGAACCACACCAATAAAAAAAATGCAGATCAGGCGATCATGCCGTCCATAAAGGTTTGTGGTAAATGCCATGAAAAACAGGCCAAGGGGTTTTCCATGGGAAAACATGGTAAGGCCGAAGAGGCCTTATTTGTTTCTGCCATGGGTAAAAAGGTCCGAACCCAGTCTTCCGCTGTTTTTGATAGGTCCTGTGCCACCTGTCATAACGAAATATGTAAAGACGGGGGGCAATGCGATGCCTGCCACACAGGACACAGATTTTCCGCTAAAGAAGCTAGGAAACCAGAATCCTGCCTTCCCTGTCACCTGGGCAACCATCCCCAGTACGAATCCTACAGTTGTTCAAAACATGGGGCATTATACAAATCCAGGGGACTTGATGACAGTGTTCCCACCTGCACCACCTGCCATATGCCCGAGGGGGATCATATGGTTAAAACAAGCTGGGGTTTTTTCGGTGTAAGGGGGGAAGAGCCTGACCCAAAACTTGGGGCGGACCAAAAAATAGTGAAAACCGCTGTGGAAATGCTCGGGCCCATCCTGGCCCCTGACAGTTTCAGGTCCACCATGGTCGAGTGGACCGAACGTAGGGAAGCCATGCTGGATGTCTGTGTCCAATGCCATGCAAAATCCAGTGCACGCAAGGATCTTGAAGCCGGAGACGCAATCGTTGCCCAGGCCAATCACCTGGCAACCGGGTTTATTAATGCTGCCGGCAAATTAAAAGAAGACGGTCAGTGCAGCCCAAAAGAATATTTCTGGCTGATCAGGGATAAGATGCACGCCCAGCGAATGAGCATGTACATCAGTGCTTTTCATCAGCATCCGGAAGGCGTTCTTTTGGAAATGATTCATTTTAAGCGTGCCACAATGGAAATTGAAAAAAATATATCTGAAAACCATTAACCCCAATGTTTCAAAAGGAAAAAAATGAACTCCGTTAAGCTGTTCGTATATTTTTGCGCAGGGATGTTCATATCCATGGGCGTTTACGGTTCTGCGGCAGCCCAGACCGAGACCCGCTTAGATTCCATGGTTATCACAGCAACAAAAACTCAAAAAGGGGTGGACGGCATCACCGCTAGTGTGGATGTGATTACCCAAGAAGAAATCAAAATGATGGCGCTTCAACACTGAAAACCATCATTGAAAAAACCCCTGGACTTGCCATGCAGTACGGACGGTTTGCTCATCCCAGTTCCAAGTCCAAAAGCAGTATTTCCATCCGGGGGATGGGGGGCAACGGAACCCTGCTGCTCATTGACGGCAGACGTCTTGGCGGGGAAACTGAAAGCCCCTATGAAATGGACAGAATTCCCGCAGATATGATTGAGCGGATCGAAATCGTAAAAGGGCCCATGAGCACACTTTACGGTTCAGATGCCCTGGGCGGTGTCATCAATATCATCACCAAAAAAACCGAAGAGACCTTTCTGTTGGGTTTGGACCTGGGTGGGGGGATGAATGACCAGGGAGACAATGGGACTTCCAAGGCAAGTGTCAACGCCCGGGGCCGCGCCGGGAAACTGGGTGCATACCGCTCTGAGTATGAAAAACGGAACAAAACAACAGCAGGCAATTTTTCAGCGCCTGTGAATAAAAAATTCAGCGCCGATGTTGACATTACAGGATTTGAAGCCGAGACCATCTGGTCTGTTGCAAAAAACCACCTGCTGGTGACTGGCGGGGAATACCGGGAAGTCTCAAGAAACTCTGCCGCCATCAATCCTGATCCCTCAAATTATGAATTTGTAAACGATACCCATCGGTTCAAGGCCCTTTATTTTCAGGATGAATGGCAGATTACCCAGACAACAAACGCTATTTTGGGTATGCGGTATGACGATATTTCCACGGCAGATAATGAACTTACTTTTAAGGCCGGTCTGGTCAAAGAATTTTTACCGCAGTTTCGGGTGAGGCTCAATTACGCCGAAGGCTACCGTGCCCCGGACACGGCTGAACTCTATGTGATTTCACCCAGCCCCGGTGATATTCCCAGAATCGGTGCCGAATCGGTTTACGGCCCTAAAAAAACGGTTCATAACCTGGATCCTGAATTTTTGAAAAGCTATGAACTCTACGGCGGTGTGAACAATATATTTGATGAATCCATGGACAAGGTCCTGGGTTCAAATGTGGGCCCTTTTGTTTTTGCAGGCCTGCGCCTGAATTTTTAAAAGAGATTTAAAATGATAACCTCTATCCCTCTCATGGGCATAGATATGGGCACTGCCCATTCTGGAAACGGTGCAAAAGGGGATAAATAGTTTTCAATCGGGTACAAGGATCAAAAAGGCCCAGAACCGGCAGGGTCAGGCAGGTCAAAATCATCAGCGGGGCGAACCCGGTTTTTTGCCGTCCCAGCCTGGGGATATACCAGCGGTCCGCCATGGAGGTATAAAGGAACTTCAATGCCCAGGGGCTGTACACAAGGACGGAAAAGCCGATTTCACTCAGACCGGCTCCTTGTCCCTTCGGTGAGAGGAGCTGAGGACGAGGAAAATAGGTCCGGCTGTATGGTCACCAGTTCCAGGGCCACCATGCGGACCAGAGTGGTATTTCACTGACGTTCACCCGTACTGGTAAAAAAATAACAAAAAATATTTCTTTTTTTAACGTTGCTAAAACCTTGACAATGTTTTTATACCGTGAAATATAACCTTGTTTAAATAAGTTTAACCTAACTTTATAGGTGTGTATAATAAATGTTGCTAAAATAAGACACAAAGAATTATGAGGGGCTACCAAAAAATTACACCGATGCATCAACCTGAATCGAAAAAGACCGTTCCAAAAAAAAGGAAGGAAGGCCATTATCAGGAAATCAGGTTTAATTCCGGAATTTCCGCGACAATCATGGATTATAACCTTTCAAATTCCATTACATCAAAGGTTGAGACTTCAAAGCCATCCCTGGGATTTGGATTCTGCCTTTCGGGAAAGACAAGGACCCGAATCAATTGTTTTAAGGATGAATTTATCATCCAGGGGGGGCAGAGTGCAATCTATTATTTTCCGAATATTAAGGTTGACGCGGAGACTTCCTCAGAAGAACGGGTGAAAAGAGTGGCGATAAATATGCCCCCTGAGATATTTCAAGGGATTATTGCCGAAGATTTCGATATTATACCCAAAGCGGTGCAACGCCTGGTTAAAAAGAAGCCGGTACCTTTTCGCAGGGTTGAAAAGCTGACGCCATGGATGCGTAACCTTCTTATGCAGGTCCTTAATTGTCCCTACAGGGGATTGGTGAGGCATTTTTTCATCGAGGCAAAAATCATGGAACTGATTGCGTGTAAGCTCGATCTTATGGCAAAAAATCAAGGATCGCCGCAATCGGTTCTAAAATTAAAAAAAGATGATATTGAACGGCTCTATTTTGCCAGGGAGATTCTTAGTACAAATAGTGAGCAGCCCCTGGAACTGCTCGAGTTGTCCAGCAGGGTAGGCATATCCCGCACCAAACTGTTGAAGGGATTTGTTTCCTTGTTTGGTAAAACTCCCACCTCCTACCTTCGCGATATACGCATTGAAAAGGCCAGAACGCTTATTGACCAGGGGCAAATGAGTTTGACAGATATTGCCCATTTTGTTGGGTATTCAAGTTCCAGCCATTTTACCAAGGTGTTTCGAAATTATTTTGGGGTAACCCCGAGTCAATATGCTTCAGCGCCTGCCCTCTGATAAAATGCATTTTTGCGCTAAATAAAAACATTTTTGTGGTAGCCCCCTGATCCTTGCTTGTGGTTTATATTGGGCACAAATATTTTGATTCAACTTAAAATGTTTGGTCCCAAATACAATAAAACAAAAAAGGAGTGATATGTGGTTTTTTGAGAAAATAGGGGTCAAAATCTCAGTCGGTTTATCAATGATGATTATAATGGTATCTCTCTGCTACGGGGAGGAGGAAGCACGAAAGGAGACTCAGCTTGATGCCATAACGGTGACGGCTCAAAAAAGAGAGGAAAATGTTCAGAAAGTGCCCATCAGCATGAATGCATTCGACGCCATGGAAATAGAGAGTGCCGGCATGGAAAATGTTTCTGAGATGACCCGGTTTGTTCCCAATGTGTTTTTTAAAAAGGCCACCATGGAGAACATTATTGTCGTTCGCGGCGTCTCTTCGGTTGATGCCTCAACCGTGGGACCTTTAGGGGTCTATATCGATGATGTCAATTATCCCCTTCATTTCATGCATAACATCAATCTTTTTGATGTTGAACGGGTGGAACTTCTGAGGGGACCCCAGGGAACCCTTTACGGCCGTAATACCGAGTCCGGGGTGTTAAATATTGTGACCCGAAAACCGGACAACCAGTTTCGAGGAAGTATTACCGGAACCTATGGTGTCTATGATACCTCCCATGGAAACGTCCCTGAATGGCAAACCGGAATAGGAATCAGCGGACCTGTAATAAAGGATACGCTTTTTATGGGAATCAGTGCCCAGATGAAACAGGGGGACGGATTCATGAAAAATACCCGGCTTGATAGTGAAGACGCAGCTGGAATAGACCATCAGAATCTGCGGGGCAGCGCCCGGTGGATGGTTTCGGACCGGCTGGAGCTCTCTTTGATGGCAGATTATGGCCTGTCTGATGATAAACAGGGCCTTTACCGGATCTTCACCAGTGAGGGGGGGCTTAAAAACGATAAAAACACTGAGATGAGAGGGTTTTACGATTCAACGCTGGAGCAGGAGGGATCGGGGCAGATTTTTAAAGCCAGTTATGAGGCAGACAGCTTTGACCTTCTGGCCATAACCGGCCGGCGGGAATATCGGCAGGACTCTCTCCTTGGAACCGGTGTGGGCCTGAATGATTACGGGGATAATAAATGGCGGTTTGATGATACCCTGTTAAGCCAGGAGATAAGGGTTTCCTCAAAAAATGAAAAAGGAAAACTGGAATGGCTCCTGGGGGTCTACGGCTTTAACGAGGAAACAGATATCTATTTCAGCAAATTCAGCGATTTGCAGATTCGGGATACAAGAGTAGAAAAAAGCGGGGCTGCTCTTTTTGCCCAGGCCACCCTCACTTATTTTGACAGGCTTCATCTTACCGCGGGCGGTCGCTATGATCACCTTGAGCTTGAGGGAAACCAGAATTTAAAAGGAATGGACTGGGGCGGAAACGATATCTCAGCAGATTACAGCAGGGATCTTGATTACAATGAATTTCTTCCCAAAGCGATGGTCTCCTTTGATGCCACAGAGGATATCATGCTTTACACCTCAGCCGCCAAAGGCTACCTTGAAGGCGGTTATAACTATGCCCAGGCAAACGATGCGGATGGGTTTGTGTTTGACCCTGAATACACCTGGAACTATGAGCTTGGTATAAAAACCAACTGGTTTGACAATCGCCTGCTGGCAAATTGTTCCCTCTACCATATCACAATGGATGACAAGCAGGTGTCAGAGTACACCGCAGGGGGTGGTATTGCACAGATCAGCAATGCCGCAAAAGCGCACTCCCAGGGTATTGAACTCGAGGTCCGGGCCCGGGTGGCCCAGGGACTGGATCTGTTTGGTTCCTTTGGGTATGTGGATACGGAAATTGATGAATGGAATGCCGGTTCCTCGGATTTTTCAGGGAATAAAATGCCCAACACCCCGGAATATACCTACAGCTTAGGAGGGCAATACCGTCATGTCAGTGGTTTTTTTGGCAGGGCCGATCTTTTGGGCACAGGAGAAATGTACGGGAATGTGCAAAATGATTCCCATGTGAAGCTGGATGCCTATGCACTTCTCAATCTTCGTTGTGGGTATGAGTCAGATAGTTATGATATTGTTTTCTGGTGCAAGAATGTCTTTGACAAAGAGTACTACACCTCTGCATTTGATTATGGTGATCCCAGTGAATCCATCGGGGTTGCCCAGAATGGAGATCCCAGATCCTTAGGTGTTACCGTCACCTATCGGTTTTAATTTCCATTTCTCCCGGATCAAATTTGGAGAGCATCGAGAAAACCACGGGAGGCCAAAAAACAAGGAGCACCTCTGACGATCATCGTGGATGATTATCCATGTCCTTGAATACAAAAAAGTGGAAAATAATATTAACCTATGTTATGACTGCCAAATATTTTAATTATCAGCTAAGACTATTTTGTCCGGGGAAGAAAAATGTCTGCAAAAATATTTATAACGAGAACAATTGTGGCTTTGGTAGCCGTTATCTGCTTTATCCTGAATTTAAAGACAGGATTTGTGCCTGTTAAATGGATCGGCATGGTGTTTTATTTTATCTGCTTTGCAATGTATGTGAAGGCGCTTTATCTTGCCTTGTTCAAGATGAAACAGATAACGGCGGACCTTCTGGTGGTAACGGTCATGGTTGTTTCCTGTCTGGCGGATCAGCTTTTAAGCGGTGCCTTGGTCGCCTGGTTTATCAGCATGGGCCTTGCCATATCTTTTTTTATTATTGAAAGGACCGGGCAAAAAATTGCAGCCCTGACCAAAGAAACAAGCAGGGCCGTCCGGGTGGTCAGGGATGATACCATCGTGGAAATGCCCCTGGAACAGGTGTGTCCAGGGGATGAGGTCATGGTTTCCTTAGGAGAGATGATACCTGTTGACGGGGTTATTGTGGAAGGTGCCTCATCCATTGACGAGTCTGTTATCACAGGTGAGCCTTTTCCCCTGTTCAAACAAAAGGGCGACAAGGTGACTTCCGGTTCCATTGCTGTCAATTCCCAGCTTAGAATTAAGGCTGATAAGGCAGGGGATAAAGGGTTCTTATATGTGATGGCCAAAGAAATTACGGCATCCCTCAAGGTAAAACCTAAAATTCATCTCACTGCTGGTAAAATTGTTCAAGTCTTTATTGCAGGGGTGGTTATCTATGCCGTGGGAGTATGCCTGGTTGTCGGTTTTTTCACAAATGATTTTACAGAGGGTCTTATGCGGATGGCTGCGGTTACGGCGGTTGCCTGTCCCTGTGCCTGGGCGCTTTCTGTTCCCACAGCTTTTGCCGCTGCCCTGGGTGGTCTAAGCAGCCGGGGAATCCTTGTCCGGGGGGGAACCCCCCTGGAAATTGTCGGCCGTGCTGTAAACGTGATACTTGATAAGACAGGCACGGTCACCCTGGCAAAGCCCCTGGTTGCCGGAATTATAAGTTTCGGGCTGCCAGAGGATGAACTGCTTCAAATTGCGGCATCAGTTGAAACAGGCTTTAACCATCCCATTGCCAATGCAGTTGTTTTCCATGCAGCCGGGAAAAATATTCGACTTCTGCCGACCAAGGGGTCTGAATATTTGCCGGGCCTTGGTGTTAAATCCATTGTAAACAATAAAAAAGTGATTTTAGGCGCCATGGATACAATGGTAAAAAATGGTATAATAGTGCCTGGCGTTAAAGTCAAAGGCCGGTCCACATGGGTTGCCATTGACGGCCAAATAGCAGGTGCCATTGATATCCGGGATGAACTCAGGGAATCAGCGGTCAACCTGGGCACACGATTCCATGATCTGGGCGTAAAAAAAGTTGTGCTGGCAACCGGTGACAATGATGAAGCCGAAGCAAAACGGGTTGCAGGCCTTATCAAGGCTGACGACTGTCGATGGGGTCTAAAGCCCGATGACAAGAAATTGCTGGTGAATGAATTAAAAGCCGAAGGTTTAACCGTGATGATCGGAGACGGGGTCAATGATGCGCTATCCCTGGCTGCTGCAGATGTGGGAATTTCCATTGGTGGCACTAAAGCGGACCTTGCCGTCAAGTCCTCGGATATCATAATTATGAGGGATGATTCCACCCCTCTGGTTGTCATCCTGGAAAAGGGCAAAAAGCTTATCCAAATTATCAGGGGAAATTATGCCTGGGCCATTGGTTTCAACACCGTCGGCATTGCCCTTGCCACGGGAGGAATCCTGAGCCCATGGCTTGCCGCCTTGTTCCACCATATCAGTTCGGTACTGGTTGTCCTGAATTCTGCAAGATTGATCCGCAACGAATAAAACCAGGAGATATGCTTGATCTGCTCAAAGCAATTATTTTGATTGCTTTGAGCATGGTATAAACCAAGATGCAGATAGATACCCATAAAAAAAATTTTCAAGATTTTTTTCAAGAGGATGACAATGTAAAAGAGTCTTGTGACGCCCGCTGGAATATATCCAAATCAATCGGAGAGGGATCAATCCTGAAAACAGAGATTAAACAGGGACTGGACCTTCTTATTATGGATTACCGGCTGCACAAACCCTTTATTGTAAACCATGATGATGCGCCTCTAACATACGGGCTTGGATTTTTGGTTTCAGGCAACGTCAGAACCCGGCTGCATTATGTCAAAGATCCTGTTTACACCTGTTCCGGAGAAAATGGAATCACCTATTTGCCCCATACCTGCGGCTCCAGTGAAGAATCCGGACAAAGACTGGGCATAACAATAAGTATTACCCCGGATTTATTCTGCGGCTTTGCCCAGGGTGAATTTGAAAGGCTGGCCGATTACGTAAATACTGTTTCTGAAGGAGACAAGGAAACGTTTTATTTTAACAAAGGCCAAATTACACCTTTAATGAAAATAGCGCTTCATCAAATTTTAAATTGTCCGTATCAGGGCTTTACCAAACGGATGTATCTTGAAAGTAGATCCCTCGAGTTGATTGTTTATAAGCTGGAACAGATGGCAGCCCAGGGGGGGGATTTAAAAAAAACATTGTCCGTTAAATCTGATGACCTTGACCGGGTACACCATGCCGGAGAGATAATCATTCGCAACCTTGAAACCCCGCCGACACTTTTTGAATTAGCGGGCATGGTTGGACTTTCCCATGCCAAATTAAACCGATGTTTTCGGGAAGTATACGGAACCACGGTTTTCGGGTTCCTGCGTAAAACCAGACTTGAACAGGCAAGATTTTTACTTGAAGAGAAACAGATAAATGTAACCGAGGCAGCTTTCAGTGTGGGTTACAGCAGCCTTTCTTCTTTTATCCATGCTTTTTCAAATCATTTTGGTGTCAAGCCATCTTTTTGTATCAAACATTATCTGTAATTTTGATGTAACAATATATCCTCTGATCCTTTTTTTATTTCCTTTCCAATACTCTTTTTCATTTAAGACAAAAAAAAATCATTTGCGACAAGCCATGAAGTTTAAAACAATTGTATATTCCAATTATTGACCGGTTAAGCAGTTTTACAAAACCAAAAAGACATTGTGGTAAAACAGCCCTGCCATGAGCTGTTTTAACATGATGCTCTGAAGGGGACAGCATTATATTTCCTGGAGGACAGGAGATGAATAAACCCTAATAACCGGCATGCCGTCGCATGGTATTTGCTCTGGCCACAATGAAAAATAAAACTCCCATTATTACAACATCCTGGTGAGAATTTCATATAAATTTAAAAAGGTAAAAGATGATTAAATCCAAAAGCAAGATTGTTCTATTATTGATCGTTTTTCTATTTCTGGCAGTATCCATACATGCAAAAGAGATAACCAGCCTGGATAAAATAACTGTAACCGCACAAAAAATCGAAGAAAATTTACAGGAAGTGCCTCTTTCCATAACTGTCTTTGATGAGTTTGACATAAAAGACAGGCAGATTGAATCTGTCAAAGATATAGGTCGGTATACACCAAATCTTCTTCTTCCCAATCTTGGAGATAATGGGATACTGGCCCCCACAATCAGAGGCATAAGTTCTGATCCCCATTCCATTTCTACAACCGTGAGTATAAATATTGATGGAATTCCCGGTTTTAGCAGCATCGGGTATGATGCTGTTTTGGAAGATATAGAAAGAATAGAGGTTTTAAAAGGGCCCCAGGGAACGCTATACGGCAGGAATGCAATGGCCGGCGTTATTAATATAATAACAAAGAAACCGGGTAATGAAATAAGGGCCAGAGTTGGTACAGAATTTGGAAGTGATAATAAAAGACAATATTCATTCAGTGCAAGCGGTCCCCTGGTAAAGGACAAATTTTATATGGGTATCAGCGGGAAACATTATGAAAAAGATGGATATCTGAAAAATACTTTTTTGAATCAGACATATAACGACAGGGAAAATAATTATGGGAAAATTAATTTGCGATATACTCCGTCTGATGATCTTGAAATATTTTTAATCTCTTCAAAATTTAAAAGGGATGATGGTGCCGCTTCCTTAAATCTAATGACGGCAAAAAATAAAAGAGAATTGTCAAGTGATATCCAAGGAACGAACACATCAGAAACCACTACCCATGCCTTAAAGATCAAATATGATTTTAGCGGGTATACCTTTGAATCAATATCTGCATATAAAGAGGATGAGGATATCAGGCTCTCAGACGGAGATTTCTCTCCCATGGTTATTAACCAGGGCCCAATGAATTTTTCCTATGAAAACAGCTCCCAGGAATTCAGGTTAAGTTCACAAACCCAAAATTTAAATTGGCTGGCTGGATTATATGCTGACAAGGGCGGTAAGACAGGCGGATATACGATCCATTCAATTTATCCCGCTTATGCCGGCAGGTATGACAGTGAAACAGATGATAAGTCCGTTGGTGTTTTTATTCATGGTGATTATAAAATAAACGATAGGCTGTCGGTTCTTGCAGGCCTCAGGTATGATAAGGACAAAAGGAAAATAAATGAAATAACACAAGATGTCCAGCTGGAAACTTCCTATGGTTCTGTATCTCCTAAAATTGCTTTGGAGTATCTTTTTGACAAAAATATCATGATGTATGCCACCATTGCAAAAGGATATAAAAGTGGTGGTTTTTATATGCTGGCGGCACCGGGATCTCCAAAAGAGTATGACCAGGAAACCCTGTTAAATTATGAAATTGGATGGAAAAGCTCTTTTCTGGATAACAAACTGATTGTTAATAGTTCAATTTATTATATGGATATTTCCGATAAGCAGGTTTTAACCGCAGTTGACAGCATGTATGGATATATTTCAAATGCTGCAAGTGCCACTTCAAAAGGCCTGGAACTCGAGATAAGGTATCACCTGAACGATAATTTAAGCCTGTTTTCCGGGTTTGGATATAATAAAACCACCTTTGATGAATTCAGCGATTATAAAGGAGATTATAATGGCAATTATAATCCTTATGCTCCTGAATATAACTACAGCATAGGAACCCAGTACCGAAGCGCCAATGGATGCTATGCAGGAATCGATTTAACCGGCTACGGGAAAATGTATCTTGATAAGGCAAACAAGTATCAGCAAAATGCCTTTAATCTTGTAAATGCAAAAATCGGTTATGAGGCGGACAAATTTGATATCTACCTGTATGCGAAAAATCTGTTTGATAAAAATTATGATACGGAAGGGTATTATGACGGCAGTTATGTGTTTTTAAGTGATCCAAGAGAGATGGGTGTCCAGCTGACATATAGATTCTAAACCATAATCAGAGCCACAAAAACTCGATTTTATTTTTTATATGAAACTTTGGCCAAGGTATTGCAATCATACGAGTTTCATTTTTATTTGTGGCCAGGAACAAATCCCCGTACTCCGGCCATGCGGTATTAATAGGACAAGGAGAATATTTAATGATTAAGCTACCAAAAATTGATTCAAACTTTGAAAAATTATACAGGATAATCATTGGGTCGGTACAGTCCAAACTGATGCTGGCAGGCATTGAATTAAAAATTTTTAATCATCTGTCCAGGCCATGTACTGCAAGGCATTTATCCGAAATCATGAATACTCATCCCGAAAATACCCAGCGGTTTCTGGACGGACTTACAGCATGTGATCTTTTGTTTAAAAAAAATGCTCAATATTGGAATACCCGGGAATCCCAGGCTTTCCTGGTGGAAGAAAGTCCAGCCTATATAGGCAGGACGCTTGTTTTTTCAGCAACTTTTAATACTGTCGGACTTGAAAATTTGCCTGACCTTATCAGAAACGGGCCGCCCCGGGTCTGCCATGATAAAAATCCTGCCCTTGAAGAAAGATTCCATGCCAATGGCGCTGCTGCCATGGGTGCCCTTCAGATGGCAGGGTTTGCACAAATAGCCGTGGATGTGATTATGCAACTGCCGGAATTTCCTTTTTTCAAAAAAATGCTGGATTTAGGCGGCGGCCCCGGATTAATCGGAATGTCCATTATTGACTCGCACCCGGATATGACAGGTGTTATCTTTGATATCCCCCCTGTAATCAAGGAGACCCAAAAATTTATTGAAAAACATGGAATGGAAGATAGGATAACGTCAATCAGCGGTGATTTCCGATATGACAGCATTGGTGATAAATATGATTTAATCTGGGCCAGCGGCACCCTTGATTTTGCCAAAGAGGATACAAGCTTGATAATTAATAAAATTCATAATGCTCTTAATCCCAAGGGGGTATTTGTAAGTTTCCACGACGGTCTGACCGGGGAACGGACCAGACCCGAGCTTATGGTGCTGACCAGGATGTCAGCTTCTCTGGCGGGTCAGAATTTTGGATTTGATAAAGGAGTAATAGCAGATTCCATGCTTAAGGCTGGATTTAAATCCGTTCGTTCCTTCGCTCTGGATACCCCCTTAGGGCCCATTGATCTTGATATCGGACGGAAATAATATCTCCTGATTTTTCGTTTTTTGACATATTCTCCCATGTCATCTTCACTCTTCACAAGGGTTGGTGGGAAAAAGTAACTCTCATTGTTTGGGGAGCACCAACCCGATTGGTGAGCGAAAATGCTGATATTCAAGAAAAAGTTAAAGAAGCATTGGACGCTGGTTTGCTTATTGGCTGAATGATGGGATTTATAGTAATATAATTTTTAATTATGCAGGTTTTTGGCTATTTTTTAATTTATGAAACTGATATTTAAACGTGCGAAATGTCCGTCCCAACAATTCTAATTAATTTATTTGACATGTTTGTTAGCATGCCTTACTATAATCGACATGGATGACACACAAAAATCATTTGAGCAAATGCAGAGAGTATTGATGGAGCTTATTGATACGGTTAATACCCGGCATGCAAAGGGGGTGGATTTTGGGACAGGACATAACCTTTTTCCAGCTGAAATCCATACGATAACTGCAATTGGTATTAATGAAGGGATCTCTATTACCCAGCTTGCCGAACAACTTAATGTTTCAAAACCAACAATTTCAGATAGGGTTTGTAAACTTGTGGGGAAAGGGCTTGTTGTTAAAGAAAAGCAAGTTGAAAATGCCAAGGCAGTAGCCCTTGGGTTAACCGTCCGGGGGCAAATTGCCTTTGCTGGCCATGAAGCCCATCATCTGGAGATGTACGAAAGATTCAGGGAATACCTCGGTTCTGAAACCCAGTCAAAAATTGAAAGTATCAGTAAGACATTGACTCAATTTTTATCAATAGCCCGGAATCTTGATAATAAAGGCCATTAGCATTTTTTTGCATTTATAGTTAGGTATGCTAACTAATTATTTCACGCACAAGTACTGCCGCCTGCCGCCTTTATTCAAACACGTCTTTAATGATAGCATTTATTCTATAAGGGAATAGGTCCCGTTAGATTTATTTTAAATAGTCGTTCTTAAATGATAACCAATAGGAAATTGAGAGGATTTTAAAATGAAAATTGGACTAATTTATTTTTCAGCCACGGGAAATACAGGCAGGATGGCAAAGGTAATTAAAGACAGTTTTGAGAAATTGGGTATGGAGGTGGACGAGCATGATGTTACCCCTTTATCAACCAGACAAAAAGTAATTGATATCGATTCTTATCATGCAATTGTGTTCGGATGTCCTGTTCATTCGTTGCGTGCACCGAAAATCATGCGAGAATGGATGCGCACCATAGACGGACAGGGAAAAAAATGTTCCATGTTTTTTACCTACGGAGGGTTCACTGTTCACCCGGCACATCATTCCACCCGGCAAATATTGACTGAACAAAATTTTATTGTGGTGTCTTCGGCTGAATTTCCAGGTGCACATACGTTTAATCATGGAGGATGGCGGGCCTTCACAGACCGACCGGATGAATCTGATTTTGATATGGCAAAAGAGTATACTATTGCAACTTTTAAAAAATTTTCTGGAGAAGACCCCTCTATTTTGGGAGAACTGGATAAAAGCACATACAGTGAAGAAGAACTGGATAATTTTGAATCCCTAAGGTTTAGGGTAATAACAAAACTTCCCTCCAGAGATGGCAAAAACTGCAGCTTGTGTATGGCCTGTGAAGAATTTTGCCCGACAGGAGCCATGGACGCTGAAATCGGTTTGGCAGATAATGATAAGTGTATCGCTTGTCTGGGATGTGCTGCCATATGCCCGGAGCAAGCTTTGTCGATAAATGATACCAAGGGATCTTGGGATTTTAAGCTTGATCTTGGAAAAACTACCGAGAAAAAACTGAACATGCAACAGGGAAAAATCTATTTGTAACCTAAAATTAGGTGTAAATCGATGGAGCATTAATATGAAGAGTTATAAATTCAAAATTGGCAATTTTAATTGCCTGGCTATCAAAGATGGAACCCACATTTACCATGAACCTGTCGGAATCCTTTTTCCTGATGCACCAAAAGAACTTCTGGCCTTGGCTCTTAAACGGCATGACATTGATCCTGATAACTGGACTAAATGGCGCAGTGATTATACCTGCCTCATGGTGGATACCGGGACCCATAGAGTTCTTATGGACACTGGTGCCGGTACTTTTTTGCCCGAGGCTGGCCGTTTGGTAAAAAATTTACGAACTTTAGGAATCGAGCCGGATGAAATCGATTTGGTTCTGATATCCCACGCCCACCCGGACCATGTTGGTGCGGTAGCGTTCCCCAATGCACGTATTGTCATGAGGCGTGAGGAGTGGGATTTCTGGAATGGAGAGCCTGACCTGCCCCGGCTGCCATCTGAGTTTAAAGAGATGCTACTCTATTTGATCAAACCATTACTGGCTTCGCTGGCTGACCGGATCGAACTGATTGATGGCAATACTCAAATTATACCGGGTATCAAAACCATTGCAGCCACCGGTCATACGCCTGGGCATATGGCAGTATCCGTTGAGTCTGAAGGCCAGGAACTTCTATATACAGGTGATGCGATTTTGCACCCGATTCATATGGAACATCCAAATTGGAATGCGATTGTTGACGTTATTCCGAAAGAAGCCGAGGCAACCAGACGACATCTTTTGGCCCGGGCCGCTTCCGGGAACAGTTTTTTGTTTTGTTTTCATTTTTCATTTCCTGGTTTGGGAAGAATCAGGGAAAAAGGAAACACATGGCAATGGGAACCAATTAATTAATAACCAGCATGGCCGGAGCATGATATTGGCGCCTGGCCACAACAAAAAGGGGGTTGCAAAAATATTTTATTTTTTTGAGAACATCAGTTTAGGACCAAAGAAATAGCGCAGGATTTTGGTTCATCTACTGCGTTGCATCAAAGGTTTAATAGCAGGCCTATTTACCTTTGATGCAACGCAGTAGATAGGCCAAAAAGGCCAGGCTATTTAAAATTTGTGATCCTTTGGCTTATCCAGAATAGCGCAGGTTCGATGCCAAACACAGAAGGGCACAAGGTTCATTCTGCTATCTTCTCCACCCTGCCGTTGAGATGCTTGCCCAAAAATAATTCCATGGCCCGGTAGAAATCAAACCGGTTTTCCTCATTATGAAATCCATGGCCTTCATTCTCCTTGAGCATATAGGGGACGTCAATATTGCGTTTTTTCAAGGCATTGACAATCTGGTCGGCTTCGGCCTTCTTAACCCTGGGATCATTTGCCCCCTGTGCCACCAATAAAGGCGCCTTGATTTTATCGGCATGAAATACCGGGGAAACCTCTTCTAAAAGCGCCCGGTCTTTTACCGGGTCCCCAATCATTTCATAGAACATCTGCCTGCCCGGCTCCCAGTACGGCGGCAGGGTTGAAAGCAGGGTAAAAATATTGGAAACGCCCACATAGTCAACGCCGCAGGCATAGAGCTCCGGGGTAAATGCCATTCCCGCAAGGGTTGCGTAACCGCCGTAGGAGCCGCCATAGATGCCGATCCTGGCCGGATCGGCAATCCCCTGGTCTATCATCCATCCCACACCGTCGGAGATGTCGTTTTGCATCTCTTTTCCCCATTTTTTAAAGCCGGCCTGCCAAAAAGCTTTACCATAACCGGTCGATCCCCGAAAATTCATCTGCAGCACGGCATATCCACGGTTTGCCAGGAACTGGGCCTCGGCATTGAAGCCCCAGTAATCCCTCGCCCAGGGGCCGCCGTGGGGATTCACGACCACCGGAAGATTATGTGCCCCCCCCTTGGGAAGGGTCAGATATCCATGGATGGTCAGCCCGTCACGGGATTCATAGGTGATCGGTTTTTGATCGCACATGATTTTTTCATCCAGCCATGGACTCACATCCGCTATTTTCATGAATTTTTTGGTGGTTAAATCATAGAAATAGTAAGCCCCCAGGGATTTATCACTGTAGGTTCTCACCAGGATACGGGTTTCATCCCGGCTGGAGCTTGCAATATTGACTTCATAGCCGGGAAGGCGTTTTTCAAGATCTGCCTGGAGCGCCCCTCTTTGGTCATCAAAAAAATGATAATGGCGTTTGTCCGTCACATAGGCTACCCCAGTGATTTTTCTGCGCTTTTTGCTTCTCAAAAGATGGGAAACATCGACATCCGGGTGCTCATAGATCAATTCCAGCGCTTTGTTGTCAGCAATGTCATATTTGTAAACAGCAGTTTTATCCCGGTCAAGGTTGGATGCCATATAGACAAACCGGTTGTCATAGGTGAAAAACAAAGGGGACAGTTTCTCTTTGAAATTTGTGGTAACAATGGTTTTAAACGGCTCTTTTTCCGTTTTTCTGTACAGCACAGATTGGGTAACCCCATCTGTGGCCGTTGCTATTTTGAGTCTGCCATCATTGTCCGTGAGCCATCCCTGGATGTTTCCCGGGTTTTGGGCAATCATCTCCATTTTGCCGGTATCGATGTTGATTCGGTATACATCAAACACATGGGGGTCTCTTTTGTTCATGCCGATGAGCATCTCATTTTTGATATCTTCCAGGTTGTCAACAATATGGACCCGGACCTCCTCAAAGGGGGTCAACTCCTTTAGATTATTTCCATCCGTGTCCACGGCAAACAGATGAAAATTTTCATTGCCACCCCTGTCCTGGAGAAAGGCAATACGATGGTTGTTGGCCCAGAAAAAACCGGCAACATCCCTTGCCGTTGACCGGGTGACCCTCGTTTCTCCTGGTTCCCCTATTTTTTGGATGAACACATTCATCCTATTTTTCCAGGGTTTCATGAATGCCAGCAAGGTGCCATCCGGAGAAAGCTGGAACCCGGTCTTTTCCGGATTTTTAAAAAACGCTTTCATTGGAATCAGTGTTGTTTCACCTTGCAGATAACTGCAGCCGGCCAGCAAACCGAGGGTTAACAAGCTGATGAGAATGAGATTTATTTTTTGTCGAATATTCATTTTTTCCTTGTTCCCGGGATTCCATGCCCCGATGAAAAGTCATCATATCGCCTAAGGCGATTCCTTTTTTAACCCTGACAGGGCAAAAAAAGCAAAAATTAATTAATAATAAAGCTTAAAGAGACTATGAATAAAGGTCATCCCAAGTTGTCGAGAAAACGACCGAACCCATGAGTCCCCCTCAAGCGGTGTACAGTAAAGCACAAATTCATGCTAAATTCCAATTCCTTCTTGTCAAGTGCATGGAAAACAGGGCAGCAATTCTGGATCTTTTCCCCTGTGGTGGGCATCATGACCCTTTTTTTTCATCCGCAGGATCCGCCGGGATGTGGATCTGGGACCGGACCCATTGAAAAAGGCTCTCCCGGTCGAGGAACTTTCCGGCACAAACCTGTGCCATGAGAAGGGCCATAAATTTCATGACCAGGCAAGATTTTAAATTCAGTCTGGAAAATACCAGATCCCCTTTGAAAAAGCCAAGCCCCTGGGGCCTGATCCGGGAAAAAATATTTTCCAGGGGGGCCAGGTAATGGGATATGGAATGGCTTTTTTCCATCACGCCCATCCGGCTCAAAGGCTTGGGTTCCTCCTCTAACTGGGGATCAATGTGAACGGGCCAGGCCATGGTCTCCTTGGTCCGGGTCAGCCGCATACAGGTAAAGAAAAACAGGACGTTTTTTTGGGCCAGGGCTGTTTCATGCTTGTTTAGAAAACGGGTGATATCCAAGGGGCACTTCCCGTAATACAGAGGGCTGCCGATAATCACCCGGTGAACTCCTGCCAGAGTGGTGACATCGTTGACATGTGAACTCTCCCCATGACCGCCGAGGTTTTTTACGGTCTCTAGGATAATGCCTGCCGCTGTTTCAGTGGTACCTGAATTCCCGGCAAAAACGATAAGCGTATTTTTATTCATTAAATTTCCTGATAAAAAGGGATCCATATAACCCAGGGCCGTTATCGGCCATCAGACTAAATTCTATATACTAAGTTTTGCAAACCTTCAAGTGTTTTAATCATCAAATCATTACTGGTATAAAAAACATAGTGTCCTCTCTGTAATGATTTTTAAGATGATTTATTGTCTTTCTTTGAGCAAAAATTGGTAATCCACTTTGTTAAACTGTTTTGGCCTATACATCCACGGCCGAAACAAAGAACATGACCGGTTTCGGCCAGGTATTTATCATGCACGACCAAGCTTGAAATGACCGCCTGCCCAGGTCCTCCATCATTTCCACCATGGACGGAGACAAGGCTTGCTTGGATTTAGCGCTGCCAGCCCTCTTATCTTCCCCGGACTCCAGCGTTGTTACTGCTCCGGCAATCCGGCTGAATGCGATTTTGCTTTTTTTAAAGGACAAGATAAGATCCAGATCATCCAAATTCAATCGATCCTTGAGGGTCTTGACTCTTTTTTCAAGGGCAACAAGGCCGGCGGACAGCTCTGTTGCACAGATGGTTTGGCTGACCCCCTTGATCTGATGAATGACAGATAGGCTCATGGAATAGTTGCCATCGGCTATTAAGGCTGAAAGGTGCTGGAAAACATCGGCTTCTCCCTGGATGAACTCGACGATCACCTCCCTCAACAACCTTCCCTTTTCCGGGCGCCTGCCAGGCCGTCAGCAGTGTTTTTCCGGGTAAATGCACCGATGGCGATGCAGGGAACCGATTCCGGGACAAAGGTGCCAAGCATTTCCATCCCCAAAGCCAGATCCTTTTTTGGCAGGTCCGTATCCATGATGGTGAGGAAAAATAAGGTTTTCTGCAGATTCTTTTTCTCTGTCAGCGCATGTTCAATAGATTCAAAGGCCCGGGCACTCAAGCCGAAAGACCTTAAGAACTCGACCAGAATATGCCGGGTGGTGGAACCATCTGCCTGGGTAAAGGCAGTAAAAAGGCTTTGCCGGCTTTTTGTGTTCATCCCGATACCGGTGTCTGTGACGGAAAAGCACAGCATCCACTTGTCTGCACCTCCAGGCTCGAGTGCCACACGAATACAGATCTTATCCTCTTGGGTAAATTTAACCGCATTGGAGATAAGGTTGGTCAGCACCTGGTGGCAAGGAACTGGCGTTTCGCCCGGGCAGAGGAATCGGTATGCTCCTTTGCCGTGACCAACTCGGCATTGATTTTTTCAAGTTCCATGGTCCTTGCCCGGACCCTTTCTTCAAGCTCGGTTTTTCTGAATTCAATCTGACGAATCATCCAGTTCATGCCCGAATCAAAAATAGCATTTCATTTTCCTCATGGGAACCATTGGGTTCATTTGGCAGGCTGAAATAGGAATAGTTCCCCTTTTGAATATCCGAGCAAAGGCAGAAAATCTGTGTCAGCTGATTCAGAAAAAGCCATTTTAATCCCAGCAGAATCGGACTGCACAGGGTGAGCAATATGCAGAACCCCACACAGATGCTGAAGGCCAGCTGGAATGCCGGGTCCAGAAATACAGGGCTGGCCTTTTAAATAAATTATTATCGTTATATCATGACAAGTTAGCCTAAACAAACAAAAAACATATTGATCTCCTAAATTGGTATTGGACATGGTCCGGCAAATATATTCCTCGTCATTTAAGTTCCACAACAATGTGCCCAAGGGGCTTAAATCGGCGGGGATATAAAAAAATAGGCTTTAATAATGTCGGGTTTTATTGGTTTCCCTGTTGGTCATGTATATGGATTTTCGATACTCGGAAGGCCTTATTCCATACTCTTTGAAAAAGGAAGCGGCAAAATGGCTTGAACTGCAAAATCCAGACTCAAAGGCAATCCATGTCAGATCAACCGGATTTTCCTCGATCAGCATACGGGCATAGGACAGACGCTCCTTTCGCAGATATTCAAACACAGTGCACCCGAAAACCGTCCTGAATCCCTTGGTTAGCCGGGGGGTGCTCATTTCCACCTGTTTTGCTAATTTTCTGAGAGAAGATGGGTACTGAAGGTTTTTGACCAGCAGATCCCGGACCTGAAAAATTAGTTCCCTGTCCTCCGGCACCATGGGGGCATTCCTATTTGAGGAATAATCCGGTTGAAATATCTGTTCTAATTTTAAGGCAATAAGTTCAACTGCCTTGCTCTCAAGATAAATTTTGCCGATTTCCCCTTTATGGGGATTGTTCAAAATTTGGTAAACCGTGGTTTCCATCTGAGTGGTCATGATGTGGTCTGCGTAAAAATGCCGACTCTCCAACATCTTTTCCAGCGTATCTCGATATTGTGTATCCCGATATTGTGTATCCTGATGGAGAGTTGGGTTGAACAATTGTATAAGAAAATCGGGTGACACAAGTATGCCAAGAGTAAGCACGTCTTGTTGTCCTTTAATTTCGCGCTCAACAACAGACTCTTCAAAAAAATAGGCATATGAGCGACCCGGTGCTGCTACTACCGGATCCGGGTGGCAGCAGACGTTCCGGAATAAACTGTACCCCTTGATGCAAAAACCAAGAGAAATTAAAGGATTTTTTAATGTAGATTGAGCTATGTAATCTTCGTCGAATCTGCAGTGGCATAGTCCCACGGCCAGACCTTCGCATATTGAAAAGGAAGAAAAGTGCCCCCTTCCTTTTTTCCTCGGCAAAGGGCGAATGAGTTCATAGGATTTGTCAAACTCGTTTTTCGGGGTTGAGGAGCTGAACTGAACATAGCTTCCTTTATCATTTTTGATCAGAACTTGAGACAGCATAACTTATTTCCTTCATACCTAACTTATATATTTATATCTGGCAATGTTAGATCTATTTTATATTCTTTTGTCAAGATTAAAATATTTGGAAGTCTAAATTTTGTTTCTAAAATGTTCTTTGCTGTTTCTCAAATGATATTATTGGGTGAAAAAATAGAGTCTAATCACCGAACTGTAATGACGGACACAAAACTTAAATCAATCAGCATAACCTTGAACCGGAGAATATTATTATGGCCCGCACTATTCACTCACCAAATACCCCATATCCTTCCATGGCATTCTTGTTTGAATTTTTAATTGCACCTGTAAAATTGGCCGTTCTGGAGGCAGCCATTGAGCTTGATATGGTTTGCGTGCTTGCAGACACCTCTGATGTGGATGAAATTGCCGAACGGATAGGCATTCAGGCGGGCACCTCAGGTCTTGTCCTTTTTTTGGATGCCATGGTTGCGCTTGGGTTGGCGAACAAGGAAAACAAAACATACAGCAACACAGAGTTAGGACAACATTTTCTCCACAAAGAAAGCCCGGTTTTCATGGGCGGCTTCCTAGAAAATATGAAGGCCATGGTGCATACAAATCTGTCCAGGATTGTAGAAATAGTTAAGAACGGCCCTCCTGATGTACCACAAATTCAAACGTTACAAAGCGAATCCACATGGGAAAGCGCTGTTGCGCATCTGGCGGTCTGCCAGCGTGCCGGCATGGGTGCTATCTATGCGGATCTGGTCGAAAAATTGCCGGAATTTAAGGGAATTAAAAAAATCCTTGATCTGGGAGGCGGGCCCGGACTTATTGGTGCACAAATCCTTGGCCGTCTTCCAGAGGCAAAGGGGGTGCTTATGGATCTACCTGCCGTCATCCGCCTGGCCAAACAAGAGCTCGATAAAGAGGGAATGGCCGACAGAATTTCTTTTATTGCCGGTGACTATAATGAAATTGATTTGGGCAGCGGCTATGACCTTATCTGGGCCAGTCACAACCTGTACTTTGCCAAGGACAGGGTTTCCTTTTTTAAGCGCGTGAAAAAAGCGCTCACCCAAAAGGGTGTATTTGTCTGCCTGCACGAAGGGTTAACCCGCGAGAAAACCGCGCCTGAAGATATCATCTTGATGAGGCTCTCCCTGGCTCTGGAAGGGCAGGATGATTCCTTTACCAAGGGAGAAATCGCTTCTTACCTGAACCAGGCAGGATTTGTACAGGTAGATTCAAGGATGCTTGATTTGCCTTCCGGCCAGGCTGAGTTGGTGGTGGCAAGGTAACTTTCAATCTGAACGGAAAATTATGAAAACTTTTTGGTCGTTGAGTCGGAAATCATAACCATTAATAAGAACGATAAAACAACGATCAGAACACTGATTGTAATAGAATAGAACGACCTTTCAAAGGAGAGCAAATATGCAGAATCAATTTATAGGAACCAGATTACGCCGGACCAGGGCGTTATTATTTTTTATCTATTCCATTTTAATAATAGTATGTCTTTTCAGCCGGCCGGGGTGGGCAAAGGATGATAAAACGGTCAGACAAAGTACTTCTATCGGTAAGATAGTAGTTACCGCCACCAAGATGTCCACACAGGTGGATAAAATACCGACCAATATCAGCGTCATATCTCGTGAGGAGCTGGAAAAGTACCCTGGCAATTACAACGCGATCACCGTGCTGCAGGAGGCAAATATTCCGGGGCTGTATTTTTCCAGCAACGTTTTTGGTTCAGGAAGCGCTGACACCTCAATGAGCACCAGGGGCAGTGAGTCTACGTCCTGGGGAATGAATTTAATGATCAATGGGATAGAGTTCAACAAAGGAAATGGGACCGTATCAGCCAGTCGTCTGGCGGTGCATGATATAGAGCGCATCGAAATTACCAAAACCCCTTCAGCCGAATACGGTGGCCAGGCCATCGGCGGGGTTGTTAACATCATCACCCGGGCGGCAAAAAAACCTGTGGAAGGCAAAGCCGGGATAGCCTTTAGCAGCTTGGGGGGAGGCAACGCCTATAGCGTGATCAATGGAACCCAAGGTAAATGGGAGTACTATTTTGATCTATCCGGACAACGAGAAGATGCTTATCAGGATGAGGGCTATCAGGATGGGGATAATCTTTATACCAGGGTGGGGTATTCCCTCAACGAAACAACGCAATTAACCTTCCATGGCTCCTATAACGATACAAAGGGAATTTATGCCGCAAGTTTGACCAGGGAGCAGTTCGAGGAAGATCCTTCCCAAAATCCCAATACCGGGGCTGATTATAATTATGAATCTGAAGATGTTCTGGGCGCCCTGGTGTATCAGCAGCAACTGGGGCCCCACGACCTCATGGCCAAAATAGAGGCCCAGACCTCAGATTTTCAAATGTTCTGGGGCTATTTTACCCACCTGGAATCGACCCTGGCCCATCCGGAAGTGAGCATGACCTTTAATCATGACATTTCAGGCATGGCAAACAAGCTGGTTATCGGCGGGGAGTATCGTTATCACGATTACGATGTGAAAAAATATGCTGCATCAAGCTTTAATAACCTGACAGCCCTCACCCGAGATTTCACCCGAAAAGATATCAGTTATGCGGGGTACCTGCAAGATGAGCTGCTTGTAACCGATGCCCTCACGATTACAGCCGGTATTCGATACGATTTTTTTGACCTGGATCAAAACGCCAATATTGCAGCCAGTGATTCCTGGGATCAACAAACAGGCGATTTTAGCCCCAAAATCGGCTTTACCTATCAGTTTTGCGATGAAGTCAACTTTTTTGCAGGATACAACAGCGGCCTGAAAAGTCCGGTCAGGTTGCAGGTGTACTGGACAAACGGTGAATTGGATCCGGAAAAACTCCAGGCCTATGAAATGGGTATCCGCGGGAATATTGCCGGTTGGCTGGACTATAATATGGCTCTTTTCTGGCAAACCGTAAACGATAAGTTCGTCCTGCCCAAAGCTGATTGGACAGCAGAATATGAGAACGCCGGGGAGACCTCTGCAAAAGGGATTGAATTGGGGATCAGTGCAAACTTGCCCCATGACTTTTATGCGTCGACCAATTTTACCTATCAGGAGTCAAAATTTGAAGAATTTATCAGTATGGGTGTTGACTATTCCGGAAACAAATTAACCAGCGTACCAGATGTGATATTTGCTTGTACACTGGGCTATCGAAATGAAACCTTAGGCGATATCTCACTTAATCCGGTTTATACGGGCAAGCGCTATTTCAATTATGCCAACACCAATGAAGACGATGGCTTTTGGGTGTTGAACGCCAGGTATGCAAAAAAAATCGGACAAATTGAGGTCTACCTTGTGGCGAACAACCTGTTTGATGAAAGCGCTATCGGCAGTGGCAGTGGAAATCCTGGTGGAGAGGCGCTTTATCCCATATCGGGATTTAATGCAATGATCGGGATGAACGTGACTTTCTAAATTGTTCTCGTATAAAAAGTATTAATCCCAGATAAAGATAGAAAAAAGGAGAATAAATAATGTATTCAAAACAAAAAGTGTGGGCGGTGGTTATAGCGATTAGTGTGAGTATTTTTCTAACAACCCATGTCCAGGCCGGAAAATCAAATAATATTTTCAATGATTGGCAGGGCAAATTTGTCAGCAGGGAATTTGTCGATGAAAAACCTGAAATGGCTGCCGTTTTTAAAAAAGTCGCCATGGAAGCCAAAAAGATGGGTAAAAATTATACCGTGGAGCAGATCAGGAACATCTTTAAAAAAATGATGCAAACAGATTTTTGTAGCATCTCCTTAAATGGCGATGCAATTACCTTTTATGACAAAGCAAAGAATATGGTAACGCATCGGTATAAAGCAATTGGAAAAATTCCTGATAGTTATGGGAATCATAAGTTCGAATGGTATGCATTTGAAGCTGTGGGTAAAGGCGTTGCGTTCTCACCGTACAGGTATATTGTTATGCTCAAGATTCATCAGCACACAAACGGGCAGCCCCATTTCCATTTCAGAAATAGCAACAAAGGGGGCAAGGCGTTGACAGAAGAATACGGTATGAAAAACTGGTGGCCCACTATGGTCAAACCGAATTTTGATATAGCGGCCTATGCCAAGAACGCAAATCCAAAACTTATGGCAAAGCTGCTGCCCTAAACCCTATTCACAAACAACTGCCCCCGGGCGGGCGTGTTACCGGCGCAGTTATAGATCCTGGCTGTCGGATCATGCCGGTCACTGGACCACGCCTAAAAAGAGAGATTTTGGGTCACAGGCTGTCCGTTGAGAACCGGACAATGGTTATGGCTTCCATAACCATTGGGTTCGGTTCTTGAACAGCCCATGATGAAAATCACTTAGACAACTAGGGGTTAACGTGAAAGCTCACCGTTGCAGATGAATAGACCACCGTGCACTTGTCTGCATAAGCTGCCAGGCTTTCGTTTTCCGCCACCGGCTGTTTAAAGTAGACATTGACCACCCATTGGCCGGCAGCAGGCATTCTGAACTGCCCTTTTCCATCGGTGAGAAATGCGCTGAGAAAAAAACCGTCCGGTCCACCGAATCCATTACTGGAAGCGGTTATGTACTGGATGGTATCGCCTTCAAACCGCTGGACAGGCTTTCCCAGGAATGTGACCTCAAAGGGAACAATATCTCCAACCCGGACTCGGGTCAGATCGGTTGTGGGCATGATCTCCAGATCGAATCCAGCGGGTTTGGGATCATGCCATTCTTTTACGCTCATATAGCTTTTGGCACAGGCACCAAACTTCATGCCGATCAATACTTTTTTAATATTGTCAATTTCATCTATGGGATCGGGACGGAACCGTTTTTTGCCCTTATTGTCAATATAGGAGGTGAAATAGGTCTCTTTGGAGGATGCTGCCACCTGGTAGGTTCCAGGCATTGTTTTCTTTGCCAGGCACAGCTTGCGAATTCCCAGATCTCCTTTTTGTATGGTTACTCCGGCAGGTGTTTTTGTTCCTGGATCCATCTTGACCACCGGCATGGACAAATTTGTCCGGGTTCCGTCAGGGGCCACAAGGTCATAGGTGTTAAGCTGCAATGTTGCATGGGGAGATGCCAGCAGATCGTCCAGGGGAAGGCTGTGGCCCCACCCCAGGGTAGCCAAGGCATGGCCGGGCAGATGTTCCGATGATCGAAACAAATTCACCCACATGGTATGGGCCATGGCCGATGTGGTGATTGACACGCAAAACAAGATAAACAGGGTTGCCAGGTATTTTTTTTTCATGATTCTGTCCTTTCTAAATATACAGATAAAGTAAACGCGATTGATCAGAAACGATAACTGATAGTCGTACCAATGGTTCTTGGCTGTCCGTCGATAACAAGGGTGTTTCCCCCGGTATACTCCGACTTGTTGGTCAGGTATGCCTTGTCAAAAAGATTTTTGCACCACAGGCTGATACCAAAGGATTCTCCCTGATAACCCAATGTCAGATTAACGGTTTCATATCCGTCTATTTTTTGGGTGTTTTTGGGCGTTGCATAAAAATCGCTCACTCCCAGGATATCCGTTCTGGCATAGCAGCCTGAGGAATGACTGTATTTGATTCCGGCATTAAAGGTATAGGTGGGTGCAAATGTCAAATGCTTGTCCTGATAATCATAGGTGCCGCCGCCTGTTTCGTCTGAGACCCAGTCATCAACCCTCGCATTGCAAATTCCCAACCCGCTGAAAAGGGTTAGCCCCGGAAGAAGCCTGAAATTTAAATCCATCTCAGCCCCCTGGGAATGCGCTTTAGCCGCATTTGTAATCTTTCTAACCCCTGGGCCGGACAGCCACTCTTGTACCTGTTTATCTTTGATATCAATGTAATACAACGCCGCATTGACCTTGAGCCGATTATCAAGCCAGGTTGTTTTTATGCCGACTTCATAATTCCAGGTGAATTCCGGATCAAAGGTCAGGGTTTCAGAATTTGTGGCGAAAGCATAATCAAACCCGCCGGCCATCATTCCCTTGGCAACCGTCATATATCCCATGGCAGTGTCCGTCATATCTATTGCCAGGGTTGCCTTGGGCAGCAGTTCGCTGTGATCGCAATCAGCTGAATAGGCTTTTGGGGCATAATTGTAAATCTGGGTTCCCTCGGAGGCCTGATTGTCGTACCGAAGCCCTGCTGTCAAGTGCACTCGGTCTATAAAACTATAGGTGGCCTGACCAAAAAGGGCATATCCCTTATTGTCAAAATCCGTTTTCCGGCTCATACTGAAAAATTCCGAAACCGCTTTATTCTCGTCACTGAAACCGAAAACCCCTATCAGCCATTGGACTTTTTCCTGTTCTTCCGGTGAAACCAGCCGGAATTCCTGACTTACGGCCTGATTATCAAATTCAAAATGCTGGTTCGGATATCCGGGAACCATGGTGGTGGGCCCAAAATCATCATCATTGGTAAAATTGGTATTAAAATCGCTATGGGTCGTGATGGACACCACATCAAACCCATGGCCTTTATACTTTATTTTCAAAGCCTGGCCAAAATTTTCATCCTTCCATTCATTATCTCCCTCCCAGTTGATCTGGTACCGGTCCGTTTTGTAAGGGCCGTCGGCATAGCGGGCATATCCATATCCATTATCCTGCTCAGACCCGTTGAGTTTAAGGGAAATGTCCATCTGGTCGGTGGGCGTCCATCTCAGGGAGGCCTGTCCGGTGTAATGATTTTTTTTCCCGGCTTTATCATTCCCGTTTCGGATATTTTCGGTATAACCGTCCGTATCGATCATCTGAAACGCACCTCCGACAAAGAGTTTATCCTTAATTACCGGTCCGCTCATGGCCGTGCCTGCTTTGAGAAAAAAGGGATTACCATGGGAGGTGTCGTAGGCGCCCATCTCCGTATATACCTTAGCCGAAAATTCATTATCCGGCTGCCGGGTCACCACATTTATGGCTCCGGATTCTGTATTGCGGCCATAAAGGGTGCCCTGGGGGCCTCGCAGAATTTCTACACGCTCGACATCCAGCAGATCAGGATTCTGCATAAAGGACATGGGATAATTGATATCATCCACGAAAAGCCCAACAGAGGTGTTGAGGATAACGCTGTGGGAAGAAATCCCCCGGATAAACACCATATTCTGGTTGGTATTTTGCATCGAGTAAATGTTGGGCGAAAAATAGGTAAGCTCCCGGAGATCACCTATTCCGGCATCTTCGATATCTGTCTCAGAGAACACATCCATGCTGATGGGGATATCCTGGAGGTTTTCCTCCCGTTTTTGTGCCGTAACCGTTATTTTTTCCAATTGCTGTCCATCTGAGACCTTTTCTTGGGCCCCGCAGGGCAGGGAAAAGACAATGACAGATAAAACAATAAGCAAGGCACCTGTCAACCGATTAAAATGTAAATATATTTTCATCTTTTTCCTTTTTAAATCTGATAGTTAACATTTGAAAATATATAGTACAGAACTCAGAAGAGAGGCTAATCCCAAATGATTTTTTTTGGATCTGAAATGAACAGGTCGGGACGGGTGGGTTTCAGGTCGGATTCATATTTTATGGCCGTACTGTTTTTTTCTGCATTCAAAAGGATTGCACCCGTGCTGGGCAGAGAAGGCACGGGCAAAGGAAGACAGGGAATTGTATCCCACGGCAAAGGCTGTTTCCGTCACATTGAACCGATCCTGCTCCAACAGAATTTTGGCCCGGGCCAGGCGGATTTTTCTAAGATAGCCGAATGCAGTGGTGCCAAAAACCTGGTGAAATCCGCGGTTGAGCTTGGCATGGGAAAGACCCACGGATGAGGCCAGCCGGGACAGGGACGGGGGATTTTCTAAATCCAGGTAAAGTCTTTGGGCGGCGGCATCGATTTTTTTTATGTCATCGGGCCCAAGGCTGGACCCGCAGGATGCAGGTTCCCGGCAGCTTAGCTGATCCAGCCTGAGTGCAAGCAGTTCCATGGCCTTGGCCTCCAAAAAAATCATCCGGGCAGGGCCTGCGAGCGGGCAATTAAATACCGGTTCCAGGGATTGGAACATCATGGACGACATGCGCCCGTTCAGGCTGAATTCCCCGGCTGAAGGGTCAATCAGCTGTTGGATATGCCAAGGGATTTTGTTCAGGCGTTTCTTGAAAAAATCCTTGAGCAACCCCGGGTCCAGCAGCAGGGAAACCGAACGTCGGCAGGTATTTTTCTGGTCTAGGACCTGGCCGGTCTGGTCTGAAAAATAAAAAATGGGGCTGTCTCCTTTTTGGGGGGCGTGTTTCAAAGGCTTGGCCAAAGAACAGCTCTGAATGGTCCCGGACAGCCAAAATCCAAATCCCACAGCTGGCCGGTTGGATTCAAAACAGGTCAGCAACGGTTCTTTGACCCGGTAATCGGCAATGTACAAATCAAACCCCGGCCTAAGGCAGATTCTTCTCAGGGTGCCTGAACCGACTGCCTTTGACAAGGACCAGCAGGTTTCCCCCCGGGTCTGCTGTTGGCAGAGTTTGAAGGAGGATCTGTTTAAAATGCGCTTGCCCGATGCTGCATTAAAATAAATATCCATTACACATCCTTTTATATCACTGTAAAACAAAAAAATTAGGTATACCATAAAAAATATTCCAAGGCTAAATAAATATGTTTTTTCCAAGATTGTTTTTCGGAGCATCGGACCATAGGCGGTTGAAATTTTTTCACCATATCTTAGACCGCAGATGATAAAATCGTTTCATGATTTGATATTTTTTTAATTTTTTTTTTGTTAGGTTGGGCCTGAGCAATTTATCCTGGGGGGGGGAAGACAGCTTTATTATGTTGGCGGCACAACCTCCCGGACCTAATCATAAAGGAAAATAATCATGAAACAGAAAATAAGACAGATTTAAGGACGGTGGTTATTTCTGTCCCCAAATCCTGGACTGCTGGTTCAGGGGAAATACAAAACGTTTTTTCCTGGAGAGCGAGGCCCTGGAACTCATTGCCCTCAAGCTGGACCTCATGGATCCGCTGCCTGCCTCAAAATTGTCCCGGGAACAGATGCAGAGGGCGGCCCAGGTTCACTTAGGTAATGCTGCTGCCGGACTTTTTGTCACGATATTCAATTTAACCAGCATGGCATAAAAGATCTTTAAAGAAGATCGATGGTGTTCCATCCGGCTGTAGCTGAGCCCGTCTTGTTTTAATTGAGCAATCCACAAACAAATGTGTGTCCCCTGGGCCTGAATAATTGAGATGCCCTGTTCCTTTAAATACCGGGCAATCATGGGGTCACCTCCATATAGGGATGGATTTGCATATAAACCGCATATTGATCTGGATTCAGATGGGTATATTTTCGGGTACTGTTGGTTCTCATATGCCCCAGGACATGTCTGGTTATTTCAGGGTCAGGCACCTTGTTTAAATGGGTCGCTGCCGTATGACGATTATGGGGAGCTCCCCATAATCGTCATTATGTAGAGTCAAATATAATGGGGAGTAAGGCTGTAAGAATACGATTAAATGGGTGTAAATCCTTGAAACACTCTCCATATTAAAGCATGCTCATCCTATCTTAAAACAAGAAAGGAGGGTCTTTTTATGAATCAATTACGTAAAACCAGAGATGCAATAAACTCCGTATTGCGCATTATGGCAGAACGTGAATACGCTGCTTCAACCATTAAGGTACATCGAGGAATTCTTAATTCCCTGATAAAGTTCATGGAGAAAAATCATTATACCAAAATGGAGGAACATGTTGGTATAGCCTATATCAAGGAAAGAACCGGTGTGACTATGGATGGGTTTTGGGGGCGAGGCAATCGAAAACTTAATGCCGCTCTCAAACCGCTGCAAAACCTGTTTTATTACCTGGATAATGGGGATTTGTCTTTTTTCATGCGCTCCAAAATCAAGCCGTTTCAATGTCCACCTGCGTTTAAGTCTGAATATCAGTTACTTCAAAAAGAATACCGTGACCGAAATTATGCGGAAGCAACCATTGTATGCAACAACAATATTGTCAGGCGGTTGCTTGCTTTTCTACACAAAAAAAAATCAAATCTTCAGATGATATTACGGCATCCCATTTAACAAAATTTCTGGCGGCATTCGCCGAATGCAGGCCCAGATATGTTTCTACTGTCCTTTCTGTGTTGAGGAATTATTTCACATTTTTGCAAGATATGAATATCATAAAAACAAATCTTGCTACATCACTGCCGCATGTAAGAATTCTGCGCAATGCGTTTATTCCTCATGCATGGAAAACAAATGACGTAAAAAAACTACTGACGTCAATCGACCGAAATTCTGCTAAAGGAAAACGGGATTATGCCATTCTTCTCATGGTAGCGCATCTTGGTCTCAGGGTCAGCGATATACGCAATATGAGGCTGTCAAATTTAAACTGGAACAAAAAAACAATTACACTGAGTGTTCGAAAAACAGGACAAGCACTGGAGTTACCACTTCTTGATGACATTGGCTGGGCAATTATTGATTACTTGAAAAATGGTCGGCCTCAAACAGCATGCAATAGACTTTTTGTTCGACATCGTGCACCCTTTGATTCTTTTGGGGAAAATCAAAGTTTCTACAGTGAATTACATAGATACATGCAAGTCGCAGGCATTATTCCACCTGCCGGTGTGCATTGTGGGCTACATTCCTTGAAAAGCACGCTTGCCAGAAACATGTTGGAAGCCAAAACCCCTCTTCCAGTTATTGCAGAAGTTTTAGGGCACACAAACATTAATACCACCAGCATTTATCTTAAGATTGATATTGACGGTTTGAGAAAGTGTGTCTTGGATCCTGAGGAGGTGCTTTAGTTATGACAGAAATTTTCCAATGGCACAGTGATTTATCTGGCATGATGGCTTCTTTCCTTAATGAAAAAAGGATGACGGGTTATAAATACGGTAATCAAGAAAAATTGCTTATCCGTTTTGACAACTATTTCGACAGAAATGGATATACCGGGGTACGCATAACAAAATCCATGGTGGATAACTTCATTTATTCACCGCAGGAACAGCCGTCAACTCACTATTTGAAAGAACGCCTGTTGCGGGATTTTGCATTGTTTTTGATTCGGCAGGGGCACCGGGAAGTATACGTTGCAAAAATAAAATCAGCACCTGCAAAAAAATGTTCCCATATTCCCTATATTTTTACTGAAAAAGAGATGAAGCATATTTTTACCGCAGTTGATACCTGGGAGGATTCATTTCATACAAACAGACACCTGGTTGACCCGGTTCTTTTTCGCCTGCTTTATGGAACCGGCATGAGAGTATCTGAAGCGTTAAATATAATGCTCAAAGATTTTGATGAAATCAATGGTATTCTGACCGCATATCATACCAAAAACAATAAGGATCGACTGATCCCGCTTGCGCCAAGCCTTACTAACAGGGTAGGCAAATTTATGAAAGTCTTTCATAAATACTCTCAAGATGAAGCTTATCTGTTCGAGTCGTCCAGAAAAGGCAAGATGGACAATAGTACAGTGTACCGTCGTTTCCGCCAATATTTGCAATGCGCCAACATCCCCCATACTGATGCTGGCCCGAGGGTGCATGATTTACGCCACAACTACGCGGTCAAATGCTTGAAAAAATGGGTGCTGGCTGGTGAAGAATTAACCAATCTATTACCATATCTGGCAGCGTACATGGGCCACTCTGATTTCAGAGGCACGCAGTACTATCTCCGCCTAACAGCTGATTTGTATCCTGATATTATCAACCGATTAGAGGCAGGTTTTGGGTACGTTATACCGGAAGGAGGGCCGACAGATGAAGGAGAATGATTTCCCTAAATACCTCTCTGATTTCCTGTTAAAGTATCTACCTGGGCAGAAAAATGCCAGCATACACACAATAGCATCTTACCGCGATGTCTTTAAGCTGCTATTGATATTCTGCGACTCAGTAAAATTAATTAAACCAGAAAAAATCAAGGCAACTAATCTGTCGAAAGAACTCATTCTTCACTTTCTTGATTGGCTTGAAACAGAACGAAAATGTTCCAGTTCAACTCGTAATCAGCGACTTGCTGTAATTCATTCATTTATTCATTACGTACAGAAAGAATCCCCAGAGAATCTGTTTGAATTTAAAAAAATTCTCTCAATACCAAACAAAAAATATCCCCGGACGTTGGTCCCCTATCTTACTGGCCAAGAAATGCAAATCCTCCTCTCCCAACCTGATGCGTCAACAACTGACGGATTTCGGAATGCCGTACTCCTGTCTGTCCTCTACGATACGGGTTCCAGAGTGCAGGAGTTGATAAACATTAGAGTAAAAGATGTGCGAATAGCCTCTCCCGCCGTCATAAGACTGCACGGTAAGGGGCGCAAAATTCGACAAGTACCGCTCATGGGAAAAACATCTGAGACCCTCAGTTTATATCTTAAAATAAAAAAATATCATCCTGGAATCTCAAAGGGTGATAATTACCTGTTTGTGAACCAGAGAAAGCAGCAACTGTCACGATGGGGTATTTCTTATATCTTGAACAAATATGTTGAGAAGGCAAAATGTGGCGTTAGTTTTAATGTTGATTTTCCAGTTACGCCCCATGTGATGCGTCATTCCAAGGCCATGCATTTGCTTCAATCCGATATTAATCTGATCTACATCCGTGATTTTCTGGGGCATGCTGATTGTTCTACGACAGAAGTTTATGCCAGAGCCAATAGTGAAATGAAACGAAAAGCGATTGAAAAAGCCTATGTAAATCTGGTACCAGAGACTGTTCCGAAGTGGGAAGAAGATGGTGATTTAATGAAATGGCTGAACTCGTTGTGTAGTTTGTAAAAATTATTATGGGGAGTGTTTTGATATGAATCAACAGGAAACAGTATGATTGTCAAGCCACACTCCCCATTATATCTGACTCCACATAATGGCGCTTATGGGGAGCTCCCCATAATCGTCACACGGCTGCGACCCATTTGAACAAGGTGTCTGATTCTGAAATAACCAGACATGTTCTGGGTCATATGAGAAGCAATAGCACCCGTAAATATACCCACCTCAATCCGGATCAATATGCAGTTTATATGCGAATCCATCCCTATATGGGGCTAAACATGGAGGTGACCCCATGATTGCCCTGCTGGACGAATACAAAACACAGCTGTCTGACGTCTGTGGATACGCGGATCAGACGGTTGAAAACTATGCCTCCTGTATGGGCATGTTTGCCCGGTATTTAAGGGAGCAGGGCAACACCTCCATTACCCAGGCCCAGGGGACACACATTTGTCTGTGGATAGCCCATTTAAAACAAAAAGGGTTCAGCTATAGCCGGATGGAACACCATCGATCTGCTTTGAAAACCTTTTATGCCATGCTGGTTAAACTGAATATCGTGACAAAAAGTCCGGCAGCAGCGCTACCCATGTTAAAGAAAAACGGACCCAGCACAGTGATGCCGGTGTCAAAAAACATCGTTTTTAGATTATTAAACATTGTTGACCGGTCCACGTGGATGGAAAACCGCAATTATCTTATTTTATCGCTCCTGTGGGCGCTTGGTTTAAGGGTCAGTGAACTTACCCGGCTTGTTATTGGATCTTTTGAACCCGGGCATGGTCCGAAAATCGGGCTTTTGCGGGTAAAGGGGAAAAATAAAAAACAGCGGGCTTTATTTGTGGTGGATAAATTGTACGATAATCTCATGGCGTATTTGGCCCATCCAAAGACGTTGAAATTTAAAAAAGATCCCATGTTCCCGGTTGAAAGCGGCAAGGCCATATCAACCGACCGGGTTCAAAGAAAACTGCGACAATACTGCAAAAAGGCCAATATCACCGAAAGGATCACTCCCCATGTGCTCCGGCATTCATTTGCCACTGAAATGTATCACGCCAGGGTACCGCTTTATGCTATCCAGGCGATGATGGGCCATTCCAATACAGCTGAAACCGCAATTTACATCAAGGTCAATGACAGTTTTAAACAGGAAGCATTAAACCAGCTGGTTATTAATGGGAGGCCGTCATGGGGGTAAGCACAACAGATTTTTTTAACCATGTCGAGCCGTTCATGAATTATCGATCAACAGTGTATGATGTCAGTGACCAGACCATTAAAAGTAATCGTTGCGACCTCAAGTTATTTGAAAATTTCATGAACGATCAGCAGCATGATAAAATTACCGGACCTGTGGTGATGGACTTTCAGTATTATTTGAAAACCCAGCGTAAAAATTGCGGCAGCTCACTCAATCGAAAGCTGTTTACCCTGCGAAGTTACTCTCATTATTTGAGGCTCCAGGAGGTTGATGATGCTGAAAAGTTGCCGTTTCATGATGTACTAAAGGTCCGGCAGGGATATCTCAACAGACCCGATGCCTTGACCGCCAAACAGATCAAACAGCTTTTAGATACCATAGACAGAAGCACATGCCTTGGGGTCAGGGATTATGCCATATATGCCTTAATGTATTTGTGCGGCCTTAGGATCGGAGAAGTCTTTGGCCTGGATCTCACCAACATCGATTTAAAAACTAAAGAAATCAATGTGACTGGAAAAGGCAAAAGGATACGTTCTCTTCACTTGAGTCAGGAACTGTTCCAGATCCTGTCGGAATATCTTGCTGTACGAACATTCTTTTATAAAAATGATTATCGAAACGCCATGTTCATATCAAAAAAAGGGAATCGCCTGGCCATCCGCACCATGGAAGACAACTTCAAAAAAATAGTTTTAAAATCCGGCCTGCAAACCCGGTTCAATGTATCCTGCCATACCCTGCGACACTCATTCGCCTCCCACCTTAATGATAAAGAAGTGGATATGCTTGTCATTAAGAGCCTAATGGGACATTCAACAACAAGAAGTACAGAAATTTACATTCATCCTTCCATGCAAAAAGTAAGACAAGCAATGGAGAAATTACCAGGCGTTGTTTTTATGAATGAACTGATAAAAAAAGGAGGTACCATTTTTAGTTTTCAAGAATTACGCACATAGTCAGAATACAGGCCAGATATTACTTAATTTTTTGAAAATAGCAGCGTTACTGGATCAGTGCGCCTAAATTGCCTTTTTTTTAAGATTTTATGTGTTGCCTTAGAAATAATTTTATGCCACTGTCTTTGATGAACGGAGTTCTTCTTGTCTTTTTACTTTAGACACCTTCCAATTGCGCATAACTTTTGCTCTGACCGCGGGGTTCCCCCAAATAAGCGGTTTATCCGTCTTCATTTGGTTTGTTTGAATATTCGATCTGGTTTTCTATATTGCTCTTTTTGGCCCCAAAAAAAAGATTATAGACCAATCTTAAGGGACACTTTTTAAGTTACGCCCATAATTGACAGACTTCTTGCTCGGTTCGACCCCATCTTAGTGCAGCTTCCTTTACAAAGTATTTTTGCCTTTTTCTAAGGCTCATACGAATTCAAGTCTACTTCCCTGTAATTTTTTCTTATAAAATCAATGAGCATCAGATAGGCATGTATGAAATTAGAATGCCTTTCTTCGATCGTTCTATTTAACTTAGTGACTTCTTCGTACGGTAAAAATCTTTTTTCCATATGCAAGTTCCCCCTAAGATCAGCTTGACTAAAATTAGTCTGCTGACGGCCATCCACGATAGTAAAGCCAGAGATGACACTCCAAAGCGCATAATAGTTCTCAATAAAGGCTTGAAACTGGGTTTGAAGGTTTTGATCATTTAACGGATACAGGTGAGGATTGTCTATACAGTGAGCGTTAAACATGTCCCCAACTGTACATAACCTAAGGTCTACCGAAAAAGGCAGCCTTTCAGTAAAATAGCGAAGCTGGGTGAACGGAACAAATCGCATAAATAATCTAAGAAAACTGATATCGTTTTCTCTTTCTTTGGGTGATTCGAAAAGAGATGCTACCTCATTTTCATGTTCTGATTTGATTCTGTGAAGGACTTCGACAGTATAATAGCTTGGGTTTTGATCAACCTCGGTGTGATGGTTTGCGCAAAGCAGAATCAAATTATCATATGAGTTCCTATTGATAGACAGGTCCTCTTTGCCTCGCGCTCCGTTTAAATTTTTTGCTATGATATGAGCCATTTCACCAATGTGTACTTTATTGTCAAATACATTAATTTTGCAAATACTACATCTCCCTGCAGCGAGCCCATATAACTTTTTTATTTCTGGATTTGTGATGCCCATAAATTTTCCTAAAATATAACTTTTGAACATCTGCGATTCATCAGTAGCATCATGTTCGTTGTTGGGAGTTATTCAAAACGGTATATCATCATCCATTATTTTTTGCTGCTCAATAATTGTTTTATATTTTTTGATTTCATCATGGACAACATCATCAAACCTGTAATAAGGATCGTAATCACCATTAATAAATGATCCAGAGGTTAGCTCTTCATAAATATATTTATCCCGGATTCTCAATAGTTTGACTATAGTATCGTTATAGCATGCGTTTAGATATTCATGATCTTTGAAAATAAATGAGCGAAAGTTTTTTAAGACAAATTTGCTATAATTACCTCCCTCACCTAATTTTTCTTCTATTTTAGAATGAATAAACATCGGGGGAGTTTTCTTAGAATATGGTATTGGAATGTATCTTAAATATACTGATAGTTGTCCATCTTCGTTAATTTCTGTCCTGGTATAATTATTTCCATAATCATCTATGTCTTCATGTTCTTCAAACTCCAAATTTGATAGAGCTTTTATTAAAATATTTTCTATTCTTATTCGAGATACTTTGTCGATATCTTTCCATTTATCCTTAAGTGCGAATACAAGAGCTTTAATAATTGAATAGTTGTCAGTTTTTTGCAGTATCGTACTGCAATGTGAAATCAATTTTTTTAATTCATCTTCTTTTAATTCGTTAATCGAAGATAAAATAATATATGAGATGTTTAAATAATTTCTTCTTTTTACATTTCTTAGCAGCACAATGTTTGTATCAAGTAACTTATTTCTTGGAATCATTTTTAAGATTTCATCAGAATATTCAATTGACCTATCAAAATGAGGATCATTAATTATTTTAATGAAATCATTATAGTCAAAATAGAACTTAGCTTTTTTGATTTTCATTACATAAGAGTTTATCAAGGTTAATATGCTATCACATGTTTGGCGATCGTCATTCTTCAAATTATGGTTTCGTGGATTTCGGATTCCTTTATAGATACCTTGTAAAACCATCATGTGCCCTGTTTGTTCATCAATTTCAGATTGTGTGCTTAAGTTGTTGAATTTTATTAAAGGATTTTTTGAAGAGAATGCTTTGGTGATTAATTTGTCTCCGTCTAAATCAAGATCAGTTCGCTCCCTTATACATTCAGTTAAATATAAGATAGATGTTTTTATCGCACCAGAAAAGTTACCATCTACATATTCTTTCTCAAATTTACCAAATAATTCTTCATCAAAATTGATATTAAAAGTTAAGTTGGTCATACTTATTCCTTTAGACAAGCTTTTTTTAATTCTGATCGTTTTTTAACGGGCTGTTCAAGGGCGGCGAGGGACGAGACGTCACCTGCAACAGTAATGTTGGGCGACTTTAGACAGCATAACCAGCTCCGCGTAACTCTACCCTTAGTTGTTCCTTCCAATTTCCTTCGTTATCCAACGGCACGTAGATGACCCCGCTAATGTCATTGGGGGTCTCAACAACGCCTTTTACTAAAGCTGTAACCCTTGGTCTGCCGAGTTTGGCAATTAGATAACCATGTTCGAATACGACATTCTGACGGGCGCGCGGAGATAAAGTTAAATCACCATGCTTTGCACCCACATCACAAGGGGTGTAAAGAACTACCGCGAATCCAACATTTGAGTATGCCTCAATTTTTTCTATGATAGTCATTCCCGCACTTGCTTGTAAGTGAAGAATGATAGGTTCTAAACCTAATGAGCGAATGAAATTCGCCATGTCGAGTTTTGTCAATTCATCGTGTCCGTGAACAATAAAGACTTGGTTGTAATTATAGGTGCCAGGGGCAAGTTGGGCCGCAGGTGGTGGCGGAGGCTCACCAAATACAGTTGATCTTCTGGCCTGTTCTATGGTTAACAAACGGTGCCGTAGGAGTATTTCTAAGAGATTCTCATCTTTAATGGCCCAATGGGTACGTGATAGTTCCCAATTGCCAAGATCAAGATCAACTTTAAGCTGTTCTATAGTTCCTGGCGCAAGGGGGGGCAATGTTTCATCAAACTGAAAATCTATGACAATGGTATTTTGTCTTAGCCGAATTTCCGTTACCTTTCCTATCCTCGATTCAGAGCTTTCATTTTCCGAAACGAAAAGAGAGGGGAAACTCTTAAGTTCTGAAAGAGCATCCTCTGAGAAATCCCTGTATCGTTCGCTGATCTCAGGGGCAGTGTATTCAACGGCGACTCGGCTTCGACCGAATTCAAATGGTGATTGGTTCCAAACATCTTCACCGTATGCTATCAGTAGGTTTAACATCGTTTGTTCCTTTTACGCCCAACCACAAAAATCTGCGGCTTGTCCGTCAGCATTTTAATTGTTAAATTTTACGTGTTGATATTGTCTTTTCGAGGCCCCACTTTAATATCAAAATGAGACCGCTAAAAGCCCGATCTATATGCCAGGTCATGTGGGAGGGCTCCTCGATAATGGGAGATCCTATCCCAATGGGCATTTTTTTCTCAGTAAATTACATAGCGAACACATCTGATACCCACTTAGATATGCTGAGCAAATCAAACCCCCAAGTACTAAGCATTGCCGATATAAAAAATGCATCTAATGCAGACGCCGTGGCTTTAATTTTCCAGTGACGAGTATCCCCATAGTCAAAATCGTTTCCGGAGGATTCCCACAACTCGTACCATTTCAATTCGATGTATTGTCGAGGTATTGCAACAAAGAAAACTCCGACTATGGAGAGCGCTATTTGAGAAGCCAGTAAGTTGCTTGTGTTCCCAAGTGGAGAAATAGCCCACACAATAATATTAAGAGCGTAGGCTGCAGCAATCCCCTTGGTGAGGAGATAGGTTTTAGTGAAAGCTTCTAATCTACTTTGAAGAACAGTGAAGGTATCAATTTTGTCAATAGAGCCAGCGTTGCCGGCTCTAATGACCTCGGTCGCCAAAGAGATAAAGCATGATGCGGATAATAGCGTTACAAATAACAACGTAAAATTTAGAACAACATAATAATACCCGACGCGATTTAGTGCTCTTACTCCATTTCCAGCATCCGCCATAAACCAGTAGATTCTTGCCTGCTTTGCTACTATGTCCGAAGGGTGCAAGACGTCAAACATGTAATTTGTAATAAATCCAGTGCAAATAAGAAGAGCAAAAAATAATACAAGTGGAAATCGATATTTGCGGCGATTCGATTCGTCTGGGGATGACTTTTCATCCGCGTAATCAGCCAGATCACCCCAATGAGAAATTGATTTATTTATTATTGCTATCCCAAGGGTTACGTAAATTGGGCAAGCAAATGAATATAGAAATATATTCCATCCATCTTGAATAAAATAACGAATCTCAGTTCTCTCACCTATAAACGTTCCTTCGATGACACAAAGCGCAGCGGTCACAATCAAACAAAAGAACAACGCTATAAGATACACCAATATATAGAAATTTTTGTTTATTGGAGATCCTATCGTTTTTGTTAACTCGTTGGGTATGTTTGGTGTAATGGATAATATTATCCTTTTAAATGCCCTTGAAAACGGCGACAGAGGTTTTCCAATCACGAGCAATCCCTTAAGTAGAAAAATCCGCCAATCAGAATATGGTGAGTCTTTTATCATTGATATATTCCTGTGTATATACTTTGGCTGGTGTCTGTATAGCCCAACGCCCCAGTTAAATGATAGATTAACGGTTGCTTACTTCTATAACTCATTAAATACGTCTGGGTAGGTACCCCACACCCCGAAATAGAACGCCGCGCTCTGCGGCAAATTTGGAGCGCAATAGAAAGTTTGTCCGACAGCAGCGCCTTATTATGTGCTACCCTCGTCTTACTCTAACAGTTAGAATGCGACCAAAATCGGACATTATTTTAATCTGCGCCAATCTCGTGAATTAACTCATACGCTTGCTAACGTGTATTTATTCTTCTGTAGGATTAATTAAACCGCGCATTCGCCATCTGTTGTCGTTAACCAAAGACTCAAACGATACACCGTTCGACAACGTCAAATTGTCCGCATGATCAGTCACGATGATTTGTGGACTAAAACCGTTCTCCTGCTCTAGCTCATTGCAATAAACCGAGAGCTGGCTGAATAGATTTTCAACAGCTTGAATGTCTTCATCGATATTTTGATCAACATTTAGCGTCTTACGCTGTTCAGCCTCTTGGCTTTTTTGCTCTTCAAAAGTTTCAGAGTTGTCTCGATTAAAATTAGGGAAATATACCTGGGTTGGCTGATCAAAAAATAGTATTGATGGAATAGCGCATTTATCACTCAGCTCTGCAAAATATTTGTGCAATGCCAGAAATAGAGTCACATGGCAATATAACCAGTTTGCACCGCTGCCCATTGATCTTAAGTAGAATTTTTCATTATTGGGCGTTAAGTGATAAAGGTCAAATGTCTCAAATGAGAAGTGAAGGTTAATAGGCTTATAACTGGCTTCAAATTCAAAATGATTACCAATTTTAGCCATATATTCATTTACTTTTGCAGAGGCATTTTCCAGTCCTTTTTGCACTTCGTATTGTTTAAGGTCTTTATTGATATCTTTAAGCTGTTTGTTTAGTACTTTAATTTGCTTTTCAAGCTCGGCATCATCGGCCATGTTGAGGGTATCGAGAAGCACAAGTAGTTTGGCCTTCTGTATCAAAACGCTTTCATACAGGCTCTTTTGTTCCGACAACTGTTTTTCTGTTTTCTCAATTTCCGTGATTTGCTGGTTTAACTCGGTCAACTCCTTATCAAAAACTTCGATGTTACGTTGCACTTCAACCAAGGACGATTCAAACTTTGCTTTCATTGGGCGCGCTTGCGCAAGGTTACTCGATACTTTCGTAATAGCTTGCTGCAATTTTTCTGCACTTTCTCGCAAATTATCTTTTTCTGTATGGCAAAACGGGCAGACTGACGCTGATATGTGAACATGCTTTGGCGAGCTAAATTGCTTTACGTTATCAACAAAACGTTCTTCTTCTTGAATATGTTTGTTAATTGATGCAGCTTGTCGCTGCAACTTTCTAAGTTCGGCAGTCTTTTGAGAGCGCTGCAGCTTGAGTTGATTGTAGCGTTGGGTGGCCGCATCCGAATTGTGATTAATTTTTTCCGGTAAGATAATACTGTCGAGCTGGTCTTTAGCATCTTGCGGGTGGCATAGCACCTTTTCCAAAGATAGTGGCTCTTCTTTAAACCCCATCAAAGCATAAAGCTGGCTTAAAACAGGGCCAACGTTCTGTTTATAGCTTTCAGATGCTCGCTTGTTTGTCTCTTTCTTACGCTCTAAGCCTCGAACTTCTGAGCTTAACCGCTCTTTCTCTTGTGACAAGTGAAAGTATTTCTGATCAACTAAGCCTAAAAATATCTTGGTATGATCAATCGCCTGGTCACGTTTCTCCTTTTCATCAAATCGGTAAAATAGCGCATGTTTATTGGCAACAAGATTCTGATGCTGAAGAATAAACGATGAAAAACTACGTATTGAAGGGGTAGCCGCTTTAGCATTAAACCGCCTATTGGCTCTAGCAGCCAAAGATTCATCCACATCATCTATATCTAAGAAAAAGTCTCTTAGATGCTTCTTAAACTTATCTAACGGGCGGAAATAGCTACGATTAAAATAATCACGATCAATATCGTCAGAATTGAATGACTCAACACGACGAAAAAAGGCCTTACTCGCTATGTCAGGATCACGCGCAATCACCATATCTTGTTCATTAGCCGAAAGCGTGTGATCAAGGATTTAATTCCGCCCCGAAATCAAGGAATGTAATTCCCCAACCTGTTTAATTCAAACCATCTAATTGCTTTAAATCTAATTCCCTTAAAAAGAAATTTTCAAAAATTTTATTCCTTCCATATAATTCCATTTCGTACCTAATGATGGTTTACATGGAGGGAGTGATGGACCCCATACCTTGTCCCTGTTGCAATTCATTTTTCGTTCCAAGAAATAAACTGCAGATTTTTTGTTCAAGACCGGATTGCCAAAGGGCCAGAAAAGCCCTTTGGCAAAAACAGAAATTGGCATGTGACCCAGGATACAAAAAAGATCAAAAACTGGCCAAGAATAAATGGCTTCAAAATACCCCCGGTTATTGGACAGACTATCGTCAAAGAAATCCTGAAAAAGCTGCCAGGAATCGCTCTTTACAGAAAATCAGGAACTGTAAAAGACAAGAAAATAAGGTGGCTTTCAGTACATCAAAAGCTATCGGTATTGCAAAGATGGACTCGAGCAAAGTCAGTAACCATAGGCTTTTAGGTCAATATTGGCTTGTTCCAACCGTTGCAAAGATGGACCCGGTAAAAATTTTTATCACTACAGCCCCAGTCTGTTCCACATAATTGCAAAGATGGACTCGGGGACTTGGAAAAAGTTTTGTGTTACAGAGGTCATGAAACCCATCAGATCAGGAGGGCATCATGATAAGAAAAAAAGTACTTATTCAGGACCGAATACGCCGTACCGGCAAGAGTTTTTGTTTTATCCCGCACCGTTTCCTTACAGACGGATTTTTACAATCATTGACCCGGCATGAACTGGCATTATATCTGTTCCTTGTATTGGCCTCAGACAAGAATGGCCTTTCCTATTACGGAGACAAAAGCATCTGCTCTAAGCTGGGCCTTAAGGAGCAAGACTATCTTTTTGCCCGTAGCTGTTTGATCCACAAAGACCTTATCGTATATGATGGCACCCTGTTCCAGGTGCTTTCCCTGCCGCCAAGTGCCCATAAAATATAGGAAGAAACAATGATTGATATGAGAATGGTGTTTGAAATCCATCGGTTAAAAGATATGGGAATGTCCAATCGAGAAATAGCATCAGCAATTGGTTGCAGCAGAAAAACAGTATCAAAGTATATCGCCAATCCAGAGCTGAAACCATCCAAAAGGAAAGGCCGGACACTGAAACTGTCACCATATCACGACTATATCCGGGAAATAATAAACAAATATCCAAAACTCAAAGCCCCTGTTGTTTTACGTCAGATACAAGGAAAGGGTTTTGATGGTGAAATAAGCATTTTGAGGGATTTTTTGCGTAAACTCCGGGGACAGTCCTTAACAAGGCAGGCGTATAGCCGGTTTGAATCAGAACCCGGGCAACAGATGCAGGTTGACTGGGGGCATTTTGGGGCCATCTCCTATGGAAAAACCAAAAGAAAGCTATATGGTCTAGCCGTTATCGAATCCCACAGCAGGATGCTTTACGTTTTTTTTACCCATAGCCAGAAACAAGAAGCCCTTCATCAGGCCTTATTTGATGCCTTCAAGTATTTTGGCGGAACTCCCGGAGAGCTTGTGGTGGATAACATGATCACAGCTGTGACGGAACGGACAGGCTCTCTGATACGCTTTAATGACAGATTTCTTAACTTTTTGCTCCCCTTTGGCATTAAGCCTGTGGCCTGCAATATCAGATCGCCTTACGAAAAAGGAAAAATTGAAAGGAGCATCCATTATATCAGGCACAACTTTTTGCCGTTAAAAGAATTTAACAACCTATCCCAACTCCAATCCCAGGCTATGGAATGGTTGAACAACACAGCCAACACCAGGACACATAGTACTACGGGAGAAATCCCTGTAAAAAGGCTTCAAAGTGACCAGCTTAAAAAACTGCCGGATCTTGTCTCGGATTACAGGGAGATACAATCTTTGCATGTCCATAAAGATTTTGCTGTGAGATTTGACTCCAATACCTATACTGTTCCGGTTTGGGCAATAGGTAAAACGGCTGTCTTGAAGGCAGACCAAGAAAAAGTATGGGTATATTACAAGGCCCGATGCATTGCCGTCCATTCTCGGTCCTGGAAAAAACAAGAAAGAATCGAACTCGAATCACATAAATCGCAACTCCATAAGCTTAGAAAAAGAAGACTTGCTGATAAAAACGTTCTTGCTTTTTTGTCTTTGGGACAGACGGCGCTCGATTATTTGAATGAACTTGAACAAAAAGGGTCTCCATTAAAAAAAGACATCCTCCGGATAATGACTCTGAAAGATGAATATGGTGACAGTTCTATGATTATCGCCCTGAACAAAGCACTGGATCTAAAATTATATGGTGCGGATTATATCCAAAATATTCTTTACCAGGAGATGAAACCAAAAACCTGTCATCCCCCTGTGAAATTGAAAAAAAACATGCTCAACGAGATAAGGCTTTGTTCCCCCAATCTTGCCGAATATGATGCCCTGGTCCTCAAAAAAAGGAAGAAGATATGAATACTGTTAAAGAAAAGTTCAAAACATTAAGACTGAAAAATTGTGCACAAAATATAGAGAATATTATTGAACAGGCCAACCAAAAAAACCTGTCTCCCCTTCAAACCATTGAACGATTAATCGACATTGAAATCGAAGAGCGGAATAGAGCCAGGATGGCATTAAGGTTCAAGCAGTCCAGGCTTGATACAAAGGTCACGATTGATCAATTTGATTTTAATTATCACAAATCCCGGCAGACTCAAAAAAGTATAATTTTAAATCTTATGGACCTTGATTTTGTCGAAAATAAGAAAGACATCATCATGATTGGCAACCCTGGTACGGGTAAGAGCTATTTAGTCAAATGTATCGCCTTTGCTGCGACCCAGGCTGGAATAAAAACACTTTTCACTACTGCCATGGATATGGTCAATCATTTGATAGCAGCTGAAGCTGATCATAATTTGCTCAAAAAACTTAAATATTATCAATCACCGGATATTTTAGTCGTCGACGAGATCGGGTATCTTCCGCTTGGCCTGCAGGGATCAAATTTGATTTTCCAGGTAATCAGTGCAAGGCATGAGAAAAAATCTACTATGATTACAACCAACTTGCCATTTGCCCAATGGGGAAACATTTTTGACAGCACTACTGTAGCCACAGCGATTGCCGACCGTCTTGTTTACAACTCTGATATCCTTGTATTGGAGGGCCCAAGTTATCGAAAGAGGAATTAATCAAATGTGATTAAAACCAGAAAAATCGGTTACTTTTTTAACCTGTATATAGTGCCTTTTGATCGTTTTTTTAAATATCAAAATGGACAGGTACGCTCAAACTCAGATGTGGAGTATTTTGAAATCCTGGTTTTGGGGCAAAAGCAAATCCCTGATCACAAACAATATTTAGAGCGTCGCTGATTTTTTGAGCAGACTCAAAGGATTCTGTTTTCATGATTGCATTGTCCCTTATTACACTTCGAATGCCTTTTTGTTTCATAGCCGCATCAAGGACATTATGGCCATTAAAATAAATTTGCAATCGAAATGGACACCATGTAGGAACACGGACGTAACAAAGGCCTATATACTTATCAATAAAATAAAAATAATAATGCAAACATTTCCCAAGAACTGGCTTCAAATATGTTTTACCAGTTTTTTTATTGTGCCATGGCTTGTATGAAGGACATGCCTCCATAGCAGAAATAATATGAACAAGACCAGGATGATCTCCTCTTGCCTTGATGATATTTTTTATTATTTTTTCTTTCCGAATATTTCTCTTCGGGAGAAATTGAATTTTGATCCCATTATTTGACGCAACTTTCTCGGCATTATTTCGGAGTTCTTCTTTGAACGGTGCAGCAAATTTTGGATAATCAAAAATTCTAATTTTATTTGAATAAAGATAACTGGTCATTCCTCCTGGGTAGCAGATTCCGGGAACAGTGCCTTGAATAATAACACGGTCGTAACAATGTAAAACACCAGATATTTGTTTGGAGTATCTTTCTGTAAAAAGCATAATTGACTCCTTTTAGTATTGGTATCTTTGGGAATCATTATACAACTTATTGAAAGTTGCTAAAACCTTTTTGGTTCTGGCTTGTCTAGGTTAGGTATTATAAAATTCAATCGGATCAAGTTGTAACTATTTGATATTAATAAAAATATTTTTTAACTAGACTTTTTATTATTTTTATTATAAGTATT
>JADGFI010000043.1 GCA_016743945.1 Desulfobacteraceae bacterium
AATTATGATAGATCAAAAATATAGTCGATCCAAAATGGAAAAGTGTTTTTTTTAAAAATTAGAAAGGAGAGAGGTTAAATGAAAAAGAGTGCCAGTCTATTTTTGTGCCTGTTGTTGTTCACGGGGCTTTTTTCCTGTGCCACCATGCAAACCCAGCAGGAAAAAGGGACTGCTGTGGGGGCCGGGGTTGGGGCCGGGGTTGGCGCCATACTGGGCCAGGCCATTGGCAGAAATACACAAGCCACCCTCATTGGTGCAGGGATCGGGGCGGCTCTTGGCGGTGTTGCCGGCAACCAGATCGGCCGTTATATGGATTTGCAGGAGCAGGAATTAAGGGATGCTGTTGCGGCTTCAGAGGCGGTCAATATAAAGAGGGAGCAGGATGTTTTAAGTGCCACCTTCAAAGGTGAAGCATTTTTTGATCTGAATTCGACAACCCTTAAACCCGGCGGATATACTGAGCTTGAACGGGTGGCCCGGGTTTTAAATAAATATCCCCAGACAACCATAGAAATTGGCGGCCACACAGATATCTCAGGGACGGTAGAATATAACCAAACGCTCTCAGTAAAAAGAGCCGATGCTGTAAGAGAAGCCTTAGTGCAAAATGGGGTGGCACCGGAAAGAATGGAGACGGTTGGATACGGAGAATCACGTCCCATATCTTCAAACCATGCAATGAACCGGCGGGTTGAGATTATTATTGTCCCCATACGACAGGGATAAAAAGGCAAAATCGGTTGACACCCCATAATGAAAGAACATTACCGAAAAACCTTTAAATGTACCCCCAAAGCAAAAAAATTGTTTCCCCTGTCATTGGGTCGCAGGTTTGCGTCTTGACTTGTGACGTGTTTGGTATATTGTGTGAGACTTACAAAAGTTTTTTGGTGTATATTTTAACCTGCTGAATTAAAAGAATTTTTATTATTTAGCGGGTGCTGCGGGTGACTGGCATACTCTTTGCTGATTGCCTTGGAAAAAGGGAGGGGGGAAATGAGTGATACAGATTTTTGGAATGAGCATTCCCTGCATTATCTTGAAATGGCTTTTGATACCAGCAATGGGGAAATTATTCACCACCCGGATGGTTATGGCAAAAGAACAGGAGAATGCGGGGACACTGCCGAGTTTTTTATCATGGTGAACGAGGGGGTTTTAGACCAGATTTCATTTAAGGTCCAGGGCTGTATGAATACCACGGCCTGTTGCAATACCATCGTGCACCTGGCACGTGGAAATCCAATTGAAAAGGCCTGGAATATATTACCCGATCATGTGATAAATTTTTTACAAACGCTGCCCGAAGACCACTTCCATTGTGCTGAGCTTTCCCTAGGCAGTTTCTATCTCGCTCTTTCAGATTATTCTAAAAAATAAGAAATTAAAAAAAAGTTAAGTGATCCTGGCCTTTTAGAAATTTGCGGTAAAAATATAGAGTTGTCTGATCTATACTACTGCAATTTTAAGTCTCCATGGGGTGGCAGTTTTGCTATTTTTGTAATATCAGCAGGAAAATTTATTTCCTGCTGATATTTATAAGTACCTATAATTATATCTTTATTTTTTTTTGAAGAGGAAAATGAAAGTTGGCATGGTCCTTGCGATAGCTTGTGATAGTTTAAATTAAAAAGGGTAAATTAAACGCTAAAAGCGTTGGATTAATAAAAAAATATTTAAGAGTGGAGAATTCGGATGAAAATATGTATCAGTTCAACAGGAAAAGATTTATCTTCCCAAATAGACCCGCGATTTGGCAGATGCGCTTATTTTATGATTATTCAGACAGATAATATGGGCATGGAGGTGTTTGAAAATGAATATAAATCCCTTGGAGGGGGGGCGGGTATCCAGTCTGCAGGTTTTGTTCACTCTAAAGGGGTGACAGCTGTTTTGACCGGTAATTGCGGCCCAAATGCCATGAAGGTTTTTAGCGAAAATTCAATTAAGGCGTTTACAGGCCAGGCGGGTGTCATCAAGGATGTGGTAGAAAAGTTTAAAAAGGGTCAATTGATTGCCTCTGTGAATCCGACGGTTGATGAAAAATCAGGAATGTCCGATGTCGCCAGTAACACTGCCCCACAAGGTCAGAGATGCGGTATGGGAGGTGGCGGTGGACGCGGTATGGGAGGTGGCGGTGGACGCGGTATGGGCGGTGGCGGTGGACAAGGTATGGGTGGAAGACAGTCTTAACATTGCCCCGGAACGTAATCCCAACAAGTTCAGCCAATTCTTATCTTTTATCAAAGGGGTTTTTTTATCGCTATTTGTTTGATTGTTGAATGAAAATATTGCATGATTGAGTTGTTCTTTTGCTCTTTTGGTTGTTTGTACTGAAAATAAACAATAAAGAGAGGAGGTTTTCGGCCTGTGCCTGTAAACTGGAAGATACTTGTGATAGATGATGATTCGGATATTCTGGATGTCATGACAATCACCCTTAAGGATGCCGGATATTCGGTTGTTTGTGCTCCGGACGGGCAAACGGGTATCATGCTTGCTAAAACCCACTCCCCCCAGATCGTTATCACTGATATTAAAATGCCCGGGATGAGTGGCCTTGACGTTCTTGAAACAATCAAAAAAATAAAACCTGCAACAGAAGTTATTGTTACCACAGGGTTCGCAGATATTAAACATGCGGTCAAAGCCTTGCAATACGATGCCTCTGATTTTATTTCAAAGCCTATTGATGATGACGCCCTGCACATGGCATTGCGCCGTGCCATGCAACGCTATACTGATAAAAAGCAATTGTCTGATTACACGGCTCTTCTTGAGAATGAAAATCTGAAAACCAGTTCCGAGCTGGTAAAGAATGTAAATTTTCAAAGCAGCCTCATTGAAAATTCAATGGATGGTATCCTCGGGTGTGACGAAAATGATATCATTGTGACTTACAACAAAAGTATGGAAATGCTTTTGGGGTATCCAAAAGCCCTGGTATTGAAGCAAATGAAAGTGGATCGGTTCTTTAATCCGGATCGACTTTTGAAATTTAAGAAGGATTTGTCAGGCAGTGATTCGGGTGGCCAGAACCGGTTGTTTGATTACGAAGCCACTCTGCTTTCAATGGGAAAAAAGGATATCCCGGTCCAGATTTCCGGGTTTGTTCTTTCCGAGGACAGAGTCCAGAATTATATGGTGCTGTTCATTAGTGATTTAAGAGCGCTGAGAACTTTGGAACAGGAAGTGACGGTTCAAGCGAAATTGCTTCACCGGGAAAAAATGGTATCTTTGGGGAGACTTGCGGCCAGCATGGTCCATGAGATCAATAATCCCTTGTCCGGAATCTTGAACTATATTAAACTGATGATCCATGTCATTGAAAAAGATGAAGATGTCGCATCGAAGAACCCCTTGGATCAAGTTCATATTCAAAATCAAATTCAAAATCGGATCCAAAAGTTCAAATCCTATCTTTCCATTATTGAATCTGAAACCCAGAGATGTTCGGATCTTGTTTCCGGCCTGTTGAAATTCTCAAGGAAAACAAAACTGGAACAAACCCAGATTAGTGTGGCCCAATTGATTCAACACAGTCTTTTATTGTGCAACCATAAACTTGAATTGAGTAATATCGTTTTAAAGCAAAAATGTGATCCTGATCTTCCCCGGGTTTACGGCGATTTTAATCAGCTTGAACAATGTCTCATTAATTTGATTTTTAATGCCATTGACGCCACTGAAATTACTGAAGCGGGGGCTATTCCTGGCACAAATGGTGCCAGGTCTGGGGGCATCCTGGAGATCCGGGCAGGGGTTGACCCGGAAGAAAACCTTGTTTGTATCACTGTCAAAGACAATGGAAAGGGTATTTCTAAAGAAGATCAAGCCTTTGTTTTTGAGCCGTTTTTTACCACAAAAAAAGAGGGATACGGGGTGGGACTCGGGCTGTCCACGGCCTATGGAATTATTGAACGACACAAAGGAACCATTGTGGTGGAAAGTATTCCCAATGTGGGGTCTCAATTTGTTATTAAGCTTCCCTTCGGACGAGACAGATTAGTAAAGACAGATTAGTAAAATTAAATTCGAAAGAACAGATTAGAAAGAAAGGAAAGGTTGAAAATAATATAAACTGAATCGGAGGTATTCATGTCCGGAAAGTTTGCACCTGGAACGTTCGTTAGTTTGGAATTTCAACCCCCTATAATCGGGTTTTATATTTGTCATTGCGGGCTGAATATCGCCGGTAAAGTTGATGTTGAAGCTGTCAGGGACTATGTGGCGCCCCTTGAAGGAATACAGGTTTCAAGGGACTATAAATTTATGTGCTCGGAACCGGGCCAGGCCATGATTGAAAAAGATATCCGGGAACTGAACTTAAACCGTATCGTGGTGGCTTCCTGCTCCCCGAGACTGCACGGAAAAACATTTATGGAAACCTGCAGGCGGGCAGGTCTCAATCCTTACTATTTTCAAATGTGTTCTGTTAGGGAACAGGTTTCCTGGGTCACAGAGGATCCAGAACTTGCAACAAAAAAAGCAAAACACCTGGTAAAGGCCGCCATTGATCGGGTCCAATTTCATCACCACCTTGAAACAAAAACATCCCGGGTTCATCCGGATGTGGTGATCATCGGCGGCGGTATTGCCGGCATGCAGGCAGCCATTGATATCGGCAATTCGGGTCACAAAGCCTTTCTCATTGAAAAGGATACCACCATTGGCGGGCATATGCTTCAATTTGATAAAACCTTTCCCACTCTGGACTGTGCTGCTTGTATCGGTACCCCCAAAATGGTGGAAGTCGGACAAAACCCCAACATTGAATTGCTCAGTTTCAGTGAGGTGACCCATGTGTCGGGGTTTGTCGGCAACTTCACCCTGGATGTCCGGCGAAAATCCCGGTTTATCAATGAATCCCTTTGTACCGGATGTGGTGAATGCGCAAAGGTCTGCCCTGTTTCGATCCCCAATCCGTGGGATATGGGGCTGGCACCCAGAAAGGCCATCGGCAGGTCATTTCCCCAGGCAATCCCCATTACCTTTAATATTGAGAAACAAGACAGGGCCCCCTGTGGATTAACCTGTCCGGCCGGGATTAATGTCCAGGGATATGTTCAATTGATCGGCCAGAAAAAATATGATCAGGCCGTGAAGTTAATTATGGAAAAAGCGCCTTTTCCAGGTGTTCTGGGAAGGGTCTGTCCCCATCCCTGTGAGGCTCAATGTCGGCGAAAATTCGTGGACACCCCCATTGCCATCAAAGAATTGAAACGATTTGCTACAGATAGGGTAAATCTTGACCCAAAAGACATCTCCAAAATTTTGGATCGCAAAGAAAAAATCGCTGTGATCGGCGCCGGACCTGCAGGCCTTACCGCTGCATATTTTTTGCGTCTCAAAGGATATCAGGTGACTGTTTTTGAACGATCATCTGTTCCCGGTGGTATGCTGAAAACCGGAATTCCGGATTATCGCTTGCCTTCAGACGTTATTGATCGGGAAATTAATTATATTCTGGCCCATGGGATAAGGCTTGTGACCTCTATGGCGTTTGGGTCTGATATCACCTTTGAACGTTTGAAACACGATGGGTTTGACGTGTTTTTTTTAAGCGCCGGTGCCCATAAAACCCTTTCCCTGGGTCTTGCCGGGGAAGCGTCAACCCGGGGGGTTATTGATGCCATTTCGTTTTTACGGGATGTGAATCTGGGCCGAAAAACAGACTGTGGAAACCGCGTGATGATCGTGGGCGGTGGGAATGTGGCCATTGATGCGGCACGGTGCGCCAAAAGGATGGGGGATAATGATGTCTCGATCATTTATCGGCGGACAAGACAGGAAATGCCAGCTTATGGAGAAGAAATTCTCGGTGCCCTTGAAGAGAAGATCGATATTATGCCCCTGACAACCCCCATCAAAATTATCACCAAAGATGGCCGGGTTGTGGCGGTTGAGTGCATTAAAAACAAATTGGGTGAGATGGACACATCCGGGCGACGGCGACCCGTTATTATCCCTGATTCTGAATTTATGGTTGAGTGTGACACCCTTATCCCGGCCATCGGGCAAATCTGTGATTTGTCCTGGGCTCATACCATGCCCGGTCTTGAAATTACAGAATATAATCGGATAAAGACCCATCCCGATACCCTGCAGACAAGTCTTGAAACTGTTTTTGCCGGGGGAGATATGGTCACAGGTCCTGCAACGGTTATTGAAGCCATAGCCCAAGGCAGAAAGGCCGCCCTGGGAATTGATGCCTATGTTAACGGGGTGGAAACGGATATGGATGACCGGGTGTTGGTCCATGACAATGGACCGGGTCAGGGGAAAATAACAAAAAATTATTTAGATATTCCCTTAAATACCGAGGTTGAAAAAAGGGTGTGTGTTCAGTCGGTTGATCCAGAACAAAGGGTTCTTTCCTTTACGGAAGTTGAAGCGACGCTGACAGAAGATGCGGCCATAAGGGAAGCCAACAGGTGTTTAAATTGTGCCACCTGCTGTGAGTGCATGGAATGTGTCACGGCCTGTGAGGCGGCTGCCATTGATCATCTGATGCGAGAAGAAATTTTTCAGATAAACGCCGGCAGCATTATCCTTGCAACGGGGTATGATCCCCTCGATCCAAGTCCCATGAAACAATTCGGATATGGCAAATTTGCCAATGTATTTTCAGCCTTTGAATTTGAGCGCCTCAGCAATGCCACCGGTCCCACCGGCGGTCAAATCCTGATCAGAGATGAAAATAATGAATTTACACGATCACCGACGAGTGTGGCCATTGTCCATTGTATCGGTAGCCGGGATGTAAATTTTCATGAATACTGCTCCCGGGTCTGCTGCATGTATGCTCTGAAATATACCCACCTGATCAAGGAAAAAGTGGGTCATGACACCAAGGTCTATGATTTTTACATCGACATGCGGTGCTTTGGGGAAGGGTATGAAGAGTTTTATCAACGGTGCCAGGCGGAGGGAACCATCTTTATCCGGGGGAAAGTGGCCCAGATTACCGACAAGGCCATAAATTCTTCTGAACAAGGAAAGCTGATTGCCATTGCAGAAGATACCCTTCTTGGGGAATTGGTTCGGGTACCCGTGGACATGGTGGTTCTCTGTTCGGCCATCCAGGCAAGGGACGATGCCGGGAGTGTGGGAAGAATATTTGGGGTCAACCAGGGAGCCGACGGTTTTTTCCTTGAAGAGCATCCCAAATTGGGGCCTTTGAATACCGCCACCGAAGGGGTTTTTCTTTGCGGGTGCTGTCAGAAACCCATGGATATTCCCGACACCGTGTCCCAGGCATCGGGTGCGGCGGTAAAAGCACTCTCCCTTGCTGTGAAAGGACGGGTTGATATTTCTCCCACCATTTCTTTCATCGATCCGGATATTTGTGTGGGGTGTAAAACCTGTATCAACCTTTGTCCCTATTCATCCATTGAATTTGATGACAGAAGGCAGGTGTCAATTGTCAATGAAGCGGTTTGCAAAGGATGCGGAAGTTGTTCGGGCTTTTGCCCAAGTGGTGCCGCCCAGAGCCGTCATTTTACCAAAAAACAGGTTTTCGCTGAAATCAGCGGCATATTTTAAGGAGAAGAACATGGAACTATTTAAACCGGTTATCATCGCCTTTGTCTGTAACTGGTGTACCTATACGGCGGCCGACCTTGCCGGGACATCCCGGTTGTCCTATCCCACCAACATCCGTTTGATCCGGGTCATGTGCACGGGAATGGTCGATCCGCAATATGTGATCAAGGCATTTCTTGAAGGTGCAGATGGGGTATTGATCAGTGGATGTCATCCGGGCGACTGTCACTATATCAATGGTAATTATAAGGCAAGACGGAGGATCAAGCTGTTAAAAGAAATTCTTCCACGCTTTGGAATTGAACAAGATCGGTTGCGCCTGACCTGGATCGGGGCCAGCGACGGTATCGAATTTGCCCAAGTTATGAACCAGCTAAATGACCAAATAATTGAAATGGGGCCATCCCAGACAAGAGTGAATGTGGCCTAAAGGAAATCTTATGCATACAATAGAACCTGAAGATAATAGTCTGGTCAAAGGGTTACAACTGTTTTTTAAACATCTTTTGGAAACACAAAAAATTGATGCCCTTTTTTTGCCGGTTCGGTTAAAAAATTCAACCGCCATTATGCCCTCCCTTGTGACAGATCCGGCGCAACTTACCCATGCTGTACCCTTGAGCCCTTCCTTTCCCCTCAATTCGGCCAGGATGGTATCCCGTCTTTCCTACAAGGTATCGGGAAGAAAAACAGCGGTGGTGTTAAGACCCTGCGAGATGCGGGCCTTTATTGAATTGGTAAAGCTCAAGCAAGGGTCCCGACAGGAGTTGATTCTGATTGGCATGGATTGTCCTAAAGCTTTGACAGAAAATGATTACCAGGCCTATGCCAATGCCAATTCTTTGGAAAATGCCTCCCGGGAAAATACTTCTTTGGACAATCCCCCCTTTGATGAGGACGCCTATATTCAAATGGTATTTCCCCAAAATTCTGACACCCTCAATGGATTTGATTTTTGCCCTGCCTGTCGTACCTGTGAAAATCCCTTTCCCATGAACGCGGACATCAGTATTCTCCTCCAGGGGGTCGATCTTTCAAAGGGTATGATGGTGGAATCAGGAAGTGATACGGGAAAAAATCTTCTGGAAGGTTTGAAGCTGCCCGAAGCCGTCAAGCCCGAGGCCCGGGAGGGAATCGTGATGCAGATAAAAGAGGCCAATTTTAAGGCAAACCAGGCAATGGTGAAGAATATTGAAGCCAGGACAGACAGTATCCTAAAACTCAATGCTTTTTTTGACCGGTGCATCAATTGTTATAATTGCCGGAACATGTGTCCGGTCTGCTATTGCAAAGAGTGTGTCTTTAATACGGATGTGTTCAATCATCAGCCGGTTCAATACCATCAGTGGGCAGAAAAAAAGGGAAGCATCAAGTTGCCCACGGACACCCTTTTTTATCATCTCACCCGTATGGCCCACATGAGTCATGCCTGTGTCGGGTGCGGTCAGTGCTCAACAGCATGTCCCAGCGATATTGATATTTTCGGGCTGTTTAAGAGCGTGGCCCAAAGGACCCAGGCCGCCTTTGAATATTCACCTGGGACCGACGAAAATCAACCGCCGCCCCTGTCTGTGTTCTGTGAACGCGAATTTGAGGATACGGTTGGTATTACAAGGAAATCATGACCAAATAAATAACGATTAACACTGCCAGTTATGAATGGCAACCGGGGGTAAAATGAACGAGGCAATTGGTAAAGCATTGGTTGCCGGGGCCGGGTTAAGCGGGATCAGATCTGCGCTTGATCTGGCACAAACCGGGTATAAAGTTCTTCTTATTGACAGATCAGACCATGTGGGGGGGCTCATTTCTCAGCTGGATTACCAGTTTCCCACATCCCGATGCGGGTATTGCAGAATGCTGCCCATGTTTGACAGGGATCTGTCTTCCCAGCATTGCCTGAGAAAAGGATTGGTCCATGAAAATATTGAGATCCTTTTGTCAACGGAACTGATATCCATTGAAGGGGAACCCGGAAATTTTAATGCAACCCTCAAGCAAAATTCTTTTCTGATTGATCCGGACCTGTGCACAGGGTGCGGGGAATGTGCGAGGGTTTGTCAGGTGTTTGTCAATGATTCTTTCAATGAAGGACTGATAAAAAGAAAAGCCGTTTATCTGCCAAGTCCCCAGTCTTTTTCCAATGCCTATACCATTGATTATACCGCCTGTACCCGGTGTGGCGACTGTGGAAAAATCTGCCCCACGGGGGCCATTAAATTTATCGATCAGGACAGGGAAAAATTTAAAATTTTGGTGGTGGACGATGAAAAAATTGTTCGCGAATCCATGCGAGAATGGCTCAAAGAAGAGGGGTTCTCCGTAACAACAGCCGATTCAGGACAAAGGGCACTGGATCTGATGGAAGATCAGCCGTTTCATATGATGCTTACCGATATCAAGATGCCGGGTATGGATGGTGTCCAATTGCTGACCAAGGCAAAACAAATCAATCAGAACCTATGTGTTATCATGATGACCGCCTATGCAGCTGTGGCTTCGGCTGTGGACGCTATGAAGCAGGGCGCACTTGATTATCTGACCAAACCCTTTGATCCGGATATGCTGGTTTCCATGGCGCTCAAAGTATACCATGAATTTGAAATTGCCCAGGGGCGGGTCGAACAGGTGGACGCCCTGATTCTTTCCGGGGGGGTGGCTTTTTTCAAGCCGAATCTGGGGAAAAACCCTTATGGGTATGGTGTCTTGCCGGGAGTTGTCACCGGGATGGAGTTTGAACGGCTCATCAGTGGTACCGGTCCTGGGAATGGGACGGGTAAGGGAAAACTACTGCATCCTGTGACGGGCAAACCTGTGGGCAAGATTGCCTGGATTCAATGTGTGGGTTCCCGGGATGTCCAAACAGACACCCCCTTTTGTTCAACGATCTGCTGTATGATGTCCATAAAAGAGGCCGTCCTTGCCAGGGAAAAATTTGGCCCCAACATTGAAGCGACCCTTTTTTACATGGATATGAGAACCATAGGCAAATCTTTTGATGACTATAAAATCAGGGCCCAAAATGAGCATCAGATTCGGTTTGTCAGAGCCAGAATCCATTCTCTCACCCAGGTTTCCAAACAAGAAGGCGACAAACAAGAAAATACATCTCTTGTGGCAAGATATGCAGATATTCAGGGGAAAATCCAGGAAGATGCGTTTGATCTGGTGGTTTTAGCAACGGGCCAGAGACCCAACCCACAGATGACAGCCTTTGGGTTAAAACATGATATTGCCACCAACCCATGGGGATTTATTCAACCTACGGCCTTTTCAATGGTTGAGACATCAAGGCCGGGAATTTTTTTGGGAGGCGCTGTCTCAGGTCTCAAGGATATTAGCGATTCGGTCACCTGCGCGTCGGCAGCAGCGCTTGGTATCTGCAAAATAATGCACCAGGCCGGAAAGCAGACAACAAAGTCAATACAGACAGATGGTGGGGAGGACCTGATAATTTTGGCCAGGGAAACGCCCAGAATCCTGACGGTGTTGTGCCCTTGCGGGGATACCCTTGCTCAACAACTGGATCTTGAAACCCTGAAAACCCGTCTGGACAAAATTCCGGAAATTGAATCTGTTGAGGTTATCGATAAGCTGTGTATGGCCCAAGGGAGGGATGCCTTGATTGAGATGATTTGCGCCAAACCTGTCAATCGGCTTGTTTTGGGCGCCTGTCTGCCCTGCATTCAAAAAAAATGGATACAAGAACTGGGGCGTGACTCAAAATTTCCTTCAAGCCTTGTGGAATGCCTGGACATGATTTCTGTTTTAAAACAATATCCAGGGTCACAACCTCGTGAAACCATCATTCCTGAAGCCACCCGTCTTGAAGCGACAATTTCCAAAACCACCGGGGCCATTGAGCGGGAGTTAAACATGTTGATATCAAGAGCCCGGTTTAAAAATCCTAGGCCCGATGAGTGGATTGACGCCCATCAGAATGCTCTGGTCATTGGCGGCGGCATCGCCGGCATCACGGCTGCTTTGTCAATTGCGAACTGCGGGTTTCACGTAGACCTTGTTGAAAAGGAGGACACTATTGGCGGTAACCTGCGATGGATGGACAAAACCATTGATGATTTAGACGTTCAGGATTATCTGACCACTAAAACCAAAGAGCTTGCCTTCCATAAAAGAGTTACCCTTCATACCCAAACGCGGGTGGAAAGCGTGGCAAGACGTCCGGGGGAATTTGCCACTGTTTTAAAAACGCTGGAAAATTTGTCAAAAACGGTTTATCACGGGGTGACCATTCTGGCCACAGGGGGAAGCCAGGCCCCACTTGAGTTGAATGGAAGCGATTCCCATAAAATCCAATTGACCCAGAAAGGATTTGAAATTGCCCTTCAAAATCAGTCCATTGAACCTGAAAACCTGACCAGTGTTGTGATGATCCAATGCTCGGGAACACGGGATGAACGGTTAAATTATTGTTCCAGGGTCTGTTGTATCAGGTCTTTGAAAAATGCACTTTTTCTCAAAGAGAAGAATCCGGATGTCCAGGTTTATGTTCTTTACAGGGACATGATGAGCTATGGTTTTTTTGAAGAATACTACACACAGGCCAAAAAGCTCGGGGTGCTTTTTTTCCAATATGATCCTGGCGAAAAACCCGTGATCCGGGTAGAGGGGGGCAGGTGTTTTGTTAAAACCCGTGATCTTTTGCTGGATATGCCGGTGGAGATTGAGGCAGATTGTGTTGTCCATGCCACAGGAATTTTGCCGGATCTCCCAAGCGCCCTTGCCGCTCAATATGGGGCCGCTTTGGACAGGTTTCATTTTTTCAAGGAGGCCGACTCAAAATTTCGCCCGGTTGACAGCATGAACTACAGGGTATTTTGCTGCGGGTTATCCTTGAAGCCGTGTACCATCGAAGAAGCGGTGACTTCTGCCCAGGCAGCGGCCGTCAGGGCCATACAGATCCTTTCACATGCACGGCTGCGCTCCGGGAAAACGGTTGCTGCTACCCGTAGCGCAACCTGCAGCCTGTGTGAAATGTGCGTTGAAACCTGTCCCTATGGTGCCAGATTTGTGGACTATCTTGAAGGGAAAATATTGGTGGACCCAGCCGCCTGCCAGGGGTGTGGGGTGTGTGGGTCGATCTGTCCAAGTAATTCTGCTTTTTTAGAAGGGTTTGACGGGCGAGGGATGCTGGATGTAATCGATATGGCGATGTCATGATCTTTACAGGGAAAAAGATTAAAAAAAATATAAAAGGGGAACGCTTATGGGATTGGTAAGCAATGAACGGCTGCTGGCAGAGGTCAGGGATGCCAAACAGATGGTACAAACATGCATTCAATGCGGCACCTGTACGGCTTCCTGCCCCAACCTTGATTTTATGGATATTACGCCCAGGCATATGTGGCGGCTGTTGCTGACAGATCATGCACAAGCCCTTTTTTCGAGTAAATCCTTTGCCTATTGTTCCGCTTGTTATTTTTGTACCTTAAGATGCCCAAGGGGACTTGAGTTGACCCATACCATGGGACTTTTGAAACAGGCCGCCTCCCGGCTGAAATTAAAGCAGTTTCAGCGGTCTTCCCTTTTCTATAAAGCCTTTTTGGATAGTGTGGAAAAACACGGAAGGGTCCGGGAAATGGAATTTATGACCCATTATTTTGTTTCGATGAAAAATTTGGTTATCCCTTTTGGCTATGCATCTTTAGGGCTTAAATTGCTGGCCAAGGGAAAGATTGGACCTGAATTTTCGTCAGTTGGCAGGGGAATAGGGGGCAAGGGAAAATTAGAGGCTATGTTCAAAAAAGTGGCCCAGCTGGAGGAATGAGATGGACTATTTATATTATCCGGGCTGTTCACTGGAAGGAACCGCTGTTGAATATGATATTTCAACCCGTCTGTTATTGGAAACCATGGATGTTCACATTCAGGAAATTCAAGACTGGAACTGTTGCGGGGCCAGTGCCGCAGAGTCCGTAAGCAATTTGTTATCCCATGTGCTGTGTGCAAGAACCCTTGCTCTTGCAGAACAAATGAAGGGGCCCCGGCAGATACTGGTTCCCTGCAGCGCCTGTTATCTTAATCTTAAACGAACCCAAGAAACGGTAAAACGAGACAAGCATCTGCTGGAAAAAATAAACAAGGCCCTTGCCCCAGAAAATCTTGTTTTTAAAGGAGAGGTGAATGTTCGACATCTCTTGGATGTTTTGTCAACCCAAGTGGATATGGAAAAGATAAAAGAATTATCCCAAAATAAAATGAACCACCTTACCCTGGCACCTTATTATGGGTGCCAGTGCCTGCGACCCTATACTGTTTTTGATGATCCGGAAGCACCCCATTCCATGGATGCATTGATACAAGCCACCGGGGCCAGGGTATTTAATTGGGAGGCCGGCGGTCAGTGCTGCGGCGCATCCAATACCACCACAAAGCCTGCCGCCGGCAGAGCGCTTGTGGGAAGAATTTTGAATGCTGCACAAGGCGCCGATGCCATTCTAACGGTATGTCCCATGTGCCAGATGAACCTTGAAAGCAACCAGAAAAAGATATCCCATGAACAAGGGGTTGACCTTGAAATCCCCGTTCTTTTTTTGCCGCAGTTTTTGGGCCTTGCCATGGGAAAGGCTCAAAAGGAGGTCGGGCTGGATAAAAATCTGTCAAATACCAGGGGGGTAACGGCCAAGGCGATATGAGTGATTTTAGCAAATATTTAAAACACAGCCTTGTTTCAAAGCTGATCATTATTATCGGGTGCACCGTTATTCTCTCTATATCGGCCTGGGCATACTTTAATATCAATAATATCAAAACCCAGATCATGAAAAACGTTATTTCCAGTACAGAGCAGCTGTCAAATTCCATAAAGCTTGGCACCCATTATGCCATGATGCTCAACTCAAGGGATGATATTACACAGATTATTAATAATATTGCCACCCAGCCGGGAATAGAAAATATCAGAATATACAACAAAGACGGTCAGATTAAATTTGCAAACCATGAACAAGAAATTGATAAAATCGTTGATATCAAGGAGGTGGCCTGTGATATCTGCCACAGACAATCCCCGCCGCCGGTTCAGATAGGACTTGCCCAACGGATGCGCTTTTTTCGTTCTGAACGAGGCCACAGGCTTCTGGGGATTGTCCAGCCCATCTGCAATGAGCCGGGGTGCGCCATGGACTGCCATTTTCATCCTGAACATCAAACCATATTGGGCTCCCTTGACGTGGTTGTCTCCCTTGATCCCACAGACCGGCAGATACTTAAAATTGAACGAGGGATTATAAAGTTTGCGTTTTGGACGATTCTAATCACTTCCGTGATTATCTTTTTTTCCATTTTACAATTTGTAAAGAAACCGATTATCAAGCTGATTAAGGGGACAAGGAAGATTGCCGAAGGCCATTACAACGAAGACATTGATATCGGAAATGATTATGAAATAGGGCTGCTTGGCATTGCCATAAAAAAGATGGGGACCCAGATCGGCCTTAACCAGGCAGAACTGAAAAAACAAAAAAATGAATACCAGGCGCTTTTTGAAACGGCTCCCTGCATGATTACGGTTCAAGATAAGGCATATCGGCTTTTAAGATGGAATACAGTATTCAGCGACAGATTTGATCCAGAGCCCGGGTCCCATTGTTACCATGCCTACAAGGGTCTGGAAGAAAAATGTGGCGATTGCCCGGTTGAAAAAACCTTCGCAGATGGAAAATCCCATTATGGTGAAGCAGAAGGGATGGGCAAGGACGGTGAAAAAAATCACTGGATGTTTATCACTTCCCCTGTAACAGATAACCATGGAAAGGTTGTGGCCGCCATGGAGATGAGCATTGATATCACGTTGAGACGTCGACTTGAAAAAGAACTTCAACAATCAGAGGAAAAGTATCATGCCATATTTAATAATATTTCAAATCCCGTGTTTGTGGTGGAGGCAGAGACATTTGAGATCCGTGACTGCAATAACAAAGCAATTGAAATGTACGGGTACTCCAAAGAAATTTTGTTAAAGAAAGTATTTTCTGAATTTTTTATTCAAAGGGAAAAACCAGAACTGATTAAAAAGATGAAGTATGACCAGGAAATCAACAAGGTGCAGCACCTTGTCTCAAATGGTCGTTCCATTTTTGTTGACATGTGGGTATCCCCCTCCACATATTCAAACAAGTCGGTGCTGCTGGTGACGATCAATGACATTACCCGGCGACTTGAAACAGAACAGCTCCTGATCCACGCCGGTAAAATGGCGACCCTGGGTGAAATGTCAAGCGGTATTGCCCATGAATTGAACCAACCCTTGTCTGTTATCAAATCATCCTCCAGCTTTTGTATGAAAAAAATGCGGAAAAATGAACGAATAGAAAAAGAAATTTTCGAAAAACTTATCGCCAAGATTGACAGCAATGTGGATCGCGCTGAAAAGATTATCTATCATATGCGACAATTTGCAAGAAAATCAGACATCAACCTTGTTCCCACAAGCGTCAACACGGTTCTCAAAAAAACATTTGAAATGTTTAACCAGCAGCTTAAAGTCCATGGAATTGATGTGGTATGGGATAAAAATGAAGACTTACCCGAAATACTGGCAGATCCGGACAGGCTTGAACAGGTATTTATCAATCTTGTCATTAATGCAAAGGATGCCATAGAAGAAAAATGGGAAAAACAAGGGACGCGTCAGGGGGCAAACCAGGGAGAGAATGACCAGATTACCATTATTACCAAGCCAACCCGGGATAGGGTTTTCATTGAAATACATGACACAGGTGTTGGTATTAAGCGAGAGACGGCTGATAAGCTGTTTGAACCGTTTTTTACCACAAAAGAGGTGGGCAAGGGGACAGGTCTCGGGCTGTCCATCAGCTATGGCATTATCAAGGAGTGTTCGGGAGAAATCCGGATAGAACCAAGGGCATCCGGTGGGACCATTGCCAGGGTCTCTTTTCCTGTGTCTGATGCCTTTGGAAATGATTTGACCTATGAAAATCAAATATAATGGGGGCGTGTGATGGAAAAAAAACACATATCCATATTGATTGTAGATGATGAAGAAGATATCCGGGATGTGCTTGAAATTGCACTAAAAGATGTGGGCTACCGGGTATTTCTTGCTGAGAATGGAGAAAAAGCTTTTGGGATATTTAAATTAAAACAGCCGGATATCGTTATTACAGATATTAAAATGCCGGTTATGGATGGCATTGAACTATTACGGCAGATTAAACGGGAAAATTCGGAAACAGAAGTGTTGATGATCACAGGCCATGGGGATATGGATCTGACCATTCGAAGCCTCAAAAATGAAGCCACCGATTTTATCACGAAACCTGTCAATGTGGATATCCTTGAAATCGCCATTGAAAAAGCAGTTGAAAAAATAATCGCAAGGCAAAAGTTATTAGAATATACCCAAAAACTGGAACTTCTCATCCTTGAAAAGTCAAAACTGGCAGACCATTTGTCTTCTTTGGGGGTGATGATTGGAAGTATATCTCATAATATCAAAGGGTTATTAACCAATCTTGACGGTGGGCTATATCTGGTAAGATCTGGATTGAAAAAAGCAGATAATAACACCATGGAGGAAGGCCTGGGTCTGCTTGAGCAGGCAGTGGACCGGATAAAAAAGATGATCATGGATGTTTTGTTGTATTCCAAGGAACGAACCTTAAAGAAAGATGTCATTGGGACAAAAACATTTGTTGAGAAAATTGGAGGCATCATTGAATTAAAATTAAAAGGAACAAGGATTGCCTTTAAATGCAAAGCGCCTGGGTCTTCTGACACATTTTTTGCGGATGAAGCATTTCTAATGGCAGCCCTAATTAATTTTTTGGATAATGCAATAGACGCCTGTATGGCGGATACCCAAAAAAAGGATCATGAAATCGGGCTTGAAATTTTACGGGAAACAGATCTTTTTGTGATTTGTATCCATGACAATGGCTGCGGCATGGACAGTACCACAAAAGAAAAAATATTTAACCTGTTTTTTTCTTCAAAAGGTACCAAAGGAACAGGGTTTGGGCTTTATATCTCAAATTCCATTATCAAACAGCATGGAGGATCCATTCATGTGAACTCCATAAAAGGCAAAGGGACTGATTTTAAAATTATACTACCCATGCCTAAAGCAGATTTATAAAATTAATACAATTTTTCTAAATGTTGAAATCCTTCTAACTTTTTTTTGAATATTCCCTAGGCGCAGGTGGGCTCTGGGACAATAAAAAACAAGTATTGTTCATAACCGATTGTGTTTACAATATAAAAATATTGTGATATTGCCTGGCATGGTTCCTGCTTTTATATATCATAGTTCGATATGAATAGTCTTGGATGAATAAACCCCATTTTTTCAGGTTGATATGGAAAATACAAATAGGTTAAGACCCCTTCACATCATGCTCATCGACAATGACACGCATGTGCGTGATTCTCTGAAATTATTTTTTGAGAGCAGTCAGGTTCAGTTTCTGATTTTTAAATCTGCTTTAGAGGGTCTTAATTCCTTAAAATACCAGAAGACGGATGTGGTTATCTCAGATTATTTTTTACCGGACATGGATGGGATTGAATTTTTAATTCAGGTGAAAAAATTCCACCCAAATGTTACAAGGATTTTAATGGCAACCCTTTCAAGTGATGACCTTGAACAGGAAATAGCCAGGTACGGTATTGATAGCTTCATTGAAAAACCACTCACTGTCGCTACCTTAGATACCCTTATTAACGAATTGAAAACTGCCAATTTTTCCAAACAGATTCGGAGATAAACATGGAAGAAAAACAATCATTGGATTGGAACACAGATTTAAAAGAAATACCCGTCAAAGACTGGGAGACCCGGTTTAACTGGGTGGAAGATCCCTGTATCAGCCCTGACGGAGAGCAAATTGCCAGCATTGTCAATGTAGACGACATGGTTTTTGGTGTTTGTGTGAACGGGGAGGTTTGGGAAGGGGAATATGAAAAAGCATGGAAATTGAGGGCCCTTCCAAACAACCAATTTGTTGCCTGTATTTGCCAGGATGAGGAATGGACACTTGCCGTTAACGGCAAAGAATGGTCAAATCGGTTTGATTTTATATGGGATCTTCAGACCACGAAAGATGGGTCCCACATCGGCCTGGCGTTTCAGAGGGATGGGGAATACGGCATGGTCGTTGATGACACGCCCTGGGATACGCTATACCCAAACATGAACGGGATGGTGTTGGGGGAAAAGGGTACGTCTGCTGCCGTTGTTCAGGTGGAATCCGTTGCTGCCGCAGATGTGGCGGCTTTTAAACGAGGCATTTTTTCCGTTGCCCTCAATGGCAATGCCTTTGAGCAAAGGTTTCTCAATGTCTGGGATATCAGTCTGGATGAGCAAAGTCAAAAACTGGCATGGGGTGCACGGGTTACAAGGGAAGCGTATACCATCGTTTTAAATGGCATTTCCTGGGGGAATTCTTTTCAAACGGTTTGGAAACCTGAGTTTTCAGACCAGGGCAATTCCATTGTGGCCCCTGTTCGGCAAGGGGGAAAATGGAAATTGTTCAAGGATGACCAGCCGTTCTGGAAGACAGGTTATGAACAACTTTGGCGGGTCGCTGTATCTTCTGCAAATAATCGGATTGCCGCCATTGTTAGCCCTACCTTTGGCAAATGGACAGTGGCCGAAGATGATCGTGTCTGGCCCATATCCATTGATACCATGATTCGTGATATCTATTATTCCGAAGATGGGTCCTGCCTGGCAGCGGTTCTTAAAAACAAGGGTACCTGGAACCTGGCTGTGAATGGGAAGCTCTGGGACCTGTCTGCCGACAAAATTTTTACCCCATGCATCAGCCCGGACGGATCCGTTGTGGCCGTGGTTATCGAGCGTAATGGTGCCTGTTTTATGGCAGTAAACAATCAGGTGATTACAGGGCCTCACACGTTTATGGCAGATCCGGTCATAAGTCTTGATGCCCAAAAGATACTGGTCAAGGGAATTGAAAACGGGATATACAAACGCCGGGTCATCGTTCTTGGAAACGTTATAGGAACAAGTATATTAGGAGCGATGGGTTAATATGATAGATTTCATAACAAAAAGATTAAGGAGACAACAATGAATGCCTTTATCAATTTTATCATGGGACCCATGGTTTGGATATCTGCACTGGTTTTTCTATTCGGACTTGTGTTTAAACTGGTTAAAATTATCCTGGAAATCAGGGAAAAAGAAAATTTTATTTTTTCTTATATGTCGCTAAAGTATAGTTTGCGTTCCATAGGGGCCTGGCTGATTCCTTTTTATCCGGAAAGTACGAAACTACATCCGGTTTTCTGGGGGATCTCCTATTTGTTTCATGTTTTTTTATTTGCCGCTCCCCTGTTTCTTGCGTCTCACATTATTTTGCTGGATGAAGCCTTCCAGATCGCCTGGCCTGCATTGAACGATGGAGTCGCAGACGTATTTACCCTTCTGGTCATATTTGCCCTGGTTTTTTTCGGGGTTCGGAGGGTTGTGGTGCCGGAAGTAAAGTTTTTAACCTCAGCGATGGATTATATATTGCTCATCCTTGTTATGCTGCCTTTTTTGACGGGTTTTTTGGCATATCATCAGATTTTTTTATACAAGTGGATAATGATTGCTCACATATTATCCGGCGAGTTGTTGCTCATTGTGATACCTTTTTCACGGTTTTCTCATATGCTCACAGCTCCCCTGACCCGTGCCTATACAGGGTCTGAATTTGGTAATGTCAGGCATGCAAGAGACTGGTAGGAAGTTAAAGGAGATGAAAATGCAGGACAAATCACCCTCAAAAATTAAAAGAAATACCGATCCGGCAGTTGAAGACGGCCTTGCTGTGCTGACTCTGGAGAAAATCACTGAAACCATAAATCAGGTGCTGGAAAAGGAAACGGGCGCTAGGTTAAAGGCTTATGTGGAGACCTGTATGCATTGCGGTCTTTGTTCCGATGCCTGTAGCTCTTTTTTGTCCAATGACAGAAATCCGGAATTTTCCCCTGCAGCCAAGGCTAAGCAGACAATTTGGGAAATGATTGATAAAAAGGGCAAAGTTTCCAAGGATTTTATGCGAAGGGCTGTTCATATTTCCCAGGTGGAGTGCAATGTCTGCAAGAGATGTTCCATGTATTGTCCATTTGGGATTGATATTGCCTATATGATGCTTCTGGTCAGGCGTATCTGTCATAAGCTGGAAATAACCCCTCAGTATATTCAGGATACGGTCGATTCCCATTCTGTTACCATGAACCAGATGTGGGTCAAGGAGGATGAATGGATCGACACTCTTCAGTGGCAGGAGGAAGATGCCAGGGAAGAGTTTGCTGATTTAAGAATCCCCTTGGACAAGCATGGTGCCGATATTATGTATTCCGTGATCGCTCCGGAACCAAAGTTTCAGGCAGGCCTTCTTTACCAGACAGCCGCGATAATGCATGCGGCCGGGATAAATTGGACCATGCCGTCGGGTCCTGGTTGGGATAACTCCAACATGGCTATGTATACAGGGGACAATGAGATCTCGGGCAGAATTGCCCGGGCCTTTTACGAAACAGCGGCAAATCTTAATGTTAAGCGCATTGTTATGGGGGAATGCGGCCATGCCTTCCGGTCCATATATGATGTGGGCAACCGTTGGCTTTCCTGGGACATGCCACCCCTTGAAATTGTTCATGCCCTGGAATTTTATCATGACCTTTTGACCCAGGGCCGGATTACAATAGGGGAAAAATACAAAAAGAAGGTCACACTCCACGATCCCTGCAATGTATCCCGGGGCAGGGGGCTCCATGACAAGGCCCGGGAAGTTGTGAGAATGACCTGTGAGGATTTTGTTGATATGGTACCCAATAGGGAACACAATTATTGCTGTGGCGCCGGTGGCGGTGTGATAAATTGTGGTCCTCCCTACAAAACCGAGCGCATGGTTAACAATCGGGTTAAGGCCGAGCAGCTTGCGGCAACCGGTGCACAGGTATTGATTGCACCGTGTCACAATTGTCACAGCGGGTTGGAAGATATCGTTGAGCACTATAAACTGGACATGGAAGTGAAGTTTTTGGGAGATATTATTTTTGAAACCATGGAAAAGAAAATTTATAAGCCAGGAGAATAAGATGAAACACAAACTCTTGATATTAATCCTGATCCTGCTGTTGATACCGGTATGGGGTGCTTTTTCCGGGCAGGAGCAACCCAGTGATAAGTCCAGTGAATTAGAAAGGCTGGATAATACGGTGTTTAACAACACCCGAAGACCCGGTGCTGTTTTTTCCCATGATGACCACAATGAAAAGGCCGGGCTTGACGATTGTGCTGTTTGCCACCATGTGTATGAAAAAGGGATACTTGTGGCAGACGAATCCAGTGAAGACAGCCCCTGTTCAGAATGTCATGCACTCGTACCTGCGTCGGACAATCGGTTTTCGCTTTCCGTGGCATTTCATAAACGGTGCAGAGACTGCCATTTTGAATCGGGAATCGGGCCGACACTTTGTGGAGAATGCCATATTAAAGAATAAGGGGGCATGATGACAAAAAAAATTATGATCGTGGACGATGATCCTGCCATCACCAAGTACCTGGATGCATTGTTTACAGACAATGGATATGAGACCTGTGTTGCCGATGACGGTAAAAAAGCCATGGATGTGTTTAAGGAAAACGCCCCGGATCTGATTACCCTGGATCTGGAGATGCCCGAGGAATGGGGGCCGCGGTTTTTCAGAAAACTATCCAAAATGGCTGGGTTTAATACGCCAGTGATTGTGATTTCCGGCCTTTCAGGACGTAAATATTCCATTCCGAAAGCCGAAGCTTTTTTTTCAAAACCCTTTGATACTGAAGAGTTGCTCAAGGCGGTACAAAATGTTTTGACCGGGTAAAAAAATTCCGGGACCCAAAAATTCCGGGACCCAAAAATCCCGGGACCCAAAAATCCCGGGACCCAAAAATCCCGGGACTATTGGTGAAAAACAGATTGAATTGAATCGCCAAAGGGACAGATATCGTCATTTGTTTGAGCTGGTGCCTTGTTCCCTAAGGAGCTAAGTTATGTTCAAGAAAATACTCTTTGCCACAAATGTATCACCTGGCTGTGATGTCGCAGCAAAAATTGCCTTTGCGCTTGCAGAGAAATATGAATCTGAACTCATTTTGTTTCATGTGTTTGCAGAATTGTCCCATGGCAGAGGTGCCTTTGTTACCGATGATGTGACAGTGGAAAACCCGGGAGTTGGTTCCGATTATGGTGACCGGGTCAAAGAAGAGATGAAAATTACCTATGATTCGTTGATTCAGAAGCATGGGGCACCTGTCTATCAGGCAATAGTGGGAATTGCCTCCACAGAGATCCTGGGGTATGCCCGGAAAAATAAGGTGGACTGCATTGTCATGGGAGCCCATTCGAGGCAGGATGACCCGGCAGCCAAATGGTATAGAGGGATTGTGGGCAACACCTTACAGAAAGTGGCCTTTTTGGCCGAGTGCCCGGTGTTGATCATTTCGAGACCCTGTGAAACCTGCTTCTGGTATTTTAACCAGATCGTCTTTGGTACTGATTTTTCCCCGGCATCCATGTCTGCCTTTCAGTTTGCCTATAAGATGGCCGATCACATCGGGTGCAAACTCCACCTGTTCCATGCGCTTCATATTGAAACTTCCCAGGCCGGTGCCACTGCCGGACAAAAATCCATTGAATCCCATATTAAAGAAGCCAAGGATAAAATCGAACTTTTTTATATTTCCCAGATGGCGGATTTTGATAATTATGAAATTACGGTATGGGAAGGGGTTCCCCATGTGGAATTGCTCAAATTTGCAAGGGAAACCCGTGCAGACCTCATTGTTATGGCCCTTCATGTCAAGGCGTTGGATTCAAAAGAGGCGGTCATGGGGTCCACAATGGAACAGGTGGTATTGAGATCTGCCTGCCCTGTGTTTGTAACCCCGAGAAATGGTTAAAAAAATGACGATAAATGATGCCTTTTGTTTCTGACCTGTTCAGTGAAATATGTGATTGATAGGGGGCAAAATCTGATGAAGTAAATTGCGCAAATTAAGGATTGCGATGTTTATAAAACAATTTAGATATTCAACGGACAATCTGGGGTACCTTGTTTTTTCCGACACCCAGGGGCTTGCCCAGGGAGTTGCAATTGACGGCGGAAATCCAGATGATATTTTTGATTTTGCCAAGGCCCGGGGTATTGATATAAAATATGTGACCAATACCCATTATCACCAGGACCACACCTGCGGGAATACACGCCTGCTGGAAAAAACACCGAAGGCCCGGTTTATCGATTGCCGCAGCGTCAGGGAGGGCCAGGTGATTTCCCTAGGCGAACCCCTTGAGATCCTTTTGACCCCGGGCCATACAAAGAATGATGTTTGTTTTAAGGCCAGTGATTTTCTGGTGACCGGGGATACCCTGTTCAATGGGACCGTTGGAAATTGTTTTTCTGGAGATTTGGGCCGATTTTTCACCTCCCTGAAAACCCTGATGGCCTTTCCCATGGAAACAAAAATTTATGCCGGTCATGATTATGTTCAAGAAGCGATGAAAATGGCCGCAAGCATAGAGGAAAATAATTCAGACATTGTAGCCTATCTTCAAAAATATGACCCCCAACTGGTTGTTTCAACTCTGGAAGATGAGTTGCGGGTGAATCCCTATCTTAGGTTTAATGCCCCGGCTATGATGACGCGTTTGGAAAAAAGGAAACTGCCGCTTACAACAGAGGAACAACGGTTTTCTTCCATCATGGAAATATATTAATTTCTCCTTTGGGAACCATTGATTAATTCTTAATGGGTCTTAACTTAATAAGAAATTTATGTCTTCGGCTTATCTTGTTGTCACAGGCAGGAGGGCGGTAAGATATTTTTATTGATTTTTGGAGACAGCGTTAATGCTTGATAAAAATATTAAACCTTCAGATTCCCAGGACCCTGTCTTTGCCCTGGGCAGACAGCTTTCCATTGAATACTACGATTGCGGACAAGGTCTTCTGCTTAGCAAAGATGCCGTGGAAAACGCCCTGCTCAAAGGTGCTAATGACAGTGGTGCCACCATTATCAGTTCCTCTTTTCATCAGTTTGAGCCCCAGGGAGTGAGCGGGGTAGTGATCATTGCGGAATCTCATTTTACGGTGCACGCCTGGCCGGAACATGATTATGCCGCTGTTGACATATTTACCTGTGGCGATAACATTGATCTGGATGTTGCCATCCATTCCATGGAAGAATCCTTTGGCGCCGGTCGGGTGGTTATTTCATCGGATCAGAACCGGGGTATTATTTCCCCTCCTGCTAAATTAAAGGGTGATTCAAAATCAGAATCAAAGCGTGTTTTAGATACAATAAAAGACCGGAATACGCTGCCCATTTCCTGGAAAAAAGCCTATGATAAGCAAGACCCCTGGGGCGTGTTGACCTCGGTGGATATCTATGGGTGTGGACAAAATATCATTCGGGATGCCAAAATGATAGAAAAATTTGTGAACGCTCTGTGTGAAACCATTGAGATGAAACCATTTGGCAATTGTCGGGTGGTCCATTTTGGAGTGGATGAAAAAATTGAAGGTTTTTCCATGACCCAGCTCATTGAAACTTCCCTTATTTCCGGCCATTTTGCCAACGCAACCAATACAGCATATCTGGATATTTTTTCCTGCAAATTCTATGAGCCCCGGGATGTGGCTCAGTTTGCCATGTCATTTTTCAAGGGTGATCATTATAAAATGCAGATTGCCCTGCGGCAATAATATAAAAATATAACGCTGTCTGATGGTGAAAGCGTCGTGAGTTTATAATGGACACCCAAAAAGCCTTGCCAAAAAAAATTGAGATAAGATTGATTAAAACAGCTCGTTTAGATGAGATTGTTTCCCTTTACAAGGATGCGGGATGGTGGAAAAATAGCTATGGAAAATCCCCTGAATTTTTACGGGGGATTGTGGCGGGTTCTGCTCTTTTTGCCGGTGCCTTTGAAAATAATAAAATGATCGGTATGGGAAGAGCCCTTTCCGATAAGGCAAGTGATGCTTATATTCAAGATGTCGCTGTTTTAAAAGAATTCCAGGGCAGGGGCGTTGGAAAAAAAATTATCCAAACACTGATCACCGGGTTAAACACCTGGGGTGTGGACTGGATCGGTCTGATAGCACAACCCGGAACTACCGGTTTCTATGAAAATTTAGGGTTCGAGCAGCTTGAAGGACATGTCCCGTTAAAATTAAAGGACAGAAAATAATGCAATCCAGATGCGAGCAAGTTGAGTGTGACCCAGCGCAATTTATAACCTTTCCGACACCATGCCGTTTTAAGTTGGAGGACCAGGAATTGATTCGATCCTATATCGATCGGTTCCATCCTGAGTCCTGCGAATTTAATTTTTCAAATCTTTTTTGTTGGCAGGAGGTCTATGATTATTCATGGTTTCTCTTTAAGGGGCGGCTGGTGATCTATGACGGGGTCGATAAATGTGGATTTATGCCCCTGGGTGAGGCGTTTTTGCCCGATGAATTACGGGACCTGTCATACCATCTGATCTGCATGGGCTTTGGGCCGGATATCAGTATTTCCACCAGAAAGTATGTGGATGCATTTCCTGATATTGATAGGTTTTATACGATTCGGTCAGAACGGGATCATGCCGAATATATTTATCGAGTTGACCGTCTGGTGGATTTGACCGGGGTCAAACTCCATAAAAAAAGAAACCTTATTTCCCAGTTCAAACGGCGCAATCCGGATTATTCGGTCAGGCCTTTGAAGGCCGATGATTTTTCTATTGCCCTGGATTTTGCCCGTCATATAATTGAAACTGGGAAAAAACCATCCAAAGATCTTGAAGATGAGTTCAAGGCCATTGAACGAGCCTTTGATCATTTTGACAGCCTGGGCTTTGAAGGGATTGTGCTTAGGGTAAAAAACAGGATGGTTGCCTTTTGCGTTTTCAGCCGTTTAAATCATGATACCTATAATATTCAGTTTGAAAAATCAGATCTTGCCTTTAAAGGGGCTGCCCAGGTTATCAACCAGGAAACTGCAAAATATCTGCTCAACAAATGTGTGTATGTAAACAGGGAGCAGGACCTGGGTATCAAGGGGCTGCGCCAGGCAAAGCTTTCCTATGAGCCGGAACGACTCATTATTCCCCAGACTTTGATATTTAAAACGGACATTTAAAACGGACATTTAAAACGGATAGTTAAGAAAAAATAATGGGGCGGCCCGATAGGCTACCCAATTTTTCTTTGTTCCCAGGGCGAAAAATCCTAGGGTCTTTTCTGGACAATTACCTGACCCCTGGAAGTAAAGGAAATTCCTTGCTGGGATTGAGTCCCGATCATTATAGACTCGACAATGGGTGGATTCGCCTGTTCTTTTGATGACCATTCTACGATAAAATTCGCTCCGGATCCGCCTTCCTTATCTTTTGATAAGATGATGTATCGGGTGGAACCCAGAGAAGGCAGGGATAGGGGGTGGTCCAGATAGTGTTTAATCAGTTCTCCTTTTGTTCCATAATAATCTACGGCAGTGATATTGATGGGGGTTAGGGGATCAATGTTCCGAATGCTTAAGGTGACAGTGAGTTGATAGAGATTGGCCTTGTTACCGATATAAATATGGGAATAGGCGGGTACATATAGGGTTTGACCTTCTGATAGCTCATAACAGTCTTTTGCTTGAACCTGAAAAGCAAGGCCGAAAATAAAAAAAAGGGTCAACACCTGCCAGATATGTTTTTTGTCCATTGGATTGCTCCTAAATTTTAGTTGGGGGGTCCCTTTCCCCTATTGCTAATGATTGATATCGTCAATAAAAAGCTCTTAACAGGTCTGTTAGATTAACACCAGTATTTTTATTAATCTTTTTTAATCCAGACGGTTTTTTACATCTTTGTAGGAGATGGCGGTATGGGCCTTGGCAAAGGATTTCGAGTTTCTGAATGTATTGAGTTTTGAAAGATTCTTTGTTTGGGCAAAAAAAAAACTTTTCAAATCAGAGATTGTAATCTATACTTTAAACGTATCTTGGTAGGAGATACTTTTGGCTGGGTAATATTTAAGCCTTTCGGGTGTTCTAAAGAACCCAATAATGTTCTACATTCTAATTAGCCTCCGATTCTAATTTTCAGGAAATATGAGCTCAAAGCTCATTTTAATACGAAGGTTGTTCTTCTCATATGCTTCGTTTCTGCGAGAGCCACATATATTAAACGGTTATTTCACTCCTTTGATGATATCAAATCAATAGGAACTATTAAAGCAAATGAAATGGATGCGCCAAAAAAGTTTTTTGAAATCCTTTTCCGGATTCACCTTGGTGGAGGTAATGACGGTCATCGCCATTATGGGAATAATGGCAGCTACCAGCATATCCATACTGATTAAGGCTGAACCCAGGGCGAGGAAGGCTGCAAGAGAACTGATGGGGGATATGCAGATGACAAGGATATCTGCCATTAAAAAAAATCAGGACTGGGCCATTGTCTTTCATCCGGCAACAAGCACCTATTATATATGTTCCGATCGAGGTTCTGACAATGTCTGGTCCACCATAATCGCCAGCAATACCATTGAAAAAACCGTCAGTTTTACAAATTATGGAGCAGGTGTCCAATATGGGGGCGGCATCGCAACCGCCTCAATGAGTGGCGGTGCTTTTGGCGACGGTGCTACCTATAATTCAAATGTGCTGACCTTTAATTCCCGGGGAACTTGTTCTTCAGGATATGTTTATATTTTTTACGGCGATGCGTCATATGTGGTGGGCACCCTCAGTACGGGGATCGTCAGGATCAGACGTTGGTCAGCAGGTGGGTGGAGATGATGAATATCCTTGGAACTGCCAAGGGGATTACCCTTGTGGAGTTATTGGTGGCCATGTCTATCTTTAGCCTTATTGTTGCGGGTATTATTTCATCAAAATTAGAACAGCAGGATCAACACATAAGCCAATTGCAGGCAGTTGAGATGCAGCAGAGTGGCAGGGCTGTCATGTTTTTGATAAAAAAAGAAATCAGAATGGCCGGCTTTGACCCTTTTATGCAGGATAATGGGGCCGGAATTATTATGGCCGGGGCGAACAATTTATCCTTTAGTATTGGTGCCGGTGATGACGGGAAGGATAATGATGGGGATGGACAGGTAGATGAAGATAGGGAGTTGGAGACGATCGCCTATGCATTTTTGGACCCGGAAGGGGATGGGGATGATATGACCGTCAGCTACAATGGTGCCGGTGCCCAGGTGATTGCGGAAAATATATTGAATCTTGCCTTTACCTATTATGATGTAAACGGGGGAATTCCTGGTTCGCTTGCGGATATCAAATCCGTCCAGATAACCATTACCACAACAACCGATGTAAATCAATTGGCCCGGACAACACATAACAATACCCGTACCTTAAACACAAGGGTCTATTTGAGAAATATGGGGTTATAAATGAAGCATTTAAATTTGGCCAAGGTTTGTATCAAGCGCTTTGACGGTTGGCAGCAAGGCTATTCGATAATAGAGGTGATGATTTCATTGGCAATTTTTGCAATCGGTATCCTGGGTGTGGCAACCCTGCAGATCCTAGCGACCAATGGCAATACAACTGCCAGAAAATGTTCAGAGGCATCTGAAATTGCCCAGGGGCAGATTGAGTCGCTTATGGCCATGCCCTATTCAAGTGTCGCTGATGACATCGTTTTAACGGCGGGCTATACCCTTCAATGGACCATCGTGAATCAAAGGGATATGGATGGGGATGGAGATAAGGATATCATGGAAGTACAGGTGATTGTAAATGATCCTGGCGGTAAAACAAGGGCGGATTTCAGGTTTAGAAAAGCGGCTGATTTCTAGTGTGCCCACACTCAACAGGGCGAGTTCTCTGTTTGCCCGGTGTCCTGTTAAGGAGGTGTGATTTTGCTTAAAGATTCATGTATTATAAACAATGAAAAGGGTTCTGCCATCATTGTTGCCTTAATGGTTCTTGCCGTTGTCACCCTGTTTGGAATTTCTTCCATTGATACCAGCAGCATTGAGTTGAAAATTGTACGCAATGAAAAAATGTATCAGCGTTGTTTTTATGTTGCTGAAAGTGGGTGGCAAGATGGCGCATGCTGGCTTGAGGGTAAAAATAAGTCCCCGTCTAAAATAAATGGTAGCCCATCCCTTAGTGATGATGAGCTCAAAATTGTCAGAAACTTTGGTGGCGGGGCCGCAAATGTTCTAAATGACAATTTCCCTGATAACTCTGAAGATGATACCATTGATACCATCCCTTATTGGTATAATATTCAGTATAGTAACGATCAAATCGTTGCCGGCAGCGGCAAGGCCTATCGAGAATTTGTCTACATTGTTAAATCCAATGCCAATAAAGAATATGAAATTGAAGTAAGATTAAAAAAAATTTATAAGATCGGGTATTAGCACAGGCCTATACGATTTTCCGGGGGGGAGCAAGAATGAATAGCAGCCATAAAATTAACAGGATCCGGTTAATTTTATGGCTCTGTTTGATGTTTAGTTTGCCTTTTTCGGTGTTTGGAGATGAGATTGAAATTAGGGTGTCCCATGGGGATGATGATGCACAAGAAAAAATCAGCACAGGAGAGATATCCCTTGGCAATACGGATCTTGAAATGACCTGGGGGGATGGCGACCAGGTAATCGGCATCCGCTTTCTCAGTATTTTTATCCCTTCCGGGGCTGTGATCACCAATGCCCATATGGCGTTTAAAGCAGCAAGTGACCAAACCGCTGCCACAGATCTTGTCATTCGAGGCGAGGACAGCGATGATGCCGGAAGATTTACTGTTAACAACCGGGACATCACTGACAGAGCTGTGACCAATGCGGTTGCAAACTGGCGTGTGCCGCCCTGGAACAACAATTCAATCTATGAAACGCCTGATCTTACATCCCTGGTCCAGGAGATCATTAACAGGGGGGGATGGGTATCGGGTAATGATATGGTTTTTGTTATCACGGGTTCGGGCCGAAGACGGGTTGATTCCTATGAAGGTTCTAATGAAAATGCCCCCCTGCTGCATATAGAATACACCCAAACAGCGATGCCCTATATTCAGGTGAATCAACCCTTTTTGGCGCCTTCTTGTCTCGTTGGAAACACTCCTGCCCCAGATACCTTTACCATTACAAATTCGGGAACCGCCGATTTGAATTACCGCCTGACCGATGACCAGGACTGGGCAAGTCTTTCTTCAAATAGGGGGGTGTTGTCTGCGGGAGCGACAACCGCTATTACCGTTGAGTATACGGTCTGCTCAATGGACCCGGGTTCCTATAATGCCCTTATTACCATAGAAGGTACAGGATCCCCCCTGGCCCCCAATAGTCCTGTGGACATAAACGTCACCTTGGAACTTCAAGTGCCCACCCTGGAAATTTGTGTGTCCGCATCCAGTGACGATGCTGCGGAAAGCGAAACCGGAACAATGAATCTTTTTAGCCCTGATCTGGCCCTGGGTCATGAAACGACAGATCAGATAATGGGCATCAGATTTCAAAATGTTGTGGTTCCGCCGGGCGCATTGATAACAAAAGCCTATATCGAATTTGATGTTGAAGAAGAGGTTAATATAAATCCAGTTGACCTTGATATATTTGGTGAGGCGTCAGATAATCCAGCCGCTTTTTCAGTTAAGACCCATAATATTTCAGACAGGATCAAGACAGATCAGTTCATAGGATGGAATACGCTTTTGGATTGGCATATGGGAGAACAGCATAAAACCCCTGATTTAAGGTGTGTGGTTCAGGCGATTGCTGGAAGAACGGGATGGTCCAGCAAAAATGCAATGGCCTTTATTATCCAGGGATCTGGAAAGCGGGTTGCACATTCCTATGATGGACTGGGGGTGCCTCCGCTGCTGCACATAGAGTATCGGCAAGGTCGTTTTCCCAATATTTCCGTTAATAGAAATAATATCGGGGCCATGTGCTATGAAGGGAGTAACGCAGTTGAAGACAGCATAATAATAACCAATACGGGAGATGAAGTACTGACCTATACCATGGCGGTGGAAACACCGGGCAATGATCCATGGCTGACGGTTTCAGCCCCAGGAAGCACCGGCGTGTTAAATCCGGGAGTGACTGCTGAACATACCATAACCTACAAAACCTCCCCCCTTGTCCCGGGCAATTATAACGCTACCATTGCTGTAACCGGAAGAAATACGCCCAACAGTCCCTATGAAATTGATGTTACCTTGACGGTTTTGGCTCTTCCTGCGCCCACAACCTGCGGCAGTGTCCCGATTTATACCAAAGACCTGATAAGTCCTGCCATCATGGTATTGCTGGATGTGTCCAGCAGTATGACCCGTATGATGAATATCACCCGTGTTATAAATCCCCATACGCCCGATGTATCCAGTATTGTCCAGGAAATCGTAAATCGAGAGGGATGGCGGTATGAAAATTCAATGGGGTTTATTATTACGGGCACAGGACATAGAACCGCAAGTTCCTATGACGGAAACAGCGGATTTGCTCCATTGCTCCATGTGGAATATAACGACGGCCGTGTCCGGGAAATTAATATCAGGGTATCCCAGGGAAGTGATGATGCCGAGGAAAGCAGTTCAGGCAGTATGGATATGGAAAGCAGTGATCTGGAGATCGTATCTGAATCGTCAGTTCAGACCCTGGGACTTCGGTTCCAAAATGTTGCCATCCCCCAAAATGCCATCATTGTAACTGCCACTATAGAATTTGAAATTGATGAACAACAAAGTGAAGATACAAATATAAGAATTCATGGGCAAGCCCATGACAGCCCTGCAGAATTTACGACAAAAAAACATAATATTTCAGCCAGAGCCAGAACCGCAAGTTCAGTTGCCTGGAATACTATTGAACCATGGGAAGCAGGTGCGCAAATGCGCCGGATTGATATCGGAAAGGATGTCATCCGTGAACTTGTGAAGGATCGAAGCATCGCCTGGGGATTTGGCACTTTTTGTTCTAAAACAGAGGATGGATATACCTCAGATATGGATTATACCAAAATTCATGTGGGGTGCCAATTCAATGATGATATCCATCAGGCTGCACTTCAGACAGCGATTGCAGAGACTGTCACCCATTTTGGAACCCCCTTTGATCATTCCATAAAAGCTGTCAATAAATATTTTATGGGGAATAAAAAGGATGGGGACGGTGACGCATATAATCGGCTATATTGTCAGCCAAAGTTTTTGATTGATATAACCGATGGCCTGGGAAATGGAACGGAGGCTGACGTTGTCTTAGAAACAAATGCGCTTTGTGATAGTGATGTAACCCCAGTTGCTGTGGGGTTTGGGATTGATAATGCCGTTCAAATTGAAGCGATGGCAAAAATAAGCAATGAACGAGGGCGTTCATCGTCGGCCTTATATTCACTGCATAGGGAGATAAACGGTATTGGACAGCCGTTTCTTGCCGGCAACAGGGAAGATCTTGTTAACACCCTCTCAACCCTTACACAAAGCATCAAAGCCACTGTCTTTCATGGGGTAGCTCCTGCTCTTGCAACTTCGGTTAATCAGGAGGATATAGTGGTTATTGCAAGTTTTAATCCTGCCGATTGGTCGGGTGAACTTACGGCATTAGCGCCTGATCCGGACACGGGAGATTGGGCCAATGTTCTTTGGCATGCAAGTGAGGCGCTTCCTTTTTCAAGAAAAGTGTATACCATTGATCCTGACAGTCTGGACGTTATTGCGTATTCAGATCTTAATTTAAGCGATGATAATTATTTTGATTCCTTTAGCGATGGGTATCTTTGTAAACCCCTGGGAGATTTTATTAATTCAATCCCCGTAATCGTGGGAGACCCTTCTTTTTATTACAATTTTGACGGGTACGATGCTTTTAAACCGTTACGGGACCCCATGGTTTATATCGGTTCAAATGATGGTGCTCTCCATGGGTTTTCCCTGGCGACCGGAGAAGAGAAGTGGGCGTTTGTACCCCTTAATCTCCAGGCTAAATTAAACCGGGCAAATGAGCCGGAATTTAATATGTGCGGAAAAGATTATTGCCATCAATTTTTTGTTGACGGTTCTCCCCAGGTTACAGATATTTATGACGGTTCAGGTTGGAAAACCATACTGGTCTGTGGTGAGGGGGAGGGGGGGGATGCCTATTTTGCTCTGGATATTACCGCTGGAACTTTTAATGAAACAGCCTATCCAGGACAATATTTGTGGCAGTTCTCAGATGATGCCAATTTATCGTATCTTCAAGATGAGGTGGATAATGATTTTGATGGGTCCATTGATGAGGCAGATGAAGCCAATAGTCAGCTGGGTGAAACAGGGGCAAAGGTCAGTGTTAATAGGATTGCAGATGGAGCAGGTAATACCTGGGGCGTTTTTTTTGGTTCAGGCTGCGCTTCAGCCAATCAGGAAAATAAGCAGGCATATTTGTACGGCATTGGGGCAATTAATAAAACCCCTTTATGGCACAGGGATGGGCTTAATATTAACCGGATAAAATTATCTGATTCTCCATTGTTCAATGATGTGGCGTCTCCCGTCCTGATTGCCGATTATGAAGGAGATTATATTTCAGATTCGATCTATGTGGGAAACCGTTATGGAACCATGTACCGGGTTTCTAATATCGGTAAGGCTGAGAATCCTGTAATAACCACATTGTTTGATTTTAATCCTTCCCGTTCATCGGCCACCCTTAATCCAATAAGTGCAAAGGCAACCTATGCCCATGGAATTGAAACCGAAACACAAACTTATCCCATATGGATCTATTTTGGAACCGGAGCGTATAGAACACAGGCAGACAAAGCGAACACAAATTTGCAGTATTTTTTTGGCCTCAAGGATAATCGAGACTTGTCCAATTGCTATGTGTTCCCCTTTACAGGAGAGTCTTCAGATCCTTCTGATCCAATTGTATGCGGTGATCTTGTGGCGCTGGAGGCAAAATATATAAGCGTAAATGTGACCATTGACGAAGGGGTGACAGCGGAAAAACAGGTCCGCTATATTGACGGGACTTGTACCAAAAATCAATCATGGTTTATTAAACTCTACGATGGACAGACCCATTTTAACGGTCCCGTTTTATTGGGAAGTGAACGCGTTATAGTGCAACCCCTGGTGGTGGGGGGGATTGTATTTTTTATAACCTATATTCCCGATTCTGATATTTGTAAGGCAAGTGGGAAAACATGGCTTTTTGCCGTGGATTACCATACCGGTTGTGCATCGACAAATCCGGTGTTCGACCTGAATGGTGACGGTTTGTTTGATGAAAAAGACACGATACCAAACTCGAAGGATCCTGATAATCCCTATTTTCCGGCTGCAGTTTCCATTGAGGGAGGGCCGGGTTCTAAACCGGTATTAGGTCCCGGCAACATTTTGTTCATAACGACTCCTGTTGGCGGGTTGGAAGCAATAAAGGTGAATCTGCCGGCGCTTAAGGTAAGGCTGGGGTCCTGGAAGGAAAATACAAAATGAAATTTTTAACATCAGCGCCCAAAAAGGTTGAAGAATACAATTTGAAAGTGGAATTCGCTCCCTGGGGGAGGACCCCTTGACACCGGGCGCATCTACCAGTCTTACCCCATAGAAGTAAAAATAAGCAAAAAAACAGGGCTTGAGCGAAAAAAAAGTTGAGTTCAATAAATAAAAGATTGATTTATTTGGAAAAAAGTATCATTAAATTCATGGATATTATCTTTTAAAAAGGAATCTATATATCAGTGAAAAAGGATACTGAAGAAATTAACAGGATGGATTTGCGAGGTGAGACCAGAACCAAGAGCCTTAAAAATGCCAGTGTTGAATTTAAGCCAGGGGAGAGTGAACTGGTTCATCATTTTAAACTAAAAGATTTTTCCGCAGAAGGGTTTGGCATTTTGGTGCGTAAAGATTCCAAGGTGCTCAAGCATATCAAACCAGGGCATGTTTTTACCATGATGTTTCATCCGGATAGGGCTGCCAAGGGTCCTGTAACTCATCATACCGAAATAAAACACATTTCAGAACCAGCGCCTGGAACATACCAGGGTCATTTGGTGGTAGGGCTTTTGATCCTTGAATAAAGCAAATACGGATCAATTTTATATCTTTCATTGAAATAGGCTTCACGTCAACAGCGTTTAGCCAGAGATTAAGAAGAAAATTCAATACAATCAAACCAGGAATAATACCCTATGCCGGATTCGTCTGAACCCAAAACCCGGTTTCCCGAATTTCTTCCCTATGTGGTGCCTTTTTTTGTTTTTGCCGGGTTTACCTATCTGGTACCCGTATTTAGCCTGTCCAAAGCCCTGGTAACCCCTGCCAAAATATTATCGGTGACGGTATTGTTGCTTTTCTATTGGCCCCGGGTCAAGCATGAAATTAAGGTATGTCTTGATTTAAATGCTGTGATGGCGGGTATTGCTATTTTTATCCTCTGGGTGGGGCTTGAAGATTTTTATCCTAAAATCGGCTTTGAATCTGGTTTTAACCCCTTTGAGTTGGCCCGGGGACCCTATGTCTATATCCTCATGGCAAGCCACCTATTTGGTGCTGTCCTGGTTGTCCCTGTCATGGAGGAATTGTTTTGGCGATCTTTTGCCCTGCGATTTCTCATTAATACCAATTTTACACGATACACCCTTGGTACCTTTACCTGGTTTTCATATATTTTTGTTTCCATTGGGTTTGGACTGGAACACCAGCGGTGGTTGCCGGGAATATTTTCCGGTCTTATTTATGCCATGCTCCTCTATCAGAAAAAAAATTTATTTTCCCCCATCCTTGCCCATGGAGTTTTCAATTGCCTGTTAGGTGTTTATGTCATTGTAAACAATGAATGGGGATTCTGGTAATCCTCCTATCGTCGTTGTTCGGGTCAATGGGCCTGGAATTTTTTTTGCAGACAATGCCTGTAAGAAAATAATTATGCTTTGTCAGGCTGATAACCCTTTAGGAAAAAAGTAACAGCCACACTTCCCGTTAATATCAAGCAGCTTCCAACGATGAACACCTGGGAAAGGCCAAAAAGATCCAGGATAATTCCCGAAAGAATAGGGGAGACAATCATGCCCAGGCTCCAGGCAGCATCGGTGATGCCCATAAGCGCTGCCATGCCCATGGTTCGGCCCAGTTGGCCGGTGATGACAAGGCCTCCGGGCAGGGCTAAACCATTGGCCATGCCCATGAGAATATTCAAAAAAAGGATCATGGTAAAGCCTTCAACAAATGGCATCCACAACACTATCAACCCCGAGGCAAAGGTGCCAAAAATAATAAAATATTTGGGGTTAATTCGGTCTGCAAGCGTTCCCACGAAACGCTGGAGAAATGCAATGAGAAATATATTTGCTCCCAGAATGACGCCCACCTGGGAACTTGTCAAGTTGAGTTGAAGGGCAAGAATTGGTAAAAAAGTATATACCGCCCCCTGGCCCGAGGCCGTGAAAAACCGCGTCAAAAAAATTCCCAGAACAACCCGATGCGCTATGATCTTTTTGAAAGAAACACCGCCAGAATTTTTTCCGGATAAAGGGCACTTTTTTTCAGGGGGTATAAAGATCATTACCAACACACAGGTTAAAAGGGCCAATCCTCCCATTGAATAAAAGGCTGCATTCATACCAAAATGATCCCGAATCATTCCACCTAGCACAGGTCCTATACCAAGGCCCAGCATCACCGACATGTTCAAGGTGCCCATATACAGACCTAACTTTTGTCTGGGCGCAATATCAGCGACAAGGGCCATGGCAATAGGAACCACAAGTACAGAGGTCATGCCATGGAAAAACCGAACAAGTATCAGGGTTTCGGCCCGGGCCGGCAATACATAGAATACCGAAATAAGGGCATAGAGAAAAAGTCCTGTTGCAATAAAATTCTTGCGTCCCCATTTGTCGGAAAGGCGTCCGACCAGGGGATTGAACAGGGTCCGGGAAATATTAAAAGAAGCAATAATGAGTCCGACTAAAAAGCCGCCGGCACCCAGTTCCAACGCATATACCGGTATAATCGGCCAGATGATTCCCAGGCCGATCATGGCTACTCCGACGGAGACGGAAAGTAAAAAGAGAGTAGCTGAAGACCGGTTCATTTCTTACAGTCCCCGCATCCATTCCGGTTTAAGGTTTATATTGTCGGCCAGGGCATTGTGTCTTTTGTCTTTCAGGGCAAATTTTTTGTTCGTATCTTCGTAAAAGGTGCATTTAGAATGGGAATAGCCAAGGGTTGCCTGCAAGAGGATTGAATTAGCGTGACTGGGAGGGCGGATATAATTTCCCACATGGTGGAAGTTATTAAAAAGGCAATGGGTATTCATCGGGAAAAATTTCTCCGGATAGTTGTGGTTTTAAGGTTACCTGTAAATGAATCTTCTTTTTAAAGGGTTTATTTGTGTTTGTCACTGGATAATTTTTATGGCGTCTCGTATAAATGTGTAATAGTATAAATGCATCCTAATAGTATACATGCATCATGGGGGGGGAGAAAAACGGATTTAATGGAACAGGGCGTATGCCCGGGGAAATAATGGGACCGGATAAAAAAAAAATTGATGCCCTGGAAGCAAAGATGGCAGAGTTGGGGATTCACCGGCAAGACATCAAAGAAAAATTTATCAAAGCCTCGGGCAGGGGGGGGCAAAAAGTAAATAAAACTTCGTCTGCCGTTTTTGTGAGCCACGAAAAAACAGGGCTTAGTGTAAAGGTTGATAAACACAGGTCCCAACATTTAAATCGATTTCTTGCGTTAAGAAGCCTTGTTGAAAAGATTGAAGCCAAAATGACGGGTCACCGGCAAACAGAGCAATTTGAGAAAATTCGAAAACAGAAACAAAAACGGAAAAAAAGGAACCAGATAAAACTTTCTTCTTAAAAGGCGCCCAGTTGACAGGGTTTAATCTTGATGTCCATTCTTTCACAGGCAGACCCCACGTCCTGCTTTTTGATTTTCAAGTTAGTGGCAATCTCCCAGCACAGACGGCAGGAAATTTTGTTGTCCGTTTTTGTTTCATTCAATGCATCCCTCAGCTCCTTTGATACCTCAATATCTGGATTGATTTTTTTTGTTTCAGGAAAATGCCCAAAAAGCCCAATCTGACACCGGTAAATTCGATATTCCATAAGATCTATCTGAACCCCAATCTCCAAGGGTAAAATGCCAAGATCTTTGGCGATTCTGTGTGCAGATGCACAGGCTAAATTGCCATCGTCTGCCAGGGAATTGATCTTTTTGGAAATGGTTTCATCGATCATTTTCCCCTGGTGTTTATTTGCGTAATGTCCTTTGTCCTGATGTGCCATGGCGCCTTCCTGTTTGACTCTCGTTAAGGGTTAAGATATGACTGCTTTTATACTCTAAATTAGGGAAAAAGGATATCTTTTTATGATAGATGAAATTGTCGCCAATGATTTTCAAATGATTTATATTGCCTCCTGCGGGGAGGGTATTAATGCCTTCAACCTTGTTGAATCGACCCTGGTGCAGTTCCCAGGCAGTGAGATTTCCGTTGTAAAAGTGCCCCATATCCGGTCGGAAAGTCAGGTGGACGAACTTATTGACAAGGTAAAGGATGTTGAAAGCCTTATCGTTCATACCATTGTAAATTCTGAACTTCGAAAATACCTGACCCGGAAAGGGATTAAACATCATATTGTCACCATTGATTTAATGGGACCTATCCTGTCTAAGATTCAGGCATTTTTAAGCAAGGACCCCCTTGAAAAACCGGGCCTTTACAGGGAAATTCACCAGATAGATCTAAATCAGGTATCTGCCATAGATTTTGCCCTTGGCCACGATGACGGATTAAATCCAGACACCTTGATGGATTCAGAAATTGTCCTGCTGGGATTGTCCCGTGCCGGTAAAACACCTTTGTCCATGTACATGGCCGTCATGGGATGGAAGGTGGCCAATATCCCTTATGTTCCGGGGATTCCCATGCCGGGAACCCTTGATACAGTGGACCGAAGACGGGTGATTGCTTTGAATATTAACGTGGAGCAGCTTTTCTCCCACCGGAAGATGAGACAGGAAAGCCTGGGAACCACTGATATTTATTCATATGTTTCAAAACAAGAGATTGAAGATGAAATACAAAAGGCCCAGAAATATTATATTACACGGGGGTTCTCAATGATTAACGTGAGCAATAAACCCATTGAAACCAGTGCTGAGGAAATCATTGAAATGATAACCCGGCGATTTATGGCAAATGCGCATCTGGGCACCTGAGGGAGGTATCGTTGATGTAAAGGTCACTTTATGCGTTTAAGGTCATTGAATTGTTTTTTTGGAAAGAACTATGGAATTCATCGGAAAATGACACTATATTATCCAAAGACATGTAAACAAAAAAGACAGGGAGCATCTTATTAAACTACCAGGGAAGCCCTTTGAGAGACGAAGACACAAAGACTTCTGGACATATCTTTTTATTTTGATCAGTTTTTGTGCATGGGGGGGGCTCTTTGTTTCTCTTCTGGCGTTTCACCGGGCTCAACCGGAATTTGAAACCTTTTTTGATAAATTTTATAGGTTAGACCTGCGAACCACTTGGGATATGACCTTTGTGCAGTACCTTGTATCTACCATCATCCTTGGGTTGATTGTAAGTATTCTCGGGCTTGGATTAAGTCGTTTTCGGGCCAGGAGAGAAACAGATCATAAAAAACATTTGATCCTCCTTGGTTTTTTGTATCTTGTCCTCTTTTTTACATATATGATGATCAGATAAAGGATTTATCGTGGATTGCCGATACCTTTGTCATAATATCCTTTATTATAACTTGATTAATAAACTTAGGAATGGTTCATGAAAAAAATAGGTTTGTTCATTGTAACAATTTTAATTTTCGCTTGTGCCTGCGAGGCAAGGGATTTTATGGTTGAGTTTGTTGAAGAAAATTATAAAGAAACCACAAGGGCATATTCCAATGAGCCGCTTATTTACCATTCCATCCAGGTCAATTCCCAGGCTGGTCCCAAGCTGCTTATTCTCACAGGCGATAACCTTGAATACCGCAAATGGGTTAGACAGTATATTGCTGGCAATAAACAATTAATCACCAGGGTCCCGGAGGCGGAAAATGATAGGTTTATTTCTTCCAAAGCCTATGAGATAGATGTCACCAATATTCATCCGGTGAATGGTAAAAAATGGATATCAAAAATTCCTGTATCCCTTGATATTGCAGCCCTGGAAGGAAATTTGCATATCCTGGTCATTGATGCCAATGGGAAAAGAAGCCAACTGATTTCAACGGTGATCCGCAATATGGGATATAGGGCAATGGTCTTTCAAAATGGTGCAGAGGCACTCAAGACCTTCAGGATACAACCTGAAAAATTTAAAATGATCATTGCCAATCATGACCTGCCGGGAATGAAAGCTGAAACTTTTGTGGATCATATCCTGAAAATTGATCATAAAATACCCATCCTGGTTGAAACCGGATACAATAATCAAAAGGCAAAAAATAAATTTACGACTAAATTTTCAAGTGCCGGTTCTGTGGTGGTAAAATCTGTTGTGATGGAAGACCTTCAAAAAACCATTACCCACCTGGTTAAAGAAAAGGTATAACTATGAAACGATTTTATTTCATGCTGCTTGGATTGTTTTTGCTTTTTTCCTCCTGTTTTTTACCGACCTGCCTTTGGGCAGATACCAATGAGTTTACCCGCTATGAAATGAGTTTTAAAAATTTTCTAACCTGTGAACTGACCCGGACCGGTGCGAAGGATTATTTCAAGGGAAATCCATTTAAAATCACGATGATTGATTTGTTTGCCCTTCAAAAGGAATCTGATATAATCATTCTCACCGGGGCTGTTCGCTGTGTTGTTGGGGGCAGTTATCAGGTCCTTTATGTGGCCGTTGGGGTTGAAGCCATTCTGGACAAGGAACAAGTGACTTATTACACCGTCCGGAAAAATGATTTTTCCATCCTTGCCACCGAATTGATGCAATTTCCCTATAAGGAAAGATGTCCCTGGTCCCGCTACTGGGTGGACCTGGATTAGGTGCCAAACCCGTCAGGTGCTCAAACACGATAACAAACACGATAAGATGATAAGATGATTCTAAAAAGAACCCGATCTTCAAAGAAGATGGGGCTCTTTTTATTTAGAATCAGTTTAAAATAGCTGCCTGGGCTGCTGCCAGCCGGGCAATGGGAATTCTGTAAGGAGAACAGGAAACATAGGTCAGACCCGCTTTATGGCAGAACACCACCGAAGCCGGATCCCCGCCGTGCTCTCCGCAGATCCCAAGCTTTATGTCCGGTCGTGTTTTTTGACCCCGCTCCACAGCAATCTCAATCAGGCTGCCCACGGCTTCCTGGTCCAGGGTTTCAAAGGGATCAGAGTTTAATATGGCATTGTCAATATAATCATTCATAAACGAGCCTATATCATCCCTTGAAAAGCCAAAGGTCATCTGGGTTAAATCATTGGTGCCAAAGGAGAAAAACTGGGCATGTTTTGCCATTTTGTCGGCAATCAATGCCGCCCTCGGGGTTTCGATCATGGTACCAAACAGATAGGGGATGGTTTTGATTTTATATTTTGCAAGGGTCCTGTCATGGCAATCCGTGACAATTTTGTGGGTGAATTCCAATTCCTTTTCATTGCAGGTAACCGGTACCATGATTTCAGGCAAGGGCTTTTTACCCGCCTGGATCAATTCAGCGCAGGCTTCAAAGACAGCTGTTACCTGCATCCGGGTGATTTCTGGAAAGGTAATTCCCAAGCGAACCCCCCGATGGCCGATCATGGGGTTGGACTCCTTGAGCAGGGCGCTTCTTTTCAATACTTCTTCCAGATCTATCCTGAGGGCATCGGCAATCTCCTGCTGGCTTTTTTGGGACTGGGGCACAAACTCATGCAGGGGCGGATCCAAAAGTCTCAGGGTAACCGGCAGGGTGCCCATGACAGACAAGGTGTTGGAGATCTCCTGTTTTACAAAGGGAAATAACTCATCCAGGGCCACCTGTCGTTCTTCCTTTGATTTGCTCAAAATCATTTTCCGGAGTAAAAAGAGCGGTTTGCCGGAATCGGATCCATAGAACATGTGCTCGGTTCTGAAAAGACCGATACCTTCTGCCCCAAAAGCCAATGCGATTTTGGCATCCTCCGGTGTGTCCGCATTGGCTCTGACCTTCATGGTTCTATGGGTATCGGCAATGGCCATAAATTTTTGAAACCTGGGATTTTCTAAAGAATCCGTCATTTTCAGCTGGCCCTGGTAAACAATTCCCCTGGTGCCGTTTAAGGTGATAAAATCTCCTTCGTGGAAAATCTTGGCTCCCACCCTGAGTTCTTTGGTTTCGACATTTATTTTCATGGCGCCGGCACCGACGATGCAGCATTTCCCCCAGCCTCTGGCCACAAGGGCGGCATGGCTTGTCATACCGCCTCGAGCAGTTAAAATGGCACAGGCAGCCCGCATGCCTTCAATGTCCTCGGGGTTGGTTTCCTCCCGGATCAGAATAACGTGTTTGTCTGATTTGGCCCATGCAACCGCATCTTCAGAGGTAAAGACAATCTGGCCCCAGGCCCCTCCGGGTCCTGCTGGCAATCCTTCCGCTATTTTTTCGGCCGTCTTTTCTGCGGCAGGATCTACTATGGGGTGGAGCATGTCATCCAATATCTTTGGATCCAGGCGGCAGACCATGGTTTTTTCATCAATCATGCCCTGTTCAAACATGTCCATGGCCATATTAAGGGCGGCTGTGGCTGTCCTTTTTCCCACCCGGCATTGGAGCATGTACAAATGGCCTTCCTGGATGGTAAACTCGATGTCCTGCATGTCTCGATAATGGGATTCCAGAGTATTCCTGATATCAAAAAGCTGGGCATAGAGCTTGGGCATAGCTTCTTCCAGGGAAGAAAGGTGCCGGTTTTGAGAGTTTTTGGTATCATTGTTCAAGGGGTTGGGAGTTCTGATACCCGCCACCACATCTTCTCCCTGGGCATTGACCAGCCATTCGCCGTAAAACTTATTGTCTCCTGTGGCAGGGTCCCGGGAAAAGGCAACCCCTGTGGCGGAAGTATCCCCCATATTGCCAAACACCATGCTCTGGACACTAACGGCGGTTCCCCAATTGTCCGGGAGATGTTCAATTCGCCTGTAGGAGATGGCCCGGCGTCCATTCCAGCTTTTAAAAACAGCTCCAATGGAACCCATGAGCTGCTCTTTCGGGTCATCGGGGAATTCAATATTCAAGGTTTCATGGATCTTTTTTTTAAACCGGCTGCACAAGGTCTTCATATCCTCACAGGAGATATCGGTATCGTTTGCATACCCCTTGTCATTTTTCAGGTTGTTCATCATCATTTCTAAATTTAAGCGGATACCCATGCCGTCTTTGGGTTTAATCTGTTCCGCCTTTTCCATGACCACGTCGGAATACATCATGATCAGTCGTCTATAGGCATCATAGACAAACCATTCATTTCCGGTTTTGGCAATTAATCCAGGGATGGTACTTGAGCAAAGTCCGACATTTAAAATAGTTTCCATCATTCCGGGCATGGAACTTCTGGCACCGGAACGGCAGGAAACCAACAAGGGGTTGTTTTTATCCCCGAATTTCATTTCCATCTGTCGTTCAATATTTTCCATGGCCAACGTAACTTCGGTCTCAAGGGAGTCTGGAAATTGCCCGTCAAGATCAAAATAATGGTTGCAGCACTCGGTGGATATGGTGAAGCCAGGGGGGACTGGAAGTCCAAGCTTTGCCATTTCAGCAAGGTTGGCCCCTTTCCCCCCCAAAAGATTTTTTAGTGTTGCATCCCCATCGGTTTTTTTCGGACCGAATTCATAAATATATTGGATCATATTTTCCTCTGTTTTTGAGTATCAAGAATAACATTAACTCAATAACTATTAAGGCCTTAAAAAATCAAGTCAAGAAAAATCTTATGTTTTAAAATTGATCGGGCAGTGGTATGCTATACGTTTTAAAGAAAAATAAGGAATAATTTCCAATAATTTTTAATTTTTTATCGGATGAGTGAATGCTGAATATTGAGTCCATTTCAAAGGGGTTTGGAGACCAACTTCTTTTAGACGATACCGGTTTGCAGATCAACCCCGGGGAACGGGTGGGGCTTGTGGGCCGAAACGGCCATGGGAAAACCACCTTGCTCAACATGATTGCCAAAACCGATCACCCGGATGACGGCAGGATCACCTGTCCTTCCGGATATAAAATAGGGGTTTTGTCCCAGAAAATTTCCTTTGAAAAGGCTAGTGTTTTAGAGGAGGCCATGCTAGGCCTTTTGGAACATGAAAAGGACCATTCCTGGAAAGCCGAAAAAATTTTGGCAGGGCTTGGATTTTCCCAATCTGACATGGCAAAGGCCCCAAGCCTTTTTTCAGGCGGGTTTCAGGTTCGTCTCAACCTGGCAAAGGTATTGATATCAGAGCCGGATCTTCTGATTTTAGATGAACCCACAAATTACCTGGACATTACCTCCATCCGGTGGATTTCCCAGTTTTTGGTCGCCTGGCCCAGGGAAGTGCTTTTGGTTACCCATGACAGGGGATTTATGGACAATGTGGTCACCCACATAGCCGGTATCCACCGACAAAAAATCAGAAAAATTAAGGGCAATACTGAAAAATATTATTTCCAGGTGGCCCAGGATGAAGAAATTTATGAAAAAACCCGGCAGAACGAAGAGAAAAAAAATCGAGAGATTGAACTTTTTGTCACGCGTTTCCGGGCAAAGGCCAGACTTGCCAACATGGTTCAATCTCGAATCAAAACCCTTGAAAAAAATCAGTCAAAGGAAAAATTGGCCCATCTGAAAAATTTGGCATTTTCCTTTAACTATCTTCCCTTTGGCGGAAAACAGCTGCTGACCGCTGAAAATCTCTCGTTTTCCTGGGATAAGAATACGCCATTGATAAAAGATTTTTCCCTTACCATTTATCCTGAAGACCGAATTGCCATTATCGGCAAAAACGGTAAGGGAAAGACCACCTTGCTCAAATTGCTCACCCAGAATCTTGCATCTGAGACGGGCTCGGTGATGGTAAATCCCGGTGTTTGCCAAGGGTATTTTGAGCAGACCAATGTGCAGTCATTAAATGACAATTTTACCATTGAAGAGGAACTCATTCATTCCCAACCGGATTTTGATCGCCAGGCAGCCAGAAATATCTGCGGGGCCATGATGTTTGAACGAGACGCTGCCCTGAAAAAGATATCGGTCCTTTCCGGTGGTGAAAAATCACGGGTCATGCTGGGAAA
>JADGFI010000044.1 GCA_016743945.1 Desulfobacteraceae bacterium
ACTTTAATTATTACATATAATGAATTTTGAATGTTTAGTTATATTATTTAAGTACATTTTGTAATATATAATTACCTTACATATAATTTATCATTTATGATATAGGACGGTGTTCCTGTGACACCTGCCTTGACACCAAAAGCAATATCTCGTTTTAAATATAGCCGGATGGCTGTTTGATCCAATGCCCATGACAATTCTTCCGGTTTTAAGTTTATTTTTAGAGCTAATTCATTTAAATCAATTGTGCCTTTTGAATGATCTATTTGGAAAAGAAGATCATTCATTTCCCAAAAGCGTTCTTTTAGTCCAGCATAAATTGCAAGCATGGCCATTTTTCCTGCTCCAGAATGCAGATCCTCTTTTATAGAAAAATTAAATTCTTTATCCAAGGGGAAATATCTATGAACTAATCTTATTTTGTCAGGATTCTCGGCCACCAAGGATCTTAGATAAAAGTGCATTTTTTTGCATTGAAAACATAAATAATCAGTATATTCAATAATGGTAATCTCAGGGTTTTGAGCACCAATCCAATGACTTCCCTCTTCTGTTACCCCAGATGGTAATTTTAACATTCCTTTTTTTATATCTATAACCCAATATTTTGGTAAAAATATCCATAAAAAAATAACGCCCATTATAAATATCTTTACCAGTAAAGGAAATGAAAAAGAGCGAGATTTTATATATGAGACATCTGCAACAATACCTTTTAAAATCGCACAATCTCCAAATTTTTTAATAACAGCATAGGAATAAAACATGAGGGCAAAATTAATTGCATAGGAAAGAATGCACATCAAACAATAACTGTGGATATAAAAAATTGAAATAAACCCAAGAATCAGACTGTAAATTGAAAACAAGGAGACAATACAGAAAAAGAGCGGCCAGAATTTTTTGTTTATATTATTTTTATGAAATAAAAATAATAATAATAAGATTAAAAATAAATAACCGATACTGCCCCAAACCGGTACAGGCATACCCAATAAAATTGAATAATTGCTTTGTGATACTGTATCACAATTTATCGATTTTGAAAGTGCGCAAAAGCTGCTATATCCGATATCAGTATAGACTCTGTAGTGGGAGGCTGAAAGATAAAGGGCATTAAGAAAACCTGCAAGTACAAGCACACATCCCGGAATAAAATAGAAAGAATATCGTCGATTCTTCATAACACTTATATCAATTTCCCTATGTTTTTTTGAAGGTCATAAAATTAATAGCATAAAACGCCGTTCGGGTCATTCAGTTTTTGTTTTTTTTGGGGGGGGGATGACATTTTTTGTCAAGAGAAGACAAAACATTGTAATATTTTTTGAATAAATTTGAAATGTCAGGTATCCCCTTTGCGCTATAACTTAGATTTTAATATGCAAATGATTCATATCTCCCATCATTTCAGTGCTATATAAATAAAAAAAATATTATCATTCAAAATGGCATCTAATTTGCTACGATTATAGATAAGGAAAATTTTTTATTAACGAACAACAAAGGAGAGTCAAATGAAACTGAAAAAAACAAATCAGAAAGGGTTTACCTTAATCGAGCTCATGATCGTCATTGCCATCATTGGTATTCTTGCAGCCATTGCTATTCCTAATTTTATTTCATACAGAGATAAGGCCTTTTGCAGTGCTGCTGAATCAGATGCCGGCAACATCGCTGCAGCGCTTGCAGAGTATTACAGTGATGCAATGGTTGTTGGTCAGCCTGCAACCGCTGCAGCGCTGGGTTTAACATTGTCAAGTTCGACTACAGGTGTTAACGTTGGCGGGATAACATACGCTGCTGCTAATGGTCCTATTACAATTACCGTTACCGATACAAGCACCAGATGCCCGTCAGGTGCTGCCTATACTTTAGTTATGGGCGGTGCTTCCGGTACTTGGTGATTAAGTGACTGGGTGTAATAAATTATAATAAACAGGGGGGGGGGCGAAAATCTCCCCCCCCCCCCTTTTTTTTTTTTTTTGTTTTGTGATCATGCTGTCCATATCGGTGGCGATTACGCCGTAAAAGTTAACATTATTTTTTTGCCCATTTTCTGCAATCCCAAAAAAACACAGAGCTTATCGAGCCAATTATAAAAAGAACTCTTGATATAGGAGTTGGTGCAAAATATGTTGTGATGGACAGTTGGTTTTCTTTGCCACCGTTATAGCAACTCTTCGTAAACACAGGCATGTTAAAAGACAATCCAAAATGGTTTTATGAATACAATGCGAAAAAACTTCGACTGGCCGATCTATACTACAAGTTGAAGAAAAAAAAGGGGAAAGCTAAAATTAAAGCCAGTGTACTTGTAACGTTTTTCAATGGGCAGCAGGAGAGGATTGTTTTTGTCCCAAGCGACAATAATAGAGGAAGGTTGGCCCTTCTATCAACGGATCTTTCCATACCTGGCGAAGAAATAGTCCGGTTATAGGGAAAACATTGGGATATCGAAGTTTTTTTTAAAATGTGTAAGCAACATTATAAAATTGGTTAAAGAAATACAAATCCGGAACTATGATGGCTTGATCGGATACACATCTCTTGTCATAGCCAGATATAACCTACTGAGCCTGTTCTATAGACAAGGCATTGATCAACGATCCTTTGGATATTTATTCAGAGCTTGTAATGAAGAGCTGGTCAATATATCATTCCCTGAAGCCGTGAAAAGAATCATGCAGCTGGCAATGGTAACACTTCTCAAAGCGTATGCCTTTTCCGACAGTATAATACAAACCATGCTTCTTGATCTGGTAATGGGCCATGCAATTGCATATTTCGGGCTAAAAAGTAGTCCATTGGTATTAACCAGGGGTGATCAGAGTTTTTTCCTCCTCCGAAAATTGAGTTAAGTACTATCAAATGATAAATACGATTGTTAGAAGATACACATTTTTTTTATTATTAATCACTTTGTTGTCAACAATTGTATTGATGGGTTCCGTCCCACCGGTAGACAGAGATGCGCTAACGCACCACCTTGCGGTACCAAAATTATATGTCCAACAGGGCGGCATCCATGAACTGCCGGATATTATACCCTCTTATTATCCTCAATTGTTGGATCTTTTATACGGCATCCCCCTTATCTTTCATAATGATATCGTTCCCAAGTATATTCATTTTTTATTTGCATTGTTGACCGCTTTTATAATTTTTCGATATACAAGGAAAAAAGTGGGTTATGGTTATGCTTTGTTCAGTGTTATTCTTTTCCTTTCATTACCGGTGATTATAAAACTTTCCATCACTGTATATGTTGATCTGGGATTGATTTTTTTCTCCACAGCATCGTTCTTGAGTCTATTAAAATGGTATGAAACAAAAAAACGCCGCGTTTGGTTTGTTTTGTCTGCTGTTTTCTGCGGTCTTGCATTAAGCACAAAATATAATGGTCTTATTTCTTTATTTCTTTTAACTTTTTTTGTCCCTGCTGTTTACTTGAAAGGGTCAAATAATACCCTGACGACACAATTGCGCGCTGTTGGGTTTGCCTTTATGTACCTGTCGATTGCTGTCCTGGTCTTTTCGCCATGGATGATTAAAAATTATGTATGGACCAAAAATCCTGTTTACCCGCTTTACAATACTTTTTTTAATTCCAAGGTTGAAGTTGATAGTAAAAAAATAATTTCAAAGCCTACCATGAATCATTTTTTAATACGAAAACTTATTTATAAAGAAGTCTGGTGGGAAACCGCTCTTACACCAGTCAGGATTTTTTTTCAGGGAGAAGATGATAATCCAAAACTTTTTGATGGAAAATTAAATCCTCTTCTTTTTATTTTACCCATATTTGCTTTTATAAATTTTCGAACATCAAAACCAATACAAGATAGTTTTGAACAAAAGGCCTTATTGTCTTTTTCGTTTTTATATATTATAGCGGTTTTTTTCCAAAATGATATGCGTATCCGGTGGATTGGACCTGCTATTCCCCCACTGATTGTTCTATCTGCCTTTGGTGTTAAAAGTATTTTTAATCTAATAAAAGAGATAACATCAGTAAAAACTAAAAAAAGCAGCGCTTTTTATCGTGTTTATATAGGGCTTGTTTCTGCATTTATATTTGTTATGATGAGTTTGAATGGTATCTATTTGTACAGAGTATTCCAAAGGGTTGACCCTTTACCCTATTTATCAAAAAAAATTACACGGGAAGAATATATTGAAAAGTTCAGACCTGAGTTTGCAGCATTAAACTTTGCTAATAAAAATTTGAAAATGAATACAAAAATATTGGGGTTGTCCCTTGGAAATCGTGGGTACTACTCAGATCATGAAATCAATTTCAATATGTATAATTTTTTGAATATAATAAAAAATTCCAACAATAATGATGATATTCGTACTGAACTTTTAGAACGAAAATATACTGACATTGTTCTGAATTACGAGGAATTCAATAATTGGATCAATACAAATTTTTCAAAACAAGAAAAAATATTAATTAAAGATTTTTTTGATCTGTCTGTGAATAGGATATTCTGCAAAGGTGGATATGGTCTTTTCCATCTCAAGTAAACTATCTGAGATGCGGCAGGAAGAATAAAAAAGATGGCGCAGGAAAGTAAAGTAAATTTTATGAACTATTTATTTTAAAGCAGCAGGGAATAATAAATAAAGATATGGCGGTGAATAGGGTAGTTGAAAAAGTTGTAAAATTTATTTTAGATGAATGTTTACCTCCTGTTTTAAGGGACAATAAATACTTCATGTCCTTGCTTTTGAAAATAGTCTTTAGAGATAAAGCCCATCACTTTATTGATTTTAAGAACAAGGTGATGTTCATGTCTAAAGAGGATATTCAATCCATATACACAGACATCCGATCCGTCCAATGCTCTTGCGAAACTGACTTGAATCATCGTTTGCTAAAAAAAATAATTGTTGAAATTAAAGGACAATCTGCCTTGGATGTAGGATGCGGCAAAGGTGTTTTAGCCGATCATTTGAGTCGCCATTTTACTGTGGGTGCCTGTGATTTTTATATTGAAAAAGAATCAAAGAAAAAATACATGAATGTTTCATTCAAACAAGCGGATATCCATAAACTCCCCTATGATGAAAATGAATTTGATACCGTCATCTGTACCCATACACTTGAGCATGTAACCGACCTTCGCCTTGCTGTTCAGGAACTTCGACGGGTGGCAAAAAAAAAATTGATAATTGTAGTTCCTAAGGAAAGACCATATAAGTATTCCTTTAACCTGCACTTACATTTTTTCCCCTATGAATACTCAATTGTGTATGCAATGAAACAAAAAGTAACACATTTAAGCTGGAGTGTTGAGGAAATGGATGGTTGTTGGTATTATCAGGAAGATATCGGATTAATCGAATAAATTATAAGGAAGAGAAAGGCAAAGGGAATGTCCGTTATATGGCAAAAAACTATGGTAGACAGTTACGTGTATTTTCTATTCTACTTGCAGTCTTAATGGTCGCGTTCCTTGCGTATAATTGGATTGATATTTGTCAAATATTTTCAAATATTAATTTGGTCTGGGTGGCAGTTGGTTTTGTCTGTCATTCTTTTAATTATATCTTCAGAGGGATCCGATTGAAGATTTTAGCCGGTTCTAAAAAAATATCATTTTTTGAATCATTCAATTATTCTCTTTTCCATGGCGTTCTTTCCTATTTAATGCCCATGCAAACCGGAGATCTTTCTCTTCCGGTACTATTAAAAACAACAGGAAAGATGGATTTTAAAAAAGGTGTGGTTATTATTGCTAAATTAAGGCTTTTGGACTTATCTATGTTGGGATGGCTAAGTTTTTTTGCTTCCTTCTTTGGTGCAAGGATGATTTCTCCGATGATTCATGTGATATGGTTTTTTTCAAGTATCATTCTGGCCGTATCATTTTTTATTTTTCAATGGTTAGGAAAGCGGACTCATTACCTTATCGTTCGATTTTTAAAAATAACGGCTGATTTTTCAGAACTATTAAGGTTTGATCGGTTGGAATTTATGATGACTTTTTGTATATGGGTCAGTATCTGTCTCAGCCAGTATTGCATGATAAGATCCTTGGGTCTTGATTTCGGAATTTCTGAAGTCCTTTTCCTTTTGACGATTCAATTCCCTCTCCAGCTATTACCGCTACAGGGGTTTGCAAATAGTGGAAATCATGAAGGTGGATGGGTTGCAGCCCTGATGTTGATGGGTTTTAATGTTGACAATGCTTTGGATTATGCATTGGCCTCGCACAGTGTTTTGATTGTTTATGTTGCGCTGCTGGGTCTGCTTGCTATTATGACGGGCAATCGAAAATTATTTTTTTTTTGAAAAGCCTGTTATAAAAAGTTAAACATATTTTTTTATATTTAAAAAGGTGGTGGCGGTTTGAATAAAAATTTTGCCCTGATAGGCGCTGCAGGATATGTGGCACCCAAACATTTGAAAGCCATTAAAGATACTGGAAATAACCTGGTGGCTGCTCTGGATAATAGCGATTCTGTGGGGATCCTTGACAGTTTTTCCTATGAGGTTGCCTTTTTTACTGAGTTTGAACGATTTGATAGGCATGCTGAAAAGCTGAGAAGAATGGATGAAAAGGGGAAAATAGACTATGTCAGTATCTGTTCCCCCAATTATCTCCATGATGCCCATATGCGGTTTGCCCTTAGGATCGGTGCCGATGCGATCTGTGAGAAACCGTTGGTATTGAATCCGTGGAACCTGGATGCCATTAAACTCATGGAAGAAGAAACCGGTAAAAAAGTGTATAATGTTCTCCAACTGCGGGTTCATCCTTCCATCGTTGAGTTGAAGAAAAAAATAGAGGCAGATAACAAAGAAAAAAAATATGATATAGATTTGAGCTACATCACTTCCCGGGGGAAATGGTATTTTAATTCATGGAAGGGGGATACTTCCAAATCCGGCGGTATTGCCACCAACATTGGCATCCATTTTTTTGATATGCTGATCTGGCTGTTTGGCAGTGTCAGGTATCAAGAGGTTCATGTGTCCGAATCAAAAAAAATGGCGGGTTTTATAGAGCTTGATAGGGCAAATGTGAGATGGTTTTTATCTGCAGATAATACCGATTTATCGGAACAAGCCAGGAAAAATTCTATCTCAACCTTCAGATCCATCACAATTGATGGGGATGAAATTGAATTTTCCGGTGGATTTGCCGATCTTCATACCCTTGTCTATAAGGGTATTCTTGAAGGCCAAGGATATGGAATTGAAGATGCCAGACCATCCTTGAATCTGGTTTCCTCCATACGAAATACAGCACCCGGCGTAAAAAATAAAAACATGGTTCATCCGTTTGTAAAGGAAAAATAAGGAGAAGGCATATGGGTACGGAGAAATATTTTGTGCACACTTCTTCCTATGTGGATGAGGGAGTAACAATCGGTCAGGGAACAAAAATCTGGCATTTTTCCCATGTGCTTTCCGGGGCTGTCATCGGCCAAAATTGCAGTATTGGTCAAAATGTATGCATTTCCGGAGATGTTGTTATCGGTAATAATGTAAAAATTCAGAACAATGTTTCTGTTTACGATGGTGTTTTTATTGAAGATGATGTTTTCCTCGGGCCATCCTGTGTATTGACAAATGTTACAAATCCAAGATCGGAAATATCCAGAAAAAAATTGTATGAAAAGACGATAATTAAAAAAGGATCAACCATCGGCGCCAATGCAACCCTTGTTTGTGGGATCGCAATTGGGCGGTATGCATTTGTTGCAGCAGGAGCTGTAGTGACAAAAGATATCCCCGATTATACCCTTGTACAAGGGGCTCCCGCAAAATCAGCAGGTTGGATATCGCGTCATGGTCATAAACTTGAAAAAAAGGATGCCAAGGGCGTTTACACTTGTCCTGAAAGTGGATTAAAGTACAGGGAGACCCCAGAAAAAAAAATAATTTGCATTGATATAGAAGAAAATTTAGGTTTGCCAAAAGAGATGCGAACAGGCAGAATGGATTATGAACATTATAAAAATATTTTAAAAAAAGTCTGATTGATTATGAAAACAATTGAATTTGTCGATTTGAAGACCCAGGCATCCCTTATCGGGGATGATATCAAATCTTCCATTGATCGGGTTATCTCCCATGGCAAATTTATTATGGGACCTGAAGTCTATGAGCTTGAGGAAAAACTTTCGGAATTTGTAAACGCTAAACATGTTACTACCTGTTCCAGCGGTACCGATGCATTATTGATGGCGTTAATGGCCTTTGGTATCGGACCCGGTGATGCTGTGTTTACTTCCCCTTTTACGTTTATTGCCACTGCTGAAGTCATCAGCCTTTTAGGTGCTGTCCCGGTGTTTGTTGATATTAATAGCGATACCTTTAATATTGATCCTTTAAAACTTGAACGAGTTATTGAGGAACTTAATAAAGACAATCGAAGCGGATTGACGCCGAAATGTGTTATTCCGGTGGATATATTTGGACTGCCGGCCGATTATGAAACGATCAATAAAATAGCAAAAAAATATAATCTTAGTGTTATTGAAGATGCAGCTCAAAGTCTTGGTGCAAAGGCAGGAAATAAAATGGCCTGTAACCTTACCAATGCTTCAACCACAAGTTTCTTCCCGGCAAAACCCTTGGGATGTTATGGGGACGGAGGAGCTATATTTACCAATGACAACCGTTTGAACGAAAAGCTGATTTCCATTCGTGTACATGGAAAGGGCCAACATAAATATGACAATGTCCGGTTGGGAATTAACGGCAGAATGGACACCCTCCAGGCAGCTATTCTCCTCCAAAAAATGATAATTTTTAAGGACGAACTTAAAAAAAAGGAGAGGATTGCCCGACAATATAGGGAAAGATTAAACGGGTTGGTTCAATTTCAGAAGATTCCGGACACGTTCATAAGTGCATGGGCTCAATTTTCTTTTGTTTCTAAAAATCGTAGCAAAATCATGAAAAAACTTGAAACAAACAAGATCCCCCATGCCATTTATTATCCGAAACCACTCCATCTGCAGGAGGCATTTTCCATATTGAAATATAAAAAAGGCGATTTTCCTGTGGCAGAAAAAGTTGCTGACACTATTTTAAGTATTCCAATACACCCCTATCTTTCAGAAGAACAGATAGAATTTATAACTAAAACCATGGTGAGTGCTTTTAATTGATATTACGGCAGATGATGATGAATCGCGTATTATTCAAATGGAGAATATATGTATAAAGAGAAAACAGTCTGTGTTGTAATACCTTGCTATAATGAAGAAACCCAGGTCGAAAAAGTTATCATAACCATGCCGGCATATGTGGATTTTATGGTTCTTGTTGATGACCAAAGTCGTGACAGGACCGTTGAGATAATAAAAAAAATGCAGGAAAATAACAAACAGGTTATTCTGATTGAACATAGAATTAATCAAGGCGTTGGTGGTGCCATAGCAAGCGGTTATAAGTGGGCCAGGGATAATAAAATGGAGATGGCGGTTGTCATGGCAGGGGACGGTCAGATGGACCCTGATGATCTTCCAGCGCTTCTTGATCCGGTTGTAGATGGGACTGCAGACTACTCAAAAGGGAACCGGCTGTTTACAGGAGAGGCATTTAAAAAAATTCCAACCATCAGGTATCTGGGAAATGGTTTACTTTCTTTGATGACCAAGGTTACTTCGGGATATTGGAATATCGCAGATTCACAATCCGGGTATGCCGTTATTAACAGGAAGGCATTGAAACTAATTGACTGGGATAAAATGTACAAACGATATGGCCAGCCAAACGATATTCTTGTTAGGCTTAATGTTGAAAATTTAAGGGTTACGGATGTGCCGATCGAACCGGTTTATAATGTAGGGGAGCAATCCGGAATCAAAATTCATAAGGTTATTTTTACTATCGGTTGGCTTCTGATGAAATTGTTTTTGTGGCGGATGAAAGAAAAATATATTATTCGGGATTTTCATCCACTGGTCTTTTTTTATTTTTTGGGGTTGGGTTTTGGGGTAGCCACGGTCTTTTTGTTTGTTAGGGTTTTTGTCATCTGGTATTTAACAGGACATATTCCTGCTGTAAATGCCCTGGCTGCCATGTTTTCCTTCATGAGTGCAAGCCAGTTTTCTCTGTTTGCCATGTGGTTTGATATGGAGGCGAATAAACACCTCAAGGTTTAATAGTGTCCCTTAACCGAACGGTGACGTGTGTTGTTGTATGCACTAATATAACCGTTCGGCTCAGCAATTTTCGGTGGCTTCCTATCATCAAATGCAATCAGTGATTTGACTCTAAAAAATTGGAACAAACAATTTTTTACCATTATATTTTCTCCAGAATTTGAATTCTGACAAAATATAATTTTTTTTGAGTCGGCGGGATAGTGGCTGGGTGCGGGGTATTTCCCAATTGAACCGTGACAATATTTTGTCATTGATTCTGGGAGTTTATGGTTTTTTCTTGCATATTTTTTTTCTTTGACCTATTATTAGGTTGTTTAATTGGTCGTTTAAAAAATCAAGGAGGAAATTACGATATGGTTATTACACATCCAATCCTGGCAGATGTCAGTGCAGGAATTTCTGAGTTTAAGAAAAATCCAATGGCTGTAGTTCAGCAGGGTGATGGTGCGCCCGTTGCAATTTTAAATCGCAATGAACCGGTTTTTTATGCCGTTCCTGCACAAGCTTTTGAATTAATAATGGATAAATTAGAAGATATGGAGTTGGCAGCAATTGTTGAGGCACGTCAAGATCAGCCTGAAATCGAGGTAGATATTAATGCCCTTTAAGCTGTTTTTTAAGGAAGATGCAAAAAAGGAATGGGATAAACTTGATATGACAATCCGTTCTTTGTTTGTTAAAAAACTCAAAGAACGGATAGCACATCCCCGGGTAGAAAGTTCTCGGCTCAGCGGAATGAAAAATTGCTATAAGATCAAACTACGTCAGGTTGGATATCGTTTAGTTTATCAGGTGCGTGATAACGAGCTTGTTGTATCAGTTGTGGCCGTTGGTAAGCGGGAGAAGAACCAAGTTTATAAAATAGCGATCAAGAGACTTTATCAAAAATCAAAGCGTTAGCTGTGTGGCCCTAACCATAGGTCGCTCTGCGAAAAATGTGGTTTTGAAGATACCAAATAAAAAAGGCTTTCGATGAATATCATCGAAAGCCTTTTTGAATTTGGTGCCCAGGAACAGAATTGAACTGCTGACACGGGGATTTTCAGTCCCCTGCTCTACCGACTGAGCTACCTGGGCTCAAACAACACGGGCTTTATATGTTTTCTAAAAAATTAAGTCAAGGGAAAAATTGGTTTTTCGGTTAAATATTTTATATGTCTCCCAAAAGATGCTGGATTAAAGTGGTGGCACAAATAGCAGCGGTTTCAGCTCTCAGGATTCTGGGACCCAGGGAATAGGCTTTAAAACCTTTTTCCCGGGCAAGGTTTATTTCTTGTTCTGTGAATCCACCCTCCGGTCCAATAAGAACGATAACCCGGCTGTCTGAAGGGGTCGGGGGGAGTTGGGTGAGGGGATGGGTTGATTTTTCCCAGAAGGCAATTTTTTGCTGGAAGCTTTCTGATAGTTCAAGGACATCCTGGAACTTTTTAGGTTCAGGAATGGTGACAAGACAGCTTCTTTGGCATTGTTTAATGGATTCTTTGGCAATGGTATGCCACCGGTCTGTTCTTTTCAGGAGTCGGTTTGAATCAGGCGTTGGAATGGCACGCTCACAAAAAAAAGGGATCCATTCCACAATGCCAAGCTGGGTTAAGTGTTTGATCACCAGATCCATTTTTTTATCCTTGAGCATGCCACAACAGACTGTCAGGCGGAGTCTGGACTCGGTTATAGAGGGGTGCTCCCCTGTCAGGAACACTTCGACCATACCAGGGCCTGTGGATAGAACATGACCCTCATAATCCATTCCCTCGCCATTGGTTAGGTGAATAGGGTCCTTGGGCTTGAGTCTGAGAACTCTGTAGATATGTTTGGCGTCCTGGCCTTTGATAACCGCCTTGTTGTTATCAATGCATTCTTTTGGGAGTATGAATTTTTGCATCATTTTCAGCCTTTCTGGTGATTTTCAGCCTTTATGGGTAATTGCCTTGGAAAGTTATAGATTTTCCAATACTGTTTCAATGACCATTTGAACCTGGGCCTCGGTCATGGCGGGGTATAGGGGCAGGCTTAATGTTCTTGAATAATAGGTTTCCGCCCGGGGGCATTTTCCCTTTGCATATCCATATTTATTGGCATAATAGGGCTGCCAGTAGATGGGAATATAGTGAATCTGGCAATGGATATTACGTTCTTGTAAGGCATTGTACATCGCCAAACGGGATTTTGGCCCTTTTGTCAGCTGAACGGGATACAGGTGGGGACAGGCCTCATTTGTCAGTCCTTTGGGGGGAAGAATTAAGTGGTTGTTGTTTTTAAACGCCTGGTTGTATTGGATGACAATCTGGTTTCTGCGTGCCTTGAGTTGCGGCAGGCGTGTGAGCTGGGACAGGCCCAGTGCACATTGGAAATCAGTGATTCGATAGTTGTAGCCCAGGGTTGTCATCTCGTAGTACCAGGGCTCGTCACCGGCATTCTCCTGACTCAGGTTTAGGTTTTGGTTTCTGATCATGCCGTGGGTTCTCAGGGTTCGCAATTTGTCGGCCAGCTCGTTGTCGTTTGTCAAGATAGCCCCGCCTTCTCCGGCAGTAATGGTTTTGGCCGGATGAAAGGAAAAAATGGCCATGTCAGAATGGGCACAGGATCCGCAGGCAAAATTTTTTCCTTCGAATGTATAGGTGGAACCAATGGCATGGGCCGCATCTTCTATGATGGCAAAACCATATTTTTTGGAAAGGGCTTTAATTCGGGGAAGATCTGCGGCAAGTCCTGAAAAATCAACGGGAATTACCACCCGAGGCACCGTCTTTTCCCTGCAATAGGTTTCAAGTTTGTCCGGTGACATGCAAAGGCTTGCCGCATCGATATCAATAAAATCGGTTTTCCCTCCGCAAAATTCGATACAATTGGCAGATGCCAAAAAAGAATTGGGGGAGGTCACCCCAAGGTCATTGCCATTCATGCCCAAGGCCATGCAGGCCAGGTGAAGGGCGGCTGTCCCATTTGAACATACAATTGCATGTTTGGCACAGGTCAGTTCACATAATTTGTTTTCAAATAGTTCAATGACAGGGCCTGTGGTTAAAAAATCTGATGAAAGGATTTTACAAACCGCATGAATATCATCTTCGGTCACCCATTGCTTTGCATAGGGTATGGTTTGTTTTCTCATAATTGTTTCCTTGGCTTAAGGTTTTTTTATAAAATACGAAATTTCAAAGGAAAATACAATGGATATCCCCCGTGTCTGTGTCTGTTGTTTGGCAGAACTTTGCCGGTATGCACCCGCCGTTATCAGGGGCGGCAGGCTGATATAGGTTCACCATGTTCCGGGTGAACCCTTTTCCTTGGGTTTTAATCTGTTGACACTTTCTTTACTCTTTGATAGTTTTTTAGCGCCATGGATAATGGGTATGATATGCTTTCAGGATAACAGTGGGGGATTTATGGTGGACAACACAAAACAAGATGATGCGATTATCGAACTGACACAGGTGGTTGAAGAAGATTTTTCTGATGCGACCGACCAGGACGTGATTGAACTCACTGATATTGACACCCAAAGTGAGGAAGCCAAAGAAAATTATCTGGACCTTGATTTTGATACCAGTCCGGCAGACACAGACAACAATGGTCTGTTCGACGACGGGGATCTGGATTTTGATCTTGATCTGGATGAAACCATTGCAAGGGTTTCAGAACAAGAAAATGAGATATCAGAACCGGTTTTGGCAATGGAACCTATCGTTGAGGAGCCTGTTTCCGGGGCTCCTGTGGCTGCCATTGAGCCAGCCGTCACCCAGGAGCAGGTGGATGCTGCCCTTGAGCGGGTGATTGAAAAGAAATTTGCAAAGATAATTGAAAAGAGTCTTCTTGAAGTTATGGAAAAAGTTCTTGAACGTGAGATTGTGGACATTCGAAAACGGCTGCAAAACGATCTTGACGAGATATCTGATTCCTGAGTTTAGATTAGGATATAAATTAAATAAGGTTTTGGGGATTCATAACAGGGTCCCCTTTTTCATTAATATGGGTTTGAGGAGTTTAAATTATGGGTTCGGATTCTCTGAATAAAGGATATGAGCCAAAGGGCATTGAAGATAAATGGTATACATATTGGCTTGATAACGGATTTTTTAAGGCAGAAGATAAAAGCGATAAGCCACCATTTTCAATCGTTATACCGCCGCCCAATGTTACGGGCGTACTGCACATGGGCCATGCTTTAAATAATGTGATCCAGGATATCATGTGCCGTTACCGGCGGCTTTTAGGATACAATGTTCTTTGGATGCCGGGAACAGATCATGCCGGTATTGCCACCCAGAATGTGGTTGAAAGGGATCTTGCGGCCCGTGGCAAGACCCGGGATCAGCTGGGCCGGGAAGAGTTCATTGAAGAGGTCTGGCGCTGGCGTGAAAAATCAGGTGGTGCCATCATCAATCAGCTTAAACGCCTGGGGGCTTCCTGTGATTGGGACCGGGAACGGTTTACCATGGATGAAGGCCTTTCCGATGCCGTCCGCAAGGTGTTTGTCCGGCTTTATAAAGAAGGGTTGATTTACGAAGGCCAGTATATCATCAATTGGTGCCCCCGGTGTCGTACGGCTCTTGCCGATCTTGAAGTGGAATACGAGGACAAGGATTCGTATATGTATTATATTCGGTATCCCTTCAAGGATCAGAAAAAAGGACTCACCATTGCCACCACCCGGCCTGAAACCATGTTCGGCGATACGGCTGTTGCCGTTAACCCCGAAGACCCAAGGTTTAAAGATCTCGCAGAGACCCATGTGATGCTGCCCCTGACCGGCCGGATGATTCCTATTATCCGGGATGGTTATGTGGACATCCAGGTGGGTACCGGCGCCCTGAAGGTCACCCCGGCCCATGATCCCAATGACTTTAACCTGGGGGAAAAGCACGGGCTTGAAAAGCTCAAGGTCATTGATGATGGCGGGTGCATGCTGGCCCCTGCCGGTAAATTTGAAGGTTTGGACCGATTTGAATGTCGGAAACAGGCCGTGGAAGCCCTTTCTGAACTGGGACTGCTGGAGAAAAAAGAACCCATAAAGCACAGTGTGGGCAATTGCTATCGGTGCCATACCGATGTGGAACCCTCTATCTCAAAGCAATGGTTTGTAAAGGTCGCTCCCCTGGCTGAAAAAGCGTCTGAGGCCGTCCGAAGTGGTCGGACGAAAATCATTCCCGAGACCTGGAACAAAACCTATTTTGACTGGATGGACAATATCCGGGACTGGTGTATTTCCCGTCAGATCTGGTGGGGGCATCGAATCCCGGTGTGGAAGTGTCCTGACTGCAAGGCTGTCATTGTGGAAGAAACCGATCCCACTGCCTGTCCCACCTGCGGTTCAAAGGAGATTGTCCAGGAAACCGATGTCTTGGACACCTGGTTTTCCAGTGCACTCTGGCCTTTTTCCACCATGGGATGGCCCCAAAACACAGACCTTTTAAAAACATTTTATCCCACCAATGTGTTGGTGACAGGCTTTGATATTCTTTTTTTCTGGGTGGCCCGGATGATGATGATGGGCATCCATTTCATGGACGATGAGATTCCCTTTCAGGATGTCTATATCCATGCTCTTGTCAGGGACGAACATGGAAAGAAAATGAGCAAGTCCAAGGGCAATGTCATTGATCCCCTAAAGGTGATTGATGAATACGGGGCCGATGCCTTTAGATTCACCCTGGCCGCCTTTGCTGCCCAGGGCCGTGATGTGAAAATGTCCGCAGACAGGGTGGAAGGATACCGCAATTTTGTGAACAAACTCTGGAACGCCTCTCGGTTTGCCCTCATGCATATTACCCAAAAAGATACCCTCATTGATCCTGAAAAACTTGCTCTATCTGAACGTTGGATCCTCTCCAGGTCTGCTGCCACGGCCCTTGCCGTAAAACAGGGCATTGAAAATTATAAATTCAATGAAGCAGCTTCCGCTGCCTACCAGTTCGTATGGCATGAGTTTTGCGACAGGTTTATTGAAACAGCCAAGCCGGCACTTTATGAAAAAGAGGGCGTTCAACGCCGGGATACGGTCAGAGCCGTATTGTCAAAGGTTTTGGAAGACATCCTGGTGATGCTGCATCCGTTTATGCCCTTTGTGACCGAGGAAATTTACAACATTTTACCGGCCACCAAGGGGTCTGTCATGAAGGCCTCTTTCCCCTATGACCCGGCTGTTTATGAAGCGACACGCAATGAGACCATTGAACAGCAGATGAGCTTTGTCTTCGGACTTATTTCTGATATCCGAAATATCCGAAGTGAAATGAATATCCAGCCCTCCATGAAGATTAAGGTGCTTGCCAATACAGAAGATGAAAAGGAAAAAATTGTCATTGCGGAAAATAAATCCGTGATTGTCAACCTGGCCACCCTGGAAAGTTTTTATTTTTCTGATGCAGAAAGTATTCCCTCTTCCTGCGCCACCTGCGTAACCGGCAATACCACCTGTTTTGTCTCCTTGGAAGGGGTGATAGATTTTGAAAAAGAAATCAAGCGTCTGGAAAAAGAGCTGGAAAAAAATACCAAGGAACTGCTGGGGGTTCAAAAACGGTTGAACAACGAGAGCTTTCTTGATAAAGCACCCGATGAGGTTATTGCCAAGGTAAAGACCGTGCACGCAGGCCTTGAGGAAAAAAATGAAAAACTTGCGGCCAACCTTGACCGAATTAAAAAAATGAAGTGATATACCATGGACATGACAGAACAGATTATCCAGCTGGCCTTGTTTGAAGATTCAGGGCTTGGGGATATTACCACCGAGAGTATTTTACCTAGCCCCCGCAATGGAAAAGGGGTGATTATTGCCAAAGAACCCCTGATCCTTGCGGGAATTGAAGTTGCCGTAAAGGTGTTTGCCCTGCTCAATCCTTCCGTTGTCTGTACAAGTAGCTTCAAAGATGGGGAAGTGGTCCAGAAGGGCGACATTATTTTTGAGGCTCAAGGGGATCTTTTGTGTCTGCTCAAGGGGGAGCGGGTGGCCCTGAATTTTTTGCAGCGGCTTTCCGGTATTGCCACCCTGACCCGAACCTTTGTTGAAGCCCTTGACAACCCGAAGGTCAGACTCACGGACACGAGAAAGACCACCCCGGGGTTCAGGATTCTTGAAAAAGATGCGGTGAGGGCCGGGGGGGGATACAACCATCGTTACTCTCTCTACGACGGTATTTTAATCAAGGACAATCATATTGCCGTTGCCGGTGGGATTGAACAAGCCGTCCGGGCTGTACGGGCCAGAACTTCCCATTTGATGAAAATAGAGGTGGAGGTTTCCAACATGGAAGAGGTGAAACAGGCCCTTGCCGCCAATGCCGAGGTGATCATGCTGGACAATATGGACACTGAGTCCATGGCAGCGGCGGTTTCCTATATAGGGGGAAGGGCAATTGTGGAAGCCTCGGGAAATGTGAGCCTCTCCACACTGAATGCCATTGCTGCCACGGGAGTGGATGTTATTTCCTGCGGCGCCTTGACCCACCAGGCCCGGTCCGTTGATCTGAGCATGCGGATTAATTCGGAATAGATCCGGTCGTATTATCCGATTTTATAGCCGATTTTATAAAAAAAAGGGGAGGGGGAGGAATTCAGGAATAGGTCAGTTTATTTCGCCCGGTTTGCTTGGATTTGTACATGGCCTTGTCCGTGCGTTTGATAAAGGCAGTAAAATCTTCCCCATCCACAAGTTCGCTGGCCCCGATGCTCACCGTCACTGACTGGGTTTTACCCGGTTCCGGCCGAAAGACTTCATCTGCGATATTGTCTTTTATCCTGGCCCCGACCACACAGGCCATTTTAAGATCTGTTTCCGGCAGGAGGATGGCAAATTCTTCTCCGCCGTAGCGATAGGCCGTATCCATAGACCGCATGCAGTCGTTGATAATACGACCGATATGCATCAAGACCTTATCCCCTTCCAGGTGGCCCCAGGTATCATTGTAGTGTTTGAAAAAATCAATGTCCAGGATCATCAGGGACAGTGATCTGGAATACCTATCATAGCGTTTAATTTCCTGTTTGATCTGATGGAAAAACTGCCGGGAATTATAGAGTCCTGTCAGGCCGTCGGTGATGGCAAGCTGTTCCATCTCCTTGAGCAGGAGGGTTCTCTCTTTTTTAAATTCAGATTCCCGCAGTACCCGTTTGATTCTTAAATCCAGTTCCTCAAACCGAAAGGGCTTGAAAATAAAATCACTGGCACCAGCCTTGACCGCTTCTTCATAGGAATAGTCCGCGCTGTACCCGGTCATCACCATGACGTCAGTATCAAATCTTGCCTTGATTTTTTTGGTCAGCTCCAGTCCATCCATACCCTGCATCATGATATCGGTGAGCACCATATCTGCGTCAAAGGTTTTCAAGATGGTCAATGCGTCCCGGGCATTGAGTGCGCTTTTAACCTCATAGGAGAGTATTTTAAGATATTCTTCTACCGATTCTTTGATGGCAATATCATCATCCACAATCAGAATAGAGTAGGTCATGGTTCTTATTCTCCTGGAAATAATTAGACACAAGCGAGCTTATCTTGACACTTTTGGCCTCACTTGATAAATGTATAAGAATAAAATTTAGCGAGATAGAGGATATTTGTCAACTCTTAAGTTCGGAGCCCAATTGAAGTTAGATAAAAAAAATATTAGAAATTTCAGTATTATTGCCCACATTGACCATGGTAAGTCCACCCTGTCCGACCGGATGATCCAGTTGTCCGGAATTATTTCCGACAGGGACATGAAAGAGCAGATTTTAGACTCCATGGATATCGAACGGGAAAGGGGGATTACCATCAAGTCCCAGACCGTCTCCCTTCCCTATACCTCCCCCGATGGGACTCAGTATTTGTTGAATCTCATTGATACCCCGGGACATGTGGATTTTTCCTATGAGGTTTCCCGTGCCCTTGCCGCCTGTGAAGGCGCTTTAATCATTGTGGATGCCACCCAGGGAGTTGAGGCCCAGACCCTTGCCAATTTATACCTTGCCATGGAGCACGATCTTAAAATGATTCCCATTATTAATAAGATTGATCTTCCCTCAGCTGAGATCGAGTGGGCCAGGGACCAGATAGAAGAAGACCTGGGCCTGGATCCCGATGAGGCCCTCCCTGTATCGGCCAAGAGCGGTATCGGGGTGGACAAGATCTTTCAGGCGGTTGTGGAGGGAATCCCAGGGCCTGTTTCAGAGGGTACCGGTAATTTTAAAGCCCTGATCTTTGATTCCCATTACGATGCCTTCAGGGGAACCATTGTCCATTTCAGGATATTTGACGGCACCATAAAAAAGGGAGATAAAATCCAGTTCATGTCCAACAACTCCCAGTATAAGGTGGAAGAGGTGGGAATATCTCAGATCAAAAGAATTCCCCAGGATCACCTCATGGCAGGGCAGGTGGGATATTTTATTGCCGGTATCAAAAATATCAGTGATGTTAAGATCGGAGACACCGTGACCATGCCGAACCTTCTTTGTGACGAGGCCATGGGCGGGTTCAGAGAACCCACTCCCGTGGTTTTTTCCTCCATGTACCCGGTGTCGGCAGACGATTATGGAGAACTCACCGAAGCGCTTGAAAAGCTCAAACTCAATGATGCCTCCCTGATTTATGACAAAGACAGTTCAGCAGCCTTGGGGTTTGGCTACCGCTGCGGTTTTTTAGGACTGCTGCATTTGGAAGTGGTTCAGGAGCGGCTGGAACGCGAATATGACGTTTCTCTTATCCTTACCTCACCTTCGGTTCAGTATGAAATCACCTACACCACAGGAGAGATCAAAATAATTGACAACCCAACGGCCTATCCGGATCCTGCCGAGATTTCCCTGGTTCGGGAACCCTTTATCAATGCTTCTATTATTGTTCCGGACAAATACATGGGCAATGTGATGCAGGTGTGCCATGAGTTTCGGGGGGTCAGCAAAAATTATCAATACCTTACTTCCAACCGCCTGGAAATGAAATTTGAACTCCCCCTGGCCGAGGTGGTGTACGAATTTTATGACCGGCTCAAGAGCGTCACCCAGGGGTATGGGTCCTTTGACTATGAGATTGCCGGGTACCAGGAAACCGATCTGGCCAAACTTGATTTTCTCATCAACGCAGAACGGGTGGATGCCCTGTCCCAGCTCATTCACAGAGACAAGGCAGAGGCCCGGGGCAGAACCGCCTGTAAAAAACTAAGGGAAGAGATCCCAAGGCAGCAGTTTAAAATTCCCATCCAGGCGGCCATTGGCGGTAAAATTATTGCCAGGGAAACCATTTCCGCTTTTAGAAAAGATGTGACGGCCAAGTGCTATGGGGGGGATATTTCCAGAAAGAGAAAGCTTTTGGAAAAACAGAAAAAAGGAAAAAAACGCATGAAAATGGTGGGATCGGTTGAGATTCCCCAGTCAGCCTTTTTGTCTGTTTTAAAAACCGATTAGTTTCAATTTTTAATGGGTTCCATTTTATTTTTCTTTTTCTATCAGGCCTTTTACAAACCATCTTTGCATGAACAGCACCACCAAAACCGGGGGCAGCATAACCAGGATGGCGGCCGCCAGGGCAATATTCCACTCGGGAAGATCATCTGCCTGGGGGATGAGATTTTGAAGGCCGATGACAGCTGTTGTCATCTTGGGGTTGGTTGTCACCAGCAAAGGCCAGAGGTATTGGTTATAGCCATATACAAATTCAATGACCACAAGGGCGGCAATATTGGTTTTGGACAGGGGGAAAAGAATTTTTCTGAAAAACATCATGGGGGAAGCCCCGTCTAATTTTGCCGCCTCACACAACTCTTCGGGAACGGTCAGGAAAAATTGACGGAATAAAAAGGTGCAGGTTGCCGATGCAATCAGGGGCAGGACAAGGCCTGTATAACTGTCCAGCAGACTCCAGTTTAAAGAGACGACGATGTCATGGCCGCTGACCCAGGAAGCCAAACCGTCCAGGTGCAGAAGATCCCACAGGGCCTGGAGGGGTGCGAGCACATTTGCCGCCATCTCGTAGGTGGGAAGTATCCTGACTTCCACCGGAAGCATCAATGTACAAAAAACCGATGCAAAGGCCACCACCCTGAATTTATAATCAAAGTAAACAATGGAAAAGGCACCGATCATGGACACGGCAATTTTGCCCGCAGTGATACCCGATGCCATGATAAAGGAATTTAAGATCTGGTTTCCCAGATTTCCCCTGGTCCAGGCTTCTTTTATATTGACAAAAAACTGGTCACCCGGGATCAGGGGCATGGGGACTCTGGAAACATCCTCCAGGGGCAGAGTTGCAGCAATCAGAGAGTAAATAATGGGAAATCCCACAATGAATATTCCCAGTATTAAAAATGTATAGGTAAAAAAATCAAGTAGGGGGGTTTTTTCAACCATAAGTCTTATCCACCATATTGTACCTTTTTTTCAACAAATCTGAATTGAAGAAAGGTGATAACAATGATCAGGGTCATGAGCACCACGGACTGGGCTGCTGAAGATCCTAAATTCAAGCCCACAAATCCATCCTGGTACACCTTGTAAACCAGGATATTGGTAGATCCGCCGGGGCCTCCCTGGGTCACGGTGTGAATAATGCCGAATGTTTCAAAAAAAGAATAAATAATATTCATCACCGTTAAAAAAAAGAAGGTCGGAGACAAGAGGGGAAATGTAATAAACCAGAAGCGTTTTAAGGGGCTGGCGCCGTCAATGGCCGCAGCTTCTATCAAGGACTTGGGGACGGCCTGGAGTCCTGCCATGAAAAACACAAAATTATAACTGATCTGCTTCCAGGCACTGGCCATGACGATCATGACCATGGCATCGTTTCCGTAAAGAACCGGATTCCAGTCAATACCCATCCAGCGTTTAATACCCAGGGCAACAACCCCATAGGAAGGATGGAGCAAAAAAAGCCACATGATGCCCGAGATGGCCGGTGCAACCGCATAGGGCCAGATGAGCAGAGTTCTTATCAATGCCGTGGCTTTTAGTGCCCTGTTGGCCATGGTGGCAATGAAAAGTCCCAGGGATATGGAAACAAAGGCAACCAACATACTGAAGGTACAGGTGATGAAGATTGATTTCAGATAAAGGGGGTCTGTAAACAATTCAATATAATTGTAAAACCATACAAATGTGGATTTTCTTCCAAAGGGGTCACTGAGGAGAAACGACTGGATAAGGCCTTTAACCGCCGGCCAATAGAAAAAAGTCAGGGTCACAACCATCTGGGGTAAAATCAGCAGATAGGGCAAATATTTTGATGTGAAAAAAGACCGTTTTATCATACGTTTATCAAGGGGGGTTCATTTTTATTATTATGGGTAAAAAATCAAGGGTAATCAAAAAAGGGAGTCGGATAAATGCAGATATCCGACTCCTTTGTCTTATATCTATTTATTTATAGGTTTTTGCGAAGGTTTTCAGCTGGACATTACTTCTTGCCGCTGCATCATCCAATGCTTTTTGGGGAGATTTTTTCCCATTCCATACCAGCTCCAGTTCTTCATTGATAATGTTTCTGATCTGAACAAAGTAACCCAGTCGCAGTCCCCTTGATATTTTGGTGGGGATGGCACGGTTGAGCTGATGGATGCCCACTTCCTGGAGGGGGTTTGCCTCATAATATCCCTTGGATTTCAGGCTATCATAGGCGTCAATGGTAATGGGGAAATATCCGGTTTGCTTATGCCAGTATTCTTGCATATCATTCCCGGCCAGAAATTTTAAGAAAGTAGCAACTCCCTTATATTCAGCATCTGAATGACCATTGAGGACCCAGATGGAGGCACCGCCAATGATAGAGTTTTGTAATTTTTTGGTGTTTGCCTCAACGGGAAGCGGCGCGGCATCCCATTTGAAATCTTTAACCGCTTTTTTGAGTTTGGCGATTCCGCTGATGGAATCAATGTAAACAGCTGCATTTTGAGCGAGAAATTCGGATTTCGGACCCTGGTATTTTTGTCCGCCATACATGAAGCGGTTGTCATCTGCCCATGATTTAAGTCTTGTGATATGATTTACCACTTGGGGGTTATTAATTTCAAGCTGGCAGTCAAGGCCTTCATATCCATTTGCCTTGCTGGCAAAGGCAATGTTATGAATGGCGCTGTAATTTTCAATCTGGGTCCAGGATTGCCAGGCCGTAACCATACCGGCCGAAGCAATATCGGCACTGACAATTTTTTTAGTGATCTCACCCAACTCATCCCAGGTGATGGGTTCGGTTTTTGAAAGAGGGGCAATTCCGGCTTTTTTAAACATATCCACGTTGTAATACATAATCGGCGTGGAGGAGTTAAAGGGCATGGACATGAGATTTCCGTCGGCATTCATATAATAGGAAAGGACCGCCTGGAGATATCGGGACCAGTCCACATCAATTTTTGCGTCTTCCATGAGTTTGTAAACCGGGTAGATGGCTCCGGACATCATCATGGTCTGGGTTCCCACTTCAAACACCTGGAGCATATGGGGCTGTTTTTTTGCCCTGAACGCTGCAACACCCGCGTTCATTGTTTCATCATAGTTGCCTTTGTTGGTGCCGACAACCTTATATTCTGACTGGGAGGCATTAAATTCCTGGATCATTTTTTCAACGATTTCTCCCCGGGCGCTTCTCATGGCATGCCACCAGTTAATGGTAACGGGTTTGGCAAATACAGATGCCGGTAATGCAAGACCCAGGGCAATGATTAAAAATACAAATAATTTCGTGAGTTTCATTTAATCTTTCTCCTTAACTAAGTTGTTAGGGTTTCTTTCTTTGAACAGGCTAAATGAATCAAAAAAATAGTTCAATCATAACCTATTAATTCAGATTTATTAGTATATTGCCCCAGAGTCAAGATTAAATTGAATTTTTAGTCTGATTTTTAAAAGGGTTTGCATAATCATAATTTTTGGTGTTTTATGAACATGAAAATTTTAAAAAATATCAGGAATCAGGATGTTGACATGGCTGAGCTTAAATTAAAAAATATTATCAAAAAGTATGGGAAAACACAGGTGGTCCACGGCATTAATCTGGACATAACGGACAAGGAGTTCATTGTGCTTGTGGGTCCCTCCGGGTGCGGTAAATCTACGGTTTTGCGTATGATTGCAGGGCTCGAGCAAATAAGCTCCGGTACGATTACCATCGATGATATCATCGTCAATGATATTGCGCCAAAAGACCGGGGCCTTGCCATGGTGTTTCAAAACTATGCCCTGTACCCTCATATGAATGTGTTTGAGAATATGTCCTTTGGACTAAAGCTGAACAAAACACCCAAACAGGAGATCCGGCAGCGGGTGGAGGAGGTCGCGACGATTCTCGGACTTGAAGATTTGTTGCTCAGAAAACCCCATGAGCTTTCCGGGGGACAGCGCCAGCGGGTGGCCATGGGGCGGGCCATGGTAAGAAAACCTGCGATTTTTCTCTTTGATGAACCCTTGTCAAACCTGGATGCCAAGCTTCGAATTCAGATGAGAGCCGAAATAAAATTGCTGCACCAGCGGGTTGATTCCACCATGATTTATGTGACCCATGATCAGGTAGAGGCCATGACCCTTGCGGATCGGATTGTGGTGCTCAAAGACGGATACATCGAACAGGTCGGCACGCCCCTTGAACTTTTTTCACATCCGGTCAATACCTTTGTTGCAGGATTCATCGGCACGCCTCCCATGAATTTGGTTGACGGTAAAATATTTAAACAGGAGCACCATACCTTTGTTTTGTTTGAAACCGGGCTTAGGATTCCGGTTCCGGACAAGGAAGGAATAGATTTGCTTCATGATCAGGCCGTTGTACTAGGGCTTCGCGCGGAGGAGATCACACCGGCAGATACCCAGCCCCAGCTTCCCGAAGAATGGCGATTTCCCGGGACGGTTATGGTGGTTGAACCCCTGGGGAATGAAACCCATCTTCATGTGGATATCAATGGGGTAAAACTGATGTCCAGGAGTGAAGGAAGGCAGCTTCTAAGACCAAACGAAGATATAACCCTGGGTCTTAACCTCAATGAAATGCATCTGTTTGATGCCAAAACCACCCGGGTCGTCTATTAATTTGGTTCCAGATAATTTGGTTTCAGGTGAAGACGATTTCCGGCATCCCCAGGGTTTTTCTATTCCTTAGTCAATGCAGGCAAGTATATTTCCAAATAGGATAGCCCTTTCGGCAAGACTTGATTTTTGGATGTACTCATCTTCACTGTGGTCTTTTGCGCCGATGGGGCCCAACCCGTCAATCACGGGGATTCCTTCCTGGGCAATAATATTGGCATCGGAGACCCCTTGTCTTAGCTCCGGTTTCACCGCAATTCCCAAGTCATCGGCCAAAATTTTTATTTGTTTGAACACCTCTATGTTAGCAGGATTCTGGGGCATGGCCGGCCGGCCGCTGTTAACGGTCATTTGGGAACGGGTTCCGGGGATGGTCTGGCTGCTCACAATTTTTTCAATTTTTGTTTTGAGAATTTCATCTTCCCCGGCGGATAAAAATCTGAAATCAATGGCGGCCTTTGCGTGCTGGGCAATGGTATTGGGACCCAGGCCCCCTTCAACGGTTCCCACATTGGCGGTGATCCCTCGTTCCGGGTCATTGAGCTGTTCAATGGCAATGGTTTTATGGGCCAGCTCCAGGATGGCGCTGGCCTTGTCTTTGCCGGCAAAGGCAGCATGGCCTGCTTCTCCTTCCACCCCAAGGCGGATGGACATATTTCCCTTGCGTCCGGTAACAATTTCTCCTTCAAGGCCGCCGGCTTCCAGCACATAGGCCAGGCGGCTTTTGGCGGCTTCTCGTTGGATGAGGGCCCGGGAGGAAGGGGAACCAATTTCCTCGTCGGAATTAAAAATAAAGGTGATCGGGTTTTTGTGCAAACAATTTGCGTGGCACAAGGCTTTCAGGGCAAATATACCCACCACAAGACCGCCTTTCATATCGGCAACCCCCGGCCCAAAACAGCAGTTTTCATCTTCTTTGTAAAAATTAAAAGCGGTATCCGCAGGGAACACCGTGTCCATGTGTCCGGTTATCAGGATCTGTTTTTTGTCCTTATCGGTGGGGCCACTGGTTGCGCTTTTAGGATCAGATTGTTTAGGTTCCGATTTTTTAGGATCAAAGCTTCTGGCAATGAGGTGGTTGCCGTATTTCGTCTCTTTTTTGAATTCACAGGAAAACCCCATGGCGTTCATTTCCAGAGCGATTCGTCGTCCGACCCGATCTATGCCTTCTTTGTTCCTGGATCCACTCTGGATACAGACCAGTTCTTTGAGCAGTTCAAACATCTGGGTCCGGTGATCGTTTATATATGCTTTAATAATGGAGTTCATTGGGTCCTAGTATTATGGTTTCATAAAGGCAAATTTTTCATTGGCGTATATGTCTTGATCTGCATCGGGATAATGGACCACCTCACCATTCCAGGGTTTTTTCAGGATGATGTCTCCATTTGCAGCGCCTTCTACATTGCTTCTGTGGAGGGGAATTTTCCCACCGGCCGTTGCAATATACCGGGGGATGGCGTCTCCTGAAATATTGCCGTACATGCTTTCTATAATATCTCTGCCTTTTTCAACCGGTACCCGAAAGTGGGTGAACTGGGGATTTCGATAGGAGCAGTTAAACAGATAATAGGGGCGCACATAGTTTTCCTGGATGGTTTCACATAACTTCCACATTTTGACCTTTGTATCGTTGATCCCTTTCAAGAGGACCGCCTGGTTCAGAACGGCAAATACATTCTTGGAGATCCGTTTAAAGGCGTCCCCGGACAAAGGCGTCATCTCCTGGGCCGTATTAATCTGGGTAACCACCCGGACAGGTTTTCTGTCATTGCTTTGTGCCAGAATATCCAAAAGTTCATTGTCCACCCGCTGGGGAGCTGTAACCGGAATCCGTGTTCCCAGCCGTTTCATTTTGACGTGGTCGATCTCGTCCAGGGCAGTGAGAATCTTTTTAAGAATTTTATTGGGCAATACAAAGGCATCCCCGCCCGTGATCAGAATATCCCGGATACGGTCATTTTCTCTTATGTAATCAAGGGCTTCTTCATAGGCCTGTTCCGTGTAGATCCTGTCTTTTTTGCCGATGTGGGCAAGCCGCAAACAATGGGTGCAGTACATGGCACACATATTGGTGGCCTTGATGGTGACCACCCGGGGATAAAACTGATCAATGAGCCGGGCAGGGGAGTGGTCTGCTGCCACCGGGGGAATTTCAATTCCCACGTTGTCCACCATTTCGCCGGTGGGAACCGATTGAAGCAATACCGGGTCATTGGCGGCAGCTGCCTGAATCAGGCTGGCATAGTAGGGGGTCAGCCGCATACGGTAATTTTGGGTTACATGGGCAACTTCTTGGATTACCTTTTCCGGCAGATCAATGACCTTTGACAGATCTTCAACCGTATCGATGCAATGGCTGATTTGCCCGGAATAGGAATTCCAGTCCTGATCGGTCATTTTCAGATAGGATTTTATTTTATCCTGGGTTTCAAGAATGGTGTCCCAGAGTTCAAATCCGCTGGGGGCCTGTTCTGTCTTGACGCTAAGATATTCATCTACCCGCGAAATGGCTTCTTTTACAATGGGAAGGGCCTTGCAGACACGTCCCCCCACCGAGACATTGTGCTCGTCGATAGTTTCGTGTTTTAAGGCCAGGGCTGTCAAATCAGAGGCAGAAAGTCCAAAGGCTTCTGGTGAAAGTTTTTTCGTTTCCTGGAGGGTTTTGAGCTTTGAGAAAAGAGCAATGATGGGGGTGGTCAGTTCCTGATCCAGGGCTGCCTGTTTGAGGGCATCTATCTGGGATTTAAGGTCTGTATTGTCGCAGGTGTCATTTCCCTTGAAAAGGGTATCAAAAAAATCCTTGGTAAAAATATCAAGGCTGTCTGGATTTGTACTAATGTCTGGCATGATCTTTCTCCGTAGTGGTATGTCTGGTAAAGGTCAGTTCAATGGTTTTGCACCCCTGGGTGATTCCCTGGGCAACACTTTCATGGTCATGCCCCAATGCCACAATTCTGCCGATAAAGGACCCCTGGGCAATGACAAACGAGGTGCCGATGTGCTCCAGGATCAGGTAGTCTTTTTTAAGTTTTCCGTCTGCCACTTTTCGAAAGGATTCCTTTTCTCCGATTCCCTGGGGAATATAGCTTTGGGTGGTTACCTGTTCATGGATTTTATAATTAAAGGTCCCCCAGTGAAGTTTTTTTGCATCTGCTGTAATTTCACGGGCATTGGCAGGGAAAACCCCTTCCACCACAGCAAAAAATTCAAGTTCCGGCAGATTGGGAGCCGTCAAGGGGATTTCTTGTTCCAGGGTACAACAGAACTCCAGGGTGGTGCCTTGTTTCCTGGCATTTATTTCCAGGAAGCGTATCTCTCCTGAATGGGTGATGATATAGTCACACCCAAAAATACCCTTGTAGCCCTGTTTGGCCAGCCAGGAACCAACGGTTCTGGTGTATGCTTTAAGCTGTTTTACCTGTTTTGGGGAAGCCACACTGGGATAAGTGGAACCGGTGAACCGGTTGCCGTTTTCAATGCGCTGATCCGCAACGCCTGCAATAAAGATATCTTGTTCATTGGCCACCACCGCCAGAACCGTTGGATCAAGGGTGTGGGGTAGAAAACGGGAAATGATATAGGTGACGTCTTGTCCTGAAAATTTTTCTTCGATCTCATTTTTATTGTTGGCAACAATTGAGTTGATTCCGGCGGCAGAGTATTCCTTGGTGACAAAGATGCCGTCTGACCATTTTTCCCACAGACTGTCCGTGGTCTGGATCAGTTGAGTGTAACCTTTGCATATTTTAAACTCCACAGTGGGAACAATATCTGCAAGCTGGGTAAGCTGAAATTTTTTGTTGTTGGTTTGTTGGGCAATCTGTTTGTCCGGCCCCAAGATGGAGACATTGGGGATTTCATCCAGGGTCATTTCTGACAGGCTTTCATACATATAAAGATACAGATTGGGCTGTCTTCGTAAAATTTGCTGGATTAAGGACCTGATTTTTTTACTTTGGGATACCGCTGCCATGAAATCATTTGCATTGATTCTGCAGGATATTTTTTCAAGGCATTCTTCTCCAAAGGCTTCAATAAGAGGATTGATGACGATGAGGTTGTCATAATTATATTGTTCCAAAACATCGGGAACAATGGCGATAAACTCAAATTTGCGATTATAGTAGCGGGCAAGAGCTTCCTTGAGAAAAAGGTTTAGCCCGTAGTTTTTCAATTCCCCGATATAAAGGAAATAATCTGTCCCTTCATCTATCTGGAAATTGGAAAAATGTATGGATGACATTCTTCAAATCCTGGCACTTTTTTGGGTTAAACAAATAAACCTCAGTCTAAACCAAGGTTCGGTCAATTATAACGCCTCCCATGGCCTGATTTAACAATCGCGTATTGTTTTCCATTTTCCATGGGAACTTTGAGCAAATAAGGCAAAATAAAAAATATGTCAAGAAAAAAACAACCGGTAAAATCCTATAAAATAAATATGTTTACAAAAACAGGCGAAAACGATAGGTTTCATCTTGATTCTAACCTAAAAATATGATCAGATGAATTGATGAAATCCTCAAAATTGAGAAAATGATCAAATTACTGTCCCCTTCTCAATCCTCAACAAGGGGGGGTGGGTATTTTGTCGGGTTATTGGATATGAACATTGGAACCATAAGGCCATGAAATTGGTGTTGGCATAAACAATGTTCTAAATTTGAATATAGAAAAAATTATTTATAATCGTGTATTTTTAGTTCGTATATTTTAAAAACATATAGAAAAAAGGGAGGGGCAGACGCAGGGCCGCTATTTGTCATATTCACCTGGATATAGACACTTTTTAATATTTAATTTTTTGGAGGTTCTATAATGAAAAAGTTATTGGTTATTGCTATTGCAGCAGTTTTCGGAATGGGTCTTTTTTTGGCGACAGCACCGGTACAGGCATCTGATCAGATATTTGCCACCATCGGCACCGGCGGTGTAACCGGTGTATATTACCCCACCGGCGGTGCCATTGCACGGCTTGTGAATAAAGGCCGAAAAGAACATGGTATCCGTTGCTCCGTAGAAAGTACCGGCGGATCTGTTTATAACCTCAATGCCATTGCAGCCGGTGAACTTGACATGGGAGTTGCCCAGTCAGACTGGCAGTACCATGCCTATCACGGCACCAGCAAGTTTGAAGCAAAGGGCCCTAACAAAGACCTGAGAGCTGTCTTTTCAGTTCATCCCGAGCCCTTCACCGTTGTGGCAAGAGCCGATTCCGGCATTAAAAATTTCATGGACCTTAAGGGCAAACGGGTCAACATCGGTAACCCCGGTTCCGGACAGCGCGGTACCATGGAAGTTGTCATGAAGGGCATGGGTTGGAGCAAAGATGATTTTAAACTGGCCTCCGAGCTCAAATCGGCGGAACAGTCGACCGCCCTTTGCGACAATAAAATCGATGCAATTGTTTTCACGGTGGGTCATCCGTCAGGATCCATCAAAGAAGCCACAACTTCCTGTGATTCTGTCATGGTTACGGTGGACGGTCCTGTGATTGAAAAACTGGTTGGCGACAATGACTATTACAGAATGGCAACCATCCCTGGCGGCATGTATCGCGGAACAGATGGCGATACCAACACCTTTGGTGTGGGTGCTACCTTTGTTTCCTCTGCCAAGGTTTCCAATGATATCATTTACCAGGTGGTTAAAGCGGTTTTTGAAAACTTTGACCAGTTTAAAAAACTCCATCCGGCCTTTGCAAACCTGAAAAAAGAAGAAATGATCAAAGACGGTCTGTCAGCGCCCCTCCATGACGGTGCCGTTAAATATTACAAAGAAGCCGGTTTGATGTAAGATCAGTCCGAGGCAAGAGATTAAAAGTGTGCGGTTGTTCTGACCGCACACTTTTATCATTTTTTATGGTGAAACACTTGCATTACCCGTACTAAAAGTTACCCTTTCCCCCATGGAGGAATCGTCACAATGACCCAAGCAAATACAGCGCCAGCATCCCAGGATGACCTGCAGGAGATGATTGCCGAGGCGGATACAGGCGCACGAAATCCCGTCGGCACGATTCCCAAACGCGTTCTTTTTTTTGTTCCCCTGGCCTGGACATTGTTCCAGCTATGGTATGCATCGCCCCTGCCTTTTAAATTAAATATCTTTGTTCTCAATGATACGGAAGCTAGAGCCATTCATCTGGCTTTTGCCATGTTTTTATCCTATACGGCCTACCCCTCGTTCAAATCCTCTCCCAGGGACTATATCCCACTTCAGGACTGGTTCTTAGCTTTTGTGGCCGCCTTTTGTGCATCCTATCTTTATATATTCTATGTCCAGCTGTCCGACCGGCCCGGAGATCCCACCACCATCGATCTGGTGGTGTCGGTGATCGGACTTGTTCTCCTGCTGGAATCAACCAGAAGGGCCCTGGGGCCTCCGCTGATGGTGGTGGCCTGTGTGTTTATCATTTATACCTTTGGCGGGCCCCATATGCCCGATGTCATTGCCCACAAGGGAGCTAGTCTTGCCAAGGGCATGTACCACTACTGGCTGTCCACGGAAGGGGTTTACGGAGTGGCCCTGGGGGTTTCCACGGGCATGGTTTTCATGTTTGTCCTGTTTGGATCCCTCCTGGAATCCGCAGGGGCTGGCAACTATTTTATCCGGACGGCGTATGCAGGCTTGGGCCATATGCGGGGAGGGCCTGCCAAGGCTGCGGTTGTTTCCTCGGGGCTGACAGGTTTAGTGTCAGGATCTTCCATCGCCAATGTGGTGACCACGGGAACCTTTACCATCCCTTTGATGAAAAAGGTCGGGTTTTCGGCTGAAAAAGCGGGCGCCGTTGAGGTTGCCGCGTCCACCAATGGTCAACTGACCCCACCGGTCATGGGGGCTGCGGCCTTTCTCATGGTAGAATATGTGGGCATCTCCTATGTGGAGGTCATTAAGCATGCTTTTTTACCGGCGATTATTTCCTATATTGCTCTGGTGTATATCGTACATCTGGAAGCCTGTAAAATGGGGCTTGAGGGGATGGAGCGACGGGTGACCAAAACCCTGGCCCAGAAGCTTTTGTCCTTTGTCATGACCATTTTGACCATTATTATCATCGGCGGGGTAACCTATTACGGCCTTGGCTGGATAAAAACCGTTGCAGGATCTGCCACCATCTATGTGGTTTCCCTGCTGTTGGCCGTCTCCTATTTTGTCCTGCTCTGGTTTGCCTGTAAAGTGCCTGAACTGCCGGTCTCCCATGACATCGATGAGCTGCCGGATCTTGGATCCACGGCCCAGGCAGGATTTTATTTTTTACTCCCCATTGTTGTGCTCATGTGGTGTCTGACCGTTGAACGGCTTTCCCCCTCTTTGTCCGCCTATTGGGCCACCATGCTGCTCATTGTCATTGTGCTGACCCAGAGGCCCTTGAAAGGGTTTATCCGCAAGGTTGGCGGAGAAGAGTTTTCGTTTAAGCGCGGATTTGATGAGTTTGTGACCGGCCTTGTTTCCGGCGGCCGGAACATGATCGGCATCGGGGTTGCCACGGCTGCCGCAGGCATTGTGGTGGGAACCGTTACCCTCACGGGTATCGGTCTTGTCATGACCGAATTTGTTGAGTTTATTTCGGGCGGTAACCTGATGCTCATTCTGTTTTTCACTGCCGTAATAAGTCTGATCCTCGGTATGGGGCTTCCCACCACGGCCAACTATATTGTGGTGTCCACCCTGATGGCACCGGTGATTGTGGATCTGGGGGCCCAGAACGGGCTTATAGTTCCCCTGATTGCGGTTCATTTGTTTGTGTTTTATTTTGGAATTCTGGCGGACGACACGCCGCCTGTGGGGTTGGCAGCATTTGCCGCTGCCGGCATCTCCGGCGGAGATCCCATCAGGACCGGTATCCAGGGGTTTACCTATGATATCAGAACCGCCATCCTGCCCTTTATGTTTATTTTTAACACAGAGCTTTTGATGATCGGGATCGGTTCCTGGTACCACTTGTTGATTGTGATCGTGACGGCTGTCATTGCCATGCTGGTATTTGCTGCTGCCACCCAGGGTTATTTCCTGGTCAAGAGCCGGTTTTATGAAACCATTATCCTACTGCTGGTGACCTTTATGCTGTTCCGGCCCGGATATTTCTGGGACAAGTTTTATCCGCCCTTTGTGGAAAAACCCGGGGTTGAACTGGTTCAGATTGTTGAGACCATGGATCCGGGTTCCCAGCTTCGCCTGAGAATCAAAGGGGAAACCATGAGGGGGAAAGAATTCATCAAATCCATGATGCTCAAGGTGGGCAGTGCGCAAACCGGTGCGCAAAGGCTGGCGGAAATTGGATTTGAACTCCGGGAAGAAGAAGGTAAGGTTCTGGTGGACAATGTGGTGTTTGGCAGCAAGGCCGAAAAGATGGGCGTGGATTTTGACCAGGAGATTTTAATGGTGAAAATGCCTTCAAAACGGCCTCCCAAGCAGCTCATGTTCTTTCCTGCCCTGGGGCTTTTTGCTCTGATTTATTGGCTTCAAAAGCGGCGCAGGGATCGAACAGTCACCGTTTAAATTAACCGTATAGGAGAGAGCTCATGTTTAATAAAATACTGGTTCCCATAGACATCGATTATCCGAGGACCTCCAAGGCTGTCTATGACAATGCAGCGGAACTTGCTTCCCTAAGCGGTGCACAGATCCGTATTGTCAGCGTGATGCCGGGTTTTTCCATGCCCATCGTCGCATCCTATGTCACCGAAGAGATAAAAACAGAGGCCAGGAATCATTTTAAAGAATCCCTGGAAACATTTATTCAAGAAAACTGCCAGGGAGCCACAACGGTTTCCCACAAGGTAATGGTGGGCAAACATCATGAAGAGATTTTGAAGATGGCCGAGAAATGGGGAGCAGACCTGATTGTGGTCTACCACAACCATCGGCGCAAGATTAATGAGGCATTTTCACAAAACTGTGCCCAGAAGATCGTGAAAAATGCAGACTGCTCGGTATTGAGATTGCGCAATGTTTTAAGCTGATTTAAACCCTTCTTTTTAAGGCTTCTATTGACAGACACAAAGGCTTTGGCTAACATCTCGCGGTGTAAGGCCAAAGCCTTTGTGCTTTTCGGTTTACTGGTATTTGTAACCGAAGGGGCGGAGCTATGTTTATGGAATGTATATGGGGGGAAAATGAAATCCGATCAATTGGTTAATCTTCTTGTTCCTGAAGAACAGCAATCTGTTCTTAAAAAACTGTCGTCTTCCATGTTGGATGTTATTTTAAATGACCGGCAGATTTGTGATTTTGAACTGCTGGCCACAGGCGTCTTTTCCCCCTTAAACGGGTTCATGAAACAGATTGATTATGAGTCTGTCCTGGACCGCATGCGCCTTGAATCTGGAGAACTCTGGCCGGTTCCCATCTGCCTGGATATTGCCCAAAACCTTGCTGCCACCCTTGAAACCGGCCAATCTGTCACTCTGAGAGATCAGGAAGGCTTCCTTCTGGGCATCATGACCATCGAAGACATCTGGCCCCTTGATATAGAAAAAGAAGCACAACACCTTTATAATACCCTGGACAAAACCCATCCCGGTGTTGACTACCTGTACCATAAATCCGGTAAATATTATATCGGTGGCGAAATCCAGGCCCTGAGCCTTCCCATCCACTCTGATTTTAAACAGATTCGGAAAACACCGGCTGAAGTGCGCAAGACTTTTTCCAAGCTTGGCTGGAAGAAAATTGTCGGGTTTCAGACCCGTCAGCCCATTCATCGGCCCCAGTTTGAAATGACCATCCAGGCCATGCAAAAAGCCCATGCCAATCTTTTGATTCTTCCCATCGCAGGGGTTACAAAGCCGGGGGATTTTGATCATTTCACCCGTATGCGCTGTTACCAGAAAGTGGCAACCCATTATCCTCCAGATTCCTATGTGCTCAACCTGCTGCCCCTGGCCATGCGAATGGCAGGTCCCCGGGAAGCCATCCTCCATATGATCATCGGGAAAAATTTTGGGTGCACCCATTTTGTCATCGGCCATGACCACGCCTCTCCGGGCAATGACAGCAGCAATATCCCTTTTTATAAATTTGATGAGGCAACTCAACTTGCCAGCAATGTCACGGGGGAACTGGGCGTTGAGACCGTCACCTTTGAAGAGATGGTCTATCTTCCCTTTGAGGACGAATATAAAATTGCCAGCCAGGTCCCCCAAAAAATAGACACCATTTCCTTTACCGGAACCGACATCCAAAAAAGAATCAGATCAGGCAAAAAAGTTCCGGACTGGGCCACTTTCCCGGAAGTGATCCATGAACTTCAAAAATCCTATCCCCCGCCGTTAAACCAGGGACTGACCATATTTTGCACAGGACTTTCAGGTGCCGGTAAATCCACCATCGCCAAGGTTCTCTACTCAAGATTTCTTGAAATAGGAACACGGCCTGTCACCCTTCTTGACGGAGACATCGTCCGAAGAAATCTGTCTTCAGAACTCAATTTTTCCAAGGAACACCGGGATATCAACGTCAAACGAATCGGATTTGTCGCCTCGGAAATCACTAAAAACCGCGGCATCGCCATTTGCGCACCCATCGCCCCCTATGAAAAAACAAGGGCCCAGATAAGAGAATCCATCGAAGCCCATGGCGGATTCTTTGAAGTTCACGTGTCCACCCCCATCATTGAATGTGAAAAAAGGGACCGAAAGGGCATGTATGCCAAGGCAAGGGCAGGCCTTTTAAAAGGCTTTACCGGCGTGGATGATCCCTATGAAGACCCTTCCAACCCGGAATTGAGAATCAACACAACCAATCTGACTCCAGATGAAGCCGCCCAGGAAGTCCTGCTCTACATCAGCCAGAAAGGGTTTATTTAAAATTATGAGAAATATCTTAGTTACCGGCGGTGCAGGATTTATCGGCACCAATTTTGTCTATTACTGGTTGGCAAAATATCCGGAAGACCATGTTGTTGTTCTGGATGCATTAACCTATGCCGGCAACAGGGAAAACCTGACCGAGGCTGAAACAAATCCCAAATTTAAATTTGTCCATGGCAATATCCTGGACCAACCCCTTGTTGAGTCTCTGCTTAAAAACCATAAGATTGACACGTTAGTACATTTTGCAGCTGAATCCCACGTGGACAGATCCATCCACGGCCCGGATGAATTCATTAACACCAATATCGTTGGGACCCATACACTGCTTAAAACTGCCAAAAAAGTCTGGCTGGATGAAAATCCAAGACCCCATCGTTTCCACCACATCTCAACAGACGAAGTATATGGATCTTTGAAACCGGATGATCCCCCCTTTGCCGAAAACACCCCCTATGCACCCAATTCACCCTATGCCGCCAGCAAAGCATCATCAGACCATCTGGTCCGGGCCTACCACGAAACCTATGGGCTGCAGACAAGTATCAGCAACTGCTCCAACAATTATGGCCCATACCAGTTTCCTGAAAAACTTATTCCCTTAATCATTACCAATATCCTTAACGGAAAACCGCTGCCCGTTTACGGTGACGGCCGACAGATCCGTGACTGGCTATATGTGGATGACCACAACCTGGGGGTTGATCTGATTCTGGAAAAAGGCAACGCGGGAGAAATCTATAACATAGGCGGAAACAATGAGTGGACCAATATTGATATTGTCAAAACCATATGCAATCTAATCCATGAAAGAGTGTCCCGGAACAAAGACCTTTTAAAAAGATATCCAAACTGCACATCAGCTAAAGGCAATCATCCCCAAACCCTTATCACACATGTAACGGACAGATTAGGCCATGACCGCCGCTATGCCATTAATGCTGAAAAGATTTCTTCCGGGCTTGGTTATTCACCCGCACAGTCTTTTGAAACCGGTATCAGAAAAACCCTGGAATGGTTCCTGGACAAGGAAGACTGGTGGAGGAGAATCATGGATGGATCATACAGCAAATGGATAGCTGTCAATTACGATGATCCGAAATAAATGTCTGAAAGGAAAAATTAATCATGCGTAAAGGAATTATACTTGCCGGCGGATCAGGAACTAGGCTGTATCCTTTGACCTATTCGGTCAGCAAACAGCTCATGCCGGTGTATGACAAGCCCATGATCTACTATCCCCTGTCAACACTTATGCTTTCAGGTGTTACACAGATACTGATCATCACCACCCCTGGGGATCTCGACAACTTCAGACATCTTCTGGGTGACGGGTCTCAATGGGGTATTTCCCTTACCTATGCCGTCCAGCCTTCTCCGGATGGATTGGCCCAGGCCTTTATTATTGGAGAACGCTTTATAAAAAATGACCCTGTCACCTTGATTCTGGGGGATAATATTTTCTATGGTGAAGGGTTGTCAGACCGCCTTCAGGTGATAGCCAAAAAAAACAAAGGCGCCACCGTTTTCGGGTATTATGTCAAAGATCCCCAGCGGTACGGCGTGGTAGGATTTGACAACAAGGGCAGCGTCATCAGCCTGGAAGAGAAACCTGATATCCCAAAGTCCAAGTACGCGGTTACCGGACTTTATTTTTACGACAATGATGTGATCCGCATTGCCAAAGAGATCAAACCCTCGTCCCGGGGAGAACTTGAAATAACAGATGTAAACAAAGCATACCTGCGCCAGGGCAATTTGAATGTGGAGTTGTTCAGCCGGGGGACGGCCTGGCTTGATACCGGGACCCACAAGTCCCTTCTGGATGCAGCTACCTTTATTAAAGTTGTGGAAGATCGACAGGGACTCAAAATTGCCTGCCCGGAAGAAATCTCCTTTAGAATGAAACACATCTCTGCAGAACAGTTGGAAAAACTGGCTGAACCCATGAAGAAAAATGGTTATGGCCAATATTTATTAGATCTTTTAAACGAATAGAATCGAAAATGAAATATACCCAACTTAATATACCGGATATTGTTTTAATCGAACCCCAGGTATTCGGTGACCACCGGGGCTTCTTCATGGAAACCTTTCGGGAAGACGAGTTTAAGAAAAATGTTGTTCCTGCAGCCTTTGTCCAGGACAACCACAGCAAATCCACCCGGGGCATTCTAAGGGGACTCCATTACCAGATTAAACAGCCTCAGGGCAAACTTGTCCGAGTGATTTCAGGTGAAGTTTTTGATGTGGCAGTTGACATAAGGAAAGCGTCCCCTTTCTTTGGAAAATGGACAGGTGCCGTTCTTTCGGCAGAAAACAAAAAAATGTTCTGGGTTCCCCCAGGCTTTGCCCACGGTTTTTATGTATTAAGCAATGAAGCGGAATTTACCTATAAATGCACTGCTTATTATGCACCTGAACACGAAAGAAGTATCCGATGGGATGATCCTTCCATTGCCATTGATTGGCCAATCCTTCCAGGCGCATTTCCCATATTATCACAAAAAGATGAAGAGGGATTCACCTTGGAAAATGCAGAGGTGTTTGAATGAAAGTTCTACTCCTCGGAGCCAACGGCCAATTAGGGTGGGAACTTACCCGCACATGCCCGGAAAATATTATCCTGAGCACCTGTGACTATCCAAAAGTAGATTTTTTTAGTTCCACCAGTATCAGCGAGTGCATCAGTTCAACCAGACCCGATTGCATCATCAATGCCGCAGCTTACACGGCCGTGGACAAGGCAGAACAGGAACAGGATTTGGCTTACAGGATAAATCATGAAGCCGTTCGTGAAATATCCGAAATCTGTAGTCAAAACGCCATTTCCCTGGTTCATATTTCCACGGATTTTATTTTCAACGGCCAGAACTTCAAGCCCTATAAGCCTGATGATACCCCGGACCCGGTATCGGTCTACGGCAAATCAAAATTAAAAGGGGAGCAGGCAGTTCGCAGCATCTTAGGTGACCAGGCATTGATCATCAGAACAGCCTGGCTTTATTCCTCCCATGGCAGCAATTTTGTAAAAATAATGCTTCGCCTCATGGCTGAAAAACCAAGCCTGAATGTCATAGACGAACAGATCGGAACCCCCACCTGGGGCTTTGGCCTGGCCCGGGCCATCTGGACCGCCCTTGAAAAAAATATAAAGGGTACCCATCAGTTTACAGATGCCGGTGTCGCCTCCTGGTATGATTTTGCCATAGCTATTCAGGAAGAAGGAATTAAGGCAGAACTCCTGGGCAAAGCCATCCCAATTTTGCCCGTTCCGTCCCGTCTGTTTCCAACCCCTGCAAAAAGGCCCATGTACAGTGTCCTTGACAAAACATCCTTTTGGCAGGCCGCAGGAACAACGCCCGTTCACTGGCGTGTCCAGCTTCGATCCATGCTAAAGGAAGTTCTTCCATGAAAAATCTTTATGTTAGAGGTGGTGCAGGAGTTATCGGCCCCCATTTTGTGGGAACCAATCCTCCTAATGAATGCAAACTAAATTACATGAGCACAATTAGATCCATAATAAACGCTGCACGTAGTCGGTGCCTTTTGACATGCCTTGCTTTTGAACCAAGGCCAGTGATAAATTTAGTTCAGGTTAATAAATTTGTATTCCTAAGCACCCAGCAGAGTCTTTTAAAACTGGTGTCAGAAAAAATTTAGCCTTGTACTTAGAAAACCAGGCATACTGGCGACGGATTAAGGCGTGAGTTATTGGGATTGGTTGAATATGAATTATAAGAAATGATAGCATTTCCCAAATTTATTGAAAAATTTCTCAGCAAATTTGATGGACACACGCAAGAGTTGCTGCGTGGGGTTTCTGTCGCTTTTGTCCTTAAGGTGCTGGGTGCCGGATTCGCATTTGGTTTGAATGTCGTCCTGGCACGGTTGCTAGGTGCAGAGGGTTCCGGTATATTCTTTTTGGCATTCACTATTGTCTTGGTACTCGCCACAATTGGTCGGGTGGGTATGGAAAACGCACTGGTAAGGTTTATAGCAGCGAATATCGCATCCGAGCAACCGGGAAAAGTATTGGGTGTCTATCAAAAAGCTATGCTCTACTCATTGGTTGTGTCAACAATCCTTTCCGCACTTCTCTACATGTTGGCGCCGTGGTTGAGTCAGACCATTTTTGCTAAGCCAGAATTGACACAATTGCTCAGTATTATGGCAATGGCCATTGTTCCCCTTGCGCTTTTGACATTACATGCCAATGCTTTGCAAGGATTAAAGAAAATTGCCTTCTCAATATCTGTCTCAAGCGTTTTTGTTCCGTTGCTTGCCTGTTTGCTAATAGTTCTTTTTGTACCAAAATATGGAATAGATGCGGCCGCTTTGAGCTATCTGTTGGCAACGACTTTGACCCTACTGATTGGGAGGAAGTTCTGGAAAAGTGCAGTTTCACCATTTAGAGTAAATACTGCAGAATTTAATCGGCATGTGCTTTTGGCGAGTAGTATGCCTCTGTTTGGGATAGCTATGATGAATTTGGTCATTATGTGGTCGCCAATGTTGTTATTGGGAGTATGGGAGAGCAGCGAAAACGTTGGTATATATAGCGCTGCGAGTCGTACTGCCATGTTGACCAGTTTTGTCCTTATAGCAGTCAATAGTATTGCTGCGCCTAAATTTGCTGCACTTTATCAACAAGGCAATATGTTAGCATTAGGTTCTCTGGCGAGAAAGTCAGCCAAAATTATGGTGATGCTTGCTTCCCCTGCTTTGTTGCTGTTCATATTGATTCCAGAATCGATCATGTCAATATTCGGTGATCAATTTAAAGAGGGATCAACAATACTGATGATTTTGGCCATTGGGCAATTTGTTAATGTTTCAACAGGATCAGTTGGATATTTGTTAATGATGACGGGCAACGAACGATTGATGCGTAATAATCTAATTTTTATTTCTATATTGGGAATAGTGTTAAGTTTGTATTTGATCCCGAAATATGGGATACTTGGAGCAGCAATAGCTTCTGCACTGGCGCTTTCTGGGCAGAATTTGATTGCTATGATATTGGTACGGATAAAATTAAATATTTTAACATTACCATGGGTTGGTTGATCTTAACAAACTAAAGATTTGGATTTATAGCAGCAATATTTTTTAAATTAAAATGCTGATATTGAGGTTTATATATATTTGGAAAGCATTAACGTTTAATGGGATGGAAGGACTATGAGAAAACCAGATTTTCTTGTTATCGGCGCACAGAAGGCCGGAACAACAACCATTCATAACTGGTTAGCAACGCAACCAAATTTATGTTTACCTGGTATTAAGGAAACTCATTATTTTTCTCATTCAAACCGATATAGTAAAGGTCCGGGATGGTATAAAAAACAATTTAAGCGTTGTGCTGAAAATGTTTTAATTGGAGAAGTCGATCCAGATTATTTATATATGCCAGATACTGTTGAAAACATGGCAGTTAGTCTTGACTCTCCGAAATTTATTGTCATTTTTAGAGAACCGATCAAAAGAGCTTTTTCGCATTATCGTATGTCCCGTAGACGAGGATATGAAAACCTTAATTTTTTGGACGCAATTAATGCCGAGAAAGAGAGGATGGGAGTGGGGGGTATTCATTCGATAGAGCACCATAGTTATATTTCACGATCACTATATAGCCCCCAGGTAAAACGGTTTATTTCTGCTTTTCCTGAGTCAAAATTTTATTTTGTGAAATTTGAAGACTTATTTTCAGTGACAAATAGAAAGAATATTTTCACTGATATTTGTCAATTTATTGGCTTTTTGCCAGATACAAATCTCATCGATTTTGAGACTATTTCTAATAAAGCAAATGAGCCTAGATACAAATTTCTTAGGGATGTTTTGTATAATGAAAAATCTGGACTAAGAAATATGCTTCGTCCATTTTTGCGCTTATTGATTCATAGTGATGATTTGAAGTTACGAATTACAATTTCATTGGACAAAATTAACCGTAAAAAATCTGTTAGCCTCAAAAAAAGTGAGACTAACCATGAATTGCCTTTATGGTTAAAAACAAGAATTGCTGACGATCTTCGAGAGCTTGAAGATTTAACAAAACTTGATTTTAGTAATTGGATTAGTTCGTTGTAAATTTTGTCTTTAGTCTAAGGTAACTGGAAATATTAAAATTACCAAGTTTCAAATGGGCTGGACAAACTGATTACAATGCTCTTGAACGATAACGTATTTATTTTTGAATATTTTTATATTTCCGCCTGCCTAAGGAGTAACGAATGAGCCGATTCCAAAAGTCATCACAAACAATATGGTATTGCCAATTATGTGTAGCTCAACACAACTTGCATTATGTGCACCGAATATTATGTTAAGAGCTTTGCACAGCCCCTAAACCAAGACCTCAAGAAAATACAAAATTGAAATTTTTCAATAAAAATTTAGTAGTAAAATGATTTATATATCTGAAAACATTGAATAATTTATCAAAACATGCTATGATTCACTTAAAACTTAACCATAATTTTGGGTGGTGCTCATGAGTTTTAAGAAAAAAAGTAAGCAAATGACTTTTGCCGATCTGGAATCTGTTGAAAATAATTCTTTTACCAATATCAGGCTTAACCGGTTGGTAGAAATTGATAATTCTATAGACTGGTATTCGATCAAGAAAATATTTGATTCGACGTATGATGAAGGTAGAAACAAACTTGGTCAACCGGCATATCCCCCTTTGATGTTGTTTAAATGTCTTTTACTCCAAAAGTGGTTCAGAATTGATTCAGACCCGGAATTTGAAAGCCAAATCAATGACAGCAGAGCTTTCCGCAAGTTCTTAGGTCTTCCCTCAAATATTCCTTCTCCTGATCATTCAACCTTTTCCCGTTTCAGAGGAAGGCTGAGCAAGGGGCAGTTTGAAACAATCACGCTAAATATTTTGAAACAGTTTTCTGCTGAGGGAATAAAAATAAATGAGGGTATTGCAATAGATGCTCGCATCGTCAAGTCGGCCAGCAAACCGTTGAGCAACAAGAAACTTGATAAATTAAAGGCAGAGCGCTCAGCCCCAGGAGGACAGCTTGATAAGACAGGAAAACCTCGTAAGTTCTCAAGGGATCTTGAATCCAACTGGACGATAAAGAATGATAGGCCTTATTATGGTTTAAAAGAGCATACTTCAATAGACACCAATCACGGTTTTATTCAGGCACGGTTTTAAGTCAGGCATCCATTAACGATACCAATTATTTCCAATACTGTACACTATACAGTCGCTATACGAAGCAGAAGTTGAAAATGGTCTATGCAGATAAAGGATATCATGGCAAAGACAACAGAAATTTTTTAAGTTTGAATGAATTTGGTGACGGTATTATGAGAAAAGATACAACCACTGCCAAACTGACACAGCTTGAAAAGGACCGGAATAAGAAGATATCCAAAGTACGATATATTGTAGAACAGTACTTTGGTATCAGTCATCTCCATGATGGAGGTCAAAAAGCCAGGTTTACAAGTATAGCTAAAAATAATATTGATATTTGGATCAGGCAGGTCGCTTACAATATCCGAAAAGGTATCAAGATCGTCCAAAAAATGCAGCAGGAAAAAGTTTACCAGGGATAAATGCGGATACGATATGAAATCATTCCCAAAAAGAAAATTACTAACACAAGTCTGAGTTTTAAAATCCACAGGATAGCGAAAAACCAGTAAAAAAATGGAATTTAGAAATCAAATTTCTTCATGCAGGGTTCATTTTTTATCAGGTTTTGATGAGGGTTGGGCTAATTCAAAGCTCTTACCTATTTTTGGTTAATGCACTCGTGCGCCTTTAATTTGACTATTCTTCTGAATGCGCATCCTCTTATCAATACTCGAAAAAAGATCTTTTCTTATATATAGACCACATCGTAAATTTTGCAGGGCTTGTCCAACCAGATATGAAGTTAATAATTCAAAACTCAAATTCAAATTTTTTTTCATTTTGCATACTATTATTCCCCATTTTATTGGTTTTTCCTTATGGACTTTTAATAAGTGGATTTAAAGTCATAATTGCTGAATTCCTTATTTTAGCATGCATATATTTTTGTTTTTTAAATGCATGTTTAAAGAGCAATCTCACCAAACCATTTTTCTTTTCTTTCGAACTAAACATTCTCTACCTTTTTTTATCCTTTATATGCTTATCTAGCCTTATGAATTATTTGGATATTGCTGGAATTAAAATGCTATTGCGATATTTAGAATTATTATTCGTTG
>JADGFI010000045.1 GCA_016743945.1 Desulfobacteraceae bacterium
CCGTTTTTTTTGTATAACTCCGATTGTCAGATAACATCAACAGCTACCAAAAAAGAATGGGAGTCGCAACATCATTTTTTTAAAAAAATCTATTTTCTAACAGAAAAACACTCAGAATATCATGATAAACAGAATTCTCAAGAATTCAAATATATGCTCAGTATCAATATCTTTTTTTTGATCTTGAGCAGATTCCGGGGAGCAAATTGACATAAAATGCCAGAAGGTCAATGCCAAAACAAATTATCGGGTAAATATTTTCTGTCAGGTCACGAACTTTTTCAATGATAGCTAGTTGAGAAACCATATGTTCCCCGAGCGATTAATGTTGTTTGATGGAGAGTCCAGTTTTTGGAGTGAGAAAGATCGGTTCTGTTATGGAATCGGTCTTTCATTTTCAAAATCAAAACAAATCTGTAACAGATTGTTTATAAATGATATAAGGAAAAATTTATCTATTTGATCAGAATCATCATGTGAATTTGAAAGGCAACAAATATAAATGAACATAGAAGTTATCAAAGCAAACTATTTAGATACCAAACAGGAAAAAGAAATCCAGGAATTGTTAAATATTTATGCATCAGACCCAATGGGAGGAGGTAAATCCCTCAATAAAAAAGTTAAAGAAAATATTGTCAAAGAATTATCCAAACTTCCGTATGCGTTCAGCCTAATAGCGTACGCTAATGAAGAACCAATTGGGCTGGCTAATTGTTTTGAATCATTTTCCACATTCGCTTGTAAACCGCTTATTAATATTCACGATTTTGTTGTTTTAGAAAAATGCAGAGGAAATGGTATTAGCCAGAAAATGTTAAATAAGGTTGAAGAAATCGCAATATCCAAAGGTTGTTGTAAAATCACTTTAGAAATTCTTAGCAATAATGAATCAGCAAAAGTGGCATATAAAAAGTTTGGATTTTCCAACTATGAGTTAGCCTCAAAGGCAGGCGTTGCTTTGTTTTGGCAAAAAAAGATAACGGAGATTAAAAATTTATGAAATTTATAGAAACAAATACCCTTGAAAAAATACATAATCGGAATCTTGATATTTCCAGTTATATAATTGATGACGAGCACATATTATTAACAGGAGGATTTAAAGAAAGAAATTTAATAACGGTTTATGAGAGATCCGGTGAACCTATTGAACCTAATGTTTTTCATCATATGCAAATTCAATTAATAGTCAAAATTTCTGAATTGAAAATTGTGGATATTCATTCAAAAATTCCAGGCGCTCCTCATGATGATGTCTGCAGGGAAATGGAAAACTGTCTTGCTAAAATAAAGGGACTTATTATTGCCCCGGGATTCACGTCCAAAGTTAAAAAGATTGCAGGTGGTATAAAAGGATGTGTCCATCTGACAACATTGCTTTTATCTATGGCGCCAGCAGCACTTCAGGGATACTGGATATTTGGAGCACGGGATAAAGACAGAAAAGAAAATTCTGAGTTTGACATAGGGGAATACTTAATGGATACCTGTTGGGCATGGCGTAAAGATGGTCTGTTGGCTAAAAATTTAAAAAATAAAAGAATCGAGGAGTAGATGATTGAGCAGGAGCCACTATATCAAAATACGTGTCGTGTTGGGTGTTTAAAGCCAATTAAGGCGATGGGCGCCACATGCCATCTTCTCCACGAAATTTCTGTCCAATATCATTCATTCTTGCCGAACGTTATCCAAAATTAGTTTTCGGGCTTTCTTTTACTGGTTTTGAATACGGTCTGGTTTTTATTTTTATTGTCTGTCACCTGACAGGCATTTTTCATTCAAGAGGATGATACCATTTTAGGGAGGATGAACACCTGGATAAGGATGTAAATACCAAGGAAAATAAAAACATAAAGCATTTCTTGCATGTCTGGGCCTCCTGTCTATAGATTAAAGTAGGTCTGACAGATACTCATGCCAGACCCTGTTTTGATGATTACATTATCGGGATCATAGCATATCCTTGATGCTGATACCCCATCAAGGAAACAAAGGTGTTGCCAACTATTTTCATACCTGGGAGAATGCGCTCGTTCGGAATTTGAAATAATCCTGTTGCCACGGAACAGACCTCCATTTTAACCTCCATTGACTGTAACTGGTTTATCTGAGTATTGATTTGTTCTGATAATTTTTGCTGTTCCACTGAGTCTTTTTCCAAGCCTTTCTGAACTAATGTTACCGCAAGCCCTCTGAATGCGAGGATAATATCCGGCTTTATTCCTTGTTTTTCAAGGTCTGCATGGGTTTGTTTGATGACCTGCAGATACAGTGTCAAAGCTTTCCCATCCTTAAGGTTGATATCAAAAATAACCTTGCCTTGACCGTAACCCTTCAGCGCATCTGCATCGTTTACAGTTCCTGAATAGGCAGTTGAAGAGAAAAAAAGGCATAGCACCAGAATGCTGATTAAGTTAAGAATTTTTATTATTGTTTTCATGTTGTTTCCTTAATAATTAAAAAAAATTAATATACCAACCAGATGGTACATTTTTTAGATAAAAAAAATTAAACGGTGATTAGGGAACGAATTACACCAATGCAATCCGCCAGGTTGGATGATTTTTTACTAACCCTGGCCATCATAATACCTCCCTCTAGAGCGGCGACAATTGTATGTGCCAATGATTCTGCATCAATGGTCCCAATGACCTGACCGCCAAGCTGAGCTTCTTTGAGCAGACGCGTCAAAATATTGGTCCAATCTGAGAAAATTTCCTTTATCAGATTGGCATACCGCTCGTTGCTGTCACTCATTTCAAGGGCTGTATTGCCGAACAGACACCCCCCCACAAAATGAGCGTTTTGTTGTTGTTTGAGCAATGAGAGAAAAAAATGATCAATCTTTTCATAGGGGCTCTCGCCAACAAAAGAGACCTCCAGGAAATTAAAAAATTCTTTTTTTGCATCCAGTAAAACAGAGAATCCTAATTCCTCCTTGTTGGCAAAATGAAAATACATGGCACCCTTTTTCACACCAGTAACAGCAATGATTTCATTAATGCTGGTATTCTTAAATCCTTTTTCAACAATAAGTTTTCGTGCTTCCCTGATTACCCGGGTACGCGTTTTTTCTCCTTTGGTCTGAACAGTCATACGCCTCCTTTAAAAACCAAACGTTCGGTACATTCTAATGATTATAAATATTTTGTCAATGTTTTTGATCATTGAATAGCATTGAGTCGTACAGATGACAAAACCTCTGACCGGCCTTGACTCAGCCGCCGTAACATGGCATTTATCTTTTTTTTTCATCAACCGGGACAAGTATTAAATGAGGAACAGCAATGAAATACTCCATTGAGAACTATCATGAACTCAGGTTTAGCGCCCTGGCAGAACGGCTTACTAAAAATAATTTTGATGTACGCATGGCCGAAAACAGCCAGGCTGCCGTGAATATAGTCATCAACGAAATCGTTTCTGCTTGCGTTTCCCAAAGTCGGCCAACTTGTCAATCTTGTGGCCTTAGATACAAATCAAATCCAAATTGTAAATGACACACCAGCAAAAGATCCTTGTGTGTCCGGAGTAAGAATGTAATGAAAGAAACCTGTTCATTGGAAGATGCGGCGCTTGTGATTGGAGTTTGTCCTAATCAAGTTTTTAAAATTATAGACACTCATCCGGATATTTTTTCTGTGGTTGATACAAAGGCAACGCCGAATACTAGTGTGTCGGTATCATCTTTACAAGCGTTTAAAAGTCTATATAAAGATGCTTATTCATTTATCCAAATAGCAAACCGGTTGGGCGTGTCCATTGAGAGAATTCAAAAAGTTAAAAGCACCCCGGGTACCAGCTTTTTGGAACGGTCTTTTTGTTCCCAGAAAACTTGCCCCAAATCCGGCAGACCGACGATTCAACGAAACTTCCCTAAAGAAGACGCTGAAGAATTTATTGAGTATTGTGAAACCAGGTCGATTTTTAAGTTTCTGCAACACAGCGTGAGAGTAAAAGCTTTTACATATGCTACACTAAAAAAAGAAGATTTCATTTGTGCATCCCAAGCATATCGATTTAAAGATGCAGCGCAAGATGGTTTAAATCCCCAAAAATATAAATTTTCAAATATTGCTCCTGGGGAGTATATTGGGAAATTGGTTTTCAAGGTCTGGGGAAGAATATCTATTATTCAATGTTTTTTTGTCCTTGAAAATAATGAATTCATTCGGTTAACAGCTTTTCGGCCACGCGCTACTCCTTGGAGAGGTTATACCCCTCGGGATGGCAAGGTGGATTTTTCTGAGGCCAGTATAGAAGGGACACGATATAAAATCACCACTGGTTTAACTGAGAGGGGAGTTGTTTGCTTTTTATCGGCAAGGGCAATATAGCAAAAAACTTGCATTAAAAATCTGATCCATGATTAATATCCTATATGTTTTTTCAGAAATTTTCTTTCTTCCAATTGAATATTTTTATACAATATATCTTGATGTAGAGATTTTATCTCAAATCCTATTAATCCATCAGTTTTGAAGGCGGAGAACCTTTTTTGTATTACGGGTTACTCCATGAAGGCATCCGGCAGGTAGCACAAGCAGGAGTTAATACAGCTATAGAAACAAACTTCTTGTGAGTCGATTTCCCGAACATTTAACTCCCGGTCAGGTATATGGATTGAAAGATTAGGTTCCAGGCCTGGCCAATTTTAAAGTGCAGATATCTCCTGATTAAAATTAATGATAGTGGTGTATTGTAGATCGTCCCTGGCATCGCTATACCTGGTAAATTAAATAGCATTGATCAAAGTGAACAGTCCATTTTTATTGTCTTGGACCTGGATTGACCGGTTGACACAGAAGCGGTTTCCTTATAATTTGGGCCTGTTTCGGGCAAGTTCCCGGCATTGATGGCCAAACCGTGACCGGCTTTTTAACCGGCATAACCATTTCAGGAGAGATACATGGAGACCCAAAGGAAAAACAGCGGTCAAAAGATACCCCCAGGCCTTTCCATTATTCATTCCAGCCATTTGGAAGCCTTGAGACAGGTGGCTGTGGGCTGGATAAAGGCCCACCCCCTCAAAGTGCTTGAGACCGAGCAGTTTATCGTCCAGAGCAACGGCATGGCCCAGTGGCTCAAGCTTGCCTTGGCCGCGGACGATGGATGCGGGATCAGTGCGGGGCTCGAGGTTCAGCTGCCAGGTCGCTACATCTGGACTGCCTATCGTTCCATTTTGGGAGGTGACACCATTCCTGTGGATTCTCCCTATGACAAAGAGAGGCTTGTGTGGCGGCTTTTCCGCCTCCTGCCTTCTCTTTCGGCGGATAGCGCCTTTTTGCCGCTCAACCGATTTCTTGAACAAGATGAAGATCTGCGTAAACGTCATCAGCTCTCTTGCCACCTGGCAGACCTCTATGATCAGTACCAGGTTTACCGGGCCGACTGGCTTGAGGATTGGGCCGCCGGCAGGGATCAGCTCCGGAAGAGCTACGGGGAACCTGTTGAACTGCTCCAGGAACAAAAATGGCAGGCAGAGCTGTGGAGAAGGCTCAAAGCTGATGTCCCGGACAAGTTTCGAAAGATTGGCCGTGCTGACCTGCACCAGCGGTTTCTCCAAAAGACCGAAGATCTCCAGGGCAAGAGGCCCGCTGCCTTGCCCCCAAGAGTCATCGTGTTCGGTATTTCATCCTTGCCCAAACAGCTGCTTGAGGCCTTGCAGGCTGTTTCCAGCCTTTGCCAGGTGCTGCTTTTCGTTCACAATCCATGCCGTCATTTCTGGGCCGACATCATAGAAGACCGGGAGCTTTTGCGCATCGAACACGCCCGGCACAACGCCAAAGCCTCCATACCTGAGTCCCTTGATCCAGAGCTTCTCCACCAGCACGTCAATCCCCTTCTTGCGGCATGGGGTAAGCAGGGCAGGGACTACATCGGGTTGCTCTACGGATATGACCAGCCTGATACCTATGAAAAGGATTTTGCCCAAATCGATTTGTTTGATGACTTCATCGCACCGGGTACAGGCGGGACACTGCTCCAACAGGTTCAGCAGGCGATCCTTGATCTAACGCCCCTTCCCAATGGCAGGGAAGAAAGACAATGGGTTGAGGGCAATGACCGATCCATCAGCTTCCAGATTGCCCACAGCCGTCAGCGGGAGGTGGAAATTCTCCAGGACCAGCTCCTTCACAGCTTTGAAACGATTGAAGACCTGAATCCCAGGGATGTTATCGTGATGACACCGGATATCGAGGCCTATGCCCCCCATATCGAGGCCGTGTTCGGAAATCTTGCGTTCAGGGATCCAAGGTTTATTCCCTTTACCATTGCGGACACGCCAAACAGAGAAAGCGTGCCCATGCTCAAGGCCCTTGAAAAGCTTTTGCACCTGCCAGACTCCCGTATCGCTGTCAGCGATCTCATGGACCTTTTGGAGGTTCCGGCGTTTAGAGAACGGTTCGGCTTGGAAGAGACGGATTTGCCAAGGCTCCACCGGTGGATCGAGGGGGCCGGCATCTCCTGGGGACTTAATTCAGACCAGCGCACAAGTTTTGGGCTGCCCCCGGGTCTTGTCCAGAATACCTGGGATTTTGGTCTTAAAAGAATGCTTCTTGGCTATGCTGTGGGCCGTGGGGAGGAGTGGAACGACATAGAACCCTATGGCGAGGTGGGGGGGCTTGAAGCCGCTTTGGTAGGTCCACTTGCAGCAGTGCTCGATGAAATGGAGACCCTTTGGAAAATTTTGAGCCGACCGGGCACTCCAGGGCAATGGTGCCGGCGTATCAGGAATCTTGCAAGAAACTGTTTTTTGCCCATGGGAAACCAGGACAGATTGACCCTCAACCGTTTGGAACAGGTACTGGACGACTGGTTCGAAGTCTGTACCGAGGCCGAGCTTGAGGAGGAGCTGACCCTGGCCGTGGTGCGGGAATTTTTTCTTGGAATGATGGTCGAGTCCAGCATATCCCAGCGTTTTCTTGCCGGCATGGTCAACTTCGGCACCCTCATGCCCATGCGTGCCATCCCCTTTAAGGTGGTGTGTCTTCTGGGAATCAACGACGGGGATTTCCCAAGGAGTCATCCTCCCCTTGATTTCGATCTCATGGCGGGCAAAGGGCTTTACCGGCCCGGGGACCGCTCCCGGCGAGAGGATGACCGCTATCTCTTTCTCGAAGCCCTGCTATCGGCCCGGGAAAAATTTTATATCTCCCATGTGGGAAGGGATGTCCGGGACAACAGCGAACGTATGCCGTCGGTGCTGGTGGGTCAACTCAGAGACTACCTGGACGCCGGCTGGCAGTTGGAAAGTCAGGGGGAAGACAACAATAGTTTTCTGCTCGATAACCTCACCTGTATTCATCCATTGCAGCCCTTTGGCAGCGCTTATTTTCTCAAAGATCGCCCGGATCTGTTCTCCTATGCCCATGAGTGGCGAAGTTCCCTTGGGTTTGAGGCGCCTGGGATACCAGATGACCCCCTGCCAGATGAGCCCTTGATTGGCGAGACCCTGCCAGGCAAGCCCCTGATTGACGAGCCCCTGGAATCGCATACGTTCGAAGGTGCCCTGACGCTTACTTCCCTGATCCGGTTTTTGAAAAATCCCGTACAATATTTTTTCAACCAGCGTCTGTCTATCCGTTTTGACGAGGTCTCGGTGGTGAGTAAAGACCAGGAACCCTTTGCACTGGATTTTTTAGCCCCCTTCGGCATTGGCAGCCAGCTTCTTGTGGCAGGACTTTCAGCAGAACCCGAAGCCATGGAGACCGCAATCGCAAAGGAAGCTGCGCGTCTCACCCGCACAGGGGCGCTGCCCATGGCAGGATTTGGCACGCTTGCTGCAAAAGAGCTTAAACAACCAATTGTCTCCATGGTCCAGTATCACCATGACTTGTGTTCCCAATGGCCCCTTGAGTGTGATCCCGTGGAGATTTCCATTGCCCTGGATTCGGATTTGTCTCCGGATCTGTCCTCGGTTTTTCGCCTGGATGACTGGCTGGATAGGCTTCATGAAACCGATGCGCAGGAGACGTCGGCCCGGTTCGGGCGGTGGGAATTTTATCCAAGGCCCATCATGAACAAGGGGGGAAAATTATTTCGACTTTACAGCCTGGTTCCCCTCTGGGTCAGGCATGTTTCCGGCTGCGCCCAGGGGATGGACCTTGCAAGTCACCTGGTTGCCCCGGACGGAGTTGCAACCCTTGCCCCCCTGGAGAGAATAAGGGCCAGGCAGATTCTTGTGACCCTCATTGCGCTTTGGAGGGAGGGGCTCGATCAGCCCTTGCCCGTAACCGCAAAAACCGGGATCACCTATGTGGATATCCTGAAAGCAAAGGATGTAGAAAAGGCTAAGCTCGAAGCGTTAAAGTCCTATGAGGGGGACGGCTTCAAATCCCATGGAGAACTTGGGTATAGTATCTATCTGCAACGGGCCTATCCGAGCTTTGATGCCCTATGGCAGGCCCGGGATAACCGCTTTCCCATCCTTTGTGAAACATTATATGAACCCCTGGTAAAAGCCCTGAGAGAGGAGATGTAACCATGGCTCAAACATTAGATTCCCTGACCTTTCCCCTCCACGGCTCCCGGCTTATCGAGGCCAGTGCCGGAACGGGTAAGACCTATACCATTGCAGCCCTTTACCTGCGTCTGGTGCTGGGGCATGGAGGAAAAAACGGTTTTTTGCGGCCTTTGATCCCGCCGGAAATCCTGGTGGTTACCTTTACCAATGCGGCCACCGAAGAGCTCAGGGAGCGCATCCGAACACGCCTCACCGAGGCGGCTGCCTTTTTCCGGAATAATGGGGCGGGGGACGATTTTCTTCAAAGGCTTCGGGCCGACTTTGATCCTGACCTCTGGCCCGGCAGGGCAATGCTGCTTGACCAGGCAGCCCAGTGGATGGATGAATCCGCTATCCATACCATCCACGCATGGTGCCAGCGTATGCTTCGTCAGCACGCCTTTGACAGCCTTTCCCTTTTTGATCTTGAGCTTGCACCCAGCGATCAGGATCTTCTGGAGGAGGCGGTCTGTGACTTCTGGCGTGCCGGTTTCTATCCCCAGACCGAGGCAGTATTGTCTGAGTTCAGGTCGGTGGCCAAAATCACCACCCCCCAGGAACTTTTGAAGCAGGCCATGCCCTTGGTCAATGCCGGAAAAAAGGATGGTGGCAACCCCTTTGAAATGCTGGAACAACGCAGGCAGGCTGTTGAAGAGGCTCGCAGGGCCTGGATGTCGGACTTTAAACAAGCCGTAGATCTGGTTGTTAAGGCCCAGGCAGACAAGCGTTTGAACAACAACAAGTATCGAAAAGCATCCCTGGAAAACTGGATTGAGCAACTGGACCTCTGGGTCAATCGTTCCGGTTCCCTGCCGGACACCCAGGTGCTGGAGAAATTTTCAACCCAGGGTCTTGCCAGCGGGGTGTCAAAGAAAAAAAATCCACCGGTTCATCCTGCCTATGACTCTTTTGACCGGTTGAACACACTTTTAAACTCTCTTGATGTCAAAGAGGCTCTTATTTCCCATGCCGCCGTAGAGATAAATCGACGGGTGATTGAGGCAAAGGCCCGGCTTTCCAGGATGGGGTTCAACGATCTTCTGACACGCCTGGGAGATGCCCTGTCCCGGCCGGATAGCAACCGTCTGGCTGATGTGATCCGAAGCCAGTTTCCCGTTGTCATGATCGACGAGTTCCAGGACACGGATCCTGTGCAGTATTCTTCCTTTTCCACCATCTATCTGGATCAGCCAAAGACAGGGCTTTTCATGATCGGGGATCCCAAACAGGCGATCTACGCCTTTCGGGGGGCTGACATCCACACCTATCTTGGGGCCAGGAAGGATACACGGGGACGGCACTACACACTGGAGAAAAATTACCGTTCCACCCGGGGCATGGTGGCCGCCGTGAATCAGATGTTTGGCCGGGCCACAGGATTTGCCGACGGCGCCTTTTTGTTCAAGGAGGATATCCCCTTTGACAAGGTGAACGCCCAGGGAAGAATCGAGGGGTTCATGGTGGAAGGAAAAGAATTTTTTCCTGTGACCCTGTGGCAGATGGACCAGGATGAACCCGTTGCCAAGACCGGACCTGACGGGTATCTTACAAGGATGGCAGAGGCCGGTGCCGGCGAGATCGTCCGACTCCTGAACCTTGGGCAGACGTTGCCCTGCCAGGCAGGGTTCGGCCAGCCTGGGGGAGGCCAGGCGGACGGCAAACTTAAACCCCTTCGGCCATCAGACATTGCCGTACTTGTCCGGGACGGCATGGAAGCCCGGGCCATTCGAAACGCCCTGGAAAAAAAGCGGGTCAGATCGGTCTACCTCTCGGACCGGGAGTCGGTGTTTGACAGCCAGGAGGCTGTTTCCCTGCTGTATCTCCTCCAGGCCTGCTCTGATCCCACAAACGACCAGGTACTGCGAACAGCATTGGCAACTCAGGTATTGGAACTTTCCCTGGAGACCCTTGACCGGTTGAACAGGGACGAGATTGCATGGGAGGCAGAGCTATCGCGGTTTAAAAATTTTCAAAAGATTTGGCGCAGCCAGGGGGTGCTTCCCATGGTTCGTACCCTGCTTGCCGAGTTCAATGTGGGCGCCAGGCTCTTGTCAAAGCCCTTTGGAGAGCGTGGGCTTACCAACCTTCTCCACCTTGCCGAAATGATCCAGGCAGCCGCCGCAACCCTTGACGGGGAAAAGGGGGTGATCCGATGGTTGGCAGGCCGGATAGAGCATTCTCAAGGGGGGGGTGACGACGAGATACTGCGCCTTGAAAGCGACGATGAACTGGTAAGGGTGGTCACCATCCATAAATCAAAGGGGATGGAGTATCCTTTGGTGTTCCTGCCCTTTATCTGCAGTTCTCGCAAGCTCACCTCCCGCAACTCTCCCATGGTCAAGCTCCATGATGATCGAGGAGATGTCAAAATGGTGGTGAACCCGGGTGATGAACAACTTGATAAGGCCGATCGTGAGCGGCTGGCAGAGGATCTCAGGATGCTCTATGTTGCCCTTACCCGGTCCCGGTACGCCTGCTGGCTCGGTATCGGGGTGATGGGCAAGACAAGCAAGAAATCCGGAGAGACCACCACCCTTCACCAATCGGGCATTGGTTACCTGCTTTCAGGAGACAAAATGATCGAGACATCCGAGCTTTCCTCGATCCTGAACAAGTTCAAGGGGGATTGCGGGTATATGACGGTTACACGCCTGCCCGAACCCTCAACCGAGAGCGTTGTCCCGGGGGTGGGGTTGGTGGCCCTTTCCCAGGCCCGGGCATTTAAGGGCAATGTTCCCCGCAATTGGCGGATCACCAGTTACTCCGGTATTCTCACAGGCGCTGCCATGCCAGAACATGGGGCTTTTTTGGGTACCCTTTTGGATGGTATTGTTGAATCCCCGGATAGTGCGCCCCAGGATCAGCTCCAGGAAGCTGCAACCCAGGAGAGCCTGGCACCCGAGGTGAATATCAATACCCGTTCTATCCATACCTTTGCAAGGGGGCCTGAGCCCGGAACTTTTCTTCACGATATCCTGGAACGAGCAGCCATCCATGGATTTGACCGGATTGCTTCGGATCGTGACACCACACTAAACCAGGTTACCCAGCTCTGTCAACGTCGGGGGTGGGAGGAGTGGGCCGAGGTGTTGACCGACTGGCTAATGGATTTTGTCCGGGTTGAGTTGATCCTTCCAGGGCCTGTCATGCAATCCATGAAAATGTCGGATCTTGACCAGGACCAATGCCGGGCCGAGATGGAGTTCATGTTCGAGGTCCATGGGGTGGATATACCTGTTCTGGACCGTTTGGTTGGAACTTGGATTTTGCCGGGAAATGTCCGGCCGGTGTTACGGCAAGACCGGGTGAATGGTATGCTCAAAGGATTCATCGATCTAGTTTTTTGTTTCCAGGGACGCTATTTTGTCCTTGATTATAAGTCCAACCATCTGGGAGATTCCCAGGGTGCCTACGGGAAGAAGATTATGGCCGATGCCATGCTGGAGCACCGGTACGATCTTCAATATGTGCTCTACACCCTGGCCTTGCATCGTCTTCTTCGGGCAAGGCTTAAAGGTTATGACTACGACCGTGATGTGGGCGGAGCGGTCTATCTGTTCCTGAGGGGAGTCAATGGTGCAGGCCGGGGTGTTTATGTTGACAAACCCCCAAAAGAGCTGATCAACACACTGGATCACCTGTTTCGAAAAGGAGATAACCATGATGACCACTGCTGATTTTTTTGACCTGGTTCAAACCTGGACGGCTCGGAGCTGGTTACGGCCCCTTGATAGTGCCTTTGTGATGTTTTTAAGTAAGCAGGAGCCCACTGCTGACCCCCTGGTGCTGCTTGGGGCAGCTCTTGTCAGCCATCAGCTTGGACGGGGGCATATCTGCCTTGAACTCGCCTCCGTCCTGAAAGATCCAGATGCCACCCTTGCCCTTCCCCCCGAGGGGCAAGCCGGGGAGGATCTATTTTTGAAACCCTCTGACGTGCTTTGCAACATCGTGGAAGAAAAATGGAAACACATCCTTGGGGCTTCAGCTCTTGTGGGGACGGACACGGGCAACACTCCCCTGGTGATGAACCAGGGCCGCCTCTATCTGCGCCGTTACTGGCACTATACTCAACGGGTTGCCCTGGAGATCATTTGCAGGATGGGTAAAAAACTGCCCGTGCCCGACAACCTGGAAGAGCGGCTTGACCGGCTTTTTGTATCGTTGAGAAGCCCTGAAGAAAAGGAAAAATGCGAGATTCACTGGCAAAGCATTGCCGCCGCTGTCGCTGCAGCCAGCGCCTTCAGCGTTATTTCGGGGGGGCCCGGCACCGGAAAGACCACCACCGTGGTGCAACTTTTGGGGTTGCTCCAGGAGCTTGCCATGGAGCAGGACAAGGTTTTGAGAATTCGCCTGGCCGCCCCTACGGGCAAGGCTGCGGCCCGGCTCACGGAATCCATCAGCACGGCAATGGGACGGCTTCCCGAAGCGATCCAGGTAAAGATGCCCAGGGAGGTTTTGACCCTTCATCGCCTGCTGGGCACCCGTCCCGATTCCCGTAATTTTATCCACAACCGGAACAACCGGCTCCACGTGGATCTTCTGGTGGTGGATGAGGCCTCCATGATCGACCTTGAGATGATGGACGCCCTGCTTGGGGCCTTGCCGCCAAAGGCTCGGCTGATTTTGCTTGGGGACAAGGATCAGCTTGCCTCGGTGGAGGCGGGGTCGGTACTTGGCGATCTGTGCGCCAATGCCCAAAATCCCTCTTACAGGCCTGAAACCATTGCCTGGCTCCAAGGGACCACCGGCTATGACCTATCTGAATTCGCGGGAATAGGCAGTGATCTTGACCAACAGATCGTTGTCTTGAGAAAGAGCCACCGTTTTGATGAAAAAAGTGGCATCGGCGCCCTTGCCCGGTCGGTTAACCAGGGGGATGGAAGGCAGGTGAATGATGTCTGGAACCAGGGGTTTTCTGATATCTCCCACCTGGTGATAAACTCATGTAAAGACCCTGGATTTCGACGTCTGGTTCTTGACGGCAACCCCAAGGCATTTGCCAGTATCAAGGAAACTGTCCAACCTGCGGGGTACCGGGCTTACCTTGAGACGATTACCAAGGGACCGGGGGAGTCGGAGACAGCATGGCTTTGGGCGGTTCTTTCCAGCTTCAACCGCTTCCAACTGTTGACGCCTCTTCGAAGGGGTGACTGGGGGGTTGAAGGTCTCAATAGCGCCACCGCTGACATCCTATATAAAGCCGGATTGATCCCGGCGACCCTGGGCTGGTATCCCGGCCGTCCGGTTCTTGTTACCCGGAACGATTACAGCCTGGGGCTGATGAACGGGGATATCGGCATCGTTCTTGAGGTGACGGATGAGCGCAATCCTTGTACCCATGGGCTGAGGGTGGTCTTTCCCATGGCCGACGGTTCCTTGAAACGGGTGCTGCCCTCTCGCCTCGGGGAGGTGGAGACCGTTTATGCCATGACCGTGCATAAATCCCAGGGGTCAGAGTTCGATCACACGGCCCTGGTGCTGCCGGACACCATGAGTCCTGTACTGACACGGGAACTTGTCTACACTGGAATCACCCGGGCTCGCTCCTGGTTTACGCTGGCAAGCCCCTCTGGAAATATCCTGGGAGCATCAGTTGAGCAGCTTACCCACAGGGCCTCTGGCCTTGTAGACCTCCTCTGATTTGTTAATCAGCACCCAACTTTGCCCCTCTTAAGCGGTTAATTTTTACCGGGTTAAAAAACGATGTAGCAATAAAAAGGATGGCCTGTGCGAAAAATTATGTGGTGTATGAATCAAGAATGAGATCGGTTTCGATAAGATCTGGAACCCGGCCCTTTTTTATTGAAAAACAATCACATGTACGATATGTTTATTTGAAACTTTAAACTCACCTGAAAAAAGCCGATTTTACTTTTGCAGAAGACGTTTAACTCTCTGTCTATAAGGGTTGATTCGATATGGGATACTGGTATCCAACGGATTTGTCAGGACCTACAGCGAGCCGGGGCAAGGTTTAACCATAAAAGTCTATCGGCCAAGAACGGAGCGTATAAGGCTATTTTGGAAAAAAATAAATTTAAATCGGACGGAATTTTGCGGTTTGGAGACAATTTTAGTTGTGCAAGATGCTATAAAGGTTAGCAAGAAATACGATGGGCGGATTGATTTGATGATTGCCGATGTTATCATATCATGCCCACGATGGGCGGCAGGGAATCCGCAAAACAAATTTTCGGAAATGATTAGGCCTTAAACAGGAGAAGAATGGATTCAACTGCAACATATACACATTCTTTTGAACAGATGATGCGAATTTGTGACATGGCCTTTGATTACCTGTCCATTGATTCCTCTAAGAAAGAAAACATCATTCGGCTGTTGGAAGAAAAATTTAAAGCCCACTCAGACATCAACCTGACCGATATTTTCAAGCAGGAGAACCTCATTCCTGATGAAGAACTTGAGTATGCACGCATTTTTGATGCTCACCTGAAAACCTTAACCCTTGATCAACAATTTGGACGGCTGGCCATTGCCAATGGCCTGGTCTCAGAAAAAGAAGTTGCCAAAGCTATGAACCATCAAAAAAACTATTTTGAAAAATACCGCATCAATATAGCCATCGGGGATGTTTTAATTGAAAACAAGTCCCTGTCTTCCCATGATCGGATTGCCATTCTTTTAACTCAAAATCGAATTAAAGATGAAAATCTTCTGGAGGCCTTGAACGACATTGGTAAGTCTTTACGGCAAAAAGACATAATCAATAAGCAGTTCGGGGTTCTTGCCATAAAAAAAGAACTGGTCACAATAGAACAGGTAAATGCGGCTTTGGACGTTCAAAAGAAAGAAAGACAGACACACCGTCCATTCCGGTTCATCGGTCAGATTCTTCAGGAAATCGCACAATTGTCAGATGAGGATATCCTGCAGATCCTTTTGGAGCAAAAACAATTTGAAAAAAGGAGGCTGAACCTTGAAAAAGCACTGTATACAATTAAATGTGAGATAAAAATTTCTAAAAAGCTGAATAAATTATTCGAATACAGGGTTTCCAAAGACGGACTTGAGGCCGTTGTAAAAAAAAGAGTTGAAACCAAAGAAATCATTCCCGTCTATGAATTCGTTATTTGGCTGAGACGGGCAGGGATAAAAACCGGTGTTGTAAATGATGCTGTTTTGGAAGAATTTATTCAAACGGCAGAAAAAGATACTCAAATCATTGTTGCAAAAGGTCAACCGCCCAAACCCTGTACCAACGAGAAAATTCAGTTTTATTTCGGAAATGACTTCACAGAAGACAAAAAACGTCCCCAGAAATTAAAAGATGCCCAAGAAAAAGAAGACAGCCGGGAGAAAAAAACGGATAAAAATGAATCCACAGCTCTAAAAGAGGAGAATACGTTAAATGAGAAGGAAGGGTTTTGTTTCGTTGAAAAAGGCACTCTTCTAGCACGAATTATTTCGGGGAAAAAAGGAAAGCCTGGAAAAAATGTGTTAGGATATCCCATCCAGCCGGTCAAATCCTTTCTTTGTGTGTTAAATGCCGGAGCCGGTGTGATTAAAAAAGGACCTGTTTTTATTGCTCGGATAGACGGCCGTCCTGGTTTAAAAAACAACACGATCCTCACGATTGACCCCATGGAGGAGAAAACCAAAATCAAAACCATTGTTGGCAGCATCCACTCGGATACCGAAAAAAAGTATGCGTCTGAAACAGTGGTCCTGAACGGGACAATCACTCCGGAGGGGGTTTTAAGATGCCGCTCTCTTCTACTGAACGGTAACCTTTTAGGGCGCGTTATCTGCTCTGGTGACATAGATGTTAAAGGAGATATCGGTACGGATGAAAAACAAAAGGATGGAGAAAATATTGGGCAAACAGATATTCTTTCCCATGGATCGGTGACGGTGTCCAAATTAATTGTGAACACAAAGCTTCAGACTGAAGGGGAACTGCTTGCATATAATTCAACGGTCATCGGATCCGAGGTGATTGCCGGCGGTGGTATGACCATTCAAAATGTTCTTGCAGGGAAACACGCTCCGTCTGTTCTTCGGTTCGGTCTTAAACCAAAAGATAAGATCATCTCCACCGATCAGACCCTTGAAATGAAATATGAACAATTATTGGTTTTGAAAAAGGAAAAAGAGATCAGCACGCTCATTGAAGAATACGAGAAAGAATTCAAAAAAGAAGAGACTTACCAGATGGAACAAAACATATTAAAAAATCTGGTGGAAATTATCGAGGCACCGGAACTTTATCAGCAAGAAAGCCTTGAAGAAAAGATCCGCTACCTTAATCGTCTGCCTGATTTTTCTTCCATTAAAGCCTATTATTTCAAACCGCCTCAAACAGATACTTCGCTGGCGTATTTCAATCAGTTTGTGGCATTAACCGAAAAAATATCCCTTGGAAAAGTTTTACAACAGATTAAAAAGAAAATCGCTCCGGAACCTGAACCTGAAGAGGCAGTATCCAGACAGTATCAGATTGAAACCCAATTTAAAGCCCGCCTTGCCGCCTTTGAACAGGAAATCGCTGGTCATTCGGAAGAAATTGAAATACTGGAAAACCAAATTCAACGGTTTGAGGCATTGAGGACAAAACTGTGTGCCATCCACCGTGATTCTTTACCCCATTGGACTTCCATAAAAATAAAAAACAAGTGTGAAAAGGGAACCGTTATCAAAGGGATAATTTCCAGGCATGAGGTAGAGAAAACCGTATATAATGTAAGATTTAAAGAAGTAATGGATCCAAAAAACCATCGGGTTTCAATTACCATTGAGGCATGAAATATGACCAATGACATTAAAAAAAAAGGCGAGCGCAGTTTATATAAAGCCCTTCAAGCATTATCCAATTTATCATTTCCCAAAGAATGTGCAACCTGCGGAAAACGCTATGAAACAGTGGATGAATTTGTTTTTGAAACGCAAGCTTTGAAAAAGTCAAGCGGACTAAAAGAGGAAGAGGAGGGCGGTCAAATTATTGTTGAACTTTTTAGAAACTGTATCTGTGGTTCAACCTTAATGGACGAGTTTCGTAACAGAAGAGATCTCTCTTTGGCCGGGATAAAACGAAGAGAAAAATTTGGTGAACTTTTGGACCGTTTGATAGACTTAGGGATTTCATACGAGACCGCCCGCCGTGAACTGATAAAAGTCATGCACGGTGGAGGAAGCCCGCTGCTCAAGATCAAAGCCAGCACAAGCACAAGGGATCTCTCTTGATCCGGCATGCGGTGAAGGTTCAAGGCGGTTCATATACTGGGGAACAGATCCAGGATATCTTTTAGCGGTCAATCATAATAACATCGGGTTATCTGTTCAATGCCAGAGAGATAATATCATTGACCGATTTTTTCAGTTCAGGTATCCGACTTGCACTCCTGCCGACCACATTAAGTACTTTTATATCAAACTGGGGCAGCCATTTTCGGAGGACATTTGACGGTTTTTTTTCAGTTTCAAGATCAATGTGCAACCAGGGTTTTTTATAGGCTTTTGCAAAATTTATGGATTCAATTGCGCCAGGGTTTAGTTTACCAAATGAAAAAACAACGGTTCCATCCGTATCCAAGACATTTTTTTCGATGTTCTCTCCTTTTTCATTTTCGTCCTTGGTAACATCGATAATACTTGTTAACTGCTCATTGATTTGCGAAATCTTTTCATGACCGCTGGCCTGCCTTCTGATGCCCTTGAAGGTCTTCACATCTGCTCCGGTCATTGCAGCAGTTAAATTCTCTATGGTTGCGATTAATCGTTCCAGCTTTTCTCCCAAATCTTGAAATTGTGTCATATCCATGGGTGCCATGACAGCCGCCGCAGTCTGGTCCTGTGAAACAGTTCCGCCAAGTTTGACCCGGATTTCTTCTTTTGTCATGCCGCTTGTCTGGTAATAATTAAAAATTTTTTTTATTAGGTCCTGGGCTTCGGGCGGAAATTCCTTTACTCCCTCATGCTCAACAGGATCTGGAAAAAATTCTTCAAACCGGCTTAAATATTCACGAATCGTACTGGATGATATGTCCAGATCCTTTGCCATTTGAGCGATGGATTTCATATAGTTGTCCTAGAAAATAAGAGTGTCTGTTCCCATTCTGCCTTGTATTTAAGGTGTCATCGTTTTTTCGTAACTATTCAATCAAGATTCTTGCAAAAGAGAGGAGATTTGAAAAACAATCAACCCTTTTTAAATAATGATGAATTGAAATACGGATTTGATCCATGACGGAAGAGGCGTTTCAATATTCCTTTTGCCGGGCAGGATAAATACACCATTATAACAAGAGTAACATAGTCAGATTTCATTTTCCAACACATTATTATAAATAAAAAACCTTGAGAAAAATTATGGAACACATTAATATTTAATAGTAATCCAAACGATAGAAACATCAGACACTGTTTACATCAAAAACCAGACACCGGGTGCCTTAAAAACAGCAGATTGACAATCATTGGATCACGGTCCCTTTTCCCTTTGGTAAATTCGGGAGGCTGAATGACGAAAAAATTTGACCATACAGTATTAATAGTTGATGATGAAGAAAAAATTGGAAAATCCCTTGGACGACTGATGAAAGGCATTGGTGCCAAATATGTGTATATGGAATCCGGCCAGGCTGCCCTGGACAGGATAAAGACGGCGGCCAACCCTTTTTCCCTGATTCTTTCAGATCAGCGGATGCCCCAAATGGAAGGGTCTGTTTTTCTGGAAAAAGCCAAGGAGATTGCCCCGGATACCATCCGTTTTCTCATTACCGGGTATGCGGATATGGATGCTGTAACCGACGCTGTGAACAAAGGGTCTATTCATCGTTATATTGCCAAACCATGGAATAATAAGGTCTTGGCTGAGACGATTAAATCAGGGCTGGAACAGCATGAATTGATCATGGAAAACCATCGGCTGTTTGCCCTGGCCAAAGAACAGAATACAAAGCTGTATACCCTGAACCAGGATCTTCAAAAAAGTGCGGCGGTTCACAAAAAAGCGATTTTTCAAAAGGAAAGCCAGATCACTGAACTAAAAGCCCGTTTGGCTAAAGGGTTTGAAAACAGAAATTATATAAATGAAATGGAATCCCTGTTGAAGGAAAAAAATCTGCTTGACCAAGACAAACTGAACCCATTATACCGGGCCATCATTGCCGAATTGTATGAGCAGTTTCAGGATATTGCCACCCGCCATGGATTTGAAATGCCAGAAGAAATTCCAGGAGGATAGATGTCGGATAACAGCCAATACAGTATCCTGGTCGTGGATGATGATGAGCCAATTGTTAAAAGTATGCGGCGGGTCTTGAAACGCAAAGGATTCATCTCGTTGGCCTCTGCTTTGAACGGTGAACAAGGATTAAAACTTTTGGAAACTGCACAGAGTCCGTTTTTTTTAATCATGTCGGACCAGCGGATGCCGGGTATGTCCGGCAGTGAATTTTTAGAAAAAAGTATTCTGCTCAGCCCCGAATCCAGGAGAATGCTGGTAACCGGGCATTCAGATATTGATGCGGTTATTGATGCCGTGAACAAGGGTGAAATTCATCAGTTTATTTCAAAGCCCTGGGACAATGACGATCTTTTGCTCCGGATCACGGGCGAACTTGAGATATATAAAAATTTTCAAGATCGTAAACATTTTTATAAGGTAACCAAACGACAGAACGCAAAATTGTTCGATCTGGCCTCGACCCAGAAAGAAACCTTAAAAAAGTTCACCACGGCCCTTGAAAACAAAAAAGAAGAGTTCGAGATGCTGGTTCAAGAACTCAAAGAAGCCAAAGAGCAGGCTGAGTTCAAAGAGGTGTTTCTAGGCCTGGATGAGCTTCTTTCCAGAACCATCACCATGAATAAGCCCAACCTGACCCAGGCGTTTAAATTGGCAAAAAAAGAAAACGATTCTATGATGGAAATCATCACAGATAGACACAATCTGTTTTTTTCATTGGAAAATGTTTGTCAGGAGGATAGGAATCTGGTTGAGCTGGAAGAAGAGATTTATGATGTTATTGATCAGATCATAGAAAATGTGGTGGTTGCGGTGGAACCGGATCTTTTTGGTATCGGGTCCGAGCCAAGTACCGGTGTTGTAATTGATGATTACAAGCAAGTGCCCGGTTTTGAGGAACTTGCTTTTAATGACGGATTTATTACCAAAGGAGAACGGGAACGGGCGCTTGAGGATTTGCAGGAAAAAGAGACTGAACTGGCCACAGGCCTGACCATTGACAAGGTGATGGTTCAAAGTGAATTTTTAAGGAGACAGGATCTAAGTCGGATCTTTGCAAAACTGGCCATGATTGAAACCCGGCTCCTGGACAGAGAACTGGCCAAGATGCTGGTGGACAGGGAACTTGCCACAAAAAAGGATATAAACCGGGCATTCCGAAAACAGTTGAATAATTTTGAAGACAGTGGGATTACAAGCCTGCTGGGTGACATTCTGGTAGAATCTGAAATTATTTCAAGCCAAACCCGGGATGAAGTCATGGCAGCTCAAGATAGAACCGGGAAAAAGAAATCTACCATTGATCAATCCTCACAATTTTCCTCTGAGTTTGGTGCATTTGTGGATCTTCAGATTTCAGAAAACAGGGTTGAAGCCTGGATACGGGTTCCAAAGACGGCCCAGGGAACAACCGATATTGAACCGATTAAATCAATGATAAAGAAGCGCGGCATCAAATATGGCATCGTGGATGATCTGGACGTTCGAAACTTTTTGAAAAATTGCACAGACCCCCATGAAAAATTTGTTGTTGCCCAGGGCATTGCCCCCAGTGTCGGAAAACCGGCCCGGATTATCTATCACTTCAATACCGAATCGGATACGGCCGGGGTGATTAATGAAGACGGTTCCATTGATTTTAAGGCCAGGGGGGATTCCCCTTTTGTAAAGCGCGGACAGCTTTTGGCAGAAAAACAACCCATGGAGCAACCCAAAACCGGGATGGATGTGTTTGGAGAAACCCTTCTGGTTGGGGATGTGGACGATGTTCCCCTGGAAGGGGGCGAGGGCACCGTGTCGGAAGACGAATTAACCCTGACGGCTGCCATCACGGGGCAACCCAACATAGATGTCAAAGGGGTGATTTCCGTCCTGGAAACATTTACAGTTAAAGGGGACGTGGATTTTAAAACAGGAAATATCAATTTTAACGGCAATGTGGTTGTTACAGGGACTGTTAAAGAAGGTTTTCTTGTGGAATGTGAAGAATTGATTGCCAATGAGATAAACGGCGGCATCATCCGGAACCGAGGCGATCTCAAAGTTTCCAATGGTATTGTGAATGCCGATATCCAGACCCAGGGGAGTGTTCAGGCCAAATTTTTGAATAAAACAAAACTCTATGGCTATGGGGGGGTGATGGTCACCCGGGAGATCATGGAATCTCATATTTTCATCAGCGGCCGGTTGACCAATGAAACCGGCAGAATAACGGCATCGGTAATTGCCGCCCGTAAAGGCATGAGCGTTAAACAGGTCGGTACGGAAAAGGCCGAGTATTCAACTGTGAAGGCTGGCGCCAACGATCATATTCGATGGATCTTGCAAAAATATGATTCACAGATAGAAGAAAAGCAAAAACAGGTTGATGTGACCATTTCCAAAAAGATAGCCCATGATGAAATTTATAATGCATTGCATGTGGATATTGCCAACCAGACATTTGCCCAGGAAAAAATCACCAAGAAGATAGATTTTTTAGAAGCCCGTATCGGTGAAACCAAAGAAAAAGAAGAAAAAATAAAAATCGTAAAAGAGATGAAAGAATTGGAAATTACGGTTCAAAAAGCAGACGATAGAATCAAGGTAATTTTTGAAGAGCAGGATATGGCCCAGCAGCAATCGGATGCGTGTGAAAAGGAAATAGAAAGCTTGAACGATGAGATTAAAGCCATTGAAAATGAAAAGAATAAGATCATTGGAAATCTTGAACGAGAAGATCCTGTCCCTGAACTTAAAGCCAATAAAAAATTGTATACCGGAACGCGGATAACCGGTACAGAAGCATCCATGATTCTTAAACAGGACTTTGGTGCTTCACAATTTACAGAAATCGATTCTGAGAATCCAGACACCCCTAAACAACTTGTTCATAAAGTTCTCAACCTTTAAGAAGGAATACAATAATTCAAAAAAAAATACATACCATCCTTTTGATCGAATCCACTGTGGCCTTGAGAAACAGGATGCAAAAACTTTTGTCTGACCATGGGTATCAAGTGAACAGTTTTAGTGTTTCTCAAGAGGCGCTTGAGGCCCTTGAAACGGCTATGGACGAATATGTCTTGATCATTTCAAGCTACATGATGCCGAAAATGAAAGGGGATGAAATCCTTAAGCAGGCAAGAAGTATAGCACCCGATACACAGCGCCTGCTGATTTCAGATACAGGTGACATGCAGACCCTGATCAGTGCGATTAATTTTGCTAATATAAACGCCTGCATGATTCTTCCGATTCAGGATGATGAATTTCTCAATCAGGTCAAGCTCTGCTGTGACCAGTATGACATCACCAAAAAGCAGAAAAATCTTAAGCGGGTAACCCATCGGCAGAACAAACAATTGTTTAAAATTGCCGGCAATTTTAAAAAAAAAGACACTTTTTATTCTGAACAGATCGAAAAGAAAAAAAAGGAAATCCGAATACTTGAATCCCGGCTTCGTTCAGCCGGCGGTTCCTTCAGCCTTGACAAGCCGGTGTTGTTAAAAGATCTTCTCTCAGAGCAGGATAGTGCCATATCCGCAGAAAATCTGGGCGGGCAGTTCTTGACATTAAAAGAACAGATCAAGCAGATAATCGAAACAGCAGCATCCAGCCATTATATATCTATTTCGTCCATTCCATACCAGGACGTTGTTGATCTCAAAGGATTTGAAAATGAACACCGGGATCTGGCAAAACACATATTGCCCTCTGTTTATGAGCTGATTGGAAAAAATGAGATGGGGGCTCCAAGCCATAAACAAGAAAAGGAAGTGATACTGGATGAGCAGTTTGAGTTAACGATTTTAAAAGACAAGACCCGGGCATTGATTCAAATAAAAACAAGAGAGATACAAAATTTGACCCTTGCCCATGTAAAACAATTTCTTGAGAAAAACAAAATTATTAACGGCGTGATGCAATCCCACTTGATTGAATCATGGCTTCACAAGGCGCTGCCCGACGACGAACCGTTCCTGATTGCCAAAGGCATAGAGGCCATTTATCCGAAAGATGCAAAGATCCGGTATCATTTCCCAACAGATTTTCTCCATGCCGGAAAAGTGAACGAGGACGGCAGTATCAATTTCCGAGACAGAGGAGAGATTCCCTGTGTGGAGGAAGATGCGTTTCTTGCATCAAAGATTCTTCCTGAAGAAAGTAAGCCCGGCATTGATATCTTTGGAAATAAAATTTTGGTGGATGCGCCGGTTGACCAGACTTTTTCCTGCGGCTTAGGTGCCCGGATGTCTGAAGATGGGGTGAGAATCTATGCCGCATGTACTGGACAGCCCCATCTGGATGCCATGGGGAACGTGTCGGTATGTCCGGAGTTCCAGATAAAAGGGGATCTTGGTTTTGAAACCGGAGACGTTAATTTTGATGGGAATGTGATTGTAAACGGTTCGGTCAAGCAGGGATTTAAAGTCAAGTGTGCCTCTCTAACAGCCCAGGAAATTCAGGGGGCAGAAATTGATATAGAAGGAGATTTGAATGTCTCCATGGGAATCGTTGATACCGAGCTTGTCAAAGTAAAAGGATCGGTTCAGGCAAAATTTGTGCGTAACTCAAAAATCAATGCATTTGGAGATCTGATAATACAAAGGGAAATTATAGATTCGAGGATTTATTTAAGTGGGGCCTGTATAAATGAAAACGGTTCCATTATTAATTCTGAAATTTCCGCGAAAATGGGTATCCGGGCTGGAAATATTGGAAAAAAAACGACGAAACCATCAAAACTCACGGTGGGGGTGGATGAGCACACCAATCTTTTAGTCGCCAGAGTGGATTCAAAATTGAACATCAACAATAGGGCCATTAATGAATTGGGAAGCGAAGTGGACGAACTTGTAAAAGAGGACCAGACGCTTCATGGGGCCATTTCCCAACACGCGTATGTCCAGGACCGGGCACAACTGAAATTACAAGATATTGAAAAAAAAATGGAAAACCTGAAGGCGTCAGGAAATATGGCGGCATTCCAAAAAGTATCCAACACCGTGAAAGAGATACAAAAAAATGCAGCTGAAGCTGAAGAGAAAATTAACAAAGGGTTTGACCGGCAGGATGAAATTTCCCAGGAAATTTCACAAAAAAAAGGCCGGATTAAAGAGCTTGAAGAGATGAACAAATCCTTTTCGGACGAAAAAAAGAGGCTGCTTGAATTTTCCAATCGAAATAAACCCCTGCCCGAGATCAAGGTGGCGAAAAAAATTGAATCCGGAACAAAAATTTTTGCAGTCAACTCCACCATGATCCTTCATAATTCCAATTCCAGGTGCCGCATCCGGGAGTTTTCCAGTCAACCTGGTGACTGGGGCATTGCATTACATGAAATACGGGTCGAAGCGTTTTAAAAAAGGGATCCGCCTGGCTGGATTTATTTTCCCGGAAGTGTAATGGTCACGGTGGTTCCCTTGCCAATCCTGCTATCTACCTCAATTTTTCCCTTATGCTCTTCAATAAGATTATAGGCGATATGCATTCCAAGACCTGTTCCTTTACCGATCTCCTTGGTTGTAAAAAATGGATCGAATATCCTGGGGATATCTTTTTTTTTTATACCGCATCCGGTATCGGAAATGATGACCACAGCGTTGTGATTTTCTTTTTTTGTCTGGATTCTGATTTCCCCTTTTGTTTCAATGGCCTGGGCCGCATTGACCAGGATATTCATAAAGACCTGGTTTATTTTTTGCGGGTAGCCTTCTACCAACGGGATATCCCCAAACTCTTTGATCACAGCAGCCTTGTATTTGATCTCATTGCAAACCACATTGAGGGTGGACTCCAATCCCTTATGGATATCGACGAGCATTTGCTTGTCATTTCCAGGATGGGCAAAGTTTTTTAAAGCCCCAACAATTTTGCCGACTCGTCCGGTCCCATCTTTGCAATCATTCAAAAGTTCAGGGATATCTTCCAAAATGTAATCGATTTCAATTTTTTTTTTATAGTCAGCAATGGTTTGAATTTGTTCGGTAACGGCTTGGTTTAAATGTTCTGGTTTGTGTTTTTTCAGGGCAGTTGACAGCTTTTTATAGTGGCGCAGCAAGGACGCTATATTTTTTAGATAATCGCTTAGCGCATCCAGGTTGCTGGAAATGAATCCAATGGGATTATTGATTTCATGGGCGATACCTGCGGCAAGCTGTCCGATTGAAGCCAGTTTTTCAGACTGGAGTATCCGGGACTGGGAGATTTTCAGATCTTTCAAGGCATGGTCAAGAGTTTTGTTTTTTTGAATCAGCTTTCCGTGAATTTTATTGTATTGGCTTTCAAGGGCGACAATCCTTTCTCCTGTTTTGATGCGTGAACTCAATTCTTCGGGTTTAAAGGGCTTGATCATATAATCATCCGCTCCTGCTTCAAAAACTTTTACAAGGTCTGTTGTTTGATCTTTTGCCGTAAGCAAGATGATATAGGTATATGTTTTTTTGCTGGACGCCCGTATTTTCCTGCACAGTGCCAATCCATCCATTTCAGGCATCTGCCAATCAGAAATGATCAGTTCCGGAGAGTGTTTTAAAAATAGTTGCCAGGCATCGATACCGTTTTCAGCTTCCATGACGGTGTGGCCGATCTTTTTGACGGTTTTCTTTACCAAAAGTCTTGAAATATAATGGTCTTCTGCAATCAGTATATTCATACATTACTCCTGTTTATCGGTGTTGAATGGCATCCCGCCACAGGGGTATCCTATGGAACAGTCCCAGATTTTTCATGTAGGCTTTATCCAGACCGTTCAGCGTCTCCCAGCTGCCAGGCTGCTGCTGTTCATGATATTCGATTAGTTCAGCCACATGGACCAGACCGCAGAGTTCAAATTTATCACTGATTATCAGTGACGGATGGTGATGGAACGCAATCCCTTCTATGATATTTTCCGGCAGCCCCCAGAACCCCAGCAGATAGGCGCCGACCTCGGCGTGGGTGACGCCAAAAACTTCTTTTTCAGCTCTGAAAAAAGGGATACGCTCTTTTTGGACGATCTGAATGACGCTTTTATACTCATCCGGGAAATATTCTGCCAGCAGCAGTTTGCCCAGGTCGTGAAGGAGGGAAGTAATGACAGCATTGTCTAAAAGATCTTTTTCCATTTTTTCGAGACCCCCGATCTTTTTGGCTATTGCACTGGTTTTAATGCAGTGATCATGGATTTTGTCCACTGGAATGATGGACAAGGTTCCTTTGCTGAATGTTGAGAACACTTCGATGCTCAAAATGAGGGTTTTTACGACATCGATTCCCAATAAAATAACCGCTTCTTCTGCACTGGAGATATGCCGGGGCATTCCAAAAAAGGAAGAATTGACCAGTTGAAGCATTTTTGCTGTCATTCCCATATCTGTTGCGATAATTTTACCCACACTTGATGTTGAAGGATCAGGAGATTGAAGTTTGGTCATTATTTGACGATAGAGCAACGGCATGCTCGGCAGGGTTTCTATCCCCCCCAAAAATTGTTTTAATGTTTTATTGTTTAAAAGGTCACACAAGGCACAGACTCTTTTTATGGTAAGGATAAGTGTCTCTTTTTCACAGGGTTTGGACAGGTATTGATGCGCCGATTTGACTGATTTCATGATCATTTCTTTGTCTGAATGACCTGAGAGGATAATTCTGGCCATCATGGGATATTTTTTTTTTACGATGTTTAAAAGCGCAGCACCATCCATCATCGGCATTCGCATATCGGAAATGATAGCATCAAAGGATTGTTTTTCGAGTAATTTTAGCGCATTTTCACCGCCTTGTGCAAAGGTCATATCCCAGGAATTTCTTAACGGACGCAGACTTCGCTGAAGCCCTTTTAGAATATTAGATTCATCATCAACAAATAAAATATATTTTTTCATTTCCTGTCTCCCCCATCAAACGGTTCCAATACTCAAAATCAATGATAAACTATGTTTTTATTTTCAGCGTCGGTTCAGGATGCTGAAAACATTAGTTTTGGTGTATGGGAAGTTCAATAATAAAGGTGGTCCCTTTACCTTCACAGGTTTCGATGCTAATTTTTCCATGGTGCCTGTCTTTCACAATAGACCGGGAAATCGCAAGTCCCTGTCCGGTTCCTTTGCCCGGTTCCTTTGTTGTAAAAAAAGGATCAAAGACCTTTGGTTTGACTGTTTCGGGTATGCCTGTCCCCGTATCGCTGATACTGATTTCCAACCAGTTTTTTTTTGTATGCGCACGAATTTCTATTTTTCCTTTATCGCCAAATTGTGTGTTGGTCTTTTCAGATATGGCATGACTGGCATTTACGATAAGGTTTAAAAATACCTGATTTATTTCCCCGGGGTTGCACTTTATTTTTGGCAGATCCGGCTCCATATTTATACTCACATCGGCGATATGTTTCCATTCGTTTTTTGAAATCATGATTGCGTTCTGCAGGCAGTGATGTACGTCGGTTAGAACATGGTTTTTTTTTCCGGGATGTGAAAAGACTTTCATGGTCTGGATAACCTTCTTGATACGGTCAATCCCTTCGATGGCTTGATCAATCGCTTGCGGGATTTCCCTTCGGGTATAATCCAAATCCAATTGATCCAGGGCCGTCTCTATCTGCTTAACCATACTGGTATCAATCGACCCTGTTTTTAATGTTTGAAATAAGTGCAGAAATTTTTCAATGATTAAGTCCATATCTGAAAAAGTGTCTTTTAAAAAAAGTGTATTATCATTGATATATTGGATCGGTGTATTTATTTCATGAGCGAGCCCGGCTGAAAGTTGTCCCATGGCCTCCATTTTTTGGGCCAGGGCAAGTTTATTGTGAAAAGAAATTTGTGTTTCTTTAAGACGGCGTTCCCGTATTACCCGTTTTGTTCTTAAAATAATTTCTTCAGGGCTGAACGGCTTTTGTACGAAATCACTGGCACCGATTCCGATCATTTTACCATAATGGTATCGAGCAATCTCACCGGTCATAAGGATGACATCTGCAGAATAGTTGGCTACAATTTTTTTTGTTAATTCAATCCCGGTCATTTTCGGCATGACAATATCCGATATCACCACATCAAATGAAGCTTCCTTCAAATATTTTAATGCCTCTCTGCCGTTTGATGCAGTCCGCGTCTGGAAACCAGCGGAATCCAGGATCTGTTTTACAAGCCTTTGAATTGGATCTTCATCATCGACAACGAGAATATGTACCTGATCATCATCAATATCCAGGTGCTTTTGAGTCATATGAATCGTCCTGAAATGGTTATGGTACGTTTGTGGCGGGTTTGATATGTTTTCCGGCACTTTTCAGACCATTTTAAAAAACCAAATTAAAGGATACCACAAAATAGGGCAGAAAACAATGATCCTTCAATCAAGCCGATTAAGAATCGACTTGATTGAAGACAGACAAATCCTAGCAAAATTATAAAAGACATAGAATTCTAATGCTACTTTTTTTGTAAAAAATGAATACTGATTATATTGAAAATTCCTGATAACAATGGATATAGCAGATTATGCGAAAGAGATGTTGAGGCTCTTATTTTGTAGAACACGTGTAGAATCTTTGTTTCTAAAAGCAAAAAGACTCTTAACGAATATCGCCAAGAGCCTTTTTAATTAATGGTGGGCCGTCAGGGAGTCGAACCCGGGACCTACTGATTAAGAGTCAGTTGCTCTACCAGTTGAGCTAACGGCCCATTAATTTAACGAGGCGAAAAATAGCAGTGATCCAACAGAATGTCAATGTTTTTTTGTCTTTTTATGGATGGGCCAATAAACAAGTTGACCCTTTAAAGACAGGTCTGGTATATTCAATACTTTTAGGGAATAATATCAGGATACAAATATAGAAGGGAAAATCATATGGAAACGTCTAAATCAAACGCACTGTTTAACGCGGCTAAAGTACTTATCCCGGGTGGGGTGAACTCTCCTGTAAGGGCCTGCGGCTCTGTGGGCGGGCAGCCTATTTTTATTGAGAGGGGAGACAAAAGCCGCCTTTATGATGTGGATGGAAATGCCTACATTGATTATGTTCTTTCCTGGGGACCGCTGATTTTAGGGCATAGGCCGCCCCAAGTCATAAAGGCCCTTGAAAAGGTGCTTGCTACCGGGACCAGCTTTGGTGCCCCCACTGCTCTTGAAACCGAACTGGCCCAATTGGTGGTCGATATGGTACCTTCCGTTGATATGATCCGCATGGTCAATTCCGGTACGGAAGCCACCATGAGCGCCATTCGTCTTGCCCGGGGGTATACGGGCCGGGATATTATTATCAAATTTGACGGATGTTATCACGGCCATGCTGACACCTTGCTGGTAGCGGCCGGATCCGGGGTGGCAACCCTTGGTATCCCGGGAAGCCCGGGAATACCGGAAGCGGTTATTTCAAACACCCTGTCATTACCATACAATGACATTGAGGGGTTTGAACGACTCATGGCTCAAAAGGGAGACCAGGTGGCCTGCGTGATCGTTGAGCCCGTTGCCGGCAACATGGGCATGGTGCGCCCGAAGGAGGGATTCCTTGAAAGCCTGAGGAAGATGACAAGCAAGCATGGATCTGTATTGATTTTTGATGAAGTAATGACCGGATTCCGGGTTGCCCAAGGATCTGCCCAGGGATATTTTAAGATTACACCGGATCTTTCCTGTTTTGGCAAGATCATTGGGGGGGGGCTGCCCGTGGGTGCATATGGGGGAAGACGGGAGATCATGGACCAGATAGCGCCGATTGGATCTGTATACCAGGCAGGTACCTTGTCCGGGAATCCTTTGGCCATGGCTGCAGGCATTGCAACCTTGACAGCTCTTAAGGATGATGCTGTTTATGCTGAACTGGATCAAAAAACCCATCGCTTGATGGAAGGGTTGCAGAGCGCTGCAGATGATGCCAAGATCCCAATGAAGACAGGACACATTGGATCCATGTCAGGTTTTTTCTTCACCGAAAGGGAAGTCTATGATTTTGAAGATGCCAAGGCCTCTGATTTAAACCGGTTTGCCTTGTTTTATCAGGGGATGCTGAGCCGTGGGGTCTATCTTGCGCCTTCCCAGTTTGAGGCGTGTTTTGTTTCTTTAGCCCATACTAACGAGGATATTGATACCACCATTGAGGTGGCCCGGGCGGTCATGGCAGATCTTTAATGGAGGGGGTTAAAATTAAAAAAATACATCTGGTTGCTGCCTGTGGAAGCGGAATGGGGACCCTTGCCTGCATATTAAAGGAAATGGGATACCAGGTAACCGGGTCGGACCAGAATGTCTACCCGCCCATGAGCGATTTTCTGGCTGAAAAAGGAGTAACCCTTTTTTCAGGGTTTGACCCAAAAAACCTTGACCATCATCCAGATCTTGTTATCATCGGCAATGCCGTGGTCCGGGAAAATCCTGAAGCCAAAGCTGTGCTGGATCAAAATATTCCATACCTGTCCATGCCCCAGGCGGTGAATCAGTTCATTGCCGAGGGAAAGAAGATTATTCTTGTCACCGGCACCCACGGCAAGACCACTACCTCATCCATCATGGCCCATCTACTTGAAACTGCTGGTCTCGCCCCTTCTTTTCTGGTGGGGGGGATTTTACAGGATTTTAATTCCAGTTTTCAGATCGGTTCCGGTGATTATATGGTCATCGAAGGGGATGAATATGATACTGCCTTTTTTGATAAGGGCCCAAAGTTCATGCACTATGATCCTTATATCACCATTATGACAGGGGTGGAGTTTGATCATGCTGATATTTTCAGAGATATTGATCATATCAAGGATATATTTTCTAATTTTGTTCGAAAAATAGAGCCCACTAGCCATATCATTGCCTGTATGGAAGATGAAAATCTGAATCAAATACTTGAGGGACGCGCAACAAAGGTCCAAACCTATGGGCAGGGGGGAGATTGGCAGTTTTTCGACCATAGCCAACGATCGGGCAGGACCCAGGCCAGGATTCAGGGGCCGGACAGGCACTTTGATATAGAAACAGGGCTCGTGGGCCGGCATAATCTAATGAATACCCTGGCCTGTATTGCTGTGGCAAAAAAAATAGGCATCAGTGATACCCTGGTGCAAAAAGCCCTTACCACTTTTTCCGGGGTAAAGCGGCGTCAGGAAATCCGGGGTGTTAAGCGGGGCATCACCGTTATGGACGATTTTGCCCATCACCCTTCGGCCGTCAGGGAAACCCTGGCGGCAGTAAAACCTTTTTATAAAAATGGGCGGGTTATTGCTGTGTTTGAGCCCAGAACCAATACCAGTATGCGCCATTTTTTCCAAGCGACATATCCAGAGGCCTTTATGGCGGCAGACCAGGTCTTAATCTGCAATCCCTGCGTGAAGAAAAATATTCCCAAGGATCAGCGGTTCTCTCCTCGGCAATTGGTGGCTGATATCAACGGGAAGGGGGGCGATGCATATCATTTTGAGACACCGGACAGCGTGCTTGACTATCTGGTCCCTCAATTGAGAGAAAACGACCTTGTCTTGATCATGTCAAATGGTGGATTTGATAATATCCATGCCAGGCTTCTCGCGAGGCTTGAGTGAAAAACGCATGGATTCGCATTGTCGGTATTGGTATTTTTCACATGTTTTTATATATGTACTTGGTTCCCTTTGTGATTTATCCACGATATGGAAAGAATGGATTGGCATTTACCATTGTCACAGCTGTGGTAATTTCCATAGCTGTTTTGGGAACCCTATGGATTGGTAATAGAAAAACCGTTAAAGGAGATAAAAATGACTGAGATAACAAAAATAGAGTGGGACCCAAAATACAGCGTGGATATTGAGGAACTCGATAATTTTCAAAAAAAGATGTTTGACATGTTTAATGAACTTGTTGATATGAAAAACACAAATGCAGATGCCAAAGCGTATACGGTTTTGTTTTCTGATATTAATGACTATGGGAAACTTTATTTTTCCAGGGAAGAAAAAATCCTGAGAAAAAGAGGGTATCCTGATTTTGATGACCATGCCAAGGCCCATCGCCAATTTATCAGAAGTTCTATCAGCCTGCGAAGAGAGATAGCTGAAGATATCGACAACCTGACGATTGAGGCAATCCTGGAACTGCGGGATTGGCTCATTCACCATATTGAGACAACAGATTCCCTCTATATTCCCTTCTTGCGAATTCACCAATACATTGATGATAGAAATAAAAAATAATTAAAGTCGTATGTCATAATTGACGATACCATAGTCATACTGCGGGTAAAAGAATAACCTTAAATCCCTTGGAAAACACTATGGTATTTGACTATAAAATAGTACCGATTCGAAACGAAGCTGTCGATTCAGCTTCTGAGATACATGGTTTTTCAAGGCGTAAAAAAACCGTTACCAGGAAACTGAAAAGGAATCGACGTAAATCCGTCTATGACAGAAGAGAAAGTATACGGGATGGGGTTATCGTCAGTTTGTCCTTTCAGAATAATCGGCGGAAGAACCGGGACCGGAGGAATGTATCCGGAGAAAGGAGAAAGTTTGGTTCTGGTGCCATCGTTGTCCTTTAATTGAGATTGGCCGTTCTTTTTGATCACTTCCCATAAAAATATATCATCAGGGGATATACCCCGTTGACAGAACAGACAGGCCTTTTAAACAGCCTGGATTTTTGTATTCTTTGCGCCCATAATAATAAGGGGCGGCTGGAACATTACAAATTAATCATCTTTGCGGAAAGATTTTGCGGTCCCACACTAATTTTGATATAAAGACCCAGTTTTTTAAAAAGATTGTGGAACAACGGCTTTGCCTTAACACATAAATGTTTAGTGGAAACAAAAATTTGAAAAAAAATGAAAGTATACCCCAGCAAATATGGATATTTTTTTGTTCGGTTAGATTAACCGTTTATACCCTGGTGCTTCTGGCAAGCACTTCCATCATCGGAACCATAATCCTTCAAAACGGCTCTCCTGTGCAATATGTAAGTCTCTATGGAAAGGGGTTTTACAACCTGATCCAGGTATTGAAGCTTGACGATATGTACTCTGCCTGGTGGTTCCTTTTTCTGCTGTTGCTCTTGTGTATTAATATTATTGTCTGCTCCATTGAAAGGCTCTCGTTGACCTGGAAAATCATTTTCCCTCAAAAAGTCACCTTTAACCCGGATCGGTTTAAAAAACTGAAAAATCGAGAGACCTTTACCTCAGAAAAAGGGGTTGATGCCCTGGCCGTTGAGTATCAGGCCATCCTGTCTAAAAAGATAGGCAAGGTTTTATACGAAAAAACCGAAAATGGTGGTGTCATGTATGCTGAACGAGGCCGCTTGTCTCGCCTGGGGGTCTATGTGGTCCATGCCAGTATTATTTTGCTGGTGGTCGGGGCATTGATCGGTGCAGTGTTTGGTTTTAAGGCAAACCTGCGGCTGGATGAAGGTGCCACGGCGGACACACTTTTTACCACCAAAACCAGAACACCCATTAAACTTCCCTTTTCCATCCAATGCAATGAGTTTGAGGTTCGCTTCTATGACACGGGTGCCCCGGATGAGTTTCGGTCCAACCTGACCATTATTGAAGATGGAAAGGAAAGTCTCACCAAGGATATCCGGGTGAACCAGCCCTTGAGATATAAGGGGATTAATATATTTCAGTCTTCCTATGGAGCAGCAGCACCGGACAGTGCGGTGTTTGAAGTTGTGGATAATACCACCCAACAGACCCTTACCAAGCGCCTTGCCGTTGGAGAGCGGCTAACCCTGCCGGCAAATGCGGGGCTATTTGAATTCCAGGGAGTGATGCCCAATTTTAAATTCAGGGAGCATAACCTGGGACAGGCCTTTTTTGGAAAAATAACCTTAACCGGCAAGGAGGGGGTTCAGATACCCCTTCCCACCAAATTTCCCACCTTTGACAAAATGAGAAAGGGTCAGTTCTCCTTTGTTGTGAAGAAATTTGATCAGCGGTATTATACAGGTCTTCAGGTCACAAAGGATCCAGGGATCTGGTACGTGTATTCCGGGTTTATCCTGATGATTCTGGGGTGCTGGATCACCTTTTTTGTTTCCCATCAATCCTATTTTATTGAAATCAAAACATCAGATCAAAACACAACCCGTGTTCTGGTTTCAGGGAAAGCCAACCGGAACAGCTATGGCATGATGCTTAAAATAAAGAAATTAGTAACCCTATTAAAGGATAAATAAAACCCATGAACAGTTCTTTTTTATTATCAACCACTACATTTATTTATGCACTGGCTTCGGTGTTTTATATCGGATCCTTTTCATTTAAAAAACAAGTGCTGGCCCGTGCAGGGTTCTGGGTGATTGTCATTGGCTTCATCTGCAATACAGCCGGGATCCTCCTGCGGTGGGTGGAATCCTATCAGATGGGATATGGCCATGCCCCCTTTTCCAACATGTATGAATCCCTTGTTTTTTTCTCCTGGACTGTGGCCATCTTGTATATTTTTGTTGAATTAAAATACAAGGAAAGTATCATAGGCGTTTTTGTATCTCCCCTGATCTTCCTGGCCATTGCCTATGCTTCCTTTGATCCCAACGTCAATTCCAAAATCAGTCCCTTGATTCCGGCCTTGAAAAGCAATTGGCTCATTGCCCATGTCATTGCCTGTTTCTTAGGGTATGCCGGGTTTGCCTTGGCATTCGGGTTTAGTTTTATCTATTTTTTTAAACCCAAGGACCCCAAAAGTACCTCTGTTTTTTCCCGGTTGCCCTCCTGGGAAATGATTGATGAACTCACCTATCAGATGATCGTATTTGGATTTCTTTTTTTGACCATCGGTATTATCACAGGAGCTGTCTGGGCCAACTCCGCCTGGGGCAAATACTGGTCCTGGGATCCCAAGGAAACCTGGTCTTTGATCACCTGGTTTGTCTATGCCATTTTTTTGCATTTGCGGATGATGCGGGGCTGGAATGGGGCAAAACTGGCCATTGTCTCCATTGTTGGGTTTATAGCGGTTCTCTTTACGTATTTCGGGGTCAACTACCTGCTTTCAGGTCTTCACAGCTATGGATAAAAAGAGGAGAAGTTAGACAACCTTTTTTTAATGAGGTTTTCTGCTTTTTAAGGTCAAACAGGAACAAAAAAGGGCGTATCTTTGATCAAGATACGCCCTTTTTTGTTCCTGGGATATCCTTTCCTCCGGCATCGACAGAATAGGCAGGATTCATTGGTTTCTCGCTAATTTACCTTGACAAGGAAACAAGATATTTATATATAAAAACGCAAATTATGACCTAGGGACGTTATTGCAGATATGCAAGGAACTGCTGTCTGTAAAGGAAATAAGTCCGGGAATTTAAGTCCGGACGAACTGGTTAAAGTAACATCAACATTTTAACATTGATGGAGTTTTCATGAGCAAAATAGAAAACAAAGATGAAAATGGTTCCATGGATGGTGCAGGGGAAGGCACTGGTGGTGACCCAAAAGATGACAAAGGCCTGGGGCTGGGTGTTATCTTTTTTCTGGTGGCATTCCTGGTCTGTTTTTTGTCCGGCTGGCTGCTTTTTCCCAAGTTGCTTTATTCTAAAAGAGAGCAACCTTTTAACTTTGATCACGTGCTTCATACACAAGAAGCCGGTGATTGTGAAACCTGTCACTTCTTGAGAGAAGACGGCACATTTTCCGGGATGCCCAATCTTGAGTCTTGTATGGAATGCCATACAGACGAGCCCATGGGCGAAACAGAAGATGAGGCTATTTTCGCAAGTGAATATGTGGCAAAGGAAAAAGAGGTCCCCTGGTTTGTTTATTCAAAGCAGCCCGATTGTGTCTTTTTCTCCCATGCAGCCCATATTAATGCGGCGGGTATGGATTGTAAATCCTGCCATGGTCCCATTGGTGAATCTACCACTTCAAAACCCTACGAAGAAAACAGAATCACCGGTTATAGTCGTGATATCTGGGGACAAAACATCTGGGGAATTAAAAAACATTCCTGGGATCGGATGAAGATGGATGACTGCGCAGCGTGTCACAAAGAAGAAACAGGCCACCAGGGCTATTGTTTCCAGTGTCACAAATAAGCGGCCTAGAATTCAAGAAATTCAAACTTTATAGAGGACTAACTTATGAAAGTTGATAGAAGAAGCTTCTTGGGATTGGGCCTTGGCGCAGTTGCGGGTGTTGTGGTTTCCCCGGTTGGGTTGAAACTGACAGATGATTCTTCCATTTGGACCCAAAACTGGCCTTGGACCCCTGTTCCAGTTGACGGCGAAATATCCTATGATAATTCGGTTTGCAACCTGTGTCCGGGAAACTGCGGTATCAGTGTTCGAAAAATAGCTGGCAGGCCTGTCAAAATTGAAGGGCTGGCTGAATATCCCATAAATGACGGCGGTGTATGCCTCCACGGGATTGCAGGTCTTCAATATTTGTATGATCCGGCAAGGGTGAAAACTCCCCTAAAAAAAAATGGGGACAAATTTGAAAAAATCTCCTGGAAGGAGGCCATTGCCCTTACGGCAGGAAAACTAGCTGACATCCGAACGAGCAATGCACCCCAAAAACTTGCCTGTGTTACAGACAAGTCCCAAGGATCGGTAGCAAAGCTTTTTGAGCGGTTTTTAACTGCCTTTGGCTCTCCCAACCTTTATACCATGCCAAGTCTCGAATCCAACCTGGAAATGACCGCTCAAACCCTGCACGGTGCCGGTAATACCATTGGGTTTGATCTTGATAATTCAGATTTTGTTCTAAGCTTTGGTGCAGGACTCATTGAAGGATGGGGAACCCCGGTGAGTTGTTTTAAGGCAAATGCATCCAGAAAAGAAAGGAATGCCAAACTTTATCAGATAGAGCCCCGGCTGTCCAATACGGCTGCAAATGCCGACAAATGGATTCCCATAAACCCTGGAACTGAAAGTGACTTGGCCCTTGGTCTTTGTGCCGTGATTATTAAGAAAAATCTTTTTAGCGGCAACAATTATGATACTGGTAATTTTAAGGGTGGTTTTAATAAATTTGCCATCATGGTTCAAAAAGAATATGCACCGGAAAAAGTGGCGCAAATTTGCGGAATCAAGGCTGCTGAAATCGAAAAAATAGCGGTGATGTTCGCCCGGTCGAAAATGCCGGTGGCCATTCCCGGAAAGGGCAGGGGAAACATCGGACAAAGCCTGAAGGAATTTTCTGCCGTCCATACCCTGAACTGCCTTGTGGGTAATTTGAATCAAAAAGGCGGTGCCTTTATCATGCCCCAAAATGACTATCTGTCATTTCCCGAAGCCGTTATGGATGATGTGGCTGAAATCGGTGCCGGACAAGAAAAACTGGCCGGTTCCATCAATGACCTTGTGGCAAAACTTGCTGCAACGGACAAACCCGTTGTTGATGCGCTTTTTGTCTACAATGCCAATCCCTGTTATTCTTTTTCCGATCCAAAACGGGTAAAAAAGGCATTTAAGCAAGTTCCCTTTGTGGTCAGTTTTTCCTCCTTTCTGGATGAAACCGCCATGGAAGCAGATGTGATTTTTCCGATCAATACCTTTCTTGAGAAAATGGAAGATGTTCCTTCCCAGGCAGGCTTTGCAAAGAATGTCATTGGTTTGACCCGGCCTGTCATCAAACCTGTTTTTGATACCAAAGATCCCGGCGATGCCCTGATTCTTTTGGCCCAGGCCCTTGGCGGAACCATTGCCGAGAATTTTGAGTGGACGAGCTATGCTCAGTGCCTTGAAGGGATTACGGCTGATATTTGGGATTCCTTGTCTGAAAAGGGGCATGTCCTGGTCTCAGAAGGGGCACCGGATGGAACTGTCTATGTTGATTTTACGTTTCTATCCACCAACCCGTCCACCATCCAGGCTGATGGCGATTTTGAGCTGACGCTGATTCCCATCGACAATATGCGGTTGACCGGAACAGTTCCGGCGGTCTCCCCTTTTGCCATGAAAACGGTTTCAGACAAGGTCTTGACCGGTACTGATATTGTGGTGGAAATTAATCCTGGGACAGCCAAGGGGTTTAAAGACGGCGGTGATGCACTGCTGACGACCCCTGTGGGAACCGCCAAGGTGAAGGTTAATTTCAATGACGGGATTATGCCGGGTGTCATCGGGATGGTAAGAGGTCTTGGTCACACCTTTGACAATAAATTTGTCTCAAACAAGGGTGTGAATGTAAATGATTTAATAGGCCCGGTAATTGAGTCTGGTTCAGGACTGGATGCTGCCTTTGGTATAAAAGCTAAAATTTCCAAGGCATAAATTACATGGAAAAAAATCTTAAGAGGTTCTGATGATACAAGATAAAAAAGCACATAAGTTCGGAATGGTCATTGATCTGGACAAATGCACGGGATGTGGTTCCTGCATGGTATCGTGCATGTCGGAAAATAATGTCCCGTTCAAGGAGGATGAGTCCAGGAAAAAGGATAGTATCACCTGGATGCGCGTTTATAAGCTGACCAATGGTAAATCCTTTCCTGATACTGAAGTTGTTTATATGCCCAGGCCCTGCCAGCATTGTGAAGGAAAAGGAGGCCACGGGCATTCGCCTTGTGTCTCTGTCTGCCCCGCAACGGCAACGGACTACGATTATAACACAGGCATTGTCAGCCAGATTTATACACGTTGTTTTGGTTGTCGGTACTGCATGGGGGCCTGTCCCTACCATGCACGATATTTTAATTGGTGGGATCCCAAATGGCCCGAAGGTATGGAAAATTACCTGAGCCCCAATGTATCCCCCAGAATGCGGGGGGTGGTTGAAAAATGCAGTCTCTGCTATCACAGATACCAACTGGCAAGGGAAAAAGCCTATGCTGAGGGTCGTGATCAGATCGAGGAACATGAGTATCAGACAGCCTGCACCACAGCTTGTCCTGCCGGTGCCATTGTGTTCGGTGATTTGAACAACCCCGCCCACCAGGTGCACCAGATTGTTAAACCTGATCCCCATCCCGATCCCATGAACAAAGACGTGGTGGGGAAGTCAAGAAACCCCAAGGTTTTCCGGTTGCTTGAACGGCTGGGAACCAATACCAAGATTTACTACATGTCCGAACGTGAATGGGTTAGAAAAGCTGGGGATAACTATCTCGATGGTGAATGGGATAAGGTTAAGAATCATCATGGATCTGCATCCCATGACTAAAAAATCCAAAACCTATGTTAGGAGTATTTAAATATGGATTCTGCATTAATACCTGAAGGTGCTGAGCGGTGCTCATTTCCAAAGTTTATGATTGGGATCAGCATTGTTGGAGCCGTGCTTCTCTGGGGCGTTTATGCCATGTTGCTTTGCTGGTTTAAAGGCTTGAACCAGACAAATATGAATGATTATTACGGGTTTGCCCTGTGGATCTGGGCCGACCTTGCCGTCATCGCCGTTGGGGGCGGGGCATTTTTTACAGGATTGCTCAAATATATTTTTAAAGTGGATGAGCTCAAAAACATCATTAACTTTGCCGTGATCATCGGGTTTATCTGTTATAGTTCCGCTCTTTTGATTCTGGCCATTGATATTGGACAGCCCTTGCGCGGCTGGTTTATTTTTTGGCACGCCAACGTTCATTCCATGCTGACGGAAGTGGCCTTTTGTCTGTCCTGTTACTTTGCAGTACTGACCATTGAGTTTATTCCCAACATCCTGGAAAACCGCCAGGCCAACAAGGTGCCTTTCTTTCATCATCTTGCCCATAACATGCATGGGGTAATGGCAATTTTTGCGGCCACCGGTGCCTTTCTTTCCTTTTTCCATCAAGGATCCTTAGGTGGTGTGGCGGGTGTCATGTACGGTCGGCCCTTTGCCGTTCGGGAAGGATTGCTGATCTGGCCCTGGACGTTTTTTCTCTTTACCTGGTCTGCGGCAGCCTTTGGGCCGTGTTTTACCCTGCTGGTTACCAAGATCACAGAAGTCATTACCGGCAAACGACTGGTCAGTGACAAAACCGTCCATCTGCTGGCCAAGATTTCCGGCTGGATGATCACCACCTATATTATTGCCAAAATAATTGATACAATTTACTGGGCAACGGTTACCGCTCCCAGCCTTGGTTTCAAAATGAGTCATTTTTATACCAATAATTCATTTTACGGGTATTGGATTCTGGTTGTTGAAATTATTGTCTGCGGTGTGGTCCCGGGATTTCTGTTGCTCAACAAGGGAACAAGAGAAAACCCGACCTTAAGATTGATCGCCATTGTTTTAGGAGTGATTGGCGTTTGTCTGAACAGGTGGGTGATGGTTCTCCAGATCATGGCAGTTCCGGTTATGTCCTTTGACACCTGGGCGCTTTATTTCCCCAGCTGGCAGGAAATCGCCACCACTATTTTACCGGTTGCCTATGGTATAATTTTTATTGCCGTGGCCTACCGGTATCTGCCCGTGTTCCCCCAGGAACGTCAACTGAATCAGTCCAAGGCTGAGCAATAAACAAAAAGGAGAAACCTTATGTTTCCATTTATTTTTGAATGGGTCTGGGACATTGGTCATGTTGTTTTCATGGGCGGGTTATGGTTTGCGGTTTCCATTCTGGGAGCCGGTATGACCTTTGTCATTGTAAAGGCAGCCATGGATACCATGAACGACAGCAAAGAGTCTCATCATTAGCAGTTAATACTATTTATAGTGTAAAGAAATGGCGCATCCCAGGTCGGTACGAGACCGCTTGGGAT
>JADGFI010000046.1 GCA_016743945.1 Desulfobacteraceae bacterium
TCATAATATAATTCATTTTTGCGGATTTCCTTTACCTCTGATTTGTCAAATGGTGTTTGGGCACCCGTTTTAATCCGCTCCATTTTTCTAATTCGATTAATTCCATCAATAAATGTATGCCGATTTTGTTTATCTGAAATTATTTTTTTAAATTCATTATCTAACAATATGCTTGTGAGGCGAAAAAAAGTATCAATCTCCCAAACACCATTTTCCCCGGAACTTTTCTGCACGACATAGTCAAATGTTTCCGGTGTCATATTTTTCAAAATTTCTTTAACATTCCCAATAGAACTATCGATCAAGCTGATAGAATCTGTTTTCAAATTTTCAACCACAGTAACTGTCAATGCATTCCTGATGCCCTCTGCAAAACCTGAGATCGGTGGATCCTGGGAATATCTTTTTTTTGAGATAGTATAAAATCGTTTGAAATCTAAATTACGCTCAGCATGAATTATTTTCCGTTTCTCACCCTCTTCTTCAATAGAAAAAGTATGTGAAAATAATCCACAATAAACTTTATCGGAATATTGTCCTGTTAAAATTTCTTTAGCAAGATCGATCCCATCCTCCTCATGTCCATCGCTATCATTGTTAAAATTAATATCAAACAGACAGAGAATGTTTTCACTTTCCCCCAAATCCTCTAATAATTCTTTTTTTCGACTTTGCCACTGAGCCGGAGTAAAGGTCTGGATAATTCCTGGTAAATCTCTCTCGATTTCTAATGCAGGTATGGCATTATCAATTTCGTCAGAATTCCCTTCTGCTTGTTTGACTTTTACAAGGTATTCTTTCTTTTTATCAGAGTCAGCCGCCTTCCAAATTTCATCAACGGCATTTTCAAAAACTGGTTGCGGAGATCCCCAATCTATGAAGTCAAGTCGTTCTTGGTTTATCTTCTCATGGTAAAAACTTTTAAGGACGCCTACAAAATGATCCTTTTCATTTTCTATATCAAATCTATCATCTATATATACAAAATGTTTAATGTTTAGTTGGTCAATAAATCCATGAATAGCATCCCTTGCGGTTTTAATAGCGTTCGTTCTTTCTTCCATCTTAGACATCCTGAATAGAAATTATTGAATGATATTTGAAAAGTTAATAGTGAATATATATTTCCGATCATATTTATTTCTTTTTGAATCAACACTTATTGTACAACCAACCGAGTCGATTAATTGGTGAACTATAAACAATCCTAACCCTCGCCCTTTGTCTAATGGCTTCATGGTTGCAAAGGGTTCAAAAAGAGAATTTTCAATCGATGGAGCAATACCATAACCATTGTCGGAAATATTAACCCATGGCTCATCAACTCGGATATTTATCTGCAGCTTTTCATCAGGCGTATTCTTTTTCTTATCTACCAACCAGTATTCCGAATTTAATAGTATATTATCAACAATTTGAGTGAGTTTACCCCTGTTGATTTTAATTTTAAATGTATTCTTTATTTCCAAATTCAACTCAATTCCCAGCTTTGAAAATTTATTTTTATAATATTCTTTTTCTGTGCTGAAATACTCTGATGCATCTAATAATTCACTCTTTTCCCTTTGATATTTTAACGAGGGATCAACATGCTTTAGTTGAGTTCTTAATCCAGATATCGCGGAATTGATATATTCGATGAGTATGTATGCATCGTTTATCTTAAAGGAACCCTTCTGAAGTTTATTGGAAAACGAAGCCACTCTATCACTCAGGCTATCTGCAACATTGTTGAATTCATGACTTATTGATTCTGCAAGTAGACCGATTGCAGCCAAAGAAGAAAAATTATCAAGTTGTTCCTCTAAAATTTCTATTTTTGGCTTTAAAATACCAATCGTCTCTGATAGATGTCCTGACTCTTCAATAATTGGTGCAATTTCAAATAGCGTCTCGTCTATTAAGTTGAGTTTACTAAAAATTTCCTTAACTCTTTCCGCTACCTTCCTTTCGATATCTGTTGCAAATAGAGGATCTTCTTCCACCTTTTTTAAATAGTAGCCAGTTTCTTTTTTTATATCCTCAACTTTTTGTTTTGCTTGAGTAAATTTCGTTTTTACATTTCTAACTGTTTGGGCCGTTTTATCTATGGAGCGAAATGCCTGAGATACCGTTGTTATTTTGTTATTTTTAGTTACAATTTTACTGAGATATTCATTATATGACCGTCGCACAGTCTCAATAAATTTTGAGCATTCATCACGAATTAGAAAGGATAATTTTAAGAAATTTTTTGAGTGTGGGTTTTCAATAAAACCATTTCTATCGGTTTTGTCTTTAAGTTTAGAATTTTCTCCTTCATCAATTGCAAAGTAACCTATCGTATTTACGGGTCGTAATCTATAAAAGGACGTGGCATGGGTTTGCGCTTCTCCCAATTTTAGCCAATCAAAGCCCGCATCGAAACCATAAGGTTGTACAGCAAAACCGTTTCGATAAATTTTAATCCCAGATTGAGTTTGCGCAAACTCTTTAAAATTGGAGAAGCTGTTAAAAACATTGAAACTATTTTCTTCTGAGTATGCCGCCTCTTTATAAATAAATTCATTTATTTCACCAAAAAATTTTCCAGGGTTTGCCTTAAGCTTATTTGAAAACTCTAAATCAGGAATATCCAAGTCAAAATCTATTTCCTTTTTAAAGCCTAAAAAATATTTTTGATTTGAATCTTTAAAATCATGATATTCATTTGACTGGTTTGATAGGAAAAACCTTTTAAATTTCTTCCCTTTGTCCAATGCAATAAATTTGTGGTATTCCTCTTTTTTATTACCAATTAATTTTTCGGGTTTTATCTTCCCCTCAACAACCAATTTTTTTCTATCAAATCGAAATTCAAATGTACTTATGGCAAGGTCTCGTAATTTTTCATTCTCTTGGATTAAATCAATTTTCTTTGAATTAATTGTTAAATAAATGTCAAAAGGTCTATTCTTTTGGTAGGGTGAGACCATCTTACTTAATAGCCCTTTAAACCGTTCTAAATTTTTCCCCTTCCATACATTTGGTTGTGTTAAATTTAATAGGACGATTTCAGTTCCATTATTTTCTTTCGACTGCTTTTCAGATACCTGAACTGGGATGTCACTCAATTTTTCCCTTTTTTCAAAATCTTTCCAATTAAAAGCGACATTTACCTTGTTGGTTGAACCTTCTTTAATTGATTTAATCTCACAAAAATCTGAAAGTCTTTGAGTACTAAGCCGTCCTAAACCCTTTTCCCCCAGAGGAGTTCTGCCTTTAGGAGTTTTTTCATTTCTTGATTTCATTGCCCGTTTTGAAGAATAAGAAATAATAAGCCACGATTTCAGTATGGTTTCTTTGCTCATACCAAATCCATCATCCTTGATGGTTATAAATCCACTATGGTTAGGATACTTTGTGGATTTCGGCCTATAGTTCCCTGTTGTATTAATTTCTATGCTAACCCAATTCGAATCAGCATCATATGAGTTTTTCACAAGCTCCATTAATGCAGTAATTTCATCTGGGACAAGTTCTTCTCCCAATTGTTTTACAACATGTGGATCTATATCAAATTGATATTTTGGGGTCATAATAGTTTATCTTCTAAAGATTAAAACATTCTCTCTTTTCATTGTGTTACTAATATTATTCCTGGATGGCATTCTTTTCCCTTGAATATCTCTCTTGAGGTCAACCATTAGTTTAATGCCATAAGCTTCTAAAATTTCTTTCAATATTAGAGTATTGTACAGTTCTTTACCGCCACCATGTCGATTTCCAATGGTAAAAATCAAAAACGCATCCTCATTCAATGAATGAACAACATTTTTGATGGATCTATCTAAATCATTGAAAAAATATAAAATTTTATTAATTTTTTTTTGCTTCTCTAAAGAGAATGAACAATAAAAATTTTTTAATTCTCTTGAAACGAAAAATAATCGTTCTTTTATATTTGATACGTCACGATAGGCGCGTCCGCCAAGACTTCTCCTATCAATTTCATGAGTTGTTTTGAGACAATCTTGACTAACAGCAGAGTCTATGTCGTTTAGATTAATCCATTGCAAAGGTAAATATGAGTATTGTCCATATGTCACTGTTGTATTGTTATCCCCATATGGAGGCGACGTAAACAACAGATCAAATTTGGCTCGGCTTCTGATTTTTTTGGCTGAATCTCCCAATCGAAGAGTTACATTGTTTGTATATTTACCTTTTTTTAGCCATCCACAATCGTCCAGTACAATTTTGTATTTGCTCAGATCTCTCATATTTCTATTTGAAATTTCAAGAAACAGTTTAATCGGAGAGATTTTTCTATATTCTATCTCTTCTTTAGATCTAATATGTAACTTAAATGTAGATGTTCTATCGTTGCTTGATAATCTTATAGTTTCGGCAAATGCTACCCACAAAAATTTTCTGAAATGCCTTTTTTTTTCAAGCGAAATACTTCGCTTGATTTTTGACAATTCGATTTGAACATCATGCTCGAACCATTTATCAATATTTGAAAAAGAAACCTCAATTTTACTTTTTGTATCTTGTTTAATTCTGTTATAAACTTCGCCTAATCGATATTCTGAATCTTGAAGATAAGGTCCAGTTTTCACTTGCCCAATTAAAAGTGATAATGGATTAATGTCTTGCCCATACATATTAAATCCATACTTCATTGCTGTTACAAAAGAAGTTGCAGATCCCATATAAGGGTCAATTAACCAAGGATCGCTTGGTAAAAGATTAAGGATAGCTTTTAATATTGGTTCTTGAACAGATGGGACCATCATTGCAGGATATTGAAAAAGACTATGAGCGAAATCTCTTCTGTTATGATTGATACCGTTTAAAACATCACTATTGAAATTATTGAAGCAGTCTATTATTTCCTGAACAACTTGAGCCATTGAAAATATTTACCTTGAATCTAACTTAATAATTCATTTAATAGAAATCCAAATTGAGTTCGTCATTGTTATATCTACAATATCAAGCTTTGGCAATTATAAAAACTACACGTCGTCGTCGTATACACACCCATCATAAATATTAATTTGGTATACTACAATTAAACCTTGTTTGGGATAAATTAAGGCCTATGCCAAATAAAATCGAATCTCAGGAGAAAGGAGGTTTGTCTTACCGTGTATATTAAAATTTGTATAGGCAATCCCTTTCTATGTCTGGGAGGGAGGATTATTTTAAATCCAGGGGTGTTATGTAATGTGGCACCCTTTTTATATGTGGTAAAAAAAGTGGTGGGCAGATCCATATTCAAACAAAAAAGGTTTTCAATGGATATCATCATAATCCCAGGAAAATAATTAAACTGATAACACAGGAACTTTCAGGCAGTTTGCGTAAAAAAAATATTTGAGGGGCTATGATTTGGATATTATTGTTATTTGAGAATGCATTAAAAACAAAAAATGTATTATATGTGTATTAAATTTCCCTTGAAAGCAAAAAAGGCTTTCAACCAAAAAGCTGAAAACCTGATGCTGTTAAGTGGCTGGGTGATAAGGATTCGAACCTTAATTGACGGAGTCAGAGTCCGTAGTCCTGCCGTTGGACGATCACCCAGCATATTTAACGTTTGGGTATATACATTAAACCTGAAAATGAGTCAACAATTTTCTTGATTGAAAGTTTGGTAATTCTTGAGAAATATGATAGATTTTTCAATCAGAAACGGCGGGTGGATTTTAAACAATGCTTTATCGGGAGGTGGGGTATGGCAGTCACTGTATTGATCAGAAGAAAAGTAACGTCCGACACCGGGGAGCTTCTTGAAAATATTTACCGGGAACTGGTTGCTCTGGCGGTGCAGCAAAAAGGATACCTGAGTGCTGAATCCATGAGGCGGGTGGATGTTCCGGATGAACATCTGGTGATTTCCAAATGGGAGCATATTGACGATTGGGCAAAATGGCTGATAAGTGAATCCCGGATGGAATTTCAGGAACGGATTGATGCCCTGATAAATTCAAAAACAAGATTTGAAATATATGAGTAGCAAATAAATGGAAACATCATTGGTATGTAGTGAGAAAATTGAATTTCTAACCAAACAATTAAAAGGAATGGGAAAAATAGCCCTGGCATTTTCAGGCGGGTTGGATTCCGCCTTCCTCCTGGCATGTTCAAAGCAGATGGGGCATGGAAACTGGGACCTGCCGTCCCAGTCTTGTCTGGCGACTCGGATTCCCTATAACGACCTGATTACCCAGGAAAAACTTGATATGATAGGCCGGGGGCTGAAGAAAATCGGATTCGAATATGTCTCTTGTAACCTTGACGGTTATAAAACAGGGAATATAAATAAATTTAAACACGAATGAGAGGCAAATGAAATATTCAGAGGCAAAACCAGGACGGGTGTTTGTCCTTCGGCTTGAAGACGGGGATGTGGTCCATGAGACCATTGAATCCTTTGCCAGGGAACAGGGGGTCATTGCGGCTTCCATGATTATTCTGGGCGGGGCAGATGCCAGCAGCACCCTTATAACCGGGCCGAAACAGGGCCGGGTGCCGCTCATTGTTCCGAAAACCCAGGTGCTGGACAATGTCCATGAAGTGACCGGTACCGGTACGTTGTTCCCTGACGAAAGCGGAACACCGGTACTTCATATGCACATGGCATGCGGTCGGGGAGTGTCAACCATTACGGGGTGTGTCCGCAATGGGGTGCGGGTGTGGCATGTAATGGAGGTCATCTTGTATGAGCTTTTAGATTCAACCGGGAAGAGGAAAAAAGATACGACAACGGGATTTGATCTGCTGGTTCCATGAGAAGATAGGGCGGGGTAAAACTTCACCTCTGAAGAACATGAAGGGATTGTTGTTTTCTCCATGTCCTTCAGGGGCGGTTGGTCGGTCAGCTTGGCGCCGGAACTTGGCTTATCGGTTCTGAATTTCAAGGCCGTTGAAAAAGTAACCGATTTCAAATGCAGCTGTTTCAGGGGCATCAGACCCATGAACCACATTTTTTTCAATATCTGTTGCAAAATCTTTCCGAATGGTGCCTTCGTCGGCATCTTTAAAATTGGTGGCACCCATGAGTTTCCTATTTCGTGCGATAACGTCATCCCCTTCCAGGATCATGACAACAATGGGACCTGAAGTCATGAAATCGGTGAGGCTGTTAAAAAAAGGCCGTTCCTTGTGAACCGCGTAAAAACCCTGGGCCTGGGGTTTGGACAATTGGATCATTTTCATTGCGGCGATTTTAATACCTTCGGTTTCAAACCGTTTGATCACTTCACCGATAACGTTTTTTTTAACCCCATCGGGTTTGATAATTGAGAGTGTTCTTTCCATGTTTATTCCCTCTTATTTGTTATTGAAATATTTTTTTAAAAACGGGCTTGAAAAATAGCATAACACCATATTATAAGTCAATCTTTATGCGAGGGTCTGCAAGAGAAGTCAATAGAGGTGAACCGAATAAGGGAATGGGGTGTGTAAAGGTGAAAATTCTGAAAATTGGGGTGACAGGATCGGCTGGCTCCGGTAAAAGTCTGGTCTGCCAGGGGCTTAAAACCCTTGGCCTTGTGACCTTTGACTGTGACCTTATTGCCCGGCAGATAGTTGAGCCCGGGCAAAAAGCCTATGAAGGGGTGGTGTCGTGTTTCGGACCGGATGTGGTCAAGCAAGACAAAACTCTTGACAGGGCAAGGCTGCGAAAGATTATGGTCAACCGTCCTGATTTGAGAAGGCAGTTGGAGGCCTTGCTTCATCCCCTTATTATTGCACAGATGCTGTTGCAGATCAAAACTGCTGTTTATGATAGAGAGCCTGCCTGTGCAGTGGAGGTTCCGCTATTGTTTGAGTTGGGAATGGCAGCTAAATTTGACGTGACGGTGGTGGTGGCGGCAACCCGGGAAGCTTTGGTGGCGCGTATTTCCACTAGGGATAAGGTGTCAGCGGAAAGTGCTATTAAAATTTTGGCGCTGCAGATGGCCCAGGAAAAAAAAATAAAGCAGGCCGATCATGTGATTGAAAATAATGGAAACCCTGGCAAACTCTTTGAATCTGTTGAAAAATTTTACACTAAAATTAAAAAAGAATTCTTGACAATAAAATCATAATATCTTAATTATCAAAAAATACTATAATTGTTTCGATATGTCTGCCCATTTTCCACCAATCACAAAGGCTTCCAGATTATCAAAATCAAAAAGGTATCCCTTAAACAAACCAACCCTAAATAAACCAACCCTAAATAAACCGATGAAAAACAAACCACTGACAAAAAAACCAGGAGATTGAATGAATCTTGTAGACCTTAACAAAATGAAGATAAGTGAGCTGTCTAAACTTGCAAAAGAATATAAAATTCAAGGGTTTGGAGGTCTCAAAAAACAAGATCTAATCTTTGCTTTGCTCCAGGCCAATATTGAAGAAAGCGGTCAGGTTTACGGTGAGGGAACCCTTGAGATTCTTCCCGACGGGTTTGGCTTTTTGCGGGCAGCGGGTTATAATTATCTTCCCGGCCCCGATGATATTTATGTGTCACCTTCCCAGATTCGGCGGTTTAACCTGAGGACCGGAGACACTGTTTCAGGCCAGGTACGCCAGCCAAAAGATTCCGAACGATATTTTGCCCTGCTCAAAGTGGAGGCGGTTAATTTCCAGAACCCAGACCTTGCTGCCGAGACCATCCTGTTTGATAATCTTCTGCCTCTTTACCCCGAGCGGAAGATGATGCTTGAGGCGGAATCGGATAATTATTCCATGCGGGTGCTGGATATGATGTGTCCCATTGGATTTGGCCAGAGGGGGCTGATTGTGTCACCGCCCAAGGCGGGCAAGACGATGCTCCTGCAGAATATTGCCAACTCTATGATCAAGGCCCACAAGGATATCATCCCCATGATCGTTCTCATTGACGAACGGCCGGAAGAGGTAACGGATATGGCCCGTTCCGTTGATGCCGAAGTGGTGAGTTCGACCTTTGATGAACCTGCCGAGCGCCATGTTCAGGTGGCGGAAATGGTTATTGAAAAAGCCAAACGGATTGTGGAGCAGGGTCATGATGTGGTTATTCTTCTGGATAGTATTACCCGGCTTGCCCGTGCCTACAACTCTGTGATGCCGCCATCGGGTAAAATTCTTTCCGGTGGAGTGGATTCCAATGCCCTTGACCGGCCCAAACGCTTCTTCGGTGCTGCCCGTAATATTGAAGACGGCGGCAGTCTGACCATTATTGCAACGGCTCTTGTCGATACGGGAAGCCGGATGGATGAGGTTATTTTTGAAGAATTTAAGGGGACGGGTAACCTGGAGCTGGTTCTGGACAGAAAACTTGCGGATAAAAGAATTTATCCGGCCATTGATATGAACAAGTCCGGAACCCGAAAAGAAGAACTGTTACTGGATCCCTCGGTTTTGAACCGGGTTTGGATCTTGAGAAAATTGTTATCAAGTTTAAATTCTGTTGATAGTATGCAGTTTTTACTTGAAAAAATGAAAGGAACAAAGGATAATGCAGAGTTCCTTGATTTGATGAATTCATAGGATATGAGATAGGAATTGTATCGTTATTATTTTAAATAAAGACCCTTGGATAAGGGTTGGTAAGGAGTTTTGCAGAAAATGAAAAAAGAAATACATCCCAATTATACACAGACAACGGCTTCCTGTGCATGTGGCGCAACGTTTGAGGTGGGTTCCACAAGAGAAAATATCAAGGTTGAAATTTGTTCCCAGTGCCATCCGTTTTTTACGGGTAAACAAAAATTGGTTGACTCTGCCGGTAGAATTGACCGTTTTAAAAAGAAATATGCAGGGTTTGACGCGACTAAACTCGTTTAAAGGCAAAAACAACCCAGGAAACCGAAAAGGGGGCTTCTTTAAAGTGCCCCTTTTGTGTTTGTCAACATGATTGATACAGTGTGATAATTCAAATATGATTAATAAATTAAAAGGCATTGAAGAGCGATTCATTAAGGTTGAACAGCTGTTGAGCGACCCCAGTGTTCTTGGTGATCAGAAAAAATACCAGGAGTATTTAAAAGAACATGGAGAGCTTAACAAGATTGTTCCGGTGTTCAGGTCTTATGAAGGACTTTTGGGGGAGCTTGCGGAAGCAAAAGAATTTTTGCGGGATGATGATCCTGAAATCCGCAGTATGGCAAAGGAAGAAATTCCCAGCCTTGAATGTCAGATCGCTGAATTGAACGCACAGATCAACCTTCTTTTAATGCCGAAAGATCCGAGGGATGGAAAAAATGTCCTCCTTGAAATCAGGGCGGGGACCGGCGGGGAAGAAGCCGGTCTTTTTGCCGGTGATCTTTTTAGGATGTACTCCCGGTTTGCGGAATCAAAATCCTGGAAAGTTGAAATTGTTGAAAAAAATGGGTCCAGTTCCGGCGGGTTCAAGGAAGTGGTTTGCCTCGTCCGGGGAAAAGGCGTTTTTTCCAGCTTTAAATATGAGAGCGGCACCCATCGTGTGCAGCGGGTGCCGAGCACCGAGACCCAGGGGCGGATTCATACCTCTGCTGTGACCGTGGCTGTTCTCTGTGAGGCCGAGGATGTTGATGTTCAAATTAATCCATCAGATATTAAGGTGGATGTGTTCAGAGCCTCGGGTCCTGGCGGCCAGTCCGTTAATACCACCGATTCCGCTGTCAGAATCACCCATATCCCTACGGGGGTGGTGGCTACCTGCCAGGATGAAAAATCCCAGCACAAAAACAAGGAAAAGGCCATGGGGGTTCTTAAATCCCGTGTTCTGGATGCGAAAATCAGGGAAGAGGACGCAAAAAGGGCTGCTGACCGGAAGGGCCAGGTGGGCTCCGGGGATCGGAGCGGCAGGATCAGGACCTATAATTATCCCCAGGGCAGGATGACAGATCATCGAATCGGACTCACCCTTTACCGGCTGGACAGCATTATGGAAGGGGATATTCAGGAAATTGTCGATGAGCTTACAACCTATAACCAGGCCCAGTCATTAAAAGATATGGGTTAACGCTCATTGATTGACTGGACCATCATCAAGATTCTTGTCTGGACAGAATCCTATTTCAAAGACCATTGCATAGACAGTCCACGGCTCACCGCCGAGATTCTTCTTTGTTTCAGCCTTGGGATTCGGCGTCTGGATCTTTATCTTCAACATGACAGACCCCTGGAAAAAAATGAGCTTACCCGGTTTAAGGCCTTGATTAAACGGCGAATTGGGCGGGAGCCGGTTGCCTATATCACCGGCAAAAAAGGCTTTTATGAATCCGATTTCCGGGTTGAAAAAGGGGTGTTGATCCCGAGACCTGATACCGAGGTGATGGTTGAAACCGCCATCGGCCTTTTGGGGCCGTGTAGGGATTCTACCGGGAGAAGAAATGTCCTGGAACTTGGGGTGGGATCCGGGGCCATTGTGATATCCCTGGCCAAGGCCTGCCCCGGCCATGTTTATTTCGGCTGCGACCTTTCCCCCATCGCCATTAGGACGGCAAGACAAAATGCGGCCACTCTGGCCCAAACACCCATCCGTTTTTTTCAGGGGTCCTGGTTAGATGCTGTTGATCCCGGGGAATCATTTGATCTGATTTTATCCAATCCCCCTTACATTCCCACACAAGAGATACAAGGCCTGGCATCTGAAATAAAATCTCATGAGCCTTTGCTGGCCCTGGATGGCGGTGGAGATGGGCTTAATTCCATCCGGGAAATATTGGATAAAGCAAGGGGGTGTCTGGTACCCGGGGGCAGGCTTCTTCTCGAAATGGGATTTGACCAGCGAGAGGGGGTGGCGTCCATTGTCGAGACCTTTTGCGAATATGAAACCATCGAATTTATAAAAGATCTGGCCGGACATACCCGGCTGGTCAGTGTGAGGAAGATGGGTTTAAAAATCGATGAACCGTTAAACGACAGGTTTAAAAAAATAAATTGATTATTCTGTCCGTATTTGATATATAAATCGAGATTTTGTTTTAATAAGTAAAAACGCACATCCATGGACTTGAAATCCGGTGCTTTTCATTAAGTCGATTTTGGGAATGAAGTGGGTGAAGGTAGCAAAAACCATTAATTAATTTGGAGAACAAATGGCTTACATTACAATTAGAGAACTTTTGGAAGCAGGTGTTCATTTCGGGCATCAGACAAAACGATGGAACCCAAAGATGAAAAAATATATCTTTGGTGCAAGGAACGGTATTTACATCATTGATCTTCAGCAGACAGTAAAGATGTACAGAAAAGCCCACGATTTTATTAAGGGTGTTGCCTCAGAGGGAAAGGATATCCTTTTTGTCGGCACCAAAAAACAGGCGTCTGAATCTATTTACGAAGAAGCCAACCGTTCTGAATCTTTTTATGTCGAAAATAGATGGCTGGGGGGGATGTTGACCAACTTCCAGACCATTAAAAATAATATTACCCGGTTTCATTTTTTGAATTCCCTTGAAAATGATGGGAGCCTTGAGAATTATCCCAAGAAAGAACAGTCCAAAATGCTCAAGGATAAAGCAAAACTTGAGTTTGCCATCGGGGGTATCAGCACCATGAAACGCCTGCCTGGTGCTATTTTTGTCATTGATCCTAAGAATGAAGCGATTGCCATTAAAGAGGGTAAACGTCTGGGGATTCCGATTGTTGCCGTTGTTGACACAAATTGTGACCCCGATGATATCGATTTCGTTATTCCGGGTAATGATGATGCCATCAGATCCATCCGGTTGTTTGCTTCTCGTATTGCCGATGCCACCATTGAAGGTCGCCAGATTTATCAGGAACGACAGAATGCTGAATCTGATAAGGGTGAAGCAGAAAGTCGGCCGGCTGAAAAAGTTGAGGCAAAAGTGGGTGTTGAAGTGCTTTCCGATGGGACAGACGGCCCTGTGGTTGAAAAAATCATAAGAAAAACTGCCTCTGTTGAAGCAACAGAAGCCGCTGTTGAAACTATTGACGCAGCTGTTGAAACTATTGATGCAGCTGTTGAAACTATTGATGCAACAAAAGAAGAGACTGAATAAAGATAATTAAGGAGCAAAATAAAATGGTGGAAATTTCTGCAGCGATGGTAAAAGAGCTTCGGGGGGCGACCGGATCCGGTATTATGGATTGTAAGCGGGTCCTTGCCGAAGCAGAGGGTGATTATGAAACGGCAGTGGATCTTTTGAGAAAAAAAGGGCTTGCCAAGGCAGCAAAAAGATCAGGGCGTTCTACTTCTGAAGGCCTTATCTACTCTTATATCCATACCGGCGCAAAACTGGGTGTTCTTGTTGAAGTGAATTGCGAATCTGATTTTGTGGCCAAGACAGATGATTTTAAAACATTTGTAAAAAATATTGCCATGCATATTGCCGCTGCAAACCCCGCTGGTCTGGCTCCCGAGGATGTTGATCCGGCCATTATTGAAAAAGAGAGGGAAATTTACACAGCCCAGATGAAAGAAGAGGGGAAGCCTGAAAATATCATTGCTAAAATTGTAGATGGTAAAGTTGAAAAATTTTACAAAGACGTCTGCTTGATGAGCCAGCAATATGTCAAGGATCCCCAGAAAACCATTACAGATGTTCTCAAAGAAACCATTGCAAAAATTGGTGAAAATATTCAGATTAAAAGATTTGTACGTTTCCAAATAGGAGAATAAATCTTGGAGAAAAAGCCTGAGTTTAAAAGGATTCTGATTAAACTGAGTGGTGAAGCCCTGATGGGAAATCAGGGCTTTGGCATCACCCCCGAAATGATCCATTATGTGGCAGAAGAAATTGCCAAGGTCTATCGCCTTGGCGTGGAAATCTCGGTGGTTGTAGGGGGCGGGAATATTTTCAGGGGCGTTGCCGGCAGTTCTGCCGGTATGGACAGGACGTCTGCTGATAACATGGGAATGCTTGCAACCGTGATCAACAGTCTGGCCCTTTGTGATGCTTTGGAAAAATGCGGTGTGCCCACCCGGGTTCAGTCTGCCATTAGAATGGATAAGGTTGCAGAACCGTTTATCCGGAGAAAGGCCATCCGTCATCTTGAAAAAGGCCGGGTGGTTATTTTTGCTGCAGGGACGGGCAACCCCTACTTTACAACAGATACAGCTGCTGTGCTGCGGGGCCATGAAACACGAGCCCAGATTCTTTTTAAGGCAACCCAGGTGGATGGTGTCTATGACAAGGACCCTGTGGTCCATGATGATGCGGTTCGATTTGATGAACTCTCGTATATGCGGGTTATTGAAAAACAATTGCATGTAATGGATATGACCGCCATCTCCCTTGCCATGGAACATGATCTTCCCCTCCAGGTGTTTGACCTCCACCAGGCCGATAATATTTATAAGGCCGTTCTGGGCGACGATATCGGTACCCGGATATATAATAAATAAGTTCACCCCAAGAACTATTATCAGTGAAATGTGACTGTTTTCCTGATAATAGTTCTTGTTGGTAGTTGTTACCTGTTATTATAGGATGCATTGTTATGATAAATGAAGTGCTCGAAGAAACCAAAGACAGGATGGGGAAATCTGAAAAAGCCTTTGAAAAAGAATTGACAAAGGTTCGTACTGGTAGAGCATCTCAGGCAATACTTGACGGGGTGAGAGTCGATTATTACGGAGTACAGACCCTTCTTCCCCAGATGGCCACTGTGTCCATTCCGGAAAGTCGGTTGATCACGGTTAAACCCTGGGATATAAGTGTTATCAATGAGGTTGAAAAGGCAATTCATAAGGCAAATCTGGGCCTTACGCCTTCCAATGACGGCAAACTAATTCGGATTTCCATTCCCCCCCTGACAGAAGACCGAAGAAAAGAGATCGCAAAAAGTGCTTCCAAAATTTGCGAAGACTATAAAGTGGCCGTCCGGAATATCAGACGAGATTCCAATGAAATGCTCAAGGATCTTCAAAAAGAAGGGGATATTTCTGAGGATGACAGCTTTAAGGGCCAAAAGCAGGTTCAGGATTTGACCGATGTATATATTAAAAAATTAGACGATATCTTTTCCGCCAAAGAAAAGGAAATCCTTGAAGTCTGATACGATACAAGACGCAAGGCTTGATTCGGAAAAACTTCCTTTCCATGTTGCCATGATAATGGACGGCAACGGCCGCTGGGCCAAGCAACGATTGATGAACCGTGTTAAAGGCCATGAAAAAGGTTCTAAAACGGTTCGTTCCATTGTAACTGCCGCAAGGGAGCTTGGCATTGGAATGCTCACCTTATATGCGTTTTCCACTGAAAACTGGGCAAGGCCAAAGATTGAAGTTTCGGCATTGATGATGTTGTTAAAGCGATTCCTGGTTTCTGAAAGGGATACGCTCATGACCCGGGGGGTTCGGCTGAATATATTGGGGCAACAAGAAAAACTGCCTGAAGATATCCAGCGAGAGGCGGAAAAAACCGTGGAGATGACCCGGAGTAATCAAGGCATGGTATTAAATCTGGCCTTGAGCTATGGCAGTCGCCAGGAAATTACCCAAGGGGTTCAAACCCTTGCTCGAAAAATAAAAGCCGGCAGTATTCAACCCAATGATATCACCGAAGAAATGATTTCAGATCATTTATATACCCGGCAGATGCCCGATCCTGATTTGATCATCAGAACCAGTGGGGAATATCGGCTCAGCAATTTTATGATGTGGCAGGCTGCCTATTCAGAATTGTTTATTACCCAGACCCTGTGGCCGGATTTTACCCGGGATGATTTTGTTGAGATTTTAATAAACTTTCAAGAAAGGGACCGACGATTCGGTCGAGTAAAATGCAGCACCTTAAAAGATGGCTCACCGCAATAATACTTGGCCCCCTTGTTTTATGGATTCTCATAAAAGGAAATACCCTTCTATTGGCCGTTATGGTGTCAACTGTTGCCGTGGCGTCTGTACGGGAATATCTTCGGATTGCGCTTGGTCGGACTTCTTTTGGCAATGACACAGCGCCTGTATCCAACACCCTTAAATTAATTTCATACACCGTTTCCATGGCGCTTGTCATTGGAGCGTGTCTGGGATCATGGCAGGTCTTGTTTCTGGTCCTTGCCCTGAATCTATTGATTCTATCCGTCTTTGTTCTCGCCCGTTTTCCTTCTGACCCCGGTGTTTTTGATATCATATCAAAACAGGTGATGGGAATTGTTTATATTCCTGTTTCCCTTTCTCTACTGGTTTTTCTCAAGGAGGTGGAAGGGGGAACCCTGTGGATCATCTGGCTGTTGATTGTTATCTTTGCAAATGATACCGGAGCCTTTTATACCGGTACCTTTTTGGGCAAACACAAACTTGCCCCCAATATCAGCCCCAACAAGACCATTGAAGGGTCCCTGGGGGGGATTGCCACTTCCATGGTCTTGGGTTTTATCTTTTCCCTTGTTTTCTTTGACTTTCACTTGGCATTGATTACCATACCCTGCTCCTTTATGGTGGCAGTGGCCGGCCAGATTGGGGATCTGTTTGAGTCTGCCATGAAACGGGCTGCCAATATTAAGGATTCCGGGCGGATTCTGCCGGGGCATGGCGGAATGCTGGACCGAATTGACGGTTTGCTTCTGGCCATTCCCGTCCTCTATATCTACCTGGTATTTGTGATATGAAGCATCTTAGCATATTAGGGTCCACAGGATCCATCGGCACCAGTGCCCTGGATGTTGTCAGAAGATATCCGGACCTGTTTAATATCAAGGTCTTGACCGCAGCGAATAATATTGCGCTTTTGGCCCGGCAGATTGAAGAATTTGCGCCTGAAATGGTGGCGGTATTTGACGAGACAACGGCCTTTGCCCTGGCCAGGTCCTTGACCGGAAACTGCAAACCGGAAATCCTATGCGGGGAATTGGGCTATATGACGGCCGCTGCCTGGGAATCTGCGGATTTGGTTCTGCTGGCCATGGTAGGGGCTGCCGGATTAAAACCGGCCCTTGCCGCCATTGAGGCCAAAAAACAAATCGGCCTGGCCAACAAAGAGACCCTTGTCATGGCAGGGGAGCTTGTCATGGAAACGGCCCGGGCCAACGGGGTGGATATTTTGCCGGTGGACAGTGAACATTCTGCTATTTTTCAATGTCTGAGGGGCAATCTGACAAAAGATTTTAAACAAATTTTTCTGACCGCTTCCGGCGGACCTTTCAGACGCCGTCCCCTTGAAGACTTTTCGAGCATTACCCTTGCGGATGCCCTGAATCATCCCACCTGGAATATGGGGCACAAGATCACAATTGATTCCGCCACCCTTATGAACAAAGGGCTTGAGGTAATTGAGGCGGTTCATCTGTTTGGAATTTCTCCCGATGCAATTCAAGTATTGGTTCATCCCCAAAGTATTGTTCATTCAATGGTGGGGTTCAAGGATGGGACTGTTATGGCCCAGATGGGGGTTCCGGATATGAAGGCGGCCATTGCTTATGCATTGTCCCAGCCTGGCCGTCTTGACCTGGATTTGGATTTTCCTGACTTTGCAGCCCTTGGCTCTCTGGCCTTTGAACCACCTGATGTGGATAAATTTCCTTCCCTAACCTTTGCCTTTGAAGCCTGTAAACAAAAAGGAACCCTGCCAGCGGTTATGAATGCCGCCAATGAGGTTGCAGTTCAGGCCTTTCTTGAAGGTCGGATAGAGTTTTTGGGTATCTTTAACATAATTTCCAGCACCATGGGACGTCATCGTCGCATTGACAATCCTGATCTTTCAGGTATTATTGAAGCCGATCATTGGGCAAGGGAAACAGCCAACTCTCTGATATAAAAATCAGATATAAAAGTGAGGTCTTAAATGGGTCATTCTGCTCTGGCATTTGTTGTTGTAATCGGTATTCTTGTTTTTTGCCATGAATTGGGGCATTTCATAGCGGCAAGGCTCTGCGGGGTCGGGGTGGATGTGTTCTCCTTGGGATTTGGGCCTAAACTTTTCAAGAAAAAAATGGGTCGGACCGAGTATTGTGTCTCGGTCATTCCCCTGGGCGGTTATGTGAAAATGGTGGGAGAGGAACCGGGAGCAACAATTGATCCCAAGGATGAGTCCCTTTCTTTTACCCATAAACCGCTGCTTCAAAAGAGCATAATTGTGGCGGCGGGGCCTGCCTTTAATTTTATTTTGTCCCTGTTTATTTTTTATGTGTTGTATCAGTTTTCCGGGATTTACATGGCCACCCCTGTTATTGGCAAGGTTCTGGAAAACACTCCGGCCATGAGTGCAGGGCTTAACCCTGGTGATATTATCAAGGAAATCAATCAACACCCCATAGAATCTTTTGAAGATATCTCCCGGGTCATCAGCACCGGCAATGGTGAAAAACTGATGATTATCATTGAGCGGGGCGAACAAATCACCAGTGTGGAACTTATACCTGAAAAACGGATTGGGAAAAATGTATTTGGCGAGGATGTGGACAAGTATGTCATCGGCATCCTGGGAACCGGCGAGACCTTCCATAAGAGCATGAATCCCTTCCAGGCCATGGGGCGTTCCATATCAGATACCTATGGGCTTGTGAAGCTGACTATCCTGTCCGTGGTTAAAATGGTGACCGGCAGTGTTTCTGCGGACAATCTGGGTGGACCTCTGATGATCGCCCAAATGGCAGGGGAGCAGGCCAAAGCCGGAATCGTCAATTTTGCCTGGTTCATAGCATTGCTGTCCGTCAACCTGGGTATTATTAATTTGTTTCCCATCCCGGTTCTGGACGGAGGTCATTTGCTATTTTTTGGAATTGAAGCAATCACAGGAAAATCTGTCAGTGAAAAATTACGGGAGAAACTGATTCAGTTTGGTGCAGCACTTCTGGTGGCATTAATGGTATTTGTTTTTTATAATGACATCGTTAGAATGATCAATGGCTGATAAGAACCGGGTGATACAACCAAGTTAATAAAACCAGATAGATAAAACCAGATAAATAAAATCAGATAGATAATATCGGGTGGATAATATGATTTCATGTATTGAAATTGCTCTTAAACAAGAGCTTCGGGATGCAGAAGCATCCTCCTTAAAGAAAAAAGCAGATTCCTATTTTGGAATCAACATCGCATCGGCACGGTGTATTCACATCGTGACCATTGAATCAGATATCGACAGACCCGGGCTTGATCGGGTAAAGGACGAGATCCTGACCAATCCGGTGACACAAGTTTCCAGTTTAACACCGTTGGATATTGCGTTTGACTGGTGTATCTGGATCGGCTTTCGGCCCGGGGTTAAGGATAACGCCGGTGCCACTGCCATGGAAGCCGTCAGCGATGTTTTGGGCAAATCCCTTGGCAAGGGGGATGGTATTTATACCTCGAAGCGGTATTGTCTGAAAGGGGAAACCCTGACACAAGAAGCGGTTGACATATTGGCAAGGCAGCTGTTGTCAAATCCCATCATCCAGCAGTTTAAAATTTATTCCATTGAAGACTGGAATAAAGAAATCGGTGCCGATGTAAAGCCGGCCAAGGTTATTTTGGACCATATCCCCTGTTTTGAAACCATCTGTATCGATTCCGATGAGATGCTTTCCAAGATCAGCGATGAGAGAAATCTGGCCTTGAATCCACGGGATATTCCCGTTATCCGGGAATATTTTTTAGAGCAAAAAGTCCTTGAAGAGAGAAAAAAAGTCGGGTTGTCCACCCCCACGGATCTGGAATTGGAATATATCTCCCAGGCCAGAAGCGACCATTGCAATCACAACACCTTTAACGGTATTTTCCAATACACCGACGCTTCCACCCATGAACGCGTTGTGGAAAACTCTTTGTTTAAAACCTATATCCAGCAACCCACCCTGGCCCTTAAAGATGAAAAGGACTGGGTGGTATCTGTTCTATGGGACAATGCAGGGGTGGGTAAATTTGACCATGAGAACAATTATGTGATCACCGGCGAAACCCATAACTCTCCTTCCAATATGGAAGCCTATGGCGGTGCCATAACCGGCATTGTCGGAGTCTACCGGGATCCCATGGGAACAGGGCTTGGTTCCAAGCTGTTCATGGGGAGTTTTGGATTCTGCGTGGGGGATATCGGGTATGACGGGCCTTTGAGTCCACCTCTTCATCCCAGGCGCCTTTTGGACGGGGTGATTGAAGGGGTCAAGGATGGCGGGAACAAGAGCGGGGTGCCCACCACATTTGGTCAGACCTTGTTTGATCCGGGGTATATGGGCAAAAGTCTTGTATTTGTAACCGCCCTGGGGATCATGCCAGCCCTTCTTCAGGGCAAACCCAGCCATGAAAAGACAACTTCTCCCGGTGAATTGATCATCATGAGCGGGGGGCGTGTGGGCAAGGATGGTATCCATGGCGTTACGGCCTCATCGGAAAGTTTTTCCGAGAATACACCAGCCGGCCATGTCCAGATAGGAGATCCCTATACCCAGAAAAAAATGCATGATTTCCTGTTGATCTGTAGGGATGAGGGGCTTACCACCTTTATCACCGATAATGGCGGTGGGGGACTTTCTTCGTCTGTGGGTGAATCCGGAATGCTGTCCAATGGCTGTGAGGTCTGGCTGGACCGGGTACCATTGAAATATGAAGGCTTGGACATGTGGGAAATCTGGATTTCCGAGTCCCAGGAACGCATGACCATTGCGGTAACCCCTAAGAATCTGCCCAGGTTTATGGAATTGTCCAAGGAGCATGAGGTGGAAAGCACGGTGATCGGCGAATACACCAATACCGGAAAACTTCACATCAAGTACAAGGATGAGACCTGCGCCTATGTGGATATGGATCTGCTTGAAAAGGGATTCCCCTCCTGGAAATTTGATGCGGTCTGGCTTTCTCCTGAAATCCGGGGACTTGTGGAACCGGTTATCAGCAAACCTTCCAATTTTAACGGGTTGCTGACCCAGATGTTGGCCCGGCCCAATATTTGTTCCAAGGAATGGATTTTACGGCAGTATGACCATGAGGTTCAGGGCGGTTCCGTGGTTAAACCGCTTTTGGGGGTTAACCATAATATCCCTTCCGATGCCTCTGTGACCCGGCCTGTTCTGACATCTGAAAAGGGACTTGCCTTTTCCCAGAGTCTTCTGCCCTGGTACTCCAAGATTGATGCCTATCACATGATGTCTTGCACCATTGATGAGGCGGTTCGACGCCTCATGGCCGTTGGCGGATCCTTTGACCATATTGGGGGGGTGGATAATTTTTGCTGGCCCAATATCGGATTTGATGAAAAGAAAAATCCCGATGGCAAATTTAAGGCAGCCCAGCTGGTACGGGCCTGCCGGGCTCTGAAAGATACCTGCATGGCCTATAAAATTCCCTTGCTTTCGGGCAAGGACAGCATGTATGTGGACGGTCACCTTGAGGGTGAATTTGGAGAACGGGTAAAGGTTTCTGCCCTTGAGACGGTACAGTTCTCTGCCACTTCTGTTTTGGATGATATCTCAAAATGTGTGACCATGGACCCCAAGGTGGCCGGTGATTTTGTCTATGTCATGGGGGCAACGAAAAATGAGTTGGGCGCATCTGAATATTACGATTTATTCGGCAAAACCGGGAAAAATATACCCAGGGTAGATTTTGATGCAAATAAAATTTGTTATAAAATTCTGGAAAAAGCCATTGATAAAGAGCTTATTGCCTCCAGTCATGCCGTGGCAAGGGGGGGGCTTGGGGTCCATTTGGGTCTCATGACAATGGCCGGGGGAATGGGTATGGAGATTGACCTGTCCTGCCTGCCCCTTGCAAAGGATTCTCAAAAAGGTCTTTCCGATGAGATTCTCTTGTTTGCCGAGTCTGCCGGGCGGTTTGTTCTAACGGTGGCGCCTGACAATAAATCGGTTTTTGAAAAATTGTGTAAAGGACTTCCTGTCAGTTGTGTGGGGATTGTCACAGACGATCATACCTGTTTGAAAATAGACGGTCAGGATAAACCTTCCCTTGTTAATCTGTCTTGCGATGCCCTAGGTAAGGCATTTAACAAGACCTTTGGAGATTATATATGAAAAAGGTTAAAGCGCTTATTTTAACCGGTTTTGGCTTGAATTGTGATAATGAAACAGCTTTGGCCTTTGATCTGGCCGGTGCCCAGTCTCACAGGGTGCATATCAATTCATTGATTTTTGGCAAGGAAAAATTATCAGATTACCATATCCTTGCCTTTGGCGGTGGATTTTCCTGGGGGGATGACCATGGTGCCGGTGTGATCCAGGCATTGAAACTTAAAAACCATATTGGCACCGACCTGCTCTCGTTTGTTCGAGAGGGAAAATTGCTTGTCGGGATCTGTAACGGATTCCAGGCCCTGGTAAACCTGGGGCTTCTGCCGGGTCTTGCGGGTGACAATACCAAGCGGTCTGTTGCCATTACCTTTAATGACTGCGGAAATTTTCGGGACCAATGGGTTCATCTGGCCGGCAACAAGCGCAGCCCCTGTGTCTTTTCCAAGGGAATTGACCTGGCAGATTATCCCATCCGCCACGGAGAAGGCAAGGTGATTGCAGAGCCTGGGGTTATTGCCGATCTTATTGCCAATAACCAGGTGGTGTTTCAATATGCCGACAGCAAAGGAGTTCCTGCAAAAGGGGCGTTTCCCTTGAATCCCAATGGGTCCATGGAAGATATTGCCGGTATCTGTGACCCGACCGGTCGAATTTTCGGGCTCATGCCCCATCCGGAAGCCTATAATCATTTTACAAATCATCCGGACTGGACCCGGGAAAAAGAGAGGCTGAAACGCCGGGGAGAGTCAATGGATAAGGGATTGACAATTGGTGTTCGCTTGTTCAAAAACGGGGTTGATTATATCCAGGATACTTTTTTTTAAACCAACCCTTTAAGCGGAGCCTGAATCAACGTGCTGGGAACCTTTGTCAATTGCTTGGCCATTATCTGCGGCAGCCTTGTGGGAATATTGTTTAAAAACGGAATTCCTGAAAAATATAATCAAACCGTGATGCAGGCCATCGGGCTTGCCGTTATTCTGGTGGGGATCAAAAGTGCTCTTGGGTGCGATGATCTGCTCATTATCATTATCAGTCTGGCCGTCGGGTCTGTTCTGGGTGAATTCATCGGGATTGAATCCTTTCTGGAAAAATTGGGTAATTTTCTGGAAACAAAATTATTCAAAAATTCAAAAGGTTTTTCAGCCGGATTTGTTACGGCCGCTTTGTTGTATTGTGTGGGGTCCATGGCCATTGTGGGGTCCCTTGAAAGCGGCCTAACCGGCAACCATGACACGTTGTTTGCCAAGGCCTGCCTGGATGGGATTTCCGGGATTATCCTGACCTCTTCCCTGGGGATTGGGGTGATGTTTTCCGCTGTGCCGGTTCTGATTTATCAGGGGGGAATTACCTTGATGGCAGGGGTATTAAAACCATTGCTGATACCTGCTGTGGTCAGCCAGATGTCTGGTACGGGGGGGCTTTTGATCCTGGCCCTGGGCCTGAACATGCTCCGGGAAAAAAAGATCAAGGTGGGCAATATGCTGCCGGCAATCTTTCTCCCCCTGGTCTATTACCTGATCCGCCTGTTGTTTTAATCTTTCCCAAGGATCGAGACCATAAAAAAAACGCCCCGGATGATGTCAAATGGTTCCGGGGCGTTAATACGCATTGGGTTTATCGTGTTTGTTCTCTCATGGTGATATCGTGTTTGCGTTCCTGAAGGGTCTTATGCCCCAAACTTCGGTCATGTTCCTCGGAATAGGGGGATGCACAGACTTTTTTCAGTTTCTCAACATTGCCTTCCACATCCGCACGGTCTGCGCTGGAGAGTTCTTCAATGCAACTATTATAAGTTTTTTCAACTCTGTTTTTAACTCTTGCTGTCTGGTGCCTTCTCAGTGCTCTGTCTTTCATATTCTGGCTCCTTTATAATAGTGTCGTGATCTTACAAACTTCAATGAACACCTTTGCTGATGATGGAAGCAAAGTTTTTGTTCTTGTATTAAAGAATAAACATTCTGAAATTGTTTTGCAAGGGGGGGATGAAAAAAGTTTGCTTTAACTAATAAAAAAAGGGGCCACGTATGAAATTTGTTTATCTATTCATTCTTGCATTTGCTTTAGAAAAAGTCCATTCCTTTTATGATTTGTCCGGATTTATCTGATAAGTCCCATTCAATCGTTTCCACATTTCGTCAAGTTTTTTATCCAGAGTCTCAACGGCTTCATCATAGTCTTTCTGTGTTATTTTACCGGTTTTCAGTTTTGAATGAATTAAAAACAATTCATCAGCATACCATTTATCCGGATCAAAATTGTAAGTCATATAATTTATGTAGCACATAAGCTATCATGTATGATACAAAATTTAGCCAACAGAATAAGGCAAGCGGTATTTTTCATAAAGTTATCACATCCGCCAGCGGTGCGGATCAGCAAAAATATAAGGAAATTGTATCATGTCAAAAGAACAACTGCAGGCATTCATCGAAAAAATGAATGATGACAAGGAACTTGAGGCCAAGGTGGCGGCCCTTCCAAAAGACAATATGGAGGAGGCAATCAAAGCAGGGATTGCCCTGGCAGCAGAACACGGATACAAATTTACCGCAGAGGAGTGGGATGCGTTTAATGCTGCAGAGGAAGAACGTCCCTTAAGTGATAGTGAACTGGACTTGGTCGCCGGCGGAGGGAATAAGACGACAACAGGCGGTGTCGTGTAAAATTTTTTTTAAAAACCCGATGATAATGGAGCGGGCTGAATATTTACGGGTTTTTTATGCATACCTATAAAGAATTGAATATTATAGAATACCTGGGCTTTAAGAAGCTAATTATGCCGTATTTCATGAAGCCTGTGGGGGACAAGGTTGCCGGCGGTACCTGTACGGTTATCGGCGCATACTGCAATGGCAGGCCTGCCGGTGTTGCCGTTCTCATGCACGGCAAAGAAAATCTCGGGGGGGCGTGTCAACTGCATACCCTGAATGTTGAAAGTAAATTCAGGAACAAGGGGATAGGTGGGGAGCTGCTGATGCAGGTTATCGGTAAGGCCAATAATATCGGGACGGCTTCCATCCATCTCAATTACGGGCGTCATTACGACTGGTCCAAATACCTTGATCGATTAAGCATGCGCTTCGGGTTCATGGAGACAAGTGAATTTGAAGTTTATTCGATTCCGATTACCCCTAACGAACTTGCGCGTAATTTAAGCTATTTCAAAAAGGTGACGGACATAAAAATCAATACCCTTGAACCTGACTACTCGTTGGTCACTTTTACGGCGCTTTCCGATAAACTGAGGAAAAAAAAAAAAAATGGGTTGAATAAATGGTACTCCCATGAGGTTGATCCTTTTTCCGGAGGGGGCAAAGTAAACCCGTATTCCAGCTTAGTGCTGCTTAAAGGGGGTCATGTTGCCGGATGGTCCGATGTACGTGATCTGGATTGTAGAACGGTGTTGTTTAATACACTTTTTATAAAAGAACAGATCCGCGGTACCGGGATGTTTACCTATCTGCTGGGCGAATCCATACAACAATTGACTGTTCAACCCCATATCACACGGGCCATCTTCAAGACGGATACCGGGAACCGGCTTATGCGGACCGCCATGCCCAAGCTGCTGGACAGGTTTTATAAAATTTCAAAATATAAACAAGTCTATAGAAAGGGCGTTGTCAATAAATTAATATAGCTTGGACACATTATGGACTCAAAGAATCAATTATACCGGCAAAAAGCACTGGACAGCATGAGCCGAAGCGAAAACGGGAGTGATCCGATTCGCGGGATAGAGTTTAACAGACGACTCCCCATTGTGGCCTCCATATTGTTTATTTTAGCCCTCATAGGATTTGCAATGCTTATTTTTTTATGGCCCAAGTAATCTTGAGTCCATCCTGCCGGATAGAAAAAAAATGATGTCCTCCTCCCTAAAAGCCTCATTCATAGAACTCTGTCATCTTGAGCATATTGCTCTGGAAAAGCCGGCAAAGCACTTACTTGAATCAATTGACCAAAATGATATCGGGGCGATTGCTCAAGCGTATGGGGTACGCCATCGCAAGATTTCACTTCAGGCCAACTGGTGGAAAAAAGACTGTGGTAGGATACTAGGGTTTGATTCACAGGGCAACCCTTTGATAATGACCCATGGCCGGGCGGGTTATACGGCCTATTCTTCCCAGGAAAATCAACGGTTTGAGGTGAATGAAGGTTTTCGGGACAGCATACAGCCCTTGGGATATGTTTTTTATCCCTCATTGGAAGCGGGCCGGATAACCGGAAGGACATTTTACCATTTTATACGCGCCATCCTGGGCAAGCAATTGTTTATACCGCTTATTTGGTCTTTGCTGCAGGCGCTGTGCTTTGCAGCATTGCCCTTTATTCTCAAACAACTTGTCGATAATTATGATCGTATCTCCTCTTCTGGTCAAATCCACCTTTTTGCCCTGGTTCTGATCTCATCTCAGGTGGCTTTGTGGCTGTATGGGCTCTCTTGTGAAATAATACTTTTGAGCCTTGGTTCAAAATTAATTACCACGGCACAAAGTGCCCTATGGGATAGACTACTCAAGCTGCCTGTATCCTTTTTTTCACGGCACCATCCAAACCGGCTGGCCCGGCATTGCATCAGCATTACACGAAACAGAGAAATGATACTGCGCTCACTGTCTGCCGTCACAACAATATCTTTACCGACAGCTGTAAACCTGCTGTTATGCTTTTTATTTGCGCCTGCAGCCGCACTGGGCATCAGCATGGTAATCCTTGTTCTGGTGATAGTGTCCCTTGCATTTAACTATAAAGCGATTGAACTGGAAGAAAAACAACTGGCAGCGGCACAAAGCAACTCACGTACGGTGTCATGCCTTGTCAATGCGGTTTCTACTCTCAAAACAACCGGCAACGCAGGCCATGCAATTGATCATCTCCTGGATATGAACGGCAGAGCCCAGAGATTAGGCCACCGCACGGAGTGCTGGAAAATTTTTGACCGGATTGCAGATAAGTTGTTTCTCTGTGCCGCCATGTTCATTTTATTCTGGTACCATAATATTGCCCCCATGGCGTCCGAGGGAACATTTTCGGCTGCAATTATGACGACAGCACTGCTCAGCCACAACATAGGCCAATTACTTAACGCCGTTCCTGATCTGATGAAGGGTATCAGAATTTACCGAGATATAAAACCGATTCTGAATTCTCCGACGGAAACATTCGCAAAATCGGAGTCCTTTACCCGCCTGACCGGCGCAATTGAGTTCAAAGATGTCAGCTTCAGTTACACGACCGGCGGTCCAGTGTGTAAAAATTTGTCCTTTAAAATAAAACAGGGTGAGTATGTGGGGATTATAGGCGGCTCTGGAAGTGGAAAATCAACATTGCTCAAACTGTTGCTGGCCTTTGAACCGGTTGGTACCGGTCGGATACTTTATGATAAAAAAGACATTAATACGCTGGATATGACTATTCTCCGTGGAAGAATGGGCATGGTACTTCAAAATGACAGCCTGCCGCCCGGAACGATTCTAAGCACGATTATCGGCGATTGTGCCGATGTGACAATGGATGAGGTATGGGTAGCTGCCCAGGCCGCTGCCCTAGCCGGGGATATACGTGCAATGCCCATGGGGATGAACACGATTGTCAATGAGATAAAATTGTCTGGATCACAGAGACAGCGCATTCTGATTGCCCGTGCCCTGATTCGCAAACCCGAGATCCTGATCTTTGACGAGGCTACCTCCGAACTGGACGCAAACCTGCAAAAGCAAATTATGTCATATATCAAATCCATGCACATCACCAGAGTCGTTGTTGCACATAGGATAAGCTCCATTGTTGACTGTGACATTGTCCTAGTCATGAAAAACCAGCAGATTATCGAACAGGGGGATTACCAAACTCTGATGAATGCCAAGGGTGAATTTGCCACTGTGCTAGGGCGGCAAAACCCTAGTGACAGCCGGGAGTTCGTATAATTTTGAGTTTAAACAAAACGGTACATAAAAGAGTAAGGGTACCAACCGTTTTTCAGCTTGAAAATGCCGAATGCGGGGCGGCATCTCTTACCATGATTCTCAAATACTTTAACCGAGATGCCAGGCTGGCTGAAATCCGCAGGCTCTGCAACGTCACGGCACGTGACGGAAGCAGAGCGGCTGACCTGATTCGGGTAGCACAAAGTTATGGTTTAACTGCCAAGGGATTCAAAATGGGATCTCTTGGCGTAAGGAGTATTAAATTCCCTGCAATAATCCACTGGGATTTTAACCATTTTATCGTTCTCGAAGGCTATACGCATAATAAATACTACCTGAGAGATTCATGTACAGGAGGCTTTACTGCCACCCACGATGAATTTGAAAATAATTTTACGGGAATAGTTATACGCTTCTTAGAAAAAAGTGAACACATAAATGATGGAGAGGGGGCAATCCGTACTCGGATATCATGGCCGAAGAAGATTATTTTTGGGGTTGCCAGAGTAACTGCTGTGCTCAAAAAAATAGTTCGTAAATCATATAAGAAAAACCCCTACGTCAGCCGAGTTGCACCACCTAATCTGATATATATCGGGCTTTGCATCATAGCTTTCGTATTGACGATTTTAATTCCTGTTGTCACAAAATACATTTTTGATATGACCCGGACACAACAGCAGCATCTCCCGGGAAGCATATGGATTTGGGCAGGTGTATTTATGGTCTTATATGGCCTGATTCTCGCAGCAAAGCACCTCTTTCTCCTGCAAAACAAATTATACTCGGCCAATACCATTGCTGCAACCGTTATCCGAAAGCTGCTGCGCCTACCCTCTCTTTTTTTTATTTCCCGACATAATGTGGCAAATAGATTCTTTATAAGTTCCTTGGTTTACGACTCATCATTCAATGCGGTTTTGCAGCCTGTTTTCGCCCTTGTGACATTACTTGTTTTTTGGATTGAACTATACCTCTTTTCACCTCAGATTTCACTGCTGCTTGTTCCGCTTTGTGTTGCTGACCTTGCCGTCAGAATAATTGCCGGAAAACAAAACCATGACATGCGCAAAAAAATTGCGATTAAGAACCAGGTTTTTTATCAGATATCAATAAATGAACTGGAAAGAATAGAAACAATAAAAGGAAACGGAACCCAACAGTATTCATTTCAACGGTGGGCAAAATATCAGGCGGCCTTGGAAAATGGCACCAATGAATTAAAGATGAAAGGGGTCCATGTGTCATCTGCCGGGATACTTTTGAAATCCTTGTGCCTGACGATCATCGTGATGAGCAGTTCACAAGCTTATACGTGTAAAATAAATACCGGCACACTTATCGCGTTGGTCATCATCACAATACTTAGCTTTCAGCACAATATAGTTGCAGCCCGGCTATTAAACGCTGTCGAAGCTGCAAAAACCAGTATAAAGAGTCTTGATGATATTCTAAACCAGGCCGATGCTGATTATTACGCCTCTGATATCAATGGGGAATATAAACTTGCTGGAGAACAACTCAGCGCAATTGAACTCAAATCGGTATCCTTTGGCTATAACAGATTCAAAGCCCCCCAGGTAAAAGACTTTTCCCTAAATGTTAACCAGGGGGAAATCGTCGGTGTACTCGGTGGATCTGGCAGCGGTAAAAGCATATTGGCTAAAATTGCCTCAATGCTGTATCAACCGTGGTCCGGGGTAATATTGTTTGACAGACAATTAAGCAGCACGCTTAATAAAAAACGTATCGAAAAGTCTATTGTCTTAGTTGAGCAAAGCGTAAATATTTTTCATGGAAGCATTCGTGATAACCTGACCTTGTTCAACCCGAATATTCCAAATAAAGATCTGGAAAAAGCATGTAGGGTAGCTTGTATCCATGATGATATCATTAGTAGAACCCATGGATACAAGACGATTCTTAAAAATGGCGGGGTCAATATCAGCGGAGGACAAAAACAGCGGATAGAGATTGCGCGGGCGCTACTGGCACAGCCTTCGATTCTAATTATGGACGAGGCAATCAACGCGCTTGATTCCATAACTGCGGCAAAAATCATCGCGAATATAAGAGCGATTGGGTGTACCTCTATTCTGTTCTCACACAATCACGGGTTTATGAATCTTTGCGACCGGTATGTTCGTATCTGACAACATGTTAAAAACAAAAAAAGGATTTCAACTGAAAGCTGAAAACCATTGACAACGGAATTTGATAATTACGAAAAAGCTGCTGATTTTGCAGCCTCCCATCCAACAATAGCCTTTTTCCTTGAAGAACCCCACCGGTATTGATGAATTTTACCTGATTTAGAAATAACTCTATGGCATGGTATCAAGTAGGCAACCGGATTCATGGCAATGGCGCTGGCAACTGCCCGAAATGCTTTTGGCCGGCCAATATATTCAGCAATATTTTGATAGCTCACTACATTTCCACTGGGTATCTGCAATAAAGCCTTCCATACATTAATTTGAAAATTTGTGCCTTTGATTAAAAGATTGAATGGGCAAGATTCTTTGGTCTTATTGAGATTGAATATTTGATTGAAAAGGGGATCGATTGATTTGGAATTTTCGCTGAACACTGCACCTGGCCATGTTTGAAAAAGTTGATGGAGAGCATCTGACCTATTGGTTTCCTGAACGAAACCAAAATGACAAATCCCTCTTTTTGTTATCGCCATCAAGCATTGTCCAAAAGGGGAAGCACAAAAACTATAGTCAATATTTAATCCAGTACCCTGTTTCTTGAAATCACCAGGTGTCATTGCATCGAATGTCACAAACAAATCATGTAGTCGGCTTGGCCCTGAAAGACCGGATTCTAATGAGGTATCAAGAAGACTTTTTGATCTGGCCAACTTTTTTTTTGTGTGATCAAGTGTAACAAACTGCAAAAATTGAACGGGTCCGATTCCCGCCCACCTTTTAAACAGCCGGTTGAAATGGTATTTGCTTAAATGAACACTGTCGGCAATTTCATCAAGGCTTGGTTGAGATTTAAAATTATTCTCAATAAAATTAATGGCTCTTTCGATTTTTTTATAATCTTCAGCTTGTTGCGAATAATCGTACATAACAATTATATCCTCCAATTTTATTATAACTTAATTTATTTATTGCACAATGCCCACCCGAATATTGCTATAAAATACAGCAATATTCGGGTGGTTAATTTTCAAATAAAAAGTTACTCTTCAACGCAGAAAAAAAGGAACAAGCAAGATTTGCTGATTTATAGGAGAAAAACATGACCAGACAAACATACTTCAATCCCGGTTGCGCTTTAAGTATTTATAAACCTGAAATGGAAAACATGATTCTAAGTTTTCTGAATCAAAACTATAAAGAAACGGCTATGCACAAAATATGTTGCCGCCATGAACCGCAGCTTGAAAAAGGCTCTTTGGTCATAAATGTATGTGCTGGCTGTGACAAACGGTTCGGAAGTCTGTATGAAGGAATATCAACTATATCTTTGTGGGAAATAATCGACAACCTTGATTCGTTTCCGTATCCCAACTATAACGGTTTAAAAATGTCCGTGCACGATGCCTGCCCTGTGCGTAAAAGTCCACAAGTTCATCAGGCTGTACGTAATTGCCTTAAAAAAATGAATATTGAAATTGTCGAAACAAAATTCAACAGTACACGCTCTGTCTGCTGCGGTGATGATTTTTACCCAAAACTTCCTTTGGAAAAAGTTCACAATCTGATGAAAAAACGGGCTGATTCTATGCCTTGCGAAAATGTTTGTGTATATTGTGTTTCCTGCATTAAATCGATGCATATTGGCGGGAAAACACCACGGTATTTAGTCGATCTTTTAATGAATGAGCCTACTGACCCACAGGTATATGATACAGTAAAATGGCATGAGGAATTACAGGTCTACATTGATAATCACTGATAGAGCAATTTTTGTGGATTCAGACAAGGTAAAGTAAAAAATGTAAACCAATTATAAAAAATAAAATTTTGAGGCCGTTAAAAACTTCAAAGTTTCGATTGTGTACCGGTATCATTGGGGACGGTCTTTGATTTCAGAACAGTCATGAATAACAGAAGCAATGTTGAGGGCATGCCGGACTTACTTTATTTTTCATCCACGGGGTATTTCGCCCGGAACCATTCCCGCCATCCGCCCTTTAGGGCATGAACATCCGTGTATCCCTCAATCATGAATTTTTGTGCCAGACCGGCACTGGTGGCTTCATTAGGTCAGGCGCAGTATAAGACCAGTTTTTGGTTCTTTGGGTATTTATTTTTCCAGACCATGAATTGTCCAGGATCTGCTCGATGGGCATCCTTGATTTTAAATTCAGAAGATCCCCAGTCCCTTCCCTGGCGGGCATCCAGAATGATGACATCCCCCTTATCCATCCAGTTCTTCAGGGTCTCCTTGGTGATGACAGATACTGAGGCCGCCCCTGAATAGGAAGAGAACGCCAGTATGGCAGCAAATGGAATAAGCAAAAATAAAAATTTTTTCATAATGAACTCCTTGGTTTAATTGTCATGATTGGATTAACCTTTTTGTCTTGATGATTTACATGTGAATACAAGTCCTGGGAGAAGACCTGCTCCCAGAGTCAAACTAAAATATATGAGTTGTAAAGATTGGTCCTCTCCGGACAGGAGAAGAAAACAAACACCGGTAAAGGTTATTATGGATGCCGTGAGGTTGGTCAAGGAAACCTGCCGGGTTAAAAAATCCAAAGAAATCAGTCCGTAGGAAAACAGCCAGACAAGAAAGACTGCCTGTATCCCCGAGCAGAGACCTGGCGGTTTTTAAATGTGGAAGACTGGTTGAAGCCAGTTTTACCAAGGGAACATGTAGGATGGAAACCATTGCCCAGAGCAGGAACAACACCCCTGTACCACCAATGGTACATACCAGAGGCCCCATCATTTTTTTTTTGCCTTCCCGGCCTCCGTTTTGATCCAGGGCAAAGGCGCCCAGGTCAAATCCTACCCACAAGACCAGAGCAAGAAAAAGAATGGACCTATCTGGAATCAGGAGCCAAGGAGCCACGGCCTGTGTCCCCTGGGTGAAAATACCTGTCAGGATCAATACCAAAAGCCCTGCCACGGTCAGAGCAATAAAAATTACCTGGGCCTTGAAGCCTATTGGTATACCCGTCAGATGTATCCCCAGAAGTAGACCAAGGAGTAAAAAGGCGAATCCAAAATTGGGAAACCAATGGAAAAAGACTTCATTAAAGACAAACCCGGATGAGACCAGAATTCCAGTGGACAGAAAAATGGCGGCAAAACCCCTTGTGGTCCATGGCAGATAAACCACAAGCTGCCCTAAACGTGTCATAAGAAAATCGGTTTCTCTGACTTTTTGGTTCAGGGTTTGGTAATTTGCAGCATGGACGAAAAAAATAACCATGGACCCCAGTATCAGCCACAGCGCAGTCCAGCCAGTCTTCCCCACAAGATTTCCCAGCAGAGCCAGGGTATCAGGAGAAAGCATGATGCCCATGGCCCAGGCAATGGGAATTGCTTTGGTAAAGAATGTGTTGGCGTTAGTTCCCATGATTTTTCCTTTTGATATGGAAGAATCTCTTGTCCGTTATCTTTTTTGTTATTTCCCTTTCTTCGTCTGGATTTCCATTCAGCTCGATTTGCATACAACGAACCATAAAATATACCACGGTGTGGCATAAATCAAGATAAAAAAAATAAGCGAGGCTTACTTTCAATATCTTTGCGGGGTACTCAAGTATTATTATCTGTATGGAGTATCCAACCGCCGAAATTGTCATGGATATCAAAAGAATACATCACCGGAAATCTGGATTAAAGTTGATGCCAATCACGCAAGTCCTTTGAGTTTCAGGATTCTAAAAATTTTGTCGGTCACCTTTGATACCGGTATTGAACGGCCCGAAATACTATTCAGTAAACCCTTTTTCTGACATTTTTTGAGAATTTGTAAAAAGAGCCATGCCTGTTTCCATTTTCCTGAAATCATTTTTAATATAAAACCCTTCTTTGCCCGGCGATGCATATAAAATTATATTGCATTCAGGTAAACGTTCCAAAATGTTATTCAATAATTATGTTTCCCAGACCTTTTACAGGTCTTGTTTGTGTCTGGCTGCATCTATCCCCTATTCTGTTTCATTACCGGTTAATATAGGTAAGCTTGAAAATGAATTATACCCATTTTTGGCAATAAAAAAAAGATGGAGCGGCAAATTGACAAAGGGGAACTGTAGTCTCTTATTGACAGACCTGCTCTGGCTTACTAAAGAACAAGAAAAGATAAAAGGACAATAACTGACGAGAATTTAGTGACATGATAAAACACAAACCAGATTACACAGATACACAAAAGCATTCAAGTCTTTACAAAGGAGCTGTGGCCAATATTCCACTTGCGATCAGTGCCATTACTTATGGTGGTGTATTAGGTGTGTTGAGCGCTCAAAAAGGGGTGACTTGGGCTGAAATGTCCGCAATGAATATTTTGATGTTTGCTGGTTCAGCACAATTTGTAATGGTTGACATGTGGCAAGCGCCCCTTTCCGTGATGGCAATAGCCATGTCTGTTTTTATCATTAATTTACGTTACCTGCTTATTGGAGCATCTTTGCAACCAGTTTTTTCTGGTCACTCATTGTGGCGTAAAGTTTTTTTCATGCATTTAGTCGCAGATGAAAACTGGGCGGTCACCATTGCCGAACATCGAAAATCAGGAACTGACCCATTTTTTCTCTTAGGAGGAGGTTTATTGCTTCTCTGTGCCTGGTCTTCAGGAACGCTGGCAGGGAATCTACTTGGCAGCTTTATTATTCAACCAGAAAGGTATGCACTTGATTTTGCGTTTACCGCTGTATTTGCAGCTTTAACACTAAACCTCTGGAGAGGAAAAAGTGATATTACGCCTTGGTGTGTTTCTATGATATTGGCTCTGATTTGTGAAAAATTCTTGCCTGGGAAATGGTATATTGTTGTCGGTGGTATTGGGGGGGCTATCGCCTCAGCACTTATCGATTTTAAATCGAAAACTCAATTAGATTAAAAATTAAAAATATGGAAAACACTCTTTTTATCGAAAACGGATTAATCGCAATATTAGCGGCATCTATCATCACATATGCTTTCCGTTTTGGTGGCCTGTTATTAGCAGATCATTTACCTCAAACAGGTCCATTGCGCTGTTTTTTTGATGCATTACCAGGGACAATCCTTGTATCACTCGTCGTCCCAAGTGCAGCGAATTCCGGTTGGCAAGGTCTCATTGGCGTAGCTGCATGTCTTGGAATCTATTTTAAAACAAAAAACCTGCTTTTGACTATGATTAGCGGTGTTCTAACGGTTTATTTAATTCGTCTAATTTGCTAATAAAACAAGAGTGATCCTACACAAAAAACTGTAATCGAAGTTAAGGCTCTATGGATAGCTCCTATTGTATTAGAGGTCAACAATAACTATCCTTGTTGAAAGTATTCAGAGAGAAGAATTCTCAAAAATATCAAAAGAATTGTTAACTGATATAAACCGGGTTGAATCCAGTGCGACCCAACCCGGTCAGTTATGAGTTATCAATATAAATGATCAATCCATCTGATTGTTTTTGAGTCACTTATTTTGCCAAGATACCTTTGGGTAGTTGCAAAATTTGAATGGCGTGACAGCATCTTGCTGACAATTTCAAGCGGTGTGCCGGAACGAGATGCATATGTTGCAGTATGTCTTCGAAGATCATGTGGCCTGACTTTGATATTCACTAAATTTCCTACCCTTTTACCCGCTTGAAAATATTTCGATTTGATCGTTTGCATCAGATTCTTTTTTGACAAAATTGTTCTATCAGATTATTCTGTGTTAACTATGACATGAAGGGTTCATTTCTTTTACTAAAACGTAAAAGCATTATGCCAATAGAGCAAACTGATTGTTAACAAAATGCTTGTTCATGGGAGAAATCATGAAAATAATTCTGTCGGCCTTGTTTATGGCTCTGCTTATCCTTTGTGATTCTTTTGCAGAAAATCAGCCGAATCTACCGTCAATGATTGAGGAGGCAAGAAGTGGTGATATTGAGGCCATGTGCGACCTTGGAATAACCTATTTTTATGGAAAAGGGACATTGAAAGATCCGTTCAAGGCCAAATGCTGGATCAAAAAAGCCTATGACAATGGATCCCATCGGGCAGAAAAGATATGGAATGATCTGGAATTGTGGGCATATTCGGGGAAATGCGAGGCCTCTTTTGATGATGCAAAACTTCCAAGGTATGCCAGAGGAGATGTCTACAGGGAGCCTGTCACAGGAATCAAATTTGTATTTATCCCCAATGGCTGTTTTATAATGGGGTGCCATCCGGTTGCAAAAAAATGTGGAAAAGATGAAATGCCAGTCCACAGGGTCTGTCTTGACGGCTTTTGGATGGGAACCGTTGAAGTCACCCAGCAGCAGTGGCAGAGAACTATAGGGAGCAACCCTTCCCGATTTTTCGGTAACTCGGACCGCCCGGTCGAAAATGTCTCCTTTGATGACATCCTGGAATTTATTCAGATTTTGAATACAAAGACCATAGAAGCGGTTTCCCTGCCCACGGAAGCCCAATGGGAATATGCCTGCAGAAATAGTGGTAACGCGGTAAATTTTTCCTGGGGCAATGAATCCTATCGGCCCAATGAAAACTGCGGCACCTGCAATTCAGGTGATTTCCATGGAGAAACCGCTCCTGTCGGCAGCTTTCCCCCCAATGAGCTCGGCCTGTATGATATGGCCGGTAATGTTAAGGAGTGGTGCCGGGATATATATGATAAAAATGCCTATGCCGGGCATGTAAAGAAAAATCCGCTTAATGAAGGTAAAGGGTCATCCAGAGTTGTCAGGGGAGGATCATTTACAGACAACACATCAAAGCTCCGGTGCACCGGCCGGGACAAATCCATACCCGGCATGAGAAGTGATAATCTGGGATTCCGACTGGTCCTGGAAAGGAAAAATTAAACCATTTTATGAGAGCCGGATCGATGGCAATGGTTCAAAGCAATCCCGAACAGGCCAAAAACCTTATTGAAGCATTGGACAAATACCAGATATTTTTATATCCTGCCGGAATTCGAAACTTATTTTAACAGAATATTTAACGCATGGTGGTGCAAATTACCTTTGAGTTTCCGGCTTGTATAAAAGTGAAATTCGCCCATCAACTAAATCCAATATACCTTAATATCAAAAGATATGGAAATTATTCCATGTCACAATACTGTTATCCACTTATGGGGATTATCATGGAATTTCAACAAAAGGATTTGAATGATTTAAAAAAAGCAAAGTTGCTTTTGGAAAACCCTGGTATTGCAGCAAAATTAACCAATTATATTGGTATACCAATCGAAAAGGGATTTGAATTATTGCCTGATAATTGGAACACAAAAGTTGGTGAAATTACCCAAGCATCATTATCCAAAGCTGTTCATGCAGCTACTCTTACAATGAAAGACACGCCTGGCGAAGAAGCATCAAATATCTGGCATAAACTGGCAGTAGCAACAACAGGTGGTATCGGTGGTCTTTTTGGATTGCCTGCAATGACAATAGAGCTACCAATTTCTACAACGATCATGTTACGTTCTCTATCTGACATTGCACGAAGTGAAGGAGAAGATATTTTCTCAATTGAATCCAAATTAGCATGTATCGAAGTGTTTGCTTTAGGAGGGGCAACTCAAGATGACGATGCTTCTGAATCTGGATATTTTACAGTACGTGCCGCATTAGCTCAATCAATCTCACAAGCGGCTAAACATATAGCAGAAAAAGGTTTTGTCGAAGGAACACCTGCCCTTGTTCGATTAATCATGCAAATTGCAAGTCGCTTTAGTATTCCAGTCACACAGAAAGCTGCTGCACAGGCTATTCCTGCAATCGGTGCAGCCGGTGGTGCTATTATTAATACATTGTTTATTGATCATTTTCAAAATATGGGACGTGGTCATTTTATAATCCGTCGTCTTGATAGAAAGTATGGATCTGAAATCGTTGAAAAAACTTACAAAGAAAATTAAAATGATCAATAAGTCTTTTGCAGCAAGGTGCAAATATCAATACCACATGTGAGATGCATCAGGTCTGATCGGATAATTTTGGTTCAGGAAGGAAAAATTCTATGAAAAAGGGTGCAACCTGTTCTGTCAGGGTCGAGAGAGAACAGGTCGCTGGATAATGCTTGCCAAGGAGATGGGGTTTGTTGAGATCAACAACTTCCTATCATTATTAATAATCGTGTTTTTTTAATGGTCGTATTTTTTTGCGTATTGTGCATCATTATACATGCCCTGCCCATAAAGATTTTTTCCATAATCTCTAATAACTTTCTGTCCTTCATCTGAATTTAGAAAATCAATAAATTGTGAGGCATATCTTTGAGCTTTTGTTGCTCCTTCAGGTTGACATAGTCCGTGATACGTATTGATCAAATAAGGGTCACCTTTAAAAAGGACCTTGATATTGTCAAGACCGCTTTTGCCAGCTACCCATGTGGAAGAGTCAGTCATAAAATACCCATTAACTTCATTGGCTTTTTTCAGGGTTGCCATCATAAAGTCTTTTGTTATTACATACCAGTCTCCTGAAGGAGAAATCCCTGCTGTTTTCCATATACTCAACTCTTTTTTGTTTGTTCCTGAGTTATCTCCCCTTGAAAGAAATGTTGCTTTTCCACTGGCAATTTTTGCATAGGCATCAGCGGCAGATATAGCAGAAGAAATCCCGGCAGGATCATTTTTTGGGCCAACAATATAAAATTCGTTTGAACCGATTAAAGATCGCTTAATTGCCCATCCTTCTTTAATGGCTTTTTTTTCTGTATTTGGCGCATGGACCATAATAATATCCACTTTCTTTTCTTTGAGCAGCTTCAAAGATTTACCGGAACCTGCTTTTACCCAGCACATAGTTGTGTTATGTTTCTTATTAAATACAGTTGCCAGCTCTTTTAACAGCCCCAGTTCCCCTGGACTTCCAGTTGCCAAAGTGAACACTTCTCCCATGTCACCATAGGTGGCTTTGCAATTGCACTGAGCAATGGCCAAAGAGGTTATTAACAAGAGAAATATAAGACTTCGCAGGAGATGGTTAAACGGATGTAATAATTTCATGGGGTACACTCTTTTTTTATAGTTAGCAATTAATTGATACAATCAAAATTTTATTCAATGGTAAATCGGATTATATGCATGGTAAGTATTTGTCAACAATAAAAATTTGATATATCTAAATCTACTAATATGAATCAAAAACAACCGATACTAACCAAAAGAACTCCTCAAACTCTTGTGTAGCTTATACAGAGTTAAGCTACATGTTTTTTAGAAGCGGATTAAAAAAGACATGTGCTGTATACAAATTGAATTATTTATGAAGCCAATAGTTTTTCCAGAATAGAAAGATTTAATTCAATTCTATGCGCTAAGGGTATTAACTCCGATCATTTTTACAGATTAAAGTGTATATATATCAAAAAAATTTTGGCAGATTTTAAAAAATTCTTTCCTGGGGTATGACCAAATTCAAGTTGGTCTCCAATATACTGTAGTGGAAGAATTGGAAATTTAATTTTGGTCTTCCCCATATAATGGAATTTTAATCTGAAAATTAAAAGATTATTGATACCATGTTTCCATGGAGAAATTAGATTAAATTTATTCTTTTCTCGTATTATTTGTGAAAAATATATCCTGATATTTCAGCCTATTAAAAAACTTTAATTTTTTATGCAAAACTAAGGGTTTCCCTGATTGACAGGTTCAATAAAATCTACTATTAGGAAGTCATTCTCACTCAATCTGTTCACTACCTATACAACTGTTCACGAACCATTCTAATCAATCTGTTCTCAAAAAAATCAAACCAGGGGCTTCATGGTGATTGCTCAGGTTGCCCTTATCATTCAAAAGGAGGGAAATAAATGAAAAAAGCCTTTTTTTTAACTACGATTTTATTTATGTTCAGCTGTGTTTCGATAGCCCAGGCTGATATGATGCAAGTCTCTTGGACTGGTATAATTAGTAATATGAGACCTCAACAGGAATATAGGTATGGCTTGAACATTGGCGACGCAGTATCAATCTATGCAGTTTATGATGATAGTAGCACTGAAATGCACGAATACGATAATAATGGGTTAACAGATACATTCGACTTGAGCACTTACCCCAACGCCGTTTTTCTATCTGATGCAATTCTATCTTTCAGTGATAATTTGAACGATTTCATTGAAAATACGAATGGCTTTTCTCAAGGATATACGTCTTGGTCTTGGGTTTACAAATCAACTCCTACGGGGCGTTTAAATGTACTTGCAAGGTTATCTACAGTTAGTGTTACTCTGAGTTCTGATGGTCCTTCCAATGGATTAATTAATAATGAAGAAGCAAATTGTGGCATTTCCGGATACCTCTCTGATGGTAGGTATAATCCCATCTTTTTTTCAAGCTTAACCTATTCTGTTGCCCCTTACAGCTCTGATCAACAACCAATACCCGAACCAACAACAATGCTACTCTTTGGTCTTGGGTTTTTAGGCGTTGCAGGAGTCAGCAGAAGAAAAAATATTTAAATCAGCATTAAAGGCAAGACTATTGATTTAGTCCTTGCCTTTTTATTTGAATCACACAGTTACTCTTTGAATTCAGATTCAATTATATGAGCGTAGGCATCACTTCCGGCCACTCTTCGAGAATGGTTTTTATAAAGTACCAGAAGGAAATCAACCCCTTTTTTCTCTTTTATTTTTAGGCCAGATTACACCTCTCCGATCCTTGTCGGTTTTTTTAACATGCATGAAACCGGCTTGCTTTTTTTAATCATAGACTCTCAAAATTCTGCTTTTATGGTGGAATCCCATGTCCCTTATGTCCAATTTTGGCATATTGGTATAACAAGATTTCTCAATGTAATTTCAAGGATCAGAGCACCTTTGAGCCATATTTTGATATTGGAGCGGACATGGTAAACATTTTATAGTATCCGTGCTTGCCTGTTTGTTATCACGATGCTTCTTTGCATCGCAGGCATTTACTCCGGCAACAACCCAACTTTCTGAACGTAAAGCTGTAATAAAATTGTCGTACTCCTTCACGGGGTGCCCCGGTGGTCCATAAGCATCTGAAATAACAGCTCAAAGCACAATGTTATAACCTATTG
>JADGFI010000047.1 GCA_016743945.1 Desulfobacteraceae bacterium
GGAGTGTATATGGGTTTGATATCATCAACTCATTCCATGAGCCGCTACCATATTGAGGGTAATTTTGAAGCAACGGTGATGGATGAAGTTCGAAGGGGATTAACGGAAAATGCAATACCAAAGCAGGAAAACGAATATGAGGAGCTATCCGCCGGGTGGGCTCCCTATGAAAGTCCTTATAATCCTGATTTTGAAAAATTTTCCTTTATATTTGGCACCTATTTTCTCTTTTCCTTGAGAATTGATAAAAAATCAATTCCTTTGAAATTAATCCAAAAAGAAATGGCCCTGGGTATTGAAAAAAAAATACAAGAGTCTGGTCGGGATTTTTTATCTAAAAATGAAAAATCAGAACTGAAAGAAACAATATTAGATGTGCTCATGCATAAAATCCCCTCCATCCCAAATATTTATGATGTTCTCTGGAGTTATGAAGATAAGAATCTCTTCTTATTTACCACCCAGAAAGCGGCCAATGAATTATTTGAAACCCTTTTTTTAAACTCCTTTAACTTAAAGCCCATCCGGCTCTTTCCCTATACTATTGTCGAAACAAAATCCGTATTTTCAGCCGATCAAAAAGACCGGGTCCTCTCCTTATCTCCCTTAAAATATGTAAAAGGATAACCATGCTTGATATCGCCACCGCCTATAATAAATATATTTTTCTGGGAAATGAATTTTTAACCTGGATCTGGTTTCTCATTGAACAAGATAAGGATCTTGCCGCCATAATGGAATCAAAAGAACCTATTTCAATGGAAATAGGTAATTCCCTTGTCCTTGAAAACAATCTTGGGGATAAATCAAAGGAAAAAATCACCATAAAAGGAGACAAGGCAGGTCTTGAAGAAGGCACCACTGCTCTTAAAAAAGGGGCATTTGTTACGGAATTAAACCTTTTGTGTAAAATGGGGGAAGAAGAGGAATACAAATTCACCATCAAAGGAGAAAGTTTTAATATTACCGGACTTAAAACCCCCGCCACCCAGACCACAAAATCCGAAGATGAATTAGAGGGAATGATCCTTGAAAAAGCCTATTTATTACTGAAGGTTACACAAGTTATTGACACTCTTTTTTTAAAATATATTGAACAAAGAATTTCAGATGACTGGAAAAGTAAAGGATTACAAGAGATTAACAACTGGATCCATGGATCTTAAAAAAAGTGTTCATAACTTTAGGGTTTTGAACACTTTAAAATAAAGGTCAGTAACCAAGGGGTTATAAACAAATTTTAAACCTATTATTATTCATAACCGTATCGATATTTTCTTTAAAAAACAGAATCTTATAAAGTTATGAACATTTAAACAGACCTTATTATTGTTATTATCTTTATTTAATTAATATATTAATACAACCATCCTTATTTAATAATTGATAATTAAGGTATTTTGATATAAATCATGAAGGTATACAATTTTAAGAAAAGGATTTTAAATGAAATTTTCGTTTAATAAAAAGGATATCCTGGATATCTTGTCAAAAATCCAGGGAATTACGGGGAGAAAAACCAATTTAACCATCACCTCTGATATCCTTATTAAAGCATTTGGATCACAGATCAGTATTACGGCCAATGATCTGGAAACCGTTTTTACAGGAACCTATGATGCACAGGTTGAAACAGAAGGTGTCCTGTCTATCAATTCTAAAAAATTTTTTGAGATCATCAGAGAATACCCTGACAATGAAATTGTTATAAATGAAGTGGAAAACAGATGGGTTGAAATTGGAACAGGGGACAGTCTTTACCATATTGTTTCATCTGATTATGAAAATTTCCCCGAGACCCCTTTTATCGAAAATGTAGATTTTATCGAAATCAGCGCCGTTGATCTTAAAAAAATGGTGGCGGTTTCTTCTGTTGTCGGTTTTACAGGTGATGAAAAAAGAATCTATGTTTTGGGATCCCTGATGGAGAAAATCGTATCCGGCGACCAAGAAAGGTTAAGAATTGTCTCCACGGATTCAAGACGTCTCCATTGTTATGATGCGCCGTTTATAGGAGAGCTGAATCTCCCCCAGGAGAGTGTTATCATTCCCAAAAAGGGATTGGGTGAACTCAATAAATTTATTGACTCTAACTTAGATGCCATCCAGGTGGGGGTTAAAGATAATTATTTTATTTTCCAACGGGCAAATGAATCTGTGATGATTAAGCTTCTGGACGGAGAATACCCGGATTATAAACCTGTTATCAACTATGACGAAATGATTCCCATGGAAGTGGACAAGAATATGTTTTCCACCTTGATGAGGCGGGTATCTATTCTTACCTCGGATGATTATAAAAGTGTTATTTTAAATTTTAAAGAAAATGAACTGACCGTGACCATCACCAACCCTGAAATAGGCGAATCCAAGGAGCGGCTGATGATAGGTTTTACAGGTGAAGAGATAAAAAGCGCCTTTAACCCTCAGTATTTTAGGGATGCCCTTAACCTTTTTGAGGAATCTATTGTGGTTATAAATATCAAGGACAGTAAAAGCCCCTGCATTATCAAGAGTCTTGATGATGATAAACTTGTTTGTGTAATAATGGCAATGCATATATCATGAAAAATAATGACGTAACAAAAGAGTATAATTCGGACAGCATAAAAGTTTTAGAAGGTCTTGAAGCGGTTCGTAAGCGGCCTTCAATGTACATTGGAAATGTGGACCTTGCAGGTCTTCACCATCTGGTATACGAAGTGGTGGACAATAGTATTGACGAGGCCATGGCAGGTCACTGCGATACGGTTTTTGTCACCATCCATTCGAATATGAGTGTGAGCGTGGAGGACAATGGCCGGGGTATTCCCGTTGAAATGCATGAAACAGAGCATATTCCCGCCTGTGAAGTGGTCATGACCAAACTCCATGCCGGCGGCAAGTTTGACAAGGATTCCTATAAGGTATCCGGCGGTCTCCACGGGGTGGGTATTTCTGTTGTCAACGCATTGTCCGACCTCCTTACGATGGAGGTCTATAAAGACGGTAAAATCTATCACCAGACCTACTCCAAGGGAAATAAGCTCACAGATCTTGTGGTTAAGGGAGATACCGTAAAAAGGGGAACCAAAATAACCTTCATCCCCGATTTTACGATCATGAATGAAAATGATTTTGTCTATGAAACCCTTTCTCGAAGGTTGCGGGAACTGGCTTTTTTAAACAAGGGCCTAAGAATTGTTCTGGAAGATGAACGATCGGCTGAAAAAGATGATTTTTATTTTGAAGGCGGAATTGTTTCCTTTGTGGAATTTTTAAACCGGTCCTGCACCCCCTTACATGAGCCCATTCACATTGAAGGGGATAAAAAAGATGTTCAGATAGAGGTGGCCATTCAGTATAATGACACCTTTAAGGAAAAACTTTTTTCCTTTGCCAATAATATTAGAACCATTGAAGGCGGCGCCCATGTATCCGGTTTTAAAGGCGCTCTGACCCGGACGGTAAATTCCTATATTACCTCGGGCTCTAATAATTTGCCCAAAAATATGCAGAATATTAAAATCAGCGGGGATGATATGCGGGAAGGTCTTTCCGTTATTATTTCCGTCAAACTTATGGAACCCCAGTTTGAAGGACAGACCAAGACCAAGCTGGGCAACAATGAGATCAAAGGGATTGTGGAATCCCTGCTCAATGAAAAATTTGGCCACTATCTGGAAGAAAATCCCAATGTGGCCCGGAAAATTATTGCCAAGGGTGTAGATGCTGCAAGGGCCCGGGATGCCGCTAAAAGAGCCCGGGAACTGGCCCGGAAAAAAGGCACCCTTCTGGATTCCACCCTTCCGGGTAAGCTGGCCGAATGTCAATATGCGGACCCTGCTGAAAGAGAGCTGTTCCTCGTGGAGGGCGACTCTGCGGGTGGTAGTGCTAAACAGGGCCGGGACAGACGGTTCCAGGCCATCCTTCCCCTGAAGGGTAAAATTCTAAATGTTGAAAAAGCCCGGTTTGACAAGATTTTAAGAAGTGATGAAATTAAGAACATCTTCACGGTTCTTGGCACCGGCGCCGGCCGGGAAGAATATGATATTGAAAAACTGCGGTATCACAAGGTGGTGATCATGACCGATGCCGACGTCGATGGTTCCCATATCAGAACCCTGCTGCTGACTTTTTTCTATCGTCAGATGCCGGATCTGGTGGCCAACGGGTATTTGTATATTGCCCAGCCCCCGCTGTTCAGGGTCGGTTCCCGGAAAAGCGGCGTCTATTTAAAAAATGAGGAAGAGTACTCCAATTACCTGATCAAACGGATATCCTCCCAGAAAAACTTAATGATCAATGGAAATGAAGATCCCCTGGACGAGGAAGTATTTTATAACCTTCTCTTTAATATGACCGAGTATTTCAGTGCGGTAAATTTATTAAAAAAACGGGATTTTGATACAGATCTTTTATCGGTTTTGATTAAAAACGGGGTAAAGGACAAACTTTTTCTGGAAAATAAAGAAAATCTGGAAATTCTTGCCCGGTCGCTTGAAACCTGCGGGTACAAGGCCGGGGAAATAGACTATGACATGGAAAGAAATATCCATGAAATGGATGTTTATGACAAAGATGAAAAAGAAATATTGGTAAGGGCTGGCAGGGAACTTTTGTCCACCACGGATTACCAGCGGATGCTTAAAAGTTATAAAAAAATTGAAACCCTTGATCGTCCGAATTTTTCCGTTTCATCCAAAGCAGAAGATGCCAAGCGCGTCACCACCCTTGATACCTTGACCCAACTCTATGAATTTATTATGGCTGAAGCGAAAAAAGGGATCAATATCCAGCGCTACAAAGGTTTGGGTGAAATGAATGCAGACCAGCTCTGGGAGACCACCATGAATCCGGAAAAAAGGATTATGCTCAAAGTGGAAATTGAGGATGCTGAAAAAGCAGACGATATTTTTACGCTGCTCATGGGGGAAGAAGTAGAGCCCAGACGAAATTTTATCCAGAAACATGCCCTTGAGGTATCCTCACTGGATTATTAGCCGGGCTCTTGACTGGACTGGTAAAGGGTATGAATTATTAACCCCCTAAAGGGGTCTTAGAAATACTGACCGGTCTTTGGGGGATGAACATGCCCCAAAGACCGGTTTTTTTATTAAAAAAGTTTTCCCCCCTCAGAGTGAAGTCCCATATGATCAAGGGCTGTGATAATTTGAAATTTAAACAAGCCGGAACCATCTTGAATAACGGGGTTAAACCTGGCTGATAATTCCAGGGAAATCAGACCATGTACAAGGGCGAGGGCCTGGATAACCAAATGGATCAGCTCTTCAGGGGATGATAGCCCATAGGTGTGGCCTAGGTGTAACATTTGTTGTTTATAGGGAAGGGGTAAGACAAGGGATTTTGGAAGTGTTATCAAAGATTTCTGCCAGGCCCTGTCAAATAAATTAAAGAGAATCTGATATCCCTTTTCTGCTGTTGCGGAAATTTTTTCGCTGGCCGGATCAAATCCATACACCTGTCTTCCGGCAAAAAGTCCGAAGGCGATTGGATTGGCAATAGCCCATTCCCTGTATCCCAAAAGAGTCTGTATCACCTGCAGGGGAATATCAGATGAGGTCCCCCTGTCCCTGGCAGTTATTAATGCGCCGTGGAAGGAATCCAAAGACCCTAGGATCAGGTATTCCATCAACTGGTCCCTGCTTTTAAAATAACTGTAAAAAGCCGGCGCTGTCATTCCCATTTGCTGGGTAATACGGTTGATGGTGAACGTGCCATGGGTTTGTATCAACTCCCATGCAATGGTTTTTATTTCATCTATGGTGGCCTGTCTGAGTCGTTCACGTCGTGGTATCATTTTTTTATACACTTTTTTATGGGATAGGGGTTTATGGGATAGATAATAATCTACCGGAATTTTTTAATATTGACAATGCCTGTATTAATTTATAATTAGTTTACTTAACTATATTAAGTAAACTAATTATAAATTAATTTTTGGGAGAGCGGATGATTTCAGCCAGAGAATATGCCGACAGACGAACACAGCTTGAGCATAAAATAGAGTCCATGAGGCTTTCTGCCTATCTGGTCTCATCCCGGGAAAGTATTTACTATTTAACCGGCGCCTCCTATGTTCCCGAGGAACGTCCCTTTTTTATGCTCATCATCCCGGAACATTCCCCTATTCTCATCGTCCCCAAATTGGAATATGCCCACATGCAAAAAACCGGGATCGGTGAAGTATTGTCCTATACTGAATTTCCCGCACCCAAAGGAGAGGGGTGGCAAGAAGTTTTGTCCAACTGCCTTAAAAATAAAAAGATATTAGGAGTAGAACCGGGGCTGTCCGCAGAAAACATGGGCAAACTCTCCATGTTTTCACCCAGGGTGGTCCCTGTAATTGATAAATTGCGGCAAATTAAATCCCTGGCAGAAATTGAGTTGATCCGTCAAACAGCAGCCTATGCCGATATGGGTATGCAAAAAATAATGAAGGCCAGTTACAAAGGTGCCACGGTTCTTGAAATTTTTTCCCAGGCCCGGGCAGTCCAGACCCGGGTGTTAAAAGAGACTGTCTATGACCCCATGGAATCTTCCTTTTTAATGGCTTCCTGGCCAGCCCCTTTCAGTGCCCAGCCCCACGGCATACCCCGAGTGGATGACCGCATGGGAAAAGGACCCCTTGTGGCGTTGAGTTATTTGAGAGTGAATGGGTATGCCGCAGAAGTGGAAAGGACCTATTTTCATACCAACCCCTCAACAAAAGAAAAACAGGTGTATGGGCATATGTTAAAGGCCAGAAAATTGGCTTTTTCCATGGTCCGCCCCGGTGCTATCTGCGGGAAAATTGATGAAGCGGTTTACCAATATCTTTGTGCCAAAGGGTATGAAAAGTATTTGCTGCACAGAACTGGCCATGGCATTGGACTTGGGAACCATGAAGGTCCCTATATTGCCCGGGGCAGTGAAGATATTCTGGAAGAAAACATGGTCATCAGTATTGAACCGGGTATTTATATACCCGAGATAGGCGGATTCAGACATTCTGATACCCTTCTTATCACTGCAAACGGATACGAAGTATTAACCCATTATCCGTCTGACATGAATTCTTTGACCGTAACTGCCATTAAACCCTTGCGCAGGCTCATGGGCAAGGTGATTTCCCACAGTCTTGGATTAAAATAGGACTCACCTGCAAAGGATATACATTTATCTCATTTTTTTTAGATTACCGTTCAGACCTTTATTTTAAGACAGATAAAATCCAGACCATGGAATTGGTAATGGCGGATTTCATCTGCCAGGCTGCCTAATATTTTAAAAGACAATTGATTCATGGGCACCTGTTTGGAAAGTTTGGCAGCATCAATGATCACTTCAATATTATCGTCCATGGCGGAAACAGCCATGTCCATTTCCAATTGATCATCAATCACGCGCAATTCAATGCGAAATTTTGCAATAGGATTATTGTCCGAATCCTGCCGCATTTGGGTCAAGCCCAATATGATCTCTTCCACTGCAAGTTGAATACATCCTTGGGTCTGAGTATTCCATTTATTTTTTTGTACAAACTCCATGATAAATTTATTAATAACTGGCAGCTCTTTGATTGAAAAGCGTGTTTTCAACACGGCCTTCCGCCCATGGCCCAAATTTAAAACTCCTACTAAAAGGAGTGTTATAATGGTTCCTATGGTCATGCCATTGTTTACGATCGGTGCCAGCCATCCGGGAATACTGTCATAAAAAATTGCCTTTTGCTGAAAACCGACCCCCAGCCAGAACCCCATACCGATGATCATCCCCTTCTCAAAGCTTAGGCCTTCACTGACCACCATCCGGACACCGTGTATAAACAGTAATAAAATCAAGACCAACAAATAACTTCCCACCACAGGCTTTGGAACGGATAAAATAACAGCGGTTATTTTTGGGAAAAATGCCAGCAGGGTCATTATTACCCCACAAAGAATCCCCACCCGTCTGGCGGCAACTCCTGTCATCTCCACCACGGAAAGACTATTGGAATAGGTGGTATTGGGTAAGGTTCCCAGGATTCCAGACACAAGGTTACCCAGGCCATCGGCATAGAGAGCTCCCTGTACGGTACGGTAATCAACAGGTTTTGAGTTTCTATTGGAAATTTGTTGTATGGCGATGGCATCTCCATAGGTTTCTATGGCACCCACAATGGTGACAATAATAAAGGCGGGAAATAAAAGCCAGAACTGCTGGTTGAAGGAAAAATCAAACCCGGCCCACTCTAGTTCAGGGAACCCGACCCAGGCCGCTTCTTTTACAAGGGATAAATTCAGATCTCCCAACAAAAAGCTTGTAAATGAACCCAATACGATTCCTATTATGGGGGCCCAGAGGCGTAGGCTTCTATTTCCAAAAAAAGACAACACCAGCATGGTTGCCAGGGTTATAAAAGCAACCAGGGGTGCCTCATAGACCTTATCTCCTGGAATTTGGGCGGGAAAATGCGCAAAGACGATGGGCATGACAGTCACGGCGATAAGCATGATGGTCGTGCCGCCCACAAGGGGGGTAACCAAACGCCGGAGCAATCCCAGATGATTGGCAAATACAAACTGAATGAGGGATGAGGCAACAATCAATGTCATCAACAATGACATACCCCCGGATTCAAGTGCGGATATTCCAACGGCAATGAAGGCCCCGGAAGTTCCCATCAACAGAATATGACCCGCACCAAACCGCCATACTTTTTTGGCTTGGAGAATGGTGGTGACCCCACTGATGATCAAGGCATAGAAAATAACAATTGTTTCCATATGTTCCGGCATACCCGCACCGCGTAACACAATGACCGGTGTTAAAACAATTCCGGCAACACAGAGTAGAACTGTCTGTAATGCCAGCAGAGACGATAATCCCCAAGGGGGATGTTCTTCAACATCAAATCGGAGGTGTTTATTGTCTATACTTTTATTCGGTGATGACATAAAAAATAATCCGTCCTTTATCAAGGTTCATAAAAAGAGCTAAAACAACAGACACGGGCAGCTATGCCCGTGTCTGTTGTGGTTCAGCTACTTTTATCACTTTTGAAATAAAAAGTAACGGCCTGTCTTACGTTATAACTGTGCATGGGCAGGGCGTTAAAAATAACTATGATCTTGAACCAGGAGATCAAAATATTAGGATTATATTTCCATCCTTCATACACCACTCTTGGATTCAGGATAACGGAATATTTTTCATTGCTTTCCATTTTTTCAAATTATATACATGGGGTAATTCAGGATACAGCATTGGATGGAAAACAGTTTTCCTCCTGACATCGGCTTTGGTAAAAAACAGATTAACTGCGAAAAAAAATGAATAATATTCTTTCTTCACTCCCCGATAACATAGACACAGAGATCTTTGAGGATCTGGTTCACAGTGACCATATTCGGATAGAAAAAATTTTATCAAAGGGCCACAGTTCACCTGACATCGGCTGGTATGACCAGGATGAGAATGAGTGGGTATTGGTATTAAAAGGATCCGGGGTGGTGGTTTTTGATGACGGAAACAAGGTAACACTCGAAAAGGGCGATTATCTCAGTATTCCGGCCCACAAAAAACATAAGGTTTCCTGGACAGACCCCAATACGGTTACTGTATGGCTGGCCGTATTTTATAAATAGGCGAGACACACCATTTCATATCCGCGTTCAAGTAGTATATATGGCTATTTTTCCTGCCAGACCGGGTTCCGTTTTTCAAAAAAAGCGGTGACGCCTTCCTTTGCGTCGGCCGTGGTGCAAAGCCTTGCAAAGGCTTCATTCATATAATCAAATTGCGCCGTATAATTCATGTCTTCGGAAGCGTAAAAAGCGGTTTTGGCTATCTGGACGGCAATGGGGCTTTTTTGGGCCAGTCCTTCTGCCCAGGCAAGGGCCTGGGATTCCAGCTCGTCTTTGGGAACAATTTTATTGATCAGTCCCAGGGCCAGGGCTTCGGGGGCCTTGATCAGGTCGCCGTAAAGCAACAGCTCCAACGCTTTTTTCCGGCCCACGCAACGGGCAACGGGAATGACAGGGCCCACACAATTTAACCCCACATTGATGGCGGTCAGTCCCATGCGGGAGGTGTCTGCGGCAATGACCAGGTCGCAGGCGGCAATCAGGCCCATGCCGTTGGCAGCGGCAAATCCGTTGAGTTGTCCGATAACAGGGGTTTTCAGCTTTGAAATGTGCACAAGTGGCCGTTCCATTTTGCCGATCCATTCCCGGTATTCAATGGCGGTTTTTCCGGCCAGTTCGTTGACATCAATGCCGGCACAAAAAGCACGGCCAGCTCCCTTTAAAAGAATGACCCGAACCTTGGGGTCGGCATCCAGTTCCCCAAGGGCTTGGTCTAACTCGGCTGCCATCTGGCTGTTAAAGGTGTTCAAACTTTCCGGACGGTTCAGGGTCAGGATTCCCACATGGTTGTCACTTGTTTCAACGATCAGGGTTTCAAATTTTCTCATGATACCTCCTTTTATTGGGGTTCACCTTCAATGATTTTATACTGCGGCCCCTTATTTTATGTCAAGATGAATAAAATTTGACTTAATATTGAATTTTATTTATTATATGAATATCATTTATTTATCCTTATGATCCTAAAAAAAAAAGGAGAATATCATGAATCGGTCCATTCATAAAATAATTGATGAACAAATCAAACGGTGGGAATTGGGTAACATACAAACAATCCCTTTGGCTCAAACCACGAATGTGATCACCATTTCAAGGGAATCTGGCAGTCGGGGCCAGGAAGTGGCGCAAAAACTTTCGGATCAAACAGGATTTGACCTGTTTCACCATGAAATTTTAGAAGCCATGATCGAGACGTCCAAAAACAGCAAAGCCCTTTTGGAAACCCTGGATGAAAGGGGGATGAATATTGTGGATGATATTGTGGCTTCCCTGGTTCATGAGCATCACCTCTGGCCCGATGATTATTCAAAGCTGCTCTTAAAAATTTTAAATACCATTGGGAAACACGGCAATGCTATCATCCTGGGCAGGGGGGGAAATTGTGCCCTTAAAAAATGTAATACCTTAAGGGTCAGAATTGTGGCACCGGATCTTTTGAGGCGGAAACATATTCAAAAAACCCGGAATCTTTCCCCGGATGATGCCCAGAAAGTTATGATCAGCACAGATGCCAACAGAAGCGCCTTTGTAAAAAGATATTTCAACAGCGACGCCAATGACCCTGCCAACTATGACCTGATGCTCAATACCGGTACCCTTTCAGTGGACAAGGCCGTTCAGGTCATTCAATGCGCCATCGGTTCAGTCTAATAAGTATTTTCCTGATTGACAGAGACCTTTGCGTTTTTTTTATTCATGCCGGTGGATAATAAAGTGCCGCCCCTTGATTTTTTTTGTGGAGAGGGCTTCTTGAGCCTTGTCGGCCACACAACGTTCAATGGCCACATAGGAATAAAATTCAAAGCAATTGATTTTTCCCACACAGCTTCCGGCAATTTTACCCTCCTTGGTAAGCGCCCCGAGAATATCTCCGGGCCGAAGTTTGCTCTTTCGCCCCCCGTTGATGGAGAGGGTCACCATGGGAGGCAGAACGCTCCCGTTGGTTGAGGGCTCAAGCGCCTTAACATCGGACACCTCAAAACAAGCACCCATCATGTGGTTGATCTCTTTTAACCTGAAACCCTCCTTGGGTGTCATGAGGGAAAAGGCCATCCCCTCTTTTCCGGCCCGGCCGGTTCGGCCGATGCGGTGGACATAGACCTCGGATTCAAAGGGGAGATCAAAGTTGATCACTGCGCTGAGCCCTGAGATATCAAGGCCCCTGGCCGCCACGTCCGTGGCCGTTAAAATAGGGGTGCTGCCGTTGGAAAATCGTACCAGCACTTCGGTTCGATCTTTTTGCTCAAGGTCACCGTGGATGGCCAGAGCAGAAAACCCCTTTTCCCCAAGAAAGGTCGAAAGAGACCTGCACTGGCGCTTGGTATTGCAGAAAATAAGTGCTGATGCGGGTTTAACCGTGCCCAGGATCTGGGCCACAACCTCGGCCTTGGTTTCCCAGTCAGATTCGTAAAAATATTGGCGAATAACATTTTCTTCGTGGTCTATATCCACCACCACCTGCTGGGCATTTTTTTGAAACCGGGTGCTCAGTTCAAGGATCGACTCTGGAAAGGTAGCAGAAAAAAGAAGGGTCTGGCGGCGCTTGGGCACATAGCCCAGGATCGCATCAATGCTGTCGGCAAAGCCAATGTCCAGCATTCGGTCCGCCTCATCCAGAACAAGGGTGGTGACATTATCCAGGTTCATGGTTCCCCGGTTCAAATGCTGCTCGATGCGCCCGGGAGTCCCCACCACAATATGGGCCTGGTGCTCCAGGGAGATCTGCTGGGGCAGGAAGGGCATTCCGCCGCAAATGGTCACAATCTTGATGTTGTGCTTGAATCGGGCGATACGCCGCAGCTCGCCTGCCACCTGGTCAGCCAGTTCCCGGGTCGGACACATCACCAGGGTCTGGACCCTGAAGCGTTTCACATCCAGGTTGTGTAGCAAGCCGATACCAAAGGCCGCTGTCTTCCCGCTCCCGGTTTTGGCCTGGGCCAGCAGGTCCTCCCCACCAAGCACATGGGGCAAACTTTCTGCCTGGACCGGCGTCATCTCTTGGTACCCCATGGTATTAAGGTTCTTGATCATCGATTTGGTTAATGGCAAGGTTGTAAAAGCGCTCATGGAAACCTACTTTTTTATTAAATAAAGACCCCTCAAGGTCCTTTGTTGTTTTATTGCACCCTTTTTTATCATATGTATTGGTGCCTGGTCCACAATCATACCAGGCAAATCATATATTCACAATAAAAGCCGCAATTTGCCGGATTATTCCAGGCTGATTGTCCGTAGATTTTGAATTTATTTTATTCGTATGAATCAAGAAAAAGCAGCTGAGGATACCTTCGAGCACATTGAGAATTCTACTTGACACTGGCAAACCTCAAGATTAAAATAATCTTAAGGTCTAATGTAAAATTAGGCGCGTTCACATTTCCCCTGTATCAGGATAGATGCTCAATATAAAACCTTGATTGAATTCTTGCGAAATCGGAACACCGCCCATGCTGACGGGTAAGGGTTTAACTTTCTCTAAAAAAAAAGCAAAAATATTTGATAAAGGAGGACAACCATGAGAGTCCATCTACGCTTTGGGAAAAATTGATGGTGGGCTCCACCACAGATCGGGTTATTCGTTACGCCCCCTGTCCTGTGCTGGCGGTTCGACAGATGGAGGGAGGGGGAACAGATCGGGGTTCCGAAAAGGCCAAATCATCATGGGTTTGAACTGCTTTGCTGCCCTGACAGGATCCTGTTATTCCAGGCGAGGGGATAAAGAGACTTTATGAATCCGCAAAATATGCTACACTCTATCAGGTTTATAAAGTGCCATCAGGGGTGAAATTGATATCATGGAGAGGCAGGCGATTATGGCTATTTTTGGAAAGAATGGATTTGTATGGAAACAGGAGGTTGCATTTGCCAAGAAACTTCTTGTCTGGCAATATGAAAAATCCGGTACCGCTTTACCCAATGAAACGGCAATATCGGCTCATGCCCAAAAAATTGTGGAGGATGCCCATATGATTGCCAAAAAAAGCGGCACCACGGTACTGGAAATTTTGAAAAATAAGGCGAAGGATATAAAAAAATAATTGAGGAGACGTTTGAATGACCATTGAAATACTGGGTATTTCAGGCAGTCCCATAAAAAACAGCAATACGGACCGCCTTGTTAAAGCAATATTGGATACGGCCGGTGTTGAGTCGGAATTTATAAAGCTGAGCAAGATGAATGTTCGCCCCTGTCTTGCCTGTAAAAAATGTGTTCCGGATAATATATGTAAACAGACGGATGATTTTCCGGGTCTTGCAGAAAAAATCAAGTCGGCAAAGGCAATCGTCATTGGAGCGTATACGCCCTATGGTCAGATAGACGGGTTTACAAAAGCGCTTTTGGAACGATTCTGGTCGTTGCGGCATGTGAACAATCTGCTTGAAGGAAAATTGTGTGCAACCGTTCTTACCGGGCTGATGCCGGATGTGGTTGACAGTGTTAATCAGGCCATGGCCACTGAATTAAAGGAATATGAACGCATGGAACTTGTCGGGCAATTATCGATTCAGGGAAATCTTCCCTGTTTAAGCTGCGGCCAGGGAGATGACTGTCAGATGAGTGCCGTAACACTCATGTATGGAACTGCCAACACATCGGATATTGGATATTCGAGAGTTGAGAGTCAGAAAGATGTATGGAATCAGGCAGCACAAATAGGTCAGCTGATGGGAAATCGGCTGCAAAAAAAGGAGATGATGAAATGATAAATGTAATTGCGTCCATACAAATAAAAGAAGGACAGGTATCGAGATTTATAGAAATTTTTAAATTCAATATTCCAAAGGTTCTTGAAGAAAAGGGGTGTATTGAGTATGTGCCGACCGTTGACGTCGCGACAGGCATGCCCCCCCAGGAGTTGAATACCCATGTTGTTACCATCATCGAGAAGTGGAACAGCCTGGAGGATTTAATGGCACATCTGTCCGCCCCCCATATGCAGGTATATCGGGAAAAGACAAAGATGCTTGTTGAAAAAATGTCTGTCAAAGTACTGGAAGAAGTATAGTTAATATATTTTGAATATCCCCGTCAGCATCCATGTCAGCGGTAAAACTCTTCAGGAGATGCTTACGGCCTTCATGGGGGCCGGGGGAAAAGTGCTTGCATGTCCCATGTGTATGAAAAACGTTGGCGGTATGAAAAAAGCAGACCTTTTGGAAGGAGTGGTGGTCGGCGGATCAACTGTCACCTGGCCGGCCCTTTTCGCAGAAAACACAACGGTGTTAAATTACTAGGGATGTCTTATCTATATAAAAGTGATGATGATAGATCCCCATGAAAATATAAAAATTAAATTGAATACGGAAGGTCAAACCAAAAGATGATCGAACAATCAAGTGAGAATAAAGGAAAGAAGACGGCGGTCTTGTTTTCAGTTCAAACTCCTGGTGTTTCCGATGAGGAGAACAATTCATCTCTCCTGGAACTTAGGCGGCTGGTTAAAACCATGGGTCTAAAAGTTGTTGCAACCTTAACCCAACGCCGTTCAAAACCTGAGACGGGAACCATTATAGGCGCAGGAAAATTAAAAGAACTTGCTGCCTATACCGGTGGCACTGGAATTGTTGAAGGGTTTAGCCGGAAATCAGCAGATGAAACCTGTGACGACATACACGAAGCGTATTTAGTAGATGGCCCACTGGCAAACAACAGCGTGAAAGCCAATGTTGTCGTTTATGATGGTGAAATCTCCACCAAGCAATTACAAAACCTTGAAAAAGCGACCGGCGTCGAAGTTTTAGACCGAACCGGCGTGATTCTCGAAATATTCAGCCGTCATGCCAAAAGCCGAGAATCTCTCATTCAAGTGGAAATAGCCAAGTTGGCTTATTTGGTGCCAAGGCTAAGGGCATCTCATATTGGCGGTGATCGTCAAGGCGGCGGTGTGGGATCTAAAGGCGCGGGAGAGACTTCTCACGAACTTGACAAACGGCGTATTAGAGACCGCATATCCGAATTAAAGTTACGCCTTGTTGGAATTCGCAACGAGCAAAATAGACGGCGCAGCCGCAGGAAGGAAAATTTTCAGGTCTCTCTGATCGGTTATACCAATGCCGGCAAGTCTTCGCTGATGCAAAAATTGACCGGCAGCGATGTATTGGTAGAAAATAAATTATTTGCAACCCTTGATACCCGTGTGAAATCTCTGCAACCAGAGGGGTTTCCTCCGGTACTCGTTTCCGATACCGTTGGATTTATAAAGAAATTACCCCACGATTTAGTTGCATCTTTCCAATCGACTCTTGATGAGGCGCTTGCCGCTTCATTACTTTTGTTTACGGTCGATGCCTCGGATCCGGCTTTTCGATCTCAATTGACGGTGACACAATCCGTCCTGAAAGAGATCGGTGGTGAAAAAATTCCAAGCCGGCTAATCCTGAACAAAATTGACAAACTGACAACCGGAGAGCTGGAAGCGCTACATCGTGAATTTCCTGATGGAATCTTTATCTCAGCTCACATCCCCGGGGATGTCTCATTTTTACGCAAGAAAATTCTTCAGCATTTCGAATCAAATATGATCGAAACAACGATGGTGATCCCCTACGACAAAGGACACCTTTTAGGACAGTTAAGAACCAAAGCCGACATCATAAATGAATCCTACGACGAAACAGGAACAAAAGTAACATTCAAAACTTTTCCGGAAATATTAACCTGGTTACAAAAAAAGATGGATTGAACCGATGGGAACTTGTTTTTTTTGGCTTAAAGAACACACAAGGTTCCATTTGGTTGTGGCCTAGCTGCCATTTGGACGATTTTGGCGATGATCATCGGCGGCTGACCCTGGCAGGGGTATTTCCAAAGCCAGGGCCAGTCGTTCAGGTTAGGGGGTCATGGCTTCCATGGCCTTTTTCATTTGGCGGGCAGCCTGTTTGAGCCGTTCTTCATTTTCCACCAGGGCCAACCGAAGATAGCCTTCCCCTTCATCACTGAATCCGGTTCCAGGCGCCAGGGCCACATTGGCCCTATTCATCATCTCAATGGCAAACTGCATGGATCCCATTTTGTCGAAGGGGGCGGGTATTTTGGCCCAGACAAACATGCCGGCCTTGGGTTTTGTAATCTCCCACCCCATGCGCTCAAGGCTTGTGCACAAGACATCCCTGCGGGTTTCATAGGTTTTACACAATTGGGTTATGGTATCGTCACAATCCCTCAGGGCAATAATCCCCGCCACCTGGATGGCAGAAAAAATACCATAGTCAAAATATCCTTTGATTTTACCCAGGGCCTGGACCATTTGTTCGTTGCCCACACAATATCCAATTCGCCACCCTGCCATGTTATAGGATTTGGAAAAAGACCCAAACTCAACCCCCACATCCTTTGCCCCTTCTACTTCCAGGAAACTGGGCGCCTTGTATCCGTCAAAGCAGATTTTGGAATAGGCAAAATCATTGATGACCATGAATTTAAACCGTTTAGCCAACTTAACCACTTCCGTGAAAAAATTTTTGTCCGTGACAACCCCGGTGGGGTTGTGGGGATAATTGAGCAGCAGCACCTTGGGTTTGGGATAACAGGATTCACAAACATTGATGATGCGGTCTAAAAAACTTTTTTCCGGGGCAATGGGAATTTTCATGACCGTGGCGCCGGCAATGACGGCGGCATAAATATGGACAGGAAAGGCCGGTGCCGGCACCAGAACTGAGTCTCCCGGTCCCATGATGGCCAGGCAAAGATGTGATATTCCTTCCTTGGATCCGATGGTGAAATAGGTTTCTCGTTCAGCATCCAGGTGAATATTATAGTGGCGTTTATAATATTTTGCAATTTCAAGTTTTAAATGGGGCATGCCCGAACTTTCAGGATACCGATGGGCCTTGGGATCCTTGGCCACTTCCACCAACTTTTCAATCACCGCATCCGGGGTGGGATCCATGGGGTTTCCCATACCAAGGTCAATGACATCATCCCCGTTTCTCCTTTTTTCCATTTTCATTTTATTGATCATGCCAAACAGATAAGGGGGTAATTGTTCCATACGGGTGGCAAATCGAACGATATTGTTTTCTTCCAATGCCGGACTCCTTTTTTTTAAAAATAAAAAAATTTGATAAGGTTAAAACCATATCAGATTTTTTTCCCGGAAGAAAAGCAAATATGCAAAAAGTTGGCAATTTTTAATAAACGATTTTTATTGCACCCCCGGATAAATTTAAATCCATGGTCAATAAAAAAATTCAGACATGAAAATTTGACTTGAATGTTCTTATAATTGGGATAGAAAGGTCAGGCAATATGCACAGAAAAAATATCAGACAAGTTGTGACAAAACAACTGCGCTTGCTTTAGGGTTGTGTTGTTGGTAAATATCAAGATGATATGTCGATTGGGCCATGACGAAATCGATATTATAAGGAAAAATTGATGGATTTTTTAAAAGCATGATAGAAAATATTTGCATTGGCAAGGACAGTATTTCTAATTTGTCCGGGATATTAAAATTACACCCGGGCAAAAAGGTTTTTCTGGTAACCGGTAAATCCTCTTATGCGAAATCCGGTGCCCAGGAAATGATGGAGTCGCTGTTAAAGGGGACACTATATTTTCGGTTTTCCGAATTTGAAGCAAATCCGAAATTGGAAGATGTTGAGAAGGGAATTGCGCTTTTTAATAAAGAAAATTGTGAACTGACAATCGCCATAGGGGGTGGAAGTACCATTGATATTGCCAAGTTGATTAACAGTTTATCTAAGGTTCAGGAAAATCTGGAAGAAACGATCAGGGCAAACCGGCTTGACCATAAACCCTTTCCACTTGTAGCAATCCCAACTACAGCAGGTTCTGGAAGCGAGGCGACTCACTTTGCTGTGATCTACATTAATGGAGAAAAACATTCCTTTGCACACCGGTATATTCTACCCGAATATGTGTGTGTAGATTCTCAGTTTACTTATTCTACGAAGGCTTACCTGACCGCTTGTACTGGCGCCGATGCATTTTGCCAGGCCCTAGAGTCGATGTGGGCAAAACAAGGAAATACAGAATCCAAAAAATATGCAAAAAAAGCAATTCAATTGGTGTGGGATAATCTCGAAAAAGCAGTTCTCAATAACGATCACACGTCAAAAGATGCCGTTATTGAGGGTGCTTATTGGGCTGGAAAAGCAATTAATATTTCCAAAACAACGATTAGTCATGCTTTGTCATATAAAATGACCTCTTTGTTTGATGTACCACACGGACATGCGGTTGCGCTAACCCTGGTTCATGTGATGAAAGCAAATTATGAATATGCCCGGGAAGATATTCAGATGATATTGTCATTGATTAATGCAAAAAATTTATCTGATGGTGTCGCAAAAATCGAAAAATTTTGGGAGCAAATCGGTTTATGCTTGAAATTAAGCCAGTTGGGTATTCAGGAAAATCAGATTTCGAAATTATCGAATTGCAATCTTGAAAGAATGAAGAATAATCCAGCAATGCTGACAAAAGAATATATTGAAAAATTATTCAGGAGCATTCTTTAATTCTTGAAAAATATGCTTAAAAAGGAGACCGGGAGTGACAGATATTTTTATAGCCGGTTGCCAAGGTGAATTAAAAAATGGTATTTTGACCTGAATATTTTTTCAACCCGATAACCAGCAGGTAAAAAAAATGAAACCACAGGAAATAGAAGATAAAAGTTTTCGTATCATTGAAGAAGAGGCCGGGGAACATGGATTTGATGAACGGGAATGGCCCGTGGTTAGACGGATGATACATACCTCGGCCGATTTTGACTATATAAAGACCATCCGGTTTTATAAGGGTGCCCTTAATCCCATTGAAGCCGGAATCCAGGCTATTTTACAGGGAAAAAATATCATCACCGACACCAACATGGCCCGGGTGGGGATTCGAAAAAAAGAGGTCCATGCATTTGGCGGCCAGGTCCAGTGTCTGATTGCCGATGAGGCCGTGGCAATTCAGGCAAAAAAGGCTGGGACCACCCGTGCCCTGGCTGCCGTGGACATGGCTGTGGAAATGATGGAAGGCGGGATTTATGTGGTGGGAAATGCCCCAACCGCCCTTTTGCGGCTCATGGAGTTGATCCGGGGAAAAAAGGCAAATCCCGCATTGATCATCGGGTTTCCCGTGGGTTTTGTCAATGCGGCGGAGTCCAAGGATGAACTCATGACCCTTGAATTCCCCTATATTACCAACAAGGGCAGAAAGGGCGGATCCAATATTGCGGCCAGCATTGTTAATGCCCTGGCCATCATGGCTTTTGCGCGAAAGTAATCTTTTATTGCTAGGGGAGGTTCCCATTAAAGGCTTTGTCATTGCTGCCACGGGCAGCGGAACCGGAAAAACAACCATTTGCCTGGCCATTCTCGCCTATTTAAGGTCAAAGGGAATACAGGTGGCCCCCTTTAAGGTGGGCCCGGATTTTATAGATCCCGGCCACCACAGTAAGATTGCCGGACGAACAAGTGTTAACCTGGATTCCTGGATGTTGACCCGTGCCTATAATCAAAGGCTTTTTGCAAGGGGATCCAGGGACGCAGAGGTGGCTGTGGTGGAAGGGGTAATGGGATTGTTTGACGGGTACGATGCCCTTACGGAAACAGGTTCCACCGCCCAGATGGCAAAATGGTTGGGCCTTCCCGTTCTGCTCATTGTCAGTGCAAAGGGTAAGGCCAGAAGTGCGGCTGCCATTGTCAAAGGGTTTGAAAGTTTTGATCCTGATTTAAATCTTGCCGGGGTGGTTTTCAGCCAGACCGGCAGCCGGCGGCATTATGAATATCTTAGGGATGCCGTGGAGCAGAACTGTACGACACCCTGCCTGGGATTCATGCCCAAGAATGAAAAAATTGTCATGCCCGAACGGCACCTGGGATTGATGACCGCCGATGAGCTGGATATCTCCCCCCAAGTGATTTCCCTCCTGGTCTCCATGGTGGAGGACCACATGGACATGGATGCATTGATGGCAAAACTGCCTGTTGTTGACCCCGTCAAAGGTCCGGCAGACTCAAATTCGGGTGACCTGGTGGCTAAAATTTTCACCCCGGCAGAGGATGCACCTGTGATTGCCGTGGCAAGGGACAAGGCGTTTTGTTTTTATTATCAGGACAATATTGATAGTTTAACAAAAGCCGGGGCAAATATTGTCGCCTTTTCTCCTTTAACAGACAATCAACTGCCCCAGGGGATTGACGGGATTTATCTGGGGGGGGGATACCCCGAGGTGTTTGCCAAAACCCTGTCCACCAGGACGGGTCTCCTGGGCCAGATTAAGCGTCTAAGCCTTTCAGGCATGCCCATATACGGGGAATGCGGCGGTTTCATGTATTTGTGCAACCAGGTATCGACCATGGACAAGGAAGAGCGATATGGGATGACCGGTTGTTTTGATTTTTCCGTTCAAATGTCCAAGCGCCTCAGGTCCCTGGGGTATAGGGAAATTGCCCTGACCGAAGATACCCTTATCGGTACAAAGGGGGCCGTGATAAGGGGGCATGAATTTCATTATTCATCCTTAAAAGAGGAGCATTCTGGAAAAGAGGCGCATTCTGGAGCGGTTGTCAAGAATGTCTATCAGGTAACCACACGGGCGGGCCAGGATATGTTCCTGAAGGGATATCAAAAGAACCTCACCCTTGGTTCCTATCTCCATGTGCATTTTGGCAGCAGTCCCGGGTGTGCACAGACCTTTGTGGATCATTGTGCAAAATTTAGACAGACCCGACTGAACCCATGAAAACAGGCCCCATAGCAGCGCAACTCATATCAGGGCAACCCGGACCAAAGAACAAGGAGAACCATGGCTGTAAAAGTGCTTAAACAGGGGTTTACCACAGGGGCGGCGGCTGCCGCATCGGTAAAGGCTGCGTTGCTGGCCCTGGTGGCGTCCCAGGTTCCCACCACCGTGGACATTTCCTTTTTAACCGGCGAAAAAAAGTGTATTGCCATAAAACAAGTTCTAAAAATATCAGACACCTGTTACCAGGCCTCGGTGATAAAAGATGCCGGAGATGACCCGGACATAACCCACAAGGCCGAGATTGGGGCAAACGTTACCCTGTCCCCCGGGGAGTTTAGGGTGATCATAAAGGGCGGCCAAGGGGTGGGCAGGGTTACCAAACCAGGCCTTGAAGTTGCGGTGGGGGAGCCGGCCATCAATTTTGGCCCTAAACAAATGATCCTAAATGTGGTGGATGAGATCCGGGATCAATACAACCTGTCCGGCAGGGAGGTGACCATTGAAGTCTTTGTGCCCAAAGGAGAACTACTGGCCAAAAAAACCCTGAACGCGCGTCTGGGAATTTTTGGAGGCATCTCCATCCTCGGGACCACGGGGATTGTCAAACCCTTGTCCCATGATGCCTATATTGCCACCATTCGATCCAGTATCAGTGTTGCAATTGCCAGAGATATTGACACCCTGGTGTTTACCACGGGAAGGCGGAGTGAGCGGTTTGCCATGGGGCTTTTTCCTCAGCTTTTTGAGGAATCCTTTATACAGACCGGGGATTTTTTTAAGGCAGCCATTGATGAGGCCCTGGCAACAAAAATAGACAAAAAAGCCTGTCAAAAGATTATCTATACCGTATTCTTTGGCAAGGCCGTTAAAATGTCCCTGGGATTTGAACACACCCATGCGGCAAAGTCGGACCTGACCTTAAACAAACTGGCCCATTGGGCAAGAGAGATCACAGGGGATGAGCGTCTCGTTTGCGACATAAAGCAGGCCAATACAGCCCGCCATGCATTTTCATATATATTTCCGGATTATCCTGAAGTGCTCACCTTTGTGGGAAAAAAAATCCAGGAAAATGCCGGGCGCTTTGCCAGGGGACAGATCCAAATCCGGGTGATCATTCTGGATTTTGAAGGCCAGGTGACATTTGATTCCCAGAATTTTAAGGAACGGAATTCCCATGAAAAAGAATGAATCCGATGCAAAAATCATCTTAAACCGCCTGGGAAAATTATCTGGTTTTTTAAATAACCTGGATGCAGATGCAAGCAATGATGACTGCTTTAATTATCCCCTTGAAATTATCCAGAAAACCATGATGTTTGATGTCAGCGTGCTGTACAAGGTATCCAACCTCATTGAAGACCGGCTGATTTTAGAGGTGGTCAAGGTTTTGGATCCTAAAGATTTGCGGATGGATTTAAGGGAAAATAGGAAATTAAGGCTGTTTTTAGATGCCCGGGACAAGCGCTATGTCAACGAGGTCAATGCTTTTTTAAATAAGAATGTTTCTTGTCTCAATGTCCCGGGAATGGGGTGTGATGTGATTGGGTATGTGTTTTTTCCCAAGGAGTGTGGCGGGGCCTATTTGTTTGGTGGGGATTTTTTCGGCAAAGAATCTTCAGTTAAGGATTTTGAGGTCAGTACAGTGGAAATTATGTGCAATTTTTTGAGCACCCTTCTTTTAAAGACCCAATTTAAACATCAGGCAGAATATGACGCTCTCACAGGCCTTTACAATTCCCGAAAAATAAAAGAAGAGCTGGGCCGGGTATTAAAACGGCTTGAACGGAAACCTGTGTTGTCCGCCAGTATTGTCATGGGGGACATTGATTTTTTTAAAAAAATCAATGATACCTACGGCCATATCCAGGGGGATCTGGTTTTAAAGGAGGTGGGAAAGATTCTCACCCTGTCCATGCGGGAATATTTTGATACGGCCGGCCGATACGGCGGGGAAGAGTTTTTATTAATCCTGGATGAAATAGAGGGCGATCATACAGTTCAGATTGTGGAACGGATCCGAAAAAAAATTGCCGCCACCCGGTTTGCCCAGGTGAACAGGTCTGGAAAAATTATTGAGAACCAATTTATCAACATTACCATGTCCTTTGGTGTGGCCCAATTAAACTCTGGAGAGAGCAACGGGGGAGGTATGGCGTCGGCTTTTGAGACCTTGACGGAACATATCGGCAGGGCAGACACTGCCCTGTATACATCAAAGGAGAACGGCAGAAATCAAACCACCTTGTATAAGGAAAAAATTAAAGATGCAGATATCTCCCATCGGGGTGATCAATACCCCCTTTAATGATTTAAAAGGTATGCCCATCCAGCCGTCAGGTGCCCTTGAGATAGAGGGGACCCTTGTGATCCATCCTGAATATGAACAGGGGTTGAGGGATTTGGAAGGGTTTTCCCATATTATATTATTGTATCAATTTCATCAATCAACTGGGTATGACCTGATGGTAACTCCTTTTTTGGATACCCAAAAAAGGGGCCTTTTCTCCACCCGGGCACCCAGAAGGCCCAATTCCATCGGCCTGTCCATTGTGGAACTCACCGGAAGGGACAAAAATTTGGTCTTTGTTCGAGGCATCGATGTTCTCAACAACACCCCGCTCATTGATATAAAACCCTATGTTCCCAAGTTTGATGTACGAACGGTCACCGCCACTGGCTGGCTGGAAAAGGCCCAGAAGCAAGCGGCCACACAAAAATCAGATGATCGGTTTATCGAAAAACAAAGGTAAAACCGTTAGGGACGGTTGGATCTGCCAAAAAGAATGTTTAACTTTTTTATCCTGCCTCAGGGCGGAATGATAAAAAAGTGCCTGTAAAGGCGCTTTTCTTATTCAATATGGGAACCTTTATAAAGGAGGCGTGCAATGAAGAAAACACCACACAATTTGTCTCGTTTAAAGCAAGTCCCAAGGGTCTGGCTAGGGGTAACGATTTTAGGATTCATGCTTTGTATCCTGTCATACCCGGTTTTGGCACAGGAAGCCGGGGTGTTCATCGTCCCTCCCCAGGGAAATGTCATGGCCGGCCAGATGACCCGGTTTATCCTGTTTTTCCACAATCCGGAGAAAAAAGCTATGACCACCGACGCCTACAACCGGGTCATGGTAACCATAAAAAAAGATAACAAGAAGATTGTTGTAGAGGCCACGCCTTTGGATGCCGACCCGGATGCCCTGGTTACGATTCCGGGGAACGGATATGAAAAACGTGAATATAAGTTTCTACTGCCCCAGTCCATGGACGGTAATATCAGTATTTCTCTTCCTGAATTTGCTGCGGGTCCGGTATGGTTTGTCGCCCGAGAGATACCCATGAAGGACAGAACAGAGCAGCTTGCATTGAATGAAAAAGAAGCGATTATTCATCCCCTTGCGAAATATTTGTCTCCCTATGAACCCATGTATTTTTTAGTGGGTGTTGATCCGGGACCTGAAAAAAGCAAATTCCAGATCAGTTTCAAGTATAAGATTTTCAATGCAAAAAAAAATGGTGGATGGAAATCTTTTTTGGACGGTATTCATCTCGCTTACACCCAGACCTCTTTCTGGGATCTTAGCTCTGATTCAGCCGCTTTTGAAGATACCAGTTATAAGCCTGAGTTATTTTACTTTATTCCCAAAATTGATCTGGGAATACCATTTATAAAAGCATTTGGTATTCAAACCGGGTATCGGCATGAATCCAACGGAAAAGAAGGCGTCGATTCCAGAAGCACCAATTTTCTTTATATTGAACCCATCATGGCCTTTTCCCTGGGGAATAATTATTTTTTAAAGATAGCCCCAAGAGTCTGGACATATATCAATAATATCGATAGCACCAACGCGGATCTGGACCAATACAGGGGATATTTTAAATTTCAGCTGAGTGCAGGAAATCTGGACGGTTTTATTCTGGACACCAACACCCATTGGGCTGACAAGGGTCCTAGTTTCCAGGTGGACTTAAGTTATCCGCTAAAGGTATTTAAAAAAGAGGTTGGGTTCTATCTGCACCTGCAGTATTTTAATGGATATGCAGAAACCCTTTTTCATTATAAGGAAAAAGATGAAAGTATCAGACTGGGACTTTCCATTGTCAGGTAAGCATAAACGGTTTAGGACAGGGTTTTGCTGAACCGGGCCCAGGCAAGGGAAATGAAGGCGGCGGCAAGGGCTGCCTGACCGGCGATGGCCGGCCAGAGGACATTTATGCCCACCCCTTTCATCACGATTCCCCGAAGAATTTCCAGATACCAGCGCATGGGATTCAGACAGGTGGCATACTGGACCAGGTCGGGCATGTTTTTGATGGGAAACATGAATCCGGACAGCATGACACAGGGCATTAAAATTAAAAAGCTGGTGAGCATGGCCTGCTGCTGGGTGGATGAAGAGGCACTGATCAAAAGCGCAATCCCCATGTTTCCGAACAGATAGAGGCCTGAAAGCCCGTAGAGCAGCATAAGGCTTCCCTTGACCTGGATGCCAAAGACCATGAAGGCCACCACCAGCATGATGGTCATGGAAATGAAGCTTGTGACCATATAGGGAAGGGTTTTGCCCAGGATAAATTCTATTTTGCGGATGGGGGTCACCATGACCTGCTCAATGGTGCCGATCTCTTTTTCTTTGACAATGCCGATGCTGGTCAGAAGCAGGCTGAAAATAAAGAGCATCACGGCAATAAGCGAGGGAACAAAATAGTAGCGACTCTCCTGGTTTGCATTGTACCAGGCCCGGGTTACGGGGGCAACCAGTGGCGGCATGGGGGGGATCCCTAGCTTTTCCATCCGTCGTTCAAGTTTTCGGCTGGCATAGGCCTGGATGATACTGTTGGCATATCCCTGGACAATGGCCGTGGTGTTGGCATCTGTGCCGTCTGTCAATACCTGGACCTTGGCCGTTGCCCCTTGGTCAATGGTTCGTTCAAAATTTGAGGGGATGTAAATCACTGCTCTGACGATGGCCTGGTCCAGCAGATCGACAATTTCCCGCTGGGACAGGATTTTGTGAACAATCTGAAAATAGCCGCCGGCAGTAAACTCTTTGATCAATTCCCGGGAAGAGACCGTTTTGTCCATGTCCAGCACGGCGGTTCGAATGTCGGTCACATCCGTGGTCAGGGCAAAGGCCATCACCACCATCTGGATCACGGGCATCCCAAAGATCACCGCCCGCATGCGCGGATCCCGGAGCATTTGCAAAAATTCTTTGACAAGCATTTGTTTTAGGCGGTGGATCATTTTTATTCCAGTTTGAATTTAAATTTACGATGGGCCAAAACGATCATGAAAAGGGCATAGACGGAAAGCAGCAGGGCATCCAGCCAGAGAATCTCAAGGCCGATGCCTTTTAGATAAATCCCCCGCAGGATGGCAATAAAATATCGGGCCGGCACAATATAGGTGATGCACTGGATGGGGCCGGGCATATTTTCAATGGCAAATACAAATCCGCTCAGGATAAGGGTGGGCAGATAGCCGGACACAATGGCAATCTGGTTGGCCAGCACCTGGGATTTTAAGATAATGCTTAAACTCATTCCCCAGAAAAGGGCGCCGGTGAGAAAAATAGCGGCCATGGCAAACAGCAGGCCTGCAGCGCCCACAATGGGCACATTAAACAGCCATTTGCCCATGGCAACGGCAATGGCCACATCAAGCATGCCGATGACAAAATAGGGGATCACCTTGCCGATGATCAGCTCAGGCCCTTTCAAAGGGGTGGAAATGAGCTGTTCCATGGTGCCGGTTTCCCATTCTCTGGCAATGGTGACAGAGGTGAGCATGGCGGCAATCACCACCATGACAATGGCGATGATCCCGGGGATGATCACATTCTGGCTTCGCAGATCCGGGTTGTACCAGGACCTAGCAACCATTTCCACCGGGGGCAATAAATTGGCCCTGCCGGCGAGCTGCATTCGTTTTGCCGTGATATCCGATGAATAGATCATGGCCACTGTGCTGGCATACCCCATGGCAAGGCGCGAGGTGTTGGCATCGCTGCCGTCCCCGATTATCTGGATAACCCCAGGTTTTTGGGCAATAATTTTTTTGGCAAAATCAGAAGGGATCACAATGGCGACCATGGCAGTTCCCCTGTCCAGGGCCAGCTGCAAGGCCTTATAATTGTCATGAAAACCTAGGATGGAAAAATAGGGGGACCCTGAATACAGGGCGAGAAGATCCCGACTCTGTGAGCTTTGGGACTGGTCCCAGACCACGGTGGGTACTTTGCGCAGGTCCAGGGTCAGGGCATACCCGAAGAGCATTATCAGTATTACGGGGATGGCAAGCGAGAGAAACAGGCTGCGCCAGTCCCTTACCACATGGATGAACTCTTTTTTCGCAACGGCCAAAAGGCGTTGAAGTTTCATCAGCGGGTCTCCTGATATTTTTCCGGCACCGCCCCTTGGTTGCGGTCATCTTCTTCGATCAGGGAAATAAAGACATCTTCCATGCCCGGCAGAATTTTTTCAATTTTATAGTCTGTTATCTTCAGGTCCAAAAGTTTTTGGCAGATTGACCTTTGGGCCAGAACCGCATCCCGGGTGACCACATGGAGACCGGCACCGAACAGTGCCACATCCCTGACCCCTTTAAGATCGGTAAGTTTTTCCACCAAGGCCTGGGGGGCATCACACCGTAAGTCCAGAATCTGTTCATGCATCTTTTGTGTCTTCAGCTCCATGGGGGTTCCCATGGCAATCATCCGGCCCTTGTAAATCAAGGCGATGCGATCGCAGTATTCGGCCTCTTCCATATAGTGGGTGGACATAAAGACTGTGGTACCTTGGTCTGCCATGGTGTAAATAAGATCCCAGAATTGGCGCCGGCTGATGGGGTCAACCCCCGAGGTGGGTTCATCTAAAAAAAGGATGGGCGGTTCATGGAGGATGGCACAGGCAAGGGCCAGCCTTTGTTTCCACCCTACGCTTAAATTTTTTGTCAGGGTTTTCCCGTGGCCCACGAGACCGGCCATTTCCATGGCCCATGCCCTTCTGTCGTTCATGGCCCGGCCCCTGAGACCGTAGATGCCGCCATAAAATTGGATGTTTTCCTGAACCGTTAGATCTTCGTACAGGGAAAATTTTTGGCTCATATATCCAATTTCTTGTTTTATTTCTTCTGTCTGGGTATAAATGTCATGGTTGGCAACACTTCCCCGGCCGAAACTTGGGGTGAGCAGTCCGCAGAGCATGCGGATGGTGGTGCTTTTTCCGGCACCATTGGGTCCTATAAATCCAAAAATTTCCCCCCTTGGAACCTCAAAGCTTAGGTCATCAACGGCAGTAAAACTGCCAAAAACCCGGGTGAGGTTTTCCGCCCGGACCGCCGTGCCACCGGATATCCGGTCGGGTGTTCGATCCTTTTTTTCGGGGGCCGCTTGACCAGGAGTTTGACCGGCAGGGGCACAGTGAAGGGGCTGGGAAAGCGGGTCAACGGGGGTTTTTGTGGACATCATGCTGACAAAGACATCCTCCAGGGTGGGCAGGGCCTGTTTGATCTCATCAAGTCTAAGTTCGGCAGCTTGAATCAGGCTTTGGGCTTTTTTCTGGGTTTCTTGGATTTGCTGACTGACAATGTGCACGGTATCTCCGAATACATTGACATCCAGGCCGGGTAATTGGCCTGCCAGCAGTTTGTTGATTTTTCTGGCGTCCGGGCTTTTGATGGTGAGCACAGCACCCTTCATTAAGCTTTTTATTTGACCGGGAGTTCCCGTGGCCAGCAGGGTTCCCTGGTCTAAAAGCCCGATTCTGTCGCAGCGTTCGGCTTCATCCAGGTAGGCCGTTGTCACAAGTATCGTGACCCCTTGTTTGACAATTTTGTATAAAATTCGCCAAAAATCCCTTCTGCTCACAGGATCTACCCCGTTGGTGGGTTCATCCAGCAGCAGTACCGTCGGGGTATGGATCAGGGCGCAGATCAGTTGGAGTTTTTGTTTCATTCCCCCGGACAGATCCTGGGCTCTTCTTTGTTGGAAGGGCTGCATCTGGCTGAATCCCAGAAGTTCGTCAATGCGGGTTTTGCGCCCAGCCTTGGGGACCCCGTACAGATCGGCATAAAAGGAGATATTTTCCCCCACGGTCAGATCCGGATAAAGGCCGAATCGCTGGCTCATATAGGCCAGGTGTTTTTTTACATGGGAGGCTTGGGTCTTTGTGTCAAAGCCTGCCAGAAAAGCGGTTCCACAACTAGGGTCCATGATGCTGGCCAGCATGCGAAGGGTGGTGGTCTTGCCGGCGCCGTCGGGCCCCACAATGCCGAAGATTTCTCCTTGTTTGACCTGAAAGCTGACCTGGTCCACGGCCACAAGATTGCCGAAGCGTTTGGTCAGGTCCCGGGCCTCAATCTGGACATCAATGGCCAGTTTTTTTTTAGTTTCAATTATATGGGGGACCATTTTAATTGACAGACAATGAAATAAGGGCGTCTGCCGGCATCCCGGGTTTGAGTTCCCCATCAGGGTTGGCCAGGTCTATTTTTATTCTGAACATTAGTTTTACCCGTTCTTCAAAGGTCTGGACCGCTTTGGGGGTAAACTCTGCCTGGCTGCTGATAAAGGACAAAACGCCCGAATAATGTTTGCCCGGAAAAGAATCAATGGTGACCGCTACCTTGTTTTTGAGGCGTATCCGGCCCAGGTCCTTTTCATTGATAAAGGCTCTCAGCCAGGGGTGGTCAAGAGCCCCCAGGGTCACCACCGGGGTGGAAGGGTTCAGATATTCTCCGGGTTCTGCAGACCGGGTCAGGATCACCCCTGCCATGGGGGCGAACAGTTTTGTATAGGACAATTGTTGTTTGGCCTGGTTTACGGTTTGGTCTGCCTGATCGACCAGGGCTTTGGCCTGGTCGATTTTTTCTTTTCTCGGACCTATCTTGACCAGGGCATATTCAGCTTCGACTTGGGCCAGGCTGGCTTTCGCCCGTTCAATCTGTTCGGATCTGGGGCCTTCCCTGCGAAGGGAGAGGGCCTGGCGGGCCGTATTAACCCGTGAGGTGGCCTGGGTCAGCTTGTTTTGGGCGACCTCATATTGGGTCCGGTATAGTTCAAAATCCCGCTGGGTTGCATTCTTCCCCTTGAAAAGGGTAGAAAACCGTTCATGGTCTTCCTTTGCCTGTATCAGCTGAGACCGGGCTGATTTTGCTTCGGCCAGGGCTGTCTCCAGATTTGATCTGGCGGTTTCAATCTCCTGGTTCCGGCTTCCCCGGGTCAGTTCCAGAACCATCTGCCGGGCCGCAGAAACTTTTGCATCTGCCAATAGGATCTCTTCGGGACGGCTGCCTGCCAAAAGTTCGGAAAAGACAGATCTTGCCCTGGTAAGATTTGCCTGGGCAAGGCGCAGACCAATTTTCTGGTCCTCATTTTCCATTTCTGCCAGCAACCCCCCTTTGCGGATGGTATCGCCTTCCGCCACAAAGCAGGTTTCAAGCCTTCCGGCAATTTTGAAGCCCAATCGGGCATCGGTCACCTCTATATTTCCAGACACCCTGAGGGTATTGGTATCGATTTTTGGTGTGACGAACCAGCGCCAGGATATGACAGCGGCAATGATCAATCCAAAAAGGATCAAGGGCCATGTCTTTTTCATGGTGTCTCCAGAATGTCTATTGTCGTAATATCGGTGTTGTTTATCTGTTGAATGCCGCCCAGGGAAAACAGGAACACATGGTCTGCCAAACGGTCAAGGTTTTGCTGGGTGGGCATAAATGCAGGTGCGATCCGCTTAATGATGGGGCTTGCAAAGGCATAGTAGACACATTGGCCGATAATGCTGATGGCACAGGCAAGCTGTTTGTCCTTGTCCGCTTTGTCCGGGGACAACTCTGCGATAATGGATACCAGCATCTGTTTATGGGGGGTGATATAGGTCTCCACAATATTTTCAAATGCCGGCGTGGGCTCAAAAAACTCCCGGGCGATGAGTTTTCCCCTGCCGCTGATGCCGCCCCATCCCTCATTGCTTAAGAATCGATAGAACATTTTATGGATAAATGTTCGTAATCGTTGTTCCGGGCCCTTGTCATTATCTGTTTCCCCATCGGCGGGAAAGCGTTGAAACCCTTTTGAAAAGGTATCCTCAAGCACGGCAAGGTAGAGCCCTTGTTTGTCCCTGAAATGATAGTTGATGGCCGCCACATTGGCCTGGGCGGCTGTGGCTATTTTCCGGATGGTGGCGGCTTTAAATCCATCCTGGCCGAAAATTTCACCGGCCGCATTCATGATTCTTTTTTTTGTGGGCATGGGGCTCCTTTCATACAAAAATAGTTTCAAACAAATGAATAAAACATTTGTTTGAAACTATCAAGTCAAATTTTGAAACGCCCCTTAATTCTCTTGTCTGTGCATTATTTAAACTGGTTGTGGGCCACCAGCAGCACCAGGTAAACTGCACCGCTGAATACAATGATGGTGGGGCCCGAAGATAGACTGAAGGAATAACTCAGGGCGAGACCTGTCCAGGTGAAAAGGGCGCAGAAAATGACGGAATAGACCATCATTTGCCAGAGTCGTCGGGCATAAAAGGAGGCGATGGCTGGAGGAATGGTGAGCAGGGCAATGACCAGAACAATGCCCACAATCCGGACCAGAAGAACCACGGTCAACGCGGTCAGCACCAGGAGAAACATATAAAAAAAACTGGTGTTTATTCCCCGAAGATTGGTGAATTCATTGTCAAAACATACTCCGAAAAACCGGTTGAAAAAAAGAATACAAATCCCGACCACCAAAAGATCCAAACAAATGACAAAGATGAGATCCCGGGAGGAAATCAGCAGAATATCCCCAAACAGATAGGAGGTCAGGTTGAAATATCCCGGGGTTCGGTCAATAAAGAGGATTCCTGCGGCCATACCCACAGCCCAAATGGTTCCGATGATGGTGTCTTCCCTCTCCTTGGCATAGATACTGACAAATCCTACAATCAGCGCCGACAGCACCGCGGCAAAAATAGCCCCCAAGAGGGGGTCTGCCCAGGCAAACCCCATTCTCACCTGGAGGTACAGTGCAAGGCCGATGCCGCCGAAGACAGAATGGGAGATGGCCCCGGCCAGGTAGCCGATGCGTTTGGTGGTGACAAAGGTGCCGATGATGCCAAAGGCGATGGAGGCAAGCCCCCCCATGATCATGGATAATTGTAAAAATTGGTTGTCCGGGTCGGCCAGGGCATTGAAAAACTCAATCATGGCAATGCCCTCCTTCGCTGCAGCGGTGGTCGTGGCGGACCATTTTCAGATCCCCGTGGTAGATATCCTTGATCAGGGCGCCATCTATCAATGTGGTGGGGTGGATAACCACCTGGCGGTTTACACAGATAACACTTTTAACATATTTTGAGACAAAACCCAGATCATGGGAAACCAGAAGGATGGTCATATTTGTGTTCAGTTTCTGGAGAATGGAAAACAGATTTTTTTCTGTTTCCTGGTCCACATTGGCAGTGGGTTCATCCAACAGCAGGATGGAAGGATTGCTGCACAAGGCTCTTGCAATCAAAACCCGCTGCTTCTGGCCCCCGGATAATTCGCTGAATCCTGTGTGGATGTGGGGAGCCATGTCCACCTCATCAATGGCAATGCAAGCTTTTTCTTTGTCCTGTTTGGAAAACCAGAGCTTTTTTTTACCAAGCCTTCCCATGAGTACCACATCCATAACAGTTGCCGGAAAATTCATGTCAAGGTTGGCGTACTGGGGCATGTACCCAACTTTTTCCCTGGCCTGTTCCGGTGGGGCTCCAAATATACGGATTTTTCCTGTGGTCGGTTTGATGAGTCCCAGCATCAGCTTGAGAAGGGTGGTCTTCCCTCCCCCGTTGGGTCCGACAATGCTGGCAAACTCTCCATTGGTTACCTGGAGATTCACGTCTTCAAGTATCGGTCGTTTATGGTAGGAAAACGAGATATTTTCAAAAATAATGGCAGGGGCAATGGTCATAAATTTTCCTTGTTTTGGAAGGCCTTTTTCTAGCGGAGTACATTAGAGCCGATGGTCTGGGCAATGGTTTCCATGTTGGACAGATAATCAAAGGCCAGAGGGTCAATGGAAACAACACTGCCTTTGATGGCAATGGAAATTTTTTGGGCGGCGTGCTGGTTAAACTGGGGCTGGACAAACAGCACCCGGGTTTTGGTTGATTTAGCCTTTTTAATAAGAACGGAAAGCTGTTTTCCCCTGGGGGCCTTTCCCATGGTTTCAATGGCCATCTGGTTCAACCCATAGGTGTCTGTAAAATATCCGAAAACCGGGTGGAATACAAAAATAGTTTCTCCCCGAAATGGTTTAAGGGTGGTTGCAAGCCGTTTGTGAAGGTCATCCAGATCCCTGATAAAGGCCTCCAGGTTTTGTTCATAGGCGGTGCTGTTTTCCGGATCAAATGCGATCAATGCCGCAGCCATGGTGGCGGCCTGTGTTTTTACCAGCAACGGGCTCATCCAGATGTGGGGATCTTTGCCAATGGGGTCTTGGTTGTCCGTTTTTTGTCCACCCACGGTGTCAAGATGATCTGTCTGATCATGGTTATGGTCATGGGATTTCATTTCACGAAGCACAATGCCTTTTCTTGTGTCAATAATTTGAATGGCACCTGAAATTGCCTTAATTTTATGCAAAAATCCATTTTCAAAGGGGACCCCTATTCGAAAAAAAATATCAGATGTTGTCAGCTTTTTGATCTGATCCGGTGAAGGAGAATAAGTGGAAGGGTTTTTTCCGGGCTTTACCAGGACCATAACTTTGGCAAATTTTCCGGCAATTCTTTCAACAAAATATTGCTGGGGCAGGATGCTGACATAAACGGTTATGGGTTTTTGGGCAAGGGCCTGGGCGGGCAGTATTGCCATACACGCCATCCAAAATATTAAAAACCGTCTAAATTTCATTCATGTCTCCTTAAGGTATACAAAATTATCCGATCATATTGATCTAGGCGTCACCGCTTAAAGCGTCCAAAAACTTCCATCCGGTCCCGGCCCTTTTTCTTCCAGGGGGGGTGGCCGATTTTCAGGCCGAATGGGCAAGGTGTCGCCTGTGACCTTTGCATCCCCCCCAGTGGGACGCATTCCATTTTTGGGTCACACCACCACCAGATTAAAAAATGTCTGGGTGGTATTTAGCAATATTTTGTCCCTGTTTTTTTGCCGAGATAACACCCAAAGAAAAGGAGATACCCAGTGTTAAAATCCCGAGAAAAAGAACCATGCCCAGCCGTTTATTCATTTATCATCCTTATGTGGTGGTAAGAACAGAGTAATACAAAAATTTTCGTAGTTTGTCAAAAGTAGTCATTTTCTTCATCTCGTGTTTAATTACTTTTACGAAAAGTGTGGGGGGGGTGGTCAACATAAAAAAGAAAAAAAAAGTTCTGCTTTTTCCCATCCAATAGCCCTGATTTATTGTCAGGCATGGATTTCCACGCAGAGGGACTCTTGGTTTTTTTGAAACAGGCGAAGGCCGTTAAATAACCCATCCACGACTTTTATGGGGTTCTTTTGGTTGCCGAGGCGTATGGGCATGGCGCTTCCCGGAACAATAAAAGCAGAACCAGAAGGGTCCAATGGGTGGATCCATAGCGCCATTAATTCTTTTTCTACAATATAGGGAAACACAATGCCGGGGGGGAGGATAAATAAACCTTTTTGTCGGTCATTATCCGTGGGTTGCATTTTCGTGTGATTATCAAGGCCCCATTTTTCCAGGGTTCTTTCCTGGCCATGCTTGTTCCAGCCCAGGTGCATCTGTTTGACAAATTGGTTGGTCAGGTCCTGTTGAAACAAGAAAACCTGGGGATCTTCATTGTTTTTGCCCCATAAATGGTGGTGGGAACGGGTTACAAAGGATCTGGCTTTTTGTTTCCACAAAACCGGATCTTTTAGAGGGTCAGCGCTCATGGGAACTTCCTTTAAATAAAATAGGTTAACTCTTTTCTGGAAAATTGTCCGGCCATCTCCATGATTCGTTTGGAGTAACGGCCAAGCTCACATAATCGGGCTGTTTTTTTTAAATATTTTTTTTGATCCATGAATCCAGAATACCAGAAAATTTTGGGGACCAGAAGCGCATTTATAAAAGGAATTTGCTGGTCATGGCAAAACCTTGCTGCTTTGCCGTCATCCACCAGGACAAAGGCGCAGGTGTTTTTAACTTTAGGGAGAGTGCCGTTTTGACCGGGGTCTGTCAATTCTGGGTCTGGCGCGCCCCCCCCCGCCACCGTAAAACCATTGAGATTACAAAATATCTGAATGGTTTCTTTCTCCCCCTTGTCCATGGCCATAAAATTTTTAAGTAAAAACAGGGGGTGGTCAGCCGGGCCCGGTTCCTGGAATATAATTTGGGCAGAGCTGTCATGGTTTTTTTTTCCAAGGGTTAAAAAATAATCTGCCCCGGGATATCCGGTTTTTGTGATTTCCCTGAAAACTTCAGGGGATATTATTATTTGCCAGACATTTAAAAGAGGGGCAAAAAGATCGGACTTGTACAAAAGAATGGCAGAGGAGGCATCAATAAAAACCTTTTTCATGAAATCTTTTTTGGGGATACTGGGTATCAAAGAATAAACCCCTTATAAATGAAAAATCCATAAAGCCCCATGAGAATAGCACCGGCCCATCGGGGCAGTTTGCCAAAAAAGGCGGTAAATAAAAACAGGCCGACCCCGGCCCCCATGATGCAATAGACAGCTGTTTCAAAGGAGGGGGGGATGTGGATGGGGGAGAACAGGGCAAAAATACCAATGCACAAAGGGATACAGATATGGCAATCTCCTAGCTGGGAGGAATAGGCGATGTCCGCCCGGTTTACCATGGTATAATAAATGGCCAGGAATCCATTGGGAAGGACCATGAGAAGCCCGCTTAAAATCCCCAGGTTTTCCTTTGCAAAGAGTCCTTTTCCCTGGAGATTGATCCATTCCACCAACCCGTTGATACTTGCAAAAATGGCCCAGGCACAAAAACCGATGATCACAAGATCCATCAGGATTCGACGGTTTATTTTTCTGTCCTTGCGGGCATTGGTTTTCATCACTTCAAAGATGTGGAATGCCTGCCAGAAAAGGAAAAGTCCCACCAGCATCCACCCGTCATTGGATCCTAGGACCCCGTCCCTTCCCAAAAGCCACAGGGCAGCCGTAAAAAAGATCAAAGCCAGAAGGCTCAGGAGCAAAGAGAGATAATTTATTTGGGTTTCATGGGTCTTTACCTGATCTTTTGGAAAAAGATTCATCCCCCAGAAGAAAGCGGGAAGGGCCAACACCAGGGTGAGGTTGGTGACATTGTTCACCAGGCAGTTTTCAAGGACAGTGTGACCATTGGCGGACTCGTTTCCGGCGGTTGCCATGAGATAGGCAAAACAAAGATTGGGAAACCCGCTGAAATAGGGCATGACAAGGGTTCCCACAATGGTGCCTTCAAACCCGTTTTTTTCCACTGCATTCAACCGGGTAATCATTAAAAAGGAAGCCGCTAAAAACCCGGCTGTGAGTTGCCAGGGCCCCGGGGTAAATAGTACCTTAATATAAGGGGCAAGGAAATCTGGTATTACCGCTGCCCTTTTATAAGGATGAAGCAAAATCGAAATTTGTTGCAATACATCAGAATATAAATCAAAAAAGATTTCCATGGGAAAGATACATAAAAGAAAAGAGGATGTATCGCAAGTTCATTTTTTTTTGCCATGGGGTTTGATTTTATGCGGGTCACCCATTTGACGCTTGGGAAAAACAGATGTGTGACAAATCAATGATCCTTTCTGTTGTGACTGCCCCTGGATTCCAAAGATTCTTAATCTGCCTGACAGAAACAAAAATGAATCTATTTAAAAATCAGGCAGATACGAAAAAATAAAAAATAAGGTTTGACATCTGTTACAAATTCCTGCATTATTCGCCGGTCTTCAGGAGGACAGAGTTTAAACAGCCCTTCCGAAGCGAAACAAAAATAGTTTGATCTTTGAAAATTGGTCAGTGAGAAAAGAAAATGAGCGGGTCTTAAGGACCTAAAAGTTTTAACAAAGGATTATAACTGGAGAGTTTGATCCTGGCTCAGAATGAACGCTGGCGGCGTGCTTAACACATGCAAGTCGAACGAGAACGGGATTGCTTGCAATC